>NZ_FNWV01000026.1 GCF_900108555.1 Ruminococcus flavefaciens
GAGCTTGATAAGATCACATATAGAGCCGAAAACCTCAGACTTATTGACAGAGTGATCGATGAAAACAAGAATATTATCTTCACCTTTGAGTCAAATAAGAGCGGCAATGCATATCTTGTCTTTGATTATGAAGACGACGGAAAAGAAAAGAACGCTTCATTTGAGTATAAAATCACTGATGAAGAAGCTCCAAGAGAAAATGCTCCAAGCATAACAGACGAAGGCTATGATAAATACAAGATGTATGAGCCAATCGTTATCACTGCAAAGAACATTGAGCTTGATAAGATCACATATAGAGCTGAAAACCTCAGACTAATTGACAGAGTGATCGATGAAAACAAGAATATTATCTTCACCTTTGAGTCCAACAAGAGCGGCAATGCATATCTTGTATTCGATTATGAAGACGACGGAAAAGAAAAGACAGCTTCGTTCGAGTACAAAATAACTGATGAAGAGTATAAAAATAACACAGTCAAGGGCGATGCCAACTGCGACGGTACTGTTGATATGGGCGATGTTGTGCTTATCATGCAGGCACTCGCTAATCCAAACAAGTACGGTATCAATGGCAGCAGCAATCTCCACATTACTCTTCAGGGAATTGAAAACGGTGATGTCGATGAAGGTGTAAAGGGACTTACAGTCAGCGATGCATTAAAGATACAAAGATATCTCCTTGGTGATGAAAAGTCTTTATAATTATCTTATATCAAGTAAAAATGATCGTCCATAGCGACGATCATTTTTTTAATAGGAATTTAGAAAAATTTCTAAATTCCTCTTGACAAGTGGTGCTTTTGGTGCTATAATCTATTTAGAAATTAATCTAAATTGAAAGATTTCTAAATACTTGATTAAGGGGGATCATTTATGAATATCAATATCAAAGAATATTTACCGCTTCTTATTCCGCTTATTATAGTACAGTTGTTACTGCTCGGCTATACGATTTACCATATTCTGAAACATGATAACTATAAACGCGGAAATCGGGCATTGTGGCTTATCGTTGCAATAATAGGTATGGAATTTATAGGACCAATAATCTATTTTGTTTTCGGCAAGGAAGATGACTGAAATGAATGTGCTTGAAGTAAAAGAAATAAAAAAGAGTTTTGGCAGTAAAAAAGTACTTGACGGTGTGAGCTTTTCTGTACCTGAAAATTGTGTATTCGGCTTTATTGGCAGAAATGGTGCAGGCAAAACTACAACTATGCGAGCCATACTTGGGCTTTTAAAGACAGATGACGGCGAGATAAATGTCTGCGGCGAAAAAATCAGCTATGGCTGTGTCCCTAAAAGCTGTAGTATTGGATTTTTACCTGATGTTCCTGAGTTTTATGGTTATATGAATGCACGGGAATATCTTATGCTATGCGGTGAGATATCCGGAGTAGGGAAGACCGAGCTAAAAAAGCGTATCTCCGAGCTTCTTGAACTTGTAGGACTCGATAAAGAAAAGCATCGTATTAAAGGCTATTCACGAGGTATGAAGCAGAGACTTGGCATAGCACAGGCACTGATCAACAGTCCAAAACTTCTCATTTGTGATGAGCCTACATCTGCACTTGATCCTGTGGGCAGAAAAGATATACTTGATATAATAAGTGCTGCTAAGGAGCGTACATCGGTGATATTCTCTACACATATTCTTTCAGATGTGGAAAGAGTATGCAGCCGTGTAGCTTTTCTTGAGGGCGGAAAGACTGTATTCTCCGGAAGCCTTGAAGATATACACGCAAAAAGGAGAAATACGGCTCTTGATCTTACTCTTGCACATACAGAAGATATAAAAAGAGTATTGTCTGCTTTTCCAAAAGGGAAAGAAACAGATACAGGTATTATTGTTCCGAACGCTTCTGATAAAGAATGTGCCGACCTTATGGCATTCATTTCCGCTCAGATGATACCGATAACTTGTCTTGAAAGGCATGAAGCCGATCTTGAAGATCTTTTCATGGAGGTGATCGGTAAATGAAAGGGTTTAAAGCCTTCTTTAAAAAGGAAATAAAAGAGCTTATCAGAACAAAGCGTCTTATGATACTGCTGGGAGTATTTATTTTAGTTGGTATTATGAATCCTGCGATCGCCAAACTGACTCCTCTGCTTTTGGAGAAGATGTCCGATGAGTTTGCAAGTCAGGGGATAACTTTAAATGCTGTAAAAGTAAGTGCGGTCGATTCCTGGTCGCAGTTCGCAAAGAACGCATCAACTGTATTGATAGTAACGCTTATTATATTTAGCGGCATATATACATCAGAATACTCAAAAGGTACACTTATCCCACTGCTTACAAAAGGGCTGTCACGCAGTTCTGTTGTGCTTTCAAAACTTGCTGTTATGCTTCTTACATGGAGCATTGGTATATGGCTGTGTTACGGGATCACTTATTTTTACAGCGATTTTTATTGGGATAACTCAGTTGTCAAAGAATTGTTTTTTGCTGCATTCTGCTGGTGGCTTTTCGGCGTATTTATGATAAGTATTATAGTATTTTTCTCATCATTTACAAATTCGGGCATACAGGTCATGCTCTGTACAGGAGCAGTGTATTTCGTAATATCGCTTTTAGGAATGTACAGTAAAATAAAAAATAATCTGCCTATCTGCCTTACTGACAGCGTTTCACTCTATAAAGGTGAATCAGTACCTGGAGACTACTTAGGCGCGGTAGTCATAACAGCTATACTTTCGGCTGATCTTATTTTTTTATCGCTTCCAATAACACATAAAAGGCAAATATGATATTTTACTCAAAGCATTATATTTATAAAACACAGCTTATACACTTAAATAATATTCTTATCTTACAGAAAGGAGCGGAAAATGGGATTTCCTGAAACATTCAAAGCTCTGTCAGATCCTGTTAGGCGTGAGATACTTTCCATGCTGAGAAAGGGGCGGCTTTCGGCAGGCGATATAGCTTCGCATTTTGATATGACAGGTGCAACTGTATCGTATCATCTGAAACAGCTGAAAAATGCAGACCTTATATACGAAACAAAAGAAAAGAATTTTATATATTACTCTCTCAACACTTCTGTTTTTGAGGAGATACTTTTATGGGTTTCTCAGTTTACCACTGACAAAACTGAAAAGGAGGTACAAAATGATGAAAAATCTGAAAAAGAGTGATATTTTTACTGTGATTCTGTGCCTTTGCGCAATTATTCCCGGAGTATTGGTTTATAATAGACTTCCAGACAGAGTAGTTACTAACTGGGATATGAAATCGAATGTATCAGATACAGCTCCCAAAGCGTTCGCTGTATTTGGCATACCACTTATATTCACGGCTGTTACTTTTTTGAACTGTATTTACTTGAGGTGGCTTGAAAAGAAACGTAATGTCGGAAAACTTATCCCTATAGTACAAATTATATTCCCGTTTACGCTTTTTTTAGCTCAGGGAATGATTTTACTGGCAGCTCTTGGGAAGCTAAAAGATATCCGCCTTTTCGTATGTATTATAGTTTCAGTTATTTTGATCATTCTTGGCAATTATATGCCAAAGATAAGGAAAAACTGGATAGTCGGAATACGTACACCTCATATTATGTCAAGTGATGAGATATGGGACAGAACTCATCGTTTCGGAGGATTTGTACTGATATTCTGTGGAATTCTTGGATTTATCGCAGCATTACTCGGATACTTTATCGCAGCCTTTGTGATATTGGTTGTTTCTGTTTTCATTCCGCTGATATATGGTGAAGTATTATATTACTCTCAAAAAAGAAAGCAGTAGAAAAGAAAATATTAATGATATGAAAAACAGCAGTCTGCCGACTGCTGTTTTTTTAATATAAATACAAAAAAATTGGAAATTACAAAATAAATTCAACCTTTTGTGTATTTTTATGGGTTGTAATCTGTACGTTTGTGTTATAAAATAATAGTGGATATTAAAATTTAAGGAGGAATTCCATATGTTATCAAAACTTCCCTCACGTATGACATCATTTGGAATTGCTGCTGCACTGATGTTTACCAATGCAGACCTATCAGTATGGAAAACTTCAGCTGCTGCAGCAGAGGACATGAAAATTAGTGATTTCAGCCTCTCTGATATCACAATGACCGACGAGTACAGCGTAAACGCCTTTGCTCAGGAGATCAAGTACCTGCTTTCGTTTGATAACGATAGGCTTCTTGCAGGCTTCCGCGAAAACGCAGGACTAAATACCAAAGGCGCAAAGCGGTACGGAGGCTGGGAAAACACCAATATTGCAGGTCATGCTATTGGTCATTATCTCACTGCATTGGCGCAGGCTTATCAGCATCCCGACATAACTGAGGAACAGCGCAATACCATAAAGTCAAAGATGACAACGCTTATTGACGGTATGCGTGAGTGTCAGAAAAACTCAAAGGGCAAATCAGGATTTGTCTGGGCAGCTGCACACCCAAGCGGAACAAGCGTTGAAGTACAGTTCGACAATATCGAAGCTGGCAAATCCAATATCATCAATGAAGCATGGGTGCCATGGTACACTATGCATAAGCTGATCGCAGGAATAGTTGATATTTACAATGCAACAGGCTATGCGACTGCGAAGGATCTTGGCTCGGACTTGGGCGACTGGGTGTACAACCGCTGCAAAACCTGGAATCAGCAAAAGCACAATACAGTACTTTCGATCGAATACGGCGGAATGAATGACTGTCTGTATGACTTGTATTTGATTACAGGAAAGCACGAACACGCCGTTGCCGCGCACTATTTTGATGAGACAAATCTCCATGAAGCAGTGCTAAAGGGTGGAGCAAACGTGCTCAACAATAAGCACGCCAATACTACTATTCCTAAGTTTCTCGGAGCATTAAAGCGTTATATCGCACTTGACGGCAAAACTGTCAATGGCGAGAAAATAGATGCTTCACGCTATCTGGAATATGCCGAGGCATTCTGGGAAATGGTCAATACTCACCACACCTACATCACAGGCGGAAACAGTGAGTGGGAACATTTCGGCATGGACGATGTACTTGACAAGGAACGCACAAACTGCAACTGCGAGACCTGTAATTCATATAATATGTTAAAGCTCAGCCGCGAGCTGTTCAAGATAACAGGGGACAGCAAGTACATGGACTTTTACGAGAATACATATTATAATTCCATTCTTTCGTCTCAAAATCCCGAAACAGGTATGACCACTTATTTCCAGCCTATGGCTACAGGCTATTTCAAGGTGTACAGTTCGCCGTTCAATCATTTCTGGTGCTGTACAGGAAGTGGTATGGAGAGCTTTACAAAGCTTGGCGATACGATCTATATGCATAGTGATGATACTTTATATGTAAATATGTATCAGAGCTCTATTCTCAGCTGGGCTGACAAGAATATGAAAATAACTCAGGAAAGCACTATTCCTGATGGTGATACTACAAAGTTTACCATTGAAGGCAGCGGAGCTGTTGACTTCCGTTTTCGTATTCCTGACTGGAAAGCAGGAAATATGACTGTTAAGGTCGATGGTGAGAAGTGTTCCTATAAGACTGTAAACGGCTATGCACAGGTAACGGGTGAGTTTAAAACAGGTGATGTTATTGAACTGACTATACCTGAGGCTGTAAAAGCATATCCGCTTCCCGACAAAAATACTGTCTACGGATTTAAATACGGTCCTGTTGTACTTAGTGCAGAGCTTGGCAAGCAGGATATGACTACAAGCTCAACGGGAATGTGGGTAACTATCCCTAAAGAAGCAATTACACCTTCCGAAAATATCCGTATTTCCGATAACAATACTACTGTTAATACCTTTATGGCGGATATTAACGATCATCTTGTAAAAGATGCAAATTCTTTAAAGTTCACACTCAAAGGTACAGACCATGATCTGACTTTCACTCCTCATTATAAGCAGTATCAGCAGAGATACGGTATTTATTGGAACTTCCAGAGCAGCAGTACTGCCGTTGACAGACCTGTTCGTTCAAAGAAGGTAGTAACAGATACTGTACAGCCGGGGTATGGACAGTACGAGAACGATAACCTCCATAATATGCATGAGGTGAACACACAGGGCGTTACTGATGACAGTACCTATCGTTATGCCAAGAGCGGAGGTTACTTCAATTACCGTATGGCTATCGACAAGGAAGCTGATTATAATTACCTGACTGTAAAATTCCGCAAGTCCGATAACAATAAAACAATACGCATAACTATTGGCGATTCTATCCTTTACAGCGGAACTCTTAAAAATACAGGCACGGAAGATGTTTATGATGTAAATATCATGCTCCCACCTGATATCATCGAAAAGTATGCCGAGCATATTACTGCTGACGGAACTGAATACGATGTAGTTACAATTGGATTTTCGTCCGAAAATAACGAAGAATCAGCAAAGGTCTGCGATTTCATCTACATGACAGCTGTTAAGCCGCTTTACGAATACGACAGCAGCATTGCTTATTTTGTTGACTGCGGCGACCATAATCCATATACTGTAACAGGCTCGGATAAGCTTGGTTACTATAACAGTGTTACTGAGCAGCTTTACGGATACGATGAAGTAACAGGAGCAGAATGGGGACTTATTGACGATCCCACAGATCAGTACAATGGCAGTACAAACAGTTCAGGTCTTTACACTGCAAACACATGGTGCGACGAAAGAAATACAGGAGATGGCAGAGCAAAGAATTCCTCATTCCGTTATACTAAAAACCAGTATGAAAATAATATCGAGCGTCATATAGACTATGGATTTACACTTCCAAACGGAAAATATTCGGTAGAAATGTGCTTCAGTGATCCGTGGAGCTGCTCAACATCTCCTACGGTTTATGCTAATTATGGCAGTAATGAACAGGTTGTTATAGCAGAAAACTGCGCTACCAACGGCTCAACAGTGACAAAAGGCGAGGTTACTGTTAAAAACGGTAAGCTTGAACTTAATTTCCGTTCAGCTGATAAGGCGATAAATATCAATTATATTATTATCCGCGAGATTGAAAAAGATCCGCTTCCTACTGTCACATCTACAACAACTGCTACCACAACTGTTATAACAACTACTACCACTGTTTCTGCTTTACCTTCGCCTACAAAGCATGGTGATGCCAACTGCGATGGTGAAGTTGATATGGCTGATATCGTACTTATAATGCAGATACTTGCAAATCCAAACAAATACGGACTGAACGGTACTGATAAAAATGCAGTGACACAGCAGGGAATAGCAAATGCTGATGTTGATACAAGCAGCAAAGGTCTTACGAACGGCGATGCTCTGCAAATACAGAAGTATCTTTTAGGACTTGTTGAGACATTGGGATAATTATATTCATCAAAACCACTCGTGAAACGGGTGGTTTTGTTTTATATTACGAAAAAAATAGGAAAATTTTATTTATCCAAAAAGTAAATTTATATTTAACATAAAATTGCCTGATAATGAATTGAACTTAAAATAATATCAAACTTTGTATTATCATGACTATTTTAAAGCGTTTTGTTCATAAAACGCAGAAAAAAATTGTAATATCTGTCTTAACGTTTCGGATTTTTGTCAGTCATTGTCAAGTTAATTATATTTCTTATGTGAGTGCGATGTGTTACATCAAACATTCAAAAAATGACAATATACACAAAATTATGATATAATTAAAAAAATCTTGTAATTCGTTAACATGATTTAGCAACGTACCCAACTGTGCATTTTATTATTGATTGCAGCTTTTTATATTTTAAATAGCCAGGGGGGATATTAATGGTTATTTATACTGATTTTGGTTTCGGTATAGCTGTTTCTGCTTTGCTGATATGTCTTGCAAATCTTGTTTATACGATAATGGACAGTCATACAGGCAAACTACAGAACAAGATATTTATACTGCTTCTTTCACTGCTTTCTGTTAACGCCATTTGTGAGATCGTTAATATACGCACTGCGGAGCATATTATGATTTCTGAGCGTTATTTCTTTATTTCACGCGCTTCAAAGTATGTGTATTTCCTTAGCCACAGTCTGATTGCACCGGTATTGTTTTATTACCTGTCATTCGTTGTAGGAAGATCTGTAAGAATAGGATTTCGCAAACGATCGTCCGAATCAGCCTTAATATATGTATGTAATATTGTGCCGTGGGCAGTAGTTATGTTTGCAGAACTTGTGATCGCTCTTAATCCTATAACTAACTGGTGCTGGTATTATACAAGAGAGAGGCTCTTTCACAGGGCATGGGGAGAATATGTATTCATTTATGTATTATCCGCCCTATGGACCATTGCAGCATTTATACTTATAATGAAGTCATGGAATATTCTTACCAAAAGCCGAAAACGCTCTATTGCCGTTTGTTTTTTACTTGTAGCAAGCGGAGTAATAATACAGCTTTTTAATATGGATTTTCGTGTAGTGATCTTATTTGAAGCTGTAGGCTTTTCTGGAGTACTTCTTTTTATAGAAAATGAAGATGACCGTAAAGATGTTGAGCTCAATGCTTATAACTCCGCCGCTTTTTCCGTAGATCTGACAGCAACACTCAAGAACCGTATACCTGTACAGATAATGATAATACGATGTATACGCTTTGATAAAACTGCAAATACTGTTGTTTATGGTAAAATGAACAGAGATATCATAATACGTTCAGTTTCCGATTATCTTGGAACTGTTGTAAAACGTCATTTTATATATTACATGGGACACGGAAGATTTGCACTTACACTTTACAATTATTCTGATGAAGGTGTTCATGATCTCGCAAATACTGTTCTTGAACGCTTTGAAAAAGCTTGGAACATAAACGGAACGGATATTTTCCTTACTTCAAAAATACTGCTTGTTCCTGTACCCGAACGTGCAAAAAATGCAGAAGATGTAAAATATATAACAGAGTGTCCAATACCCGAACGTGTGCAGGAAAGGCTTATAGACGGCAGATCGCTTGATTGGGTGATACGTCGTGCCGCAGTCGAAAAAGCAGTTACTGGCGGACTTGAAAACGGAAGCTTTGAGGTATATTATCGGCCCATATACAGCATTGATAAAAAGCTTCATGGTGCAGAAGCACTTCTGCGTATGAATGATAGAGAGCTTGGATTGATATATCCTGATGAATTTATTCCTGTTGCTGAACAGCTTGGTATCATAGACCATATCGATGAGTTTGTACTTAGAGAGGTTTGCAGATTTATTGCTACAGGCATACCCAAAAATAACGGTATGGATTGTATAAATGTAAATCTTTCGGTACAGGAATGTATGAAGGAAGGCTTTGTAGAATATATCAGCAGTGTTGTCGAAGCTGAAAACGCTCCGAAGAACAGGATAAACTTTGAGATAACGGAATCGGTTGCCGCTAAGGATTATACTCATCTTGCAGAGGTAATAGATCGACTTAAACAGCAGGGATTTCATTTTTCAATCGATGACTACGGAACAGGTTATTCAAATATGACTTCGCTTTTCTCTCTTGGAGTGGATATTATAAAGCTCGACAAGAGCATCCTTTGGAATGCGGAAAAGAGTGAGCTTGGAATGACATTGCTTGTTACGCTGGTCGAAATGGTACACAAAATGGAGAGAAAATCACTCATGGAGGGGGTAGAGACCGAAGCGCAGATAAATATACTGAAAAAAATCGGCTGCAATTATTTGCAGGGATATTATTTTTCAAAACTAATACCCAAAGCTGAATTTATAGAACTGATAGAGAGTAAATCTTTTAATAACTAAGTAATTTTAAATGATATTTTTAAAACAGCTTCGCTTTTGCGAGGCTGTTTTTTCTGATTTTATGTCTAAAATATGTAAAAATGAAAAGAAACGCCTAACTATTAGCAAAAAATGACTTGAAAAAATGATAAAACTATTGTAGAATATATACAATAAAAAAGGAAGAGAGCGTAAACAAAAGAGGAGTTGACTTTTGTGATCTTCCTTAAAATCGGATTGACAAGTTTATAGAAAGCGAGGAATGATTTACATGAAAAAGGGCATTTTCAAGAAGATCATATGTGCAGGTACGACTGCTATGATGATCGCTGCAAGTAATCCTGTAGTTCATTCCACAGTTGCTAATGCTGCTGATGCACAGCAGAGAGGTAATATCGGCGGATACGACTATGAAATGTGGAATCAGAATGGTCAAGGTCAGGTTTCAATGCAGCCAAGCGCAGGATCATTTACCTGCTCATGGAGCAACATTGAGAACTTCCTTGCTCGTATGGGCAAGAACTATGACAGTAAGAAGCAGAATTATAAGAGCATAGGCTCTGATATCACTCTTACTTATGACGTTGAGTACACTCCAAGAGGAAACTCGTATATGTGCGTATACGGCTGGACAAGAAATCCTCTTATGGAATATTACATCGTTGAAGGCTGGGGCGATTGGAGACCACCCGGAAACGGTGCAGAGAGCAAGGGTACAGTAACTCTTGACGGAAACACATACGACATTGCTAAGACAATGCGTTACAACCAGCCATCACTTGACGGTACAGCAACATTCCCACAGTACTGGAGCATTCGTAAAACAAGCGGTTCAGCTAATAACCAGATGAACAAGATGAGCGGTACTATCCATGTCGGCAAGCACTTTGATGCATGGTCAAAGGCAGGCCTCGATATGTCAGGTACACTTTACGAAGTATCACTCAATATCGAAGGTTACAGATCAAACGGATCTGCTAATGTAAAGAGCGTAAGAGTTTACGAGAACGGTCTCGGTGACAATCCGAATCCGGGCACAACAACACCTGTACAGACAGTAAAGGCTGATGATAACGG
>NZ_FNWV01000031.1 GCF_900108555.1 Ruminococcus flavefaciens
GAAGGACGTGATTAACTGCGATAAGCTGCGGGGAGTGGTAAGTACACATTGATCCGCAGATTTCCGAATGGAGCAATCCAGCTGAGCAAACCTCAGCTATCGTATACTGAATAAAATAGGTATACGAGGGAAACCGCCTGAACTGAAACATCTAAGTAGGGCGAGGAAGAGAAATCAACCGAGATTTCCTAAGTAGTGGCGAGCGAACGGGAAAGAGGCCAAACCATAGGAAGCAATTCTTATGGGGTTACGGACTGCATTTAGTATTGTTAGAGGATAGCCGAACACTTTGGGAAAAGTGATCAGAGAGCGTGAGAGTCGCGTAGGCGAAATTCAAAAACAGCGAGCAGGATCCAGAGTACCGCCGGACACGTGAAACCCGGTGGGAAGTCGGGGGGACCACCCTCCAAGCCTAAATACTACCCAATGACCGATAGAGAATAAGTACTGTGAAGGAAAGGTGAAAAGAACCCCGGGAGGGGAGTGAAAGAGAACCTGAAACCCTGTGCTTACAAGCACATAGAGCACATTAACGTGTGATATGGTACCTTTTGTAGAATGGTCCGGCGAGTTATGGTATGCAGCAAGGTTAAGCACTTAAGGTGTGGAGCCGAAGCGAGAGCAAGTCTTAATAGGGCGACAAGTTGTATGCCATAGACCCGAAACCGGGTGACCTAGCCATGTCCAGGCTGAAGTGGAGGTAAAGCTCCATGGAGGGCCGAACCGACCCCCGTTGAAAAGGTGGCGGATGAGGTGTGGCTAGCGGAGAAATTCCAATCGAACCCGGATATAGCTGGTTCTCCCCGAAATAGCTTTAGGGCTAGCGTTGTATTAGATTACCGGAGGTAAAGCACTGAATTGGCTAGGGGCCGAGAGGTTACTGAACCATATCAAACTAAGAATGCCGGATAATTGATGTACAGCAGTCAGACTACGTGAGATAAGTCTCGTGGTCAAAAGGGAAACAGCCCAGACCCACAGCTAAGGTCCCGAAATAGATTTAAGTGGAGAAGGATGTGGAGTTGCATAGACAACCAGGATGTTGGCTTAGAAGCAGCCACTCATTAAAAGAGTGCGTAATAGCTCACTGGTCGAGTGACTCTGCGCCGAAAATTCAACGGGGCTAAAATCTATACCGAAGCTTGGGCTTGTACAGCAATGTACAGGGGTAGGGGAGCGTTGTATGAGGGGCGAAGTCAGAGCGGAAGCACTGGTGGACTTCATACAAGTGAGAATGCCGGAATGAGTAGCGAGAATTATGTGAGAATCATAATGGCCGAAAGTCTAAGGTTTTAGAAGGAAGGTTCGTCCGCTTCTAGTAAGCCGGGAGCTAAGGTAAGGCCGAAAGGCGTAGCCGATGCACATACGGTAGAAATTCCGTAGCCTCCATAGATTTAAGCACAGGGACACTTTTGAAGGGTTTAGCCGAGCGTTGGTTGCCTCGGTCGTAAGGGACTGCGAATGAGCGGGAAGTAAACTTGGAAGAAGGCGAGAAAAGCTGTGTGTATAGAAGATGGAGCCCGTACCGCAAACCGACACAGGTAGACAGGAAGAAGATTCTAAGGCCAACGGGAGAAGGGTTGTTAAGGAACTCGGCAAGTTGACCCCGTAACTTAGGGAGAAGGGGTGCTCTATAAGAGCCGCAGAGAATAGGCCCAAGCGACTGTTTAGCAAAAACACAGCTCTATGCTAAATCGAAAGATGACGTATATGGGGTGACACCTGCCCGGTGCCGGAAGGTTAAGAGGAGGAGTGCAAGCTCTGAATTGAAGCCCCGGTAAACGGCGGCCGTAACTATAACGGTCCTAAGGTAGCGAAATTCCTTGTCAGGTAAGTTCTGACCCGCACGAATGGTGTAACGATTTGGGCACTGTCTCAACAACCCGCCCGGCGAAATTGTAGTACCGGTGAAGATGCCGGTTACCCGCGACTAGACGGAAAGACCCCATGGAGCTTCACTGTAGCTTAATATTGAATTTCGGTATTTCATGTACAGGATAGGTGGGAGACTGGGAAGTAAGGGCGTCAGCCTTTATGGAGTCGACCTTGGGATACCACTCTTGAGGTGCTGGAATTCTAACCTGTGGCTTTGAATCAAGTCAGGGGACATTGTTAGGTGGGCAGTTTGACTGGGGCGGTCGCCTCCTAAAAGGTAACGGAGGCGCTCAAAGGTTCGCTCAGCATGGATGGAAACCATGCTTTTGAGTGTAAACGCAAAAGCGAGCCTAACTGCGAGACTGACGGGTCGAGCAGTAACGAAAGTTGGAGTTAGTGATCCGGCGGTATGTGAGTGGAAATGCCGTCGCTCAACGGATAAAAGCTACCCTGGGGATAACAGGCTGATCTCCCCCAAGAGTCCACATCGACGGGGAGGTTTGGCACCTCGATGTCGGCTCATCGCATCCTGGGGCTGAATTCGGTCCCAAGGGTTTGGCTGTTCGCCAATTAAAGCGGTACGCGAGCTGGGTTCAGAACGTCGTGAGACAGTTCGGTCCCTATCTGTCGTGGGCGTAGGATATTTGAAAGGAGCTGTCCCTAGTACGAGAGGACCGGGATGGACGCACCGCTGGTGCACCAGTTGTCATGCCAATGGCACAGCTGGGCAGCTAAGTGCGGAACGGATAAACGCTGAAGGCATCTAAGCGTGAAGCCGACCTTAAGATAAGATATCCCTTCGTAAGAGTAAGACCTCTCAAAGACTATGAGTTTGATAGGCTCAAAGTGTAAGCGTGGTGACACGTTCAGCTTGCGAGTACTAATCGGTCGAGGGCTTTTCCTTTTTACTTCTGAA
>NZ_FNWV01000025.1 GCF_900108555.1 Ruminococcus flavefaciens
GTGCATATGTAAGACCGTATGTAATTGTCAAGGACAAGAGCACAAATGCTGAAACCACAATTTATCTTGATACACAGTATGTATCCGCAGCAGAACTTTCTGCACAGTAACGAAATTGTTCCTATATGGTAATAATCGAGTGCTTTAACCCGATTCATTACATAGATCGATCTATTTACGTGAATGGAGGTGTATTTGAAATGAGAAACTATGTAGAGGCTGAGCTTGAGATCATCGCTTTCGACGCAGAAGATG
Source organism: Ruminococcus flavefaciens (assembly GCF_900108555.1). GTDB lineage: Bacteria > Bacillota > Clostridia > Oscillospirales > Ruminococcaceae > Ruminococcus > Ruminococcus flavefaciens_P. The sequence continues at coordinate 256 of NZ_FNWV01000025.1, forward strand.
TTATTACAACTTCTTGCCCTGGTGAGGATGACAATATGTAATCTCAGTTCAAAATACTGACAGCGAAGGCTGTATGGCTGTAATAGCCGTACAGCCTTATCGCTATTTTTGCTAAAGGGTGAATTATGATAATAATAAAGAACGGTGACAGCAATGTCACCAAGATAATAAACAAGAAAAAACTGAACAAAGATACCGAGTATCGTATTTCGCTGTTCACATACTTTTATTCTGAAAACGGTAAGTATCTTATACAGAATACGCTGACGCTTGAAGTAGCAGAGCTGACAGAACAGGAATGGAACGCCGTTCAGCAGATAAGAAAAGAGCATGTCAGCTATGATTACATTGCTGCAAACGGGCTTGAACAGCTTGCGATGTCAAGATATATAGTTGAAAAGGACTATGATGAGATCGCTCAATATAAGAACGTTGTTTTTGTAGTGAAAACTGTTGCTATGGCAAAGAAAGGCTATAGCTCATATATCATCTGGCCCACAACGGGCTGTAATGCAAGATGTATTTACTGCTTTGAAGAAGGATTCAAAACCAGGACGATGACGCCTGAGATCGCTGATAAAGTGATAGAATTTATCAAAGAGACAAAGCAGGACGGAAAAATCAAAATTAAATGGTTCGGCGGCGAGCCATTGTTAGGTCATATAATGATATCATATATGTGCCGAAAACTCAAGGAGAATAATATCGAATTTGAATCAACGATGATAACAAATTGCAGCCTTGTTACAGAGGAACTTGCAAAAGAGATATCCAAGCTTTGGAATATGAAAAAGATACAGGTCTCATTAGACGGCAACAAGGCAGACTATGAAAAAAGAAAGCGCTACTGCGCTCCGGAAAAGTATAATTATGACACGGTGATCAGGGGAATACGTTTCCTTGCGGCAGAGGGACTGAAGATAAATCTAAGGTTTAATGTAGACGATAATAATATTGATGGGCTTGCAGCATTTGTAGACCAACTGAAAGCAGATTTGAGCGATGCAAAGAATATTAATATGTATCTTTCACCATTGTTTGGCGTTGATAAATGCAGGCCATCTGAGACGCTTTTTAAAAAAATGGCGGATCTTACAGAATATTGTCGTAACATAGGCTTGATAAAGACTGACTATTTCAAGAGAGATAACAAGTTTAAAGCTAATTATTGTATGGCAGACTCAATGGACAAGACTATTGGCATAGGTCCTGACGGTGAGTTCAATAACTGCGATTCTCTTCTGGAGAAGAATGTATGGGGAGACCTCTTTTACGGCATTACAGATCAGGCAAAATATGATGAGCTTTACAAGTCAGTCGATATAGATGAAAGATGCAGAGAATGTTGTTTCCTTCCACGCTGCACTCCGTTCTATAAGCAGAGGTGTCCGCTTTATATTGAAGAATGCTATGATTTTAAATGTATGCAGACTGAAAGTTACCTTTGCGCCCTTATGAAAGGAGAACCGAATACGGACGATGATGACGAAGAATTATAAAATAGCAGAAAAGGTCATCGAGGTGACCTCTATATATGAGAGAGTTCATGATTACTGCAAGGACTATGAGACCGATGAAAAGCCGGATTTCTCAGTGACGACAACTGCCGAGGACATTATCTACGAAAAGCAGAAAACCTACTCGGAATATGCCTTTGAGGGTAAGCAATCACCGAATTATTCAGATGACTTGCTTGAAGAGACGGCAGTATACCGCAAGATAGCTGAGAAGATGCCGCAATATGATTCTTTTGTATTCCACGGTTCTGTTATTGCAGTTGACGGACAGGGATTCCTGTTCACGGCAAAATCCGGTACTGGCAAGTCAACGCATACAAGATTATGGCGCGAATATTTGGGTGATAGGGCTGTTATGGTCAATGATGACAAGCCCTTGATTTCTGTGCATGACAATGGTATAATTGTTTATGGTACACCATATAACGGCAAGCATCATCTCGGCTGTAATATGTCTGTACCATTAAAAGCGATATGTGTAATTACACGCGGCGAAAAAAATAATATCGTCCGCATAAAAAAATCAGAAGCCTATGCAATGCTTCTGCAACAGGTCTATCGTCCACAGGACCCTTTGCAAATGGCTAAGACTCTGAAACTTATTGACAAAATGGCAGAGAGCGTGGAACTATACAAGCTCGCCTGCAATATGGATATAGAAGCGGCGAAAGTCGCATATAACGCAATGAAAGGTTGATATTATGAAACTCAATAAAGCATTTTTAACACATGACGACGGTGATCAGAAGATCCTCGTTTCCACAGGAGCAAGCAAGTTCTCAGGACTTGTCCGCAGCAATGAGACTGCCGGATTTATCATAAGCTGCCTCGAAAAGGATACTACCGAGGCTGAGATCGTATCTAAGATGGAGAAGAAGTATGATGGTCCGAAAGAGGCTATGGAGCGCGATGTTAAGAAGGTTATTGACCAGCTCAGAAAAATCGGAGCAATAGATGGCTAATTCGACATTTGAGGAACAGCTTGCCAAAAATGGCAAGTTCATCTATACAAACAAAGGCGACAGTATGATGCCTCTTATCAAGCAGGGAAGTGATCTGCTCATAATAGAACCTGTTCACGGCAGACTGAAAAAGTATGATGTTCCGCTGTATAAACGCGATAGCGGACAGTACGTCCTGCATCGTATCCTCAAAGTCCGCAAAAACGATTATGTTATCTGCGGAGACAATCGATGGATAAAAGAGTACGGTATCTGTGACAGGCATATTATCGGTGTACTGACAGCCGTTGTCCGCAACGGTAAGGAAGTTTCTGTGCACGACCGGAAATACAAGCTGTATGTTCACTTATGGTGCGACTTCTTTCCTGTTCGTGCATTTATCGTACACGTTGTCAGCAAGCTGAAAAGAATGGCAAAGAATATATAATGAGTAATAAGAAGAAAAAAACAGTATTCAAAATAATAAAACGCAAGTACAAGAGTGCATTGATAAAAGCTGCTCATTTTTTTGATAGTATAAAAGATAAAAAAATATGCGGCTGTTCGCTTGTAAAATATATTCCATCATTGTATCGCGAAACAATGGGAGCCACAGGAAGCGAAGCAACCTGCTACTGGGCACTTGATAAGATTTTCGGCGATGTCATTTTGGAAAAAAATGATTCTTTTATCGACATTGGATGCGGTAAGGGACGAGTTCTTGCCTTTATACAAAGAAAAGGCTATTCATGTAAGATTACTGGAATAGAGCTTAATAAAGATGTTGCTGAATATGCTCAGAAGTGGGCTTCAAAGTATGATAACATAACCATATTGAACGGCAATGCTTTTGAGCTTGATTACAATGATTATTCGGTATTGTTTATGGGACGGCCTTTTGAAACGGAAACTTTTTATAAGTTCATAGATCAGCTTGAGGAAAAACTCAAACGTAAGATCAGATTGTTTTACTGGTGGGACACACAAAGCGGTGCATATCTTGAAAACCGAAAAGGCTGGGCAATGATAAGACGCGACTGGATATATAAAAGTCATGGCTTATACATGTATCATTGTCCACAGCGCTATACATTATGGGAATATACGCCTTATGAAGAATAACGCAGTAAAATGGCTGTATTCGGTCACTGGCAGAAAAAATGGAATATCCTTTGGCTGATGATAGTGAATGCGCTTCACGGCGGCAGCGGAGTACTTTACGCACTTCTGCTGAGAAATATCGTAGACAGTGCAGTTGACGGCGACAGAAACGGCTTCAAGCTGAATGTTCTCTTGATAATACTCCTTGTGTTAGCACAGGTCGCAATGCGAGCGATAATTCGCTGGCTAGAGGAGCTTTCACGTGCCTCATTTGAAAACCTTTTCAAGCAGAGACTGCTCAACAATATCCTCACCAAAGACTTTGGAACTGTCAGCTCAGTACATTCAGGTGAGTGGCTGAACCGCCTGACAAATGACACAGTTGTGGTTGCTCAGAATAGCGTTGAGATTCTGCCCGGACTAGCTGGTATGATAGTGAAAATGGTAAGTGCAATGGTGATGATGATATTCCTTGATTACCGATTTGCACTTGTTCTGCTTCCAGTGGGAATAGTCCTTTTTTTCGCTACATACGGCTTCCGAAAGGTATTGAAAAAGCTCCATAAGAATATACAGGAGCGTGACGGAAAGCTCCGTGTATATTTGCAGGAACGTCTCGGAAGTATGATGATGATACGCTCATTTGCAGCTGAAAAACAGACCGAAGCCGAGGCACTTGACAAGATGTGCGACCACAAGGGCTCGCGCATGAAGCGCGTCCGCTTCTCAAATTTCTGCAATATCGGTTTCCAGACAGGTATGCAGGGGATGTATGTAGGCGGCGTTATTTACTGCGGCTATGGCATTCTCACTGGAGCTATCAGCTACGGAACGCTTACAGCGATAACTCAGCTCATCTCTCAGATTCAGTCGCCCTTTGCTAATATAACGGGCTATTTACCTAAGTATTACGCCATGACGGCGAGTGCAGAGCGACTTATGGAGATAGAGGAATTCGAGAACGACAACGATGTTCAGCCTATGGATATTGATGAAACTCTCGATTATTACCGCAGCAGCTTCAAGGCTATGGGACTTGATAACGCAGAGTTTGCCTACTATCCGTCAGGCGACAGCGTTCGTCAGCTCAGCAAGGATACAATGCCTGTTGTTCTCAGGGATATAAGCGTTGAGATAGGCAAGGGACAGTATGTTGCGTTCACGGGCCACAGTGGTTGCGGCAAAAGTACCGTCCTGAAGCTGCTCATGTGTATTTATAAGCTTGATGACGGCAGGCGTTATATAACCGATAGGTCTGGAAATACAGAGGAACTTTCAGCGAAGTTTCACCGTCTGTTCGCTTATGTTCCGCAGGGTAATCAGCTTATGAGCGGAACGATACGTGAGGTCATATGCTTTGCAGATAAGAGCGGGCTTCATGATGATGAGCGTATAAATGAAGCGCTGAAAATAGCCTGCGCTTATGAGTTCGTAAGCGAACTTGACGACGGAGTTGATACACTTCTCGGAGAGCGCGGAACAGGTCTTTCAGAAGGACAAATGCAGCGTATAGCCATAGCAAGAGCTATATACTCAAAATGTCCAATCCTGCTCCTCGATGAAGCTACAAGTGCTCTTGATGAGACTACCGAAAGAAAAGTTCTTGAAAACCTCAAAAAAATGACAGATAAAAGTGTAGTAATAGTTACACATCGTCCAGCCGCACTTGATATATGCGATAGGATACTGCAATTTACCGATAACGGAGTGATAGAAAATGGAAAAGCGTGAATTTCGCAAGAATGCTGCGGATATGATATATCTCACAGCCTGCGCGATCAATAATAAAAAGCCCAGACAGGAACGTATCGACAACCTTGATCTGCCGAAGCTGTTTGAGGTGTGTTAGAAGCATATTCTCACAGCTTGTGTTGCTTATGCACTTGAATCAGTGGGCGTTAAAGCTAACGACTTCACACAGGCAAAGGAAAAGGCTATCCGTAAGAATATTCTCCTTGACGTTGAGAGTGGTAATATACTCCGCAGACTAGAAACTGAAAAGATTTGGTATATGCCATTGAAGGGATCTTTTCTCCATAACTGGTATCCAAAGTTGGGAATGAGACAAATGACTGATAACGATATTCTTGTTGACAGTGAAAAAATGGTTGAGGTACGCGATATATTCCTTGATTTAGGTTATACCTGTGAACACTTCGGTCATCAGAACCATGACGTTTACTTTAAAGAGCCAGTGCTAAATTTTGAAATGCACAGTGGTTTGTTCAGTTCAGCACATATAGGAAATCTGTATGGTTACTTTAATAACGTTAAGGGGCGCCTGATCAAGGATCAGAATAGCGATTATGGGTATCACTTCCGTAATGAGGATTTCTATCTGTTTATGCTTGCTCATGAGTACAAACACTTCACAGGCGGCGGCACTGGAGTACGTTCACTTGTGGATACATACATATTTCTGCGCAAGTTCAAAGGCTCTCTTGACTGGAACTACATCAATACAGAGCTTAATAAACTTGGTATAGCAGAGTATGAGAAGCAAAATCATGAGCTTGCAATAAAAGTATGTACCTTGAAGCAGCTTACGCTTGAAGATAAGAGACTTCTCGACTACTATGTTATGTCAGAAACTTATGGTAATACAGAGAATTCCGTCAAAAATGGCATTAAATACCGAGGTAACGGGTCTAAACTTGGATACATACTGTATCGTATATTCCCGCCTATAAGCTTTCTTGAAGCCTCTGTTCCATGGGTGAAGAAGAGTAAGCTTCTTATACCTGCATCGTATATCTACAGATTTTATCGCTGTGCGACCAGCAGCAAAAAAGATGTGGAACGTGAGGTAAAGCAGCTTGAAAAGTTGTAATATATATTTGAATCTTTCTAATAAAGAGAAACTTAAAGGCGCCTGAACAGGCGCCTTGTTTTTAGGATATTATATAAATATTAAAGTCCACAATATCTCTAAATAATAGTGGGTGGGAGTTTTCATGTTAGTTGGCATGTGTAAGTGGCGATCAGTTAAGTCCATTGTCTGGCATATTGCCACCATTGCCTACAGGCGGTTGTGATAACATCTTCTATATCAAACTCTATAAGCTCCATTTCAGGAGCTATGTACTTTTATTTCATGATAAGGTCCTCCATTATTCAAATGCAAGTTTGCAGATCAAGTCGTCACTTATGTCAGAGCTGTTGGAAATTGTTACAACCAATATACCTACAAATATCAGTATAAAAAATTACGTTATTTCTTCTATGTACGCCTCCCGTAATTGGAGGCGTTTTTATACATAACTTAGACAGAGAGCCCATAAGATTAATCCTCAAACTCGAAGTCATCCGCATCGTTATCCGATTCTTCGTAGCCAGATACAAAGTTGAAAATATTAAACTCATCCACATCGTCCTCTTCAAAGCCAAATCCTGCGCTATCATAATCCTCAAATGCCTCTTTTGGATCGGCGTGTGCCTGTGCTTCCTGTGGGGATATGATATTATCCCTATGCTGAAAGAGTATTGGTTCGATGATAAGGATAAAGCCGATAAGTGGTCGGAAAATCTGAGAGGATTATTCAATGACAAGTGATAAAGGTATTTTTATTCAGAATATATACTATATGCTTTCTTATGCATTTCAGATATTGAAGCAGGAGGATTATAAGCATGTCGCAGGCGAGAAGTTTGATAAGATACACGACCTCTTCGCAGCAATACTTGAAAAGGGCGTTGCTCGTCAAGTAAAACAAGGACTGTACCGTGAGTATGTTCCGATGCAAGAAGACTTATCTGTCATGCGAGGGAAGCTAAGTATTAATGAAACACTGCGTTTACAAGTACAAAGAGAGCAGAAGTTATCATGCGAGTTCGATGAATTTTCTGAGGATAATATCTATAATCAAATATTGAAAGTTACGATATATAGGCTTATATCTGTAGACGGTGTTGCTGCCGAAAGAAGGCAGGCTTTGAAAAAGCTAATAGTTTTCTTTGGTAATGTGAAGCTGATACATTCAGATCATATCGCTTGGAACAGGCTGATCTATCAGCGCAATAACCGAAACTATGAATTGCTATTGAATATTTGCTACCTGGTGCTGAATGGTCTGCTTCAAACTACTGAAGATGGAAATTACAAGCTCATATCATTTTCAGATGAACATATGGAACGCCTTTACGAAAAGTTCATTTTGGAATATTATAAACAACATCATCCTGAACTTTCACCTGAGGCTCCTGTAATTGACTGGAATCATACAGAAATGCCAGATCCGAATATGATACAGTTTCTACCGAGGATGAAGACAGATATTGTTCTTCAAAAAGGAGATAAGAAATTAATAATAGATGCTAAGTATTATGGACAAGCCATGATAAAGAACTATAATAAAGAAACACTGCGTTCGGCACATTTGTATCAAATATTTGCATATGTCAAAAATATGGATACAAAGAATACTGGTAATGTTTCAGGACTTTTGCTCTATGCCAAAACCGAGGACGAAATGTTCCCTGATGGACAGCCGTTCATTATTAGTGGGAATAGTATCGGAGCAAGAACTCTTGACTTGAATCAAGAATTCAAAAACATTTCAAATCAGCTGGATAGTATTGCAAATGATTATTTTCTTAAGTGATATAAAAGACGCCTTCATGTGAAGGCGTTTTCTCTTTATGTTTCCCCGTATACCTGGTCGAGACAGGACATGGTTTGCGATATTCTCACATACTAGACAACGTAAACTCCATACAAACAGCTAAGCTTCCCCATTGCGGGGAAGCATTTTTTATCTCTATTCAGCTGTTTGATTATATGATAAACTTCCTCCGCAACGTTGTATATGAAGACGTTCTTATCTCTGAGGAGCCTTGTTATCAAAGTAGAACCTGCAACTCTGACCAGTTACCCGGGAAACGTATTGACAACTCAATTCTGATATATGTGTTCATAGAAAGTTTACGATTTCAGCCGCACATTTTGCCAGTCTCATACGTTAAATCCTATATAGACTATAGTACAATTATCTCTTGCATTCGGCGAGATATCGTTGTATAATGGAATCAAGCAGTTAAAAACTGCAAATCTGAAGAATGGCAGGTGAATGATATGAAGCTCAAGAAGATAGCTGCTGCAATTGCCGCTGCAGCAACTGCAATTGCCCCTCTTTCGGCGGACAGGCTTTCTGTGTTCGTTCCTTCCGCTGTGTATGCGGCTGAACACGCTATGGGAGCTGCTCTTCCCGACTGGATCCCCGACAGCTTTGAAAGTGCTCTTGGATTCAGGAATACATACGGTGCTACTCTTGTAAAGGACGGCCTTGTATGTGTTGTGTTCAAGGAGAGTATGGCAGAAACGTCAGATGATGAACAGCAGGGAGCGTCACGTTATGAGATCAGGACAACGGAAGGCATGATGAAAGAACTCAAACGTGAAACTTACTGCTCGGAAAGCTCGGAGACAGGCAGCTGCTATGAGGTGGCAGTATACTATGCTCCAGAGAAGCAGGGTGAGTTTGCTGTGGCACTGACCGACAAGTGGATACAGATATGCATAATGCCTGAGGACGGATACGACCCTGTTATGGAGAACAATGCCCTTGCTCAAAAGGCGGGGATCGATCTGGGAGGCGTTAACGCTTCTGTTTTCTATTCCTTTGCAGTAGACGAGGATAAGGAGATCACCGAGACAGATATCTACGGCTGGCTTCCCGACTGTGCTGCCGAGTACGAGGCATATAAGGAGAAGAACGGAGCTGTATCCGCAAAGGATGATCTCGTTCTGTTCTGTATAGACAAAGCTATCGGTACGGCATACAGCTGGACCTCAGCTGTGGATGAGGATATGTTCAGGGAACTGTTCCGGTCATCATGTTCCGTGGAAACAGCAAAGGTACTGGACGGAGGCACACAACGCTTTGTTGCTGTTTACAGGGCTCTGAACAGCGGAAAAGGCATTATCAGATGGGATTTCGCAAGAGGCGCTGACGCAGGCGTTCCCCTTGTTGAAAAGGCTATTGTTGCCGACTGTACCGTTGCGGATAACGGCAATAAGATAACCCTGAGCGATTCGTATCTGAGCGACGCAAGGCTGACATTTTCGTCCTACAGCATTTATTCGGGAGAACTGAAGTATTCCGCAAATGAGATCTACGATAAGTATTACGGCTCGGATTCGGCGGTCATAACCTCAAAGGAGGAACTTGACAAGTTCCTTTCGAGATATTTGAATGAGAGCGCGGCAAAGAAGTTCACGGAGCAGTATTCGGAGCTGTTCTTCGAGAATTATGTGCTGATGCTGAATACCTACCTTGACCCCTACAGGGGACGAGTGTTCAAGCATGGTCTGAGGGACGTGGTAAAAAAGGACGGTTATCTGGAAATCGACTATACCTCTGTGATAAGCGGAGTGCTCATGAGGACCTCGGATTTTGATATCCTCAGGGTAGAGATACCTAAGGAACAGTATGACGGTTCCTATGTTGTCTGGAACGACAATGAGATTCTGGAAAGCGATCTTGTACGTATAAAAGTAGTGGATATAGATACGGGCAAGACCATAGAGATACCCAATGACGATGTACTCAGCCTGTTCGGCGGCACTGTCAAGTACTGCGAGGGCTCTAATCCCTATTACTGGGATACGGAGCGCACAGGCAAGACCGTTCATGATCTTTACATCGATGAAAAGTATCTGCCCGAGGGCTATGAGCTTTATACATGGAACGAGGCTATCATTGATGAATATCCCTATAATACCGCGGATATAGTCTTTAACGTACAAAAAAACGGTAGCGGTACTACCTTTATGGACAAGATAGCCACAACGGTTCGTGGCATCAACTATGAAAAAATGACAGAGAGCGGACCTGCGGTGGTGACATCGGAAGAGGAGCTCCAGGAGATAATGTCCTCCTGGTTTACAAATGAGAGCCTGCAGAGGAAGGTTATGTCCAAGTACGGCGACGAGTTCTTCAAAGGCAACGTGCTGTTCCTTGACTGGGAAGTTGACTCCACTGGCGGCAGCGGTGTAAGCATCAGGAACATGGAGATCTCTGACGGAAATATCTCCGTATACTACATTGAACGCTCTCCCGATTACGGCATATGCAACACTGATTACCTGTGTATCTTACAGGCAACGGTTCCGAAGAGCAAATACCATGGTGAAAAGGTGGAGTGGAAGTGCCTCGGCGATGTAAACGGAGATAATGTATTCGGCATCGCGGATCTGCTGACCTTGCAGAAATGGCTGAAGGGCTCTGACGATGTGTCCATGCCCGACTGGACAAGGGCGGATCTTTGCAGGGACGGCAGGATAGATGTATTCGATCTTTGTATGCTGAGAAAGCAGCTTATCAGCTGCGATAACGGTAATCTGACAAATCCCCGTTCCTATGATTATAAAATGAATGTTGTCGTTCATTACAATGGTTACGGCTATGCAGGAAACTGGATCGAAAAAGATGATGAGTATATGGACTTCAGCATTTCCGAGGGCGACAAGTTCACTGAGAAGCAGGAAGGAAAATGGGTGAAGAATGATTCCGATGATCTCAATTATATTATTGAAGTCGTAAAGATTACAGATGATGGCATAAGAGTAAAGAAATGCCAGTACGGTGAGACATCATTTGAGATTCTTCCGCTTGGCAGGGTGCTCAGCCTTGAGAGTATGCACGGCAGTTCTGACAGTGCAAATTATTCCTATGATGTGAGCTTTTCAAGGGAATACCGATATCCTATTTACGGGATCGATTATGATTACAGACACTAAGAAACATAGAAATACGATTATCTCTTGCATTCGGCGAGATATCGTTGTATAATGGAATCAAGCAGTTATATGCCGCAAATCTGAAGAATGGCAGGTGAATGATATGAAGCTCACAAGACTCACAGCTGCTGTTATAGCAGTTGTAACCGCAATTATCCCTTTTTCTGCAGATAATGCAAATGTGTGCAATACATCAAAAGTATATGCAGAAGAATTCATGACAGAAAGCTCTATTCCTGACTGGATACCCACAACCTTTGAGGAAGCTGTCAGCTTCCGCAATAAGTACGGTGCAACTCACATCGGTTCGGGAAATGAAAGCAATCTGATCTGTCTTGTTTTCAAAGAGCAGTATCGCAGCCAAGCAAGGTATGAGATAAAAACTTCAGGAGCATTGGTAACCGAATACTGCCATGATGTATTTGTTAATGAAGACATCGATGTTGCATATGAAGTTGTGGTATATAAAAGCGCATGGAAAACGCCGCCTGATTTCAAGGTCAAATTCAGTCGTGATTCTGTATTGCAGCAGGAATACTCCTTTACA
>NZ_FNWV01000023.1 GCF_900108555.1 Ruminococcus flavefaciens
GACGGCGGTACAAAACATGAGATCCGGGTATTTCAGGCTGAAAAAGACGGGTATGCAAAGATAGCGTATGACTATACCGAAAATTACTTTATTTCCAATTCACCCACTGCAATAGAAAAGACATTACTTGCCGACTGTGTGGTTATAGATGATGCACAGACCGTACTGCTTAAGGGAAATATGAGATATACACTTGTTGACTATGATACCGGCAAGCCTATTTCTGTTCCCGAAGATGACGCTCCTTATATATGGACAAATGTAAGCTATGACACACCTGAAGGCGAGTGCATTATGAACCGTCAGCCATTCTGGCTTTATACAAATCCGGCAATTGACCATAGCGCAGGGTTAAACCTTGACGCAGATAATTTCTCATTCGGATTGAGTAATCCGCCAAAAGGATATTTGATTCCTGAAACGACCGACCCTCATCCAAGGTATGAAAATGGAAAAATAATCCCTGAAGATTATATGACCGTCACAAAATACAACAATGAAACTGCTGATGTTGTAATAAAACTAAAAAGCCGCAAAAAGAACACATCATATTCAACAACTATCACTCTGTACGATAAGGATACGGGTGAACTGATCGGTATTCCTGAAGGTGATGATGCGTTCCGGATCATGAAACTCACCGGCAGTAGCTCATCTTCAAGCGGTAAAACCGTGAATTATGATATAACATCAAATCCCTGCACTGTTGATGATATTAATTTATATGATCCTGACAGCTATTATTGCATCATATCTGATATGACCGGAGGCGGCTATTGCGAACCTGAGTTTGAAGTCATAAATGAAGGGAACAACAAGGTCGAGCTGTCATGCAAACTGGAATGGGTACCGAACGGTGATGTCAACGGAGACGGCTGTCTCACAGTTTCAGATGCTTTGATAATGCAAAAGTGGCTTCTTTCTGTATCAGAAATCACACTTTCCAACTGGAGAGCAGTTGATTTCTGCCGTGATAACAAGATAGATATATTTGACTTTGTAACAATGCGAAAAGAACTTATAAATCAGAATGCTACAGAATATTTAGAACCTGATCAGCGCAGTTTCGGCGGACCAATACGTACTGTTACAGATTATCTTAAATTATATCTTGGCCCGGATGAAAGCTATGAGTATGTAGCAATTATTTATAAAGGTACTCGTCTCTCAGAATTAGGATATCAGGATAATAACGATAAATGGATATTTACCGAATACTGTGGGCAATATGGCTGGATCAGAACAGTAGAAGACAATGGTAAAACTCCGACGATCGTTTATGAGGTATACATGGATAAACCTGTGATATACCTGTATCCCGAGAAAGAGGCTGATGTTCATGTGGAGCTGGAGCTGACCGAAGCAGAGCTCTCAACAACATATCCGAAGTATAATAATGGATGGGATGTAACAGCATATCCTGACGGAAAGCTCCTTAACAAGTCTGACGGTACACATCATAAGTACCTGTTCTGGGACGCAGTAAACTGCCGTACAAGATTTGATTTCTCAAAGGGCTTCTGTGTTGCAGGCAGTGATACAGAAAGCTTCCTCAAGGAAAAGCTCACATATATGGGACTTACAGAGGAAGAAATGAACGAATTCATCGTATACTGGCTGCCGCTAATGGAGCATAACAAGTATAATCTCATATCTTTCCAAGGCGATGTGTATACAAATTCCGCAAAGCTGAACATAACTCCAACACCTGACAGCCTGCTCCGTATATTCATGGCTTATGTTCCTCTTGAAGAGGCATTGGATATCGAACCTCAGCAGCTTGAGACCTTTAAGAGAAAGGGCTTTACAGTTGTTGAATGGGGCGGCAGCGAGATTAAGTCATAAACATATCTAAAATGATTATAATCATAACCACCACTGAAGTGGTGGTTTGCACAGCCCCTAAAAGGGGCGAATACAGGCTCACCCACTAAAGTGGGCACCGAAGGTTTGACATTGCATTACTATCTCGAGCAGCCGCTTCAAGCGGCTGTTTCTTTTTGCTTACTTATTCTTACTACCCGTAAACGGGTCAATGTACTCTTTGAATGTTAGTTGATCTGCCATGCAATCTTCTTCTGTTTGATTCTTTATGTATTCTCGTATGACTTTTTCATTTCGTCCTACCGTATCTACATAGTATCCTCTGCACCAGAAGTGACGACTTCCATATTTGTACTTCAAATTTGCGTGTCTGTCGAATATCATTAGTGTACTTTTCCCCTTGAGATATCCCATGAATTGTGCTATACTTAAATACGGCGGAATGCTTACCAGCATATGTATATGATCTGTCATTGCTGTTGCCTCTATTATTTCTACTCCTTTTTGTTCGCACAGCTTTCTGAGTATCTGCCCTATATCTGCCTTCAACTGTCCATATATAGCTTTTCTTCTGTATTTCGGCGCAAACACTATGTGATACTGACATCTGTATGTGGAGTGGGTTGTATGCTTTATTTCATTTTTCATTGTTAATAACCTCCTTGTATCTCAGATAGTAATGCGGTCGCCAAACCTTTACTATTCTACCATACTTGGAGGTTATTTTTAAGCTTTTGCTAAAGCATTTTTATTCCCCCAGTAGAACTGGGGGTTTAGTTACGCTAAAGCGCCAAACAAAGTATCCGCTCGTAAAATTACGGGCGGATTTCTATATAGTATAAGAAAAGATGTATGATGTATAAAAGTAATGCCGCCACTAAGGCGGCACACATATTATCAAAATCCAACAATATCATTTGTTGAACAGTCATATTGTGAACCCTTGGCAGTTTGAAAGATCATTTAATGTTGACACTTTTGAATTTGTACAATACGTTTTTGTATTCGTCGTCGAATATCTTTCCAAGTACCAGAACGCTGTTATTATCAAGAACAACAACAGACCTTATTTCTTCGGTCGAAGGTATCATGTCGATATAGTTTATAACATTTTCGTACTTTCTGTCCTTATCAAATGCAAAGAGTCCTATACCCGAACTAAGATAAAGCAGGTCATTTCCGTGACCGAAGGTACCTTTTTCTATACAGCCAGATCTTGTTTCACAGCCGAAATTTTCAATTTTGACACTGGTGTTATCAAACAAAGGGTAGCCATTATTATTTCTGGAATAGAAATACAATGCGTCCTGCGGTTCTTCAGATGTATAATCGCCGCCGACAAAACATAGTTTATCGTCGGAGGTCACTTTCCTGACAGCAGGACCGTAATAAGGAATATAGTTTTCAATCTGTCCCTTGATTTTACCCTGTTTATCCACGATATAACAGGAAGAGGTTCTTTCGTAATCCTTTACCACGATTGCAGTGATAACGAGCTCATTATCCCAGCAGTCATCACACAACAGCCATGTTACAGGATTTTTCTTGTCATATTCGATATCTACAGTGTTTTCAGATATTATCTCGCCTTTTGTATTCAGTTCAAAAAGTTTGTATTCCACATTTTTCGCCTTACTGAACAGATAATCAAGGTGATCCTGCTCAAAGTTTTCTTCAGAAGCGTGACCGGGGTCTTTTCCCCAAGTGTATTTTGGTTCGATCGCTGTTATGAATATTTCTCCCGTTGTTGTTCCGAGTGCGGAATAATAGGCTGTTTTGTCCAAGCCAAGTTCGGGAGTTATCTCGGTAACTGTGCTTTTCTCATCGTCGGCGATATACAGCTTCTGAGAAGCCGCATCGCCATATCCTGATGTATCCGAGCTTATAAGGAAGCGGTTATTGTTCAAGGGCGTAATATTTGAGATATTTTCAATACCTTTTAAATAGTCTGCCTCATAGACCTCATACTCGCCTCTCGGAAGCTCCTTTAGACTCACAGGATCAACTGCCGCTGAAATGGTTTCATCGCTGCTCAGCGGTACTTTTTTCTTAGATACGGCACATGAAGTAACTGTGCCTGTCAGAACTGCCATTGATACAATAATTGCAATTACTTTTTTATAGTTTTTCATATTTTATCTCCTGTTGCAATAGGTGCAGAAATACTTATGTAATGATTATATAACATAGCTACGATTTTGTCAATTGAACTCAATTGTATTCTCAATCAGTTGGTCGCAGCAGCAGTATCTTTCCCGATATTTGTGATTCTAATTAACGTAAACAGCACCAAACAGCCTGCCTCCCCGTTATGGGGAGGAACGATCAAATAAAGAATCTCAGCTGTTTGTTTTCCAATACATTTTTTCAATTTATAAGCTTTATTATATGAATTAGATGTATTTGATTACAGATTTACAATAGTTACCAGTCAGATTATGTATGAACATCGCAAGCTGTTGAAGTTCGTATGGACCACTATGGTACAGCCTGCCTGTGTAGATATCAACCGAGTTCACTATTAAATGTGCATGGAAGAGAGATCCTCCTTGATCCTCCATATGCACTGCTGTTATCACCTGATATCTAGCTCTCAGATGATTTGCAATCATCTCGGTCAAATTGCAGGCTGTAATTGCATCGAACACTTTATTCCTATCGAAAGAAACAACAAAGTGCATCACCGGGTTATCGCCGGTCCTACCGTAATATTGTTTCAATGCATACATTTGCTGGTATGTATATCTTGGGTTAGTATCACATACGCCATACCCCCTAGTCTGTACAAGTGATTCACCAGGCTCCGGTTTATCTTGATAGACGTAGTTGATGCAGTGCTTGAAGTAGCCTGCTCCGTCACCGTTATTTGTAACTCTCTTCTGTGTTAAAATGTCCATAATTTATTAGCCTCTCTTTCAAGATATGTTGCATCCTTCTCCGAAAACTGTTTCATTCTACGAACAGCTTCGTTAGCGAAGTCTTGAAACTCCACCAAATTGGAAGGCTTGTTATCATCCCTGTTGGGATGTTCCATTCTCTCGTTCATCACAGCATTAGGTTTTATACCACGCTGTTTAGCTTCTTCATCAATGTCCTTAGCAAGACTCTCAGTCATAAGGACTGTCTTTCTTACTGTCTTCTTGTCTTCTGGATTCCTCATAGTGAATACCTCTTTCAATATAGATTTCTGGAGTGGTTTATCTTTTTAGATATAATAAACTATCCATGTATGTTGTACATTGTAACATTGTTACTCTAGTGAATAACTATTGTTATTTTCATATAACATACAGGTCGCTTCGCTCCAGATTATCATATAGTAATACTTTTTTGCAAATAATTATACTTTTATTACATTTTTCTTCTTTCGTGATAATAATATATATTCCGAATTTCAATTTTTGCCTATTATTAGCGAATTCCAGATATATATTATTACCATGGTCATATTAAATGTGTGACAAATTTTTGAAAGGAGAAACAACCGATGTTCAAGAACAAACGCTACCTCAGTCGTGGGGTAAATGATACAATCCCCATAGAGCTACAATTATTTCTATGGGCATGTATTGACCAGCTCCCAGAACCTCGCGATTATCTGCAAATCTTCGCTTTGGATCAGGTGGGCTTTATGCAGAGTATCACTCATCAGACAGAAGAGCCTAAATACCGAAAGGTATACTTGCTCCCTTCTGAGAAGCCTATCACGCAAAAAATTTACGTCATCGATGATGATGACCACTCCACCATGCTGCTTGCCACAGAGTATTAGTGCCGCTCCTTCGGGAGCGGCCTTTATGTTATATCTGTTTTTCTGGTAGGTGAGGATTGCTGTCATCATTATTGGCAACGACAAATGAAAATATCAACAATAAAGCCGTCCTTCGGGACGGCTATTTTACGTTATTTACGGAGGTAAAAATGGAAAATAATAACAATGAAAACAGAATGATCTGTTCACACTGTGGGGCTATCATTGCGGAAGATGACGATTTTGAGACTATAAACGGGCAAATTGTCTGCTCTGACTGTGTGGAACGTGACACTACTACCTGCGACAGATGTGGAGCTGTAATTTGGATCGATGACAGCTATGGCGATGATGATACAACGCTCTGTAGCCATTGCTATCACAATCACTATACACGCTGTAGCTGCTGCGATGTGCTGTTGCATGAGGACGACGCATATCACCTCGACGGATACGATTACTGTCGTGACTGCTATGATGAAGAGGTAGATAAGAACCGCTCGATTCATGATTATTCCTACAAACCCGAGCCTATCTTCTATGGTGACGATTCTGCACGATATTTCGGCGTTGAACTTGAAATTGACGGGGCTGGCAAAGACAGTAACAATGCTGACGAACTGCTTAAAGTAGCCAATTCCGACGGCAATAGCGAGCACATATACATCAAAGGTGATGGCAGTCTCGATGATGGTATGGAGCTTGTAACCCACCCTATGAGTCTTGAATATCATAAGCAGTTTCAGTGGGAAGATATTATGAAAAAGGCTATATACCTAGGATATCGAAGTCATCAGACCTCGACCTGCGGATTGCACGTTCACGTTAACCGCTCCTGTCTCGGTGATACACAAGAAGAACAAGAGCTCGTAATTGGCCATATATTGCTATTTATCGAACAGCACTGGACTGAATTGCTCAAGTTCTCACGACGCAGTGAGTACAGTATTAACCGATGGGCTGCGCGATACGGCTATGAAAAGACAGGACGCGAAATTCTTGAAAAAGCCAAGAAGGGCAACAACGGCAGGTATGCCGCTGTGAATTTGATGAACTACAGTACTGTTGAGTTCAGAATCTTCAGAGGAACGCTCAAATACAACACTCTCATTGCCGCGTTGGAGCTCGTTGATGCTATTTGTAATGTGGCTCTTAATATGAGCGAAGACGAGATTGCAAATCAGTCTTGGTCAGACTTTGTTCAAACGATCACAGAGCAGGAATTGATAACCTATCTCAAGGAAAGACGTTTGTATGTAAATGAATTAATAGAAAATGAGGAGGACTTATAATATGAACCCGATAACAATAATAAAGAAACTTCCGTCAGGTGGTCCTGCTGGAGAAATCATTAAGCTTGTTGCACTTTTCACAGCTACATTGCTGCTCGATCGAGTTGGCGAAATCTTAGAGGATTCCCTCAACCAGAAGAATACACAAAGTATCGACGTAAAATTTGAGGAGGTGGGATAAAATGTGCAGCTTATTTGGCTGGATGAACTACCAAGGAGTAGTACCTAACAAAGTATTGAAAAAGTTGACACAGTCTCTTGCTGTAGCTTCGGAAGAGAGAGGAACAGATGCCTCTGGCATAAGCTACGTCAAGGACGGTCAAATCGTAATATTTAAGCGTCCCAAACCTGCTCATCGTCTTCATTTCAATTCGCCCGAAGGTACAAAAGCTGTTCTCGGACATACTCGGCTCACGACGCAGGGCAACGAGAAGAACAACGCGAACAACCACCCGTTTTACGGAAAAACTGGCGCTACTTCATTTAGTTTTGCTCACAATGGTATCATTTATAATGATAAGGAGCTTCGTAAAGAGAAGCAGCTACCTGTCACAAGTATAGAGACAGACTCATATATCGCGGTACAACTTTTAGAGTCACAGCATAAGCTGGACTTTGAGAGTCTTCGGTATATGTCGGAGCAGGTACAAGGTAGCTTCACTTTCAGTTTGCTTGATGATAAGAACACTTTATACCTTATCAAAGGCTCGAACCCGCTTTGCCTGCTCCATTTCGCTTCCCTCGGACTTTACGTATATGCCAGTACCGAGAGCATTATGAAGAACGCACTGAAGCGTGTGGGACTGCATAAATTCGGTTCTGAGCGTATCGAAGCTGACGAGGGAGATATCATCCGTATCGACAGGAACGGCAAAATCACACGCTCACGGTATGAGCCTAAAATATACAGATCCAAGTACATGAGTTGGTATGATGATGACCTCTCTTCTTATTATAATATGCACGAGGAGATACTGCTTGCATACTGCGGCTGTTACGGTGTCGACAGTTCAGATGTTGAGCTTCTACTCGAATACGGCTACACCTGCGATGAGATTGAGGATATGCTCACAGACCATAGCTTGCTCCAAGAAGCTCTCAGAGACGTCAAATACATGTGCGGTGAAGAAGTCTACGAGAGCTACTGCGGCGCATTTTGAAGTCCAAAAAAGTATACTTTATGACACAGTCGAAAAACAGCGAAAAAAGTGTTCCAAAAAGTCCTATTTTTAGTTATGAAATATACCGAAACTATGCAGGACTTTTTGGGAAAGATTGGAGGTAATATGGACAACAGGATCTATGGTTACGCTCGGGTATCTTCAACAGGACAGAACGAGGACAGACAGCTTGAAGCGCTCACCAAGTTCGGCGTTCCTGAGCAGAACATCATCATCGACAAGGCTTCCGGCAAGGACACTGAGCGTGAAGGTTATCAGTACTTGAAGCGGCAGATACTCCGTAAGGGAGATACGCTCGTCATAAAGGAGTTGGACAGGCTCAGTCGTAACAAATCTGATATCAAAAGAGAGCTTGAAGAGTTCAAAGATATGGGTGTCCGAGTAAAGATACTTGATATACCTACCACTCTCACAGACTTCCAGCCGGAGCAGGCTTGGGTACTCGAAATGATAAACGCTATCCTAATAGAAGTGCTGGGAGCTATAGCTGAGAATGAACGTAACAAGATACGAGCTCGTCAACGTGAAGGCATAGCAGCAGCCAAACGAAAGAACATAAAGTTCGGACGTCCGTCCAAGCCTCTACCTGATAACTGGCATGAGGTAATGGCGGAAGTCCGCTGCGGAAACAAAAGACCTGTGGAGGCGATGCGGGAGCTGGGAATCTCGCGTTCACACTATTACAGGCTGTACAAAACAACGTGACAATAGAAGCAGCCTCCGTGTAGGAGGCTGCATTGTTATCATAATAAAAAAACTGAAAAAATTTTTGAAATTACGTTTTTCAGAAAAAGTCTTGTCCAAAAATGATGAAAAAGGTAGCTTTTTGCAACTTTTTCAGACGGCTTTAATTTCAAAAACGTAATTACGAAGATTTTTTGGAATTTTTAATATGTCTGAGCATGTCCTTCTCTTTACGTTGTTCCAAGCGCTTTTTATACTCTTTGTCAATAGATATGAAGTAATCTGTAAAAACGTCAATTTTATCACTATTAGGGAAATGCTTTATAAAATCCCCATGTGAGGATTTATAACCATATTTTTTAAGAACAGGATCATCTTCATCTGGGGGATCTAATTTATAAAATAGCTCACAGACGTTCTTCATTTTCATAAGCTCTAACGGTGGGAATGATTCTACATCTGTTATATTGCCAAAATCAGCAGATTCCATATATGAAAATAGCATTTTAAAATAAGAACGCTGAACTTTTTCACCAAGAGCGTTGACCTGATTTATCATAGTGCTGCTGATATAAGAATGATCGATTTCAACATCAGGATCTTGAGTATCAAAAGTTTCATCATGACAATTTGTTTTAAACTGTAAGGATGAAAAGAAGATGTTTTTAAGAGTGGATGTTACTTCTACCATTGCATAGGCCATATCCGTACGTAATGCAAGCTTTAAGGTTTCAATCCAAAGTTCTTTTACACTTGAATCAGTATCCTCAACGTGACGTATAACGTAAAACAAACGGCCAGATAGTTCAATTATATCATCATAATTATCGTCATCAATTTTTCCTTCCAGCCACTTACTTATTATAATATCATTCAGATTATGTGATACCGATCTTAGCAGTATTTCTTTAATGATAGAAGCGTCTTTCTTAAAGATATAATATGATCCTCTTGCCCCTTTGGCTTTATATTTATTCATATCAAGGTACAAAACATTTTTCATCAAATACCTAAAATGATCCGTAAGATATCTCCTGACTTTCTCGTTATCATTTTCCAAGTCATCAAGAGAGTCGTATAGACGGTAAGCACACTCTCTTTGCGCAGTAAAATCATCTTCATTATCCGCAATAGGCTCTGGGATATAGTTATTAAGATAATCGATGATTTCCTTGTATAAACTTGTCATTATAATAGTATCCATACATTATTTCTCCATGATGAGTCGGAACGAAAATGAAATATTCGCTCTTCGACTTAAATATGACTTTATCGTATAATATGATTACAGCATTCTGCTGCATTAAACTAGGTTAGGAGGTGCAAAAATGGGCAAATTTTCATTTGAAGCTTTTGCAAATTATGAAAATTACGACAGCATTGCTCAAAGTTCTGATGCTATGCTACCACAGCGGACATCTTGGCCAATAGGTCAATACAGTTTTGAAACTGTAAAGTCAAAAAAGGCTGGTGTTCCGGTAGGAGTTATGGATAAGATCTTTTCGGGCGACGTTTGGCTTGAGCCGAAGGCGTATCTTGATAATTACTCTAAGCGAGGATTAACTCCTCGACGGATATTTCAGGATAAGCTCAGCTATCTGTGGAAATTTAAAGAAAGAAACGGATACGAAGGAAATATCGCAAAATTTCGTATTTTGCAAGCACTTGTCGTAAATCCAAGAGCTCCCAGTGAGTATGAGTGCATCTGCATCGAGCTTGAGTATGAGGGCAAAGTGTATTCGATTACACTGACTATGCGGCAATACATGAAAAGAGAGGTTCTACCATATCTTTCGTTTATTCGTCGTAATCCGGATTGTCCTGAAAAATACCTTGAAGCTGCATTCTACCTTGCCGTTCAGGAAATAACGGAGAGAAAATTGCTGTTTACTCCTAAGCGTTCTGGGTGGAGCAAAGATAGTGAGGGCCACTTGCTTTTCGCTTCGGCTGAAATAGTGAATCCTCAGTATATGTCTTGCTATCCGACCGATGTTCGTGAAAGACAGTTGCTACCAACAGATAGGGCTATCGTGGATATTGCCAAGGATTACTCTATGGTACTTCCGAGAATTTGGCAGTACAAACTTCTTATTGCTCTTAGAATTGCAAGCTTACTGCTGTACTTTTTCGAGAAAGAAGGCATTAAGCCGGATCAGCTGATTATTGTTGAACCTGCATGTCCTTCAGCTGCAAAAACAGCGATTGCATTGCTAAAAACGCAAAATTATAGCTCACAGGTTGTTAAATCTTTAATGTCAACAAAAAGCGAACTGAAAAAGGCTTTTCGTGATTCAAACGACAGCATGGTTGTTCTATACGATGATGCTCGCATTGAGAATGGCAAAAGACACGACGAGCTGCTTAAGGTCGTGGTTGATGATCTGCAAGGAACGAATGGAATTGAGGATAGTACGAGGCATTTGACTTCGATTATCTGTGAGAATCCATGCGTAATCCCTGAAGATACGCCGGCGATGTATATTAATCTCTGCGAAAAAGTAAATATCGGAGATCCGGATAAGCTTCAGAGATTTTCAGGTGAGTTCGATTCTGCATTGATACAGGCTATCGTAAACGATCCTACAAATATGCTTGCATTTATAAAAAATGCTCTTAAGGCTGCTGACATTGAAACTCTGACAATCCAGAATTCTGAGAATATCAACGCAAAAAAAATGATAAGAGTAGCGATTTCAATAATGTTTTCTTACGGTTTGATATCCGAAGAGGAGACCAAGAGTATTCTGACATGGATGAAGTCGGGTAGTGATAACCGTGACGACTCGGTTACGGCTATTTTTAACGATTTTATTAATGTTTTGAATGAGCTTATAGCAACTGGCATCTTTAAGATTACGACACAGAAAGGTTTCCCGTATTATAAATTACAGAGTAAAACAATCGTTTACGACGGTTTTTGGCTGAATTTTGAGCCTGAACTCTGGGATTACATTTTGATGCGCATGCGAACCTGTAAGAAAAAATACAAGATTCTTAAAGCACTCGAAAAATGTATGGAAAAAAATCATAGACAGAAAGAGTACAAGCGGAATATAGATGTAGATATAGCTCCTAAGATTCAAATATCAATAAGTGTCTTTAGTATACCGAGTATAATTCTATATCCTTCCAATTTAGAAAAGGTCAGAGAGTTAAAGTATGCCGGTTATCAGTTAACGAAGGTTGAAGCGGCGAATATCAAACTCAGACCTTTGGTAATGAACCGAGCAGGTACTTGCCTGTATGGACAGAATATGGAACCGGATTTGAATTATCATCAGTTGATTTCAGGAGATTCTCGTAGTGGCAAGAGCACGTATGAAGGCGAGCAGGCTGTAGACGCTGCTATAAATGATGAACAAGTTCTAATTGTAGATAATGATGGATCATGGTCAGAGCGTGAGGTAAGGAAGCGTCTTCCAGAAAGTATAATTGATAAGTATTTTTCCTTCTGGAGCATCCCAAAGATGGGATTGCCAGTTAACCTTGCCGACGTTAGCGACTGTGATGATGTTACCGAGAAAAAGGATCGCATAAAAAGCGTTTTATCCTGTGCGGCAAGAAGCCTAGGTGATAAGCAGGGAAAAGTGCTATACAAACGCATAGGCGTAATGTTAAAGGATAAAAATGACGATATAAATATATGTGATATACTTGCTTATCTTGAAAAAAAAGATGAAGTTCAAAAGGCTTTACGCGATAAAATTGAAGGTGTCCTTGAAGATTTTGAAGAACTACCAACTCCAAAGACTTCATGGAGAGAATTCTTCTCTTCCAAGAAGAAGATAGTTGTAATTTCCACAGGCTTTGATAGTGTAGCTAAAGGTTCCTATGTGACAGATATGTTACTTGCGAGCTATTACGCCTACAAGCAGCATTTTCCTGAGACTCGTAATACAATAATTCTTGATGAAGCGCAAGATCTGGATATAAGCACTGATAGCGCAATTGACAAATTGCTGCGCAAGGGTGCAAAACATGGTATACGTATGTTAATAGCAACACAGCACTTTTCAGCTGTTAAGGAAAAACTTGGTAAAACATTCGGTAACTGCAGAACGCTGATTATCTTTCGTCCGGAATATGTTGATTTCGCGGACATCTCCAAGCTAACAGGTGTTGATTCAGCTACTCTTGCAAGTCTGGAGCAGGGGCAGTGTCTGGTTTACGGTCTGCTTTATGACAAAACGACAGGCAAAAACAAGCAGGCTACTGTCATCGGCTGGACTTATA
>NZ_FNWV01000008.1:0-107274 GCF_900108555.1 Ruminococcus flavefaciens
GCACTGCGGAGCTGTCTAAAACACTCCGCACACGAGCAGGACGACAACGCACTTTTCTATCAGATAATGTGCGTGCTGCACGGTGACGATTTCAAATATGACGGCGCTGAACTTGTGACGGACCTTTCCGATGTTATTTTCTACGCAGACTTCTCACAGGTGTTTGACCGAGACGCATCGCACCCTTACTATGCACAGCTCCAAGAGAAGGCTGCGGCACTTTTCACGAACAGAGGTGTGGAGATAGACTTCGGCAACGGTATGCACAAGTACGTTGCGTTTGAGCGCTCCGCAAGCATGAGCAGAAATGCTGTGCTGTCATTTATCCGTGAGGACCTTTTCTGGAAGGTCACAGAGCGCATTCGCCTCGGCATGGAGATAACCAAGTGTCAGCTCAGCAAGCTGTACGCATACAACGGACTTATGCTCTCAGGCGGCATTCGTGTTGATGGAATAAACATCGACAAGCCGCACAGAGTTATCGTTGTGGATAATCAAAAACACACTGTTCACGACACAGATGTTATCACTGTTGAAGACGATGGCAGCGACAATGCCGTTCGGAAGTATCATCGTGTTGAGCACAGGGAGAGTGTGGATATTCTCGGTTATGACGGAGAGGGCATTATCTCCAAGGAGTTCGCCAAGGTCATCAATAAAAAGCTGAACGGCGAGCATACCTCGTTTCAGATACGACTGCCGTACATCAAGGGAATGCTGCATCAGATAGATATTCACGACTTTTTCAAGAGCGCAGGAGTTGTAACGCTCACCGACATCTGGGGAGTTGAGCACAAGGTTGCTGACGTTGATATTATCCTAACCAAGAGTATGTTCAAGGGCTACAGTTGGCTCTGCGATAACAATATGAGCTGGGAGGACTATTGGGACGCATTCCGCAGATACAGGCACGCTCTGTACATCTCTGGTGTAAGCAAAGACAGTCCGCAGAAATTCACGGAGTTGAACTATCAGTTCCTCAATACACTTTCAATGACAGCGGACGAGTTCCGACCTCTCGACCTGCCGCTGTCTTTCCCTGAGAACGACAATCGGCATTGGCTCACCAAAGAAACTGAACGTGAATATTACAGACTTTGCACCGACAGGGAGTACCGCCTGAGCTTCTTCACAGGCAGGAAGTACAGTCGTGGCAGCAAGGACTACTATCTCAAAAATATACTTGAGAAAAATCCGAAGTTCATAGCCGAATCAGTTTACGCTGACAGATTGAAGTCGCGAGCGCAGGCTGTTCTGAAACAATATGCTCTCGGACGTCTTATCGTTGCAGGTGACAATCGCTATCTTTCCGCAGACCTTCTCGGTTTCCTTAAAGATTTTATCCCCAAAAAGGCAAAGCGAAACACAAGTCAGCGCAACTTCTACAACGGTGCGGTGCAGAGTGATTTTGAGAAGAATGCTTTCTATGCTCCGTCAATGGCGTATGCTCACAGCAATGAGTGTACGCTTCTGCGAAATCCGCATATTTCCCGAAACGAAGAGGTGCAGTTACAGGTCTATCCCGATGTTGAGAATATGAGGAAGTATTATCTCAGCCACCTCACCGATGTTGTTATGGTGAACTGGGATTCGCTGACGGCAGAGCGTCTCGGCGGTGCTGACTTCGACGGCGATATGATAAAAACTATCTCCGATCCAATCGTCAACCGATGTGTCAAGCGCAATTCCAAGGCGGATACTCCGCTGTTGAAGATACCAAGTGCTGAACCAGTTATCCGTGATGCCACCGACTGGCAGGCGCGTTTTGAAACGGTCAGGAGCACGTTTTCTTCACGAGTTGGACAGATCTCAAATGCGGCGCTGAACAGAAGTATCATCGCATACAACGAGAACTCCGACGACGAGCTTCGAGACAAATGCCGTGAGGAAACTGAGACTCTTGCTATCCTCACCGGACTTGAAATTGATTCGGCAAAGAGCGGTGTGAAGCCTGATCTGACGGAATATCTCGGCACTAAAACTGTCTCCAAGAGCAAGTTCCTGAAATACAAGAGCCTGCTTGAAAAGAGCGAGGGACGCCGTGCATGGTACGAACCAACCTTTGAGGAACAGTTTGAGAAGTTTTTCGCAGACACGGACTGGGACAAGGTGGACTCCAATGTTGAACGCCTGCCGTACCTTGCATATATGCTTGAAAAGAACACGAAGACTGTCGTTGACAAGCCTGCCGATGACAGCGAACTTTTCACATTTGCAACTGATGAAAACTGGAAGGACAAGCTCAGCAGTGATAAAATGGAGCGGATTAAATCTCTTGTGACGGACTATGAACGCTGCCTTTCGCGCATAAGAGCCTGCGGTCAGCCAGTCAAGGACAGGCAGCGCAGGAACGACATTCAGCGAATTCTGTACAGCCGTGGTCAGGACCGTGAATACGACGCAGATATGCTGTATCCACTGTTTCAGGGCACACCTCCAGAGAGGATAACTGCTATCAGGCAGGAGCTGCAGGCTAAGAACTGGCACCTTACTCCGAAAGAACAGCGTGAAGATTTTCTTGCAGATTTGATACCTGAGCTTGAACGGTACTATCCGCTTTTCAGCGACTTCCGTTTCGGCGGTTACCGTGTTCTCATTGACCTCATAGCTGACATTGACGATGAAAACAACCTCACGGACAGGAAACGGCTTATCCGTGACGGTGATTCGCCTGAGTTCATGCGGCTTATGGAGGCTTACCTCAATAGATCCGTGAATGCGTACTACCGTGACGCTGTTGCTGCTGAGTGCCGAAAGCTCATAGAAGCCATAACAAAGCCTGATGAAGCGGTCAGGTACATAGTGGCTCTGGGCAAAAGAAAAGTGCTCTTCGATCTGCTGTTGGACAGGATCGAAAAGCACGTCAGGAGGGAGAAGTAATGCTGAACGAAATTGAAGAATTCAAGGCTTACACGGTCAAGCCCGTTTACAAGTGCAGCGGCAAGCGTGACCTTTCCTTTCTCGGCCGTTTCAGCTTTGAGATGATGAAGGAGTTCACAGGTTTGAGCCGTGTGCTGACTATAATTGCTCGGGGATATATGTTCAGAAAAGGTGCTCCCGATGTGGTTTATGCACGGCGAGCTCTCTGTGCGTGGTGCAGTATTCCAGACAAAAAAACTGCCGCTCCGAAGGAGGAGTGGCAGTTCAGGACTGATTTTTGCGATTTGCATGAGGAGTTTCCCGAATTGGTGGATAAAACAGGAAAAGGCTGGTTTTACAGGCACGTTCACAAGGTTGAAAGGTTCATCACAAAGAACAGTGAAAACATGAGCAAGACTACTATTTCCAACGCTGAGCCGTTGAAAACTAAATTTGACGCTGCCTGGAGAGATAAGGTGAAGCAGTATCAGGTGTCGCTCTATTCGCCCGAGACCAAAGGTGCGTGGGTGCTGCGGTTTGATGATGTGCTTGCGGATGCTCTGGAGCTTGGACCGCTGGCAGATAAGACTTTTTCCTTCTCTGATGATGAAAAAGAGCGTATACAGGCGCTTCTGCCTGACGGGCTGCCATACGGGGTTGCGGAAATGGTTCTCGCTTACTGCATTGCCAACAAGCCCGATGATTCTGACTATGTTATTCTTCCTGTTTCCAACTTCGATGCTTACTTTGGGAATACTTCTTTCAGCCGCAAGTGGCTCAATATGTTCCCTGACACCTTGCTTGACCGTGACAAACAGAGCTTTGGGGTGTGTAGGGTGAATATCACTTTGTAACCAATATTAAAACTCAAAAATGTAGCATATAATATGCTGCATTTTTATTTTGTTAGCATAATTCCATTGAGAAATCAATAAGTATCAATATATCAAAAAAGTCTCTCGTCTGAGAAGCTCTATGTAAAGTATGCATATTTAAACAATTCCAATAAAATACTCAACAGCAATAGCAACCACAACTACGAGTGCTGAGATGATAAATCCGTGAAGCATTGGTGCAAAGCCTGATTTCTTCATATCCTTGAAGCTTGTGTTAAGCCCGATTGCCGCAAGTGCTGAAATCATAAGAAACTTGCTTACGTCCTTCATTCCCGAAGAAACTGCCACAGGTATTACACCGAAGCTGTTTATAACAGTAAGTGCTAAAAATCCGAGAATAAACCAAGGGATAATTTTTGTAATGCTGAATTTTGCCTTGACTGCCTCGCCGTTTGCTCCGGCTTCCTTGCGTTTAAGATGTGCGTTGATAAGAGCAAAGGTGATAACTGTGGGGATAATTGAAAGTGTACGGGTGAGCTTTACCATTGTGGCAAAATCGCCTGCCGCTTCAGAAAAGGCATATCCTGCCGCAACAACGCTTGATGTATCGTTTACTGCTGTGCCTGCCCATAAACCGTAAGCCATATCGGAAAGTCCCATTGCCTGACCCATAATAGGAAACAGTACAATCATTGCCATATCAAAAAGAAATGTAGCGGACATTGAATAGGCAATATCGCTGTCGTCAGCATCAATAACAGGTGCAATCGCCGCAATAGCCGAACCGCCGCAGATACCTGTTCCTGCCGAAATGAGGTTAGATAATTTCCAGTTGATTTTCAGAGCCTTGCCGACAAAATGTCCGATACCGAAGCAGGTCAGTAGCGTGAACACCATCACGCACAGTGACATTTTTCCAACCTCAAGAACAATGCTGATGTTAAGGCTTGCACCAAGCAG
This sequence comes from Ruminococcus flavefaciens, assembly GCF_900108555.1. Classification (GTDB taxonomy): domain Bacteria; phylum Bacillota; class Clostridia; order Oscillospirales; family Ruminococcaceae; genus Ruminococcus; species Ruminococcus flavefaciens_P. Next base: position 4,656 of record NZ_FNWV01000008.1, read on the forward strand.
AATAATTGCAAATTTCAGTATCTTCTTCGAGGTGAATTTCAGACCGCCCGAAAAGATTTTGTTTGGTTTCCAGAAGTGATTGATTATCATACCGATGAAAAGTGCTATAACCGACGCACCGATTAAATGAATAGGCAGCAAGCTTTCAATCAGCTTTGCAACCGCTGCTATTGCAAGTGCAAGAGCAAATCCCGGCACTAATTTTACCACGCTTTTTATCTTTTCCATAATGTCCTCCTTGTTTTTTCCTGATGTATTGATTTTACCACAGAAATGTGATAAAATCAAATTATCATTTATTATATGTTGATAAGATAAACTTATCAAGGAGGAAACTATGATTGATACAAGGATTGAAACATTTTTAACGCTGTGCAGAGTGATGAACTACCGTAAAACAGCGGAGCTTTTAAATATGACACAGCCTGCCGTTACACAGCATATCCACTTTCTTGAGGAGCAGTACGGCTGTAAGCTGTTCAGTTACGACCGCAGAACATTGACTATGACCAAAGAGGCTGAACTTCTGCAAAAGTATGCCGAAAATGTCCTGTATCAAGAGAAAAAGCTGAAAGCCGAGCTTAAACACAGTGATGGCGTAAGCCTTTCAATCGGTGCAACAAAAACTATCGGCGAGTATGTTATCGACAAGCATATTTCCGCATTTCTTTCAGTGCCGAAAAACAGTATTTCCGTCAACGTGGAAAACACCGAAACGTTGTTATCGGAATTATCCGCAGGAAAGCTTGATTTTGCACTTATAGAAGGTTATTTCGATAAAAGTAGATACGCTTCAAGGCTTTACAGAAAAGAACCGTTTGTGGGGCTCTGCGGAAAAAATCATCCCTTTGCAAACAAAACTGTTCCGATTGATAAGATATGGATAGAAAATCTTATTCTTCGTGAAGAGGGCAGCGGCACAAGAGATATTCTCGGACAGCTTCTTACAGAATATAATCACTCTTTTGCGGAGTTTGACAGAATTACAACCATCAGCAATTTCGGACTTATTACAAAGCTGTTGGAGAACAACAACTGTATCACATTTGCCTACCGTGCAGTAGGTGAGAATAATGATGCACTTGCTGAATTTTGCATCAAAGGGTGGAATGTTTCCCGTGAATTCAACTATGTTTATCTTGACACTCCATTTTCGGAATATGCGGTAAACTTATTTGAGAATTACAGAGAAAGGAATGCCAGGCAATGAAAAACAGAAGAAATTTAGTGTTAATTCTTGCTTTCCTTAAAGTCAGAGCATTTACCTTTGACGGAGAATATATGATAATATCGCTTGTCCAAACTGTTATGTACCAAGCCTGAGTAATCAGGCTTGTGAGGATTACTCCTCATCTTCGTCGGCTTCCTCGTCAACGGTATCTTCATTTACGGTTTCTTCCTCATATTCCTCCTCGTCCTCATCATAAAGGGACTGCTTCGGAGCTTTCGGCTTTGCCTTGTAAACCTTAAAGTAGTAGAAAGCACCGCCGCCAGCAAGAGCAAGAACACCTACGAGAATAAGGAGAGTGTTATTTCCGCCGCCTTCGCCTTCGTTTTTCTCGGTCTTATCGTTCTTTTCTCCCTCTGAGTTAAGGTAATGCTTGTCGATGTCTGCGCCGCTGAGGATTGCACTGTTGTTTTTCTGAGCATGAAGTCGCTCGCTAAAAGTAGAGTATTCCAGTGTACAACAGAAATGATTGAGAACACACTATGCTGTGAAACAAGACAGGAAAATAATAACCATAGAAGTCGAAAATGAATTGTGAATATTGGGGGATTAATTGACTATACCTCAGAAAAATGATGTATTATTTAACCATTCTTATCGTCCCGTCCGCATTTTCAATGTACGCTCTATGAGTGACAGTATCATAACGTGCAATTGGCTTTCCGCAAATTTTAGCCTTATTCAGTGCTGCTCTGACAGCTTCTATGGCTCTTATATCCATATCTTTATCATCCTGAGTCAGGAAAGCATCTTTTTCTTGAGAATCTATTACTTTGATTGTCATTCCGTTTAATTCTACTACTTTAGCCATTGAAGACCTCCTCTGTATCTGCAACTACCTGTTCTCCGGTGTATATTCTTTTTCCATCAGGATACTCAATATATGGCATTTTCTTATCATGATCATATCCGGAGATAGGGAGTCCCTTAATACTACGTATCTCGTTCTCTATTCTGACTGCTTCAATAAAGCGTCTTGTGAGCTCATCATCGCTTACTCCACAGGTTGAATCCAGTTCATTTAATTCTTCCATAAAGGCTTACCTCCGTGTTTTTCACATATTATATCACATCAGGCTTCATAAATCAATTCTATTACAATAAAATAATAGCATGTTTTTTATTTACAGAGAGATCAATATGTCTGATCACGGACAGCCGTTTAATAACAGTACCATCACTATGATCGATTTGCGTTCCAAACTTTGAGCTTTTCCGCCAATACTAAGAAACACTTAGATTAAATTTCAAAAATATATTTCTATTGACTTGTAGAGTCAAATATGGTATAATAAATTCAGTACAACATGGGAGGTGCTAAATATGCTGTATGATTATCTTCTTGAAACGTTTGGTAAGAATGAACCGATATTCCTTTCGGATATTCGTTATAAGGATTACTCTGATATCTGGCTCAAAAAAGAGCTTGCCAAGCTCTGTGACAGCGGCCAGATCATTCGTTACGAAAGAGGTATCTACTATATCCCTATCAAAACACCGTTTGGAAACAGTATTCTGAATCCAAACAGGATCATTGAGCGAAAGTATTTATCCGAAAAAGGAAAGCGAATCGGGTTTTACACCGGAATCACTGCATTGCAACAGGCAGGTCTTTCTACGCAGATGTCGAATATCCCCGAAATTCAAACGAATAATGAAAACTCTAAGCTCCGCAGAGTTAAAATTGGAAATCAGGAAGTTATTTTACGAAAGGCAAGAGTTACAATAGATAATGACAATATATTCGTTTTGCAGTTCCTTGAAATGATGAACAGCACCTCATCGGGCTATTTTGACGATGAAAGAAAAGCTGTCATCAAAAACTGGATCAGAAAATGTAATATTTCTCAGGAACTTGTTACAAAATATGCGCCGTTTTTTCCTGACAAGGCTTTGCGAAATCTCATAGAAAGCGGAGTGATCTATTATGTTGCATAATGAAAGAATTCACAGTGTGCTGTTATGTCTCGATAAACACTCAAAGAGAAAGGTTGACATCAAAGGAAGTGTATGAAAAAATTTCATCATTTGAACACATTTTTCTGTTGCAATTACTTCGGTAAACCGTTATAATATATGTAAGAGAGGAGGGATTTTCATGTTGATAAATGAAAAGCTCGAAAAAATCAATATGACCAAGTATCGTCTAAGTAAGGACAGCGGAGTGCCACAGGCAACTATCAATGATATTTGCAGCGGAAAAGCCGACCTTGAAAAATGCTCGGCAGGAACACTCTATAAAATAGCAAAAGTTCTCGGAATATCAATAGAGTCTATATTAGACTCAGCCAAAGATGATATTCGCAGTTCCTTTGAAATATTTAAAAGCAATACCTGTCATCATGTAAAGGATATGGGTGATCTGGACTTTATTGTAGTTGTGCTGGAATCCGATGAAGTCCGCAAGCTCTATAACAAGCATTGGTATCCCGAAGCTCTTTATTTACTTGCTATGCTCGATTATTTATCAAGGATTAACGAAATACCGCTTTGTTCCAAGTATAACGATCTTCGCATGAGGAAACTGGAAAAGCCCATATATCCAGTAGGCGTGTTGCTTAACAGCGAGGTTTTAAAATCAGATGAACCTTTGCGAATAGCAGAAAAAGAGGCTATTCCTGAATTCAGAAGATTTAATATTATCGAAAGCGAAGTGAGAAACGTTGTTTGAGCAGCCATTTACAAAAGAAAACCTTGATCAGTATCTGAAGGAACTTGCAAAGGAATTCAGAAAAATTAATGGTAAAAATATGCCTGCCGATATTATTCTTATTGGCGGAGCTTCTGTAGTAATTAATTACGGATTCCGCGAAATGACATATGATATGGACGCAGTTATAAATGCTGCTTCTTCTATGAAAGACGCTATCAATCATGTTGGTGATAAATTCAACTTACCAAACGGTTGGCTGAATACGGATTTCATGAAAACAACGTCATATACTCCGAAAATTGTTCGGTATTCCAAGTTTTACCGCACTTTTTCCAATATTGTTACTTTCCGTACAGTAACAGGCGAATACCTCATAGCAATGAAACTTATGGCAGGTCGTCAATACAAATACGATTTATCCGATATTATCGGCATCTTATGGGAACATGAAAAAGCTAACAATCCAATTACCATAGATATGATAAGAGAAGCAGTAAGTAATCTATATGATTCTTATGATAAACTTCCTGAACACTCCAGAATTTTTATTGAGAAAGCAATTTCTGATAAGAGTTATGAGGAAATGTATAAAAGTGTAAGGCGAATGGAAGCTGATAATAAGGATATTCTTTTACAGTTCCAAGAAGACTATCCGGATGCTGCAAATACCGATAATGTTAATGATATTCTTGCTGCAATAAAGAAGAAAAAGGAAACCACTCAGAACTAAGAAAGGCTTCGCTCAGGATTGCTCCTGAGCGGTAATGTCATATGAGCTTTCTAAGCAATTCCAAGTGCATATCAACCTTTTTCACGATGTTATATCCGTCACCGCAGTAGAAGTCGATGAGCCATTCGCGGCAGGTTATGAGTCCTGTCTGTACTATTACTGAACGGAGACTGCCTTTCACTATCCATCGGTCCACGGCATTGGGAGTGTAGCCTGTTATGGTTGACACCTCCGTGATAGTCAGCACATCAGGTACATCGAACCACACATCGTTCAGCTGTTCACGGAAACACTCCGGCGGTCGCTGCGGCTGAACCCTTTCTGCTGCGTTCTCAGTCCGTATTATATATTCGATAACGTCATCGAGCTTCACAGCGTATCGGCGAGTTTTATTGCAGTTATTAGTGCAAGGAATAGCTCCGCTTTGGAGGAGCCATGCACACTTCCGCTTGCTGATATGGAGTATCTTACGAAGCTGTTCTCCCGATATCACTTCGGGGAACTCATCGTACAGGTAGCTGTAATCATTCATCCTTGCCGCCTCGCTTTATCGAACGTGCAGGTTCATCATCGCAGTGCTTGAGCAGATAGTCGATGAGGTCATCCTTGCTAAGTATGTATCCGCCCTGATACACGAAGGAGCGAAGTTCGCCGCTGTGTATGAGTTCGTAGACTCTGTTCTTTCCAAGCGGAGACCACCTGGCGGCTTTTATCGGTGATAATATCTCGGGACATCTTCTGAGCATACGCTCTAATTCTCTACGTTTTTCTTCCTTGTTCATTGTCACTTTTTCCTTTCATTTTTCGCTTTAGCCGCCTGAAATTTCTCGCAGTTTTCTCGCACTTTTCTCGCAAATTTCCGAATTCTCGCAGAAAAGTGCTCAAAATCAGGGAAAAACGGCGTTTTTTTAAGACGATAAGTGACCAAATGGGAAGTTTTATAATTTGCTCGAAATCATGATGCCCCTTGAGGGACGTGGGTTCGAATCCCACCCACTGCGCCATCTTAGCCGAATAAAAATATTGACACGGCTAAAAAGTCGAAAGAAACTATAAAAAACGAATGTTGACATTGGGCTATTTTACCACTTTGGTGGGAGTTGACCCCTCACACGAGCTTGTTTCCAGCCCACTCAAGGTCGAAATACAGGTAAATCTCGATTTTATCAGTAAAAAATAGTATACAAAGTTTCGGACTCGGTTTTAGTGGTTTTCACGAAATGTGAAAACACTGGGATCGAGTCCTTTTTTGTTTCCCCGAACGCCAATTGATAGTAAACCTCTCAGCGATTTATGAGCCGTTTCTGACGGCATTGGTGGTTGGTCGGGAAACTGCGCCACCGAGAGCGATTGAAGCCGCTGTGAGCGATTTTTGAGCCTCCTGTGAGGCAGATACATAGAAAGCAGATCACGCCTGCAGTCTATGGAATAATTATGACAGGAGGAAAACAGATGAACAAATTCTACATGAACGGTAAGCTGATACACAAGGCTTCCGATCACAACACCAAACGTTGTGAGGTCGAGAAATGGGTATTTCTTCCTCACTCCGACTTTGAAAGGCTGAAAGCAAACCCATATCAGGAGCATGAAGCGATAACTGCCGCCAGGGACCTTATGTACGAGGACAATAATGCCTACCACTGCATAATGCTGCTTGATGAGTACGGCGAAGACGGACTGCTCATCGAAGCGGAAGGATTTGATTATCCTCGCCTTTCCATGTTCGTACCTGATGCTAAGTCGATCTACGAAAGGTACCAGACTTCCGAACCCGAACTGAAACTTCACGACATGATCAAGGATACTGTTGAAAAGATCGCTGAACTTGCTCACACAGACAAGACAGACTTCACATCGGCTGATATGATCGACATGGACGAGGTCGAGAGTCTTGTCAAAAATGCTATCGTACAGCAGCTCGCTCAGAGGTATGATATCAAAATGGCTAAGAATACGGATATCGGCGTAGACTTTCAGCCGGATATCCATGTTGAGGCTGAGAAGCTCACCGAGCTGAAGTTCTACTGTCCCCTTAAGGTTCAGCGAGAAATCAGACCTTCATTTGATGAGGATGAAGACGAATTCTTTGAGGACACCGAGGAACTCTCGGATTTCGAGGTACTTGAGTACGAAAGTGAGATCAGCGGAGCTATTGAGGCATATCAGTCAGACGAGGAAGAAAACCGTGGAATAATGGCATATCTCGGCGACAGAAAGCGTTTCGCAGATAAGGTCTACTCCATATTCCCCTCCGTTGAGAATGTCGGCGACAGGCTCATGGGAGTGTTTACCTGCCAGATCTGCGGTGAGCTTGACAGTTACGAGTATGACGAATTGCTTCAAGAGCTCCGTGGACAAGCAAGTGATGGGTGGGCCGAGTCTTTTGAGCAGCATGAGATCCACACTTCCGAGGGAGATATCTACGTCAGCTTCTATGACACCTGCGGTGCATGGGAACTTATGACTGAGGAAGAAGTAAAGGCGGCTCCTGAGTCACCGTCAGAGGATATCGGCATGAGAATGTGAGGTGAGCTACTTAATGATAAACGTTAATATCCGATATAAGGGAAAAGAACTATCAACAATATTACCTAAATGTAATGATGAGCTGAGAGCAGATCTGAAAAAGGCAGGAATAGACCTGCCTGCTGAAAAACTAAAGCTCAGAAGCAGTGCCAAAGAACAGTATCTTGTCGGTCTCTATACCAATAACCCACTTGATGATCTCATTATAGATAGATTATGTAATAATGATAATCTATTTGAACTCAATAATCTTTGTGGAATTCTGGATAACATTGCAGATCATGATTTAATTTTTAAAACCATCTTATGTAGTGATGCCAGATGTATAAACGGCATCAAAAAATTGTTTGCAGATCACTTTATGGAGTTTTCTGATAAGCTGGTGTTGAACACACATCTTGAGGAGAAACCTGCCACTTTTAATGTTAAAAAATGTGTAATCGAAAAGGCAATTGCCGTAACTCATAAAAACTTCGAGCATATCTCACGGTTCCCTTTTATGAGTTTGGCGTTTCTAGAAAGAAACAAGGATTTCATGTACTATGATGACGAGGAAAATATGTATCACTGCATTCTCCTCTATGATATCGATTTTGGTGATTGGATACTTATAGAATCTGAGGGTAGCACCTACACACGATACGCTCAGTATATACCACAGGCCAAATACATTTATGAACAGTTTCTCGATTCTCACTTGAACGAAATACACCTTTGCTGTCCAATAGAAATATATCAGCATATCAAGGATCATCCGAAGGATAACTGTATTCTTGATAATGCAGATATGGCTGGATATGCGGATGATATCAACACCTTCATCCGTGAAAATGATCTTCCTGCAGAACATAAGCGTGGTCTTAAGTTCACATATTTCATACATACAATTCTTAGATTTTAAATATGAATCACTAATTAAGGATAAAACATAATCCTGCTCCTTAATTGTTTGCATATACGTTTCAATGCTATCTTTATACTCTAATTCTCTGGTATCACGAACGATATTAATATGCTTGTTTCTTATTGGAATGTCTCTGTCTATTATATCTGCTATGTTACTATCATTCCAGCAATACGATAAGAATATATTAATGTCCTTTTTTTCAATAGCCAAATGTGAATCATTGTCATAGTAATATGCTTTGTTATTTAAAGTGACTTTAGTTTTTGATGGTGATACTGTAATATAATCAATCTTTTCTCCATCTATACTACAATTCGCATATTTAATAAAATCACAATAATCTGGAAACAAATTTTTTAGCTTTTCATAAACGCCAGTTATATCGTAATGGGAACCTTTTATTTTGATTGAAACACCAGTATCTTCTACTCCAAATACAATTACTCCGCCATTTGAATTCATAAAAGAACATATCAAACGTCCAAGATAATCTAACTCTTTAGCAGGATAAATAAAAACAGTATTTTTTATTTCACTGTAGTCTTTTAAGTATTTCATGATGGTTTCATACATTTATTATCCCTCACTTGTATAAATTTTTTAACGGAAAACATGTTATTCCTGTAGTTTTTAATAAGTCTTTTAAGGTAATTTGTTTAACGCTATTTCCGTCGTCTGTCCATAATTCATATTCGTAATCATCTACTGCATCAAATTCAGCGTCTTCAAAGAAAATTACTTTATTGTAATCTCTTGGTCGAATTACAATTCGTATGTCTTTATTTGCTTTTTTTTGCAAAAAAGACTGTTTTGGAGGCTCGTTCGTCCTTCCATTTTTCTAATGTTTCACTTACACTGTATATAGGATTCTTCTTTAATACGTTGTAAACATTTCCGATACTTCTTTCAATCATCTCTTGAACTCTTTGTGCTAAATATGGACTATGAGAAGTTATGTGTTTGAGTAATTTCTTAGCTTTTTCTGGAAGGTCCTTATCTTCATTAAGCAGTTGGGCTAATTCTCCTATGCTTGAAATAACGGAGTCTAATTGATCCATGCTTAGATTGTTATTTTTCATAGCGGTTTCAACTTGGTTGGCAATCTCCAATTTCTTTATCGTATCTTCTGGTTTACATAATAAATGCTGTTTTTCGTATATATCAGGGAATAATTGCTTTGCTTCTTCTTGATGCCTCATAAACCAAATAATTAGTTTTGTAAAAGTTTGCTGAGTTTCATTACTTCGTCTGAAATTTGAATTACTGTTTTCTTTTGTTAGTTCTTCCCTAATCTTACTACTGATTTTTTCAGCAATGTAATTGTTATTCCTTGATTCAAATACTGGGTAACGCACAAGATTTTTATTAATTAATTCTTCTTCCACATTACCACCTAAATTGCAAAGAATTTCTTTTAATTCTTCATCTATATCATCATAGTATATCATGATGCCGAAAAAGGACGGTCTGGAATGCTGCGCAGAGCTTCGGCAGCGTACCAATGTACCGATAATCATGCTTACTGCAAAGGATAGTGAGCTTGATTACGTTCAGGGTATCACTACCGGCAGCGACGATTATCTTACAAAGCCATTCAGACCAACGATACTTCTTATGAAGATAAAAGCACTGCTCAGAAGAATGAATATGGACAGAACGAGTGAAGCAAACGGCGGAAATCTTTCGTTTGGAGATCTTTCCTTCGATTCGGAAAAGAACATCATGTATTGCAGAAAACGGCAGATGAGTCTTACAAGACTTGAACAGCAGGTGCTGGTGTATATGATGACTATCCCCGATAAAGCTTTTTCTCGTGACGAGCTTCTTGAAAATATATGGGGGTATACCAACGCAGTCGAGTCGAGAGTCGTAGATGAAATGCTCCGCCGTGTACGAAAGAAACTGTCCATTGCTGAAAGCAGTGTAACTATCGGGACAGTCTGGGGCTATGGATATCAGCTAAAACTTGAAGGAGCAGAATAATGAAAAGGATAAAATATAAGCTGCTGCTTCTGATATTGCTTTCAAACACACTGCTTTTTCTTGTAATAACTGTGGCTTTCAATTTACTGATACCGCAAGCCTACAAGCGTGACGCTGAAAAAGCTCTTATGAGAGAGTATGAACTCTTTGCAAATGATACCGAGCATAGTTATTCTCCGACTTATCTTTCAGGCAGTATATCATATATGTTCCTTGATGAGAACGGCAAGCTTTATATTGACGAAAAAGATATTTATAACAGCCTTAAACAGTATCGCAGCAAACTGAACAAGGAACGGTCTGAGATAAGTGATTTCTGTGAAGATGTTGAAATATCAGGCGGACAATGCTATACATATAAAACTACGGGCTCATACTATGTAATGACAGGTTTTTATATGAATATAGTCGAAAATGATATGATAGTGATAATGTATATCAATATTAAGCCGTTTTTGGATCACACTCATACTCTTGATCTGGTTATTTTTCTGCTGTATATCTGTGTATCTGTTCTTATGAGCATTATCGGATCTAAAATCGGAAGCATATTAGATGCATCAAGAGAAGCTGAGAAAAAATTCTTTCAGAATTCTTCACACGAATTAAAAACTCCGCTGATGTCAATACAGGGATATGCGGAAGGAATACAGATGGAGGTCGACGAACCGAAAAAAGCTGCATCAGTAATATTAAGAGAAAGCGAGCGTATGGCAAAGCTTGTCGATGAATCGCTTTATATTTCAAGGATAGACGCAAATCAGCTTGAGCTGCATATGAAGGAAATAGACATACATGAGATAATATATGATTGTATACGCTTTGCAGAACCTCTTGCAGAAAAGAAACAGTGCGCAGTCGTTCCGAAATTCAGTGAAGAGACGCAGCTTGTCAAATGCGATGAGGAACAGATAATGCGTGCAATATCCAATATAGTCATAAATGCGGTATATCATTGCTGTACGGAAGTTATCGTTTCATGTGTGAACGATAAAAAAGATATAGTAATGACTGTGCGTAACGATGGTGAATCGATCCAACCTGATATGCTGCCACATATTTTTGATCGTTTTTATACAGGACATAAGGGCGGCTCAGGTATCGGTCTTTCAATTGCACACGAAATAATAATGCTTCACAACAGAAGAATTGAAGCTGTAAATGAAAAAAACGGTACTGTTTTCAAAATCGTTCTTCCAATTAAATAGTTAAAAGGCACTTGCCGAAGCAAAGTATCAATAGAATATGGTTCATGATGATTTATTGAGGTTGCGGTGCTTTTAGAAAAACTGTTATAAAGAACTTTAGATCATATCCTACAAACCTGCAGAGCATTTCTTGTTCAGTTTTTTCTGTATTCCGATGGGGTCATACCAAACAGACTCTTGAATTTGCGGCAGAAATACCCTATATTTTCAAATCCTGTATCGGCAGCAATGGCTGAAACGCTCTTTTCGGTATCCGAAAGCAGCCTTGCCGCACATTTGAGTCTGTATTCTATCAGATAGTTGACAGGAGAAGTGTGAAGATACTGCTTAAAAAGCTCCAGAACGCTGCTTTTGCTGAGGGAGATTACAGCCGCAAGCTCATCAAGGGTGATCTGACGGGCATAATTGGTATGGATATACTGCAGGATCATCTGCAATCTCGAACGTGTCAGAGATGTAGTGCTTTGTGACGAGACTTGTCTCGCCGGGGCGGAGATCTCATATATAAGTCTCCATAATTCAAGTAATGCACTGACAGTTTTTATCTCATTATCACTTTCGCTTTGCAGGTCAAATATCTCTTTCATAATAAAAATGATCTTCTGTTCGGCGCTGTTTTTCCGTGTGAAAACCATACATCCATTTGTCGAGTTGATGACAGGTTCGATATATTTTTCGTATATCAGGCTGCCCTCGTCTGCAAGCAAACATGGCGAGAATACAATGTTCGGAATGACCGTACTGCCTTCGCATTCAAGACGGTGTATCACTCTGGAATTAATGAAAACGCCTTCGCCTTCATGAAGTACATACCTTTTGCAGCCTGCCAGTAGGTAAGCTGTTCCTCTTTCCACAAGGATAAACTCCACCTCGCTGTGCCAGTGCCAGTCGATCGTATGAAGCTCAAACTCCCATATATCTTCATAATAGTATCTGAACGGATACTCATTACTTCCGTGAGCGACTGTTTCACGGAAAGTTTCGTCCGCTGATATTTTCGGATAGCTGCTGTCAGGCATATATTCACCGTCCTCTCTATTATTTGTGATATTGTGTAATAAAAATATGATTTTATGCATTGAATCAGTCTGAAAAAATCGTATATAATATAATCAGTATAACACAGAGCAATGATAAAGTCAATATTTCGGAGGTGGTTGATTGTCAAGATCAGAAAACAAAGCGTTCTATCATAAACTTATAATGCTTTCCTTGCCGATAGCACTTCAAAGCCTGATGCTCGCTCTTGTAGCCGCCTGTGACGCTCTTATGCTCGGACGGGTAGAGCAGAACGAAATGACTGCGGTATCTCTTGCGACGCAGATACAGTTCGTGCAGAATATGTTCATCTCCGCCGTGACAGGTGCGGGGGCGATACTCGGAGCACAATATTGGGGCAAGGGCGCCAGACGCACTATGGAGGAAATATTCTGCCTGATGCTGCGTGTCAGCGGCATCGTTTCACTGATATTCTTCACAGCCTGCGAGCTTATCCCCTCACTGCTAATGCAGATATTTTCAGGTGATGAAGTAATAATTGGCATAGGCTCGGCGTATCTGCGGACAGCAGGCTGGTCTTATCTGATAACAGGCATATCTCAGTGCTACCTTACGATGATGAAGGTCACCGACAGAGTGAAAGCAAGTGCCTTTGTCAGTTCATGTGCGGTGGTACTCAACATCATTTTTAATTTGGTACTGATATTCGGTATGCTCGGTTTCCCTGCCATGAAAGCAAGAGGGGCGGCACTTGCAACGACTTTAGCCCGTGTCACAGAGCTTATTCTTGCGGTGTATCTGACATCGGGCAAAGAGCATATACGTCCTGTATGGAGCAGTCTTTTCAGCACAAACAAACAGCTTACTAAGGATTTTATGAAGCAATGTCTGCCGCTTATGGGCGGTTCACTTTTCTGGGGCGTAGGCTTTACCTCATATACGGCTATCATCGGACATATCGGAACGGATGCCGCAGCGGCAAACTCAGTGGCATCGGTGGTGCGTGACCTGATCTGCTGTATCTGCAACGGTATCGGCAGTGCGGCGGGTATCATCGTCGGTAACGAGCTTGGGGCAGGAAAGCTGGACACAGGAAAGGCTTACGGGATAAAGCTGAAAAATATATCCTTTGTGATCGGCTTTTTGTCAACAGCATTGGTACTGGCGGTGACGCCCGTTGTGGTGAACGCCGTCAAGCTGACCGATGAAGCGAGAAGCTACCTCACCGGAATGATGATTATAATGTCGGTATATATGATAGGCAGATGCGTTAATACCGTCACGATAAACGGTGTACTTGACGGCGGCGGAGATACTGTTTTCGATATGTACAGTCTGTTCGTGTGTATGTGGTGCATAGCTATCCCGCTGGCACTGCTCTGTGCATTCGTATTTCATTTTCCCGTTCTCGTTGTTTACGCCTGCACCTGTCTTGACGAAGTTGGAAAAATACCTTGGGTCATGCTGCGTCTGCGAAAATACAAATGGGTGAAAGACCTGACCGTAAACAAGAATGAAAAGCAGTCCGAAATAATATGTGAAGGAGAATTATTATGACAAACAGAAAGTTTACCGAAATGTCCCCCGAATGGGTACGCAAGCCGAATAATGTTACATTATCGGATGACAGGATCGAGATCATTACCGAAAGCGGCACCGATCTCTGGCAAAGGACATATTACGGTTTCACGAACGATAATGCACCTGTATTGCAGGCACAGACCGACGAGAAGTACTTCTCATTCATTGTAAAGACGCAGTTCGCAAGCAAAGACCGCTTCGATCAGTGCGGTGTGGCGATGTATCTCGACAGTGACAACTGGTTCAAGGCTTCTATTGAATACGAGTACGAAAACTGTCAGCGGCTTGGCAGTGTTGTCACGAACAACGGCTATTCCGACTGGGCGACTACTGATATTTCTTCCGATATAAAGGAAATGTGGTATCGTTTCAGCCGCCGTGAGAGCGACTTCTGTATCGAATGCAGCAGGGACGGCGAAGATTTTAAGCAGATGCGTATCTTCCATATGTTCGCAGGGGCGGAAAGTATAAAGTTCGGTATTTATGCCGCAAGTCCGACTACAGGTTCATTCAAAGCTGTATTTACCGATATGACCGTTACAGAGTGTCAATGGAGATCTGATGCTGACTGGAATGACAAATAGCCATTAAGTAACCCCATAACAAGCAGACCAAATTCGATGAAACAATAATCTAACTACTATCTAAACATTAAAGCAAAAGCGATGCCTACCAAATAGTAAGCATCGCTTTTCCTATCTATCAAATTGTATCAGCGTTCATATCCCCACAAGCTCCGCTACTTCCTGCAGCGTTTCCTTGTAACCGTTCTTCGCCCAATAGATGTACAGCTTATACACGCCGCCGATCTTATAGACGATCTCCCACGCATTCACAGCGGATTCGCTGAAAAACATGTAGACTTTTATAATAATATAAGCCAAAGGGCTATGTCCTCCGTATTATGTACGGAAGGCATAGCCCTTATTTTTCTTTTTAGAAGCCTATTCAGTTAGTTATAATCTTCTTTCAGCTTTTTCAGAAACAGTTCTGCTATCGGAGAGAACACCTGATACTTCTTCCAGATGATATACATGTATGCTTGGATTGACCGCCTGCGGAAGTGCGGAAAATGATGGGAATACTTCTTCAACGGCAACAACTTCCAAAACAGAAACACAGCAGACAGAAACGGCAAAGCAAACCGAAAACAGAGAGGATAAGTCAACTCCTGCCGATACTGCGGCAGCACCCGAAACGGCAGACGAAGCCAAATCATCGGGCAAGGATACGATAGTTGTCTATTTTTCCGCAACAGGGACTACGAAAAAAATTGCGGAGCGTATCGCAAGTGTCACGAATGCCGATCTTTACGAGATAATCCCTGCCGAGCCTTACAGCGATGCCGATCTTAATTGGAACGATAAAAACAGCCGTACCACAATAGAAATGAACGATCCGAATGCCCGTCCTGCTATCGCTGATGATACGATCAGCTTTGACGGTTACTCTACTGTATATATCGGCTATCCGATATGGTGGGGCGACGCTCCGAGGATCATGAGTACCTTTGTTGAAGCACACGATTTCAGCGGTCTGACGGTCATTCCGTTCTGCACATCGGGCGGTAGCGGTATCGGCAGAAGCGGCAGCAATCTTGCTTCACAGGCAGGCAGTGGAAATTGGCTTGACGGTGACAGGCTCGACGGGGGTATCTCCGAGGACGAGCTAAAAACTTGGATAAGCAAATATAACTGAACAAAGGAGGGCTGACAATGCAGACAAAGACAAATTCCGTTATCAAGCGAGTGGTCGATGCAGTGCCGTTTCTGTACGGACTCATCAGCATTAACGTCATATGGATCGTATCCAAGCTCGTCGTCAAGTTCTGATTCAAGGCTGCCTTCCATAAATCCTGCAAGTGCTTCCTTGAACAGCACCTGGATATCGTCCATGCTTTGGATATTTGCCGCCGAAAGAAAATCGCTTATCAGCTCTCTTCTTGCACGCTGTTCTTCTGTTTCGTTTCTTCGTTTTCTGATCATAATTAAAACCTCCGAAGTAGTGTCTCTTCTATTATACACTACTTCAGAGGTTTACACAAATTTTAGGATAGACTCGGGATTGACTCAATAAATTATTATGATAAAAATTATAACCTTTTATTTGATAAATTTTATTGTACCGTCAGCATTCTCAATATAAGCTCTGTGAATAAGCATATCATAATGTGCAATTGGTTTCCTACAGATTTTCGCCTTTTTAAGTGCAGCTCTTACAGCGGCAGTTGCCCTTATGTCCATATCTATATCATCCTGAGTCAGATATTTGTCTTGTTCATGAGGTTCTATTACATTGATGACCATTCCATTTATATTTAATACTTTAGCCATTAGATTTCTCCTCTGTAGTTGCAGCTATTTGATCTGTGTCATATATTTTTCTGCCGTCAGGATACTCGATATACGGCATTTTTTTGCCGTAATCATACCGTGAAACAGGGAGTCCTTTTATACGGCGTATTTCATCATCAATGCGAACTGCTTCAATGAATCGCCTTGTCAGTTCATCATCGCTTACGCCGCAGGTTGAATCCAGTTCATTATACTCTTCCATAAGGCTTACCTCCGTCATTTTCACATATTATACCATATCGAATTTCATAAATCAATTCTATTATAATAAAAAATACAAATTTAAAGGAACGGCAAGCCTTTTCTCACCTGTAAACTTGATTATCTATCTATTCTATGGTATAATATACACATAGATTCTTTATTTGCAGGGAGGTTCATATGGCTGATTACAGACCGCCGTTTACAGTAACTGACAGGATAGTAGCTCTTATTGCTGATATAAGTGAGCAGATAGGTAAAATAACGATCCAGCATCAAGGCACGATCAATCCTCGCCTGAGAAGAGAAAACCGAATAAGAACTATCCATTCCTCTCTCGCAATTGAACATAATACGCTGACAATTGATCAGGTCACAGCTATTATCGACGGTAAACG
Source organism: Ruminococcus flavefaciens (assembly GCF_900108555.1). Lineage (GTDB taxonomy): Bacteria > Bacillota > Clostridia > Oscillospirales > Ruminococcaceae > Ruminococcus > Ruminococcus flavefaciens_P. Next base: position 21,427 of record NZ_FNWV01000008.1, read on the forward strand.
TGTGCTTGGAAGCCCTAATGAAATACAGGAAGTCAAGAACGCCTATGAAGCATATGAGCTTATGCTGAAACTTGATCCCAATTCTGTGGAAGACCTGTTATCGGCTCATAGACTTATGATGAAGGGACTTGTTCCTGAAAACGGCAGGTTCCGTTCAAAGGGCGTTGGTATCTTCGATGGTGAGCAGCTTATTCATATGGCTCCGCCTACTGACCTTGTTCCGAAACTGATAGCTGATCTTTTTGAATGGTATAAGAATTCTGAAGTGCATCCTCTTATAAAAAGTGCCGTTTTTCATTACGAATTTGAGTTTATTCATCCATTCGCTGACGGTAACGGACGTATGGGAAGAATGTGGCACAGCCTGCTGCTCGGACAATGGAAGGAACTTTTCTATTGGCTCCCAATCGAAGAACTGATACGATCAAAGCAAGCTGAATATTATAACGCTTTGGGCAAGGCAGACAAGAGTGCAGACAGCGCTGTTTTTGTAGAGCTTATGCTTGATATTATTTATTCAACATTGAAGGAGATGGAAAATGTTAGTCGGTCGACCGACCAAGTTAGCGACCAAGATACCGACCAAGATACCGACCAAGATGATAACATCAGCAGGTTAACCAAAGTCCTCGGTGACAGGGAGATGTCGGCGACTGATATTATGACCGGACTCGGACTCTCTCATCGGCCTACCTTCCGCAAAAATTACCTTGCTCCTGCATTGGAAAAGGGAATAATCGAGAGAACGATCCCCGACAAGCCTAACAGTAAGAATCAAAAATACCGAAAGGTCAAATAAAATGAAACCGCTCAGGATCATGAGCGGTCATGCTATATGAACTTTAAAAGCAGTTCATTGCGCTTATCGTTCTTATTTATGATTATAGCATAACAGCAAGAAACGCAGTCGGCAGCAATGTCGGCTGTTTTTTGTTGTACTTGACATAGCCCCCGCCCTATGTTATAATATCAGTGTCCGATTTCGGACTAAAGAGGTATATAACATGGAAAACAAAGAATATCTCGCAGCTCTTGCAGGCTGTGAAAAGAAATATGACTCGCTCTATCGTGGAGCAGCGGCAGCCTTCGGGCTCTCCGACTGCTCGATGTGGGTGCTGTATTATCTGCAAAGTGCCGAGGAGCCGCTTTCTCAGCAAGACCTGATTGAACTCATGCTGTTCCCGAAGCAGACGATCAATTCCGCTGTGGCGGGGCTTGCGAAGAACGGCTATGTCACGCTTGAAATGATACCGAATACCAAAAATCGCAAGCGTATCCTGTTGACCGATGAAGGCAGAGCTTTTGCGGAGAGAACCGTTCTGCGTATGATACATGCGGAGGAACGAGCCGTGTCCGAGATGTCAGATATCAAGCGTTTCGTAACGCTGTATGAGGAATTTTTTAAACATCTGCATAATGAATTTGAACGGGAGGGCTTGTGCGATGCAAAGGGCTGACAACATAGAGATCATCGGGGCAAGAGAAAACAACCTGAAGCACATCAATGTCACGATACCGAAAGGTCAGCTTGTGGTATTTGCAGGCGTGTCTGGTTCGGGGAAAAGCTCTCTTGCCTTCGATACGATAGCGGTCGAGAGCAGCCGTGAGTGGCAAAGCTCCTATCCGCTGTATCTGCGGAACAAAATGCCGCATTATGAACGTCCGAAGGTCGAGGAGATACATAACCTTACCCCTGCGATCGTGGTAGACCAAAGAGCTATGGGCGCAAGCACACGCTCCACTGTCGGTACGGCGATAGATGCCGCACCGCTTGTCCGCCTGCTGTTCAGCCGTATCGGACAGCCCTCCGCTGGCGGTTCTATGGCGTACAGCTTCAATCACCCTCTCGGTATGTGTCCCGACTGCACAGGCATCGGTGAACAGCTTGTGCTTGTGGAGGACAGAATGTTCGATATGAGCAAAACACTTGCGGAGGGTGCTTTGCGGTTCAGTCAGTTTTCGGCAGGCTGGCAGACCTATCTTTATCAGAACAATCCCTTGCTCGATCCGCACAAAAGGCTCTGCGACTTCACGCCCGAAGAAATGGATATTCTGAAACACGGGGCAAAGGACAAGGTGCAGGTGGAGATACGCTCCAACAATACGGGGCGTGTGGATAAGGTGGACTACGAGGGCGTTATCCCTCGATTTTATCGGCTGTATCTGCGCCGTGACATCACAAAGCTGAAACAGAGCTTGCAGGACGAAATTATGTCTCTTGTGGAGAAGGGCGCTTGCCCGACCTGCGGCGGTACTGGCTTAAATTCTGCTGCACTTGCTTCAATGATAAACGGGCTGAATATCGTGGACTATGGCAATATGACAGTGATGGAGCTTCTGCCCGTGCTGGATAAGATCACCGAGCCGAGGGGTGTTTCGCTTGCAAGGCAGATAAAGGCGATTTTGCAAAGAATGGTAGATGTGGGTATCGGTTATCTTTCTCTTTCAAGGCGGACAGACACCCTTTCGGGCGGTGAATTGCAGCGTATCAAAATGGTGCGTAACTTGGGCAGCAGTCTTTCAAATATCACATATATATTCGACGAGCCGACTTCGGGCTTGCACCCTGCCGATGCGGAGCGTATCGGAAAGCTCCTGCTCGATCTGCGTGACAAGCACAACAATGTTTTCATCGTGGAGCATAGCCGTCAGATGATAGAGCTTGCAGACCATATCATCGAGCTTGGCGAGGGTGCAGGAACGAATGGCGGTCGTATCGTATATCAGGGCAACCTGTCGGGCTTGCGTTCTGCCGATACGCTGACAGCGCAGATGATGAACAAAAAGATAGAGATAAACACCTCACCGCTGACAGCAACAGAAGGGTATAAAATAGAAAACGCCCATTGTCACAACCTCAAAAATGTTACTGTCACGATACCGAAGGGCGTTCTGACCGCCGTTACGGGCGTTGCAGGTTCGGGAAAAAGTTCCCTTGTCTGCTGTGAATTTGTGAAGCGGTATCCGCAGGCTATCGTCATCGACCAGAAGCCGATAGGGACATCTATCCGTTCCACTCCTGCCACATACACAGGCGTTATGGACGAGATACGAAAGCTGTTCGGCAAGGAAAACGGCGTGGCTGCAAGCTGGTTCAGCTATAATTCAAAGGGCGGATGTGCGGTCTGCAAGGGTACGGGGCAGATAAGCTATGATATGGCGTTTGCCGAGCCAGTGATCGTCCCCTGCGAGGAGTGCGGCGGTCATCGGTATAACCCGACTGCGCTTTCCTACAAGTACAAGGGGCTGAATATCGAAGATGTGATGAAGCTGACGATAGCCGAGGCTATGGACTTTTTCGACAGCAAAAAGATACGCTCCGCCTTGCAGAGCATGATAGATGTAGGGCTTGGTTATCTCACCCTCGGTCAGCCCACAAGCACTCTTTCGGGCGGCGAGGTCCAGCGTGTCAAGCTGGCGAGTCATCTGCAAAGCAAAGGCGAGATTTATGTCCTTGACGAGCCGAGCACTGGACTTCACGGCAAGGATATTGAAAAGCTCCTTGCACTCCTGCGGAAGCTCGTTACTGGCGGAAACACGGTCATAATTGTGGAACATCGCCTTGAACTCATCGCACAGGCGGACTATATCATCGACATGGGACCGGAGGGCGGTTCGGACGGCGGCGAGGTCATGTTCAGCGGTACGCACGAGGAACTGCTGAAATGTGAAAGGTCTAAGACGGGGGAGTATCTGAGGGAATGTATATGAGGTTTTGTCACATTCGTCACATACCTTATGAAGCTTATATAACCAACTTTGATCCCATTGGGTTCAAAGTTATTATCCTCTTATTAGTTTTATGATTTCCGTAGGCTTCAAAACCTTTCCCGATGAAACGAGCTTCTCATTGACAACGAGTGCAGGCATTAACATTGCGCCGTACTCCATGATCTTCTGCAAGTCGGTGACATACTCGACCTCAATGCCCATACCCTTGACAGCCTCGACAGTGTTGTCGTAGAGCTGATGACAGGCTTTGCAGCCCGAACCGAGAACCTTGATACAGCAGATACTGTCAACCTTTTCACCACAACAAGTAGATGCAGTCTCGCCTATAGTCTGCTCTCCACTGCAACAGCAGCAGGGAGCTCCCTCTTTCTTTTCTTCTTTTTTCTTCCCGAATAATGCCATGATATATTCCTCCTAAATGATGTAATTCTGAATGAGATTAAAGAAATATCCGACAAGGATAATTCCGACCGTACAGATAGCGATGAAAATGCCAAGCAGCTTAGGCTTTATTGCCTTTTTCAGCATTATCATTGACGGCAGTGACAGCGTAATAACGCCCATCAAAAAAGCGATAACTACGCCGAGATTTGCTCCTCTTGCGACAAGCGCTTCTGCAATGGGGATACAGCCGAAGATATCGGCATACATCGGTATTCCACATATCGTGGCAATGATAACACCGAACGGATTTCCAGCGCCAAGAACTTTAACGATCCATTCTGTCGGTATCCAGTTATGAATAATAGCTCCGATACCAACACCGCCTATGATATATGGCAAGACTTTCTTTGCCGTTCCAGCAACTTTCTCCCAGGCGTATCTCATTCTATCGCGCTTTGTCAGCTCATTCTGCGGAGTATCAATGCTCCTTCCGTTACGGATAAACTCCTCCACCTGATCTTCAAGGTGCAGCTTTTCGATAAGCGTTCCGCCCGCGACTGCAATTACAAGTCCCACTATCACATATATTACAGCGACCTTCCAGCCGAAAATGCTCATCAGCAGAACGAGCGAGCCTAAGTCAACCATTGGCGATGATATAAGAAACGAGAACGTCACTCCCAGCGGAAGTCCTGCACTTGTAAAGCCCATGAACAGCGGTATTGAGGAACAGGAGCAGAAAGGCGTGACAGTGCCGAGCAGAGCGGCAATGCAGTTGGCACCAATACCGTGAAACCTGCCAAGGATCTTCTTTGTTCTTTCAGGAGGGAAATAGCTCTGTATATAGGTTATCACGAAAATCAGAACGCCGAGCAGTACCGTGATTTTTATCGTATCATAGATGAAGAATTGCAGACTGCCGCCCAGTTTGCTTTCGGTATCAAGACCGCAGGCGTTCAGCAGTGAGCCGATAAGCCTGTTAAGCCATTTCATGCCGAATATCTCGTCTTGTATAAATTTCAGCACGCTTAAGTTCCACCTTCCAACATTTCTGTCAGTATCTCTGCCGCCGTCCTTACCATTTCGGGACAGAGCATCCTGAACAGACCGTTTGACAGTGCAAAATTCTTACCCTCCTCAGTCCTGAGGTCACAGCCGAGAATATCACGACAGATATACGAGCCCTTGCGTTTCTCGAACTCGTCAAGGAACTTGACAGCCATAGTTCCGCTTTGGGCACGGCTTTCAGTGTCGTTAAGGTCGAACTGCCCATACTTCATACCGAGAACCATAAGAGCTCCTGTGCAAGCACCGCAGACCTCGCCCTTGCCCATTCCTCCGCCGAAGCAGGCACCGATTTGAAGAGCCTGTTTTTCGGTAATGCCGAACTGCTCCGCAAACGCCGCAAATACCGCCTGCGAACACTTATAGCCATTCTCATAATACTGAACTGCTTTTGAAACAATATCCATTTTCATTTCCTCCAATTGTTATATTTAGATATATCTATTTGATGATACTATTTTAAGCCGTATAGTCATACGGCTTATTTATTACAGCAATTACACTCGTTTTCAGTCACTGCCGTGATCTCTTTCAGGCAGTCCACAGCGACTTTTACGCCCTCTGCTGAAATAGAGTAGTGCATCCACTTGCCCTCTTTTCTGCCGACCACAAGACCGCTGTCGCAGAGCACCTTCATATGGTGAGAGAGTGTCGGTTGACTCAGGTGAAGCTCCTCAAGGAGATGACAGGCGCATAGCTCGCCGTTTTGCAGGATTTTGAATATCTGCACTCTGTTTTCATCACACAGGGCTTTGAATATTACCGTGATCTGTTTGTTTGATAACTCCACGTCCTCACCTCATATCGAAGATTTTCTATATTATATCATACACATAGAAAAATGTCAATATGTTTTTCTAAATTCTATTATAATCCCAATCCGTACCCTGCACCTACACCTATTACCGCAGACAGAATAATGATCTTGATTGGGTGTACCTTTTTGAACGCAAGCACGGTGGTAACGGCGAATAAACCGAGGAATATCCAAAAGCCCGCTGAAGAAAAAGCCGATACGCTGATACCTGACAGAAAGAATACCGTCCTCGCAACGGATATGAATGCGGCTCCTATCATTCCGACAACGGCAGGCTTCAAGCCCGACATGATACCGCCCACCGCTTTGCTTTTCTTGTACTTTTCAAAGCACTTTGCGATGATAAGTATGATGATAAAGGACGGCAAAACTATACCGAGGGTAGCTATTATCGCCCCTAAAATTCCGCCTGTCCTGATACCTACAAAGGTCGCCATATTGACTGCAAGCGGTCCCGGTGTGCTTTCGCTCAGCGCGACGAAATCCACAAGCTCCTCCTGCGTCAGCCAGCCGTGACGTTCTGCTTCCGCCTGTATCATAGCGATCATTGCATATCCGCCGCCAAAGGTGAACGCACCTATTTTCAGAAAGGCAAGAAACAACTCAATCAGTGCCATTGCTCTGCTCCTTTCTGTTCAGAAGCGACCACAGCAGCCCGAACAATCCACATCCGATGATGACAAATACAGCATCTATTTTCAGAAAAGCAGTCAGAACAAGTGAAAGTCCCATTATCACGTAAGAAAATGGTTTCTTTTTCTTTTTCACTGAATTGAACATCATCCACAGGGCTTTCAGTATCAGTGCAAGTACAGCTGCCCTGATACCCATAAAAGCATAGTGGACGGCTTTTATGCTCTGAAACTGCGTCAATATCAGGGATATAAGCGAGATTATAAGAAACGAGGGCAGAACAACACCGAGTGTTGCCATACAAGCCCCAAGAAAGCCCGACGTCTTATATCCTACAAAGGTTGCGGCATTGATAGCGATCGGTCCGGGCGTTGACTCAGAGATCGCAACAATATCGGTGATGTCTTTTTCATTCAGCCATTTTTTGTTTTCGCAAACTTCCTTCTGTATCAGCGGTATCATCGCATAACCGCCGCCAAAGGTAAAAGTCCCGATCTTCATAAAGGTCAGGAACAGATCAAGATTCTTATTCATTGTATCACTCCTACAAAGAAATTATACCAAATGAAGCAATATCCGTCAATATCCGAAAACGACAAGAATATACTTGACATAAGTCAATAAATATGTTATAATTGACATAAGTCAGAAAGGAGATGCTATTATGCCAAGACCTCAGAAATCACGCCGTATCTGCTGTTATCCCGATTACTGGAGCTTTGCACCCGATCAGGATACAGCAAACGATACGGTCGTTATGTCGCTTGATGAGTTTGAAACGATACGTCTGATCGATTATCAGTCAAAGACGCAGGAACAATGCGCTCAGGAGATGAACGTGGCGAGGACAACTGTCACGGCTATCTATGATACCGCAAGAAAAAAACTTGCTCAGGCTTTGGTCGAGGGCAGACGCATCATCATTTCAGGCGGAAATTATACTCTTGATAACACGATCTCGGAGGAGATCGCACGGAAAGGAAGCAGTATTATGAGAATCGCAGTAACCTATGAAAACGGACAGATCTTTCAGCATTTCGGCAGAACAGAGCAGTTCAAGCTGTACGATGTTGCCGACGGAAAGATAATCAACGAGCAGATAGTAGGAACAATGGGTGCAGGACACGGTGCGCTTGCAGGATTTCTGAAGAACGCTCAGGCTGACGTTCTGATCTGCGGAGGTATCGGCGGCGGAGCTCAGATGGCTATGCAGGAGGCTGGTATCGCTCTCTACGGCGGCAATATGGGAAGCGCTGACGAAGCTGTAAAGGCATTCCTTGCACAGACACTTGTTCAGAACGAGAACCCTACCTGTGATCATCACGATCACGAACACGGCGAAGGTCATTCCTGCGGAGATCATGGCTGCGGAACTCACAGCTGTGGTAACCACTGATGAAAATCGTGACCCTTGTTGAGAATACCTGCGGACATGAGGCGTGTATAGCGGAGCATGGGCTTTCTCTATATATTGAGACTGAGAAGCACAAGCTGCTGCTTGACACTGGGCAGACCGACGCAGTTGTGAAGAATGCAGAAGTCCTCGGTATAGAACTGTCCGCGGTGGATACGGTGGTGCTCAGCCACGGTCACTACGACCATTCCGGTGGTATTCTGCCGTTCTCGCAAATAAACCACACCGCTCAGATAATCATGCAGAGTAAAGCTGCCGAGCCTCACTACAACGGCGAACGCTATATCGGTATCGACAGGTCTATTCTTGACCTTCCGAATGTGCGGCTTATTGACGGAGATGTTCGGCTTGACGACGAACTGTTCCTGTTCAGCGGTATCACAGGCAGGCGGTGCTATCCGCAGGGCAACCACAAGCTGTCACGTATGGAGAACGGTGAAAAAGTCCCAGATGATTTCGCACATGAGCAGTGCCTTGTAATAACGCAGAACGGCAAGTACTGGCTGCTTTCGGGCTGTTCTCATAACGGTATTCTCAATATTCTTGACCGATACAGGGAGATATTCGGAAATGCTCCCGACTGCGTTATCACAGGATTCCACATGATGAAAAAGGACGGCGAGCACACCGAAGAAGAAAAAGCGGTCATCATTCAGACAGCACAGGAACTCGCAAAGATGAATACCGTATTTTACAGCGGTCACTGCACGGGTATCCCAGCATTTGAACTGATGAAAGAGATAATGGGTGATAAGCTCATTGCTCTGCACAGCGGTGAGCAATTGATGCATGATGAGAGCGTTATTCTCAATAACGAAAATTGAATTGATCCCGAAAAATGAACAAATATGTTCATTTTTCGGGATTTTCTTATGCTGTTTATGCTTATATGCTTGAATTTGTAGTACATACTTGAAAAAAAACACTTTAATCCAAATTGCTTAAAATCAGACAGAAAATTCTGGAATATCCTATAATCGAACAAAAGTGTTCATTCAAACGATCAGTGTTAATCACGATGATCAGTGAAATATCGTGCTTCTTTTTGATCAGGTGTGCAATTTATATTTGCTGAGTGAGGCCTGTCGTGATTATAAAATCTTATATACTCGTCTACAGATCTTCTGAAATGCTTCTCGGAAGTATAATCTCTGCGGTACAGCTCTTCGGTTTTCATATTTTTAAAAAACGATTCACAGACTGAATTATCATAAGGAATGCCTGCTTTTGAGAATGATTGAATAATGTTTAATTCACTAAGGTAGTTCGTAAACGAGTTTGAGATATAATTACTGCCATTATCAGAGTGTAAAATCAAGCTCTCTTGAGGAACACGTTCTGCATAAGCATCTCGGACTGTTCTTTTTGTAAGTGAAGAATTATTATTGAGCGATATATTATAACCTACAACTTTACGAGCGAACAAATCAATTATAACGCATATATAATAGCGCTTATTTTTAAACTTGAAATAAGTAACATCACTTGCCCAAACTTCATTTGGCTTGGTAACTTTAAACTTTTGTTTGATTATGTTTTCTCTCATCCTTTGCATATACATCTTTTTGGCACCGCCTCTTATGCTGAACATACCGTTTTCATGCATAATGCGAGCAACTAATCTGTCTGAAACTGTATATCCTTTGTTATTCGATACTGCAGCAACTTTTCCTGCACCATATCTATAATCACTGTCAGAATAGATTTGTTCGAGCAACGGAAGAAGCTCTTTCCGATTTTGTGCAGCTTTTGTATTTCCGTGTTTACCACGGAGAATATAATTATAAAAAGTTCCGCGAGGTACATTGAATGCTTCACATATTAGGTGTACGTTTTTCCCTTTTTCATTAAGCTGTTCTAAATACGGAAGTATTTCAGAGTGTGACAGGTCTTTTATAAATGGTGATTCTTGAAGCAATTGTATTATCCTTTCAAGCTTTTCACATTTTTGACTGAGCTTTCTGAATCCGCCAATATTCACCTTTAAATTCTTTTTTACTTTGTATTTCTTGATCCAGTTATATATTGAGCATCTTGAAATTCCATATTCATTTGCAAGAGAAGTGACACTCTCACCTGATATACAACGCTGAACAAGTCTTTCTTCTCTTCTTTTGATAATCGTTTCATGATTATTACTCCTATGCTTTTATTCCGCATTTTGTCGGTGTGAATATTATAGTTGATAAATTGGAATACGTCAACATTATTTGAGTTGAAAAGCAGATTGCCTTGCTTTTATATTTGATCTGTTGTATAATAAAATATGAAATATATCAGATCGGAGCAATAATTTATCATCATTACGACCGATAATGTTCAATAAGGAGCAAATATGGACTGGAAGGAACTGTTTGAAAAAAGGATACTTGAAAGAGGATACGACTACTATCGCAGCAATAAAGTTGAGATAACAACTATTTCGTCTGATGAGATCGGCGCAGTTGTTTCAGGTACAGATGACTATGAAGTAAATATATATTATTCCGGCAATGAGATAGATGATATGTTTTGCGATTGTCCATATGCTGTGGACGGAAAAAACTGCAAGCATATGGCGGCAGTATTATACATGGCTGAAGGTCTGAAAGAGATGTCGGGATCGACTGTAACTGATATGGAAGGTCTGCTCAATAGTACAGATGCGGAGCTGATAAAGAAATTTCTTATAAATGCAATGAAATTCGATACAGCTCTTAAAGATAGATTTGTTCGTTTTATCAGTGCTGAAAACGGAAATATCAATATAGATGATTACAAAACTCGCCTTTCAATACTTGTTAAGAACTACTCAGATAAGAGCGGTTTTATAAACTGGAAAAATGCAAGTCCATTTATCGGCGATGCTGTTGCACTTCTGGAAGAGTGTACTGAAAATCTGATCAAATGGAAACGATTCGTTGATGCGTTTGAAATATCAAGCTATTATAATGATGAAATAATGATAACAGCTATTGATGATGACGGAGATATCAGTTACTTTCAGAGTGAATGCTTCAAGATCCTTGAAGCTATAGCTGTGGCTTCGGATCTAAATACAAAGCGGCGTTTATTCAATATGGCTTTCCAAAAGCTTGACACACGTTTCAGCTATTTCAGTGAAATATACTTTCTTTTTATTCGGAACTGCTTTGATGAAGATGAATTTCTTGAAAAAATGCTTGATTATTCTGATAAAGTTATTTTAAAGAAGAACATTGATGATTATGAATTGGAGGAGTGGATAGTTTATCATATAGAGCTTATGGGAAAGCTTGACTACTCCTTTGAAGATATTGAATTTTTCTGTAAAAGATATTGGAAATACAACGATGTCCGCGAGTATCTTGCAGATAAGTATTTAGCAAACGGAGATACTGAAAAAGCAGTAGCTGTTCTTAAGGAATCACTTGAAATTAAAAAGGGCAGTATTAATGCTTTTGAAGCACTTCACAGCAAACTTAAAGACATTTATAAACAGATCGGAGATAAAAGGAACTATGTCAAAGAACTGTGGATCATTCTTACAAAATGCAGCAATACAGACTTGAATTATTACCTTGAATACAAATCTCTTTTTGCCGATGATGAATGGAAAGAGAACAGGGAAAAACTGTTTTCTTCGATGAAATATAAGGCAATGCTTCCTGAATACTTTATTGAAGAAGGATTGATCGACAGGCTTGCAGACTATGTTTTTGAAAATAATAATATATATTTGATAGAAAAATATGAATCTCTTCTTGTTGATGACTATTCGGAATTGGTTCTTGGCGCATATGCAAATGAGCTTAATAAAGCCGCGGAGCGTACTGCTGATCGTCCGACTTATAAATGCTGGGCGGATAAGCTCAGGCATATGAAAAATATAAATAACGGAGAGAAAGCTGTGAATGAAATCATCGAAAGGTGGCGAGAGCTTTATTGCAATCGCCGCGCTATGATGCAGGAGATAAATATGGTTGCAGATGAACTATAGACGTTTTCTGACGGAGAATAGTCATTTGTCATATGTCATACATTTTGTATAGGTGACACAAATCTTAATTCGGCGTTTGCCGCGTAGTTCCGCCTTTTGCGAGAGGCGGAACTATTTGTTTATTATGACGAATCACCATTTTTCAGCCCTGAAATTCTGCGTTTATTACACCTGAAGTGTATTGAAATCTGCCGTTTTCTGCGAGAAAACGGCGAGACAATATAGGAGGACAAATATAAGCCCTATTTCCGTGAGAAGTGCAATTCTTGCGGTATGCGCCCGACTTGTAACGGGTGCAGTAATTGCGGAAAGTGTGAGACATAAAATAGTGTTGAATGAAACTTTGTGCAAAAACACCATTTGAAAAAGCCTGAAAAGTGTGATATAATATATGTATAACGAGTAGCAATTCTGCGTAAGTCCAGTTATTGCTGCTCGTTTTTTTATTTTGCGAGGTGATAATATGTATAACATTGGCGATGTTGTGATGTATGGCACATTCGGGATATGTAAGATAGCTTCGATAGAAAAGCGTGACTTTATGGGCGAGGAAAATGATTATTATATCCTTCGCCATGTTTATAATGAAAAAAATACATTCTATGTGCCTGTTGACAACGAACTGGCAGTCAGCAGACTTCATAAGGTGTGTTCCAAAGCAGATGTAGACGAACTTATCGGACACATGAACGCTGAAGCTCCTATATGGATAGATAACGAAATAAAGCGCAAAGAAGAATACAGCCGTATCATCAAGGAAGGCAATAAACATGAGATCATAAGGCTGATAAAAACTCTGTATCTTCGCCGTAAGGAGCTTTACGCTGAGAAGAAAAAGCTCCGTTCCTCTGATGGAAGCTATCTTACTCTTGCAGAGAATATGCTCTATGAGGAATTCGCATACGCTCTCGATATTGACAGGAGCGAGGTCGTTGACTATATCGAAAAGCACATAGCCTGATTTATATGAAAAATTTGATATTATTAGTACATAACGAGCAGCATTCCGCGTAAGTCCGGTTATTGCTGCTCGTTTTAATATTTTTATGGAGGTATATCAAAATGAAAAGAATCAAAGAAGCGTGTATCTGCCAGACACTTCACTTCATGCTCAAGGAGGATTTCGGTCACGACTATGCTGTCAGAGCTGTAAAGGAAGAAGTTGAGAAGTACAAAGCCAGTCTTGACAAGACCAGAACAAAATACAAGATAATCGAGGAGACCGAACAGGCCGACGGCTCGATCATCATAAAGATAAAGAAGCAGTACAATACTTCTCCTGTCGGCTCTTATCTCGACTAATACAACTTAATATCATCAAAAACAGCGTGTAGCCAAAAGCATAAATCCAGCTTATGGCTCACGCTGTACTTTTTTTAGGAGGAAAAACAAATGGAAGAAACCGCAAATCAATTCTTAGGGCGTGAGCCTGTGGGCAAGCTGATGAAGAAATACGCTGTGCCGTGTATCATCTCTCTGCTTGTGGGTGCGCTCTACAACATCGTAGACCAGATATTCATCGCCAATGCGACATACCTCGGCTCTTACGGAAACGCTGCCAATACCGTAGTCTTTCCGCTGACGGTCATAGCCCTCGCTATTGCCGTAATGATCGGTGACGGCTGCTGTGCGTTCGTGAGTATCAGTCTCGGAAAACGTGAAAATGACAAGGCAAAGCACAGCGTCGGCAATTCGATAGTTATGAGCATTATCGGCGGTCTTGTGCTGTGTGCAATCTATCTGATATTCAGCGACAGTATCATCGCAATGTTCGGCGGTACGGTCAATCCCGAAACATTCAGGCACTCAAAGGAATACTTCTTCTACATCTCGCTTGGTATACCGTTCTATATGTTCGGGCAGGCGATGAACCCCGTGATCCGTGCTGACGGCAGTCCGAAATTCGCTATGTTCTCAACCCTTGCAGGTGCGGTCATCAATATGATTCTCGATCCAATATTCATATTCGGCTTCAAATGGGGTATGATGGGGGCAGCGGTCGCAACGGTCATCGGACAGGTCGCAACAGCGGTGCTTTCGGTATGGTATCTGCTGAACATGAAGCAGGTCAAGCCCTCAAAGCACGATTTTCGGCTGAACAAAACTATTGCAGGAAAAACACTCACTCTCGGTCTGACCAGCTTTCTTTCGCAGATAGCACTTGTAGCGGCTATGGCAGCTATCAATAATATGATACGCAAATACGGCGCATTGGACGATATTTTCGGGCAGGAGCAGTACGCTCAGATACCAATGGCTGTGGTCGGTATCGTGATGAAGTTCTTTCAGATCGTCATTTCTATCGTAGTCGGAATGGCGGCAGGCTGTATCCCGATAGTTGGCTTCAATAGGGGTGCAGGGCTGAAAAGCCGTGTGCGTGAGCTGTTCACAAAGCTCTTGATCGCAGAAGCAAGTGTGGGTGCTGTGGCACTTGTCATCGTTGAGCTGTTCCCACATCAGCTTATCGGTATATTCGGTGCCGCCAACGAGAGCAGTTACTATACCGATTTTGCAGTCAAGGCTTTCCGTATTTATCTCTGTATGATGATATTCGCCTGTGTGAACAAGTCATGCTTTATCTTCTTGCAGGCTATGGGCAAAGCGGTCGAATCAACAGCACTTTCGGTCATTCGTGAGATATTGTTCGGCGTGGGACTTGCATTGCTTCTCCCTGTATTCTTCGGGCTTGACGGTGTGCTGTATTCAATGCCCGTGGCGGATATTCTGACTTTTGTGGTGGCACTTTTCCTTATCATCAGGACTTATAAGGAGATAAGTCCCGAAACTGTCAGGACAGAAACAAGACCTGTGCTTCAGACTGATACTGAGTGATTCTTGAGCCTTGAAAAGTAAAACAAGCAGTCGGCTTTGAAAGTCGGCTGCTTGTTGTTTTATTCCATTGCATAGTGTGGTAATTTATAGCTTCTCTGTTCTTCAAATAATGAAATTATTTCTGGATAAGCTCCACAACTTCACCGATAAACATCGTGTGTATCTCGTTAGTATTGGGGTAGATCTTGGCGATTTCAGGCGGAAGCTTTGCAAGCTCAAAATCATCTGCATACAACTTACGGCAGATGATGGCTGACTCTGCTTCTTCAAAAGTCAAGCCATGTTCTGTGAACCTCGGTGTTACACCTGCAAGTGCATTCTTATCGGTATCCCGTCCAGACTTTGTGCCGAATTTTACGATCCGTTTGCGCAAATCATTCGGGAAAAATGATACGGTAAAATATTCGCTCTCCGTAAGGAATTGGTGTGTATAGTGGGAATGAGCGGCATAGACCGTCACGACAGGCTTTTCCCAAAGCGTTCCCATCGAACCCCATGCCACGAGCATACTGTTGTTTTTCTCTGCCGAACCTGCGGTGATTACTGCCCACTGACGCTGAAATTTCTTGAAAATATCCGTTTGAAAACTATAATCATTCTTTTCTCCTTGTAGCAGGCGATGATCATGAAGTTTAACGAGATGTCAACAGAGGAACAGAACAAGGTTTTGTGTGAAGCGAGGGTGTGTATACAGAACACAGGCTTCAACTATACTATGGCTTTGATAAATGGGAAATACAAGATGTCTATTCTCTACACGATCGCACAGTTTGAGGTGATTCGCTGGGGCGAGATGCAGAGGTATATCAAGGGAATATCGTTCAAAACTTTAAGCACTAACCTGAAAGAACTGGAGCGTGACGGACTTGTTCATCGTGAGGAATATCCGCAGATACCGCCAAAGGTCGAATATTCTTTAACTGATAAAGGAAAAACGCTTATACCTATACTGAATGCTATGTGTGCGTGGGGATATGAAAACAAGGAGGAGTGAGCAATTTGGTGAGAAAGTCAAGCTGAGTTCGGCTCGGTTATGCCGAGACAGTTTACTATGCTCAAAAATGCACCCTATGTCGTTATCCCCGTATTCAAATGTAAGGAGCTGAACGGCGAATATGTGTCAAAGCTCAATCCGTTCTCCACAATATAGTGTGTTATAGAGAATATTCCCCGAAATTACCGATGTGAAAGCAATTATCGAGCGAACAAAGGATATGTGCAACCTGATATGGCTTGAAAATCTCAGCCTCCGTAGGAGCTATAAGGCGGATATACTTTCATATATCAAGGAAAAATATCCGCACCTAATGCCGATTTATGACGAGATATACAACTGCGGCAGCCTGTTTGAAAAGATCATCGTTGGAGGACGGAGCAGCTGCTATTGTCCGACTTGTCAAAAATGAAAGGAGCAGTCCACATGAGACCAATTATTAAAACAGTGGCATTTATTTCTGCGATTGCAATGAGTATCAGTTCATACAGCGGACTTATAAATACAAATACGGTATATGCTGCTGATGACACTGAAATTCTCTCCTCACAGCTTTCAATGCCTATCATCTCAATAGACACCTTGGGCAACAGCGTAACTACAAAAACAGCTATACCGATGCCAGAATTTCTATTTACGATGAAAACGGAGAAACAGACACAAATAACGCCGACATTCAGATACGTTTGCGTGGTAATCTAACGCTGTTTGCAGATAAAAAGAGTTACCGTTTCAAATTTCAGAAAAAAGAAAATCCTCTTGGTGTTGGCGATGGAGCTGCAAAATCATGGAATCTTGTAGCAAACTATTATGATGCATCGCTTCTCCGAAATATGACCGCCTATCATCTTGGTGATATGATGGATAATATGCCGTATTCAGCAAACACGCGCTCCGTTGAGGTGTATGTGAACGGAGAATATCAGGGCGTTTATTTGCTTTGCGAAGCGGTCAATGTCGCTAAAAGCAGGATCGCAATAACCGAAGAACCTTCACTTATTGAGGATAACGGCTATCTGATAGAACTGTCCAGATATGCAAAAGAGAATGTATTTACTGTCGATTGCTGTACATATGAAGTAAAGAGTGATGTTTCAACGGATCAGACTGTCGCAGAGCAGCAGATCGGGTATATTTCTGATTATACAGAGAAAGCTCTGCACGCATTGAAAAGCGGAAATAAGTCCGATATCGAGCAATATATTGATGTTTCGTCCCTTGTAGACAACTGCATCGCTTATGGGATATGCAAAGATGTAGATGCCGGCTGGGACAGCTATTATCTGTCAAAGGACGCAGGAGGCAAGCTGACATTTCATCCAATGTGGGACTATGACCTTGCACTCGGCAACAACACCGAGGCAAAAGGAATTGAAAGTGCTGTCGGTATGGGAATATTCGATGTAACAGACTGCTCTGCAAGCTCAAATTCGTGGCTGTGTTATGCGCTCAACTGTGACTGGCTCAGGCAGATGATAGTTGAACGTTGGAATGAGAAACTCAGTGAAATACAGACGCTCCCTGACTTTGTAACATCTGAAGCCGCTGTGCATCAGGATTCATATGACCGCAACTTTACAAAATGGGATCTGCTCGGCAAGCCAATCTATAATGAGCCGGAAGAGGAAGCAGCACTGGCTACACATCAGGCACACGCACAGTATCTTGCTGATTGGCTGACACAGCGCATTACATGGCTTGATAACTATTACCACTCTGACGATTTCACTAACGGTGTTTTTCTGGATGAAAATAATAAGGCAATAGACACTAAGAATGCTGTCTATGTGAGCATTCTGAATTACTGGGGTATGACAGGCGAAGTAGATGCGAACAGCCCAGGTTTTACTGCACAGGCAGGTTCAGGCTTCGGACAAGCACTCTCATCCGGTTTGATGATGCAGGAAGGTCATAAATACAAGATAAGTTATGATTACAGCGGAGCATCAACTGCTAAACTCAGCTATAGACTTCAGGCAAATCACGATAATTACAGAGGGTATGAATCTGATTCCGTATCTGTTGCCGCAGAACAGCAGCATTATGAAAAAATATTCACAGCCGGCACGACTGACTTCAACTGTTCGCTTGCCTTTAATTTTAGCGGAAGCGGCGAGGTGAAGATCGAACATTTATCTTTTGTTCCTGTTGAAGATGAGTACCTTGTCGGTGATGTCAATGCTGACGGAACATTTGATATTGAAGATGTAGTTTTATTGCAGAAGTGGCTGCTCGCCGTTCCGAATACCGATCTGAAGAACTGGAAAGCAGCAGATCTCTGCAAGGATGATAAACTTGATGTCTTTGACCTTTGCCTGATGAAGAGAGAACTTCTCAAGAAAATGGGGGGAGTATGATATGGGTTCACTTCTTCTTGCGATAATATATCTCGCATTTATCAGTCTCGGCTTGCCTGATTCGCTTCTTGGTTCAGGCTGGCCGACAATGCAGACAGATTTCGGCGTTCCATCATCATACGCCGGATATGTGTCTATGGCAATATCATTTATGACGATCATATCAGCATTGGTTGCTCCGTCGATCATAAAAAGAGTAAGAACACAATGGATAGTCGTTTCATCTGTATTCCTGACAGTTATAGGTCTGATCGGCTTTTCATGCTGTAAATCGTATGCCATGCTTTTCATTTTCGTGGTGCCTTATGGACTTGGTGCAGGCTCAGTTGATTCAGCACTTAATAACTATGTAGCAAAACACTATTCTTCTTCGGTGATGAATTTTCTGCATTGCTTCTATGGTGTAGGTGCTATGATCAGTCCGTATATCATGTCTCTTGCACTTGCAAAGGCTTACTGGAATGAGGGATATCGCTGGACTGCATATATACAGTCAGGCATCATGCTTGTATGTCTGTTATCTGTTCCTCTCTGGAAGAAAAACGAAGCAGCAGAAGATGACAGCGAGCATGACGCCGCAGGTATCAGAGACGCTCTTAAGATCCGAGGCGTTATCCCTACACTGATCGCATTTTTTGCATACTGCTCAGGCGAATGTACCTGCTTCCTGTGGACATCAAGCTATTTTATCGGTACAAAGATGATATCGGCTGAGACTGCTGCCGCATTCGGCTCTCTAATATTCGGAGGTCTGATGCTTGGCAGGCTGATATCCGCCTTTGTGTCAAACAAGCTTGGTGACAGATTACTGATCCGTATTGGTATTGTCGTTGAAACGGTCGGTATCCTGTTGATACTTCTGCCGTTTGATGGCTATATATCAGCGGCTGTTGGATTTGTCATAACAGGTATCGGAATGGGACCTGTATATCCCGCCATACAGCACATGGCACCTGACAATTTCGGCAGAAAAAACAGCGCAGCAGTCATAGGTCTGCAAATGGCTTCCGCATACATTGGAAGCACCTTTATGCCGATGGTATTCGGTCATATCCAGCAGGCAGTTGGTATCGGGATAATGCCAATATATCTTATATTCTTCGCTGCATTGAACATCAGTATGCTTGAATATGCGTATAAGCGAATGGATACTAAGACCTGATACAAACTTTGAACCGGAGTCAAAGTTACAAATAAATATACCGCACAAGGACGTATCCCTGTGCGGTATATTGTTTTATATGTCACTCTCAATCTAATAAAGAGTTTTTTATTCTGCAATAATTATACCGCCGAAATATTCGGGATTGCCGTCTTTGTCGCTCAATACGAAGCCTCTTGTATGGCAAACTGCGTATGTACCGTCGGCACGCCTTGCACGGTAGCGTATCGGTCTGACCTCAGCATTTCCGCATAGAACAGCGTCGATAGCTTCTTGGTAGGTATTCATATCATCGGGGTGGATATGCTTCTGCCAGTATTTATCAGCATGGTACATATATTCCGACTGCATACCGAAATCATCTACAAGAGTCAGCGACCAGCGCGAGAAATCATGCTTCAGATCGTTAAGATAAACATACCCCTCGCCTGCGACCGTATAAAGCGCACCGAACATACCGTCAAGCAGCCGTTTTCTCTCGGCGTTTATCGGTATATCCATACTGTTCATTCCCATGAAATAATCGACTATCTTCATGGATTTCAGTTCGTTTTTATTCTCGTACATCTCCATGTCGGCTCTTTTGTAGACCGCTTCAAAGCTGTCATCGCTGACACGATCAAAAACCGCCATTCCGCAAGCGACCACAGGTCCCGAACGCGAGCGTTTATTGGCAAGGGATTCTTCCCGCAGCTTTGCAAGCAGCTGTTCACGCATATCAAAATCCCGTCCGTCCAGTACGACGACGAACTCATCTCCGCCGACCCTAAATACGGGGCTGTGATCGAAAGTATCGCAAATCAGGCGGCTGGTTCTCTGTATTGCTTCATCTCCGAAGCTGTGTCCACGGGTATCGTTGATCTTTTTAAGATCGTTGACATCGCACATTATCACGCCGAAATGACAGCTCTCGGGGGCTGCTTTGATCCTCTCATCAACAGTTGCGATATACTCCGTGAACGCGGTCTTGTTTCGTATTCCTGTCAGCGCGTCCATTCTTGCCATACGTCTGGCAGACTGCAGATCCTTTTCCTGTTCTTCCTTTCTGCGGAATTCTTCCTCAATGTTTTCCAGACAGCAGATAATATGCTTTCTGTCATCACACATTAGTTCAAAATGCCGCATATGCATAATATTCCCATGCAGAATAAGTCGGTATACAACAGAATAGGACTTGTTGCTGTAAAGCCTGTCGAGCATAGCTTCTTTGTCATGAAGTTTTATCACAAGCTCAAGATCGTCGGGGTGAACGCATTTTGAGGCGCTTTCCTGTACTTCGGAAAAGAAATCCTCGCCGTAAGCCGGGATATCCAATCCTTTAAACAGTTTGTGAGGGATATACTCGGTATAGTTTCCCGATTCGATGTCAATATAATACAGGCTGTCAAAATGATGTGTAAGTGTAAGTGCGATCTGGCTTAATGCTTCCTTATCATCTTTCATACGCTTCTCCTTTGATGAAACACACATTTAATAGTCTCTCAGATTAATGATACTGACGGCATTTCGATAGGTTTTGTTCTTATTATACAACATAATACTGTAAAAGTCAATAAAAGCATATTATTTATACAGATGTATCATTTCCCTATCTCTGTAATATGCAGATTGACCTTTCAGCACTGATGTGGTATAATTATCCTATATTCTGCTTTGCTTGGAGGAATGAACATGGAACTGCGTTTACTGGAATACTTCCTGACGGTCGTTCGTGAGGAAAACATATCAAGAGCCGCCGAGGTGCTTCATGTGACACAGCCGACACTCAGCAGGCAGATGAAGGAGCTTGAGGACGAGCTGCATACTACGCTGTTTGTCAGGGGCAAACGGCTCACGCTTACCGATTCAGGGCTAATGCTCCGCAGACGAGCAGAGGAAGTCGTGTCGCTTATGAAGAAGATCGACAGTGAGTTTCAACAGCAGGAAGAGATCAGCGGTGTGATCTCGGTCGGCAGCGGAGGTCTGAAAGCAGCGGAGGTTCTTCCCGAACTTATAGCGCATTTCCGTGACCGCTATCCGCTTGTCAGCTTTGAGCTTCACACGGGTACGGCTGACCATGTGAAGGAACGGCTTGAACACGGTCTGCTCGACTTCGGTATCCTGCTGGAGCCTGTGGATATTGAGAAGTTCGATTATATCCGCCTGCCTGCAAAGGAAACATGGGGCTTGTTGATGCCTGCGGATCATCCGCTTGCAAAGGAAAAAGCGATCACCCGAAAACAACTAAAGGGAATGCCATTAGTTCTGACGAGCCGTACAGCTCTGAAAAGCGAGATCGAAGAATGGCTGAGGTGTCCCGTATCGGAACTGGACATCGTTGCAACAATGAACCTCATCAACAACGCCGCACCTCTTGCGGAGCGTGGTATAGCCTGTGTGCTGACGATTGAGGGAGCGACAACAATGTTTGATCCTGCCCGATTTGCCTTCCGTCCGCTGACACCTGAGCTGTCGTTCACATCGGTGCTTGCGTGGAAGAAGCTCAGTCCCTATTCGGGGGCGGCAGGGAAATTCCTTGAATATATCAAGAGTGTTCACGCAGAGCAATAAAAGAATTTTTACCACACAGTAATAATTGACTTTTTCTTCTTTCTCTGCTATAATAAAGAAAATATGAAAACTGCCACCGGGTAGTATATGCGATAAGCATTTGTATACACATCGTTAGGTCTTAGAAGATGTGTACGCAGATGCTTTATTTTTTTGGAGGTATGCAGATTGTTAAAACAGATAAAGGATTATTTTTCAAAGGGTGAGCTGATGCTGTGGGGCATTTCAACGCTTTGCGTTCTTATTTCGTTCTTCATGTTCGACAGAGAGAACTATCTTGCCCTGTCGGCATCGCTGATCGGAGTGACCTACCTTATCCTTAACGCAAAGGGAAATCCGATAGGTCAGGTGCTTGTTATCATATTCAGCCTGCTGTACGGGATAATATCCTACTCCTTTTCCTATTACGGAGAAATGGTGACCTATCTTGGAATGACAATGCCGATGGCTGTTTTTGCGCTCATCTCATGGCTCAGAAATCCATTTAACGGCAATAAATCGGAGGTAACAGTAAACAGCATAAGCAGAAGAGAAGCCATATTTATGTCTGTATTGATGTTAGCGGTAACGATACTGTTTTTCTTTATTTTGCAGGCTTTCGGTACAGCGAATATCTTTCCGAGTACACTATCGGTAGCCACGAGCTTTATAGCCGTCTATCTGACATTCAGGCGAAGTCCGTTCTATGCGGTCGCCTACGCTGCGAATGACATTGTGCTGATCGTATTATGGATCATGGCAAGTATAGCGGACACAAGGTATATATCGGTAGTTGTCTGCTTTTCGGTTTTTCTCATAAATGACATATACAGCTTTTTCAGTTGGCAGAATATGAGAAAGCGGCAAATGGCTGTCAGAAACAAAAGTATACATTTTGAGCATACCAAAGTATAGAATATAAGCATTTTACATATCAAGGAAACTATGCTATAATAAGTACAGGACATAAAACCTGTACTCTTTTTGTTTTGTGGGGTGATAGAATGAAAGTGACGAATACAAGTGTTACAGACAAAGAAATAGCTGAGGTACTATCGCAGGCAGGGCTGACCGACAAGCAGATAAAGGCTTTTCTTTCCGATTGCTGCGGTAAGGACTGTTGTGCCGAAAAGGTGCGTGTACTGCGCAGTGCAAGGCGTTCTCTCCTTGATTCTATCCACAGGGAACAAGCATTGCTCGACAGGCTCGACTATGTGATATGGTGCACGGAAAACAAAAACTAATAAACGGAGGTATGTATCATGTTAGGAAATTTCAGCTACCACAACCCGACCAAGCTCTATTTCGGTGAGGACTCTCTCGGCTATCTGAAAGATGAGATGAAAAACTACGGCAAGAACATTCTGCTCGTTTACGGCGGCGGTTCAATCAAGAAAAGCGGTCTGTATGATGAGATCATCGCTATCCTGAAAGACTGCGGCAAGAATGTTTCCGAGGTCTCGGGCGTTATGCCGAACCCGACTGTTGATAAGCTCCGTGAAGGTGTAGCTGTCGCCCGTGAGCATAAGACCGACTTTATCCTTGCGGTGGGCGGCGGCTCGGTCTGCGACTACTCAAAAGCGGTATCGGTCTCTGTCCACTGTGATGATGACCCCTGGGAGAAATACTATATCCGCTTTGAAGAGCCGACCTGCGAGATCGTTCCTGTGGGCTGTGTGCTGACAATGGCAGGCACAGGCTCGGAGATGAATGGCGGTTCGGTCATCACCAACCACGAAGCAAAGCTGAAGATAGGTCATGTGTTTGGTGACGATGTTATGCCGAAGTTCTCTATCCTCAACCCGAGATACACCATGACACTGCCGAAATATCAGATGGTGGCAGGTATTTATGATATTCTCAATCACATCTGCGAGCAGTATTTCTCAGGCGAGGACGATAACACAAGCGACTATATAAGCGAGGGACTTATGAAAAGCCTTATCCACGCAAGCCGCATAGCTGTCGAAAACCCGCAGGACTATGAAGCACGCTCCAATATCATGTGGACTGCCACATGGGCGCTCAATACCCTTGTTTCAAGGGGCAAATCCACCGACTGGATGGTGCATATGCTTGGTCAGGCGGTGGGCGCATACACCGACGCTACCCACGGAATGACACTTGCGGCGGTATCTCTGCCCTATTACCGCTATATCATGCCCTACGGCTTGAAGAAGTTTGCCCGTTTCGCAACCGAGGTCTGGGGTATCTCTGCCGAGGGCAAGACCGACGAACAGCTTGCAAACGAAGGACTTTCCGCTATGGAAAGCTGGATGAAGGAGATCGGGCTTGTGATGAACCTCAAAGACCTCGGCGCAACGGAGGATATGATAGAGGGCATTGCCGATGCAACAATTATCCTGAACGGCGGTTATAAAGTGCTTGACCGTGATGAGGTCGTTAAGATACTGAAAGAGAGTATGTAACAAGCCCGGAACAATACGAAATAGCTGTTACACAGAAAAAGGAGGATCACGCAATGATTTACAAGGTATTGAACAACGGCGTAAAAATGCCCATGCTCGGCTATGGCACTTTTCAGGTGACCGATGCGGCGGAGTGCAAAAACAGCGTGCTTGAAGCGATACGGGCAGGCTATCGTCTGATCGACACGGCACAGGCTTACGGCAATGAAGAAGCTGTCGGTGCAGGCATTAAGGCGGCACTTGACGAGGGACTTTGCGAACGCTCGGAGCTTTTCATCACAACAAAGGTGTGGTTTCGCTCCTTTGAGACAGAGGACTGTCGCAAGAGCCTTGACGAGTCCATGAAAAAACTCGGTGTGGAGTATATCGACATGGTGCTTCTGCATTGGCCTTTCGGCAATGTGTATGCCGCTTGGCGTGTGCTTGAGGAATACTATAAGGCAGGTAAGATCAAGGCTATCGGCGTTTCAAATATGGAAGCTGACCGCTTCATCGACCTCATCAATTTCAACGAGATAAAGCCTGCGCTCAACCAGATCGAAACGCACCTTTACTGCCAGCGCCTTGAAGAAAAGGAATGGCTTGAAAAGTACGGCATCGCACATCAGGCTTATGCACCTCTCGGTCAGGGCAGGGCGAATGAAATGTTCTCCGAGCCTGCTGTGAAGGAGCTTGCTGAGAAATACGGAAAAACGCCAGCACAGGTGCTTCTGCGTTTCCTTGTGCAGAGCGATGTTGCAGTTATCCCGAAGTCAGTGCATACCGAGCGTATCAGGGAAAACATCGACATATTTGACTTTGAGCTGACCGGGGTCGAGATGCTGTCCTTGCAGGCGCTCGACAAGGCTGCGCCGATGATCGGAAATCCCGAAGTTCCCGAAAAGGTCGAGTTTGCGATGACTTGGTGAGAGTATGAGTATCACGGTAAACATCTATTACACGGGTGAAAACGGAAATGCCCGTAAATTCGCAGAGGAAATGATACAAAGCGGTACGGTGGACAGGATACGCAGCGAGAACGGTAATCTCCGATACGACTATTTTCAGCCGTTTGACGATCCCGAAACGGTACTGCTGATTGACCAATGGACAAGTCAGGACGCTATTGATGTCCACCACGCTTCACCTATGATGCAGACAATTACAGAGCTTCGGGAAAAGTATGGACTGAAAATGAAAGTTGAGAGGTATATCTCCGATGAGGGCGGTATACCTGATAAGGATACGAAATTCATTGTGAAATAGGAGAAAAACTTATGAAAGTATTGATAATAAACGGCAGTCCCCATGCAAACGGCAACACTGCGATAGCTGTGAATGAGCTTGTAAAGACCTTTGAAGCGCAGGGCGTTGAAGCGGAGGTCTGTCACATAGGAAACAAGGATATTCGCGGCTGTATCGCCTGTCGAAAGTGTGCGGAGCTTGGTCATTGCGTGTTCAACGATGTTGTCAACGAGCTTGCACCTGAGTTTGAAGCGGCGGACGGTCTTGTAGTGGCTTCACCTGTGTATTATGCTTCGGCAAATGCAACGCTCATTGCCTGTCTTGACAGACTGTTTTTCAGCACGCACTTCGATAAGACCATGAAGATCGGTGCAAGTGTTGCCGTAGCAAGGCGAGGCGGCTGTTCGGCAACATTTGACGAGCTGAACAAGTATTTTACCATAAGCAATATGCCCATAGCTTCAAGCCAATACTGGAACAGCGTTCACGGGCGTGAGATCGGTGAAGCTGCAAAGGACGCAGAGGGCTTGCAGACCATGAGAACGCTCGCAAAGAATATGAGCTTTCTGATGAAGTCTATCGCTCTCGGAAAGGAAAAATACGGACTGCCTGAGAAAGAGCCGTGGCAGTCTACACATTTTATCAGAGAAGATCTTTGATCAAGGAGGAAATAATCATGAGTAAAAAATTAGTAGCATATTTTTCAGCAAGCGGTGTGACTGCCGGACTTGCTAAAAACCTCACAGAAGCCGCAGGAGCAGACCTTTATGAGATACGCCCTGCCGTGCCTTACACAAATGCAGACCTCAACTGGCAGGACAAGAACAGCAGAAGCTCAGTTGAGATGAATGACAAGTCCTTCCGCCCTGCAATTGCAGATACAGATGCGAATATCGCAGACTATGACACGATCTTCGTTGGCTTCCCAATCTGGTGGTATGTCGCTCCAACAATCATCAATACCTTCCTTGAAGCTTATGATTTTTCGGGAAAGACCATAGTTCTGTTTGCGACCTCTGGCGGCAGCGGAATGGGCAATTCCTCAAAGGAGCTAAAAACAAGCGTTTCCGATACGGCAGTCATCAAGGACGGCAAGCGTTTCTCTGCAAGCACATCAGTCGATGAGCTGAAAAAGTGGGTGGAATCACTCGGCGTTTAAGGAGGTCACACTATGTCTGAAAAAATAGTACAGACCGCAGGGCGAGATGCCCTCGGTGAGTTTGCTCCCGATTTCGCCCATTACAACGATGATATTCTTTTCGGGGAGAACTGGAACAACACCGACATCGACCTGAAAACACGCAGTATCATTACTGTTGTTGCTCTCATGTCGCAGGGCGTGACGAGCGATGCACTGAAATTCCACCTGATGAATGCGAAGAACCACGGCGTATCACAGAAAGAGATCGCAGCGATCATCACCCATACCGCCTTTTATGCAGGCTGGCCGCACGCTTGGGCAGTGTTCACCCTTGCAAAAGAAGTATGGAACGAGAAATCTCCCGAAATGACCGACAAGGACAGGTATCAGAACGAGATATTCTTCCCCATAGGCGAACCGAACCCCTACGGCGATTACTTTGTCGGGCAGAGCTATCTTGCACAGGTGTCAAAGGAACAGCTTTCTGTTTTCAACGTGACCTTTGAGCCTGCCTGCCGCAACAACTGGCATATCCACCACGCAACAAGCGGCGGCGGTCAGATGCTGATCTGTGTCGGTGGTCGGGGTTATTATCAGGAATGGGGCAAGGAAGCGAGAGAGCTTCATCCGGGCGATGTTGTGAATATCCCTGCGAATATCAAGCACTGGCACGGTGCTGCACCCGATAGTTGGTTCTCACATCTTGCTATCGAGATCGAGGGCGAGGACGGCAGCACCGAATGGTGTGAGGCTGTTTCTGGTGAAGATTACAACAAGCTGAAATAAACGGAACTAATAAAAGGTAATCGTCCACGACGACTACTTGGAATTCCGGTTCAAGTCGGGTGTGACGATCAGCATCGAAATGAGAATAGATATGAAGAGCCCTGTATCACTGGTATTCAGTGATACAGGGCGTGTTTTATGGTATAAATAAAAATATATACATATGTCTTTTGATTGTTTGACTTGCACAGCAATTTATGGTAAAATAATAAAAACAACAGCTTTTCAAGGTGATAGCAATGAAAAGAAAAACCACAAAAGAACTCCTTGTCGAGTCCTTTCTGGAGCTTGTGCAGACAAAGCGTATCGACAAGATAACAATAACCGAGATAACCAATAACTGCGGTATGTCCCAGCCGACCTTCTACAATCATTTCAAAGACAAGTACGATATGATCGTATGGATATATACAAACCATGTGCGTGAGATCATGTGTAGGATCGACAACAAGACTTTTCTGTGGAAGGATTGCCTGCTTGGTACCGCCTTATACTATTCCGAGAACTCCGAGTTTATCAAAAATGCTTTGAAACACACAAGCGGTCAGGATTCGTTCGTTGAGAACGTCCGGAGAATCAATACAGCAGCTTTGAAAGCAGAAGTTCAGAAACACCTGATGACTGAGTATATCCCCGATGAGACCATGGGAATGATAAAGTTCTATGCTTATGGACTCGTGCAGTTTATGCTGGAATGGCTTCTTGGAGATATGAACTTCTCGCCTGAACAGGTGGCTGAAATATGGGATAAGAGCCTGCCCGAACCGCTGAAACAGTATCTCTATCCCACTGAAAACAATTGAATTTTTGTAATTTACCCCATTTTACAAAATCCTTTTGTAAAGTGGGGGTATTTCTAAATTGACATATACCGCCTCGTCTGTTAAGATAAAGCTATGGCAGGCAGACAGCCTGCCGAAAAACATAAATAAACGGAGGTATGTCATCATGGCAGATACAAAAAAGATTCTTGAAGGTTTACAGATCATCGTTACCGATCTCGCACAGCAGGCAGACGGTCACGCTATCCAGTCGAAGATATTCGCAGCACAGGGCTTTTCCAAGCTCGGAGCAAAGTACGCAGAACACGCAGCAGAGGAAAGAGGCTATGTTGACAAGTGCATCGACCGTATCCTTGATCTCGGCGGAGAGGTTAAGAACGGTGCGAAGAAAGAAGAACCTGTTTTCACGGATATTGTAGAGTATATCAAGTATGATCTCCAGACTTCCAAGGACGGTCTTGCTTGGCTGAAAACTCTTGTTGAAGAAGCAAGGGACGATTACAAGACCTTCGATTTTCTGAAAGTGTATTATCAGGACGAGGAAGAAGACCTGTACTGGGATGAGCAGCAGCTCGAACTGATCGAAAAGATCGGTCTCCAGAACTGGCTGAACCAGCAGCTTTGATCGCTATGATACCTGACAATGTAAAAAAGGTTTTCAATGAAAATCTTTGGTATATAGCGACCTGCGGCGATGCGCCGAATGTCGTTCACGTTGGCTTCAAGCGTGTATGTGATGACGGAAAACTTGCGATAGGCGCTGTTCTCCTTGAAACAACGCTTGAAAATATCAAGGCAAACGGTAAGGTTGCTATAGCCTGTGCAAATCCGCTGACAGCGGAAGCCTATCAAGTTAAAGGAACAGCGGAGCTTGTCTATGAGGGCGAAGCCTATGAGCATTACAGTCAGCTCACGCTGGACACTTTCAAGGGAGCTATGGAACTCAAATGCGTAGTTCTGATCACGCCCGAAAGACTGATAAACGCTTCACCCAACGAGCATATAGTGGAAAATAACTGCAAATGTGAGATGAGTGTACAATTGAAACAAAACTGAAAGGAATTATTAACATGACAAGTACAGAATACAAAAATCTATCCGTAAAGGAGTTTACAAAAGCTGCCGAGATATACGAATCGGATCATGCAGGTGTATATAATATGTGCAAGAAAGATTATCCCGACATACTGGCAGAGCTGGAAAAAGAGCCGTTTAACGATCTGCTGGACTGCGGCTGCGGAACAGCACCGATGCTGACGCTATTGCATCAGAAATACCCCGACAAGCACTATACAGGCATTGACCTGACTCCCAAAATGATAGAAGTCGCAAAAGCAAAGAAAATGGAAAATGTTGAACTTGTAGTCGGTGACTGCGAGAATCTGCCATTTGCAGAGAATTCATTCGATGCGGTGATATGCTCCGAGAGCTTTCATCATTATCCTAATCCGCAGGACTTCTTTAATAGTGTTTATCGTGTACTCCGCCTGAATGGCAGATTCATTCTGCGTGATATGACGATGAATTCCGCTGCTGTGCGCTGGTTCTGCAATCATATTGAAATGCCGCTTGCGCATCTGATCGGCAAGGGTGATGTTCGCATTTATGGCAGAGTTGACATCAAGAAACTGTGCGATAATGCAGGGCTTCACTTGGAATCTTTTGAAAAAAGAGACTTTTGCCGTCTGCACGCCGTTATCAGAAAAAGCAGAGCTTGAAATCGAGGTCGTATATTATGCTTTTAACGATTTTTCTTGCGATCGTGTTCAGTGCTGCTATCACGATCATGCTTTTATCAGCAGTCGCATTTATCCAGAAGAAAGAGTTTTTCGCGTCCGCACCGAAGGAAGCACAGGAAGCTATTCAGCCGAGAGAAAATGAATTATTCTACGGTGCAAGAGTAATAGGCTGGACGCTGATGATATTCAGCATACTAATGATAGCAGGCGTAGGTGTGATATCAATATGGAACGGTTTCAGAAGTGATTTTACGTTTTGGCAGTTCTTTCTGCGCTTTGTTTCCATATTCACCATTTACAAACTATACGACATGATATGCTTTGATTATTTTCTTCTGATGAAATTTCAGTTCTTTCAGTTTTACTTTCCTGAGGTCAAAAGTGTATATTCGGGCAGAAAATACGGATACAACATCAAAAGCCAGCTATTGAAGCTGTTTGTTATTTTTCCTGCCGCATCTGCACTTGCGGCGTGGATATGTACGTTGTTTTAATATAATACAAAACAGGCTTTCCGAAAAGCCTGTTATTTTTTTATATAGATACTTGACAAATCGTTGGATATGTGGTAAGATAACATTGTTACGTAACACTGTTATCTTGTGAGGTGGAGCTATGGACAACGAAAAAGAAAGCCGTGAAAAGCTTATTGTCTGCGCTAAAAAAGAGTTTATGGAAAAAGGCTTTGAAAAGGCTTCTCTGCGGGCTATATGCTCTGCGGCAGGCTTGACTACGGGAGCGATATACTTCTTTTTCAAGGACAAAAACGGACTGTTCGGCGCAGTTATAGATGAGCCACTGAAAAAAGTGATCACAGCGGTAGAGCAGCATTTTTCAGAGGATATGGAAACCGATATTGCGGATTTTCAGCATACCTCCGGTGACCACGACGACTTTGCAGAGCAGATGATAGAAGCTCTTTATGCTGACCGCGATGCAATGATAATCATGCTTGAAAAAGCGTCAGGTTCAAGCTATGACGGCATAGTTGACCGCTTTGTAGGAATGATAGAAAAGTATAATTACGCGCTTGCTAAGAATTATCTTGCGGCGTTTCCTGATAAGCGCATCAATGAATATATGCTGCACTGGTTTTCTCATGTGCAGATAAATGCATTTGTTCATCTTATAACCCACGTTGAAGAAAAGGAACGTGCCGTAAAAGAGATAAAACCCGTTATGGATATGCTGGTTGAGACTTGGATAAATTATGTTATAGAATAAGGCAACACCACACAAATATTCAGCACAAAACGCAAGGTGTGCTTTGTGCGATGATGCCTAAAGCAGGGAGATGAACTCCCTTTGCTTTTGAATATGCGTTAGTATACACTTACATTGGAGGGATAGATAATGTATTTACAGGTGAAGGACGTAAAGAAAAGCTACGGCAAGGATACAAGCTACATACAGGTGCTGAAAGGGATAAGCACAGGACTTGAAAAAGGGCAGATGTGCGTTATTCAGGGCACAAGCGGCTCGGGCAAATCCACTCTGCTCAACTGTATAGGCGGACTTGACACGATGGATTCTGGCTCGATAAAAGTTGACGGAACAGAGATTTTCGGTATGAAGCCTGCACAGCTGTCCGATTACCGCCGTGATAACCTCGGATTTATCTTTCAGTTTTATAACCTCGTGCCTAATCTGACTGTCAGGGAGAATACCCAGATATGCCAGTATATAGCTGAAAAGCCCCTTGATATAGACGAACTTCTCGAAACTCTTGGACTTACCGAGCATCAGAATAAGTTCCCTGCACAGCTTTCGGGCGGTCAGCAGCAGAGATGCGCTATTGCAAGAGCACTTGTTAAAAATCCGAAGCTCCTTCTGTGTGATGAACCCACAGGTGCTCTCGACTCAAAAACAAGCCGCGATATCCTTGTTCTCCTTGAAAAGATAAACGAAAAATACGGAACGACTATGCTGATAGTTACTCATAATAATTCCATAAAAAACATGGTACACAAGGTCATTATCATTAAAGACGGACTTGTAAAGAAAGAGTATGAAAACGAAAAGAGAGTCCCTGCCGCAGAACTGGAGGACTTATAATGGATAAGATACTCAGAAAACGTCTTCTGCGCGACCTTCGGGCAAATTTCGGCAGATATCTCGCATTGTTTCTTTTGATTACAATGGGAATTTACCTTGTGGTTTCCATAGTCGGTGCGTCGGAGATGATAATACAGGGTACTGATGACCGCAAGTCTGTAAATATGGTGGAGGACGGCCGGTTTACAGTATTTCTGCCCCTTATAGATGAAGATATATCCGATCTGACGGCTGACGGTACTCAGATCGAGCCAATGTTTTCACTTGACCTAAAAACAGAGGATAATGCCGTTCTTCGTATGTTCAGAACAAGGGAAAATATAGACCTCATACAGCTTGATGAAGGCAGGCTCGCCTCTGAAAAGGGTGAAGCTGTTATCGAAAAGGGCTATGCCTCTGCACATGAGCTCCATGTGGGCGATACTGTAAAAGCAGGAGGCACAGACTTTACGATAACGGGTATCGGTTCTGTTCCCGATTACGATATGTGCATAGCTCATTTCAGCGATACTGCCGTTGAGAGAAGCTCTTTCGGACTGCTGTTCATTACTGCGGAACAGTATGATGAGCTTAAAAACCGCGGCGACCTGAATGCGGAGGAGTACACCTATGCTTACCGTCTCGGCAATACAACAAGCAATGAGCTGAAAGATAAAATAAGGGGGATAAAGATAAGTTACGAGCAGGTTGAGGATAAGTATTTCCGTGAAACGATCGACGAGATACTTGATGAACGCAATGAAATAGAGGACGGCGTAAAAGAGCTGAATGACGGCTCAGATAAGCTCTCTGAGGGGCTTGCTGAACTCAGCGGTCATAGCTCCGATATGCGTGAAGCGGCAGATAATCTCTTCGAGGGCTATCTCTCACAGGCAAATTCTTCACTTGCGGCAATGGGACAGAATATGGTGCTGACTGAAGAAAACTATCATGATACCCTTGAAAACATGATAGCTTTGACTCATTCCGAGCAGCTTGCAGCCCTTATGAAAAGCCTTGATGACATAGCTGAATTCAAAAACGGCATTTACGATTATACCGAGGGTGCGGATTCTGCGGCTGACGGTGCAGCGGAGCTTGCTGACGGTACAAAGGAGCTGAAAGAGAAAACAGACGAGCTCCTTGACGAATTGTTTGAAATAGATATTGAAAACCTCACTTCATTTGTTACCGCTGAGGACAATATCCGTATCGCTGCTGCGGCAGGAGATGTGGTAATGGACAGGAATGCAGGTCTTATTGCCGGTGTAATAGTTCTTGCGCTGTTTGCCTATGTGATATCTGTATTCGTAGTTCATCAGATAGAGCAGGAACAAAGCGTTATAGGTGCTTTGTACGCCCTTGGAGTGAAGAAGAAAAACCTTATGCGGCACTATATAACGATGCCGACGCTTATAGCTCTTATTGCGGCAGTTATCGGAGCTGTACTTGGATTTTCACCTATAGGTGTAGGCTCGCAGTCAAAGGATACTTACAGCTATTTTTCAATACCCGAATTTGATACTGTATATCCGCTTTATCTTATTGCCTACGCCATAGTTCTGCCGCCTGTGATATGTGCTGTTGTAAATGCATTCGTTATCAATAAAAAGCTGTCCCGAACAGCTCTTTCACTTATGAGAAACGAGCAGTCTGCTGGCAACTACAGGCAGTTCAAACTGAAAACAAAAAGCTTCCCGAAAGTGTTTGCTATACGTCAGTTAGTCAGAGAATCACGTTCGGCACTTACAATGGTGCTTGGTATGCTTGTGGCGATCATAGTCATCATGCTTGGACTGGACTGCTATGTTATGTGCAGCAGCGTCAGGGACTATACCGTCAGCGATACCAAATACGAGTATCAGTATTTGTACAAATATCCCGAAAATACAGTTCCCGATGGCGGTGAAGCGGCATACATCGAAACTCTCAGCACCGACTGTATGGGCTATACTCTTGACGTTACCGTTATAGGCATTGACGGCAAAAGCAGATATTTCGACGCGAAGCCCGAAAAAGGCAAGACGAAGGCAGTTATCAATTCGTCGCTTGTGGAGCGTTACGGCTACAAGGTGGGCGACAGAGTAGTTTTCAGCGACTCGGCAGCTGACGCTGATTACAGCTTTACAGTTACTGACATAAGCGATTATTCTGTTGGATTTACAATATTTATGGATATCGGCAGTATGCGCGAGCTTTTTGGTCAGGACGAGGATTATTTCAATACCGTTTACTCCGATAAGGAGCTTGATATCGACGAGGGCAGACTGTACTCCGTTACGACAAAGGACGATATAGAGCGGAGCGCAAGCGTGTTCGTAAAGCTGATGTTTTCACTTGTTTCAACTCTCATTGCAGCAGGTTCTGTTATATTCTGCGTAGTCATGTATCTTATGCTGGGAGTTATGATAGACAGGTCGGCAATGGGAATATCCCTTATCAAGATATTCGGCTATCGTCCCAAGGAAATAAGGTCGCTGTATCTCAACGGAAATCTTTTGGTAGTTGCTGTCGGAGCGGTGATAGCTGTACCTCTTGCGAAAAAGGCTGTGGATATGATATTCCCGAGTTTTATCCCGAATGTTGCGTGTTCTATGAAGCTCGCATTCCCGTGGTATCTGTATGTACTTATATACTGCGCGGTTATCCTTATATACGCAGTAATAAACAGGCTCCTCATGGGAAAAATAAAGAAAATATCACCTGCTGAGGTACTTAAAAACAGGGAATAAATAATGCGAAAAAGAGCTTATACTTTGATGTATAAGCTCTTTTTTATCATCATTCGCATCATATAAAGATCTGTAAATATCGATTTGTATATACTAACAAAAATATCCACATTATTGTTGTTTGTTATAGATAACAATACAAAAATAAGTTATTATCATTGACAGGCGAGTTTCTAAGTGATAATATTTATAATGTTATAAAAGGCTAACTAAAAGGTGGCGAGAAAGTGGAGGAGTACCAATTGTTCCCCGATATAAAACTTATGATCGGCAGGCATGATACTGATTTTGTATCGAATGGGACAGAAATAAGTTTCTGTATCAGCGGCATATGCGAATACTCTGTAGGGCAAAAATACTATTATCTGAAAGCAAGGAATTGTATCGTTCTGCGAAGCAGTTCTGATACGGCGATCTCATATTCCTCTGATTACTGCGGTATAACGCTGCTGATAGACTCACAGTTCAAAAGCACTGCTTTTTCGGAGATCCTTGATATGCAGGATATAATGAGAAAAATGTCTCACGGTGAGAGCTGCATATTCAGTGCAGATGAAAAAATAGAGAAGCTCTTTTCTGAAATTTATAAAGAACAGGGAACTTCAAAAGCTGCTATACTTAGAATAAAGGTGCTGGAGCTGCTTATGCTGCTAAGTGAACAGAAAACATCTCATTGTGAGCAGCAGGAGATTATAGAACAGGTTGGAGCTTTTATATGTCGGAACGTATCGGACCACTATACTATTTCCGAGCTTTCGGAAATGTTCGGTATCAATCCGACTACGCTGAAAAGTGCGTTCAAGCAGTATTACGGCTGTCCTGTGTATGCTTATGCCAAAAACAGGAAGATGTTCCGTGCTGCGGAGCTTATGAGCATTTCTGATATGCGCATAATAGATATTGCAGAGGAAGTGGGATACTGCAATGCAAGCAAGTTTTCATGCGCGTTCCGTGAAGTGATAGGAGTTAATCCCAAGTATTTCCAAACGGAGCACAAAAAGCTGAATACTCGGCAGAATTGCTTTATATCGGAGAATTTTGCTTATTAGTATCATATACCAACTTTTTCTGTTCGGAGCGGAAAAGAGCCTTATTATATGGTATCATAATATCAACGAAACCAATTCTTTCGACAATTTATGAGGTGATATTATGAAATTCAATGATATTCCATGGAAAAAATTAGGCCTCTTTGCAGGCGGAGTTCTTTTCGGTACAGCAGGTATCAGAGTGCTTTCGAGCAAGGACGCAAAGAAGTGCTATACACAGGCGACTGCGGCTGTACTCCGTGCTAAGACAGACGTAATGGCAACTGCTTCAAAGGTGCGTGAGAACTGCGATGATATCCTCGCTGACGCAAAGGAGATAAACGAGCAGAGAGCCCTTGAGGAAGAAGCTGCCGTTATCGCAGATGAGTGCGAAGAGATAGCAGATACAAGCGAAGAATAAAACGAAACAGACCGATAAGTTGGCTTCTGTTGGCAAAAAAGCGGGTTACCGAGTCTAAAACTATGGGCTCGGTAATTTTATGCCACGAGCCGCCTGAGGGGGCTTCCCTCCGACCTGTTTTTATAGGAGGATATAATATGAAATGCAAGATACTTCACGAAACAAGAGGGCGTATGCGAGTCCGCTTCTGTATAAAGCGAATGACCGTAAAGCAGGCGGATATTGCAGAATATGCACTTTCTGCCGTGATAGGAGTAACGAGAGTTCAGGTATTTGACCGTACCTGCGATGTGGTCATTGCATATAACTGTGACAGGGACAAGATCGTGCAGAAGCTTTCAAGTTTCTCTTTCGATGATGAGAAAAACATATCTCTTGTACCCGAGCAGACAGGCAGAAAACTGAATAAGCATTATGAGGAAAAGCTGGCGGCTGTCGTTATAAGAAGAGGTATAAATAAGCTGATACTGCCGCAGTCCATTCGCAGGATAATTGCTGTCATAAAAGCTGCAAGGTACATATTTCGCGGACTGAAATGCCTGCTTAAAGGCAGGCTTGAAGTGTCTGTACTTGACGCTACTGCTATCGGAGTTTCACTTCTCCGCAACGATTTCAAGACCGCAGGCTCGGTGATGTTCCTGCTGAATGTGGGAGATATCCTCGACGAATGGACACACAGGAAGTCCATTGACGACCTTGCCCGTACCATGTCTCTTGGAGTAGAACAGGTGTGGACAAAAACTGCCGACGGTCAGGAAGTCCTCATGTCTGTCAACGAAGTACACAAGGGCGATATGATAGTAGTCAGAACAGGTTCTATGATACCTCTTGACGGCAAGGTCATTTCGGGTGACGCTATGGTAAATCAGTCCTCTATGACAGGCGAATCCGTGCCTGTTCACAAGAGCGAGGGAGCGTATGTTTACGCAGGAACTGTTGTTGAGGACGGCGAGTGTACTGTATGTGTGGAGAATACCGCAGGCGGCGGACGCTATGATCGTATCGTCAAGATGATAGAGGAGTCCGAGAAGCTTAAATCCTCCGCCGAGGACAAGGCTTCACATCTTGCGGATAAGCTTGTACCGTGGAGTCTTGGCGGTACACTGCTCACATGGCTGCTGACAAGAAACGCTGCAAAGGCATTGTCTATACTTATGGTGGACTTCTCCTGCGCTCTTAAACTCGCAATGCCTATATCAGTGCTTTCCGCTATGCGTGATTGCAGCCGCGAGGGGATAACTGTCAAGGGCGGACGTTTCCTCGAAGCTGTTGCGGAGGCTGATACGATAGTTTTTGACAAGACGGGTACGCTCACTCATTCAAGTCCGAGAGTGGCTCAGGTCATAACCTTCGGCAGACGCGATGAGAACGAAATGCTGCGTCTGGCAGCCTGCCTTGAAGAGCATTATCCACACTCTATCGCAAATGCTGTTGTAGCTGCGGCAGCCGATAAAGGGCTTGAGCACGAGGAGTTCCACTCAAAGGTAGAGTATGTGGTTGCACACGGTATTTCAAGCATGGTGGAGAATGAGCGTGTACTCATCGGAAGTCATCATTTCATTATCGAGGACGAGGGCTGTACTCCGCCCGATGAGCGTATTTTCAGACATCTGCCCAAGGAGTATTCACACCTGTATCTTGCCATAGGCGGAGAAGTTGCAGCTGTAATATGTATTGAAGATCCGCTCCGTGAAGAAGCTGGCGATGTGGTGAAGAAGCTCCACGAATACGGCATATCCCGAGTTGTAATGATGACGGGAGACAACGAACGCACAGCAAAGGCGGTCGCCGAAAAAGTAGGAGTTGACGAGTATCACGCAGAAGTACTTCCTGAGGACAAGGCTGCGTTTATAAGAGCCGAGCATGAGGCAGGGCGCAAGGTCGTAATGATAGGCGACGGCGTGAACGATTCTCTTGCACTTAGCGAAGCTGATGCAGGTATAGCTATAAGCACAGGTGCTGCAATTGCCCGTGAAATAGCGGATATAACCATATCTGCCGACGATCTGTACGCACTTGTGGAACTGAAACGAATGAGCAATGCTCTGATGAAGCGTATCGGCTGGAATTACCGTACGATAATAGGATTTAACGGCGGACTTATCGGACTTGGTGTTCTGGGAGTCCTGCCGCCTGCGACATCTGCGCTGCTGCATAATGCTTCAACTCTTGCCATAGGCTTGAAAAGCATGACAGAGCTGAAATAGATCGGATATACTGAAACGCTCAGGAATAAATATCCTGAGCGTTGTTATTTTATAGACAAAACTGTAAGCATATTATCCTGCCGACGGCTAATGCCTGTATTATACTTTGATTTGTTTTTCGGGATTTTTTACGGCTTCTTGTGATACATATTGACAAGACGATAGATATGTGATATAATTTGTTTCAGGAAGTTATCGTATACTAACAATATAAAATCGTAATGTCAGCTGTCTTGTGTATGATGATCTTTAAATAAAAAAGGATGTGCTTTAATGCTTGGAAAAGAAAAAACGGAAAATTATCTTAGAACAATACTAAAAATCCAGGAAACGTGCGGCAGTGCAAGAGGCATTGATATCGTCGGTGAGCTTGGTGTTTCAAAGCCAACGGTAAGTATTGCTGTGCATGAGCTTGAAAAAGAAGGATATATCCAGTGTACCAACAGCTACAATATAATTCTTACAAGGAAAGGCATAGAGCTGGCTAAAAAAATAAAAGGAAGATATTGTTTTTTCCTTTTGATGCTCCGATATATGGGAGTTGGAGAAGAAAACGCCAAAATTGATGCGTGTAAAATGGAACACAGTATGGGCGATGAGTCATATAAAGCACTTTTGGATTTCTTTCTTCATAATCACCCCGAGATCGTATCACAAGAGAATAGCGGATTAAAGGAATTATTTTTTTGATATTTAGTTTGTAGTCACTAACTTAATAAACAATTGAATTTATTATTCGTACCCGAATGATCGGGTACAGGAAATAAAAGTAAAAAAGGAGTATCTGTTATGGAACTTAAATTAGGTGATGTTCAAACCACTGCACTTATCCCGCTTGCGGTCAAGGCAAGTGAGACGCTGCGGAAAAATGCACGTATCAGAGACAATATGGCTGTCGATATCATCAGAACGCTGAACATAGATACAGCGAAGTATGATAAATTCATGTCCCACGAAGGCATTGTTGCAAGAACGATCATGCTCGACCGTCAGCTCAAAGGTATCATTAAAAGAAATCCTGATACCGTTATCGTAAATGTGGGAGCAGGCTTTGATGATCGTTTTTCCAGAGTCGATAACGGAAAAATACTGTGGTTCGACCTTGATCTTCCAGATGCGATAGCTGCAAGAAGAAAGGCTTTCCCTGAGCGTGAACGTGTTACCATGATAGCAGGAAGTGCATTGGAGGACAGCTGGTGCGGACAGGTAAGGGAGTCTCTTGCTGGCAGAAAGTCAAAGCCCGTTATCATCGCTGAAGGATTATTCATGTACCTGACACTTGAACAGATACGTACATTTCTCGAAGTGCTGAAAAATAATTTCCCTGACGGCGGTACTCTTATCGCAGAGCAGAACTGCAAGATGATGCAGAAAAACGAAAAACATCATGATACAGTAAAAAACACCAATGCACACTTCGTGTCGGGTACGGATTCGGGGCAGGAGATAGCCGATCTGACAGACGGCATACAATTCGTGGAGGAACACAGCTTCAATGAAGAAATGAAAAAATACAGTATTCGTGCGAAAATTTTTGCGCTTCTTCTGCCAAAGTTAAATGACCGCTGGGCGACTTTCACATGGTAACTTTGTTCTGAGACCGTTACTGCACAGCTTGACTTGATACGTTTATAAAGCTCTGCGCAGGCTATTTACATTATGACAGCTGATAAGGTAAAGAAAGGTAGTTTATTATGCAAAGAGAAGTTACAACAGGATTGCTGCTGCCGTTTCTTGGTACAGCGGTCGGTTCAGCCTGTGTATTCTTCATGAAGCACAGTCTGAGCAAACAAATACAGCGAGCGTTGACAGGCTTTGCAGCAGGCGTTATGACGGCTGCTTCGATATGGAGCCTTATCATTCCTGCAATGGATATGTCAGAAGATAAAGGCAAGCTTGCTTTTCTGCCTGCTGTTATCGGCTTTTGGTGCGGTATACTTTTTCTTCTGCTTCTTGACAGTGTTATACCTCATCTGCACATGAATGCCGAAAAAGCTGAGGGCGTACCGTCACGGCTTGCGAGAACGACTATGATGGTGCTTGCGGTAACTCTTCATAATATCCCCGAAGGTATGGCTGTAGGTATAGTTTATGCAGGCTTTCTGTCGGGCTCATCTGATATGACATCGGGTGGAGCGTTTGCATTGGCTCTTGGAATTGCGATACAGAATTTCCCCGAAGGCGCGATCATTTCCATGCCGCTTCACGCCGAGGGAAAAAGCAAAGGCAGAGCATTTGCGGACGGTGTGCTTTCGGGGATTGTTGAACCGATGGGAGCGGCACTTACGATACTGTTTGCAGGACTTTTCCTGCCTGCAATGCCTTATTTACTGAGCTTTGCCGCAGGTGCTATGATATATGTGGTCGTTGAGGAGCTCATACCCGAAATGTCAGAGGGTGAACATTCAAATATCGGCGTTATCATGTTTTCTGTGGGATTTACGCTCATGATGATACTTGATGTTGCACTCGGATAAAAGCGTATATAATGCAAACTCGCCTGTACCGAAAAGTACAGGCGAGTTTTGTTATAAAAAAATAGGAAGGTCCATGAAGATATCAGTATCGTATACTTACTTCTTAACGTTGAAAGCACCTATACCCGGGTAGCAGGCAGCAGCACCAAGCTGTTCCTCGATGCGGAGAAGCTGGTTATACTTTGCAACACGCTCTGAACGTGAGGGCGCACCTGTTTTGATCTGGCAGGTGTTAAGTGCAACAGCGAGATCAGCGATAGTTGTATCTGCTGTTTCACCCGAACGATGAGAAGAAATAGCTGTGTATCCTGCCTTGTGAGCCATTTTTATAGCTTCGAGAGTCTCGGATACCGAGCCTATCTGATTGAGCTTGATGAGTATTGAGTTGCCTGCGCCGAGAGAGATACCCTTTGCAAGACGTTCTGTATTTGTAACGAAAAGGTCATCACCGACAAGCTGTACCTTGTGACCTATCTTAGCGGTCATTCGCTGCCAGCCTTCCCAGTCCTCCTCATCGAGACCATCCTCAATAGATATGATCGGGTACTTGTCAACAAGTGCTTCCCAGTGAGCGATAAGCTCGTCGGAAGTGAATTCCTTGCCTGATTTTGGCTGCTTGTAGAAGCCCTTGCCTTTTTCGCTCTTCCACTCTGAGGAAGCGGCGTCCATAGCGATCATAAATTCCTTGCCCGGCTCAAAGCCTGCTGCTTTAACAGCTTCAAGTATCTTTTCGATAGCTTCTTCGTCTGATGTGAGCTTGTTTGGAGCAAAGCCGCCCTCATCGCCGACTGCTGTAACGTCACCCATATCTTTAAGCAGTTTTTTCAGAGCGTGGAACACCTCAGCACACCAGCGAAGTGCTTCCTTGAAAGAAGGAGCTCCAACAGGCATTATCATGAATTCCTGGGTGTCAACAGCACTGTCAGCATGAGCACCGCCGTTGAGAATGTTCATCATAGGTACAGGGAGCTTAGTGCCCTGAATACCGCCGAGGAAACGGTAAAGCGGAATATCAAGTGAGGTGGCAGCTGCTCTTGCACAGGCGATAGATACGGCAAGTATTGCGTTTGCACCAAGCTTTGACTTGTCCTTTGTGCCGTCAGCCTTTATCATAGCTGCATCAATTGCGTAAATGTCGGAAGCGTCCATACCTGTGATTGTTTCGGCAATAACAGTGTTGATGTTCTCAACTGCCTTTGTTACGCCTTTTCCGAGGTAACGTTCACCGCCGTCACGGAGCTCGAGTGCTTCAAATTCGCCTGTTGACGCACCGCTTGGAGCAGTTCCTCTTGCAACTGTGCCGTCAGCGAGAGTTATCTCAGCTTCTACAGTAGGATTTCCGCGTGAATCAAGTATCTCGCGTCCAACGACCTTTTCAATTTCTAAATAGTCCATAGTCTTCTCCTGTTTTGATATATTTAATGTGATATGTCTGCCTTTGCTGTGGGATATCCGATAGATCTTGAACATAAATTATGTTTATCAAGGCGGCCGACAAAGGCATACAGCGTATGGCGAGAAGTACAACGGTGATAAACGGAATTTCAGTCGAAAGATATGGATAGATCACAGTAAAGGCGAGCATCAACATTATTGACGTTGCAGGCTCTTGTATGCAGGATATTCGTACCTTATCATTTTTAAACCTGAAAGGAGCCTGCTATAATGATTTATTCTGTTAGAAATAACTAACATAAATATTATATCATTATATAACATTTTTGTCAATGGATATTTATCAGTTTGTCAATACTAATATAATGAGATAAGCATTTGGTGATTATAGTGTTGGAATTGACTGAATATATTTAATGTTTATATAACAAAACATCAGTTAAAGCTGCTTCACAGCGTAAAGCCTTTAGTTCATGCTGATAATTAATGAAATGCCGTATTATATACTAAGTAACAAAAAATATGTTAGTCAAAGCTCACAATATGTTACAGTATACAAACATTGTAAAAAACAACTTTTAAACGGTTGACAAATCGCAGCTGTGGTGATAATATAAATATGTTATATAGCACTAACCCATAATCAAATATTCTCTACATAACTGAATACAAAATAATAAATGAAACGGAAGGATGAAAATGATGCCGTTAAGTTTAGCAGAGCCCGAAAAGGAACTGACTATCAAGAAGCTGGGAGGTACTCCCGAGATACGTCAGCATCTTGAAAATCTGGGATTTACAGTGGGGGGGACAGTCAAGCTCATAAACGTGCTTGGGGAAAATGTCATCGTTAAGGTGAAGGAGTCACGCATCGCTATCGGTGCAGATATGGCACGGAGAATAATGGTCTGATAGGAGTGAGAATATGAAAACACTTAGAGAAACAGCTGTAGGTTCAACAGCAAAGGTGAAGAAGCTCCACGGCGAGGGGGCGATAAAACGCCGTATCATGGATATGGGACTTACAAAGGGTACAGAGGTATTCGTCCGCAAGGTCGCTCCGCTTGGAGATCCGATCGAGATAAAGGTGCGCGGCTATGAGCTTTCGCTCAGAAAGGCAGACGCTGAGCTTATCGAGGTCGAATAACTATAACAAGGACTATGCTAAGTCCTTGAATTTTAACAAAATGTTAGTTTCAAATAACATGAAAGGAAGATATAAATGGAACTGCGAATAGCACTTGCAGGCAACCCTAATGCAGGCAAGACCACTCTGTTCAATGCGCTTACGGGTTCAAATCAGTTCGTAGGAAACTGGCCCGGAGTTACTGTTGAGAAGAAGGAGGGAAAGCTGAAAAAGCACAGTGATGTCATCATCACCGATCTGCCGGGTATCTATTCTTTATCGCCCTATACTCTCGAAGAAGTCGTTGCAAGAAACTACCTTATAGAAACC
This sequence comes from Ruminococcus flavefaciens, assembly GCF_900108555.1. Lineage (GTDB taxonomy): Bacteria > Bacillota > Clostridia > Oscillospirales > Ruminococcaceae > Ruminococcus > Ruminococcus flavefaciens_P. The sequence continues at coordinate 65,155 of NZ_FNWV01000008.1, forward strand.
AGACCTGACGCTATACTCAATATCATTGACGGCACAAACCTTGAACGTAATCTCTACCTTACCACTCAGCTCGTTGAACTTGGAATACCTGTAGTTATCGCTATCAATATGATGGATGTGGTAAACAAAAACGGGGACAAAATAAAGATAGACGAGCTTTCAAAGCAGCTGGGCTGCAAGATAGTTGAGATCTCCGCACTGAAAGGTACGGGAGTTGACGAAGCTGCCGAGGCTGCAATAGCTGCTGCAAGAAACAGCAAGACTATCCCACAGCACACATTCAGCGGTCCTGTTGAACACGCTATCGCTCATATCGAAGAAGCTGTTCTTCACGATATGCCCGAGGAGCAGCAGCGCTGGTACGCTATAAAGGTATTCGAGCGCGATGAAAAGGTGCTGGAGAAGCTGAATATCTTGGAAAGCATACATAAGCACATAGAAGATGATATCGTTGCTGCTGAAAAGGAGCTTGACGACGACGCTGAGAGCATCATCACCAATGAGCGTTACATCTATATAGCTGAAGTTATAAAGGCTTGCTACAGGAAGAAAAACGCAGGCAGCCTTACAGCTTCGGATAAGATAGACAAGATCGTTACGAACCGCTGGCTTGGACTTCCTATATTTGCAGTGATAATGACACTTGTATATCTCATTGCAATGAAAGGTCCGGGAGCCTGGGCTACGGACTGGACTAACGATAATCTCTTTGACGAAGGCTTCCACCTTTTCGGTATCGGTTCATCAAAGTATTCTGAAATTGCAGATGAATATGCAGGCGCACAGCAGATAATCGACGGCTATGACGCATATATCGAGGAAAACGGTGCAGCTCCCGACGGCGAGTTCACTTACTCTGTCGAGGACGAGGAAACACTCGAAACAACAGATGAAACTGCAACTATCGAGGACTACAACGATGCACTTGCAACTATTGAGCGTATCGGTGAAGAACCTGATCCTGCGGACTACGGCGTATTCATACCAAGTATCCCCAATCTTGCTGAAAGAGGTCTTGACAAAATTGGTGCAGCTGACTGGCTGAAAAGTCTTATCCTTGACGGCATTATCGCAGGTGTGGGCGCAGTTCTCGGATTTGTACCGCAGATGTTAGTACTGTTCTTCCTGCTTGCTTTCCTTGAAGCCTGTGGATATATGGCTCGTATCGCATTCGTACTCGACCGCGTGTTCAGAAAGTTCGGTCTCTCGGGTAAATCCTTCATTCCTATGCTTGTAGGCGTAGGCTGCGGAGTTCCTGGTATCATGGCTTCAAGAACTATCGAAAATGAGCGCGACAGACGTATGACTATCATCACTACCACGTTCATTCCCTGCGGTGCGAAAGTACCGTTCATTGCAATGATAGCAGGAGCTATTTTCGGCGGTTCACCGCTTATCTCGGTATCAGCATACTTCATCGGTATGGCTGCTATAATCATATCGGGTATAATGCTGAAAAAGACGGCTATGTTCTCAGGCGAGCCTGCACCATTCGTTATGGAGCTCCCTGCATACCATATGCCTACACTCAGCAATGTTCTCCGCTCAATGTGGGAGCGCGGCTGGTCCTTTATTAAAAAGGCAGGCTCTATCATACTTATCTCAACGATCATCATCTGGTTCCTGTCACGTTTCGGAACAGTTGACGGCAGTTTTACAATGCTTGAAGAAGATCAGCTTGACAGCTCGCTCCTTGCAAGCTTCGGCTCACTTATTGCGTGGATATTCTCACCTTTGGGCTGGGGCAACTGGCAGGCAGCCGTTGCATCTATCACAGGTCTCGTTGCAAAGGAAAATATTGTCGGAACTATGGGTGTTCTTTACGGCGGAGGCGACGGAACTGTATGGCAGACACTTGCATCAAAGTTCACAAGCATCACAGGCTTCTCTTTCCTTGTGTTCAATCTGCTCTGCGCACCATGCTTTGCAGCTATCGGAGCTATCAAGCGTGAGATGAATAATGCAAAATGGACAGCATTTGCTATCATTTATCAGTGCGGATTTGCTTACGCTGTTGCACTTATGATAACACAGTTTGGCGGACTTTTCACAGGCGAGTCAAACATTATCGGTGTTATTGCAGCAGCTGCAATACTTGTATTCATGTGCTATATGCTCTTTGTGAAGAAGTATCACGAAGCTTCAAAGCTCAAGGGCAATGTAAAGGTAAAAGCGTAAGGCTTTAAGGAGTGGTAATATGCTGGCGTGGCTGACTGAAAATCTTGGTACTATCATCGTATCACTTATACTCATTGCTGTAGTCTTACTTATCATCGTAAAGATGATAAAGGACAAGAAAAGCGGCAAGGGTTCATGCGGCTGCGGCTGCGAACACTGCGCTATGCACGGGAAGTGCCATACAAAATAAACATCGATCATCATAACAACGGGGCGATGCAGTCATCGCCCCATACAAAAGCACATTTGTTAGTATAAGCTAATATAAGGAGGTAAAAATGAGCATAGTAATCGTTGGCGGCAATGACCGCATGGCAACACGTTATCAGGATATCTGCAAATCATTCAACCACAAGTCCAAGGTCTTCACTCAAATGCCTGCGGACTTCGAGAACAAGCTTGGTACTCCTGATCTTATGGTAGTTTTCACGGGGACTTGTTCCCATAAAATGCTTGGAGCAGTAAAGAAAAGCTCCGAGAAAAACGGCGTGCCTGTTGAGCACGTTCACAGCTCCAGCGTAAGTGCGCTGAAGCAGCTTCTTACTGACATTAAGGGGAAAAAATATGTCCGAAGTTGAACGCAGAAGTATTGACAATACCATTGCATTTCACAGTGCTCCCACGCTTCTGGGAGTAAAGTGTGCCAATCTTATTTCAGTTGACAGAAATGAGCGGATAATAGCGGAGTATCTGAACGGTTCAAAAGACAGTTTGTCTGAAAATGGATTGATCGCTGTACAGCTCTGCAAATGCCGTGAACGCACACTTGTATACATATACAACCCGAAAATGCTGACAGCGTGGCTCAATATGCCGCAGGTTCAGCAATTCCTTTCAGAATACGGCTATACCTGCGATATGAGCATTGAACAAAAGCTCCGCAGGCTATCATGCCGTATAAGCTGTGGAAGTTTCCCGCATGAGATAGGAGCATTTCTAGGATATCCCGTTGAGGATATCAGGGGCTTTATCAGTAACAGCGGAAAGAACTGTCTGCTGTGCGGTTACTGGAAGGTCTATGATAACGCCGAAAAGGCACAGCAGACATTTAAAACTTACGATCGCTGCAGGGATATCCTGTTCGATAGATTAAATCAAGGTCTGAACTTGTTTCAGGCTATTTCCAAGGAGGAAAATATATGAAAACAGCAGTAATTTATTGGAGCGGCACAGGCAATACCGAGGCTATGGCCAAGGCAGCAGCCGAGGGTGCAAATGCAGAGCTTTTTGAGGTATCAGAGTTCAAGGGCAATGCAGCAGACTATGATGCTTTTGCATTTGGCTGCCCTGCAATGGGCGCAGAGGTCCTTGAAGAAGATGTGTTCGAGCCGTTCTTCACATCAATAGAGACTTCGCTCAGCGGCAAGAAGGTACTTCTTTTCGGCTCATACGGCTGGGGTGACGGCGAGTGGATGCGCAACTGGTATGACCGTACAAAGGCTACAGGCGCAGAGCTCATCGGCGATGAGGGATTTATTGTAAACGAAGCTGCTTCAGATGACGATCTTTCAAAGCTTAAAGAGCTTGCTGCACAGCTTGCATAAGGAGACAGGTCCATGAAGAAATTTACATCATTTATATGCGCCGCAGCCTGCTTTGCAGCCGCAGCAGTTCCTTTTACAGCTAATGCTGCCGACGGCGACAAAGTATACGGCACAATGAATATACCTTATGCTGATTTCTATGCAGCAGAGCTTAATAACAGCGTTCCTGTTGACGCAGTTTCTTCCGCAACTACAAGCAAGTGGAATGGCAACAGTACAGGAAAAATGGGCGATGACGGAAAATGGCAGAGCGGCGGACTTGCAGCAGGTACATTCAATGTTAAGACTGAAAACGGCGGCGGAAAGATACTCGGCGTTACCTATCCCGTTGAGATCGCAAAGGCTGATCTTGAAGCACTTACCGATAAGTACGGCTTTACAGAGCTTTCCGAAAAGCCAAAGGCATACAAGCCTGTTACAGTTGAGAGCGGCAAGGCTTCATTCGGCAAGCTTGTGGATGCAGACGGAGCTGAAACTCTCAGCGGTGAGATGACCGTATCGAGCCTTACAAGCTGGGGCGACTATCAGATAAACGTTAAGGGCATACCTTCCAACTGTGATATTTACGGTGTCATCGTAAAGACAAAAGAGGGTACTGACTACGGTATGCGAGCTCTTGAAAACATCTGGCGCAACGGACAGATAGCATGGGGCACAGGCATAAAGGAGAAAGAGCCTCACGGCAATACTTTGTCATCGGAACACTACAAGACATCTCAGGGACAGACTATCACTGACGTAACATTCATCACACTTAACGGCTACAGCACTCTTTCGGGACAGAATGTATATCTTCCCATAAAATTCGCCGACAGCCTTACAGTCGAGAGCGGCAAGTCGGGCAAGGGTTCTGTTACATTTGATAATACTTCATTCCCTGCCGATTACAAGTTAAAGGGCACAGTTGCAGACGGATTCACGGTTTCGGGAAATACTGTAAGCTACAGTAACGCACAGCCGGGTAGTTATACGCTTACTGTTTCCGATGAAAACGGCAAATATTCCGACGTAAGAGGAAGCTTCACACTTACAACTGATGCTATCCCTGTTAAGTATTCCGACGGCAAGCTTGTGGCAGCTGACGGTGCTTCTCTTACAGACGCAGCAAACTACCTCAAAAATATCACATCTGTAACAGTTGGCGAAAAGAAGTATGCTACAGGCAGACGCGGCGTAACTGTCATCGACTCTCAGACAGGTGAGATCAAGCTTGATGCTAAGTCAGGCGAGGAAAATGTTTTTGACGGCTCGGGCAAGTACAAACTCACTGTTGAAGCAACAGGATATGAGAAGAATTATGAATTTGAGATAAACGATCAGGCTTCAGTAACAACAACTACTACAACTACCACAACATCAACAAATACAGCTTCAACATCTAAGACAACAGCAAAAGCAACAACTACTACAGCTAAAAAGACAACAACTGCTTCAAAGACAGACAGTCCTAAAACAGGAGTAAGCGGAGCAGCACTGCCCGTTACATTCCTTGCGATCGCAGGAGCTTCTGCATTTGTATTCAGAAAGAAGAAATCTTGATTAACTCTCCATGATACAATGACCTCTGCGGCTTATGCTGCGGAGGTCAAATACTGTAAAGAGGTAAATAATATGTTATTTTTGATTGCACTTTTCATAGCGGTTATTACCGCATTCTGCCTTGACAAGCCGCTGAAAAAATGTCCTGCGGCATTTTATGTGACAGCAGCTGTACTGACCGTGACATCTGTAGTTATTACTCAGTCAGACATAAATATTTCGAGCAGATTTGTCCGCGATTACGTTCTCGGGATATTCTCACGCGGAGCTATAGGTACTGCATTCTGGGCAGTCGTCATGTGGGCAGGAGCACTGCCAAACGGTTCAGCTCCCATAAAGAAGCTCATGCCCATACGCGGTGAGCTTTCCATAACAGCGGCTATACTTACTTTCTCGCACATCATCATCTACGGTCTGACATACATATCAAATCTTATCAAGGGCAGAACAGGCTCGGATTTCGTTATCACAAGCATTGTATGCATCGTAATGGTGCTGATTATGACACCACTGACGGTAATGTCAGTGAAGAAGATACGCAAAAAGATGAACGCTAAAACATGGAAGAAGATACAGCGTTTTGCGTATATTTTCTACGGTCTTATCTATATCCATATCCTTGTACTGTTTATACCCAAGGCTCAGAAGGGAAGAGAGGGCTATTTCCTAAGTGTACTTGTGTACAGCGCAGTTTTCATCGGCTATGCTGTAATGCGTATCAGGAAGTATTACATTGCAAATAAAAAGCCCGATAAAAAGCTTGTCCCAAATGCAGTATGCGCCTGCGCTTTTGTCCTGCCGTTTGCACTTGTGGGAGCTGTTTCATACGGTACGGGCACTAAGTCTGCGAAGCCGTCGGCTGATGTGAGTGAAAATGCAGCGACCTTTACATTTGCCCCCACTACAACAGTCGTTACGGAAGAAGCTGTGACTACTGCAAGCGACAGCAAAAAGACTTCCGCAACCACAGTGGCTGCAACATCAAAAACTACAGCCGCAGAGCCTGCAACTACAAATAAAAAGGACGAAAATACTCCCACAGCTGAGGAAGAAAAACAAGAAGAACAGGATCATAATGACGAGCCCGAACAGGAGCAGCATGAGGAAGAAACTCCTGCAACAGAGCCGCAGGTCACATATAAATACAGAAACGGCGAATACGAGGGAGAAGCAGAAGGCTATGCGGGAAAGGTATACGTAAAGCTGAGCATTGAAAATGATGCGATCACAAGTATTTCCGCATGGGCTGACGATGACGATCCCGAGTATTTCGGCGACGCTATGAATAAGGTCATTCCGCAGATAGGAGCAAAGGTAAGCGCAGACGGTATTGATGCCTGCTCGGGAGCAACATACAGTTCAAACGGTATCATCGACGCGGCTCGCAAGGCATTGGAAAAGGCGATGAACTGACATAAACTGAGAAATACTACTCTATAATGATATAAGTTTATTTGCTGTAAAAAAGAAAGTCTTATCCCAAAATCACAGGGATAAGACTTTTTTTATGAAATATACTCACAGCCATTTTTCTATCTCGCTTTTCAGAGCTGTACGGCTCGTCACTACAAGCGGCAGTTTCTTCAGCTGTTTGCGTGTGACGGCTTTTTCTTTAGCAAGAGGGTGATCAGCAGGGCGTGAAAAATTATCGCACAACAACTGCCGAACGATACGCTCCGTTAACTCATTCGATTGCTTTTTGTTGAAAGATATTGATAAATTAGATAATATATTTCAAGAAATAAGGACTAAAAGTATTTGAATAAACAAAAAAACATTATCTTGTCCGACCACCATAAACGTCAGCGAATGTACTCAATAAGCAGTAAGTTTAGATTAAATCACTTGGCTCGCACTGTTTAAAAAATCAATAACTAAATTACAGAAAGGAGTTTTATAATGAGCCAAAGAATCTCAGCACAAATGAGAATATTATAAACCTACTGTCAATTTAAAAGGATAAATATTTTGGAGGTATAAATTATGAGCAATAGAAGAAAAACAAGTGCACTTTTATCAGCAATGGTAATGGCTTGCTGTACTGTAAATGCAGCAGTTCCTGCAAGTACAAATGCAGCTGAGGGAAGTTTCCCTGAGAAGATCAGAACAGATCTCGTTGAGATCGATCTTAAAGAAGAAGATAATGAAGGCAATTTAAAATATGATTTCAATAATGATGGTGTATGCGATTATAGAGACGTATATACCGCAGAGAAATTTATCAATCAGCTGTATCCTATAACAAAGACAGCATATTATAAAAATACCGGCAGCCTTGTATCAGAATTTAATAAGATCGTTTTTGAAGAACTTGATAAAAGAGTCGTTAATAAGGAGATAGATCCTGAAAAGATAGATCCTGAAAATGCAATTTACTATTATAACAAGGATTACTTCTCAAACTTCGATCTCAACGGTGATGGTGCATTATCTCCGGATGATTATTGCAGCTATCTCAAAGTTATTTCTGATAAATTTGATATCAAAGTATCAGTAAATGATGGTACAAACACACAGCTGTATGCAACAATAAAGGGCTTAAAAGAAGGCGTTAAGGTAGAAGGTAAACTTTCTATCCCTGCTGAGGTCTATGATTCAAAAACTGACAGAATTTACCCTGTTGCCGAGATCGCAGGCGGTGCATTTAAAGGCAATGAGAATATTTCAAGGGTTGAGTTTGTTGATTACAGACAGCCTGACTGGTACGATGAGTACGGCAACCGTATTGCTACAAGAGGACAGATCACAGCCTGCACTTCTCTGATCATCAAAGACCACGCTTTTGAAAAATGCTCATCTCTTTCAGAAGTTGTGTTCCCACAGAATGTGTCAGTTGAAAAAGATGCTTTCAACGGTACTCCGTTTTTAAGAGACAATAATAACAACTATAAGGGCGTTATTACATTAAAGGGTTCAGCTGATAAAAATGAAAACAGAACAGTTGTTGCATACGATGTTGACCTTGATACAGCCATTGATGAGAACGGCACACTTACTATCCCTGCAAATGTTACTGCTATCAACGAACATTTTATGCATGATAAAAAAGGTAATGATTATGTACTTAAAGAATCGGCAGACAAGCTGAAGAACATAAAGTTTGAAAAGGACAAAAATGATAATTATAATGTAAAGTTCATTGGCGAAGACGCATTCAGCGGCTGCAAGAGCCTTTTGACAGTAAACGGAACTGCCTTTACATACGTTAATGAGCATCTTCAGGATCTGATGTACAGATACATAAGCTCGTTCAACACCACACAGTTTATGGCAAATGAAACTCAGAAGCAGCTTAAAAAGATCACAGACCAGATCACAAGCGTCAAGAACTATGATAAGATGAATGACGCTGAAAAGGCTCTTGTCGCTGCTAAGTACCTTGTAAACAATACATACTACAGTGCATGGGCTACACAGAATACTGAGTTCTCACTTTATCCTAATGCACTTTATCAGACTATTGATATAGCAAGAGGTGCTTATTGTTCAGAGAACGCAGCTCTTAATGTACGTTTTACAGAGTGCGACGGTATCTCAAGAGCATATGCACTCATTCTTGACTGGCTCGGTGTTAAGAATCTTACAATGGGAGAGTCAGCTCACGCTCTCAATCAGGTTTATATAGACGGTAAGTGGTATACTGTTGACCTTTCGGGTCACTGCGGCGCAAGAGCTAAGGAAATAATGGAAAAGGCAAACAGCAATATCAATTTCAGCGATTACAGATGCTACGATGATTCTATAACAATTGATCTTGATGATAACAATAACTTCGTATACAGTGATAACTGCGACAGTGAAATTGTCAAGCATATTGAGATATATGATGAATTTTACAATGTTATCAATAAACCTACTCAGTGGTACTACTGTATAATGGATAAATCTCAGCACGCAAATGCTTGGCTTACGGCAAAGGATTTCTTTGATCTGTTTGAAAAGTCCGAAGGAAAGCATATCAGCGGAAGCGAAAACTATCGTTTCATTTACAATGCAGACAGAAGCAAGCATATGATCTATTCATACGGAAAAGAAATTGATCATGATAAAGTTTTGGAAGCGGTAAACAGCATTACAAATGGTGAGATATTCACTAAAGATGATACAGGCGTAGTTATATTTAAGTATGGTCATAATAAGATAATCGGCAACGATTATTACTTACAGAACAATATGAATCTTGCAGCAGGCGGCTTTAATGATGATACACAGAAGTTCTTTGACGGCGAAGCAAAGAGTGTATATTTTACTTGGATAGAGATAGGTTCAGTAAAGTACTATATCAACGGTTCAGGAAAACTGGTATTCACCAAGGGCTCTGAAGAGGTTACTGCTAAGGTCTTTGAAAAAGACAGAAAATATATAGTAACTGATTTCGATGGTAATTTACTTGACGGCGAATATACTTGCAATGGTCATACATGGAAGATCAGAAGCGGCATTGTCACAAGCACAGATGCTTTCATATTCAATGATGGATATTACGGCATAAACGGTGTTAATTTCAAGTTCGATAAAAATGGCGATATTCTTCTCTATAAGAACAACGAGGCAGTTGAAAATGTAAGAATCGAGCAGGTCATCGGAAGCAACGATATTTACGGTAAAGACGGTAATGGTGAGCCATTAGACGGTATATACACTTGTGATAACTTCACATGGAGATTTGAGAACGGCAAGCTTACACGTAAATGCGCAGTTGAATTTAAGGATAATTATTTCAAGATAAACGATGTTTATTTCAAGTTTGATGAAAACGGAAAGATAATTCTCAATTATCAGAATGCTCCTGAAACAAGAGTTGAAGACATTGTGATCGAAGAAGATGTTGTTACTAAGGAACTCTACGGCAGCTTCAAAAATGGCAGCCCATTAGTAGGCACATTCGTTATTGATGATAAGGATTATAATAAGTTATATACTTGGGAATTTGACGGCAACGGAAAGTTCATCGTAACCAACTGTGAATAATAGTATCATTTCATATCCGATATTTTCCTCAGAGCTTTTTAGCTTTGGGGAAAATATTTTTTTATGCCGCAAAGAATGAAAAAATGATATGGGAATGGCGTGAAAAAGGTGTATATTCAAGCTATATGAAGGCATTTGATATAAAAAGTTGATTTTTTGCTTGTTATGGGTTATAATGGTAGTGACAAAAAGTAAAATATATGATATCTCCTGTGATGAGATATCATATGCAGCATAACAGTACAGGTTTCAGCTTAATTTCAATTATCTCGTCTGCGCATTTTAATTTGATGCAATGTGAGAGACAAATAGTAAATTTAAGATAACGTCTTTTGCTATAAAAATTATGATACAGAAGCATGAGCCCGAACATTCGGGCTATTTGACTGTTTTGGTGCCTGCTGCTGTTAATGGAACAACAATAAAACGATCAATGGGAATAATAAAATGAAAGAAAAAAACAAAGCAAAAATAAAATGTCTGATATTTCTGATCTTATGTTTCTGCATATTTTCTGGTATCAGCGGTGCAATAAGAATAAAAAGAGAAAGGAGTATCCCTGCACCATTAAGTCAGGAGCAGCTTGATGATATTGATATCAGCAATGCTTCAAAGCTTATGATAGTTGCTCACCCTGATGACGAGACGATATGGGGCGGAGTTCATTTGCTTGACGGCGGCTACCTTGTGGTATGTATAACCAATGGCTATAATACTGAACGTACTGACGAGTTTCGCAGAGCTGTTGAGCAGTCGGGAAATACTCCTCTGATACTCAGCTATCCCGACAAGATATTTTTCATGCGTGATGACTGGTCTGACGCGAAAAATGGGATAGAGTCCGATATCAGCCGCATCATGTCCGCAAAGCACTGGGACTTCATAGTTACGCATAATCCAAAGGGGGAGTATGGTCATATCCACCATAAGATGACCAATGCTCTTACAGTTCAGGCTTTTAATGAGACACAGGGTGCAGATAAGCTGTATTTCTTCGGAGATTACTACAAAGCCTCCGATATCGAAAAGGCAGGCGTTTCTGTTATACCTGATGAAGTGATGCAGAAAAAGCTGGAGCTTTGCGACATCTACTCCTCTCAGAAGCGCACAATGGAAAAGCTCTCACATATGTTTCCTTTTGAGAACTGGAAGGAGTACAGCAAATGAAAAATACTACAGACAAGCTGAATTTACGCAGCGATATTATAGCTGTTGTATCCTTCATGCTTATGACTATGCTGATAATACCTGCCTTCCTGTCGCCTGACATGGTCTATGGTTCGCAGACCGACTGGGCATCGCAGCATTATGCTATCCCCGAATATTTCCGTACACTTTTTTACGATACGGGGCAGCTCATACCTTCGTATGCACCTAATATCGGCGGAGGAGAGAGTATATTCTCGCTTTCGTATTACGGATTTCTTTCGCCTGTAATACTTCCTTCGTATCTGCTTCCCTTTGTACCTATGGGAATATATATAATGCTGGCTTCGCTTATAGCTGCACTTGTTTCCGAGTGTGAACTGTACCTGCTTCTGCGCAGACGCTATACTCCGTCAATAAGCCTGCTCACGACTACATTTTTCGTACTGTCAGTGCCGCTGATACTCAATACTCACAGACAGATAGTGTTCACGTCATATATGCCGTTCATGCTCATGACACTGCATGGAGCTGAAAGGTTCTTCCACAGCGGAAAGAAAGCAATGCTTGCGTTCGGAATGTTTCTGACGGCAATGTGCAATTATTATTTTATACCTGCGGAAGCAGCTGCTGTTATCGCATACGGTGTATGGCTCATACTTGAGAAAAACGGCAGTATCAGCTTTAAAAAGCTCATACCCTATTCGCTTTGTATAGCAGCAGGACTGCTCGCATCGGCAGTGTTGACTCTCCCGACTGCATATCTTCTTGTTCAGAACAGAGATGCTTCGGCAAATGCAGTATCACTAAAGGAACTTCTCCCGACATTGAGATTTGACAAGCTGACATATTACAATTCGGCAATGGGACTGTCAGGCTTCGGTGTGCTTGCAGGATTGTATTATCTTTTCAAGGGAAAAAAGCACCAGCGTTTTGCTGCGATACTGATACTTTCATTCCCTATATTTCCCGTAACGCTGTATCTGCTCAACGGTACGCTCTATACCGATCCGAAGGTGCTGTTTCCGTTCCTGCCTATGGCTCTTACACTGACAGCTGATATGCTGAACGGGCTTCCTGAGTTCAAAAGCAAAAAGTTTCTGGTATTTTTCGTGCTGTTTTCGGTACTATCCTTTTTCATAAGCGGAATGAGCCCTATGCTTGGCGCATACCTTGCAGACGCAGCTGTAGTTGCAGTTGCTTTGTATATCTATATCCGAACTCATAAAAGCGTATTTGTTGTGCTGACATTTGCTGTACCTATGGTAGTATGCCTGTTTGCCAACAACTACGACCAGCTTGCTTCAAAGGAAGGATATGATACAGCAAATTCAAAGGAAGTATATAAAATGTTCTCTGAAATGCCGGACGATGATATCTACCGCACTGCAGTTGATACAAGAAGGCTTTACACAGTAAATAAAGTTTATTCTAAGCGGCATTACAGCGATACGATATATTCCTCGCTCCATTCGCCCTATTACAACAGTTTCTACTTCAACGAGATGTATAATGAGAATGAATACCGAAATTCTGCACTGACTGTACGTTCAAAGAATATATTCTTCAATTCATTCATGGGCGATCGCTACTACATAACAAATCAGCCTGTTTCAAATTACGGCTTGGAGCTTATAAAGAATGACGGTGAATACTACCTTTATGAGAATAAAAGTGCCTTTCCTATGGCATATATCCGCAGAGATGTAATGAGTGAAAGACAGTATGATACACTGAAATATCCCGATAAGATGATCGCACTTATGAATTATACTATAGTGCCGCAGGATATGCCTGATGTGGAGCTCGACACTGAGCTTGAAGCTGTTGATATGAGCGATATTTTCGACAGTGCAGTCTTGAAAGAGCGAAACGGCGAAAAGATCATTGATACTAATGACGGTATAGCTGAATTCAGCTATAAGCTGCCCGAGAAAGCCTGCGGCAGGATAATCATGCTGCGCTTTCATGTTGCTGATCCCGTTGAAAAGGGTAAGATGAGCTGGGAGAACAAAGGCGATGTAAGGATCAATATAAACGGCATAAAAAATACCCTTTGCAATCCTGAATGGAAATACAAAAACGGCAATAACTTTTTTGAGTATGTCATATCTGATATGAGCAATGAGCTCGATATCATTATCACAGGAGGAGATGTGCGTATTTCCGATATCGAAGCTTATGCCATTGATACGGATAAGCTGACGGCAGCTTCCTCGGGACTTATACCTTTCAAGGCAGATATGTCCGCAACTCACGGTGATGTTATATCGGGAAGTTTTTCTGCCGACTATGACGGCATCGCTGCAACGAGTCTGGTCATGAACGAGGGCTTCAGCGTTTCAGTAGACGGGAAAGAAGTAGAGCCTGTCAGGGTGAATACTGCGTTTCTCGGCTTCCCTGTAAAAAGCTCCTCACATAAGGTAGAGATACGCTTCAAAGCTCCTCTTCTTGCAGTAGGAAAAGCAGTTTCCGTATTTGGCATTATCATGCTTTTAGTATGCTTAGGTCTGGACATTGCAGGCGGCAGGAAAAAAGCTGATATCAGCCATAAAACATGACAAAATCAATGAACTTAAAAGTCTACAAATTCCCCGCAGCTGCGGGGAATTTTCATATATCAATAATTGTTAAAAAATAAATATTTGTATATACTAACACATTGCTGCAAACTAAAATAATTGTTAATATCCAAACTGACGAAATACTAAAAAAGCCCTTGACAGATCAGTAAATATATGCTAACATATGAATAGACATTCATATGTTCATCTGAACTGATTGCTGAAATGAATGGCTGACATCAATGATACAGGGGGAAAACACTATGAGTGAAAAGGACAAAAAATTTCTTTCGGTCAGCGGACTGAAAAAGAGCTTCGGCAGCGGCGAAACCAAACAGGAAGTCCTGAAGGGACTGGACTTTACGGTAGGTAAGGGTGAGTTTTGCGTACTTCTTGGACCTTCGGGCTCAGGCAAGTCAACTCTGCTCAATATACTGGGCGGCATAGACAGTGCAGACGAGGGTGACATATCCATAAACGGCGATAAGCTGGAGGAAATGAACGAGAAAAGTCTTACACGCTACAGACGCAAGCATCTTGGCTATGTGTTCCAGATGTACAATCTTATCCCTAATCTCAATGTAAAGGAAAATATTGAAACAGGTGCTTACCTGTCGGATAAGCCGCTGGATATCGACGAATTGCTTAAAATACTCGGACTTTACGAGCATCGCCACAAGCTTCCGAACCAGCTTTCAGGCGGTCAGCAGCAGAGAGTGTCCATAGGACGGGCTATCGTGAAAAATCCCGATATACTCCTTTGCGATGAGCCTACGGGAGCTCTTGACTACAAGACCTCAAAGGAGATATTGCAGCTCATCGAGGAAGTTAATCAGAAGTACGGAAATACCGTTATCATGGTCACTCACAACGAAGCCATAAAACAAATGGCTGACCATGTTATAAAGCTACGCGACGGAAAGATAAGACACGATAATATCAACAGTGAAAAGCTCACCGCTGCTGAGATAGATTGGTAAGGGGGGCTCGGACATGGAGAAGAAAAAGATCTCTTTCGGAAAGCGTCCGAAAGATCCCCTTCGCAAGCGTGTCTGGAAGGATATGCTCCGCGACTGGAAACGCTATCTGATGATATGTCTAATGCTTATCGTGACTATCGGCTTTGTGTCGGGAATGTATGTTGCAAACAACAGTATGCTCAACAAACTTGATAACAGTATTGAGGATATGAAGCGTGAGGACGGTCATTTCGCACTTTCAAAAAAAGCAGATGAAGCTACGGTAAAAGCTATCGAAACAGGTGAGCGCGCTGACGTTGCTGCTGTATATCGTGAACGTGCTTACGATGAAGCTGCTGACGAAGTTGAAAAAGCCGTTAATGAAGCAATGGAAGAAACGGTTGCAGAACAGGTCAGAGAAGCTATAAAAGCACAGGTAACTGCCGCAGCTGATGAGCAGATAGAAGCTGCAAAAGTTATGGGTGCGGAAATTCCCGAGGCAGAGCGTGAAAGCATGATAAGCTCTGCTTATGAGACTGCCATAGCCGAGAACTATGACAAGGCTTATGATGATGCAATAAAGACTGCCAAGGACTCCGAGGACTACTCAAAAGCTTTGTCCGATGCAATGGACGAAGCAAAAAAGGAGATAGACAAGGAGATCGACGAAAAGTACAGCGAGCTTGCAGAACGCTACGGACTCAACGAGGAAACAACTCACGTACCTGTTACGGTCTATGAGCTTTTCTACAAGGACGCTGACGAGAATATCCCCTCAGACAGCGAATATTCAGGAACTATCCGTGTTTACGGTGAGCGCGGTGACATTGACCTTTATGATATCCTCAAAGGACGTGCTCCTGCGAATGAAAATGAGATAATAATTGACCGTATGCACGCCGACAATGTAAAAATAAAAGTCGGAGATACTCTTTCGGTTGGAGATACAGATTTTGAGGTAGTCGGACTTGCTGCATTTGTGGATTACAGTGCATTATATGAAAACAACACCGATACAATGTTCGATGCACTTACATTTGATATCGGTATGACCACGAAGGAAGGCTTTGAGCGTATTCACGCGAATACTACTGCAAACTATGCGTTCACCTACAATAAAAAGCCTGCTGACGAGTATGAGGAAAAGGAAATGTCTGAGAATTTCCTGAAAGCTCTCATCACGCAAACGGCTGTATCCGATACCGAGAATATGGAAATTAAGGACTATGTTCCTGCATATGCAAATCAGGCTATGAGCTTTGCAAGGAACGATATCGGCAAGGACAAGGCTATGGGAGAGGTGCTTCTCTATATCCTTACAGCAGTTCTGGCATTTATTTTTGCAGTAAATATCAGCACTACTCTTGAACAGGAGTCGTCCGTAATAGGTACTCTCAGAGCATCGGGCTATACTCGCGGAGAGCTTCTGCGTTATTATATGAGTGCTCCGCTGCTTATAGTTATCATGGCTGCCGTTATAGGAAATATTCTCGGCTATACCATGTTCAAGAATATAGTCGCAGATATGTACTACAGCAGCTACAGTCTGCCAAGCTTTGAAACAATGTGGACTCCCGAAGCGTTTATACGTACAACTATTGTACCTACAGTGCTCATGCTTGTGATAAACGTCATTGTGATAACAAAGATGCTGAAACTTTCTCCGCTGAGATTTTTACGCCATGATCTGAAGCGCAAAAAGAGAAAAAAGGCGATAAGACTGCCGAAATGGAAGTTTTTCAAGCGTTTCAGGATACGTGTGTTCTTACAGAACATACCAAACTACATAATGCTTTTTGTAGGTATCACATTTGTTATGCTGCTTATCTCAATGGCAGTGGGAATGCCTGAGACTCTGTCGTATTATCAGGACTCCATGGGTGATATGATGTTTGCCGAGGATCAGCTGATACTCAGCAGTACAGAGGACGAGGACGGCAATATCATAACAACTGCCAACAGCGGAGCGGAACGTTTTTCGATAGCTTCACTGGAGAGAAGATCTGATGACTATAATGAGGAAGTCTCGGTTTTGGGTATCGTAAACGGCAGCAGATACGTAAAGCTGAACAAGTGCGATGATAACGAGGTGTATATATCAAAGGCTTATGCCGAGAAATACGGTGTAAGTGCAGGCGACACCATTACACTTTCGGAGAAATATGAGCATAAAGACTACAAATGGAAGGTCCATGACATCTACGACTATTCCGCAGGTGTTGCCGTATTTATGGAGAACGAACAGTTCAACAGAGTATTCGACAAGGAAGCAGACGATTTCAGCGGATATATTTCCAACAGTATGATCACCGATATCAGCAAGGAGTATATCGCAAAGGAAATAACTTCTCAGGATATGATAAAGGTTGCTGACCAGCTGGATAAATCAATGGGCGCATATATGAAGTATTTCCAGTATGTTTGCTTTATAGTGGCGGCTATAATTCTTTATCTGCTCACGAAAGTAATAATCGAGAAAAACGAACGCTCTATCTCAATGACGAAGATACTTGGCTACGAAAACGGCGAAATAGCATCGCTGTACCTTATCCCAACGGCGTTGGTTGTATTCTTCTCGGAATTTCTTGCAATTTACATAGGCTATAAGCTTATGGATCTCTTCTGGAAGCTTATTATGATGCAGATGAGCGGCTGGTTTGCATTTATACTTCCCGTTTCAGGATTTGTAAAGGAATTTCTCCTTGTATTTGCAGCATATCTCATCATTACAGTTCTTGACTTTATACGTATACGCAAAATACCTAAAGTGCTTGCACTGAAAAATGCAGAATAAGACAAATATTATTGAAAGGCTCATGTACAATTAGTACATGAGCCTTTTTATGTGACATGATAAGCTATGAAAAATGTTTGATATGAATGGCTGTATGTTCAAAAAACAATACAACTTTGGCGAATGAGGAGAAATTGTATTGTTGAAACATGAAATACTATTGGCGTGTTGCACAAAGAGAAGAAACATCTTTTGTGTGTACATACAAATTTTGCAAAGTTGTTATAAGTTGTATTTACAAAATATGAATAATGTGTTATTATGAAGAAAAATCCGGTGTGATGTGGGTTTGGGAGGTACATATGGAAGATTATAAATATTTGGCGATAGTCGAATGGACTAAAAAATATATAAGTACAAGAGAACTAAAGCCGAAAGACCGCTTTCTGACAGAAAAGGAACTGTGTGAGATACATGGTGTCAGCCGTCAGACAGTCAGACAGGCACTGAGCTGCCTTGAAAAAGAAAACATTATCTGCCGCGTAAGAGGCAGCGGAGCTTTTGTTTCATCGGGCTATACAAAGAGTGAGCCTGCTGCCGGACAGATAAGGAATATCGGCGTTATATCAACTTATTTCAATGATTACATTTTCCCGAATATTGTGACGGGTATCGAAAGTGTGCTCAATGATTCGGGCTATTCGATGCAGCTTGCCATAACACATAACAGGGGAGCTGAAGAGCGACAGGCTTTGCAGAGCATGATATCGGGCGGAGTTCAGGGACTTATTGTAGAACCGTCAAAAAGTGCTCTTCCAAATCCTAATATGGATCTTTACGAAGAACTGAAGATCAAGAATATCCCCGTTGTGTTCTTTAATGCAAAATATCCGTGGTCTGATTGTCCCTGCGTATCCCTTGATGATGAAGCGGCAGGCAGGATAGCTACAGACAGGGTGTTCGACTGCGGACACAAAAAGATCGCAGGAATATTCGCACTTGACGATATACAGGGACATAAGCGTTACAGCGGCTTTACAAAAAGTTGTATTGTCCACGGTATAAGAAACGCTGAGGACAACGTAATGTGGTTCGCAACATCGGATAAGAATTCGGTATTTACTTCGGGCTGTACCAGACTTCTTGAGCTTATCAGCGAATCTACGGCTTTTGTCTGCTACAATGATAACATAGCCATAAAGCTCCTTAAATTCTGCAAGGAGCATAACATAAGCGTTCCTGACGATCTGTCTGTAATAGGTATAGACGACTCGAAGTTCGCTTCCATATGCGATGTACCGCTTACAACTGTTGTTCACCCGCAGCGCAAGCTGGGAGAGGCAGCAGCCGAGAAGCTCATAGACCTGATAAATACCTATCCTTCGGACAGCGGCGACATTATTTTTCCACCTGAGTTAAGGGTGCGTGAATCGGTAAAGAGTATTTGAGTGTAAAGTGTTTGAGTCTGGAAGTATAAAAGAATTTGTGGGGTATTATTATGAAAAAAAATATGGAGAAGGTCAATGATGTCAAACGTATAGACATCAAAAAAGCAGAGGAACTGCTGCAGAGCGGAAGCCTTGAAAACTGCGATGATATGCTGGATACGCTGCTTGAAGATGTGGAATTTGCATACATAGAGTCGCTGATGCTCAGATTGTACGTCTGTATGGAGATATACGTTACAGCCTATTTGTTTTCTCAGAAAATAGGCGTTAGCAGCGAAAAATTCTACAGCACTTTCGGTACTGCCGATGAGATAGGCAATGAGCTTATGACGGTTGAGGATACGATGAAATTCCTGCATACTCTTATACGTGAGTGTATAAAATGGCGCATAGAATCGGCAAAAGGAAGCAGCAGCAGTATCGTTGCGAAGGCTAAGGATTACATCGATAAAAACTACATGAACGATGAGCTTTCGCTTATAGTTGTTGCAGACGCGGTTGGGCTCAGTCCGTCCTATCTCAGTACACAGTTCAAAAAGGTGTACGGTCAGAATTTGTTTGAATATCTTGCACTGTCAAGAATAGCTCATGCACGGGAGTTGTTATGCTGCACTTCCAAAATGGTATATGAGGTAGCCTATGACGTCGGATTCAAGGATTATCGATATTTCAGCCAGATATTCAAGAAATACACAGGTCAGACTCCAAGACAATTTCAGAACAGTGCCAATATTTGTCCGTAAATATACTGGTAATGATATTCCAAAAATAATAAACATTTTGTGTAACATTTTCGGTTGCGATGTATGTACAAATTGGCTATAATGTAAATACAAGTTAACGGCGAGGACGTTAATGACATAATAAATTCGGATGGAGGAATTTTAATTATGAAAATGAAAAAAGTCTTGGCAATGGCAGTAAGTACGCTTCTCTGCGGTGCAATGCTGACAGGCTGCGGAAGCACAAACGAATCATCAAACTCAGGCAGTTCATCTAATTCTGACAGTACAACAGAGGCTGAAAAGAAAACAGATGCAGCAACAGATGCGGAAGAAACTACTGCTGATAAAGGTTCTGACGACAACGGCGGCGGAAGCTCATCGGGTGATCTTATCAAGATAGGCATTATCAATAACGATCCTAATGAGTCAGGCTACCGTACAGCTAACGTTAATGACCTGAAAGCAACTTTCACAAAGGAAAACGGCTTTGATGCATCGTTTGCTTACAGTCTGAAGAACGAAGAGCAGATCAACTATGCGCAGAAGTTCATACAGGACGAAGTTGATTACCTGCTTCTCTCGGCTGCTGATACCGCAGGCTGGGATTCAGTCCTCAAGGACGCAAAAGATGCAGGCACAAGAGTTATCCTCTTTGACCGTACAATTGACGCAGATGAGAGCCTTTACGAAGCTTCTATCGTTTCCGATATGGCAAAGGAAGGACAGCAGGCAGTTGAATGGCTTGAATCACAGGACCTTGCATCATATGACATCATTCATCTCCAGGGCGTGATCGGTTCGGCAGCTCAGAAGGGACGTTCGGGTGCTCTCACTGAAACTGCTGAAGCAAAGGGCTGGAACATACTTACACAGCAGACAGCTGAATGGAATGCTGAAAAGGCGCAGCAGATAGTTCAGTCTGTTATCGACTCAGGCAAGAAGTTCAACGTAATTTACGCTGAGAATGATGATATGGCTAAGGGCGCAGTTGCTGCTCTTGACAGAGCAAATATCTCACACGGTGTTGACAAGGACGTAGTCATTATAGGCTTTGACTGCAACAAGTGGGCACTTGAAGAACTCAAAAAAGGCACATGGAACTATGACGGACAGTGCAATCCTTTCCAGTCAACATATATCAAGGAAGTTATCGACAAGCTTGAAAATGGTGAAACTCTCTCTCAGAAAACCATTATCATGGACGAAAAGGGCTTTGATGCAAAGACTATCACAGCCGAAGATGTAGATAACTACGGTATCTGATAATAATTTTACAGGACATTAATTATATAATAAAATAAGTGCGGTGGCGCGTTCGGGTATTTAGTCACCGCACTAATTTTACAGATTTTTTCCGTATAATAGGTGCGGAAAAGGCTGAAACTCACTTAGGAGGAAAAGCAATGCAGGAAAGATCATTGCTGGAAATGCGCGGTATATATAAATCCTTTCCGGGAGTCAAGGCACTCAGAAACGTAGATTTTACGCTTCGTGAGGGCGAGATCCATGCACTTATGGGCGAGAACGGCGCAGGCAAATCAACTCTTATAAAGGTGCTCACAGGTGTGCATATAAAGGACAGCGGGGATATTTATATAAAAGGACAGGACGGAGCTGTCCAGATACATTCTCCGCAGGATGCTCAGAATATGGGCATAAGTACGGTATATCAGGAGATATCTCTTTGTCCCAACCTCTCAGTGGCAGAGAATATCTTTCTTGGCAGAGGAAAGCGCGGACTTGTTAACTGGAGAAATATGAACCGTCATGCAGGAAAGCTTCTTGACTCGCTTGGTATAGCAGTCAAGCCTACACAGCAGCTGGCAAGCTGTTCCATAGCTGTTCAGCAGATGGTCGCAATAGCAAGAGCAGTTGATATGGAATGCAGTGTGCTTATTCTCGACGAACCTACTTCATCTCTTGATGAATCGGAAGTTGCAAAGCTGTTCGTGCTTATGAGACAGCTTAAAGAGCGCGGAGTAGGTATAATATTCGTAACACACTTCCTCGATCAGGTATACGAAGTGTGCGACAGGATAACTGTTCTTCGTGACGGACAGCTGGTAGGTGAATATGAGATAGAAAATCTTCCCCGTGTACAGCTCGTATCAAAGATGCTCGGCAAAGAGCTCGATGATATGGCAGACATCAAAAACGATATACCTGTTTTTGAAGAGAAGGGCAAAGGTTACGTTTATGAAGCTGAGGGTTTATGCAGTTCGGAAGGCATAAAACCATTCAATTTCAATATCCGCAAGGGCGAAGTCAACGGCTTTACGGGACTTCTCGGCTCAGGACGAAGCGAGTGTGTAAGAGCTATCTTCGGAGCGGATAAGGTAACAGGGGGAAAAGTAAAGGTAAACGGCAGGGAAGTAAAGATAAACAAGCCTATAGACGCTATGAAGAACGGCATTGCTTATCTTCCCGAGGACCGTAAGCGTGACGGAATAGTAGGCGACCTTTCCGTCCGTGACAATATCATACTTGCATTGCAGGTAAAGAAAGGCTTCTTCAAGCCGTTTACAAAGGCTGAGGCAACTAAATTTGCCGATGAGTATATCAAGCTCCTCGATATAAAGACAGCATCGGTGAATACGCCTATAAAGTCTCTTTCAGGCGGAAATCAGCAGAAGGTAATACTTGGACGCTGGCTGCTGACACACCCCGAATATCTTATCCTTGATGAACCGACTCGCGGCATCGATGTCGGCACAAAGATAGATATACAGAAGCTTGTACTGAAACTTGCTTCTGAGGGTATGAGCATAACATTTATCTCATCTGAGACAGATGAAATGCTCCGTACCTGTTCAAGACTGCTTGTAATGCGCGACCGTAAGCTTGTAGGCGAGCTTACAGGCGATGAGCTTACACAGACTACAATAATGAATACTATCGCAGGAGGTGAGCAGGAATGACAGCAACACCGAAAAGTGCTGAAAAAAGCTCTTTCTTGGCAAGTATCGTAAAAAAGCAGATATTTATACCTATAGCTGCCCTGCTCTTACTTGCAATATTCAATCTTATAATGGATCCCTCATTCTTCAATATAACCCTTGGACATAACAGTGCGGGAGATCCTGTGCTTTCGGGAAATATCATTTCCATAATCGACTACGGTTCGGAGCTTGCCATACTTGCAATAGGTATGACACTGGTAACAGCAGCATCACGCGGACAGGATATCAGTGTGGGAGCAGCTATGGCAATAAGCGGAAGCGTTGTTCTCAGGATCCTCTGCGGACCTAATGCAGACGCTGCTACGCTTCAGGCTCCTATAATAGTTGCATTTCTTATAAGCTGTCTTGTTGCAATGGCTTTCGGTGCTTTCAACGGAGCACTTGTATCAATATTCAAGATACAGCCAATGGTCGCAACACTTATACTTTTTACGGCAGGACGTTCCATAGCAGCATGGATAAACCATAACAAGCTTCCTGTAGTTAATGATAAGACATTTGCCTATTTCGGGGGATATATTCCGGGAATACCGATACCCACACCGGTATTTATTGCAATAGCCTGCTTTATTGTTATATGGCTTGTTCTGAAATTCACTACTCTGGGACTGTACGCACAGGCTGTAGGTATCAATGAAAAGACATCTCGTCTGAACGGTCTCAATCCTGCATTCATCAAGTTCATAACCTATGTTATACTTGGTCTCTGTGTAGCAGTTGCAGCATTTATCAAGGTAAGCCGTGTTTCAACGATCAACTATTCAGTAGTTGCAAAGGATATTGAAATGGATGCTATCCTTGCAGTCGCACTGGGCGGCAACTCGCTCAGCGGCGGAAAATTCAGCATATCCGCTTCTATACTCGGAGCATATGTTATACAGTTCCTCACAACAACGCTTTATAAGTTCAATGTACAGTCAGACGCTCTTCCTGCATACAAGGCAGTAGTAGTAATACTTCTTGTTATACTGAGCGCACCGATAGTACGTGAAAAGATAGCAGCTTTCTGCAAGAGTCTGCGTTCACCTGTGAATGCAGAGAGCAAGAGCTGAAAACACAGGGCAGAACGGAGGAATAATATATGCCGCAAAAAGACATGACTGTCGGCAAACCGCGCCGACATCTGCTCAGAGGAA
Source organism: Ruminococcus flavefaciens (assembly GCF_900108555.1). Taxonomy (GTDB): domain Bacteria; phylum Bacillota; class Clostridia; order Oscillospirales; family Ruminococcaceae; genus Ruminococcus; species Ruminococcus flavefaciens_P. The sequence continues at coordinate 89,059 of NZ_FNWV01000008.1, forward strand.
TAACAGACACTAATCTGCTCATGTCCATAACGATAATCGTTTTCATACTTATGTATCTTTATGCGATATTCGGACTTGGTGAGGGATTCCTCAAAGCACAGACATTTTTCAATATGCTTAATGCAAACGCTGCACTTATCATACTTGCCTGCGGTATGACGTTGGTAATGATAACAGGCGGCATCGACATATCGGTAGGCGGTATGACCGCTCTTGTGAGCATGAGCTCAGCTGTATTTCTTGACAAACACAGCGGAAGCGTATTCGGAGCAATGATGATATCACTTGGCATCGGACTTGCATTCGGACTTATACAGGGATTTCTTGTAGCTTATCTTGATATCCAGCCGTTTATAGTAACTCTGGCGGGTATGTTCTTTGCAAGAGGTATGACTACCATTGTAAACCCGGATCAGTTCAATGTTCAGAACGAGGCGTTTGTAAAGCTTAAAGAAACAAGAATAATAATTCCCAAAATGGGTTGGGTAAATAAACGTGGTGTCTACATAGATGCATATATAGAGATCGGTGTCATAGTAGCACTCGTTATCGTCGCTGCACTTTTCCTCTTCCTTAAATGGACAAAGACAGGAAGAAATTTCTATGCAGTAGGCGGAAATAAACAAAGCGCACTCATGCTTGGAATAAATGTAAAGAGAACCACATTCCTTGCATACCTTATGTGCGGAATTTTAGGTGGAATTGGCGGTTTTGTATATTTTATGCACGTAGGTTCGGGATCTCCGTCTCATGCAACGGGAGCTGAGATGAATGCTATAGCTTCTTCTATCATCGGCGGAACTATGCTTACGGGCGGCGTCGGAAATATTATAGGAACACTTTTCGGCGTACTTTCACTTGCTCTTATCCAGAATATAGTATCATCTGTAGGACTTGATGATGCTTGGTGGACAGGAATAACAAATGCATCTATGCTGTGCATATTCCTTGTAGTCCAGAGTATCATTATAGCAAAGCGCAAAAAGACTAATCTCTCAGCAGCAAAGTCCATGGAAACAAAAGGAGTAAAAAAATGAGCAGTGCAGAGATAATAAAAGACGGTAAAGCTGTAATAGGGATCGAATTCGGTTCGACACGTATCAAGGCAGTCCTTATAGATGAGGAACGTGCTCCTCTGGCAGTTGGTGTTTACGACTGGCAGAACGAATTGCTTGACGGAGTATGGACATACTCTCTTGATAATGTCAGAAAAGGACTTCGTGACTGCTTTGCAGACCTGATGAAAAATGTTGAAGAAAAATACGGGACAAAGCTTGAGAAAGCTGCTGCTATAGGCATATCTGCAATGATGCACGGCTATCTCGTGTTCGATGAAAAAGATGAACAGCTTGTACCGTTCAGAACATGGCGCAATACCATGACAGAGGAAGCAGCTGACAAGCTGACGGAAGTATTCAGCTTCAATATCCCGCAGCGTTGGAGCATAGCACATCTTTATCAGGCTATGCTCAATAAAGAGCCTCATGTTGGAAAGATATCATTTATGACTACCCTTGCAGGCTATGTCCACTATCTCCTTACAGGTGAAAAGGTGATAGGAACGGGCGATGCTTCGGGTATATTCCCCATAGCTCAGGACACCTGCGATTATGATGCTGAAATGACAGCAAAGTTCAATGAGCTTGCAAAGGGTACAGAACTTACGGCAAAGCTTGAAGATATCCTGCCTCGTATAGTCCGCGTAGGCGAATGTGCAGGAAAACTTACAGAAGCGGGTGCAAAGCTCCTTGATCCCACAGGAACTTTCAAAGCCGGAGCTCCGTTCTGTCCGCCCGAGGGCGATGCACAGACAGGAATGGCTGCCACTAACAGCATAACACCGAAAACAGGCAATGTTTCGGCAGGAACGTCTATATTCTCCATGATAGTTCTTGAAGAGAACCTCGCTTCTGTTCATCGTGAGATAGACATTGTTACTACCCCCTGCGGTGCTCCTGTAGCAATGGTACACTGCAACAGCTGTACATCTGATCTTGACGCATGGTTTGGCATATTTGGCGAGCTTCTTAAAGAAGCAGGCTGCGATATGCCAAAGGGCAAGCTTTACGACCTGCTTTACAGCCTTGCAGCTGATGGCGAAACAGATTGCAGCGGCATAGTTTCATATAACTATTTTGCAGGTGAGCCCGTAACAGGAGTTAAGGACGGCAAGCTGCTTATGATGCGCGATCCCGAGTCAGCGTTCAATATAAGAAATCTTCTGCGCAGTCTTGTGTATTCATGCATAGCTTCTCTAAAAGCAGGCATGGACATACTCACGGAACAGGAACACGTAAAGCTCGAAAAGATATATGCACACGGTGGTTTCTTCAAGACTCCCGTGCCAAGTCAGAATTTCCTTTCGGCTGCTCTCGGTGCAGACGTAACACTTATGCAGACCGCAGGTGAAGGCGGCGCATGGGGAATAGCACTTCTTGCGGATTATATGGTCCGTAAGGAAAGCGGCGAAACTCTTGAGGATTACCTTAATAACAGAGTATTTGCCGATATGAAAGGAAATACAGTTTCTCCACAGTCAGATGACATGGACGGGATCAATAAATATATGAGAAATTACCTTTCGGGACTTGCAGCAGTAAAAGCAGCTGTTCCCGAAAAATAGAAAGGATAGGTATAGGATGAAATTTTGGTTTGTAACCGGATCACAGTTTTTGTATGGCGAAGAGACTCTCAGACAGGTCGAAGAGGACTCAAAGAAGATAGTTGACGGACTTGATCTGCCTTTTCCTGTTGAATACAAAATGACAGTTAAGAAAGAGTCGGAGATAGAGCGTATAATAAAGGAAGCAAATTATGACGACGAGTGCGCAGGAATAATCACATTCTGTCATACATTCTCTCCCTCAAAGATGTGGATAAACGGACTTGCACTTTTACAGAAGCCGTGGCTGCATTTCCACACACAGTTCAATGAGACTATCCCAAATGAGGGTATAGATATGGACTATATGAACCTTCATCAGTCCGCCCACGGCGACAGAGAGCACGGCTTTATCGGAGCTCGTCTGCGTATGCCGAGAGCAGTTGTTGCAGGACACTGGAAGGATAAGAAGGTACAGGGAAAGATAGCAGAGTGGCAGCGCGCAGCAGTGGGAGCACTGTTCAGCAAGAGCCTTAAAATAGTGCGCTTCGGCGATAATATGCGTGAAGTTGCAGTTACCGAGGGCGACAAGATAGAAGCACAGCTCAAGCTTGGCTGGCAGGTAAATACCTTTGCAGTAGGCGATCTTGTTGAGATAATGAACGCTGTAACAGATGCAGAGATCGACGCACTTATGAAAGAGTACGCAGAGCTTTACGACTATGATAAGGCTGATGAAGAAACTATCAGATATCAGGCTCGTGAAGAGATAGCTATCGAGAAGATACTTGTACGCGAGGGTGCAAAGGCGTTCTCAAATACCTTTGAGGATCTTCACGGTATGCGTCAGCTCCCCGGACTTGCAACACAGCACCTTATGCACAAGGGCTACGGCTTCGGAGCAGAGGGCGACTGGAAAACAGCAGGTATGACAGCGATCGTAAAGGCAATGTATCCTGAGGGAAACACCTCCTTCATGGAAGACTATACATACGACTATAAACATGAGCTCATACTGGGCTCACATATGCTCGAGGTATGCCCGTCTATCGCAGCTGACAAGCCTCGCATCGAGGTACACAAGCTCGGTATCGGAGGCAAGGAAGCACCTGCAAGAATAGTATTCGAGGGCAGAGCAGGCTCGGCAAAGGCACTGTCACTTATCGACATCGGCGGCAGATTCAGACTTATCTCACAGGACGTTGAGTGCGAAAAGCCATTCCAGTCAATGCCTAATCTCCCTGTAGCAAGAACTATGTGGAAGCCTGCACCGTCATTCCTTGAAGGACTTGAATGCTGGATAATCGCAGGCGGAGCACATCATACAGTTCTGTCATATGATATAACAGATGAAACTGTACGTGATTTTGCACGTATTCTGGGAATAGAGCTTGTGGTAATCAACAAGGATACCACAAAGGAAAAGCTCGAACGTGATATTATGATCGGAGATGTGATATATGGACGTTAAGGAGCTAAAAGAACGTGTCCTTAAAGCCAATCTGCTTCTTCCCAAGTACGGACTTGTTACATTCACATGGGGCAATGTCAGCGAATATGACCGTGAGAGCGGACTTGTTGCCATAAAGCCCAGCGGTGTCGAATATGACGCAATGACAGCAGATGATATAGTTATACTGACACTTGACGGTGAGAAAGTCGAAGGGGAATTATCACCGTCAAGTGACACTCCTACACATTTGGAGATATACAGAAATTTTGACGGTGTATGCGGAGTAGTACATACCCACAGCCGATATGCAACTTCTTTTGCACAGGCTTGTCTGGGTATCCCACCTCTCGGAACTACTCACGGAGATTATTTCTACGGCGAGATACCTTGTACAAGGGAGATGACCGATACAGAAGTAAACGGAGACTACGAGCTTGAAACAGGCAAGGTCATAGTTGAATGCTGCAAGGATTATGACAAGATACCCGCTGTACTTGTGGCAAATCACGGACCGTTTGCGTGGGGCAAGGATTGCATGGAAGCTGTCCACAATGCAGTAGTTCTTGAAGAGCTTTCCGCAATGGCGTGGATAACAAAGACACTTCGTTCCGATACCCCGAATATGCCCCAGCGTCTGCTTGATAAGCATTTCTTCCGCAAGCATGGTGCGAATGCTTATTACGGGCAGAAAAAATAATAAACCAGCTTAGTCATTCTCAAAAATGAGATGAACCCCTCCAATAAAAAAGCAAAAAAGTCTCTGTTTTCAGAGACTTTTTTGTTTGCTTGAATTTCTTTGGTTAATGATGTATAATTGTTATGATAACTTTTACAGTTTCGTTCATTTATTCAGAAAACGCGAATAATGATGTTACTTTCTCTTAGGTCTGATATCCTGATATAAAAGTCCGCACTTGGTACAATACCACATGAGCCTGCCTGTTCTGTACATTGGCAGATTGAACTGCAAATTCCATTCGGGGTACTGCTTGAACATCATTATGCTGCTGTCCGAAACATAAGCCGCGAATGTGATATAGTGCTCCTTAGTCATCTCATGGTCGGAAGAAATGTACCATTCACCGCCTATATCCTCGATCTTTAGCATTTCGCTTTCCTCAGCCTTTCGCGGCTCGGCAGGAGTTAATTTGTTGCCGCAGCAGGTGACTGCTGCTTCTGAAGTTGAAGTAATGATATTACCGCACTTGCTGCATACGTAAAACTTTATCTTTTTCATATTACCTTTCTCACTTTCGTTTTTATCTATCTCACCTGACAGAAGCACCTGTACATCAGTCCCGAAAACCTCAGCCAGTGCAGAGAGCAATGACACATCGGGACAGCCGTTTCCGCGCTCCCACTTTGATACAGCCTTATCGCTTACATTTATACGTTCTGCCAGCTGTTTCTGAGTGAGGTTGAGTTCTGTTCTGAAACGTCTGATAAGCTCTCCTGTTTTGATCTGATCCATATTTATCACCTCTCTGAAAATGTACTTATCGATCCATGCTTTAATTATACTCCATAGCTGATATTTCGTCAATCCACGCTCCGTAGAGTTCGGGGAGCGAATATTTTATACATAATACTAAGGTGGAATGTTATATTTCCGATGAGAGCGGAGTTTCTGATACGGACAAGACATTTATAAGAGAATAATATGCAAAAAGATCTCCCTGCGAAATACAGGGAGATCTTTTTATTATGAGTTATATCATTCTGTAGCCTGGAAAATTCCTCTTACGAATGAATAAATGTGTGAGTGGATAGAGTCATCACCGTGGTGACCGTTCTGAACAACGTGCCATACGTGAGGAACGCCGTTCCTTGTGAAGTTATTGTGGTATCCCTCAGGAGTATTAAGACCAACAACGTCGTCCTGTGTACCGCCTGTTATCATTACCAGGTAAGGAGTCTCGTCCTCGCTGTTCCACTTCCATGAGCCTGATGCACCGGGAGCAGGACATATAGCACCAACGTAACCAAACTTGTCACCGTGCTTCATACCGATCTGGAGTGATTCACGTCCGCCCATTGAGAAGCCTGTAACAGCAGTATTCTCTCTGCCTGTTGCAACGCTGTACTTGGACTCGATGTGCGGCATGAGGCTGTCAACGATATCGTCAACGAAGTTGTCGTAGCCTTCATTTGAGCCTGCATCAGCAAAGCCTGTAGCGTCGTTCATAGTAGCACTTGTGAATACGAAAGGAACAACAACGATCATATCCTTAGCTGCACCCTCAGCAATAGCATTGCCGATGATCTGCTGTGTATACATGGTACCGTTGCCCTGAGTTATCATACGGTTCTCGTTCTCGAAGAAGCCGTGGAGGAGATAGAGTACAGGGTACTTCTTGCTTGAGTCATAGTTTGCAGGAAGCAGGATATTGTAAGGCTTGTTCTTGTTAGCCTTCTTGGAGAAGTAAGTCTCCCTCTTGAGAGTACCATACTGAACACCGTTCTTTTTGTTGTGAGAATCGTTAGGCTCATTGTTTACAAGCGCCTTCTGAACTATATCTGTAAGCTCTTTCATTGTATATTTGCGCTGACCTGTTGAAGGAGTCTCGGTCGGTGTTGTAGAAGGTGTCTCAGTTGGAGTAGTTGAAGGGGACTGAGTCGTTGAAGGAGTCTGAGTTGCTGCAGATGATGAAACTGAACCGCCTTCAGTTGCCTGGAAAATTCCTCTTACGAATGAATAAATGTGTGAATGGATAGAGTCATCACCGTGGTGACCGTTCTGAACAACGTGCCATACGTGAGGAACATTGTTCTTTGTGAAGTTGTTGTGGTATCCCTCAGGAGTGTTAAGACCAACAACGTCGTCCTGTGTACCGCCTGTGATCATTACCAGGTAAGGAGTCTCGTCCTCGCTGCTCCACTTCCATGCTCCTGATGCGCCCGGAGCAGGACATATAGCACCAACATAGCCGAACTTGTCGCCGTGCTTCATACCGATCTGGAGTGACTCACGTCCGCCCATTGAGAAGCCTGTAACAGCAGTATTCTCTCTGCCTGTAGCAACGCTGTACTTGGACTCGATATGCGGCATGAGGCTGTCAACGATATCGTCAACGAAGTTGTCATAGCCCTCGTTTGAGCCTGCATCAGCAAAGCCTGTAGCGTCATTCATAGTAGCACTTGTGAATACGAAAGGAACAACAACGATCATGTCCTTAGCTTCGCCTGAAGCGATAGCGTTGCCGATGATCTGGCGTGTATACATCGTACCGTTTCCTGTTGTTATCATACGGTTCTCGTTCTCGAAGAAGCCGTGGAGGAGGTAGAGTACAGGGTACTGCTTGCTCTCATCGTAATCAGCAGGGAGCAGGATATTGTAAGGCTTGTTCTTGTTAGCCTTCTTGGAGAAGTAAGTTTCTCTCTTGATAGTTCCGTACTTAACGCCGCTCTTTTCCATATGAGAATCGTTAGGCTCGTTGTTTACAAGAGACTTCTGAACTATATCTGTAAGTTCTTCCATAGTATACTTGCGCTGTCCGGGAACCACAACAGGCTCAACAACAGGGAATTCCTTTATCTTGCCTGCAACGAACTGCATAATGAGCAGAGCATCGTTTATTTCAAAAACGCCGTTGCTGTCAGCATCGGCAGCTTTAAGAGTTTTCTTGTCCTTTGTCTCATTGATAAGGCACTTTCTTGCAGCGACTATATCAAGTGAGTCGATAGATCCGTCATAGTTGATATCGCCCTTGCTCATCTGTACGGCAGCAGGCGGTTCGCTGATCTCAGTGCCTGCACTTGCGCCCACTACTTCATCAATATAGAAGCTGCAAGTGCTTTTATCAGTTTCTATATAGAGCTGCATATCCTTAGCATCTGACGGGATAGTGAAGCTGCTTTTCTCAAGGTGTGCCCACTGACCTTTTTCAGCAGTTACTTCGGCTATCTTTGGATAGCTTGTTGTACTTCCGTCACTGTACTGCAATGTGAGATAGAACGTAACAGGAGATGAAGTATCTTCCGTCATTACATAAGCACTGAAAGCGTAATCCTGTCCTGCTTTGAAGCTTGAACCAAGACTTACTGTAGCACCGTTCCATGAAGCTGTTCTGCCGCTTGCGTACAGGGAAGCCTCACCCGAACGGGATTTGTCTGTTACTGTTTTTACAGATGCTGCACCGCGTCCGCTCCACTGTTCGCTTCCTTCCTCGAATGTGCTGTGCAGCAGGTAATCACTTTCCGCTGCCCAGACAGGTGCAACTGCGGTACAGGAGAGGGTTAGCACCGCGGCTGACACGATTGATAAGATTTTCTTTTTCATTTCCAATCCTCCTAAGAAAAAAATTAATTAAGACATTACTGCATATATTTATCATAACGATATTTTTATCCGTAGAGGGAATTAACGGTAAGAGTATGCAGTTATGCCAAAAATACAATATATATATTTATTATTATCATGTTTTTTGTCTACTGTCAACTCAAAAAATGATGATTTTTGTAGAAAAAGAACGGTTTTTTACATTTTGTTATATTATTGCAATTATTTGATATTATTAAATAACTGTTAAATCGACAAAATATATAAACAAGATAGCTTCTGTTTGTACAAAAGTAATGAAAATACAAAAAACGCCCCCGAAGAGCCATTTTTACGGTGCTTCGGGGGTATGATTTTACTAATTATCTTTTTTGCCTTCCCGGCTTTGACATTTTCTGCTTATACATTCTTGCGTCACTTATTTTGAGAAGGTCCTCAATGCGGGTATTTTTATCAGCCTCAATGAGATATGCACCGTGACTGAGTTCGAGCTTGTAGGGCTTGCCCTGACTCGCATTATACTCATTGCACAGACGCGTCAGATCAAAATTGAACTTATCAAGCTTTTCCTGCGAATAATCAGATGCATAGATGTAGAATTCATCGCCGCCTGCACGGCCTGCTATCTCATTTGAGGTACAGCACTGTGTGATTATATCTGCTGCTGCCTTGATAGCAGCATCGCCCTCGTTGTGACCGTAAACATCATTGATATGTTTAAGACCGTCCATATCAAGTACCATTGTGCAGACGATACTTTTTCTTTCGAGGTTATTAATAGCATATTCCGATGCATCGTTGAAACCACGTCGGTTGAACATACCTGTGAGCGCATCATGTATGCTTATCTGCTTTTGTTTTTCGTAGAGTCCCTTCTGCTTTTCGTAAAGCTTATTGATGTTGTCATTTTTCCACAGACGTTCGATAGTTACCGAAAGGTTGAGCAGGAAGATGTTATAGAAATCGGTGAAGATATCGTCATCTTCCATTTCGATAAGGGTATAACCGAACATTCTCTCAGAGCAGTATATACACATTATGTAATAGAAATGCGGAACTTCAGACTTTACCTGCGGTACCATATTTGCACTTCTCATAGGCTTGTCCGTTCTCAGATATTCATTTTCCTTATCTATCCATATCAGCGGTACGAATTTATCTGACGGAACGGAGTACTCACTGGTACATGAAAGCCGTCCTTTAGTATCGGTCTGAGTGAACAGGAAGAAAGCGCTGTAATCACCGAAGTTTGTTGCGCACTCTCTGAAAGAATGTTCAAGCTCGTCCAGCTTTTCGACTTTATTCAGCTTGAGTATGGCAGCCTGTGCATCGTTTACGCAGTTATCGAAATATCTGATATTATTGTTGATCTCATCAATAGTATGAATCTCTTCCTTATATATTATTTTTTCACAGCCGCATGACTGAGAGAGGAGTATTCTCGGAGAAACGATATTGTCACCGCTGAACGTACCGTTGTCCATAAGCTGTGCCAAGATAGACATTGTCTTTTCGGCAATATCTTCTCTTTCACGTGTAGCGGTGGTGATATGGGGAACGAACTGTTTGCCTTCAAGTGAGCCGTCATAGCCTGATACAGAGATATCCTCGGGTATCCTTATCCCTCTTTTTTTAAGTGCAGTTGACAACGATATAGCCATATAGTCGTTTGAACATACTATAGACTGGGGACGCTCGGGGCGTGACAGGAAGAAATCTGCGGCTTCCTCGCCCTTGTGGAACCAGAAATCGCCCTCAAATATTCCTACACCGTCCTCTGGCAGACCTCTTTCTTTCATTACCTCTCTGAACACTTTCAGTCTCAGCTGTGCGTCAGGGTGTGACAGATAGCCTGTCATGAAGCCTATTTTTGTATGCTTGTGAACATCAAGAAAATGTTCCACAAGTCTGCGCATACCCGATGCATCTTCAAATTCTATGTTATAGAATCCGTCAACGTAGGTACTTATGGATATTACAGGGCATTTTGCGGTACGAAGCTTTTTGATGATCTTTTCTTCCGCACCTTCTACGTTATAGCCTTCGCCGTCGTAGATTATGCCATCGAACTGTTCAAGGTCGATATAATCTATCAGGTCATATTCACCCTCAGAGAATTCAAGAGTCTTTTCTCCTATTTTTCCGAGAGAGTTGAAATATACAATATTTGCATTGATCTTTTTGGCTGCCTTATTGAAGCATTTGCAGAGTCCGCTTCTGTATCTGCTTGTAAGAGCGCATCCGAAAAATGCTATTGTTTTCAGGGAATTGATCATTGTTTTTTTCACCTCCAATGAGAGATCTGCATATTATTGCGACTTTGCCGATGATCACGGCTTGATCGTATTATCTGTCATTTATAGTTGAAAACGATATTATGCTTTATCTCCTTATCGTTTACAAGTATCTTTATCCTTCCGTTTACGATATGTATGCTTTCCTCGGGAGCATATGTATCTTTTCCTATAGCAGAGCGTACAACGGCATTGATATCGGAATTGAAGATCTTCAGAGAAGTATCGCCGTCATATCCGCCGAAAATAAGTGATCTCTTGCCTGTTCCTTCAAGCTTTAATGAGGAGTCGGAGAAATCAATATCGGAATCGCCGTTTAAAGCTCCGAATATAGTTGCATTATCGGACATAACGTTGAATACTGCTCCGAAGCTGTCTGTGCTTACAGTAGCCTTATTTCCGTTTAATGAGCCGACAACGCACATAGTATTGCTTTTGCCGTAAAAATGTACAGTGCTTTTGCTGACTGAAACACAGGCATTGTTTTCGAGCGAGCCGATGAGCAAACCTGTTTCGCCTGTGAAATCCGCTTCTATAAGGCACATATTTATCTCAGGCTTTGTCTCGCCGGTTACAGCACCTATGCCCACACAGGTCTCGGTGCAGGATTTGAAGTTGTATTCTCCGCGGTTTATTCTTATAGTGCCGCCAAGACCCGAGCCTATGCAGACACCCTTTTGTCCGCGGCAGTTTATCCTTATCGCACCGTCCTGCTCGAATACCAGTTCACCGTGACGGGCGTCAAGAGCATTTCCGATACCGTAGTATTCGGGTGCATTGAGGTCGATATTGAGAGTGCCGTCGCCTTCCGTGACAAGCTTTGAGGATTCATGTACCTGAATACCCGAATCGAGCAGGTGATTTGTTCCGCAGAGAACGATAGTAACGTTTGAATTTGCACCTATCTCGATACAGGGACGCTTTTTGATATTTGTAAAGACTACGTCCTCAAGAGTTATGCTTCCGTTATAGCCTGCTTCAACGCGCAGGTGGACATTGGTTTTCATTTCGGGAGTTCCGATAATGGAAATATCTTTATATACCATTTCTTCTTTGCCCACAACTATATCGGTATAGCCGTTCTTGACCAGCTTTGTGAGGGAGATACGGTTGGTCTTGCCTGCTGAATAGACTTTCTTGCTGCTGCCGTCGATATGCTCCTGATGATATTGTTTTATCTCATTTCTGAGCTTTTCGTCTATCTGAGGAATGATATCTGCCGATGGCCTTGCAGTATAGAAGCCCTGTATCAGGTCTGCACCAAGATGTATCACAGTACGCAGTTCTTCCGATGTTTCAACACCCTCTGCGAGAGCCATGATATTGTTATCGTGGCAGAAATCAATGATCTCGCTGACAAAGTGCTGTTTTTTAGGCTGATCCTGTATGCCGCTCAGGAGAGAACGGTCTATTTTAACATAGTCGGGCATATATCTCAGAAGATTGCTCACGTTTGAATAACCTGTTCCGTAATCATCAACAGCAAAGCTGATGTTGTACTGGCTATAGAAATTCTGGAGTCTCGAAAGGTCGGTATCGCTGAGTTCGGCTTCTTCCGTAAGCTCAACGACTATTTCTGTTGAATTATTGTCCAGATAGTCTTTGAGTACAGGAAGATCATCATTGTTTATCCTTACACCCGGGATACTGTTAATGAATATTTTTACCTTGCCCAATGACTCGCTTTTTTCCTTTATTGTACGGAGTACGTTCAGGAATGTAGCGCGTTCCACATCACCGAGGCGTTCCTGCATAGTTGCGAACTTGATGATAGAAAGGGGACTTACGTATGGAACGGTCTTTGAGCGCATAAGAGCTTCATAGCCGTATATCCTGCCGTCTGTGGTATTGACGATAGGCTGGAAGTGATAATCCAGTAGATTTTCGTCGAGTATTTTTGCAACAAGATCGTACTCTTTCTTTTCCTTTTCGTCAAGACTTCCGTAGGCGTAGGAATAAACAGCGAATTTATTATTTCGCAGACGGTCAAGCTGATCCTGCATATGCTTGAGAGTGATATTGCGTTTGAGTATCTCGAAGCCTCTGCATACCGCACCTGCCCAGCGTCTGTAGATATCGTCGTAGGAATTGCATGGATCTTCATATCTTACCGCCGCATAGCCGAAGCACTCGTTTTCAAAGTAAACGGGTGTAAAGAAGTAAGCGGCAGGTGATGAGCGTTCAAATTCAAGGTCGGGGAGCATTTCAGCAGCTGAAAATTTCTCCTCCAGACCAGCCATATTGTTTTTGTGATCGCTGTTGTATCTTATGGCGTGGATCATATCTCTGTAGCCGTTATGTGGAACACTTACCCCGAGACCGATCTTCTGCCATTTGCTGTCTATACAAAGATGAAATTCACTTATACCTTTGAGCTGATAAGCGTAAGAATAAACGGTACTGAGATATTCCGTGAGAGATGACTGAGTGATAAGGTTCTCGTTCATATTATTGAAAACTGAGTCATAACCCTCTTCTGAGATATCTGTGCCCCATTCGCTGCGCTTTATCTGATACTGCGGCATAGATTCGTTGTGACAGCCGCAGCTCTCGCCTAAGAGCATCTGAGGTTTCAGCTTGAAAGAGTCGGGAGTCTTATCATTCATTCTGTCCATAAGGAAGCCGAATGCGTACTCGCCAAACTCATAGGCAGGTATAAGAGAAGAAGTAAGAGAGCAGGGACTTGTTCTGCCCTCGTATGTTGAATCATATCCGATGACCGCGATATCCTCGGGAACACGTATGCCGTGTTCGGCGAATATCTTGCACAGACCTATAGCCATCTGGTCATTTGCGCAGGCTACAGCATCGGGCAGGGGAGTATCGGCTAAAAGCTTTTCGGCGTACACTTCACCGCTCCTGTACCAGAAATCACCGTAAAAGATACGATCCTCCGATACATTGAGACCTGCATTCTGCATTGCATCGCGGTAGGCTTTTAAACGCTCCTTTGAATGCTTATGCCATTTCTTACCCGAAACGAAAGCGATATCACGGCAGCCGTGTGCCTCGATAAGATGAGTGATAAGCTCAAATACGGCAGAATAGCCGTCGGTGCATATACTCGGGAAGAGGTCGCTTTCTTTTTCTATAACAACGATAGGTTTGTCAAATGTCTCTTTTAATCTGTTTTCCAGCTTTTCTGCTGCCCCTTCTGTTTGTATGCTGTCTTTCAGGATAATAGCACCGTCAAATTTTTCGGGATTCATCAGTGAGAAGATATTTGACTCACCCTGTTCGCGCTCAGGCGTATCCTGATATTTGAGATACATTGAGAAAATGCATACGTCATAATTTGCAGCGAGTGCTTTCTTGAGGAAACCACTGATGAAACGGCTTTGATATTCTTCGTCAGCCTGTCCGACAAACAATGCGAGCTTTTTTCTTGTACTGTTCATAAGCGCTTTCCTTTCCGATAAATAAGCATATAGAGCCAGATCAGATAATTAGGATACTTATAATATTATTTATCATTTATCTTTTGTAATTATTATATCATATATTATATAATAAGTCAATTATTATTGACTGTTTGTACAAGAAAATTCAATAAATAACTATAAATTAGACATTTATTGATTTATTTTATATTATGTGATATAATTAATTGAAACCACCTGTTCATAGGAGGTGCAGATGATGTTGGAAACTGCAAACAGAATACTGAAAAACAGCACTTTCCGCCTAAAGTTGGAGGAGCTTGAAGAGCTTGAAAAGGAGCGTATTTTCTGCGGACACGGGCTTGAACATCTCCTTGCTGTGGCGAGGATGACCATGCTCATATGCATAGAGAGAGGTATAACTGCCGATGAGGATATAGTTTATTCCGCAGCCCTGCTTCATGATATAGGCAGAGTTGAGGAGTATACGCAGGGGCTTCACCATGAGACAGTGGGGGCAGAAACGGCACAGCGGATATTGTCCGAGGTCGGCTGCGGCAGTAAAAAAGCAGAGAAAATAATCGGTATCATACGTTCTCACAGGAGTGAGGGCGACAAAGCCGATACACTTGAAGCTGTATTTTACGAAGCTGATAAAAAGTCGAGAATGTGCAGCTTCTGCAAGGCACAGGACGAATGTAACTGGCCATATGAAAAGCGGAATAAGAATATAGAGGTATAAAAATGAAGATAGGCAATAAAGAATTTGACGTAAGCAGCAATTGTTATATTATGGGGATACTGAATGTTACTCCCGATTCTTTTTCGGACGGCGGACGTTTCAATAATATGGACTCAGCCTTGAGACAGACTGAAAAGATGATAGAAGAGGGAATTGACATACTTGATATCGGCGGAGAATCTACCCGTCCCGGATATACAAAGATATCCGATGATGAGGAGATACAGCGTACAGCACCTGTTATCGAGGCTGTGAAGAGCCGCTTTGATGTGCCCATATCTCTCGATACTTACAAATATAAAGTTGCAGAAGCAGGCATTAGTGCAGGTGCAGACCTTATCAACGATATATGGGGACTTAAATACGATAGCGGTGAAATGGCTTCTTTGATAGCCAAAAGTGGAAAAGCCTGCTGTCTTATGCATAACAGGGAGAACATGGATTACACTTCCTACTTCGATGATGTTGTATCCGATATGGAGGAAACCCTTAAAATAGCGGAAAAAGCTGGCATTGCCCGTGACAGGATAATCCTTGATCCCGGAGTAGGCTTTGCCAAGACATACGAGAACAATCTCGAAGTCATGGACCGCATGGACGAGTTTTGTAAAAGGCTGGGCTATCCTGTATTGCTGGGAGCATCGAGAAAATCCGTCATAGGAATTGCTCTTGATCTGCCCTCAGATGAGCGACTTGAGGGAACTATAGCTCTTTCCGTCATCGGAGCAATGAAAGGGGCAGCTTTTCTCCGCGTTCACGATATAAAAGAAAACGTTCGCGCCGTAAAAATGACAATGGCAGTAATGAAAGGCTATAAAAATGGACAGGATATGCATTGATGAACTGAAAATATTTGCTCATCACGGTGTATTTGAGCATGAGAACATAAACGGACAGAATTTCTACGTTAACGCTGTACTTTATGTTGATACCGAAAAGGCAGGTCTTACCGATGAACTGGAACATTCAGTGGATTACGGCATGGTCTGCGGAGTCATAAAAGAAGCCATGACGCAGCATACGTATAAGCTTATAGAAGCAGCTGCGCATGCTGTAGCACTCGCTGTGCTGAAAAGCTCGCCGCTCATAGTCCGCACAGATATCGAGATAAGGAAACCCGAAGCGCCTATAGATATGGAATTCGGCTCTGTATCGGTAAAAATAAGCCGCAGCTGGCATACTGCACTTATCGCACTCGGTTCAAACATAGGCGACAGCAAAAGCATTATCGCAGAGGCAGTAAAAAAACTGGAGGAAAACGAGTATATCCGCAGCGTAAAGCAGTCGTCACTTATAGTTACCAAGCCCTATGGCTATACGGAGCAGGACGATTTCCTCAACGGAGCACTTATTTGCGAGACTGTGCTTTCACCTCGCGGACTCCTTGATCTTATGCATGGTATAGAAAATGAAGCAGGCAGAACCCGTGAGATACACTGGGGACCGAGGACTCTTGACCTTGACCTGATATTCTACGACAGGAGTATCATATCCGAGCCCGATCTCACAGTACCACACCCTGATATGCAGAACAGAGACTTCGTACTCAGACCTGCAGCAGAGCTTATGCCCGAGTATGTACACCCTGTACTGGGCTGCAAAGTTTCGGAACTTCTTGAAAGGTTGAATGAAAAATGATCAATATAGTGGCAGCAGTAGCTGCAAATGGTGTTATAGGCAGCAATGGGAAGATACCGTGGGATATTCCCGAGGACAGAGCCTTTTTCCGCAAGCTTACAAAAGGAAATATATGTATAATGGGCACAAGGACCTATGAGAGCATAGGCAGACCGCTGCCCGACAGGATAAATATAGTCGTTTCCTCATCGCAGAGCCTTTTTTCGCGCAATCTGCGTACAGTGAAAAGTCTTGACGAAGCTGTAAAGCTCGCTCAAAAATGTGCAGAGCAGTGCGGCGGAGATATGGAGATCTACCTCTGCGGCGGAAAGAGAATATACGCCGAGGGACTTGAGATAGCCGACCGTATTTACCTTACCGAGCTTGACCGCCCATATGAGGGAAATGCTTTCTTCCCCGAGTTTGACAAAAGCAAATATGAGCTTGTACAGCATGAACGCCGAGACGATCTTGGACTGAGCTTTTCCGTATACGAAAAGAAGAACAAATGATGTACATAATAAAAAAACAACTCATTTTTGCGCTTTTATAAGTCGTGATTAAAAGTTAATTAAACGTTTATGCAGCCGTTTCTGAGATCATTTACAGGAAGCGGCTGCCTTTTTGTTTTTGTGTTACTTGTATCTCATTTTGATAAAAATGTGTGGTTTTACTGCTGATTTGATATAGGAATTACCACTGTTAACAATATAACTAAAAGTTGTTTTTTTAAAGCAATTCAATCACGAATGGTATAAAATCCACTTAAACCGCATTTTTTACACCTTATCGTTAAAGCTTATTGGTAGTACCAATTCTTACATTTAATTAAAATAGCAAATTATGGCAACTTAAATTAATTACAGCAAGTATTGGCTTGTGTTTATTAGCCAAATAGTTTATCCTGTAAGGGAAATATATAGAGCATTTGCTCATCTGGGGTTTATTTAATCATTAATTTGTCGACACAAAAATAAAAATGTTTAAACAAAGGAGTGATTAGAGTGAGATCAAACACACTCAAAAAGGTCATCAGCGGAACCGTATCTGCATTGATGATCGCTGCAAGTATCCCATCAGTTGCATCAGCTGCTGACCAGCAGACACGAGGCAACATCGGCGGTTTTGATTACGAAATGTGGAATCAGAACGGTCAGGGACAGGCTTCAATGAATCCAAGCGCAGGATCCTTCACCTGTTCATGGAGCAACATTGAGAACTTCCTTGCTCGTATGGGCAAGAACTATGACAGCCAGAAGATCAACTACAAGAAGTTGAACGGTATCACACTGGAATACGATGTAGAGTACACACCAAAGGGTAATTCGTATATGTGCGTATACGGCTGGACGAGAAACCCTCTCATGGAATATTACATCGTTGAAGGCTGGGGCGACTGGAGACCACCCGGAAATGACGGTGAAAATAAGGGTACCGTAACTCTCAACGGCAACACTTATGATATCCGCAAGTCTATGCGCTACAACCAGCCATCACTTGACGGTACAGCTACATTCCCTCAGTATTGGAGCGTTCGTAAGACAAGTGGTTCAGCTAACAATCAGACAAACTACATGAAGGGCACTATCGACGTAAGCGGTCATTTTGATGCTTGGGAAAAAGCAGGACTTGATATGTCGGGTACACTTTATGAAGTTTCACTCAATATCGAAGGCTACAGATCAAACGGTTCAGCTAACGTTAAGAGCGTTTCAGTCAAGACAGGTTCAGGTCAGTCAGATGTAACTGTTGAAACAGGAAATACTACAGGCGGAAATGCAGGCGGCGGCAATGTTGGCGGCGGCTTCGACGGCAACGGCGGCGGAATGAACTGGGGCGATTTCGGCGG
>NZ_FNWV01000008.1:107503-113247 GCF_900108555.1 Ruminococcus flavefaciens
AACGGCGGCGGAATGAACTGGGGCGACTTCGGCGGTAACGGCGGCAACAACGGTGGAAACATCGACTGGGGCGGCATGGCTGGCGGCTTCAATAACGGCGGCGGAAACATCGGCGGCGATGCAGGCAACGGCGGTAACGCAAACAAGGGCCTCAACGCTAAGATCAAGAACGATATGCCTACAACAGTACCAAGCGGCAACGAGTCCAAGGGCTGCAAGGTTGAAAAGAAAACATATAATTGTAAATTCACAGGCGGACAGAAGAGCTGTAACGTTGTTCTTCCTCCTAACTATGATCCAAGCAAGAAATATCCTGTAATGTACGTTCTCCACGGCATCGGCGGTGACGAGGGCAGCATGGTAAGCGGTATGGGCGTTCAGGAGCTTCTTGCAGGACTTATCGGCAACGGCAAGGCAGAGGAAATGATCATCGTACTCCCAAGCCAGTTCACAAGCAAAAACGGCAGTCAGGGCGGCGGCTTCGGTATCAATCAGGAGACCTGTGCTGCTTACGACAACTTCCTCTATGACATCTCAGACAGCCTTATCCCATTCATCGAAGCTAACTATCCTGTAAAGACAGGCAGAGAGAACCGTGCTATCACAGGCTTCTCAATGGGCGGACGTGAAGCTATCTATATCGGACTTATGAGACCTGACCTCTTCGGTTATGTCGGCGGTGCTTGTCCTGCCCCTGGTATCACACCGGGTAAGGATATGTTCATGGAGCACCCCGGCTGTATGACAGAGAGCGAAATGAAGTTCAGAGACGTAGGACCTGAGCCATATGTATTTATGATCACAGGCGGTACAAACGACTCAGTTGTTGGTACATTCCCTAAGTCTTACAGTGATATTCTCACAAGAAACGGTGTTGACCATGTTTACCAGTCTATCCCGGGCGGCGGACACGGTGCAGACTCAGTAAAGCCGCATCTCTACACATTTATGAGATACGCATTCAAGGGCACTGAGGCAGCTGTAGTAACAACAACTACTACAAAGGTCACAACAACAACAACTACCACAACGACTACAACTACAACAAAGCCTGTTACGACCACAACTGTTGACCTCAAGAAGGAGCTCAACTCCAAGGTAACAAAGTGGGGCGATGCTAACTGTGACGGTGTTGTTGATATGGGAGACGTAGTTGCTATCATGCAGGCACTTGCAAGTCCTGATAAGTATGGTCTTAAAGATCAGGGTAAGCTCAACGGAGACGTTGCAGCTGCCGGTTCAGGTATCACAAGCAATGATGCACTTGTTATCCAGAAGTTCCTTTTAGGAAATATCTCATCTCTCCCGGAGAGCTATATGCAGTCAGTTTCGTAATAATTATTGATATCCCAACAGAAGCGTACCGCATTTGATGCGGTACGTTTCTTTTTTATGCGGTATTGAAATACAGGAAAGGAAGTGGTATAATATATTTATATTAATTAATTTGAAAGGACCTGAAAATATGAGCGACAATATTAATAAGATACCATGCGGACTTACAGAGCCCGAGGTCAGCTGTTCATGCTGTGAGCTTGGCGATATCAAAGCAGATGCAGTAAAAGATTATGATATAGTAGTAGTCGGTGCAGGAGCTTCGGGCGTACCTGCGGCAGGCTGGGCAGCTGAGCTTGGTGCAAAAACAGCTCTTCTTCAGAAAGAAGCGGGAGTAGTATCTCAGGGCAACTGCGGCTCTGCAATAATAAAGTCACGTTCCACCGAGGCAGGCATAGCAAAGTGGATACATCATACAAACAGCCTTTGCGACTGGAGAGCCGATACAAAGCAGCTCCGCGCATATGCCGAACATTCCGAGGAAGCGATGATGTGGTTCTTAAATCGTGCAGGACTTACCAAAGAGACTGAATACGGCGATGGCAGCAAGGTGGACAACAATGCCGAAAGTGCAAAGCTCCTCAATGACGGTGACAAGCTCTGCGCATTCAGAAGCACCAGCGGCGACTTCACAGGCGTATGGAAAGACCGCATGAACAGCTATGACTACGGCGAAGATCACTGTTATTTCTGGGCACCTTGGATAGGTCCCAAGCCGCTTAATGTAGGCAATGCCCTGCATAACGCCCTCAACAATATAATGGCAAAGCATGATAACCTTGATGCATATTTCTCCACACCTGCCGTTAAACTGGTCATGGACGGCAAGCGAGTTGCAGGTGTCATCGCAAAGGACAAGGACGGCAGGTACATACAGTTCAACGCTTCAAAGGCAGTTATACTTGCAACAGGCGACTATACCAACAATCCTGCAATGGTACAGCGCTGGTGTCCTGATATAGCCGAATTTGACAAGAAGCAGTTCGGCAAGACAGGTGACGGACATATCCTTGCCATAAGTGCGGGAGCTGAAATGGAAAATCTCGGACATACAAAGATGATGCATGATTTCGACTCTGCACTCATGTTTGAAGAGCCTTTCCTGTACCTTAACATGAACGGTGAACGTTTCACAAACGAGTATACAGGCTTTGTATATATGGGCAATCTTCTGAAATATCAGCCAAAATTCAAGGGAAGTATGCTCGATGCCGACCATAAGGACGGTTCAAAGGGCTGGTACTGCACTATTTACGACAGCGATTATGTGAACTGGGATAAAGACGAGTTCGTAGACGGCTGTGTACCGCCGTTCGTTATGGAGAAGTTCATTCCGGGAGCAGTTGAAGAGCCACAGGGCGTATTCAAGAACCTTATCGACCTGCACAGATGTGATACTCTTGAGGAGCTTGCAGGCGAGCTTTGTATACCATACGATAAAATGAAGGTTTCCATAGACCGATATAACGAGCTCTGCGACAAGGGCTGCGATACTGATTTCGGCAAGCCTGCAAAGTATATGCACAAGATAGAAAAAGCACCTTTCTGGGGTGCAAGAAAGCATATCAGAGTGTCGGCAGAGGTATCGGGAGTCATTACCAATGAGAATGCACAAGCACTTGATGCCGAGGGCAAGCCTATACAGGGACTCTACTGTGCAGGCAATCTTGGCGGACCGTTCTACGGCGGAGCTGATTATCCATTCCACCAGACAGGACTTTCTCTGGGCAGATGCTATACTTTCGGCATGATAGCCGCAAAACACGCACTCGGAGTTTTATAAGTGAGTAGAGAGTAGGAAGTAGTGAGTAGAATTGCAGGGGCGGATATTATCCGCCCCTTTTTTGCACTGAAAAATTTTTATCTGATATTTTTCTGTATCCTTGCCTATTCAGTTACTATATGGTATAATGAATGTAAAAGCATTCATTATAATTAATTTTAAAGCCCTTGCAGATACGCAAATCAGAGAGGAAAAAACGTATGATAAAAGTAATGTTCGTCTGCCACGGCAATATATGCCGCTCGCCAATGGCTGAATTCATAATGAAAAAGCTGATCGCTGACAGCGGTCTTTCAGACGAGGTAGCCGTTGCTTCAAGCGCAACAAGCACCGAGGAGCTTGGCAACTCGGTCTATCCGCCTGCAAAAGCAGAGCTTGCAAAGCACAGTATCGGCTGCGGCGGAAAGTGCGCTGTACAGCTAAGGAAGTCCGACTACGACAAATATGATCTGTTCATCGGCATGGACACTGCCAATATTCGCAACATGAACCGAATTTTCGGCAGCGACAGTGACGGAAAGATATATAAGCTCCTCACCTTTGCAGGTCGCGGAGACGATGTATCTGATCCGTGGTACAGCTGCGACTTCGGCAAGGCTTACAGCGATATCGACGAGGGCTGCCGCGGTCTGCTAAAATACATCAGGGAGGAAATGCTTTGAAATATACCATACTCGAAATAATCGAATGGGACTACGGCTGCGAGGGAGTTCCCGACGGCGAAGAGCCAATGTGCAGCGTTCTCGTGCGAGATGAAAATAACAGCGAAAAACTCATAAAGCTCGCTGACAGTTATCTTAATGAAAATCACCTTAACGCAGGCGATACCATAGAATTATAATGCTTTACTATATGTTCAACAAGCCGCAGGGCTGTGTGACTGCGTGTTCAGATGCAGTCCACAAAACTGTTATGGACTACTTTCCTGCCGAGCTCTCAGAAAAGCTCCACCCCGTAGGCAGGCTTGACAAGGACACCTGCGGACTCCTTATACTTACTGATGACGGCGACCTTGATTTCAAAATAATGCAGCCTGACAGGCATATCAGCAAGACCTATTTCTTCTATGCTGTGGGAACTGTCAATGCTGAGAAAATACAGCTCATCGAGAATGGTATCGCTATGAAAGGCTTCACCTCAAAGCCTGCGAAATTCCGACTTTTCAGACAGTACAGAATACGGGAGCTTGAAGAGTTTATTCCACTCGAACGCCGCGAGAAATATATGAAGAACCCCGACGGTGCTGCTTTTGCGGCAGCACTTACCATACATGAGGGGAAAAAGCATGAGGTAAAAAGGATAATGGAAGCTGTAGGCTGCCGGATATTCTATCTGCGCCGCGACTGCATAGGCTCTCTGGAGCTTGATACTGCACTGAAACAGGGAGAATACCGCCTGCTTAATGAAGATGAAGTAAACGCACTCAAAGAGAACAAATAAAAGCCTGAAAGAAGTATTTCTCCTTTCAGGCTTGATTTTATTTTTTGAGTTTTTGCCTGACTATCAGAACAATGCCTATTATCACTATCAGCGCAGCTGCGATAATACTGCATAAAACAGCTATTCTCGATCCATAACCCGGCTCATCTTTCACTTTTTCAATAGTATAATAGGAAAATCCCGTTGCACGGAAAGCTTTATCCACTTCTTCGGCAATGATCTCATGTCCTGCTGCATTTGGGTGGATATCCATTTTTGTGATATTGGTAAGCTCATCAGCTCTGCCCTTAAAACGCGGCGCAACGTCTATGACTTTATATCCGTTTGCCGACTTTTCGGAAATGATATTGTTGAGCTTTTCTATATTCTGAGCCGTAAATTCGGTTATCACGGAAAGTCTGTCGAAGTATTCAACAGGATCATAAAGAGTCTGCACAAATAATGTTCCGTCAGTTCTGCTTTTCAGCTCAGATGATATGATATCAATATTCACCGTGAACTGCTCAAGTGCCTTGTCTGCTTCGCTTCCCATTCCGAGGAGAGCAACTGCTGCACCTGCAAAGTCGATATCCTTCACATCAAAATTATTGATGTCATCTATGCCGAGGCTGTCGATAAGCTTGAACAGTATTCCGAGAAGGTCGTTTCCGCCGATAGATACTACAACAGCGTCCGCATCTTTCAGTTCGCTGTCAAGCTCGCCGCTCTGTATCTGAGTTATAAGGTCTGAGGAAGTATAGCCCGATACAGCTTCGTTTACCATTGTATGGCCGCACTCGCCTTCAAGCTCCGATGTATACTTGTTTTTCAGTATATTTGAATACGAGGGGCAGTTGTAATTGTCGTCCTTTTTATATCCGTCAAGTCCGTAGCCTGCTGCTATGGAGTCGCCGAGAAACATCATCTTCGGCGGCACTTCCGTTTTATGTTCAACGCTTATTTCGTGTATTTCTGTCTTTGAACACGCTGAAAAGCTCATCATCATTACTGCCGCACCAACTGCCGCAGCTGCTTTCTTTACCAAAACAGGTATCCTCAAAAGTATCATCTCCTTTTAATAAGATCATATCATAAAAGCGAAGCGTTATGATATAATTGTCCGATTGCAGGGAGCAAATCTCGGATTTGCGTATCTGCAAGGGCTTTAGATAAAATATAATGAATGCTTATGCATTCATTATATCAT
>NZ_FNWV01000008.1:113647-174170 GCF_900108555.1 Ruminococcus flavefaciens
TATAATGAATGCTTATGCATTCATTATATCATAAAAGCTCGGAAATAGCAACGTGCACGGCATAAAAGTTCGGATTTTTTGATATTTTGACGCGAAAAAGGGGCAGTGCCACACTTCTTATATCATGATCCTTCCATTTCACCAAGTCATTGACTTTTTATCGGTATAATGCTATAATAATCTTTAGGTGTAAAGTCATATTTTATATATAGTTAATATATCAAGGAGGTTAAAATGCATAAGGAATTTCTTATGGGAAATGCCGCTATTGCCCGCGGAGCTGCTGCCGCAGGTCTTAATGTTATAAGCGGCTATCCCGGTACACCTTCTACGGAAGTACTTGAAACAACAGCAAAAATAAACAACGGAAGTATCTACGTTGAATGGTCTGTCAACGAAAAAGCTGCTCTTGAGCTGGGAGCAGGCGCAGCCTACTGCGGTGCCCGTTCAATGGTAACTATGAAGCAAGTCGGACTTAATGTTGCGTCTGATCCGCTGATGAGCCTTGCATATATCGGTGTAAAAGGCGGAATGGTCATAATGGTAGCAGATGATCCGGGTCCTATCTCATCTCAGACAGAACAGGATACACGTCATTTTGCAGCATTCTCCAAGCTGCCGTGTTTTGATCCTTCATCTGTTCAGGAAGCGTATGATATGATACAGGAGGCATTTGAGTATTCCGAAAAATACCATACTCCCGTACTGTTCAGACCTACCACAAGAGTCTGTCATGGTTATGCTTCTATCGAAGTAAAGGACGATAGTGAATGTATAAAGAACACTCCCGAAGGTTTTGTCAAGGATTCATCAAAGTGGGTAATTTTTCCGCGTCTTTCCTATAATGCTCATATGCACATAGAGAAGCGCAACGTTGAGCTCTCACAGGTCTTTTCTGAGTACAGCCGCAACAGGATAATACCTGCTTCTGATACAAACTGCCGTAAGGGAATAGCTTCACATGGTATCAGCTTTACTTACGTACAGGAAGCTATAGCCGATAAGAATTCGCCGAAAGTATTAAAGGTCTCAACGCCTTTCCCGTTCCCAGAGCAGGCTGCTGTGAAGTTCTTAGAGGGACTTGATGAGGTGCTTTGTATCGAGGAGCTTGATCCTGTCATCGAGCGTGAGCTTACATACGTATGCGGCAAGTATCACCTCAGTACAAAAATACTCGGAAAGCTGACAGGAAATGTGAGAAATGCAGGAGAGAACACCTGCGACAGTGTTGCTGATGATATTGCAGAGTTTATGGGCTGGGAGAAAAAAGCTCCTGCTGAACTTCCTGCTGCTCCCGAACTGCCTGTACGTCCGCCTGTACTTTGCGCAGGTTGTCCTCACAGAGCAAGCTTCTATGCCGTAAAACAGGCGATGAAAGGCAAAAAGTCCGTATTCTGCGGCGATATAGGCTGCTACACTCTCGGAAACGCAATGCCCCTCGATATGGTCGATACCTGTCTCTGCATGGGCGCAGGCGTGAATATAACTCAGGGTATCGGCAAGATAGAGCCCGATACGAGCTGTTTCGCATTTGTGGGCGATTCAACTTTCTTTGCCTCAGCTATAACAGGTGCTGTAAATGCAGTATATAATCAGGCAGATATGACTCTCATCGTGTTGGATAACTCCACAACCGCAATGACAGGTCATCAGCCTCACCCAGGTACGGGAAGAACAATGATGGGACAGGTCGTTGATAAAGTCAATATCGAAGCCGTTCTGCGCGGAATAGGTCTTAAAACTGTGGAGACCGTGAACCCTCTCGAACTGGATAAGGCTATTGAAACAGTACGACGTGTTGCTGATGAAAAAGGCGTTAAGGCTATTATTTTCAAGTCGCCCTGCGCTGTACTTATCAAGCCCGAAAAGCCTTTTGTTATTGACAGTGATAAGTGTATCGGCTGCAAGAAATGTATAAACAGCCTCGGATGTCCCGGTATCGTCATATCCGACGGCAGTGTAAAGATAGACGGCTCGTTATGTACAGGCTGCGGACTTTGCAGTCAGGTATGCCCCGTAAATGCTATCGGAGGTGAGCGAAATGAATAAAAATATTCTTCTCTGCGGAGTGGGCGGACAGGGTATCGTCCTTACATCAAAGCTCACGGCTTCATGTGCTATGGAAAAAGGTATGCAGATAATGAGTGCCGAGACTATCGGTATGGCTCAGAAAGGCGGAAGCGTTTTCAGCTTCCTGCGTATCGGTGAAGGTATATACTGTCCTATGTTCGGTCAGAAGCAGGCTGATATTATGATCGCTTTTGAACCTGCGGAGGCTGTACGTATGCTGCCTTATCTCAGAGACGGCGGAACAGTCATCGTGAATACGCACCCGATAATGCCTGTTACAGCTTCACTTAAAGCATCAGACTATAACGGAACAGAGATGCTCGACTATCTCAGAAAATATACTGACAATGTTATGGCAGTTGACGGTGACAATGTATGCCGTGAATTGGGTTCTCCAAAGGTACTCAATATGGTAATGCTTGGTGAAGCCATAAGGAGCGGTATCTTACCGTTCACAATAGATGATGCTGTTGAAGCAATGAAGAGGAATGTTAAGCCTCAGTTCGTTGAACTCAACGAAAAGGCTCTCAGACATAATGTATAATTACGAAAGGAATGATATACTGTGCAGATATCAGAAAAACAGATCGAACTTGTAAACGATCGTATACAAGCACTTGTAAAGGCTGGCAGTTTCTATGGAAAGAAGCTCAAGGAGGCAGGTATAACAGGGATACACTCGGCAGAGGACTTTGAAAAACTTCCTTTTTCTGAAAAAAGCGACCTTCGTGAGGCTTATCCGCTGGGACTTATGACAGCTCCCGAGGAGGAGATAGTCCGTATACATTCATCATCAGGCACAACAGGTACACCTGTTATTATCCCATATACAGCCAAAGACGTTGACGACTGGGCAATAATGTTCAAGCGCTGCTACGAAACAGCAGGCATAACAAATATGGACCGTATACAGATAACTCCCGGCTATGGACTTTGGACAGCTGGTATAGGCTTCCAGAACGGTGCAGAAAAGCTTGGAGCTATGGTAATACCTATGGGCCCCGGAAATACCGATAAACAGCTCCAGATGATGCAGGATATGAAAAGTACTGTACTCTGCTCGACATCTTCCTATGCACTTCTTCTTGCAGAGGAGATAGAAAAGCGTGGTATAAAGGATAAAATACACCTCAAAAAAGGTGTTATCGGCTCTGAGCGTTGGAGCGACAAGATGCGTGAGCGTATCCATAATGAGCTTGGTATCGAGCTTTTCGATATCTATGGACTTACCGAGATCTACGGACCGGGTATAGGCATAAACTGCCCGGGTGAGACAGCTATGCACTACTGGGACGATTTCCTCTATCTTGAAATAATTGATCCTGCAACAGGAAAGAATGTTCCTGACGGCGAAATAGGTGAAATAGTTATCACCACACTCGTTAAGGAGGGAGCTCCTCTTATCCGCTACCGTACACATGACCTTTCAAGGATAGTTCCAGGAAAGTGCAAGTGCGGACGCTGCTATCCGAGAATTGATGTTATCATGGGACGTACTGACGACATGATGAAAATAAAGGGCGTAAATGTGTTCCCGAGCCAGATAGAAGAGGTCATCGGTTCATTCGATGAGATCTCCAGCGAGTATCAGATACGTATCTCTCACCTTGACGGTAAGGATACTATGCGTATATACGTTGAAGCAAGCGGCGATCACGACTGGGCATCTCTCAGCAGCCGCATAGCTGAAAAGGTTAAAAGCCGTATCGGCTTTACACCTATAGTAAAGATCGTTGAGATCGGTGTGCTTCCGAGAAGTATGAAAAAGACAGCCCGCGTTATCGACGAGCGTTATGACTGATATCAGTAAATAATACCTTAGCAGTTCTGAGTGAGCCTATTGCTTTCTCAGAGCTGCTTTTTTATGTTTGAATTTGATAATCATTCTCAATTGTGAAAAGTATGTGAAAAATCATGTGAAAGTATTGACATTCAAAACAGTTATGATATAATAATCAATGTCAAAATGAAATTGATAATCATTTTCGAATTAGAAAGAAGTGAAGAAATAGAACGTCTGAATTGAATGATAATTTATCGTTACAGGACACAAATAATATATATCATTCAATTCAGAGGTTCTTATCCCATGTTTAAGAAAAGAACTGCGGTGTTCTTGCAGGCGTTATGAAATGAGGTACAGAATGAATAATAAAAAGATCCCCGTTATACTTATCACAGGCTATCTTGGTTCGGGAAAGACTACTCTTATGCAGAACCTTCTGAAACAGGAACAGCGTAAGATAGCACTTATCGTAAATGATATGGGCAGCGTCAACATAGACGCTGCTCTCCTCAATAAAAACCGTGACCGAATATCTTCCGTTGAAATGGTCGAGCTCCAGAACGGCTGCATATGCTGCACTCTCAGAGACGAGTTCATTGCAGAGATCGAGCGTATATCTAAGCTCCCCGATATAGAAGCTGTTTTCGTAGAGGCTTCGGGAATAAGCGAACCCTCAAATATCGCAGCATCTTTCGTTGTTTATACAGAGGATAACCCCGACACCAATGTATACCTCAGCTCAGTTGTATCTGTTGTCGATGCTGACCGTATATATAATGAATTTCTGCGCGAGATCTCAATGGAGAACGATACCGAGGAAGGCGACATTATCAACCTTATTATCGACCAGATAGAGTTCTGCAACCTTATTATCCTCAACAAAACAGACCTGCTCAGTGCTCAGCAGATAGAAGAAGTAACAAAGGCTATCCGCGATATACAGTCAGAAGCGGAGATTATCCCCTGTATCAACAGTGAAGTCGATACAGAAAAGATCATGCACGGAAAAGAATTCGACTATCATGCAGTACTTGCTTCATCATCGGTACAGCGCGCTCTCAACACCAACGAGCCTACAGATAAAGAAGCCTGCATGGACGAGTATGGTATAACCTCATTTGTTTTTGAGGAGGCTCGTCCTTTCGACCGTGATAAATTCATGGACTTAGTTGACGAATATCCCAAGGAGCTTATCCGTACAAAGGGCTATGTTTGGTTCGCAGATGATGACGTACATATACAGCTCTTTGAACAGGCTGGCAGAAACGCCAGTGTTACGGAGCTTAACGAGTGGCTTGCAGCTTGCCCTAAGGAGGAGCTGGACACTATGTTCGAGAATTATCCTGATCTGAAAGACGACTGGCATGAGGTCTACGGAGACCGTATCAATCAGCTTGTATTCATCGGAAAGGGCTATAAAAAAGCGGATATCCTTGCAAAGCTTGAAAGATGCCTTACAATATGAGCAGCAAGGCGATACCCGTATATCTTTTTCTTGGTTTTCTTGAAGGGGGCAAAACGAAGTTTATTCAGGAAACGATATCCAATAAACGTTTCGGGATCGACGAAAATATTCTTCTTGTGATCTGTGAAGAGGGGATAGAAGAGTACGATATATCACGATTCGACGGTAAAAGCATTAGACTTCGTACAATTGAGGATAAGTCCGAGCTTGACGAACAGCTGCTTCTGAAGCTGTCGGACGAATGTGACGCAGATAAAATAATGATCGAATACAACGGTATGTGGCATCTAACGGACTTGCTTCTTAACAAGCCCGAGAGCTGGAAGATATTCAAGACGGTATTCATTGCCGATGCGTCCACATTTCAGATATACTTGCAAAACTTTGGAAGTCTGGTTATCGACAAGGTCAACGTCAGCGATGTTGTTATCTTCAATCGTTATGCTAAAAGAGCCGATGTCAATGAACTTCATAAGATCATACGCTCCATCAACAGAAGATCAGAGATATATTACGAAGCCGATAACGGAATGATGATCGTTGATGATATAGAAGATCCGCTGCCATTTGATATTGAAGCTCCGACCATAGTCATAAAGGATACTGATTATGCAATATGGTACAGCGACATTATGAACGATGCGAAGAAATATAACGGTAAGACAGTGAAATTCAAGGCGATCATATCTTCACGTCCTGAGCTTCCAAATAATGTTTTTGCAGTTGGACGCTATATAATGATCTGCTGCGAAGCTGATATGAAATTCTGCTGGTTCGTTTCTTTATACAACCAATATTACAACGTACAAAGCGAGAAATGGGTAACTGTAACTGCTGATATAACAGTACAGCACCATGAGACTGAAAATATTGATATACCTCTTCTGAGAATAGTTGATCTATATGAATGTGAACCGCCTGAAAGAGCGATTGCGTCATTTTTATAATAAGTATTGTCGATTGCGGTAATAGTTCATCAACTATTATTTCAAATACGCTTTTTTCATTATGCAGATCTTTCTGTGCAATATATTCCATTCCTTATGAAAAGGCACTTATGAATTATCATAAGTGCCTTTTCGTGTTTTACTGATATTTTATTATGATCGCCAGTGTATTCCATTGATATGCCTGTCTATTGAAAAGGCAGGACTGTTTATGATATAATGAATGCAAATGCATTCATTATATTTTATTTAAAGCCCTTGCAGATACGCAAATCATAGATTTGCTCCCTGCATATCGGGCAATTATATCATAACGCTTCGCTTTTATGATATAATCAAAGTATTATGAACTGCTGTAATTTGAGAGAAAGAACGATTTTTCAAAAATTTCAAAATTTTTTTGCGAATGTTGAGATATTCTCCTGCTAAATCCTGTCTATATAAGCAGAGGACGAAAGCTCCTCATGAAAGGAGGCAATTATATGGATGATGTATCAATAATTGAATTATTACAAAAACGAGATCAATCCGCTATCAATGAACTGCGTCAGAAGTACGAAAGGCTTTGTACATATATCGCAGGAAACGTTCTTTCTCAGCACGAGGACGTTGAAGAATGTGTGAATTCCGCCTGTTATGAGATATGGGACAGTATCCCGCCTGCAAAGCCAAACGATCTTAAAAGCTATTTATGCAGCGTCGTAAGAAATATTGCGATAAACAGGCTTGAGTACAACTCTGCTGCAAAACGTGACAGCCGCTACACGGTATCTCTCGATGAAATATCCGAGTGTGTACCTGCCGATGCTGACGATAATATCACACTGTCCGAACTTGCAGATGCTATCAGCCGTTTTCTGCGCACACAGGACGAACTTCAGCGCAGAATTTTTGTGCGCCGCTATACTTATGGTGATTCGGTGGCAGAGATCGCAAAACGCTTTTCACTGAACGAGAGTACAGTCAGCACCTATCTTTTTAGAACAAGGAAAAAACTGAAAGTATTTCTGAAGAAGGAGGGATATGACTATGAATAATAATAACTTTATGAAAGCTATGAGCATGATAGACGAAGATCTCGTAAAGGAAGCCGATACTCCGTATACAGGCAAGACAGAAGCCGACGATACTAAAGTTTCTTTCAGCGAAGATGAGAACTCAGCTGTCGTTTCAGGTGTTGATGTATATCACAGAAATATCTGGAAAAAGTGCCTTGGCATTGCAGCTTCACTGGTCATAGTTTTAGGAGCTGTAGGCGGCGGGATATATCATTTCAATAAGATGAAGGATAAGCCTGTTGTAAACGAAGAAATTGAGAACGATTATGCTTCGATATATGAAACGGTAAAGGAAAATAAAGATTCCTACGATATGAATGAATATGTATGTAATTATTCATCAGCGGAAATTAGCTTTGTAAGAGAAGCAAACGATTACAAGGACAAATTATTTGAATATTTAGACAGCATTGAGGGCGTAAAAAAAGTTGAAGAATACCCGAATTCTTTCAGATGTGTTCTTTTTACATTCAGTGATGATAAGAGCGGAAAGAAGTATGATTTTTCTCTGCGTGAGAACGGATACGGTTTCTGGCAGGAAACAAATGGAGACGAAAATGCAGTAATGACACCTCCGAACATAGAAAGTTACTATTACGGCAAGGATGTATTTGAAAAGCTGTTTGAAGAGGCGCTTAACGTTGCAGACAGCGATACTGTGGAAGCTATGAACAAGGTATCACAAGAAGAAATAGAGAACTTTGTTACCAATCATTTGGAAAAATGCGATGGCAAGGTAGTGTATTATCCGTGGCAGAGTGCAGAGGAATGTGAGATAAAAAAATACAGCATCACAGATAAAGAAGCTCTCACTGATGCTTTAATGAATTTTGAATGGGTAAAGATAAAAGAAAGTGAATTTGAATATTACGACTGGTATGATATGGGTATCAGAATATCAGAAAATGGATATCTTATGGCAGTAGGTAACGATCCTGATCCTTATGGCTGCTATAAGCTGAAGTACGAAGATGAAAGTGAAAAGCTTGCAGCTGAGATAAGATCCGTGCTTGGATATGCTGTGGATAGCAGTGATGTATCAAGCGAAGATATAAAAAATGCATTACAGGAATTAACCACCGGTACATTGGCGCAATGGCGCAGCGGACCTGACTATGTACCTCAGGGAAGAGAAAACTATGAGACTACAGCCCGTTATTATACTTTGAATGACGGAGAGAGCTTTATCAATGAGATAGCATCTTTTGAATGGGTGACCTGTGATAGTCTTGAGATAGATGAAAAAGCATATTTTTATGATCATGGCATGATGAACTTAAAAGGAGCTTATAATTTTGGAATTACAGAAAATAGTTTTGGTGGAACAGGCTCCTTTTATCCGTTAGGTTATATAATTAGTACAGCAGGTCGCTTTAAACTGAAAAATGAAAGCGATGCTGAAAAGTTTGCAGCGATATTTGACAAATATCTGATCATGGAGAAAGAATCAGAGATCGCCGAAAAGATATGCAGCGGCATGACAAATTACGATAACCTCAGAGGCCATTTTACGTTTGAAAAAACCTATGGAGATGAAGATCAAATAATTGACGGATATATGAGCTATGACGCTAAGAATGAAAAGCTGTACATGAAAGGTGACGGACATCTTTTCTATCAGGAAAAAGAAAACACCATAGAGCTCATAATGAACGGGCATGATAACGCTGCTTACAGAACTGTAGAAAAAGAAACGGGTAACATAGACCGCGTTGGAACATACAGATACAGCAGCGGAAGTTCAATTCCTCTGCCCGATAATTATGCCTATCTGTGTAAGAGTTTAGAGAAAAGTCTTACACCGAGAGGCTTTAATGAATATAATTCTGCTAAACAGAATAATTATCAGATCACGGAAAGCAACGGAAAGATCGAATTATATTCACATGGAGCAACAGACGGCTTTTACACACGTATTATCCTGACTGAAAGAGGACAGCTTATATCTTATGAAAACATTGGTCCGAGCTATAAAACCATATTCAAGCTTGATGATTATGAGTTCGACTCGCCTGATTTCACTATGGAAGATGTTGGACAGCTATATGAAAGCATGAAGGCAGATGAGGAAGAACAATATAAAAGACAGATGGAATGATCTGTTGTAACATGGCTTTTTCGCGTATAACATGATACTTTCGTTTATCAGTTCAAAACGTAAAAAACAGCGGCTCACTTTAAGTGAGCCGCTATATTTTGCGAAAAACTTTTGCTGTAATAGTTCAGCTTATTAATGATTATATATCTCAGTGCCTCTTGCGGCAGCTCTCTGTCTTTCTATGACAGAAAGGCTTTTGAATTTTCTTCTTTCTGTGATAGCAGGAAGGTCCTCGAGGTGGGATAAGGTCATTTTAAACGGGATAAGTCTTGCTTCTCTGTCCTTTTTTGCATCTTCCGCATTGTCCAGCCACTGAATATGAGGACTTGCCTGAATAGTATCATAACAGCCTAAATTTTTAAAGTAACTGTAATCACCCGGACAGCGGTTTTTTACACTTGCTGCAACTTTGGCAAAGCCTGTTCTGATACCGTTTTTCAGGAAGCCGTTCTGCGGCATGATATCGGAGTTATAAGCAATTGTCATTTTATCGTACAGCTCCTGCATTTTCTCGTTATCATCAATTTCGCAGACATCACTCAGATAAGAGCAGTTCAAGCCGTCGAAGGTCTCGCAGTTGATCTTGAATGCGGAAATATCTTCTCTGTCGTACTTGTCGTCAAGTATAAAGAAGTATGATTTTATTACTTCGTCTTCAATTCCCGAACGTCCAAGACAAGCGTGTCTTTCGAGGAATGTTTTGTAGCAGTTGCCGAGAGTTGCATAGTGCAGTTCTCCGAAGAACACTATCATATCTGTATTGAGATACAGCTTTTCAAATGTTTTTTCCCAGTCATCGTTAAAGACACAGGTCCTGTTGCTGAAACAGCATTGGCAGCCTGTACAGTGGCGGATATCCTTTTCTCTTAAAGTAATGACCTCAGTTTCAAAGCCGCTGGCTTCAAATCTCTGTTTTGCAGCTTTTATTGCGGAAGTGATCTTAGTGATCTCTTTTTCGCAGGTATCCATTAAAACTACTCTGCCCTTGATTTTTGCTTTTGGCATAGTTCTGCTTTTATAGTATTCTGCCATTGCCTTTGTATACTTGAACCAGCAAAACAGCTCTTCACGGCCTGTAGGGGAGAGTATCTCCATACTTTCCAGACTCAGGCTGTTGATGTATTTCAGACCATTCCTTTTTGCCCATAGTTCAAATCTGTTATGAGCCATAGTATCGCCCAGCATACCTGAAGTGGACAGAAAGGTAACAGGCTTGTCTTTTATCATGTCATGATAATTATCAGACAGCACATCAAGTAATTCTCCCATACTGCTATGTACATCGAAATGGAACACAGCACCTGACATGATGATGAGTTCAGATTTTTTTACAGCTTCTTCGATATTTTCGGTCACTGTTCCGCTGAATGCGGGAATGATCTCGAACTCATCTTCATTGAGCTTTTCCTGATACCATTTTTTTAGGTAAAGAATAGTTTGTAGTGTGATCGATAGATCTTTTTTAGGCGAACAGTTTAGAACACATATTTTCATAATTAATTCCTGCTTTCTTTGCTTTGTTGTAGTATTGTGATGATGCAATAATATATATCTGTATTATTCATTATACCATAATAAATGGTATACAGCAATGATCGTGCCGAAAAAAGGTCATATAAATATTATTTCGGTAATTTGTTTTTAATATAATGCCAAAGGCAGCTGTAAAGATCTGCTGCGAAAAAAACAAAAACTTTTCATTGTACATCTTGATTTTTAACGAACGATGCGATATAATATAGGTACCATAAAGAGTGCGTGAGGGACAAGCCCGTTGACCGCACAGCAACCTGCGATAGTAAGGTGCTAAAGCTTGAACGATGGGATAATACTGCTGATGAGCGATCCTGTCGTGACGATGGGGTCGCTTTTGTACTCTTATGGAATAATTTTTAAGGAGAGTATGGATATGCGTACTATCAAAGAATTACTGGGAACTGAGGAAAAGGTATGGTTTTACATCGACAGTGAGGAGCTTTGGCAGGACTTCCTTGAACTTGCGAAAGACTTCTGCTTCGGTGAAATGCCCCGTGAAAAGTGGAAATTCGGTTATGTTATCGCTGTACACAGCAATAGGGAAATGGGACACGTACCTGTATTTATATGGTGTATGTCATTCGGCAGCACGGAAGGAGTACCTGTAAAGTATGATCTGAGGAAGATAATAGACGGAGAAGAGGATATTATCTGCAATGTTCCCCATTTCAAGGGTAAAATGATATGCTGATATGAGAAAAGCTCTGCGGTGATACTGCCGCAGAGCTTGATAACTTTATGTATAATTATTGTGTCGTTTTGCAGAGCTGCTTTGCCCCTACAATAAATATTATAGCATAATCCACCGAATACTTCAAGTTTAAACAATCACGAATTTTTTGATGAAATATTGTGAGATTTAACACTGTAAAACTATTGATTTTTTATAAAAAATAAAGTATAATAATTAAAAGAAAGAATATAAATAGGCAAATGTAGAACCGAAAAGGGAGATTACCGTAGTCCACCCATTCATAGCAGAAATACGGTATTTATTTTATTTGAAAAGGAGTTTTTATTATGGGATTTACAGTAATGGGCGTAACTGCCGGTCGTAAAGACAGTAATTGCGAGATACTTCTTAAAGAAGCACTTATGGTCTGTCAGGAAATGGGTGCTGAGATCACAATGATAAATTTAAAGGACTATGATCTCCTTGACTGTACAGGCTGTACTTCATGTACTATGGGAATGTCAATGGGAAAGAACACCGGCTGTTCACTGAAAAATAAAGATGATAAGGACAAGATAATGCAGGTAATGCTCAATCAGGACGCAGTTATATTTGCTGCACCTACATATGCGCTTATGCCCTCATCATTGTTCCTTAAATTCATGCACAGAAATTTAGCATATGAGTCGGCATTCCTTACACAGATCGGTGCTATCGAGCCACGTGACCGTGTAGGCGCACTTATATCTGTAGGCGGTTCTTATCGTTCATGGCAGTCGCTTGCTCTTGAATGTATGCAGATAACCACAGTTACAAACAGCTTCAAGGTAGTTGATATGTATATGGCTACGGCTGTCCCTGCACCTGCACAGGTACTTCTTCACGAGGAGAAGCTTGCACGTGCAAGAGAGATAGGACAGAATGTAATGAAGGCACTGAATACACCTGCTGCTGAAAGAAAGTGGCTGGGTGATCCCGACGCAGGCTGGTGTCCTAACTGTCACAGCAACAGCCTGTGCTTAGGTGATGTTCAGTGGAAGGGACTCCGGTACCCTATCGAGTGTACCGTATGCGGAGCAGGCGGCGATCTTGAAAAGACTCCTGACGGAAAGTGGAAATTCGTAATAGCTCCAAACGGACTTGAGCGTGACAGAACTACCGAGGAAGGCAGAGGAATACACTGCGATGAGATAGCCGAGGTACAGGGCGGATTTTTCATGGATCCAAATGCCCGTGCAGAGGTCGCTCAAAAGCTTGAAAAATACAAAAAGATAACCTTCAAAGGGATCTGATAAGTGTAAAACCAAGACAAACGGCAGAGCCATTGAAACTCTGCCGTTTGTCCATTACTATATTATATTCAGAAAAGCTTACTTTTTAAAGAAAGCTCCACTGCCTGCGTTATCGACATCGTCCGACCATACATAGCCGGTATCGTCTGCACCTCTTTCGGAGATAGCGATATAGCCTGTTCCGTTGGTATAGACAGTATCGGTCGAGGAAGTCATGCCATTCTCGTCAAGAGTAACGATGTACTTTGAGCAATTGTTATAGTGAAGAACAGCTCTTCCGTCAAACTGACCTGTAAGGTACCAGTGATCTATTTGTGTATCGGATACTTTGCATGAGATATTGACCTTGTAGCCGTTTCCTATATTGTCTAAGACCATAGTGAGATCGCTGTTCTCATCGAAGAACTGACCTGCGAAAAGGTCATTAGTGTCTAAATTAACGTGTGAACCTGCTGACTCATAAGCAGCATCGGTCGTTTCGGCAGATTGATCGGCTGCTGTTGCAGTCTCTGTGTCTGTATTTTCTGCGGCAGCTGTATCAGCAGCAGTAGTTACAGATTCAGCAGCCTCCTGTGGAGCTGTAG
This sequence comes from Ruminococcus flavefaciens, assembly GCF_900108555.1. Lineage (GTDB taxonomy): Bacteria > Bacillota > Clostridia > Oscillospirales > Ruminococcaceae > Ruminococcus > Ruminococcus flavefaciens_P. The sequence goes on from NZ_FNWV01000008.1 coordinate 127,157, forward strand.
TTGCCTCTTCAGCGGCAGCTGCGGCAGTAGTTGCAGCTGTGGAAGAATGTTTCTGCTTCTGATGAGTTTCTTCCTCACCGCAGCCGCAAAGCAGCATTGTCATCATAAGTACACAAAATAATCTTTTTTTCATAATATTATCTCCTATTTATTGTATTTAGCTATAGGTACGCGAAAAATGTACCGCAGCTTTCATATCATACAAACGACATAAAAAAAGAAAATGTGTCATTATTTTTTTGATTTCAGCGTTTTGTACAACAAAAATCATCTTCTGTTATTTAAAACGAGTATAATTAATGTACTCCTTTATATGCGTTAAATTATTATAACAGTGTGTTCTAAATGTATAGATTTATGTCGGAAAACATAAGTGTTACCGCAAATTTCGACTTGCCCACCGCAAAAAATGACTTGTAAAAATAATGCTATATGTTAAAATCAAATTAATGAGCAGAAATAGAAAGCGAGGTAATTTGCCGAATGATCAGAAATGTTCTGAAAAAGATATCTATAGCTGCGGCATTTGCTTGTATCATGAGTACATTCACAGGCTGTAGCCGGAATAATAAAGAAAACAGCGGAAAGACTCAGGTATTCCACGAGAATATTACAGGTACTGCTGACGGATACGATTACGAGCTCTGGAAGGACGAGGGTGATACCACCTTCAATGTAGAGTCGGGCGGCGGTAATTTCTCGTGCGAATGGGAGAATATAAACAACGCTCTTTTCCGCCGCGGAAAGAAGTACGACTGCACAAAGACCTATCAGGAGCTTGGAAATATGTCCATAGATTACGGCGTGGACTATCAGCCTGTGGGCAATTCATATATGTGCGTATACGGCTGGACAAGAGAGCCCCTTGTAGAGTATTACATAGTTGAATCATGGGGAAGCTGGAGACCACCCGGAGCACCTGCTGCACTGGGAACAGTTACAGTTGACGGCGGTACTTATGATATATATAAGACAACAAGATACGAACAGCCTTCCATTGACGGCACTCAGACCTTTGACCAGTACTGGAGCGTAAGGCGCAAAAAGCCTGACAGCAGCGGCAATAAGATCGAAGGCACTATATCAATATCCAAGCATTTCGATGCATGGAAAAAATGCGGACTTGAGCTTGGAAAAATGTATGAAGTAGCACTTACCATAGAGGGCTATCAGTCACAGGGCAAGGCTGCTATATATAAGAATGAGCTGAAAGTCGGTGGAACATATTCCGAGGCAAATGATATAGATGTAACAGTTGACTATGACGCTATCGCTAAGCTTGAAAGCTCAGTCTCAGAGGGGGATCCCACTGAAGCAGGCTTCTTTGATACAAGCTTTGAAAAGGGAGCTGAGGGCTGGATACCACGCGGCGGCTCACTTGTAACTGTTGACAAGGAAAATGCATCTGACGGAAAACAGTCGCTGTTTGTCAGCGGAAGAACGGATAACTGGAACGGTGCAGCCATAATGCTCAGCAGTGACACCTACAAGCCGGGCAAAGCGTATAAATTCTCGGCAAAGGCAATGCAGAAAAGCGGCGAAGATGTAACGATGAAGCTGACCATGCAGTACAACGACGGTACAGAAAAGTACGATGAGGTGGCATTGGTAACAGCCAAGAGCGGCGAATGGGTAACACTTTCAAATGATGCATATGTTATCCCCGAGGGAGCAGAGATGCTACAGCTCTATGTAGAGTCTCCCGACAGTCTTACTGATTTTTATATTGATGAGGTGTCAGGAGCTGAATAAGCTATAAATACCAATAAATCGCAGATTATGGAGCTGATCCCAGTGGTCGGCTCTTTCTGTTTTAAAATCCTGAAAAATTTTTTGTGACGAAATGCTGCATCTTGACGTTTGTATAGAGTGAAAGCTACCATGGAAGCTTTAAGCGGCTGTGATCTGGTACACAGGTCATGACTGCAAAAAACAAAAAGGAGGGTACCGCATGACAGGCGGCGAATATCTTGATCTTCTGGAAAAGTCTCAGAAGAAAGCGCATGAGAAACTGTTTGAGGAATATTACAGCTATGTCCGTGCAATAGCATATAACAGGCTCAGGAGCGTTGGTACGAATGAGGATGTGGAGGAATGTATCAGTGATATATTTGCACGTATATTCTTTACATTCGGTGAAAAGTATAACAACGGCGACATGAAGCCATTTATAGGAGTAGTGGCTAAGCGGATCAGCATTGACCATTACAGGAGTCTTATGCGTCATACTGATAAAACATTTTCAATAGACGAAGATACGAGCCGTGAACTGAGTTCGGACGAAGACCTTGTAAGCGAAAGTGAAAGGACTGAACTCAGGCGTATACTGATGGATAGCATCAATTTGTTGGGAGAACCCGATTCTACCATAATAATACAGAAGTACTATTATGCTAAACGGTCACAGCAGATCGGAGAATTACTTTCAATGAAACCGTCAACAGTGCGGATGCGATGCAAAAGAGCAGTTGAAAAACTTCGCAGTATACTTGTTAAGAGAGGTATAAAGGAGGAAATGATATGAAAGATCTTAAGCTTGGCATACTTGACAGAGCAGATGATGATATCATTGATAGACTTGTTCCTTTTTCGTCAGATGACAAAAAGACTAAAAAGCGAATACTTGCAATGAGCGAGAAAAAATTAGCAGAATTACAGAGAGGTTCAGAAACAACAGAAAACGAAATAAGCGTTCGCGGTGTTGAACAGTACCGCAGACCAATGTGGTACAAACCGTTAAGCATTGCGGCAGCTCTTGTATTCATTGCCGGCGGAGTAGGTATGTTCACATTACTGAACGGGACTAAGGTAAATCAGTTCAATGATCATGACCAGAACAATGTTGCAGCTACGACCGAAGCAGTTACAACTGAAGTTCAGACCACAGAAGCAACGACAGATGCAGAAGCTCTTCCTACTGAAGAAGAGATGAAAGCGACATTTGACAGACTTCTTCCCGTACTTTATGAATCAGAGTCGTATAATTTCCTTTCCATGGATCGTACAGATCTTAGCGGAGAGACAGTGACACTTAATTCAGCATACTTTAATGAGGACATTGTTTATGAGAAGATCGGCGATGATCGTTTCACATCATACAATGACCTGATAGAGTACTACAACCAGTATTTCATTGATCCGACGAGAGATTTCTATTGTAAAGTATTAGAAGGCGATGATATTTCAGTACTGGCAAATGATGAAAACATACCTGATGTCATTGAACTGGGCGGTGAATTATACATTCACAGGAATTTAAAAAGCTGGATACCCGATCATTCAGACATAGAGCCTATATCAGAAAAAGCGTATTTCGTAAGCTCAGACTCATTCCAGTGGGAGAGAGTTACTCCCGCACAGGACGATTATGGTTATGGTGTTGGCGAAAACGATCTAACTGTTCTTGATGTAGTATTCCAGAAGGACGATGACGGAGCATGGAAAATATTAACATCTATTGAGTTTACAGGTCAATTTTCAGAAGAAGAGCTCAATTCAGGATTACCTTTGACAGGTTCTTTGATTCATCCATCTGAGACTAACGATATAGACACTAATGAAGCATATATAAATGCAAAGGAATATGCAAAGAGCGAGTATGATTATACAGGCAAGTTTGTATGGGATTACACCGACGAGCTTTACGAGGATACAGAGATCATAACCGATGACTATGTAAACAACAATAACTGGATGACTTGTACTTGCAGTGATCTTTTACATGACGGAAGCTGTCTGATACTTTTCCTTGATGAAAACGGAACAGTTTTCGCACAAAAAATAACACATTAACAGCAGCTCTCCTTCGGCTCAGGTCGGGGGAGAGTTTTATTTTGTCATAAACGAGTACATTTTACACTTAAAACACCTTTCGTGCTACATAAAACAAGTCTTATATTGTCAGAAAATTGATACAAACTGTCAATTGACGTAAAAAATAATGTTTGTTATAATATATTATGATATTAAGGACATATGTCCGAAGAATATAGAGGTATGAGTTTTATGAAAAAGATGAATTTGAAAATGGCAGCTGTATTACCGCTTGCAGTTGTACTTGTAGGCTGCCGAGGAAGCTACCACAAAGGCTGAGGAGAAAAAGGAAGAGACAACTACAACAGCTGCTGACGATAAGAAGAAGGAAGAAACTGAAACAACGACAAAGTCTGAGGACAAGGAAAAGACTACCGAAGCTAAGAAGGACGATAATACATTTACATATTATTACTACACTCTTTTCAAGAACGTAATAACACCTGATAACGGCAAGGGAAGTGATTTCAGCGGAATTTCCATAGAAGTTCCCGACAGTGATGTTTTCTTCGGCGAGATATACGGCGAAGGATTTAAGAAGGGAAATGTCATCTTTGACGGATTTGAGACACTTGAAAAGCTCAGAGATTCCATCAAGGAAGACTACGAAGGCGCAAAGTTCGAGACAAATATCAAAAAGTGATAGATCATTTAAACACCCGATAGAAATATCTGGTGTTTTTTTGTCTGTATATAGAGAAAGGATGTCCAAATCTGTCTGTATTATACGATTATAGTAATTAGGGGCATAATACTCTGAAAAAAACAACAATCCCCCTCAGCACAGTCGGAGAAATTAAACTGCGCCAAAGGGGAGTGTATCAAGGAATGTGGGATATGATGAAAGCTTTATTCATTATACAGAAGAGATATCTGTATTGCGAGAGCGTCATTAAGAGTAACGCCGTCATTATTTCCTGTAACATCGGCATTTTTCTTGCCCTGTTCAGTGAGCTCGTATTTGTTTGGATTTGCCAGAGACTGCATTATGATAACAGTATCAGAAAGATCCTTACCGCCGTCGATATTGGCATCGCCTTCAACTGTTGAAACAGGTTCTTCTTCGATCTCTTCTTCAAAAGGATCATACAGCTTGACCTTTAAAGGCTTGAATTCAGAAGTATCGGTAAATTCGTCCTTTTCAGGCTGTCTTACGATAGTGAATTTTCCTGCCTCTCCCTCAGGGGTATGATAGTCTGCTGCGCTGTACCAACCGAAGTAAGAATCATATTCAAACCAGCCTGATATATTGATATGAGTGCCTATCTTGAGCTCATCGAGCCCTGGGTTATTTGTCATGAAAGCGAATTTGTATCCGCCCTCAACTGTGTAGATATCATCGTATTCTATGCCTATTATCTTAACGTCTTCTAACTCGGGAGCATACTGGATCATGTGATCAGCAGCAAGTCTTTTATCTATAATTCTGTGTTTGCTGAAATCCTCCGGGATCTCTATCTTTGCATATTTCTCGTAATCATTGCTTTCGGAAACTATTTCATAATCGCCTGTAAAAGCACCAAAAGCGTCCATACCTGCGTAGTAGAAGAAATATCCCGAAACCTTTATAACATCGCCTCTGCCGAGCTCATAGGTATCATGGTCAGCCGTGCTAAAGCTCCATCTTGTACCATCATCGGCAACGATAACAAATGCGTCTATTTCCTTTACAGTTACTTCCCTCTCAAACTTGTAAAGTGTATAGTCGTAGAAATGGATAGGGTATTTGCCTTCGGGCTGCTTTTCATCTGAGATGTATCTTAACTCAGGAGCAGTAGTAGTTGTAGTTGTAGGACAAGTAGTGATGTCATTTACATTTGTAGTTGTGGTAACTATTTCCTGCTCGACCCAGTTACCGTCCTCATCTTCAACAGAGTAGCCGTTATATCCTATAACGTAGTCGCATAGACCGATATAGCTGTCAACGTTATAGAACATATCGGTTTCCTTGTCGTAAGCGTATTCACCTTCAAGGCTGATGTAATTGTTTACCTTGAACATATCGGTGTAATTCTGTAAACCGCTGCTTACGAATACTTTCATACCGTTATCAACGGTGATAGTATCCTTATCCGCATCAATAACGTAAGTTCCGAAAGAACCAAGTTCAATGTGCGGTAATTCAGCGATCTTAGTATCAAGCTCCTTGTTTTCCTTGGTTTCGCTCTGAACGAGTTTGATATCACCTGTGCAGTTAAGGTAGAGATCCTGACCTTCACTGTAAGCGAATTCGCCTGATATACTTACCTTGTTGCCCTTCTGGAACATACCTGTATAGAGCTTCTTTTCGCCGCAGTTAACGTAGAGCTTTTTGCCGTCATCAAGAGTGATGACTTCATAGGAAGCGTCAACTATTTCTGCACATTCGTAATCAAGCTCGACTCTCGGGAGCACGATACCGCTTGATACGGGTGCTTCAGCATTTGGATCAGGAGGATCTACACCGATCGCAACAATTATTGAAGGACTTGAAACAGCGGCATTCGCAGAAAGTGGCGCAGTGATCTGTGGAGTAAGAGCCATAGCGCATGAAAGCACAGCGGCTATACTTCTTTTGATGTTCATTATAATACCTCCTTATGAATGTGGTAGAATTATGCGGACATGATCTGAAAATATCACGCCTGCATCTGGGGGGGAGAATTTGAGAGCGTCCTCTCAAAAATATCTATAGATAAGAAATGCGGCTTTAAAACCTTTACACTTATTAGTCTGAGAAAAATGAAAAAACACTCACTTTTTTCAAAAAAATTTTTCGGATTTTTTTAAAAAGTGTGTAAAGCAAGGTATATAGGCATTTAATGCAAGGTATCGAACAAGATTGAGCCGTTAGCCTGATGTGTCGCCTTCGGCTAATAACTAACGGCTAAAGGCTAAGGGCTAAATTACATAGTAACTTTAATAGTTTAAAATAAAAAATATATTTGAAAGGTGAGTGTTTTTTCAAAAAAATGAGACTAATATATAAATGGTATAATGTATAGGAGGCAGGAGCGTGAGTTTATTTATTGAAAACGAGATCGCCTTCCCTGGAAAAGATCTGAAAACATACAGCGGCGGAGCTGCTTTGTATCGTAATATTTTTGCTGCTGTACAGGATATATTTTTGCAGTCAGGCTGTCTTACAGTCCTTGAAAGGCTTTTTGAAGCCACATCAGCTGACAGGATAAAGAGCGATAAAGGCGCGAGCGATTACGACAGATTTATAAAAGGTGACAATGACGGAATGACCGAGCTTATCCGCGAGTACAAGGACGGTCTTTCATTATATATCAACAGTATGGTACGCAATATCTGTGAAGCAGAGGAGCTTATGGAGGAGACATTTGTCGAGCTTATAATGAAAAAGCCTAAGTATTCGGGAAAAAGCTCCTTTAAGACATGGCTTTATGCTATCGGCAGAAATATTACATATGATTATCTTAAAAAACGTTCAAAGAATTATGATCTTCCCATAGATGAGCTGTATGAAGTTTCAGATGAGGAAAATCTTGAAAGGTCATACATACAGCGCGAGCAGAATATAGCTTTATACAGAGCACTCAGCAAAGTAAACACGGATTACGGACAGGCATTGCATCTTGTATATATCGAGGGGCTGAGCATAAAGGAAGCCGCTCAGGTAATGAAAAAGACAAAAAAACAGGTCGAAAATCTTGTCTGCCGCGGAAAAAAGGCTATGAAAGCGCAGCTTGAGAAGGAGGGCTTTGTCTATGAAGGATTATATTCAGGTAAGTGAAAGCGTCTTTAGCAAAGCTGAGGAGCGCATGGCTGAGAAGAAACGCCGCTCAATGAGAATAAAGCGCAATACATTAGCTGCAACAAGTGCGGCTGCTGTGCTTGTGGTTGTGTGTATGCAGAATGAGAGTATCAGCAATGCAATAAAGTCGATACCTAAGTTTGTAAGCAGTGTATGGACAGATGAAGAGCCTGCGACTACACAGATCACCACACAGCCTGTTACAACAACTGCTGTACATACCACAACATCGGAGATAACCACCGAGACTACATCTGAGACAGAAACAGAAACGACAACTACTACAGAGATTGTTACTACCGAACCTGTTACCGAACCAACTACAACTATAGTTACAGGACCTACTGATAATATGAAGAGGGTTTATATGGTGGCGTTGGATACGAGAGTAGTTGAAGCAGACTACGATACCGTTACACTCAGCAACGGCTATAAGGTAAGCTTCATATACGGAGAATACGACCTTAGAGGCTTGTTCAAAGTTGATGACATAATATTCTACAGATGCAGCTTTGCATACGACCAAAGCTGCAATATCTACTATTATCTTGACGGTTATTTTGAAGCTGAGCAGAGGTGGATAGAACCTCCTTCTTATGATGAAGTGAGCGGCGAGTATACCGAGCCTGTTACCGATGAGTTCAGAGGAGCACCAATACCTGCCCCTGATCCTATAAACAAAGAAAAAGAGCTGCGTCAGCTGAAATACGATGATTCTGTACCTGCACTTGATTATGCGGATATACTTGCTGATCCGTCAATGCTGACATCAGGCGAAACATATGAAGATATGCCTATAATAAAGATAAAGGTGACAGGACTGAAAATAGCAGAAGCAGACGGTTTCAATAAGATATCAGAGGACGGCAGGAACTGGTTCTTGTATACAAATCTTACCGACGGAATGGAATATGATGACATTTATGATCTGAAAGAAGGCGATGTGATCGATATGGTGGGATTTTTCAGTTATGATAAAAGTAGTGATACGTTAGATGCCGATGATATCTATATCCAAAAGGTAAACTGATACTACGTGGTAAGCTATAACAATAAAAGGCAGCTGCTTTCAAGAAGCAGCCGCCTTTTTATGTGTAACGGTTATTTTTTATTCCTCAGGCTCTTTTATCTCGCCGACTATCGGAATGGGATCAATGCCCTGACGGGTATAATAATCGGAAAGAGCTGAACGAACAGCCTGTTCTGCCAGAACAGAACAGTGTATCTTTACAGCAGGGAGACCGTCAAGAGCCTCAACAACTGCCTGATTTGTCAGCTTGAGCGCATCGTCTATGGACTTGCCCTTGATGAGCTCTGTTGCCATTGAAGAAGTTGCAACAGCTGCACCGCAGCCAAATGTTTTGAACTTTGCGTCTGTGATAATATTGTCGTCAATTTTAAGATACATTTTCATGATATCTCCGCACTTGGCATTGCCTATCTCGCCAACACCGTCTGCGTCCTCTATTTCACCGACATTTCTCGGATTTGAGAAATGGTCGAGCACTTTTTCACTGTATAACATATTTTTACTCCTTTATGCGTATTTTTGACCTTTCATCATTTTTTCCCATACAGGCGACATAGAACGAAGTCTGTCAACGACCTTGGGGATAACTTCAAGAATATAGTCCACGTCCTCATCTGTTACATTTTCCTCAATGGAAAGTCTCAGTGAACCGTGTGCAACTGCGTGTTCAAGACCTATAGACAACAATACGTGTGACGGATCAAGTGAGCCTGATGTACAAGCTGAACCTGATGATGCACATATACCGTTCATATCCAGCAGAAGCAGCAGTGACTCACCCTCGATGCCCTCGATTGAGATATTGAGATTTCCCGGAAGACGCTTGTCCCTGTCACCGTTAAGGCGTGTATAGGGGAGCTTCAGTATGCCGTCAATAAGTCTGTTTCTGCGAGGAGTTATAACTGCATTTTTACCTGCGATATCACGGGTAGCAGCTTCGATAGCCACGCCAAGTCCCACAATTGCAGGAACATTTTCCGTACCTGCACGTTTTCCGCGTTCCTGACCGCCGCCGTGGACAAAATTCGGAAGTGCGATGCCCTTGCGGACATAAAGCGCACCGATTCCTTTCTGTGCGTGTATCTTGTGTCCCGAAAGTGAAAGCATATCAATGCCCTGCTTATGGACATCTATATCAATGTGACCCACAGCCTGTACAGCGTCCGTGTGGAACAGTACGCCCTTTTCATGGCATATGGCTGCTATCTCGTCAATAGGCTGGATAGTGCCTATTTCGTTGTTGGCATACATTATTGTGACAAGAGCAGTATCCTCGCGTATTGCCTTGCGAATGTCCTCGGGATCTAAAAGTCCCTTGTCGCTTACGGGGATATAAGTCACCTCAAAGCCGTGCTTCTCGAGGTATTCACAGGTGTGCAGAACAGCATGATGCTCGAAAACGGAAGTTATGATGTGCTTCTTGCCCTTCTTAGCCATAAGCTCAGCAGTACCCTTTATAGCCCAGTTATCGGACTCAGAGCCGCAGCTTGTGAAGTATATCTCCCTCGGTTCTGCACCGAGAGCTTTTGCCACCTTTTCACGCGCAGTCTCAACAGCTTTCTGAGCGTCTCTGCCAAGCTTGTAAATGCTTGAAGCATTTCCGTAGCCTTCACGGAAGTAGGGAAGCATAGCTGTGAGAACTTCCTCGGAAACAGCCGTAGTTGCCGCATTATCGGCGTATATGAATCTTTTTTCCATTGTGTTCCTCCATATATAGTATATAGATATATCCTATCAACATAGTATATTATAGCACAAGACTTTACAAATGTCAAGCTAAATGCTAAAAAAAGCTGTGCCTAAGCACAGCTTTTTCAGTAATTCAGTTTTTCGGCGGTATATCCGTCAAGCACGGTCAGCATATCCTTTGCGACTGCCTTTGCACCGTCAAGGTCATGGAGCAGGTAGTTTCCGCACTCCTTACGTTCAGAGCCGGGTATCTTGCCGCTGAAATCAGCCACAAAGCGGAAACTGTCCTGTACGAGGCGTATTGCCTGTTCAGACGATACATTATCGCGGAGTATGAGATAAAAACCTGTCAGGCAGCCCATAGGTCCGACGTATATAACGCTGTCTGAGTATTCGCTGTTACGTGCATAAGTGGCAAATAAATGCTCGAAGGTATGAAGTGCGCCGTTAGTGAGATAGTCACCGCCGTTGGGCTTTTTCATGCGTATGTCATAGGTAACAGCGTCACCGTCTATACGGGAGATGTACATACCCTTTTCCAGCTTGTCGTGGTCAACAGTAAAACTTGCAATAGTTTTCATATCCTCACTCCTTCGGCATTTTCTTTCTGATATCATTAAGACGCTCCAGTGCCGCATTGAGCGTTTCGTTCTTCTTAGCGTAGTGGAAACGGATATAACGGTTCTCAGACTCTTTGAAGAAGCTTGAACCGGGGACAGCTCCCACTCCCACGTATTCAGCCAGCTTTTCGCAGAAAACAAGGTCGCTCTTGTAGCCGAACTCCGAGATATCAAGGAGAATATAGTAAGCTCCCTGCGGAACAGTATGATGTATGCCGATATCATCAAGGCCCTTTAAGAACAGGTCACGTTTCTCTGTATACTTGTCCTGTAACCACTTGTAATAATCGTCACCGAAGCGAAGTCCCGTAACTGCGGCTTCCTGCAAAGGTGCGGCAGCTCCGACTGTGAGGAAGTCATGGACTTTTTTCACTGTATCAATTATATTAGGCGGAGCTATAACATAGCCAAGTCTCCAGCCTGTGATAGAATAGGTCTTTGAAAGGGAAGAGCAGGAGATAGTTCTCTCCCACATATCGGGAAGTGAAGCAAAATATATGTGCTTGTGCGGAGCATAAACGATATGCTCGTAGACCTCATCGGTGATAACGAATGTATCATACTTCTTGGCGAGGTCAGCGATTATCTGCAATTCTTCAAGTGTGAACACTTTTCCGCACGGATTGGACGGATTACAGAGAATGAGTGCCTTTGGGTGCTGCTTGAAAGCTGCTTCGAGTACATCTGCGTCGAAGCTGAACTCAGGCGGTATAAGTGGAACGTAAATAGGCTCTGCTCCCGAGAGTATGGTATCTGCGCCGTAGTTCTCATAGAAAGGGGAGAACACGATGACCTTATCCCCTGGGTTTGTAACGGACATCATAGCCGCCATCATGGCTTCTGTGCTTCCGCAGGTGACAACTATCTCGCCGTTTGGGTCGATATTTCTTCCCATAAGGTGGGACTGCTTTTCGGCAAGGGCTTCACGGAAGTTCTGAGCACCCCATGTTATTGAGTACTGGTGGAAGTCCTCTTTTGTTACCTGAGCAAGACGGTCAAGTATCTCCTTTGGCGGCTCAAAATCAGGAAATCCCTGTGATAGATTGATCGCACCGTATTTATTTGAAATTCTTGTCATACGTCTGATGACGGAATCGGTAAAAGTCGCTGTTCTGTTTGAAAGCTGTGGCATATAAAAACCTCCGGTTTTAAAAAATTAAGAATTCGGAATTCGGAATGCGGAATTAATGGAGTCCGCCTTACGGCGTAAGGATCTGAATTTTTGATCCGTTGGCGAAGCCAACTCCACAATTCCGAACTCCTAATTCCGAATTCCGAATTACTATTATATCATCATTAAATGTTGTAGTCAATATTTCTTTCGTCGATAACACGTCTTGACTTATGCTCTGAACGTGTATTCAGACCGCCGTCAGGGTGAACGACTACTCTTGCAGGCTTAACACCGATACGAGCCTTGAGAGCTGCGCTGACCTCTGCTGCAACTGTATCATCGTCCTTGTCAACACCTGTTGCCTTCTCGACCTCAACAGCGTACTTGCTTGTGAAGTCCTTCTCGAAGATACGAATGAGATACTCACCTGTCAGGTCGCTCTGCTCACGGATAACAGCCTCGATATCGCTTGGGAATACGTTAACAGCTGAAACAATGAACATATCGTCCTTTCTGCCGAGGATATGTATTCTGCCGTGTGTACGTCCGCATTTGCAAGGTGTAGTGTCGATGCGTCCGATATCGCCTGTCTTAAATCTGATAAGAGGACGAGCGTGTTTGCGGAGAGTTGTGAATACGAGCTCACCTGTCTGACCCGGTTCAAGAACCTCACCTGTGTGGATATCAACTGTCTCAACGAGGATATGGTTCTCAGCGATGTGAAGTCCGTCGTGGTATTCGCACTGTGCAGCGCAAGCACCGAAAATATCGGACAGACCATAGAAGTCGAATACCTCAGCTCCCCAGATATCCTCGATAGCCTTTCTTGTAGCGTCGATAGAACCACCGAGCTCACCAGCAACGATTATCTTCTTGATGCTGAAATCCTTCTTTGGATCATATCCTGCCTTGAGAGCCTTTTCACCGAGCTGCCAAGCGTAGGAAGGAGAAGTCCAGATAACTGTAGGCTGATATGTCTTTAAGATGAAGAGGAGTCTCTCACTTGGGAGAGTACCGCCCCAGATACATAAAGCACCTAAGTTCTGCGCACCGATTACGTCAGGACCGCCAACGTAGAGTGAGAAGTTAAGGGCGTGAACATAACGGTCATTTGGTCTCATTCCTATCTGCCAGAACCAGCGGCTCTCAGTATCCTGGAATTCATCGAAGTCCTTCTTTGTGAACGGACTCATTGTAGGAACACCTGTTGAACCTGATGATGTTGATACGAATACTACGTCCTCCTCGGGAACTGCTGCGAGCTCACCTAAGAATGAGCCAACGCCCTGAGTATCACGCTGTGTTTTCTTATTGATGAAAGGAAGCTTCTCGATGTCCTTGAGAGTCTTGATGTCCTCGGGCTTAACGCCTGCCTCATCAAATGAACGCTTGTAGTAAGGAGCGTTATCGTATGCGAATTTAACGATCTCCTTTAAGTCTTCAAGCTGTCTCTTCTGAAGTTCCTCACGGGGAAGAGTTTCAAGCTCTTCGTCCCAGAATTTGTTATTAATATCTCTGCTCATTGTTTTATCCTCCATTATCATATATTTCATATCTGTTTGGTATGATTATATTATACAGCACATTTCTGTATTTGTCCAATACCAATGGACTATGATGAGTTATAAACTTTTTTTATAACTCGAATTGTATCATTTAGGGACGTCGAGGACGCCGTCCCCTACTAAAGTTAATTATAGGGGACGATGCCTACATCGCCCCGTAAATTAAAACTCAAAATTTTTGTTTATAAACTCCCATTTCTTGTCGCGGGAAGCTGTGATTATCTGTATATCGTCATCTGTGAGATGCTTGAAGCGACCCTGCTTTTTCAGATAAGTTGTCACATCAGTGAATTCCTTTGGCTTGTGGTTAAGCTTGAATGAGCCGTTTTCGTATTCGGCAAGATACCAAAGTCCGCAGTCAACGACTTCCTTTGCGATGTCAACTGTTGCATCGGGAGCAACTCCCCAGCCTGTAGGACATGGGGCGATAACGTGGATATACTTTGTACCCTGTATCTGTGAAGCCTTCTGCACTTTTGCAATAAAATCAGGCAGATAACCTACGCTTGCAGTTGCAGCGTAAGGGATATCGTGTGCAGCGGCTATCTCGAACATATTCTTCTTCGGACGGATATTTCCGTGGATATTCGAGCCTGCGGGAGTAGTTGTGGTCTTAGCACCGAAAGGAGTAAGTCCGCTTTTCTGTATGCCTGTGTTCATGTAGGCTTCGTTGTCGTAACAGATGTAGATGATGTTGTCGTTGCGGTCGATAGCTCCCGAAAGAGCCTGTATTCCGATATCCGCAGTACCGCCGTCACCTGCGAAGCCTACTGCTGTGAAGTCCTTGTATCCTCTTGCGCGGAGACCTGCCTCAACTCCTGTGAGCATGGAAGCTGTACCTGCAAATGTGGAAATTATGGAATTGTTTGAGAAACAAAGCTGCGGAAAGTTAAAGCCAACCGCTGACATACAGCCGGCAGGCAGTACAGATACTGCATTGGGTCCGAGGAGTTTAAGTGCAGCTCTTACTGCAAGACTTCCGCCGCAGCCTGCACAGGCTTTGTGTCCGTAGAAAAACTCTTCCCTTGAAATGCTTTCTGCGACCTTATTTGCCATTGTCCTCGCCTCCTATGCCGATAAAATTGACACTTTCCGTGCCCTTTGCGATGCTTGTGTAAATATTTTCAATGTCGCCAGCGGAGATGTTGCGTCCGCCAAGTCCGCCTATAAAGTTGTAGCCCTTTACGTTGAGCTCAGCCTTTTTCAGTGCGGAGTTCACATTAGTGAATACAGTGCCCTCATTGCCGAAGCTGATGTCCTTTTCGAGTACCGCGTAAGCCGTGACGTTTTTCAGAACATCGGCAATTTCCTTGTTCGGGAAAGGTCTCATGTATCGTATACGCACAACGCCTGCCTTTATGCCCTGCTCGCGGAGCTTATCCGCAGTTTCACGGCACAGACCTGCGATACTTCCGAGAGTAACGATGATGTATTCAGCATCGTCTGTGCGGTAATTCTCGGTAAGTCCGCTGTATTTTCTTCCGAATATGTCAGCGAATTCCTTTTCAGTCTCACTGATGACCTCAGCTGCCGCAAGAAGTCCCTTATGCTCCTTATATTTGAATATGTAGTTCGTATCAGGACCTGCTGAGAACGCCATATTCTTCGGGTTATCGAAGTCTATGCAGTTATCGGTCTCATAGGGCGGCAGGAACTTGTCAGCCTGTTCCCTTGTGGGGATATCAACTGTTTCGTATGTATGAGTGAGGACGAAGCCGTCCAGATTAGCCATATACGGAGTCTGAACACGGTTATCCTCTGCGATCTTATAGCTCATGAGCGCGAGGTCAAGAGCTTCCTGTGCATTCTCAGCGTAGGACTGTATCCAGCCGCTGTCGAGTTGTGAAAGGCTGTCACGCTGGTCGCCGTAGATATTCCACGGGAGAGCTGTGGAGCGGTCTGCGTTCATCATAACTATAGGGAAGCGTCCGCCTGCTGCATAGTAAAGACATTCAGCCATATAGAGAAGTCCCTGTGATGAAGTTGCTGTGAATGCTCTTGCACCTGCGGCACTTGCTCCGATAGCACATGAGAGTGCAGAATGTTCTGACTCAACATGAACGTACTCGGCATTGAGACTGCCGTCCTCCACCATTTCCGAAAGACGCTCAACGACTATAGTCTGCGGTGTTATGGGGTAAGCTGAAATGACCTGCGGACGTGCAAGGCGTATGCCCTCGGCAAATGCTTCGTTTCCTGATAAGAATTTCTTGCTCATTTGCGCTCCGCCTCCATTTCTATTGCTCCTATTTTACATATCTTAGCGCATATTCCGCAGCCCTTGCAGAAGTCGTAATCTATGGCTGCCTTGCCGTCTTTAACTGATATTACACCGTCGGGACAGTAGAGGTAACACTGCTCACAGCCCACACATTTTTCTTTTATAACAGGTCTGATACTTCTCCAGCCGCTGTTTACAGTGGTGAGATAGCCTGCTTCAAAGGACGTATTCTCGGGAACTTCGCTGAACGAGAAGTCCTTTTTCTCTCTGATGTAAGGTCTCATTCTGCCACCTCCTGTACTGCTCTGAGAAGTGCGTTTATGTTGCGCTCCTGTATTTTCTTCGGCATATAGCCCTTTATAGCTTCCACTGCTTCATCTGATGTGACAACGTTTGAAAGTCCCACAAGAAGTCCAAGCATTATAGTGTTTGCAGTGGGAAGTCTGAACTCAGCCGCAATGCTGTCAGCGTCGAATGTGAGAGCACCGTCGATGTTGTTCTTTGAGTTAACTATTATTTTGCCTGTGGGTTTGAGAAGTCCATGAAGCTGAGGGCTGTAAAGCGTATCGTCTATTATAACTATAAAGTCAGCCTTTTCGGTCTGGCTTCTGTCCACAACAGGCTTTGTATCTAGCTTTGTAAAGGCTCTTACGGGAGCACCTCGTCTTTCGGGACCGAACGAGGGGAAAGCAAGTGCGTACTTGTTATCATCGTCTATGGTATAGGCTGCTCCGAGGAGTTTAGCGGCAGTGAATGCACCCTGTCCGCCGCGTCCGAGCCAAATTATCTCCGAGCTTGAAGCTCCGTTTTTATTATTGAGACTTGACATAGTAGTTCTCCTATTATTTTAGTATGAATTAATTATACACCTGTCCGCATATTCTGTCCAATACGGGACTTCTATGCAGAGCTATAGGCTTAGTCTATACCAAGATATGCTTTTATCTCACGGATATATATTTCAGCCATTTCACTGAGAATGACATTTTTCAGCGTGATATAGCCTATTTCCATTACTTCGTCAGACTCGTCATCGAAAGGTACTGCAATATAATCATCGCCGTTGAGTTCCTCGCAGATAATGCCCGAGCACAGTGTGTAGCCGTCCAGACCTATCATCAGATTTAGCATAGTTGCGCGGTCGTTAGCCTTGATGGTGCGCTGATAATCAGCTGTACTCAGCAGCTCCTCTGCTAAATAGAATGTACTGTTGTCGCCCTGTTCAAAGGAAAGGCATGGGTAGTCGGCAAGCTGCTCGAAGGTTATCTTCTTTTCTTTTGCAAGCGGGTGACCTTTCCAGAGGTAAACGAAAGGACTGCACTTTGTCAGCGTGTGGAATTCAAGACCGTTTGAGTGGAGCAGCTTTGTAATGGACTTACGGTTGAAGTCGTTGAGGTAGATAATGCCTATCTCGCTCCTCATGGTGGCAACATCGCTGATGACCTCAGCGGTCTTTGTCTCGCGGACTGCGAACTCATATTTCGCTGTATCGAACTCCTTGACCATTTCCACGAATGCCTTTACAGCAAAGGAATAGTGCTGAGTTGATACTCCGAACTTTTTCTTGACATTGCCCTTGCCGCTGTATTTTTCGGAAAGCACATCGAACTGTCCGACTACCTGACGGGCGTACTGTACGAACTCAGCTCCGTCATTGGTCAGAGTAACACCGCGTCCGCTGCGGTTGAATATCTTAATGCCTATCTCCTTTTCAAGCTCCTGTACCGATGAGGTGAGGGAAGGCTGTGATACATAAAGCTGTTCCGCAGCCTTGTTCATTGAGCCTGTTGAAGATATTGCGATAATATATTTTAACTGCTGTAAAGTCATTGTTTACCTCCGTTTTATTCTCATTTGAGGAAATACGGGCGGCGGAACGCCCCCTACCTATAGTTCTTAGCTCTTAGTTCTTAGTTCTACTACTTTTTACTCACTAATCAAAGAGTCCTGTGCTGAAATAGCGGTCGCCGCGGTCAGGGAATACAGTAACGATATTTCCCTTTGCGCCGCTTTCTATGAGTTTCAGTACTGCTGCCATAGCCGCTCCCGAGGACGAGCCTGCGATGATACCCTCGGTTTTTACCAGCAGCCTTGCTGTGCTGAATGCTTCTTCATCGTTCATCTTTATAACATCGTCCACAAGGGACATATCCATAGTTTCTGCGATAAAGTCGTTGCCGATACCCTCGATGTTGTAGTCGGAGTGTTCACCGCCGCCCATAGTCGAGCCAACGGGATCAGCAAGTATACCCTTGGTTTGTGGATTTCTCTCCTTGATATAGCGGAGTATGCCTGTGTAAGTGCCGCCGCTTCCTGCACCTGCTACAACGTAGTCTATATGACCGTCAAGTGATTCGTATATCTCACGACCTGTAGTCTCGTAATGAGCAAGGGGATTGCTCTGGTTCTTGAACTGCTCCAGCGAAATGGAGTCGGGTATCTGCGCCTTTATCTCTTCAGCCTTAGCAACTGCCCCAAGCATACCAAGCTCACGGGGAGTATTCACTACCTCTGCGCCGAGAGCGCGGAGAAGAGACTGCTTCTCTGCCGAGAATTTTGTAGGAACTACGAATATTATCTTATAGCCGCGGTTAAGTGCCGCAAAGGCTATTCCGAGACCTGTGTTGCCTGCTGTGGCTTCAACGATAGTGCCGCCCTTTTTTAGAAGCCCCTTTTTCTCGGCATCGTTTATCATGTACAGACCTGTGCGGTCTTTCACACTTCCCGAGGGATTGTAGAGTTCAAGCTTTGCAAATACGTTAACGCCCTCGCTCTGAACTATATTTTCAAGTCTCACAAGGGGAGTATTACCGATGAGAGCCTGCATTGAATCATAGTATCTCATATCTATTATCTCACTTTCTCTCGGATTTTGCAATAGCCTGTTCGATATCTGCTATAATATCCTCAATATTTTCGATACCCACTGAAAGGCGGATAAGTCCGTCAGTGATGCCGACTTTCTTGCGTATATCCGCAGGGATAGAAGCATGAGTCATTGTTGCAGGGTGGCATACAAGTGACTCCACACCGCCGAGACTCTCGGCAAGAGATACAAGCTCAAGGCTCTCGAAGAAAGTGTTTATATCGTAGTTTTCATGAAGCTCAAAGGATATCATCGCACCGCCGTTCTTAGCCTGCTTTTTGTTGATCTCGTAGCCCTTGTCGCTTTTAAGTCCGGGATAGTAGACGTTCTTCACTGCTTTGTGGTTAAGGAGATACTCCGATACCTTTTCTGCATTTTCAACGTGTCTGTCCATGCGGACTGCAAGTGTCTTGATACCGCGGATAAGCAGGAATGAATCGAATGGTCCGAGGACTCCGCCTGTGGAATTCTGAATAAATGCTATCTTCTCTGCAAGCTCGGGAGTGCTTATGACTGCAAGTCCCGATACAACGTCACTGTGTCCGCCGAGGTACTTTGTTGCACTGTGTACGACGATATCTGCGCCCAGTGAAAGGGGCTTCTGCAAATATGGTGTCATGAATGTATTGTCAACGATAACGAGAAGTCCGTGCTTGTGTGATACCTCTGCAATTGCCTTTATATCGGTAATTGTCATCAGCGGATTTGCAGGGCTCTCGATGATGACAGCTTTAACATCATCGGTTATCTGGCTTTCGTAAACATCAGGGTGCTCGGTGTCTGCAATAGTGTAGGTGAAGTCGAAGTGATCGAACACCTTGCTCAGCAGGCGGAATGTACCGCCGTAGACGTTGCTGGAAATAAGTACTCTGTCGCCGCTGTGGAGCAGGCTGAGAACTGCTGTGAGAGCAGCCATTCCCGAGCCGAAAGCGAAGCCTGCATAGCCGCCCTCTAAGTCTTTGATGAGAGCTTCGAGAGCTTCACGGGTAGGGTTGCCTGTTCGTGAGTACTCATAGCCGCGCATTTTTCCGAGACCGTCCTGCTTGTAGGTGGAAGTCTGATAGATCGGCACATTTACTGCGCCTGTACGTTCGTCAATGGAGATACCTCCGTGGATAAGTGCTGTTTCTGTATTTTTATAATTACTCATAATTATTCTCCTTTTCAATGCTGTAGGGGAGCCCGCCCTCGGGCTCCCGGGGTTATTGTTATTATATCGGGAGGGCGAGGACGCCCTCCCCTACAGTATTATTCGTAATCGTAGCCTGCGGTGTATGTTGCCGATATCAGGCTGACGTTTTCAAATGCTTTCAAGTCGTCCTGTCGTCCGTCGAAGTACTCTTTCTGCACCTTCTCGGGCGGCATATAGGTATCTATCTGGAAACCGAGGGAGTAAAGTGCGCGTGAAACTTCACTGTAATCGTAACCGCCGCGCATGACCTCGCCAAGTGCTTCCGTCATAAGTTCGAGCCTTTCGACTCTGCGTGGGAATTCTCCCGTTTTTATAGGATAGTCAAAGACTACCGCACTGCCCAGAGCTGAAAGCTCAGCCATTTGTCTCAGCGTATCCGTGAACACATCAAGTGTCAGATAATAGGTAACTCCAAGTATGCTGAAAAAAGTCTTTTTATTCGGGTCAAATCCTGCTGATAAGAGCTTGTCGCACATTCGCTCCTTCTCGAAATCAACAGGTACATAGTGTACATTGGAACGTAAATTCCATTCAAGCTCTTTTATTTTTTCAAGCTTGTAACGCTGTGTGTCGGGGTGATCTATCTCGAATACCTCGATATCCTCATTATCGTTGCGGAATGAAAAAGTATCCGAGCCTGCACCGCAGATGACGTACTGGACTTTTCCGTTTTCCTTTGCGAAGTCCGCAAGCCTGCTCTCGTTGAAGTGTATCCTTGACAGCGGTATGGGAGCGAAATATTCGCTTATTATCTGCTCGGTGTCCTCACGGGAGAACTGCTGCGAGCCGTCAAGACCGCTGCTGATAAGCTCATATATACTGTCGTACTCTTCCTTGCCAAGCATATCATAGGCAAGGTAATCGTCGTATATTTTCTGGTGTGAACGGTTGGAGTGCCATGCTCTCACGAACGCACATATTTTAGCTGTAACGCTTTCTCTTTCATTGACCATAGTAACCTCCGTAATATAAAAAAGCGCAGAATGTATGACACATTCCACGCATAACAGCTTAGCCGAACTTACTTAATGACATCAGAAAAAGCGCAACATCGCTGAGCATAAGTAAGCGGAATGCGTGGTGAGATAATATTACACATACAACAACACATATTATAAGTTTTCATGTTCAGCCGTCCTTTCTGTTAAACTCTGTATTCCTATCGGAACTATATGAATTATAACATAGTTCACCTATTTTGTCAATAGGTGTAGACTATATTCGGCAATAGTTATAGAATTATCCTATTATTCTTATAGTCTTTGTAGAACTTGCGGTGGAGTGGTTAGTTTTTAGTGCATAGTGATTAGTGAGTAGAGAGTAGTAAGTAGTGAGTAGAAAGTAGTATTGTAGGGAACGCCGCCCTCGGCGTTCCGAGTGGTTACTGCTTAGTCTGTAGGGGAGTTCGCCCTCGGGCTCCCGTATATCCCTTACACTGCAAATAACATGATATCATGTGTAGGGGCTGCCAGCTCTGCATATAGCATTGCCAGCCAAATCACAGATTTGGGGCACTGCTTATTTGGCAGTCCGCTTGGCTTAGCCCTTAGCCGTTAGCCATTAGCCTGTAGGGGCGGCGGATTTAATTCGGAATTCGGAATTGTAGGGGCGCATTCCGTGCGCCAGTGTATGCCTGATGATGCAAATAACATGATATCATGTGTAGGGGCTGCCTTTGGCAGTCCGCAAGCCACAATGTGAGTAACATGAGCGCACTGTAGGGGAGCCCGCCCTCGGGCTCCCGAGCCTTTAACCGTTAACCTGTACTGTCAGATATTATCCGCCCGTGTATGCCTTACGCTGCAAGAGAGAACAATAAAAACATTCCCTCTTCCTTCCTTGCACTATTGAATGGTTTAAATCATTAAAGTGCATTGCATAGAATATATAGTAAGAGGGGAAGAGGGGAAGAGGGGAAGAGGGGAATGGAGAATTAGTCAGGTAAATAAAAAAGCCAAAGAACGAACACTCATCGCTCTTCGGCTTTATCATTTTATATTTATTCATCGTTTCCACCTTAAAAGTCGGTTCTGGAGCTTGTTGAAAAGGAATGTAACTGCAATTACTACAAAACCGATAACGAGAAGTCCTGTTATTGTGCGTGTATAGTCTCCGAAATCTGAATAATACTTCACATAATAGCCCATTCCATCACGCGCACCGATCATCTCGGCAGATGTAAGGAGAATAAACGATACGCTCAGACCCTGATTGCAGCCGAGGAATATCTGCTGTAATGAAGCAGGAAGTATAACTCTGAACAGCATTTCGGGCTTGCTTACGTTGAGTACCTTTGCCGAGTCGATTATCTTCTTGTCAACTCCCAGCACACCGCTCATTGTACCTGCAAATACAGGCCAGAATGTTGCGAGGAAGATAACGAATACCGATACTGATTTGAATGTGGGGAGAAGTGCTATACCGTAAGGTATGTAAACTATAGGCGGTATTGAGCTGAAAAACTTTGTGATGTATGTGGCAGCTCCGCCTATTCTTGCGCTCCAGCCAATGAAAAGTCCCAGAGGAACAGCTACTGCAACTGCGATAAGGAAGCCCTTGATAGTTGTACCCAGTGAGCTGATGATATTTACCCATATCTTGTCCTTATCCTCAACGAACTGGTGTATAACTTTACCCGGTGCAGGGAAAAGCAGGTCGTTCAGCACATTGTACTTAGCTGTAGCAAGTGACCATACCGAAAGGATAACGAATACAAATCCAGTAATATCAAGCAGAAGAGCAAGTGCTTCTTCTTTTTTTATGAATGGAGATACTGCAAGCACGATTACTTCAAGTCCGATAGCAAAGGTAACAAGTGAGCTTGTGAATACGTCCTTTGTGGACTTGTTCGGGAGAAGCTGTATCAGCAGCAGTATTATGAAAAGCAGGTGTGTGATACGGAGATAACGCTTTGCAAATGTCATAATACCACCTCATCTCCGCCGATACGCTCGGCAATATCGCTGTAAAGCAATGAGAGAAGCTTGTTTCTGAACTTGCCGTATTCATCGGTCTTAACTAAGTCATCACGTCTGCGTGGACGGTCAAAAGGTACGTTTACGACTTCGTTTACAGTACCCGGGTGAGCTGTGAGGACTACGATCTTATCGGAAAGAAGTATAGCCTCGTCGATGTCATGAGTAACGAATACGACTGTCTTGCGAGGCTCAGAGCCGTCGCCCTCCCAGAGTTTAAGAAGAAGATCCTGTAAAATAACACGGTTCTTTGCGTCGATAGCACTGAACGGTTCGTCCATGAGAAGTATCTGTGTATCCATTGCAAGTGCTCTTGCAATAGCTGCACGCTGCTGCATACCGCCTGAAAGCTGTGAGGGATACTTGCTGCCGAAGCCTGTAAGTCCTACCTTTGTGAGGAATTCGTCAGCTATCTTAGCGCGTTCACTGCGCTTTACATCATGTCTTGACTGCTTTATGCCGAATTCTATGTTCTTTCTTGTAGTCATCCACGGGAACAGTGAATAGTGCTGGAATACTACTCCGCGCTCTGTACCTGTGCCGTGAAGTTCCTTACCGTCTATCTGTACTGTGCCGCCGGCAGGGGCATAAAGCCCCTCCAGCACACTGAGCAGAGTTGATTTACCGCAGCCGCTTGCACCGATAACGCTTACGAACTCGCCGTCAGCAACGCCGAACGAAACGTCATGAAGTGCATTGAAGCTGCGCTTGTTTTCGATATAATTAACTGTGAGATCTTTTATCTCTATCTTATTCGTAGTCATTGAAATGCTCCTCTAACGATTTATAAATATCATCGGAGTTCTCAGCTAAGATACTGTTAAGTGCATTCTTGTATATCTCTGTATTGTAATATGGTTCGATATCGTAATCGTTTGTATATCCAAGCTCTATAATAGTATCTTTAAGTGTGAGAGTACCCTGCTTGTCTGGGTCTGGGCTTGATACGCTGTATCCGCCGTAAACCTCTGTATCTATGAACTCCTCTTCAATGTCGATGTACTTCTTAACGTCCTTGATAGTCTTGTCATGGTCGGACTGAGTGAAGTGATAAGCCTTGATGAATGCTCTTTCAATAGCAGTATATGTATTCGGGCTGCTGCTGAGAGCTGATGTCTTGGCTACCTGACGGCAGCAAGGCTGGTTTTCAAGAGCTTTTTCATGTGCGCAGTAGTAAACTACCTTGTAGCCCTGAGACTTTGCAAGTGAAGCGTATGGCGAGTATACGGAAGCTGCGTCTATGGTATCATTCAGAAGAGCTGCATAAGCGTCCTTCTGGCTGTCGAAGTAAACGATGTTTACCTTGTCCTTGCCTTCACCTATTTCAATACCTGCATCTTTCAGAAGTATCTGGAGCTCTGCGTCCTGTACGCTGTTCTTTACGGAAGCAACGTTTCTGCCCTTGAGTATCTCTACGCCAAGTTCGTCCTTGTCAGCGAACTGTGACTTGATAACATAGCCGTGACCGTTTGTCATTGCTCCGCCGAATATTGAAACGTCATGTCCCTGACTCTGGAATGTAAGTGTTGGTACTGAACCAATGAATGCAACGTCAAGCTTGTCGGACTCAAGACCGTTTACAAGCTCAGCAGCACTGGAGAACTGTGTAAGTGTAACTTTAAGTCCCTCTTCCTTGAAGTAGCCCTCCTCCTGTGCAACGAATGCAAGCAGATGAGCTGTAGAGTTGAGGTAGCCGATGTTGATGTCGGTCTTTTCGGGCTTTCCGAGAACTGCCTCTGCACTGTCGCCGCAGCAGTCAGCCACGCCGTCTTTGCAGCAATCCTTATCCTTGTCCTCACAGCAGTCCTTTGTTTCTTCGGCAGCTGATGCATCAGGCTGAACAGCTGTCTTTGCCTCTGTGTTTGTTTCAGAGCTCTGAGAGTTGTTATTGAATGCACCGCAGCCTGTAAGTAAGGAAAGAGCTGCAAGTGCGGAAACGATCTTAAATTTATTCATATTTATCACCTTTCAAATCTTAAATTCAAATCAAACTTATTTTATACACGAATACATCAGCAACATCGCATTCGCTCCGAATTCAAAATAATTCTGTAAATTTTCATATTTTCTCACTCCTTGTTTTTTCTATGTACTAATCATACCATACCTATAGGTATTTGTCCAATACAAATGGGCTATTGTTATTTATAGACAATACCTATAGCCAAACAGCAAAAAGCTCTCAGTAAAAACTGAGAGCCTTGCGTTATATTTACAGTTCACACTTATTAATATCTGTGGTAGAAATCCTTTGTAAGCTCATCGAGCCATTCAACGTCCTCGGGCTTGACTTCGCTGAGTTTTGCGTTCCATTCTTCCTCTGTACATTCTTCACGATCTATAGTATAAACTTCCTTATCACCGACAACTGAGCATTGAAGCTGTGTTTGAAGTTCAAGTTCATTATTTTCATTGAGTTTAAATACCAAATAGATAGTAGGTGAGGAATTAGCTTTTATTATGACTATACCGTCTTTATTGTTATGGTGGACCCAGATATTTTCAGATTTTGTAGTGATAGCTTCATATTTATTACCTTTTAAAGCATAAAGCTCGCATACGCTTTTTGATTTGGGATCATTTGATGTGAAATATTGTACAAACAGTTCGGGTATATCATCGCCGTTGATGTCATATTCGCAATAGAAAGCGTCGGTGATGCTGCCATTGGAATTGTCTATCAATTCCTGCAGGCACTGATTTACAAGGTCAGCGTGGGCATCGCCGTATTTCAAGCCGTCAGAGGTCAGACCGTAAGCGGTATTGCAGTTTGAGAGCTTGTCAGCAAGAGCTATGGCAGTTTCAGCATCAAAGTTTCCGTGTATCATGAAACCTGTAGACATAATTCCATCGACTATACGTGTAGAAATACATTCACCGTCTACCCATATGGATATGGGAGTTTCTGTGCCTGCGATCTCTGAGGTAGCCTCTGCAAATAGCTGTTGACCTTCTTCGTCAAATGCTACTTGTATAGCATATTCTGATCCGTCGTTTTCGTCAAGCAAACACATTTCAGCCTTTTTAATATTACTTCCCGTTAGTATAACAGGACTTTCGGGACTGTCGCCCTTGCGGAAAAATACTTCATGCTGCTTGATGCTGTCAATCGGAAGAGAAGCAGCTTCTTCGGTCACAGTAGCTGCTTCTGCTGTCACGGTAGTTGCTTCTTCGCTTGCAGTAGTTTCTTCTATATCCGAGCCGTTAATACTGCCATTCCTGTGCAAAAGAGCCGCACCGCCTGCGATACCGCCAACAATAGCGATACAAGCAGCAGCGGAAGCGAATATCTTCCACATAGTCCTCGGACGGTAAGGCTCAGAACCGCTTACGGTATCCTCGTTATGGTCTGCAATGTCATTATTATTTATATTGAACTTTCTTCTGCTCATTTCCAGTATTTTTTTCTTTTCATCGCTGCTTACAGGAGCGACTTTTTTGGAAAGAGACTCTAATTCGCTGAGTTCGGCATTTTCGATGATACCGAAATCCAATTCTTTGTTGTTGTCTTTCATAATTCTGCCTCCTTCAAAGATATATCGAGTTCAGCCAGCTTATCTTTAAGCCGTCTTATGGCTCTTGAGCATCTTACCCTGACAGCGGCAGGTTCAATGGAAACAGTCTCTGCAATTTCCTTTGAATTCAAGCCGTAGTAGTATTTCTGTATAATGATAGTTGAATCGGGTTCTCCGAGCTCGTCCACCAGCCGCAGGAGAGTCCTGCGAAGTTCCGCACGTTCGGCATTATCTGCAATATCGGTATCATCGCGGATATTGTCCGCATCACCCTCTTCCAGCGAGACAGTCCGTCCGCTTTTAGAGGTAAGGCTGTGGAACATATTTATGGATTTCCTTATTGCAACTGTACTTATGAAGCCTTTTATACTTTCGTTCTGTTGTGAGTTCTTTGCGAAGTAAGCGAATATATCCGCGAAAACATCGCTGACACATTCTTCTATATCTTCCTTAGACGCACAGCTTCTCAGCTTATTGAAAACGATAGTATAAACGTAGTTGAAATACTCCTCGAACAGCATATTCTGAGCTTCCTGCGGAGATTTATCGAATAGTTTTCTGTAGTCCTTGTCTGTCATGGCAGATCCCCCCTATATATGAAAAGTAGTTATGCGCATTTCCGCTTTCATAATATATACTCAAAGAGAACAGATAAAGTGCAACAAAAAATATTCTATCATATAAATAAAAATAAATCAATCATGCAGAGGCGACCATTGGCCGTCCGCATATTGATATGATGAAAACGAAAAAGGCGCACGATCGTGCGCCTTCTCTCATTATAATGCAGGATAGTCATAAGTTCTTTCCTCGTAACTTTCTGCTTTGATGTTCTTGTCAGCATAGAATGTTTCAGCGTTCATTCGATCTCCGGGAAGATCGCCGATTTTTGAACTGCTGTATATAGGATTATCGCTATTAATATACTTATCGTATGTGTTTACCAATTCGCCGTATTCATAATAACCCTGATAATTGAATTGTGCAACATTAGTAAACGAATTATCACTGTCGAATTTTATTTTGCGTGTAAAGCTGTATCCTGACTTGTCCTCAAGGTAAAGGCATTTATCCTCCTTATCATAAGTCATCCACTGAGCATCTATATAAAGTGTCATTTCGTATCCGTCTATGTCGCAGCCTTTTACTGTTGGAGCTATGAACTCATTTCCGTCATAGATAAGCATTATTGTTCTTGCTCCGCTTTCTCCTCTCATATCATAAGAGATGAAGAGTTCCGGAACTGAATCGCCGTTGATATCGCGCATATCAGCCTTTATATCCCATATAGGTACTGTGTCTATCTCAACTTCATATGGATTGGTTGTTTTACCGTAACCATAGAAGTTCTTTCCGAACATGAACTTATCCATAGCTCTCTGAAAAGCAGCATCGAGCTTTTCCTGTGTAGCATCGGCAGGAGCTATTGAGTCATATTTTGTTATCCATTTCGGATCAATTTCAGTTACGACAGCTTCTGTATTATTTGCAGGAGTTTCATTATTAACTGCGGCTGTAGTATTTTCGGCAGAAGTAGCATTGGCAGCAGTTGTTTCTGTAACAGAAGTCTTTGTAGTTGCTGTGTTTTTAGTTGCAGTAGCTGTACCTGTTGCGGTCGCAGTTGTATTTACAGTAGTTTCCGAAACTATGGTTGTAGTCGCTTTTTCAAGTGGCTCGGGAGTATAAGGTGCGACACCCTTGTTTCTGCCAAACATATAAATGCTTCCGCAGACGATAGCCAGTACAGCAGCAGAGCTGAGAGCGGTATAGATTATTCTTGAGATGCCTTTGCGGCTGTAGTTTTCAACGCCTGTAACAGCGATCTCATTTCCTGATATATTTTCAATTCTTTGTTCTTTGTCAAGCATTTCTTTTTCCTCTTTATATTTCTTATTTGTGATCTTCAGCATACGATCTCTTGCAGATTTGTCTATCATCATATTATCCGCACCTATTTCTTCAAGGTCATTGATATTAGAGTTTTCAAGGATATCAAATCCGATTTTCTTGTTACCCTTCATATATTTCCCTCCTTCAGGTCATATCCTTCCGCAGAAAGCAGATCTTTCAGCTTTTTCAAAGCCCTGCTGCATTTTACTCTTACAACGGAAGGTGACATACTGTGCTTCTGAGCTATTTCGGTTGAATTCATATTATAATAGTATTTCTGTATCACCATTGTGGACTCAGGCTCACCGAGACTTTTTATGAGCCTCAGCAGGAGACTGCGAGTTTCGGAGCGTTCCGCGTTTTCTTCCATGCGTTCACTGTCTGCAAATTCTGTAGCTTCGTCCTCGATATAAACAGTGGAATTGCTTTTGGAAGAAAGCTTTCGGAACATCTGTATAGCCTTTCTGCTTGCAACAGTTCCGATAAAGCCTTTAAGGTCTCCGTCGAATTTTCCTTCTCTGTCATAGCTTATAAATACTGCGGAGAAAGTATCTCCCACACATTCCTCTATATCCTCGCGGCTTGCGCAGCTTCTGAGTTTATTGTAAACTATAGCATATACATATTTCAGATACTCGTCAAACAGAGCAGTCTGAGCTTCCTGCGGCGATCTTTCGTACATAGTACGGTATTCATTATCTGTCATATTACCACCTCTTCTGAGTTTTTAGGTTTATTATAAAGCTTCCGATCGGTTTATTAAGTGCTTTCATAAACCTTACTTGCATAAAGTTACGCAAGTGTAACAAAAAATCGAAAAATTTTTTTTATATCAAAAAAAGTCCGCAAAATGCAGACTTTAGTTGTAGTTATTCTTCCAGAAATTTCAGAGCTTTTCTGTATTTTTCAAGTCTTGCGAAGTCCTTTTCGGTAGGGCAGGGAATACGCGAAATGTCCATATTATGCCTTATATCAGCCATTTTTATATTTCTTGCACATTCATCGAGCTTTATTTTTTCAAGATATTCTTCATATGAGATATCATCGGATTTTGTAAGCAGTTTTATGGAATTGACTATTTTCGGAGTAAAGCCCATTTCAAGCAGGTCATCAAATGTAGTGGGAGTATCCTCACAGACATCGTGGAGATATGCTGCTATTTTGTATTCGGTATTTTTCAGCTGAGCAGCAACTGCCTGAGGGTGGGTAAAATAGGGATTACCGCCTTTATCGAACTGCCCTGCGTGCTTTTCGGCAGCAGTTTTTTCTGCAAGCTCTAAAAGTGAGCTGAGCTTTGTGCGCAGCTTATCAAGAAGAGCCAGTGCTTCCTGCTCTGTAATTTCAGTGCAGCTGTCAGTAATAACAGAAATAACCCATTTTTCTTCGCCGAAGCTGTATCTTAAAGCTTCGTTATCATCTGTAAGTTTAATGACTTCATCTTCAACTCTGAAATATCTCATGCTCCACTCTCCTATATTAATATAGGTAAATTATACCACGATAAAACGGAAAAGTAAAGAACTGCACTGCTGTTAATTTTATCTGCTTGACTGCATTGAGGCTATGCTGTATAATAATATAAAATAAGTTTAGCAGGAGTGGATAAAGTGGAAAAGGTAAGAAAGCATCTTATTTTCTACGGATATGTACAGGGAGTTGGATTTCGCTGGAAGGCAAGCCATACAGCTCGCAGATTAGGCATTTCGGGCTGGGTGAGAAATCTCTCTGACGGCTCTGTTGAAATGGAAGCAGAGGGAACTGAAAGAGATATTTACGAGCTTATCGAAGCCCTCGAAAATCATTCATGGGGAAGTATCGAAAGCATAGACGAAAAAAATATCCCCATACACGGGGATTACAGCTTCGATGTTGTATAGGAGTGATGTCTGTGGATAAAGCAAAAACTAAAAAAACAGTGGGAATAATCGTTGATATAGCCATGTACGGACTGCTTCTTGCTCAGATGCTGTACGTATTTACGGGAAATACAGTCCATGAAGTGCTTGGAATAGGCTTTTTTGTGTGCCTTGTAGTACACATAATTATAAAGCGGAAATGGTATGCAACGCTTTTCAACGGCGCGAAAAAGCCTGCGGCTCGAAAGATATTCAATATCTCAACGATATTGCTCATGCTTTGCAGTATAGTTCTCATGGTGAGCAGCATGGGCGTTTCAAGGCTTATTTTCCCGTGGTTCAGAGCATTGGGAAGCAGTGACCTGCATAAATATCTTGCCACAGCTGTACTTGCACTGTCCGTATTTCATGGCGGTATGCGCGGCTACATAAGGACGAAGAAAAAGAAGAAAGCCGGCATATTTATCGCTTTGGGAACTATAGCTGCGGCTTCTGTTGGACTTGCCCTTGTGCCTTATCTCAACCGCCATTTCAAGGTAGTGGATATAAGTCTGAATGAGGCTGTAGACGGCGAAAAAGTACAGCTCAGCGAAAAGCCTCTCGTTGTGTACTTCACAAGAGTTGGCAATACGGATTTTGATGACGATGTGGACGCTGTTTCGGGAGCTTCTCTGCTGATCGCAGACGGTGAGCTTATGGGCAGCAATCAGCTGCTTGCTGAGATGATAAAAAATGCGGCAGACTGTGATACAAAGGCGATAACAGTGACAGGGAAGAAGTACCCGTCAAGCTATGGAAGTACAGTAACGGTGTCATTGAAGGAGCTTAGTAACGACTCGCGTCCCGAAATAGAGCCTATCGACATTAGCGGCTATAATTCGGTGATACTTATTTATCCGCTGTGGTGCGGCACAGTTCCCATGCCTGTGGCTACATTCCTCGAGAACAGCGATCTCAGCGGCAAGAAGCTTTATCTTATTGCAACTCAGGGCAGCAGCGGATTCGGAAGCAGTACGGAGGATATCCGAAAAATGACTGAGGGTGCAGACGTTGAAGAGGTAATGAGTATTTACTGCGATGATATACCATATTCAAGAGAACGCCTTGTAAAATGGCTGAATGAAGCCTTTAACTGATCGTAAGTAAGTTACTTGTATTTATGTTTGCGGACTGCCAAAGGCAGCCCCTACAGTGCGTTTATGTTACTTTCTGCTCTTTTCGGGCGAGGGGCACTCGCCCCTACAATGCGCCCTGAAAACTAAGCACTGATCACTGACAACTGACCACTAAAATATAACGTAAAAGCCCCGAACATTGTTCGGGGCTGAATTTGTATATTACATTAAAACGCCGTGCTTTTCGTAGTCCGCGACTTTGATTATCTCATTCTTGTCGCCTACAAATACTACCTTTGGACGGTGAGTTTTTATCTCATCGGGAGTCATTGCTGCGTATGCCATGATGATAACATGGTCGCCTCTCTGTCCGGCACGGGCTGCTGCTCCGTTGAGACATATAACTCCGCTTCCGCGTTCGCCTGCGATGACATAAGTCTCGATACGGCTGCCGCTGTTGACATTTACTACGTGAACGTGCTCGTATTCGTAAAGTCCCGAAGCTTCCATAAGCTCCTCGTCAATAGTTATGCTGCCGACGTAGTTGAGCTCAGCCTGAGTTATGACAGCGCGGTGTATCTTGCTTTTGAGCATTGATATTTCCATTGCTGCCTCCTTATACGTCTTCGGTGAAGAAGTTGTCGATAAGGCGAGTTTTGCCGATATATACAGCCATTGCACAGAGTGCGGCACGGTCGAGAGCCTTTATCTGCTGCATTGTTGCGCAGTCAACTATCTTTACGTAGTCGATACGTGCAAGCGGCTCGGCTTCGATGTGCTTTTTCATGGCAGAAATAATCGCAGAGCAGTCCTTTTCGCCGCTTTTTACCATATCCATGCCGAGGAATATTGCCTGTGAAAGTACAAGTGAAGCCTTTCTTTCGGCATCATTGAGATATGTATTGCGTGAACTCTTTGCGAGTCCGTCAGCTTCGCGGACGATAGGACAGCCGATTATCTCGATGTCCATATTAAGGTCGTCAACCATGTGGCGGATAACTGCGAGCTGCTGAGCGTCTTTCTTGCCGAAATAAGCACGGTCAGGCTTTACTATATTGAAAAGCTTTGATACTACTGTGCATACGCCTCTGAAATGTACAGGGCGGCTGAGTCCGCAGAGCTCCTGCGTGAGAACTGTCATATCTACGAATGATGAGAAGCCCTCATGGTACATCTCAGACGGTTCGGGATTGAAGATAAGGTCGCCGCCGTGAGCTTCGACCAGCTTTGCATCGTGTTCGATATCACGAGGATAGCTTTCGAGGTCCTCAGTAGGACCGAACTGCATTGGATTTACGAAATCGGATACGACTGTCCTGTCGTTGTCTCTGTGGGAAGCGTCGATAAGGCTTGCGTGTCCCTCGTGGAGATATCCCATAGTTGGCACAAGACCCACTGTAAGTCCCTGTGCTCTCCATTCCTTTACCTGTGCGCGTACTTCATCTATAGTTTTTACTATCTTCATATCATTAACACTCCTTCATAAGCTCATTGATAACATCATCATCTACAGCGTAGGTATGCTCCTCAGATGGGAATACACCTGATTTTGTCTCGCTAATATAGTCCGAGATGCCATGACGCATAAGTGCGCCGACTTCTGCGAAACGCTTCACGAATTTTGCTGTATGTCCTGTGTTGAGTCCCAGCATATCCTGATATACCAGCACCTGACCGTCACAGCCATTTCCTGCGCCGATACCGATAGTGGGAATGAACAGCTTCTTTGTGATGATATCTGCAAGCTTTGCAGGTATACCCTCAAGCACTACTGCGCAGGCTCCTGCCTCCTGTATCATCAGTGCATCGTCGATGAGCTTCTTGGCTTTGTCAAGGCTTTTACCCTGTACCTTGAAGCCGCCGAACGCGTTTACTGACTGGGGAGTGAGTCCGAGATGAGCTACAACAGGGATAGACGCATTTACGATAGCTCTTATCTGGTCGCAGACTTCCGCGCCGCCTTCAAGCTTTACCGCATTTGCACCGCCCTCTTTGATGAGCCGTCCTGCATTTACAACAGCTTCCTGTACGCTTACCTGATAGGACATGAACGGCATATCGGCTACGATGAATGCGTTTTCTGCTCCTCTTGAAACTGCGGCGGTATGATGTATCATATCCTCCATAGTAACAGGCAGTGTGTTCTCATATCCGAGCATCACCATGCCGAGAGAGTCGCCGATAAGTATTGCGTTAACGCCGCACTCGTCGATTATCTTCGCTGTTGTGTAGTCGTAAGCAGTAAGCATCGTGATCTTGTCACCTGATTGCTTCTGCTTCAGAAGGGTTGAAACAGTGTTCTTCATATTCAATTTTCTCCTTAAAAGATGTTACCTTTCCGAGTTCTCGGATAAGATACAAGCATATTATAGCAAGACAATGTGAAAAACGTGTGAACACACGGTATTCCGAGAAAAAATCATTGATAAATACAAATGCCTCTCAAATGAGAGGCGTAAAACTGTATCATATTACTTATTTCAGCTGTGATCGGGTATGATTATTGCTCCGTTGAGACTGAGATTGCGCAGGAATGTAAGTCTTGCCTTTTCGATACATTCGGGCTTTACCATGTAGTAGAGGTAGTGCTCCATAAGGTTGAACATATCAAATGTGCGTCCCTCGATCTTGAACTGATTGAAGCCCATAGGAACGTATTTGTTCCATATATCATCGGGAGTGATATGCGTACTGAGGTCTTTGATATCAAAGAGGCTTCTGTGTTCGCACTTACATTCAAATATAGCCTTTGCTTCTGGGTGCTCTGCTGCAAATTTATTTGAGTCAAACGGAACATTTGGGTACTTCCTTACGTGATTTGCATATGCAATCTGCTCTGTACCTATGGTCTGATAGTGGAGAGAACGGTTTGCACAGCCGGGATTACAGCAGGCATTTACAAGTATCTCGCACTTTTCCTTGCTCGGTATCTTTTCGAGTATATCAAACTTGTTATTGAGATCATAGTCGATAACGACTATGTGATAATCCTTACAGACTTCCTCATAGAGAGTATCGGGATCTGTGATACGCTTGCAGGTCGAGCTTGTCAGCTTGAAATTAGGGTAGGTCTTTCTTATGTAGTCCTCAAGTATGGGTGACATAACGATACATTCATTAAGCCCGTTATCTGCGATGTGCATTACCATGTTGCAGAATTCGTCGCTGAGATGCTTCTTTTCGAGCATAGGATTTGTAAACGTAAATCGGAGCGGTATGCCTTTCTTGTTGAAATAGTTTGTAACGCCCTTTACGAAGTCCTTATGGCACATACCGTGCATAACTCTGCCGCCGTTCCACATTGACGGCGGAAATACGCCGTATATGGAAGCTATCTCAACTCCCTCGCGGAAAAACTCGGGACTGTTCTCCATCATTGTGAGAAAAACTGAATTGAATTTAAAAAGACGTGCAAAATCAGGCAGATGAAATCTAACTTTCACTGTATTACCTCCTTGTTTCAGCCATTTGGCTGTCTGTGTCTATTAAGTAATTACATTATAACATAATTCTGCTAAAAAAGCAACAGAGGCAGGAAAGTTGAGAATATAGGGAACGCCGCCTTCGGCTTTCCGAAAAAACGAAGCAAGTAACATGAACATGGTGTAGGGGCTGCCTTTGGCAGTCCGCAAGTAACAGGGATCGTAGGGGCGAGTTCCGCTCACCCGTGTAACTATTGGGAATAAATTTCGCTCGCCCGTGTTTTTCGGATAGTGTCGTAAGCGATGTACGAACAACGATTTTGATGAAAGTGAGCGAGTTTACAAACGGCAACGTGGTTAGGGTGCAGTGTCACGATATCACGCGAAGATATCATGATTTTGAGTATTGTTCCGCGCGGATATAATTCTGATATTGAAAGATATATACGCGGAGAAAGGGGGCAGCGTCACGCTGCAAAAAAACACCTCAGGAGAGTGATCCTGAGGTGTTCTTTAAATTATTCCGTTTGCTGTACCTTACCGTAAATACAGCATCCAAGAGTAAATGGGGATAGGGGATTGGATAGAAAACCATCTGTCCTATGGGGAATCTATATGATAGAGAGGACAGTTTTATTTAATCAGCAATTATTCGCTGATCTCAGCGTCAGTTGCAGCCTCTGTTGTTGTCTGTGCAGCCTCAGCAGCAGCCTTTTCAGCAGCTTCGCGGAGGTGTGGAGGCATTGGAGGCTCTGGCTTCTCGCCGTCCTTAGGTCCTACAGGAGGAGCTGGTGGCTCTGGCTTTTCGCCGTCCTCAGGAGCTACAGGAGGTGCCGGTGGCTCTGGCTTCTCGCCGTCCTCAAGCTCAGCAGGAGCTACAGGAGGTGCCGGTGGCTCTGGCTTCTCGCCGTCTTCGAGCTCAGCAGGAGCTACAGGCGGTACAGGTGGCTCTGGCTTCTCAGCTTCGTCCTTAACAGGCTTGTTGAAGTCAACGTGAACCTTTACCTTTTCGATCTTATCCCAGTTCTCCTTGAGAGTATCTGTGATAATGTCATACTTCTCAACATCGATGAGATCCTTGATGTTGTTGAAGAAATCTGTAACGTCGAGGTCTACAGGACCGAGTGGCTTTTCAGCCTCTACAGGTGCGAGTACTACTTCCTCAGCAACTACTTCAGTTGCCTCTGTCTCTTCATTAGCTTCCTCAGCTGCAGCTGTAGTCTCTTCAACAGCAGCTGCTGTTGTCTCTTCTACTACTACTGCCTCATCAGTTGTCTTAGCTTCCGGAGAAGCTGTTGCTGCAAATACAGTTACGCCTGTTGCTAATGAAAGAACAGAAACAGCTGCGATTGCGGAAAGAACTTTCTTGTTTCTCATTGTGGGTTACTCCTTTACAATTTAATTATTTTTAACTCCGTGCCGGGAGTTTAAAAGCTTTGTTTTGCTTTACATAAACAGTTTACGAAGTGGGATATAAAAAAGAGGGGTATTACGGAAATTTTTTTCAAAAAAATTTCAAAGTTTTGTAATGTCTCGGTATATAGCCTTAAAACAGTGATTATTTTTTAGTGTTTAGGGCTTAGTTATAAGTTCGCAGTGATGAAAAAATACATTTATGAATGTTATTAAAAATAAGAAAGCCCCCGAAATGATCGGTGGATCAATTCGGGGACGTTCATTTATATATATTCATGTTTTCTTACGGAACTATTGGCGGCTGAGGTGGGAGCTCTGCTTCCGGAGAGGGTGGTTCGGGAGCAGGAGGCTCTGCCATTGGAGGTTCAGCCGCAGCTATGGGTTCTTCTTCCTGTATAGGCTCGGGCAGGAGCATAACAGGATTCATATCACTGAAGCTTATTCGTTGTTCTTTATCTATATCAGAGGAAAGCTTCTCATGTTCAGGGTGTGGGAGCTCGCCCTCATTGGGGAGAGCAGGTTTTGCAGGCTCAGCAGGAGTATCCGGCTTCGGAGCTTCGTTTTTGCCTGCTTCTGCTTGCTTTTCGGGAGCCTTTGGCGGCTCGGGTTCAGCTGCATCAGCCGGAGGTACAGGCGGAGCAGGAGGCTCTACCTTATTATTATTAGCATTAGGCGGCTGTACAGCAGGTGCAGGAGGTTCTGCGGGAGCAGGAGGTGCAACTGCTGACTGAGCAGGCTGTTTTGGTGTGTCAGCCTTGCCTGAATCCGGTTTCTTTTCAGCATCAGGCTTTGGCGGATCAGGCTTCTTGACAGCTTCTGTTGGCTTTGTATTCTTTTTCAGGCTGTCTATGCCGTGTACCTCTACCTTTATATCTGTGATGCCGTTTTCAAGATCAGACTTTATGCTTCGGTAATCGTCGGAATTATCAGACGAAATATATACATCTATGGTATCTCCGTCTGAGATATAGCCTTTTTCTTTCTCAAGCTCTATTATCTCGTTTGCTACTGTAAGTTTATCCTTGCCTTTGCCGTCGTAGTCTTTAAGTATATCCTTTCCTATCTCGCTGTCGCTGACGATATGCAAAACCTTGCCCTTCTTGTTTACCTCCATTCTGATATTTGCATCAGATGAGATAAGTACAGTTGAATGAGGCTTCAGGTTGCGTGAATAGTATATCGAGCCTGCGGAAGCGAAGATGACCAGACAGGCTGCGGCAGCAATAAGCTTTCCTGCGGTGAATGTTATTCTTCTTGCAGTATGTTCTTCATTCATAATGATCGGATCCGTGACGGACTGTCCGACCTCATAGTGCATATTGGCAGCGTTCACAAAACGTGATTCTTCGTCCATAAGAACTGCGTAACCTTCATGACATTCCATAACTATATATTTCATACTTTTTCACCACCTTTGAGTACCTGCATGATGTGTCCGCGCATTATCTCATAGCCGTTTGTACATATGAGCAGTACAGCTACAAGATATCTTCTGTGTCTTTCGAGAGATTTCCTTTCCACATCTGCTCCCTCTGCGAGCTTTGCAAGGGGAACACGTTTTGTTCTCAGGAAATCCTCGAGAATATCGGGGTTATTTCTGGCGTATGCAACGGCTTTCTTGCATATTTCAAGAGTGCGCCGCTGACGGGGCGAGTTTTCCGCAACATCGGACATGGATACACCGAAGTCGTTCATTTGTGCAGAAAGCTCTTCTATTTCTTGTTTGGTCGCCTCGCGAATCTCATTTTCTTCATAGTCGTCGTGCTCATCGCGAATTGTATCCTTCAGGTCTGTTTTTTCGTCATCAGAAACGTCAAGCGAGATCTGTCCTTTATTACGTTTTTCTTTTCGGTAGTTGTCGATCAGGCGGTTCTTTATCTGCAATGCAGCAAATTTAAGGAAAGAGCCGCGAAGCTTTGAATAATTCTTGATAGCTTCATAGAATGCGAACATAGCTATACTTAACTCGTCATCGCTCTGTTCGGGAGGACGATTGAGGAATTTTGCGGTTTCTGATTTTATAAACGGCATATAATCTGAGATAAGTTCGTCTGCCGCGTGGCTGTCTTCTTTTGCCTTGTAGACCCGGGATATGATTTGATGCGCATCAAAATTCATATTTGCCACCCCCAATATTACTTATAGTTTACGCAGTGATAATTTGAAAAACGGGGTAATAGTGAAAAAATTCGGAATTAGGAATGCAGAATTCATAATTGTTGTATCGTCTGCGACGATGATCTGGATATATGTTGCTTTCAATGGTCCTATGATACATATATTTAAATCTGTCCGAGATAGCGGACACCATTAATTCATAATTCCTAATTCCGCATTCCGAATTAACAGCTTATGTTCAGAAACAGCCATAAAGATGCGGCTGCTTCTTTATGGCTGAACGGAATGTTATGGTTATTTCTGAGTGTTTTCTTCGTCCTGATGACGTATCTGGGCACGCTTTATCTTGCCGCCGAGAGTCTTTGGAAGCTCCTTGACGTACTCGATAACGCGAGGATACTTATATGGTGCAGTCTCGCGCTTAACGTGATCCTGAAGCTCCTTTGTGAGCTCGGGTGAAGGAGTGTATCCCTCAGCAAGTACGACAGTTGCCTTTACTACCTGTCCTCTGATAGGATCCGGAGCACCTGTGATAGCTGACTCAACTACAGCAGGGTGGGTGAGAAGTGCGCTCTCTACCTCGAATGGTCCGATACGGTAGCCAGAGCACTTGATAACGTCGTCGTTTCTTCCTACGAACCAGTAATAGCCCTTTGAGTCGCGCCATGCTACGTCGCCTGTATCGTAGTTCTTGCCGCCGAGAACAGCTTCTGTGAGCTCGGGATTCTTGTAGTAGCCACAGAAGAGTCCTGTAGGACGCTCCTTGTCGATGCCGCATACCATGATGCTGCCCTCTTCACCGTCCTCAGCCTCTGTTCCGTCAGCACGGAGCAGGTGGATATTGTAAAGAGGTGAAGGCTTTCCTGTTGAGCCCGGCTTAGGATCTATCCAAGGGAAGTTTGCGATAAGTACGGTACCCTCTGTCTGTCCGAAGCCCTCGCGCATCTTCTTGCCTGTAAGCTCGTAGATACGGTTGAATACCTCAGGATTGAGAGGTTCACCTGCGTTGCAGAAGTTCTGGATAGATGAAAGGTCGTACTTTGTCATATCCTCTTGGAGCATGAAACGGTACATTGTAGGAGGTGCGCAGAAAGTAGTGAGCTTGTAGTGGCTGATAACTTCGAGGATATCCTTTGCGTTAAATCTGCCTGTGAAGTCGTATGCGAACTGGATAGCACCGCATATCCACTGTCCGTATATCTTGCCCCAGCCGAACTTTGCCCAGCCTGAGTCGGAAATAGACATATGGAGCTTGTTCTCCTGTACCTGATGCCAGTATTTAGCAGTAACGATGTGACCGAGTGGGTGTGCGAAGTTGTGACATACCATTTTGGGCATACCTGTTGAGCCTGATGTGAAGTATATCAGCATGGTATCGGTTGCCTTTGTAGCTTCTTCGCCTGTAGGACGCTCAAATGTATCGGGATACTTTGCGATCTCTTCCTCGAAGTAGTCCCAGCCCTCACGAGGCTCTGCAACTGCGATCTTCTCGCGGAGAGTCTTTATCTCGGGAGCAGCTGCGTCTATCTGTCCGCGGATATACTCGTCATCGCAGGCGATGATAGCAGATATCTCTGCCATATTTCCGCGGTATGCTATGTCATGTGTGGTGAAAAGAAGATTTCCGGGGATAAGGATAACGCCAAGCTTGTGAAGTGCTGTCGCAATTACCCAGTATTCCCAGCGGCGGCGGAGTATGAGAAGAACTACATCGCCTTTTTTGAGTCCGAGGCTTTTAAAATAGTGACAAGTCTGATTTGACAGCTTGGATATATCTGTAAATGTGAAGGTACGCTCCTGTTTATCGTGGCTGAGCCAGATGAGAGCCTTCTTTTCAGGCTCCTGCTTAGCCCATTCGTCAACGATATCCCAGCCGAAATTAAAATCTTCGGGAACATTAACGCGGTAATTTTCCTTGAAATCCTCGTAAGAATCAAATTCTATACGGGGAAGGTAGCGGTCTAAAAGCATGATAATAAATACTCCTTTTTATGTAAGCGTAATACAGCCGATCATTCGGCAATAACGGTAAGAAATCTTGCTTTGCTGTCTCCAACGCAACGCTGTCCGTGTGGGTATGTGGGGTTGAAGTATATAGAGTCGCCCTCGTTCAGGATTATCTCCTGATCTTCAAATGTGACGGCTATAGTGCCCTTTAGCACGAGGTTGAATTCCTGACCTGCATGAGTAACGAGCTTTGCAGGTTCATCGGAAGGCTCGAGAGTTACGAGAAGAGGCTGCATTACCTTATCTGCATAGCGGAAGGCAAGATCCTTGAAACGGTATCCCTCGTAACGGCTTATACTTCTGCCCTTGCCGCGGCGGACGACGTGGAATGTGTCAATACGGCTCGGTTCGCCTGTGACCAGTTCATTGAAGTCCACTCCGAACTTGTTTGCGATCTCATAGATGACGCTTATGGGAAAATCACCATTCTCTTCATAGCCTGCATATTGCTCTGTAGTAAGTCCCAGCTCCTTTGCAAGCTTTTCCTGTGTATAGTCACATATCTCACGAAGCTCGCGGATACGTGCGGTGATCTCATTGATAGTTTCCATAGCGTGACCTCCTTTTGGATAATAGTTTTTAAACAGCAGAAGCTGATCATCCTGCCTCATAGAAGAAGATTTATGCTTTTCATGCATATTTCTGTTCAATTCAGACAATCAGTTTTTTACTCTGTGTATGTAACTTTTATTATACCATTTTTGGTAAAGGCTTGTCAAGGTTTTGCACTTAGTAATCAGGCGATACTGCAAAAAAAATACTTCCGTTTCTGCGGAAGTATTTTTGGTATATATGTCATGTGTTTTATCATTTTCCTCTTTTCAGAGCCATTGATATGAGACTGAAAATGAAGAATACGCAGATATCTGCCGAAACTATGGTAGAACCTACGGGAGTTCCCACAAGTATGGAAACGATGATACCTGTAGCTGCGCATATGAGCGAGATTATGACAGAGCAGATTATTACGCTTCGGAAGCTCTTGAAAACTCGCATTGCCGAAAGTGCAGGGAAGATTATAAGTGCTGAGATAAGCAGCGAACCTACGAAATTCATTGCGATAACGATGATGACTGCGATAACGACTGCGATAAGTAGGTTGTACATATCCGAACGTACTCCCGTAGCCTTTGCAAAGTTTTCATCGAATGTTACTGCGAATATCTTGTTGTAGAATACAAGGAAAACGGTTACGACAACTATGGACATAGCAACGCATATCCACACATCTGTAAGCGAAAGAGTCAGAATCGAGGTCGAACCGAAAAGGGTGCTGCATACGTCTGCGGAAACGTTGCTGGTCATTCGCTTATTACCGCTCTGAGCTGCTATATTCATCATCATATAGCCGAGAGCAAGTGCGCCAACTGATATCATGGCTACTGCGGCATCGCCCTTTATCTTGGTATTGCTGCCTGTTCGAAGGAGCAGTACTGCGGAGACTATTGTCACAGGCATGATGATGAGCATATTGTTGGTTATGCCTGTTACTGTAGCAACTGCCATTGCGCCGAATGCAACGTGGGAAAGTCCGTCGCCGATGAATGAAAAACGCTTCATTACAAGGGTAACGCCGAGGAGCGAGGAACAGAGGGCTATGAGAAGTCCTACTATCATGGCATATCTTACGTAGGGGTACTGGAAGTAAAGCTGAAGCTTTTCGATCATCTCACTCATCGTCATCACCTCCCATTACAGCGAGGAAAGCCTGTCCTGTCTTGCTGGTGAGGTAGTCCTCTTTAGTGCCGAAGAACAGCTGCTTTCTGCCTACGTGAAGGATATGGGAAGCATATTTTACAGCCGCATTCATATCGTGTGATACCATTATAACTGTTATGCCGTCCTTTTTGTTGAGGCTGTCGATAAGCTCGTACATCTCATTGGTAGCCTTTGGATCGAGACCTGTTACAGGCTCGTCAAGGAGTATCATCTTTCTTGCGGCGCAGAGTGCTCTTGCAAGGAGGACTCTCTGCTGCTGTCCGCCCGAAAGCTCCCTGTAGCAGCGTTTTGCAAGGGGCTCTATCTCAAGTCTGTGCATCATATCGTGGGCGAGCTTCTTTTCTTCCTTATTATAAAAAGGGCGGAAGCCGCATCTGCTCATGCAGCCCGACTGCACTATCTCGCGTACAGATGCAGGAAAATCGCGCTGTACCATAGTCTGCTGCGGCAGGTAGCCTATCTCGTTCTTGCCGACTTCGCCGCAGAGGGTGATATTACCGCTGAGCTGTGGTCTGAGTCCGAGAAGAGCCTTTATGAGCGTACTCTTTCCTGAGCCGTTTTCGCCGACTATACATAGGTAATCGCCGCTGTTTACGGTAAAATTAAGATTTTTTGTAACTACATCTCCTTCGTATCCGAGAGAGACGTTTTCGCATTTTAACAATGCTCCCATTTTAGTTAAGCACCTTCTTTAAAGTTTCAAGGTCATTCTTCATTATTGATATATATGTAGCTCCTTTTTTGATATCGTCCGAAGTTACGGACTGTAGCGAATTGAGCTTTTCTATGCTTGCATTTTTATTGCCTGAGCTGCTTATTATTGATTTTGCGATAGCATCGCTGGAGTTTTCTATTATAAATACGTTATTCAGCTTCAGCTCGTCAAGCTTTTCCGCAAGCTTTGCGATAGTCTCGAAGCTTGCTTCGGTCTCAGCTGAGCAGCCTTTAAATGCTGCGTAGTAATCAAGTCCGTAATCCTCAACAAGATAGCGGAAAGGGAAGCGGTCGCCGAAAAGCAGAGTCTTTACCTTTGCGTTTTCAGCCATTTTGCTGTATTCTCCGTCAAGTGCCCTGAGCTTGTCCGTGTAATCGGCAAGATTAGCCTTGTATGTATCAGCGTTAGCGGAGTCGAGCTCGCACAGCTTATCGCAGATATCATTGCATATCAACTCAGCATTTCTTACGGAGAGCCATACGTGTTCGTCGTATTCGGGCTCATCTTCGTCATGGTAATGTTCTTCCTCTTCTTCCATGCCTTCCTTGTGCTCTTCAAGCTTGATATTATCGTTTACAGCTTCAAAAAGCTTTACTACCTTCATATTTTTGTTGGTCTTGGTGCTGAGTGCGTCATCTACCCAGCTCTCAGACTCGCCGCCTACATATATGAACATATCGCAGTCCGAGATAGTCATTATATCCTCAGCACTGGGCTGATAATTATGTATATCCATGCCGCTTTCAAGGAGATAGGTGACATTTGCGCTGTCTGTTTCGCCTATTATCTCCCGTGTCCAGTCATATTCAGAAAAATTTGTGCAGACTATGCTCAGCTTACCGTCCTTGTCTGAGGGCTTTTTAGCTGCGCAGCCTATGAGCATGGCTGAGAGTAATACGGGAACTAATAACGCCGCAGCACCTTTCATGTTATATGTCATTCAATTCTCCTTTAAGCATATTTTATCCCCACCGACGGCGGGGATATCAGTCTTTATCAGTATATCACTTATGAATATGATAATCATTTTCAAATCTTATTATACTTTATTTAATTGCCCCTGTCAAGAGCACGTTGTTAATTTCACATAACTTTCATTTTATGCAGTATGATTTTACAGCGGTATACTTGACAATATATGAGTTTTCGTGTATAATATACTCGTAAATTTGATATAGGGGGTGCGGTATTATGCCGAAAACAACAAAAGACAAAGAGCTGGATAAAATGTACAAGGATCTTCTTGAGAGCCGTGACAGTATCCACGCAAGAAAAGATGAGGGCAACCGACTGCTGAAATTCTTTGTGGGACTGCTTATGCTGGGCGGCGGCTTGTTCATGGTATTCCAGAATATAGTCGTAGAGAGCACATGGGGATATGGCGGCTATTTCTTCAGGATAGGCGGTTTCGGACTTCCCAACGGACTGATAATGCTT
This sequence comes from Ruminococcus flavefaciens, assembly GCF_900108555.1. GTDB lineage: Bacteria > Bacillota > Clostridia > Oscillospirales > Ruminococcaceae > Ruminococcus > Ruminococcus flavefaciens_P. Next base: position 171,212 of record NZ_FNWV01000008.1, read on the forward strand.
CCGATAGTTGCAGGTATCGCAATGCTCTTCCTTATGGACAGGAAGATATTCGGCTGGGTGGTTCTTTCTATCGGAATAGTTATCGTACTTCTCAGCGTAATGCTTACAACTCATCTGAGATGGCGCAGCACTAATGCATATGTCTTTATAGTTATGTTCGGACTTGTAGCAGCAGGCGGAGGCATGGTTCTCAGAGAGCTTTTCAGAAAAGATTAAAAGTAAGACCGGTGGATTTGGTTCACCGGTCTTTTTTGTTTATTTATGCCATTCGGAATTTAGGAAATCTATTCGGCTTTGCAGCCAGTTCAAAAGATAATCTGCCGCTTCCTTTTCGTTGACACATTTTTTTGCTTTGTCCGAAAGTTCGAATTCAAACAGGTAATTCATAAGGATATTGTTCCATTTTTTATAGTTTTCCTTGAAGTCAGCCTGATAGTTCGTGCTGTCGTCCTGTATCATTTGGCAGGTCTGCTCGAATACTCCGCTGTCGTAAGCCTTTGTCCACGTCTCCTTTATCATGTCGCGGTACCAGTCCTCATAGGCGAGAACTGCCAGCCACGGATTAATGGTGTCTTTTTCCGTATCGGGATCGGGGACGATGTTCGCTGCGTAGTATCCGTAACCGTCAGTGCAGCGCGGTCTGTTGCCCATAGCGGAGTCGAAGTCCCACGGAGCTTCAAATCTCAGTTTCTTGCTGCCCTTATCGCTGAAATCAGCGTCCATATAGAAGCTTGACCACGCTACATCTGCATCACAGGCGAGCTCACATATGATATACATATCTATAAGGGACTGCACATCGACAACTTTTTCTACAGCCTGCCGGGGCGTGACAGAAGTGGTCTCGGAGATGTTTTTGTAATCCTTGTCGAATACAAAAGCCTTGTCGTTATAGGCGGCTTCGTACATTATTTTATAGGTGTTGTTCACGAAATTCTCGATAAAATCGTGCTGCTCCTGAGAATAGATATCGCTTTTTATTGTTACGCCGAGAGGTTTTTTGATAGTTCCGCCTGCGCTGAGACATTTTATAGTCCTGCCGCTGCCGTCATTGCCGTCATAAGGCTTGAGCGCGGCGTTATTGTTAAGATCAAGAGGAAACTTGTGAAGCTCCTCCTCGTTCACGAAATAGCCGTCAAATTCAAGGAAATAGCCTGTATCTGTGCCTTTATAGTCCTTTTTGGGCGGCTTGATATTCACTCTGTTTTTAGCTGCCTGCTGCTGTTCGGTGAGCAGGTAAACGCCCATGTATTCGCCGTTAACTTCAACGTTTACGAGCTGTGAGTCGGCTGCGTAAAGACCGTCCTCTTTCAATATCTGACGGGCAGCATAGAGAGTAGCCTTGTTCCTGAGCATAGAGCCGTCCTTGTATTCGGCAAGGAGCACCCAGTTTTTGAACTCGGCACCGTCGTTGAGTCCGAGAAGATTGAGCTTCTGATCGAATTTGATCCTCAGCGGCTTTTTGGGATAGTTTGTAGTCCAGTTACCTCTGACCTTGACCTGAGCTGCGTGAGGTTTAAGAGAGAAGCTTTCGTCTTTTGTGGACAGCTTTACGTAGCAGCTCTCATAGTAGGGCTCAGGTGTCGTTGCGTAGCTCGGATCCCATTGTACCATGCTTTCCGCAACGTGCTTGGCAACAGGCTTTTTTATGAAGTCCATGACGTTTTCGTCCTGACTTGTGGTCTGTATGGATAACAGAGGGAGAGATAAGTCCTCTGATACATTGCTTTCAGAAAATACAGGTACCTTTTCCTCGGTATCTTTTTTCGCGGAACAGCCGAAAAGCAAGGCGGCTGACAGGCATACCGATAATGCCTTTTTTATTTTATTCATAACAGAAACTCCTAACAGCGATCATAAGATGTAATAAGTTGATTGTAGCATATTATTTGAAAAAAATCAATGTTTTTAGTATAAAATAGAAAGTACATTATAACATATAGTTTTAAAAACATTGGTATTTGTGCTTTATAAATTTATATTTATAATGTAATAAGAGCATTGTTTAAATGAAAAGGAGGGTGTGAGGCACTGTATTGGGTTTAAAGATATCAAAAAATAGATTTTGAATTAAAAAACAGTCTTTACGAAATATCAGTATTTTACAAAAAATAGTAATCTGAATACCATATTTAAATAATCGCACAAAAAGTGGTTAATGACAAAAAATGGTATAGTTAAAAGATACACTCCAATTATGCAAAAAGCTTGAAACGACCTTATAGAGCAAAAACAAGCTTTTTTTCGGCACAAATATTTTGGGTTGAAAAATTTGTACTCTTTTATTTTTATTGCTATTTTGACCGCAATATCTGACCGATTTAAGTTTTGAGCGCAATAAATGACTTGTGAGTATTATAGTAATTTAATTATAATTAAGTTAGAAATAAAAACAGCAAAATATACAGAGGGTATTACAAAAATCCGATTCTTTAACTTAAAAGGAGTGATTTAGTTGAAGCTTAATAAGATCAAAAAGATCATCGGTGCAGGTGCGTCCACACTTATGATCGCAGCTGCTATCCCTGCTGTTGCTTCAGCTGCTGACCAGCAGACAAGAGGTAATATCGGTGGATACGACTACGAGATGTGGAACCAGAACGGTCAGGGACAGGCATCAATGAATCCCGGTGCAGGTTCTTTCACCTGCTCATGGAGCAACATTGAGAACTTCCTCGCACGTATGGGTAAGAACTACGACAGCCAGAAGAAGAACTACAAGGCTTTCGGAAACATCGTTCTCACTTATGATGTAGAATACACACCAAGAGGAAATTCTTATATGTGCGTTTACGGATGGACAAGAAATCCTCTTATGGAATACTATATCGTAGAAGGCTGGGGCGACTGGAGACCACCCGGAAATGACGGAGAAAATAAGGGTACAGTAACTCTTAACGGCAATACATACGATATCCGCAAGTCAATGCGTTATAATCAGCCATCACTTGACGGTACA
>NZ_FNWV01000002.1:0-1506 GCF_900108555.1 Ruminococcus flavefaciens
CGGCGACGCACTCGGTAAAGTTAAGTCAACAGAGTTCACAGGCAACGGTACAAAGTTCACAGGACTTAAAGACGGCAAGTACAGCCTTGAAGAGACAGCAGCACCTGACGGCTTCACAACAGTAACAAAGTTCACATTCGATATCGAAAACGGTATCGTAAAGAACGTTGACGTTGAGACAGACGGTGATGCAAAGGTTTCAAAGGACGGCAAGGTTCTTGAAGTATTCGACACCAAGTCGGTAATCAAGATAGACAAGCAGGCACTGGGCGGAACTCCTATCCCCGAGGAAGCAGGCAAGGCTAAGTTCAAGCTCATCTCTGAGGACGGTCAGTCGCTGAATGGCGTTAAGATCAACGGCGGCAAGGCTCTCGAAGATGTCAAGGAGACTGAATTCGACGGCAATTCCGCAAACTTCGAGTTCCTGAAGGACGGTAAGTATTCACTTGTTGAAACTGCTTCACCTGACGGTTACGATGTAGTTTCAAAGTTCACATTCACACTTGAAAACGGTAAGGTCAAGAACGTAGAAGCTTCCACAACAGGCAAGACTTCTATGTCCGAGGACAAGACAACTATCATTATCGAGGACGCTCCTAACGAGTTCACTATCGGCAAGAGCGATATCACAGGCGAGAAGGAGATAAAGGGTGCTCAGCTTGAGCTCACAAACTCCGACATCGACTGGAAGACAATTCTTGAAGCAAACAAGAATGACAGCGATTTCGTAAAGGTCGAGAACAGTGACGGTAAGGTCATCGGTATCCAGTGGGTATCAGGCGACTCTGCAAAGCTCGTAAAAGCACTCAAAGACGGTAACTACTCACTGAAGGAAACAGGTGACAAGTTCGAGGACGGCGGCAAGGTTTATGATATCATTACTTCCGTACTCAACTTCACTATCAAGGACAGCAAGATAGTTGATGCAAAGGGTGAAGCTCTTAAGGAGACACCTGACAAGACATCTGAGGAAGGCTATTACATAGTAGATAAGAGCGGTAATCATATTGAAGTTTGCGATGCTGAGGCAACAACAAGCACATCAACATCAACAACTACAGGCAAGACCACAACGACTACAACTTCTACATCTACTACTACAAGCAAGACAACAACATCAACTACTACAACAACAACCACGACGACCACTACAACGTCGACAACCACTACTACAACAACCACAACAACAACATCTACAACTACTACATCGACAACAACCACCACCACAACAACTACAACAACTACAACTACTACAACGACTTCGACAAGCACAACTACAACAACGTCGAAGACGACAACAACAACTACAAGCACAACGACTACTACAACTACGACAACGCTTGCAAAGGTAAACATCAATAAGGTAGACCTTGGCGGCACAGAAGTAGTCGGAGCTAAACTGACACTTACAGGAAAGACAGCAGGAGGAAAGACGGTATCCTTCAAGGACGGTCAGATCAAGGCAGGCAAGGGCGCAGAAGTACTCAACGGCGTAGGCAATGCGAT
>NZ_FNWV01000002.1:2793-45317 GCF_900108555.1 Ruminococcus flavefaciens
ACAGTTGAAATGATCGATGAGAGAATAGTAACAACAACTACTACGACCTCAACAACAACGACCACAACAACTACAACAACGACTACCACCACAACAACTACTACCACGACTACAACTACAACATCTACAACAAGCAAGACAACTACGACAACAACATCAACAACTACTGCATCGACAACTACAACAGTTATAACAACAGCTGTTGTAAAGATCGACAAGCAGGATATCCTTGGTGAAGAAGTCGAAGGTGCTGAGCTTACACTTACAGGTGTTGACAAGGACGGTCATAAGGTAGAATTCGATGAAGGCGTTATTACAGCCGGACAGGGTGCTAAGGTTGAAAAGTCTCACGGCGATTCACTCGTTTGGATCTCAGGACAGACAGCCACAAAGGTAACTCTTGAGGACGGTCAGTACGTACTTCACGAAGTAGCTGCTCCTACAGGCTACGAAGTAGCAACAGATATGAAGTTCACAGTTACTGACGGTAAGCTTGTATCTGTTGACGGAGTTGAGACAGATTCAGATACAGTTGTAATGATCGATGAGAAGATAGTTACTACAACTACAACAACGACTACAACTACTACGGCAACAACAACTACTACAACAAATCCGAGCGATGTAATGGGTCAGGAAGTATCAAATACGACCAGTGTTACACAGGGAGGTATCGAGTTCTCAGTAACTTCAACTTCCACAACAACAACTACTACATCGACCACTTCCACAACTACAACATCTGAGACTACTACAACAGATGTTACTACCACAACAGCAGAAGAGACAACAACAACAACTACAACTGCTGCTGTAACAGGTAAGACAACAGCAAAAACAACTACTAAGGCTAAGAGCACAACAACTAAGAAGACAACTGATGCACCTAAGACAGGTGTTGAGGGAGCAGGAGCAGCGTTAGCAATACTTGGTATTGCAGCAGTTTGCGCTTTCGCAGCTCGTTCAAGAAAGAAGAACGATGATCAGTAAGGCTTTCAAAGATGAATAAGTGATCGAAGCACAAAGAGCTGTCGGACAATTGTCCGGCAGCTCTTTTTTTCAAAAAAATACTTGTAATCGGTGTTGAAATTTGGTATAATAAAGTTATATCTTGATTATGGAGGTGCATTATGAGTTCTGACCCTTATGGGAATTTGAATAATATTCCATGCTTCGGCAGACGATAATAATGCTCTCGTCCTTTTGCCGAAGTTAATCTCGGCGAAAGGAGCAAGGCTTTTCCGCTATGGAACAGCCGAAATGATATGATAAACTTTTACTGCTATGAAAACGGTATCCTGAAACAGTGCGATGCTCCGAAAGCAGGCTGCTGGGTATCGGTGGTAGACCCGACTCCCCAGGAGGTCAGGGAGCTTATAGAGGATTACGGTCTTGACAGCGGATTTGTAAAGTCCGCCATAGATGAGGAGGAGTCATCACGTATCGAGCGCGAGGACGACCAGACTCTCGTTATCATAGATACTCCTGTATCTGCAATTGACGATGACAAGACCAAGAACTTCTACACTCTTCCAATGGGCATCATCGTTACGGACGAATACGTTTTCACTATCTCTATCAGAGAAACACAGATACTCAACGAAGCCGCAAGAGGCGGCATACGCAATCTAAGGCCTGATTTCAAGACAAGATTTGTGCTCCAGCTTCTTCTCAGGATCGCAGCACTCTTCCTTACCTATCTGAAACAGATAGATAAGATATCATCTGCTGCCGAGCAGGAGCTCCACGACGCTATGAAGAACGAGCTTCTCATGCAGCTGCTTGCTCTTGAAAAGTCACTGGTATACTTTTCCACTTCGCTCAAAGCCAACGAAGCCACTATCGAGAAGATATTCCGCGGCAGAGTAATAAAGCTCTACGATGAAGATCAGGATCTTCTTGAGGACGTTCTTATCGAGATGAAGCAGGCGATCGAGATGTCGAGTATATACACGGGTATCCTGTCCAGTATGATGGACGGCTTCTCATCAATAATCTCGAATAATCTGAACCTTGTAATGTGGAGACTTACTATCGTCACCATAGTTCTTCAGATTCCGAACATCATGTTTGCTTTTTACGGTATCAATACAGGAGATATACCGTTCAACTATACATGGGTCGCGCTTGCACTTACGGGATTTCTTACGATAGTAACAGCGTTCGCGCTGCTTAAATGGAAGAAAAAATAAAAAAAGCCATGAACGTTATTTCGTTCATGGCTTTTCTGTTTTATCCGATTATATCCTTGCTGAAAAGGCGCATTACATCGAGTTTCAGCGGTCTGTTCTGCGGCTTTTCCAGGAGCGGATCATCGGCAAGGAGCTCCTTTGCGCAGGTCTGAGCGCGGTTCATAAGCTCCATATTGCAGGCGATATCCGCTATTTTCAGCGGCGGCAGACCGTGCTGAGCATTGCCGAAGAAGTCGCCGGGACCTCGCATTTTCAGGTCCTCTTCCGATATTTTAAATCCGTCAGTAGTCGAGGACATTATCTTCATGCGCTTTACGCAGTCCTCGGTGGTATTGTCGGTTATGAGTATACAGCTGCTCTCGAAGCTGCCTCGTCCCACACGACCGCGGAGCTGATGAAGCTGAGAAAGTCCGAAACGCTCGGCGTTCTCGATGACCATGACTGCCGCATTGGGCACGTCAACTCCGACTTCAACAACAGTAGTGCAGATAAGCACCTGTATCTCTCCGCTGCGGAATTTCTCCATTACCTTGTCCTTTTCGGCAGCCCTCATCTTACCGTGAAGAAGTGCGGTGGAATAGCCTTTGAGGTCACCCTTTGCAGCCTCATCGGCGTAGGTCTTTACGGCAAAAAGCTCGCTTTCGCTGTCCTCTATCATGGGGCATACAACGTAAGCCTGCCTGCCCTCGTCAAGCCGCTGACGAACAAAGCCGAATGCACGGCTGCGGAGTTTTCCCGTGACCGCGTAGGTCTTTACGGGCTTTCGGCCTTTAGGGAGCTGAGTTATGGCAGATATATCAAGGTCTCCGTAGATGATAAGTGCCAGTGTACGGGGGATAGGAGTTGCGGACATTACAAGTTTATGGGGAGCATCGCCTTTTTCGGCGAGAGCAGCTCGCTGAGCCACACCGAAGCGGTGCTGCTCGTCGGTAATGACCAGTCCGAGAGACTTATACTCCACATCTTTCTGTATTATGGCATGAGTACCGACAATGACATCAATTTCACCTGCTGCTATCTGTTCGCGTATAGCAGCCTTTTGCTTTGCGGTAGTTGAACCTGTCAGCAGGCACACCTTTACGCCGAAAGGTTCAAGGAAGCTGCTGAGGGTATTGAAATGCTGAGAAGCAAGTATTTCCGTAGGAGCCATAAGCGCGGACTGCACACCGTTCTGCGCAGAAAAATAGCAGGCTGCGGCTGCAACAGCAGTCTTGCCGCTTCCCACATCGCCCTGCAAAAGCCTGTTCATGGGGACATTTCTGCAAAGGTCACCGACTATCTCTGAAACAGCCTTTTTCTGGTCGTCAGTGAGTTCAAATGGCAGTCCTTCCGTGAACGCGCTCACATCAACGCTGCTGTCCATTTGAAACGCCGTATTTCTGCGGCTTCGGGACTTCATAACAGACATACCTATCTGTAGTTTGAGAAGCTCATCAAAGGCGAGTCTGCGCCTTGCAGTTTCGGCAGCAAGCTCACTTTCGGGGAAGTGTATATTTTCAAGTGCCCACATAAGGGGACAAAGGTCGTATTTCCGCAAAATATCGTCAGAAAGTGTCTCAAAGGGCTCATTGCGCATGAGTTCAAGAGCCTGCCGCATATTGGTGCGCACCATATTTACGGACAGCCCCTGAGTTAGGTGGTATTTAGGCTGAATGAGCACCTTTTCATCGGCGCGGATATAAACAGGGGAGCTTATCTCCTTGCGCATGAACGAACCTGCCACCTTGCCGTACATATAGTAAGTCTCGCCCTCTTTGAGAGCCTGAAAATAATACACGTTGTTATATACAACTATCAGTATATCGTTCAGTCCGTCGGTAGCAGCGGCTTTGCATATGACAAGTCCGCCTTTTATGCGCTGTGGCGGCATTTTCTTGTATACCGTCAGTTTCAGCACATTGTAGTCTCCGAGGACAGCCTGAGCAACAGGCACATGAGTGCGGAAGTCGAGGTAGTCACGGGGAATGTGGTATATAAGCTCATAGGGCGAATTTATGCCAAGTTTGCGGTACTTTTCGCCGCGAGCCTTTCCGACGCCCTTTAAGTATTCGATTTCGCTGAAAAGAGTAGTGGGCATAAGCTGCTCCTTAGAAAGAATTATAGTAAATGACAAAAATACAAACAGAAAGGGCGGACATAAAGTCCGCCCGATGATCCAAACCAATTATCTCTGCTCACAGATAAGCTTGATAGCGGTTCTCTCTTCGCCGTCGATCTGGATATTAGCAAATGCAGGAATGCAAATGAGATCAATACCAATTGGTGCAAGATATCCCCTTGCTATAGCTATAGCCTTGATCGCCTGATTTGCTGCACCCGCACCTACTGCCTGAACTTCGACAGCCTTCTGTTCTCTGATAACACCGGCAATAGCTCCGGCAACAGAATTAGGTGATGAGTGTGATGATACTTTCAGAATTTCCATTACAAAATAACCCTCCTGTTAAAAATATTTGTACGATAACTATGTCTTATATGCCTTAAGGCTATTCTATTGTACAATTGTATTATACCCTATAAATGGTAAAAAAGCAAGTACTTATTGCAAACTTTGTAGACTATCTTATAATTATTCTTTCTGTTTTGTGCGATTTGCCACTTTTTTCATCAAATTCGGTTATTGTTCCACAAAGAAAGCACGGAGCGTCCGCCTCGATGAAGCGCACAGGCATACGAAAGCGGAACATATTGATAACTGAGGCGAAATCCACACCGAGACAGGAGTGCTCGGGACCTGTCATGCCCACATCGGTAATATATGCGGTATGACCGCCCAATATACACTCATCGGCGGTCTGTACGTGGGTATGAGTGCCGAAAACGCCGCTTACCCTTTCGGTAAGATAATGACCCATAGCCTTTTTCTCGGAAGTAGCCTCAGCATGGAAGTCCACAAAGATGTTCGGGGTATCTATTTTACTAAGTATCTCGTCTATCTTGGTGAACGGATTATCCAGCGGATCCATAAGGGCAGTACCCATCATATTGATAACGGCTACAGAGTACGCTCCCATGTCGAGTATGCGGTATCCGCTTCCAACGCAGCCGCCCTCGGGATAATTTGCAGGTCGCACCATATATTCCTCGTCAAAGAGTTCAAGGGCTTCCTTGCGGCGGAAAGCGTGATTTCCCGTAGTTATGATATCCGCACCTGCTCTTATTATCATTTCCGCAGATGAACGGGTTATACCGTTGCCCTGCGCGGAGTTTTCGCCGTTTACGACAGTTATGTCGATATTGTTTTCATGTTTTATGCTGCTCAGCTTTGCCGAAAGGAACTCACAGCCTGCTTTTCCCACAACATCGCCGATAAAGAGTAGTTTCTTCATATTTCTCCCATTACTTCTTGCCTGTTTTCTTTTTGCCGCCGAGGTCGGTATCGTATGAGATACCCGTTCCCTGTAGGCTTACGGTAGCCTTTTTCTTATTGTTTACGGTAACTTTTACCTTTTTGCCTGCTATTTTCGGACCGTCAACGGATATGCTGCCGCCCTTCTTGTTTTTGTTGAACTTCAAAAAGCTGAATATCTTGAAGCTTTTTCTGAAATGAAACCCCATAGTAGACCTCCCTTTTTAGCTGTCAGCCCGACGGTCAATAGTGATGACCGCCGTAAATTCGCATTACATCTTTATTATAATACCACAAAACCCGCCTATAATCAATACAAATATTATATTTTTTTAATATGATAAGTATTTTTCCAAATATAATTTTTTATAGGTATTGTAAAAAGCAAAAAAGTGTGATATAATTGATTAGATATCGGTTAATATCAGACTTTATTTGCATTTTAACAAAAGGAGTGATGATCCATGGTAGGCTTTGAAAATCATATCGGAAAGATCACTATTTCTGAAAACTATCTCATTGAGATCGTAAAACACGCAGTCGTTGACTGTTTTGGTGTTGCAGGCGTATGCAGCGTGACTACGTTCCGTTCGGCAGTATCTGCACTTACAGCAGGCAAGGCGTTCAGAAAGAACAAGGGTATACTGCTCCGCACCGACAAGGACGGCGGACTTATCATAGATCTCCATATCAAAGTGACCTACGGCACCAATATCAATGCCGCTGTAAAGAGCATCACTCATAAAGTCAGCTTCGCAGTTGAAGAAGCTGCAGGTATAGATGTACACAAGGTCAACGTATTCGTTGATGACATGAACGCATAAGCGAGCAGTTACTACTGCATACAGAATTGGAGGACTTTACTGTGATACACGGTTCTTTACTCAGAGACGCTGTTATCTCCGCTGCGATAACTATCAATAACAGAAAGCGCGAAGTCGATGAGCTTAATGTTTATCCTGTTCCAGACGGCGATACAGGTACAAATATGTCCATGACAATAGGCAATTCCGTTGCCGAACTCAAGAGACTTGACTCAAAGGCTCCCGTATCTGAGGTAGCTTCCACAGCGGCTTCGGCATTTCTGAGAGGCGCAAGAGGAAACTCGGGCGTTATACTTTCACTTATATTCAGAGGCTTTTCAAAGGGGCTTTCAGGCTGCACAGAGGCAGGCTGCGAGAATTTCGCAGACGCTCTGCAATTCGGTGTAGATGCAGCATACAAGGCTGTAATGAAGCCTGTTGAGGGTACTATCCTCACTGTCGTAAAGGCAGCAGCTGCAAAGGCAAGAGAGATAGCAGCCGAGACTAATGACGAAGTCACTTTCTGGCAGGAGGTCTGCAAGGAAGCTGAGGCTATGCTGGAAAAGACTACGGATATGCTGCCACAGCTCAAAAAAGCAGGCGTTGTGGACGCAGGCGGCAAGGGACTCTGCATTATTTTCAGAGCTATGACAGACGTATTCGCAGGGGGCAAGATAGCCGAGCCTGCTGAGTCGGCAGCTCCACAGGACAGCTCCAATGACTCTTTCAGAACAGCTGTAAGCGAGTATGATGACGATATAACATATACTTACTGTACTGAGTTCATGCTGGAAAAGAACGATAACTGTCCCGATGTATCGAAACTCCGTGCATATCTTGAAACTATCGGCGACTGCGTGGTAGTCGTTGACGATGAAAAGATAATAAAGGTACACGTTCACACCGATAATCCGGGCAATGCTCTCCAGAAGGGACTTGAATTCGGCTATTTTATCAACGATCCTCGTCCAAAGATAGAGAATATGCGTATCCAGCACGAAAACAAGGTCAAGGACGCTCAGGCAGCACAGGAGGGACTTACTCCTGCCGAGCCCGAAAAGGAATTCGGCTTCGTTGCAGTTGCAGCAGGTCACGGTCTTGAAGCTATGTTCATGGATCTCGGTGCAGATGTAGTCGTAAAGGGCGGACAGACAATGAACCCGTCCACAGACGATATACTCCGCGCAATACTGAAAACACCTGCAAATACAGTATTCGTGCTTCCTAATAACAAGAATATCATCATGGCAGCAGAGCAGGCTGTAAAGCTCACAGACAGAAAGGTATGCGTACTCCAGACAAGGACCATACCTCAGGGTATCGCTGCTATGCTGGCATTTGACGAGAGCCGTTCTCTCAACGAGAACCGCATAGATATGACAAAGGCGTTCGAGAAAGTCTCAACAGGTCTTATCACATTTGCGGCAAGAGACTCCGAGTTTGAGGGACATCAGATCAAGGAAGGCGAGATACTGGCACTTGACAACGGCAAGCTCTCATTCACAGAGCGTGATATAAACAAGGCTACATACAAGCTTGTAAAGAAGCTTGCAAAGGGCGATGTAAGCTACGTTACCCTTATCCACGGCGCAGATGTGCCCGAGGAGAACGCAGAGGAGCTTCAGAAGTTCATACAGTCCAAGCTCAGCGACAAGATAGAGGTAATGCTCGTAAACGGCGGTCAGCCCGTATACTACTACATAATCTCAGTCGAATAATGAAAAGCTCACGTTAGTACGGCACAGATACAGAAGTTTTAAGCCATAGTATTTCCGATATTTTGTCGGACGTACTATGGCTTTTCTGCTGCCAAAGCAGAAGTGCTGTGCAATAATAATGCAAATTGCAATTTGCGTAGGGAGACAAAATGATAAAAGTACAATTTTATGATTATGGCTGCGGCGTATTGGATATTGAGAATGAACTTGGAATAACAGAAGATATAGAGGACTTTTTAATGAAAAATATCCCCGAACTTGAGCTTGAATGCAGCGACTGTATGTGCGATCTGGAAGATAATTTGATCTTATGGTTTACAGCGAAAGACGAAGAGAAATGTATGCAAAAAATACATGATCTTATAAAGCCCTGTATTTCGAGCCTGTCACATATGCAGTATTCGGTCAAACTAACTTCTGATTATTCATGGTATGATTGACACAATGCCCCTGAGTGTTTTGCAACTCTCAGGGGCAAAACTTTTTTACTGAGCGTTGTTTTCTGTCTGGATTTGCAGGTATTATACGATTATATTAACAGTGAGGCGATCGGTTAAAAACTGCTGTTTTTTGTTCAATGATCATTATTTGCTGAATACAAAACATAAGGTAATTCTCTGCCTGTGAATATTGATTTATTGACCTTTATATGTTATAATAATGGTGTAAAGATTTTCTGGTAAAGGATGGTCTTGTATCATGTCTAAAAATTATGATGTTATTATAGCAGGCTGCGGAGCAGCAGGACTCTATGCGGCTATCAATCTGCCCAAGGAGATGAATATACTCATACTCTGCAAGCGTGATCTTCCGCTGTGCAATTCCTCACTTGCTCAGGGCGGTATCGCAGGTGTATATAATTCTCCTTCGGATAATATCCAGTATCATCAGAATGATACTCTTATCGCAGGAAGCTTCAAGAACAACGTGGACGCTGTTCATACCCTTGTAAGCGAAGCTGCACAGGATATCGAGCGTATCATCGAGCTTGGCGTTGAGTTCGACAAAAATCCCGACGGTACTTACCACCGTACTCTTGAGGGCGGTCACAGCCACCACAGGATATTCCACCATGCCGATGCTACAGGTAAGGAGATAACTTCCACACTCCTTGAAAATGTTCAGAAGCTCAGCAATGTGACCATAATGGAAAACACAATTATGTGCGGTGTGAAGCAGACGAAAACAGGCTATTCCGCATTTCTCAGGCTGCCTGATGATTCATATGAGACCTGCAACTGCCACTTTATGATACTTGCAACAGGAGGTATCGGCAGAGTTTACCAGTTTACGACCAATTCTGCTATCGCAACAGGTGACGGCATCACCTTTGCATACGAAATGGGTGCTAAGATAAAGAACCTCAGCTATGTGCAGTTCCACCCGACAGCTTTCAACAACCGCGCTACACGCGAATGTTTCCTCATTTCCGAGGCTGTACGCGGTGAGGGAGCATACCTGCTGAACTGCAAAAAAGAGCGTTTCATGCATAACTATGACGAGCGTCTGGAGCTTGCTCCGAGAGATGTTGTATCTCACGCCATCATACTTGAATCGCGCAAACAGAATTCAACGGATTTCTATCTTGATATAAGCTATAAGGACAGCGAGTTCCTCAAGAACAGATTTCCGATGATATATAAAAACCTTCTGGAGCAGGGCTATGACCTTACAAAAGAGCCTGTTCCCATATTCCCGTGTCAGCACTACCTCATGGGCGGTATTGATGTTGACAACAATTCCGAAACAAGCCTACCCAATCTCTATGCCTGCGGCGAGTGTTCGCATACAGGAGTTCACGGAAGCAACAGACTTGCAAGCAATTCACTGCTTGAAGCACTTGTATTCTCACGCCATGCTGCAAACAGCATAGCATCAAGAGCTGCGAACGCACCAAGGGACTTTGAAGAGGCAGAGTTTGATCCGCATCAGGGAAGTCCGCGCATACCCAAGGGAGTGCGTACAGAGACAAGAAAGATACTCCAGAACTGCTATTTTGTCATTCCTGATAAAAAGGCAGCAGCAGAGGGCTTCAAGCGTGTAAAGGAGATACGCGAGGATCTTGTGAACGGCGGCTATTTCGTAGATGCTGATTACGTGCTTGCGAAGTCTATCGTTACTGTTGCTTATATCATACTTGGTGAGGTAATGCAGTAAAAAAATAAATATAGCAATATCAATGGGGGTGATATTATGAAAAAACTGAGAGTTTTTGAAGCAGCTGTTGTTTCGGCTGCTGTAATGGCATCAAATTCTGCGGCTTTTCATACTGAAGCTGCGACAGCTCTTATTCGCGGGGATCTTAACCGTGACGACAGGACTTCTGTAAGCGATATGGTGATACTTAAAAATCACCTCCTCGGACGGTACGGTCTTAACGATACACAGCGGATAGCTGCTGATATCAACGGCGACTGTACTGTGGATTCGCTCGATCTCTCAGCACTTCAGGATATCATTCTCTCAAATAAGACCTTGCTGCCGAAAGGCACATGGATAGCCGACCGTGCAGGCTCAAAGCGATATTTCAGCTTTGGTGAGGGCACAGGTACGGTGATATATCCAAACGGCAGCAGCGAGGATTTCACTATCGGCTCGGAAGAGGATATCCTTGCGATAAAAATGAGCAGATCGGGCAAAGAGGATAACGCATTTATCACATGGCAGAACGACAACGCCTTTGTACTCAAATGGGACGACGGTACAGCGGAGACATTCAGATTTTTCAGCTATAATGCAGTAAATGCAAGTGAGATGCTCAGCGGCAAGTGGGTGACCAGTGCAGGCAGGAACTTCGAGATAAGCGGACTCAGCGGAAAGGTCACTGACAAGAGCGGAAATATAAACCGTTTTGAGTATGCTCCCGACGGAAATAACATCGTTTTCCACATAGGTAGTACCGATAATAATACCGAGGGAACTATAGTTCATACCGATTCCATGCACTTTACTGTAACATGGGCAGACGGCACGAAAGAGACCTTTACACGCCGTGAGATAGAGGTAAAGAACGGAATTACCTATGTAAACGGCATACTTATCGCAAACAAGACCTATTCTCTGCCGTCAACATACGATCCGGGGAAGATACTTCCCGAAGCACAGTCTGCTTTCGATGCAATGGCTGCCGATGCGAAAAAGGCAGGATATAGTTTAAGTATCTGTTCGGGCTATCGCTCATATTCGTATCAGAATCAGCTGTATAACGGTTATGTTGCCCGTGACGGCAAGGCTGCTGCGGACACTTATTCCGCAAGAGCAGGACATTCCGAGCACCAGACAGGTCTGGCTATGGATATAAACAATGCAAGCTCATCATTCAACGGTACTCCTCAGGCTAAATGGATAGCAGCAAATTGTTATAAGTACGGATTTATTATCCGCTATCCCGAGGGCAAGGAGAATATAACAGGCTATATGTACGAGTCATGGCACGTTCGCTACCTCGGCAAGCAGCTTGCAAAAGAGGTCTACGATTCGGGACTTACTTTAGAAGAGTTCCTGTGTATAGACTCTAAATACAAATCATAATTTTGCTTTGATGGATCATGATTTAGTTGAGAGTTAAGAATTGAGAGTTGAAAGTTATGGAGTCGCCTGCGGCGACATAATTTAAATAATGTGAGCAAAGCGAACACATAAACTCTCAACTCTACACTCTCAACTCTCAACTTTTTTCATTTTTAGAAAAAACGAAAGGACTTTACATATGAAGCTTTTACAATGCTATGTTGACAATATAATCACAACTGCACTTATGGAGGACATAAACTACATCGACGCTGCTGCGGATAACCTTATACCGCCTGAGCACAGAAGCTCCGCTTACTACGTTGCAAAGGATTCGGGAGTTGTCTGTGGTATCGAGGTGGCTAAGAGAGTTTTCGACCTTGCAGGCGGAGATGTTGATTTCAAGATACTTCTCAATGACGGCACAAAGGTACAGAAGGGCGATATCATTGCAGAGTTGGAGGGAAGTACACTTACTCTGCTGAAAGGTGAGAGAACAGCTCTCAACCTCTTACAGCATATGTCGGGTATCGCTACTGCCACAAATAAGTGCGTGGAGCTGGTAAAGGGCACAAAGGCTGCTGTTACCGATACAAGAAAGACTCTCCCGGGACTTCGTGCGCTTCAGAAGTACGCAGTAACTGTTGGCGGCGGAAAGAACCACCGCTTCAATCTCTCCGATGCAGCTATGCTCAAGGACAACCACATCGACGCTTACGGCGGTATTACAGCGGCTGTTAACGCGCTCCGCGAGAAGATAGGCCATACTGTCAAGATAGAGGTGGAAGTCCGTACACTTGACGAGCTCCGCGAGGCTCTTGAAACAAAAGTCGAGATAATCATGCTGGACAATATGAGCTGCAACGAGATGAAAGAAGCTGTTGCAATTGCAGACGGACGCGCTCTCCTTGAAGCTTCGGGCAATGTTACTGCCGAGAATATCCGCTCAGTCGCTGAGACAGGCGTGGATATAATCTCACTTGGTGCGCTTACTCATTCAGTCAAGTGCTTTGATATATCCATGAAGATCAAGAAATGATAAACGACATGGGGCGATGTGGGCATCGCCCCCTACTTTTTAACAGGTGAACTTTATGAAAAAGCTTATACTTACCGACCTTGACCACACATTACTGAAAACAGACGGAACTATTTCACACAGAACACTTGAAGTTTTGCGGAAGTGCAGAGAAAAAGGAGTCTTTTTTGCTATAGCAACAGCAAGATACTGGATAGGCGCGGAGCGGTATACAGAGCTTCTGAAGCCTGACTATGAGATCACTACAGACGGTACTCTGATACACTCGGGTGAGAGATGTATTTACAGCTGCGAACTTACGGCAGATGTGACTAATGGTATCGTAGAGGAGATTCTGAAAATTGTTCCGACAGCTGAGATAACTGTTGCCAACGGAAAGACGGTCTACTGGAACAGCAAGCATATCGCGGAGTCGAAAAAGCTTCACAAGGCTGTGTATTTCGAGTACGACAGACCTTTGCGGTGCAGTGGGAACAAGATAGTCGCGGAGCTGCCCGATGAGAGTATTGCACGGGATATCGCAGATAAGTTCGGCTGCAAGCTGCAATGCTACCGCGGCGAGAACTGGTACGGATTTCTGCCAAGCGGAGCAGGAAAGACAGCGGCTATCAATGCTCTTGCCGAGAAATGCGGCATATCGCTTGCTGAAACAGTTTCTTTCGGTGACGACAAGAACGATATTGATATGCTGAAAATGTGCGGTACTGGAGTTGCAGTTGCCAATGCAGTGCAGGAAGTGCTTGACATTGCCGATGAAGTAACGGCTTCAAATGACGAGGACGGAGTTGCACTTTGGCTGGAAAAGAATTTTTTAGCGTAGAAAGGAGCGTTTTATAATGGACAGAGTGGTCTGGCTCATGCTTACGATACCCATAGGCATATTTTTCATCTGTTTTGGAATATACGCATGGAAACGTAAAAAGCCAATGTGGTTCTGGTCGGGGAAAGAGGTCAAAGAAAGTGAGATCTCGGATATCCCAGCCTACAACAGAGCAAACGGTATCATGTGGCTTTGTTTTTCTGCAATTTTCTGGCTGGCTGCTGTTCTGGGAGCTCTGAACTCAGAGGCAGCAGGGATAGTGATCGTTATCGGTTCGGTTGCAGGTATACCTTTGCTGTACCTTGTTTATCGGAAGATTTATTCCAAATATAAAAGTAAATAAAAGATATCGCCTGCATTTGTGGATATTCACAGTGCAGGCGGTTTTGTTGTAGGTGCGTGTACATCGCCACATTTAGTCGTTCGATATTTCGGGGCGGATACTATCCGCCCCTACAAGCGGCGCAGCCGCTTTGCGGAACGCCGAGGGTAACTCCACACAGTGTGGGGAGATGTCGCAATACGACAAAGGGCGCGGTGCCTGTTGGGCAGCGTTCCCTACAAAAGGCTAACGGCTAAATGTGCATATTCGTGTAAGCCTTGCACATAATACCGCTGAGGTGAGATGTATGGAAAAAGGAGGACTGCTTCCGTCACTTGACGACAGCATCAAGGAGATACGCCGTATTTCGGGCGGCTCGTCGGACTTGCTCATAAATCGTTTCGTTACAGGCGGCATACACTGCGCACTGCTCTGCTGTGAGGGCATGGTGTCCACATCGGTCATAACCGAGCTCATATTCGAGCCAATAACCGATATACCGCAGCAAAAGGACTCCCACGGACTGTTCCACTATATAAACGAGCAGCTTCTGCTGTCCACGGACAGACCGCAGGTCAAAGACTATGATACCCTTTTTAAGCTTGTTAATTCGGGATTTGCGGTGCTTATCGCCGAGGGTGTTGACTTCGGACTTGCTTTCGGAGTGCAGGGCTATAATTCACGCGGAGTGCAGGAGCCATCAGGCGAGGGGAATATCATGGGAGCCCATGAGGGCTTCACGGAGACTATCCGCACAAATATGTCGCAGATACGGCGTAGACTGAAAAGTCCCGAGCTGGTCATGGAGCTGTTCACCAAAGGTGAAAAGAGCCGCACCGACCTTTGCTTCTGCTATATGAAAGACCGTGTGCCGAAATCGCTCATGGAAAAGGTCCGCCGCTCACTTGATGATGTTGAGCTCGAAGCCATACTGACAACGGGATATCTGCGCCCTTTTGTTGAAAACGGCAGCTTCGAGATATTCGACTCCACAGGTACTACCGAACGTCCCGATGTGCTGTGTTCAAAGCTTATCGAGGGCAGGGTAGCCCTGCTTGTGGACGGAGTCCCCTATGCAATAGTTATACCGCGGCTGTTCTGCGAGAGCTTTCAGACACTTGATGATTACGCCTATAAGCCGTACTACGCGGTATTTATCCGTTGGCTGAAATATGCGGCGTTTCTTGCGGCAGTACTGCTGCCGTCCTTTTATGTGGCGATAGTGATGTATCACCCCGAATTACTGAACAGTACGCTGTTCATGCTCCTTGTTGAAGCCGAGAAAAAAGCACCGCTGTCCATTTTGACAGAGACACTTTTCGTTCTGCTCATGTATGAGATAATAAGAGAGGCAGGAGTAAGGCTGCCTAAGCCCGTGGGCGGAGCAGTCAGCATAATAAGCGGACTTATCATCGGTGATGCGGCAGTTAATTCGGGACTTGTCAGCACTCCTCTGCTTACCATGACTGCACTTTCTGTGCTTGGCGGACTTGTAGTGCCCGAGTTTAATCCGCAGGTGACGGTGCTGAGGTTCATCTTTGTGATAGTCGGCGGAATACTGGGACTTTTCGGCATAAGTCTCCTTGCCTGTGCGGTGCTTGTGAATATATGTGCAACTGAGGATTACGGCTTCCCGTATACAGCTCCGCTGTCACCGTTCAAAAGAAAAGGCATGGGTGACACAGCTGTGCGTATGGGTATGAAGAAAATGCAAAGCCGCGGCTTTACTGTGGAGGAATACCATGAATAGCATCTCAAAAAGCCAGCTGGCTGCACTTCTGCTCATAGCGGATATGTTCGAGCTCTTCTGCTTCAGCGGCAATATGTCTCTTCAAACATTATACGGAGTTCTTGCAGGCATAGCCTTGCAGCTGCTTGCTGCACTGGTCCTTGCGGCAAAGGGGACGGAACTGAAAAAATGTGCTGCTGTTTTTTATCTGGCATATACGGTATTTTTCGGCGGCACACTGTTTTCTGCACTCTGGCGGACAAGCGGTGCTGTATATATACCGTCCGAAAGTGGCAGCGGAGTCAGTGGACGGCTTTTAACAGCAGGACTTATCGCGCTTGTGTGTCTTTACAGCTCGTCAACGGGGATAAAGCCTGTTGCGAGAGCCGCGGTGATCGCAGCAGCGGCAGGAATACTCTGTCTGGGGATAGATTTTATAAGTGCGGTATTAAATGCCGAATGGGGAAATATAACTGTTCCCGAAAAGAGAGGCTTATTTTACGAAATAGCAAGAGGAGCAGCTCTCAGCGGAAGCCTCGGAAGTCTTGTGGTACTTTCGGGAGCTGTAAAAGGGGAGCGTTCAAAGGCTTTTGTGTGGTATTTTGCTGCAAAAGCGATAGTATCGGCTGTATTGATACTGACTGTGCTTGCGGTGTCAGGCGGAATAATGTCCGTAACGCCTTTTCCTGTTATAACTGCGGCACAGCTCTCGCAGCCTTTTGACGCACAGCGCATAGACGCGCTGTTTCTTGTGATATTTGCGGTGTTTGCAGTCTTTTCTGCGGCATTGCAGGTAATGACAGGTGCATATCTCATCAAGCAGATTTTTCCGCGGTTTGTGCGGTGGAGGAGCAGCATGGTCATCGTGTTTATCATAGGTGCTGCACTGATGATATCGGGACGGGAGCTTCTTCCCGTACGCGCCTGCGCGGCAGCTGCCGCGCTGATCTTCGCGCCTCTTGGCGCGAAAAAATCCGCTGCATAAAGCAGCGGACAGGCGCGTATCAATTGCGTTTTTTTTTAATTCTGAGATGTCGGAAGAAATCCGAAAGGATATCGGCACATTCCTTTTCCATTATGCCCCCTGTGACTTCGGGGCGGTAATTGTACGGAAGCTCAAACATTTTCTGTACAGATACGGCAGAGCCGCTTTTAACATCGTATGCACCGAAGTAAACATTATCTATCCTTGAGTTGATGATAGCTCCGCAGCACATGGGACAGGGTTCGAGAGTAACGTAGATAGCACAGTCGGGGAGCCGCCAGCCGCCAAGCTTTTTGCAGGCAGCGTCGATAGCGATGATCTCCGCATGAGCAAGGGCGTTCTTTGCGGTCTCACGCATATTTCTGCCCTCGCCGACTATTTCTCCCGTAGTCTTTTTGACTACCACAGCTCCTACGGGGACTTCGCCCTCATCAAAAGCCATTTGAGCGAGTTCAAGTGCTCGCTGCATATATTTTTCCATTAGATCCACCTAAAAGAACATTTTTATAAGAGCCGCCAGCAGACAAAGGCATATGATAGCAGGCAGGGGGAAGCTCTTGCAGGCTATGGCAAGACGCTGAGTGACGGAATATTTTGACGTGAATTCAGCGATATGATGCTCATGCTTTTTGCGCTTGAAAAGATATATCAGCATGATGCCTGCTGCTCCTATAACGAATACAACGAGCATGAAGGTATTGCGCTTGAGGAATATCTTATCAGGAGAGCTGTCCTCCAGCAGTACAAGTGCGAGCCTGTACATCTTGAAGCATATCTGCACGAAAATGGCTGTTATGATAGTTCCGCTTCGGAGCATACCTACAGATGCTATTGCTGAGATGAGAATAGCGGCAGGAAGCTCGCGGAAATCCTGTACAAGAAGTCCCGACATAGCTGATGTTATAACGATAGCGAATATATCTCCGAATTGCCTCAGAGCGTTGAAAACAGCTCCGCGGAAGAAAAGTTCGTATATCACGGATATGATAACGATATCAAAGATGATATACACTATGAACTGGTTCTGGTTCCACACATTTACATCAGCGTTTATTGAGCGGAAATAGTTGAATACCAGCATCGTTCGGTTGGTGTAAATATTTGGCAGACAGCTTACCGTACTTACTGCCATTGTCATACAGATAGTACCCAGCATATCAGATGCGTGGTTAAGTGTGCTCATATATTCGAGCCGCGGCGGCATCCTGAGCTTTTTATGGATATACATTGCAGGGACAAATACTTTGACAAAGGATATGACGATAAGAGCAGTTATTACCTGTACGCTTCCGCCGTAAAGTCCTGAACTGAAAAAGGAAGTGTGCAGGTCAAAGCCGAGAAGATCAATAACCGATATGACGAGTTTACTGATGATATTATCTATAAGTATCCACATCAGCATAGCAATGCCGATGATGTTCATTACTCTGCCTATGCAGTCGCGCTCTGCTTTGGAAGCGGATCTGTTTTCAAATCCTTTTCCTTCAACAAAAACACTTTCCCTGCGGTCAAGTTCAAAATTGAAGGCATATGGATTATCTTTATCTTTTCGCCATTTTTTAAAATTATCGTTATAGGTCTGATTTTGTGTAGAATAGTCAAATTGATCGACAACACTTATTATGGTATTACCTGAGGTGTCAGTGAGTTTCATTGGCTCACCTCCTACAATTTCTCATTATAATAGTATCATATTTCAGCAGAGACAGTGTTGATATTTTAGATTGATAATTTAAACAATCTATGAATAAGGAGAGAAAATGAAGAAACCTATTTTGCTTTTGCCAGCGTTATTATTCGTTTTTTTAACAGGTTGTGCATCGGGGAAGATACACGAGAAGAGCTATCTCAGAGCAGCTGCTGTATCAGGAGAAAACGGACGGGATCTTGTGCTCGCTTTCTTTGACGATGATACAGCTGTCGAAGCGTCAGGCGGGGATATGCGTGACGCTTTGAAAGCTGCCGCATTTAAGACAGGAAAGCCTGTTTTTACGGGATATACCGAGCTTATAATAACAGACGGTTCAGAGAGCAGGGAAAGACTCGTTCATATACTGAACGATTGGAAAGTATCGCCGTCATGTCTGGTCGTATATTGTGGCAATGGTGGAGAACTGCTGAAAGAAAGGGATACTGAAAAACTTATCGGTGCTGCGAAGCAGGCTGTAGAGCAGGGGGATGCTCCCGAATGTGATATTATCACAGTACTTGGAAAGCTCTGCATCGGTCATACCGCTGAGATCGCCGAGCTGTATCCTGACGGCACAGCAGGCAGTCATATTATATATTAGTTCTGATGTCTTACTACGCCGTACTCATCATCGAGACGGTAGTAGGGACATGAGTAATTAGTGCCCTGTAAGAAGCGATACATCTCGTCCTCATCGAGATTTATCATACAAACGTAGCAGTCATAGTCATCATCGTAGACATAGTTTGTACAGGTCTCACAGTTGGTAGCTTTTTTCTTCTTTTCCATGTTTTATATATCCTCCATGGAAAGAGTAGCTATGGCATTGAGGCTTTCGTCTGCGGTTATTCCTGCAAGCAGGTTGTAGCTGCCCTGACAGGCTATCATCGCACCGTTATCGCCGCAGAGCTTTTTCTCGGGCATATAGAACTCAAAGCCACGTTCTGCACAGGCTTCCGACAGTGCTGCACGTACTCCCGTATTTGCGGAAACACCGCCGGCAAGAGCCACTTTTTTATATCCAAGGGCTTCTGCCGCATGGATAGTCTTGTCTGTGAGTATTTCGGAAATAGTCTTTTGCAGACTTGCGGCAAGGTCATCACGATTTATTTCCGTACCTTTCTGCTCAGCGTTGTGGAGCAGATTGATGACGTTTGTCTTTAGTCCCGAAAAGCTGAAATCAAACTCACTTCCAGCAACAGCAGGGTGAGGGAGTTTGAATGAAGCAGAGTCGCCGTTTTTTGCGGCGTTGTCTATGTGTACTCCGCCCGGATAAGGAAATCCCATAGCTCTTGCGCACTTATCGAAACATTCTCCTGCTGCATCATCGTGAGTCCTGCCGACTACGCGGAATTTGGTATAGCTGAGGACTTCAATGATGTGGCTGTGTCCGCCGCTTGCCACAAGGCAGAGATAAGGTGGTTCAAGGTCGGGGAATGTAAGATAATTCGTAGCGATATGACCTGCAATGTGATGCACGGGGATAAGCGGCTTTCCGCAGGACATAGCCAGAGCCTTTGCAAAGCTAACTCCCACAAGGAGTGCGCCTATAAGTCCGGGGGCATATGTAACTGCGATACCGTCAAGGTCGTCAAGACTGACATTTGCATCATCAAGAGACTTTCGGACCACTCCGAGGATATTCTCGCAGTGCCGTCGTGAGGCTATCTCGGGGACTACTCCGCCGTACTTCTTGTGCTCCTCTATCTGTGTGGATATGACAGAGGAGAGTATCTCGCGGCAGTCCCTGACTACGCTTGCGGCGGTCTCGTCGCAGGAGCTTTCAATTCCAAGTATAAGCATACTATATCTTCTTTCATTTATTAATACGGCATTTGCCGTTAAATATGTGCTTTTTGCGGAACGCCGAGGCAGCGTTCCCTGCATTGCGTCATTATAGTCCGTCAATGATCGTAAAACTCTAAATGACGTTCTGTAGTGGAGCCCGCCCTCGGGCTCCCGATCGCTGTAATATTGTCTTTTTTGCAAGACGTATGGAACCATATACGGAACGTCGAGGACGCCGTCCCCTGCTTAGCTCTTAGTTCTAAGCTCTGTTTAGCACCATAACGTCCGCGTCCTCAACGGGATCGTGGTAAAACCTTTTTCTTACGCCTGCCTTTACAAAGCCGAAGCTTTCGTACAAAGAGATCGCGGCGATATTTGAGCATCTCACCTCAAGGGCTATATTCTCAACATCTTCGGGGATCATAGCTAAAAAAGTTTCCATCAGCATACGTGCAACGCCCATGCGGCGGTATTCCGGAGCAGTAGCCACTGTGAGTATCTCGCCCGTATCTGCGGCAGTGAAGCCTGCTATAAGACCTGCAATGCAGTCGCCGTCATATGCGGCAAGTACAATGCCGCCCGACTTGGCAGCTTCCGAACGGAAGTCCTCGGCAGACCAGCCCTCCGAACCTACACACAGCTTGTCAAGAGCGGAAAGCTCATCGTAATTTAATTGAAAATTGAGAATTGAGAATTGAGAATTATTCATCGGTTCTCACCTTTTTATGTATATTCTTTATTGCGGACGAATAACATTCGTTCGGCAATATCTGAAAAATTACAAATGACCAATTGTAGGGGCTGCCTTTGGCGGCCCGTCTTAATTTCATAGGAACCTGCGGACGCCCAAAGGGCGCCCCTACAGCGAGTTTGCTATATTTGCATCGTGATCTGCGGACTGCCAAAGGCAGCCCCTACAGGCTAATGGCTAAAGGCTAAGGGCTCAGCTCTTGGCATCATACCATGAATGTCCCTGATGAACGTCGACTGCAAGCGGTACTCTCATATCGTAAACGCCCTGCATTTCCTCTTTGAGAAGCTCTGCACATTTATCCGCGCATGATATATCGGACTCGATGATAAGTTCATCGTGTACCTGCAATATGAGCTTCGCGTCAAGCTTTTCAGCTTTCAGGCGGTTGTATACGTTTATCATTGCTATTTTGATAAGGTCGGCGGCAGTTCCCTGCACGGGAGTGTTCATAGCTATGCGCTTGCCTGCTGCCTGCAGCATCTTATTTGACGATGAAAGCTCGGGGATACGTCGTTTTCTGCCGAACATAGTCGTTACATAGCCGTTCTTGAAGGCATCGTCAACGGTAGTTTCCATGAACTGGTTTACCTTAGGGTACTTCGCAAGGTAATCATTGATATATTTCTTTGCCTTTGCAACAGAAGTGCCGATATCCTTTGCAAGGGAGAAAGCTCCGATACCGTAGATGATACCGAAGTTTACTGCCTTTGCGGCACTTCTCATCTCGGGAGTCACCATGAACAGCGGCATATCGAAAACCTGCGCCGCAGTGGAGGTGTGTATATCCTCTCCCGAAGTAAATGCTTCGGTCATATTTTCATCGCCGCAGAGATGCGCCATTACTCTCAGCTCGATCTGGCTGTAGTCGGCATCAATGAGTGTCCTGCCCTCAGCGGCTGTGAAGAATTTTCTCATTTTCGCGCCAAGCTCGGTACGGACAGGGATATTCTGCATATTAGGCTCTGTTGAGCTTATACGTCCTGTACGTGTCTCGGTCTGTCTGAACCATGTGTGGATACGTCCGTCAGGAGCGACTTTGTCAAGAAGTCCTGCTACATAAGTGGAGTTGAGCTTTGTGTACTGACGGTATTTCAGCACATTGTCAACGATAGGAGCATAATTGCGCAGCTCTTCAAGCACTTCTGCATTTGTGGAGTATCCGCTCTTTGTCTTTTTCTTTGCAGGCAGTCCCATTTCCTCGAAAAGAACTGTTCCCAGCTGCTTCGGTGAGGAGATGTTGAACTCGTGACCTGCCTCGTCATATACCATCTGCTGAGTCTCTTCTATCATTTCCGACAGATATACTCCGAATTCTTTAACGCCCTGCTGGTCGATGAGTATGCCGCAGTCCTCCATAGAAGCAAGGACTTCCGTAAGGGGCAGCTCTACCTTTTCGAGAAGCTCTGTCATGCCCTCCTTATCTATCTCGGCGCGGAGCTTCTTTACAAGTCCGTTCAGCGAGAGAAGCTCGGCAAGGTCGCCGTTTTCGCTGTAGTAGTGAACGCCGTACTCGGCGCAGAGCTTGTCAACAGCGTAATCTGAAGCAGATGTATTCAGCAGATATCCGCAGATAGCTGCATCGTTCTTTATATTTTTCAGCTCGCCGCCGTGAGCCATAGCCCAGCGGTAGTGTGCTTTTGCATCATCGGTAGATTTATCACATTCCGAAGCGAAGAAAGCGGAAATAAGCTTTTCGTCCTCGGCAGTATATACATTGTCTCCGCTGCGTACAGATAGCTTATCATCGCGGAAAAGGTACTCACATTCGGTGAGCTTGGCAATGATATCCTCGGTGAGCTCGCTTACCTGCGCATTGATGACAGGTGCTTCCTCTGCCTTGACTTCGGGAGCGGAGTTAGTGCCCTCAGTAGCACTTATGCCCAGCTTGTCAAGGAGCTTGAACATCTCAAGGTCTGAAAGCATACGGCTCACAGCCGCTGTGTCGGTCTCGCCGATTTTGTAGCTTTCAAGGTCTGTATCTATGGGAGCGTCGCGGACTATAGTTGCCAGCCATTTGCTCTCCTTTGCGGAGTCAGCTCCTGCGGCAAGCTTTGCCTTTACGCCCTTTGTCAGAGATGAGTCCTCATATTTTTCGTAGAGAGTCTCAATGCAGCCGTATTCCTTTATAAGTGAGGAGGCTGTCTTTTCGCCTATGCCTGCAACTCCGGGGATATTGTCGGAGCTGTCGCCCATAAGTGCTTTCAGGTCAATGAGCTTTATAGGCTCGAAGCCGTAATCCTCGTTGAACTTTTCGGGAGTATAGTAAATATTCTCCTTATTTGTAGCGAGTATGACAGTGACCTTGTCATCTATGAGCTGCAAGCTGTCGCGGTCGCCTGTGAGTACATAGCATTCATTCCCACTGTCGGAGCAGAGCTTTGACAGTGTACCCAGTACGTCATCAGCCTCATAACCCTCACATTCCACTACCTTTACGCCCATAAGCCCGAGAAGCTCTTTTACTCTCGGCAGCTGCTCAGCAAGCTCGGGGGGCATACCCTTGCGGTTAGCCTTGTAGTAGGATACAGCCTTGTGTCGGAATGTGGGAGTGCGCAGATCAAAAGCAACAGCCACCGCATCAGGTCTTACATCGCTTATGTTGCGCATATATATATTCATAAAGCCGAATATGGCGTTGGTGAATTCACCTTTTTTGTTTGAAAGCAGCTTTATACCGTAAAATGCACGGTTAAGGATACTGTTTCCGTCTATAGCGAGAAGTTTCATGGCAAGCTCCTTTTTAAGCTGTCAGCCGTCATTTTTTTGACTAAGAGGATAAGACCGACAGTTCTATACATATAGCACTCTTTATTATATCACACATTTATAATTAAATCAATGACTATGAAAAAGATTTTGCATTTTTTTGCGAAAAATCGGAAAAGTGTGCAAAAATTGCTGTTGCAGAGCGGATATGAGACGGAGAAAGCGTATCAGCTGCCTGTAAAAACTGACAAAAATATAACAAAGTTCCTTTTTTTATATATCACAGCAACGGTTTGCCGCCGATTTCGGCTCTCAGAGCAAAAAATGCAATAACTTTAGGTAATATTGCTATTCTGAAAAAATACCGTCAAAATGTGGCTTATGTCTATTGACACATTGACAAAAAACAGATATAATAGTATTAGAGGAACGTTTGGTTTTTGCCAATCGTTCTGTTTTAGCGGTATGCGAACCGCTTATTTATGATAAACTTTAGGAGGTAATATACAATGTCACTGACAAAAAATCCCAATGTATTAAAGTGGGTTGACGAGATGGTTGCTCTCTGCCAGCCTGATAAGGTAGTTTGGATCGACGGCTCACAGGAGCAGATCGATGCTCTCATCGAAGAGGTCACTTCACTTCCTGATGACAGCTGGGACAAAATGTACAAGCTCAATCCTGAGAAGTACCCAAATTGTCTCTACCACAGAACACGCGCTAACGACGTTGCTCGTGTAGAGGACAGAACATTCATCTGCTCAAAGGAAAAGAAGGGTGCAGGTCCTACAAATAACTGGATGGCTCCTGATGAGATGAAGGCGCTCCTTACACCTATGTACAACGGAGTTATGAAGGGCAGAACAATGTATGTTATCCCTTATTCAATGGGACCTATCGGTTCACCTCTTGCTAAGGTAGGTGTTGAGGTTACTGATTCTATCTATGTTGTTCTCAACATGAACATAATGACAAGAATGGGTAAGCAGGCATTTGAGAACCTCGGCGATACTTCTGACGATTTCGTAAGAGGTCTCCACTCAAAGGCTGACGTTGATCCTGAGAAGAGATATATCGTTCAGTTCCCAGAAGAGAACACTATCTGGTCTATCAACTCTGCATACGGCGGAAACGTTCTCCTCGGCAAGAAGTGCTTCGCACTCCGTATTGCTTCATTCCAGGGTAAGAACGAGGCTTGGATGGCTGAGCATATGCTTATCCTCGGCGTTAAGAAGCCTAACGGCGATGTTAAGTACATCACAGCTGCATTCCCGTCAGCTTGCGGTAAGACAAACCTGGCTATGCTTATCCCACCAGAGGGATACAAGAAGGACGGCTATGAAGTATTCACAGTCGGCGACGATATCGCTTGGATGAAGCCGGGCAAGGACGGCAGACTCTACGCTATCAACCCTGAGAACGGCTTCTTCGGCGTTGCTCCGGGTACAAACGCTAAGTCTAACTACAATGCTCTTGCTTGTACAAAGAACGGTGCTATCTTCACAAACGTTGCTCTCGACAACAGCGACAACACAGTTTGGTGGGAGAAGCTCACCGAAAATCCGCCTAAGGATGCAACTGAGTGGACAGGTATCAAGTGCGACGGTGAAGCTTGGGTAGCTGAGGGCAAGAAGCTTGCTCATCCAAACTCAAGATTTACAGCTCCTGCTAAGAACTGCCCATGCATTTCTCCTGAGTTCAACAATCCTGAGGGCGTTCCGATCTCTGCTATCATCTTCGGCGGCAGAAGAGCTACAACTGCTCCTCTCGTATATCAGTCATTCGACTGGACACACGGTACATACCTCGGATCAGCTGTATCTTCTGAGACAACAGCTGCTGCTACAGGTGCTGTAGGCGTACTCCGTCACGATCCTATGGCTATGAAGCCATTCATCGGCTACAATGTTGGTGACTACTGGGCACACTGGCTCGAAATGGGCGCAAGACTCGGCAGCAAGGCTCCTAAGATCTTCAACGTTAACTGGTTCAGAACTGACGAAGAGGGCAACTTCCTCTGGCCGGGCTTCGGCGACAACATGAGAGTTCTCGACTGGATCATCAAGAGAGTTGAGGGCGAAGTTGACGCTGTTGAGACTCCTATCGGATACCTTCCAAAGGCTGAGGATATCAACCTCAAGGGCATCGAGGACGAAGTTCCTGCATCTGCTCTCCAGAAGCTCCTCACAGTAGATAAGGAAGAGTGGAAGAAGGAGATCGCTGAGATGAGAAGATACTATGACGAGGACATCAAGGCTAAGGGCGGTAATATCCCACAGGCACTTTACGATGAGCTCGACATGATCGAAGCAAATCTCAACAAGTAATCAAAGTGATAATAAAAAAGGCGTGATATTCTTATCACGCCTTTTTATTTTACAAATATAAACTGATTATAATCACCATATTTTTTTGTCAAGAAAAGAAGTGTTTTTCTCTTCGCTTTCATGTTTTTTCCATTCATTCTCCATTTCTTGAAAAAATCTGTCTAATGGCAGCTGACGCATATAATCTCTGCGCTTTTTCTTGGTTTCATAATTATTTTTTAGACGGCTATATTTTATCGCAACAAAAGGAAGCGCATATACACCGAAGCCTATCAAACATAACCACAAGCAAGTATGGAGATTTTTCTTGCATTGAACTAAGGCACATTCTTCATTAAATTGTTCTGTATCCCAGCGTCCAATAATTTCAAGGCGTTGTGTTTGAAGCGCTGTTAATTTTAAATTTTCTTGCTCAATTTCTGCTTTTCTGAGTTGCGCTTCATCAATAATACGTTTAGTCATACGAAAATCATCTAACATAATTTTGGTTCCGCAAAACTCACAGAAAGCATAATCGCGTTTAATGTCTTCGAGTGATAAATTTGCACCACACTTTGGACAAACACATGCTCTCATATCTTCACCATCCTTTACGGAATTATGCTATTTAGAGATAATATAGCATAAGGCTGTCGAAGTCATAGTTATTGTTGACAGATGTATTAGAAATTAAAAGATTTGAGGTTTTATCTTGTAATTATTATATCATATAGTGGTATATAATTGCAATAATAATACAATATAAAATTATTGCAAAATGGTTGTATAAAATCACTATAAAATATTAGATAATGATTATAAGGAGTGTGAGATCATGTTTAAACTGCAAAAAGGGTACGAGGAATACGTTACGAAAACATTCAGACTTCCAAAGGAGTTTGTCGATGAGCTTGAAAAACTTGCATTTGAAAACAACCTCTCGCTCAATCAGCTTGTAATACAGTGTCTGAAATATTCAATTGATAACCTTGATACATCGTCTGAGGAAAAATCATAAAAATAAAGCTCCCTTTACGGGAGCTTTAGTGTTTATAACTTACTGTAAGCCGTTCTTCTTGTCGATACCATTCATGCTGAGACCTGCTGAAACAGTGCTGCTGAGCTTGCTCTTTACAGTCTTTATGCTCTGGAGATTTCTTGAGTAGTAATTCTCGGTATCGTTGAGCATCTTAGCAACTGATGTAGCAGCGTTCTGCTGGAGGTTCTTTGCAGCTGTCTGTGCCTTTGTGAGCATATCCAGTGCCTTTTTCTTAGCCTCTGTAACGATAGCCTCGCGTGAAACTATCTGAGCAGCGCGCTCCTCAGCCTTGCGTATGATAGACTCGGCATTGAGCTTAGCCTCATTGAGTATACGCTGGCAGTCGAATTCGATCTTCTTAGCCTCTTTGAGTTCGTGAGGCATATTAAGGCGAACATCATTTATAAGCTCACGCATACGCTCGCCGTCGATCACTTTCTTATGTGATACGAATGGGACAGAGGACGCCTTGTCAAGAAGTTCGTCCATTTCTTCTAAAATCTCATCAATGCTCATAATGATTACCTCTCCTTAATAAGTCTTTGTTTTATATCTTCAAGTATATCCTCGGGAACAAAGTGGCTGATATCTCCGCCGAAATAAGCGATCTGTTTTACCAGACTCGAGCTGAGATACATATTCTCGGTAGCTGTGGTCAGGAACACTGTTTCAGCTCCTGCGTAAAGCTTTTTATTGGCAAGTGCCATCTGGAATTCGTATTCAAAGTCGCTGACAGCGCGGAGACCCTTTACGATAGCCACAGCACCTACATTTCTTACGTAATCCGCAAGAAGTCCGTCAAGTATATCTATTACTACGTTATCAAGGTCGCGTGTGACCTGTTCTATCATCAGCATACGCTCGGTAGCTGTAAAGCTTGGCTGTGCCTTGCCTGCATTTCGGGATATGAGGACTATTACCTTATCAAAAAGCTTGGAAGCTCTTGTTATGATATCAAGATGACCAAGTGTAACAGGGTCGAAGCTTCCCGGACAAACGGCTATTCTTCTCATTCTTCAGCCACCTCCTCGGACGGTTTGCAGAAAATAGAGACATTGATCTTGCCGTAGCGGTAGGTCTTTCTTAGAACTAATCCCTCGGGAGCCGCAGGCTCATCTGCTTCACATTCATACTCACATATAATAAGTCCTCCATCGCGGAGCTTTTTAGCCGCAAAGGGGAGTATATTTGCTATGTGGCTGTGTCTGTATGGCGGATCGAGGATAATTACATCAAAGGTCTGGGCGGTGAGCTTTATATAATCGTAGCTGTCGCGGTTGATGACCTCTGACTGCCGTTCAAAGCCTGTATTGCGCAGATTTTCATTTACGCATCTGATAGAGCGGAGTGAGCTGTCGATAAATACAGCGTGGTCAGCTCCGCGGCTGAGTGCTTCGATACCCATCTGACCGCTTCCTGCGAAGAGATCGAGTACACGCGCACCTTCCAGCTCAAACTGAACGGCGGAAAAAATACCTTCCTTGACCTTGTCGGCTGTAGGTCTTACATCAAGACCTTCGGGCGCAACAAGTTTACGGCCTCTTGCAATGCCTGTGATAACTCTCATGTTTTAGTGCTCCGAAGCCGCAGCGGTAAAACTGCGGTTTCCGCATTTACGGCATACGGATACCGAATTATATATACATCTTATTATATATTATTTTTTCCGTCTTGTCTATATTATTTTTTTAAAATAGGCAATTTTGACTAAAAAACGATGTTTTCATTTGTTTATCATATACACTTAGCCTTTAGCTTTAGCCTGTAGAGGCGGCGTTCAGCCGCCCGAAATGTTAGCGAGCCATGATCCTTTGATACTTGCGAGCAGATAATATTCTACCCTGCATCGGCGATATTACATAAATAATGTGAGCGCAGCGAACACATTAACTGTCAACTCTCAACTCTGAACTCTCAACTTTAAAAATTGCCCTGCATTTTTTCGGAAAGGGTATTGACAAGTGTGTATATAAATGATATAATGTGTATAACGTATATATACAATATTGAGGTGGACTATGGATATTATTATCAGCAATTCATCGGGTGAGCCCATATATCAGCAGATCTCCGACCAGATAAAGGGACTTATCCTTAACGGTACACTGAAAGCAGGGGACGCTCTGCCTTCTATGCGTACACTTGCACAGCAGCTCCGCATAAGTGTTATCACTACGAAACGCGCTTATGAGGATTTGGAACGTGACGGCTTCATCGAGTCGTACACAGGTAAGGGCAGCTTCGTCAAGGGGCAGAATACAGAGCTTCTGCGCGAGGAGTATCTCCGCCAGACAGAGGCTCTTCTCACACAGGTCTGCGATAAGGCAAGACAATGCGATATCGGTCTTGACGAACTGAAAGAAATGCTTGAACTAATTTACGGAGGGGCAGAAAATGAATGATTATGAAAATGCTATTGAGATCAAGGGGCTTACAAAGAGATATGACGGCTTTACTCTCGACAATGTGAGCTTCAACGTGCCTAAGGGCAGTATAATGGGATTTATAGGACAGAACGGCGCAGGCAAGACCACTACTATAAATGCGCTGCTCAACATAGTTAAAAAGGACGAGGGCGAGATACGTCTGCTCGGATATGACAGTGTAAAGGACGAATACGAGGCTAAAAAGCGGATAGCAGCCGTATTTGACGAGCTGCCCTTCGATGACAGAATGAACGCATTAGTTCTGGACAAGGTGCTCCGCGAGATATTCGAGGAGTGGAGCACGGATACATTTTTCGGCTATCTTGACCGCTTTGCACTGCCGAGAAAGAAGAAGTTCGGCAAGTTCTCGAAAGGTATGAAAATGAAGCTGCAAATAGCTTCCGCACTTTCTCACAATGCAAAGCTTCTCATAATGGACGAGGCTACCACAGGTCTTGATCCCGTTGTAAGAAACGAGATACTGGACATATTCCTCGAATACCTACAGAACGAGGATCACTCTATATTAATGTCATCACATATCACGTCCGACCTTGACAAAATAGCCGACAGCGTTACCTTTATCGACAAGGGCAAGCTGCTCATAAGCGGCTATAAGGACGATATCCTTGAAAGTCACGGCATACTCAAATGCACTAAGAACGACTACAAGGACATCGCTCCCGAGGACATCGTAAGTGCGAGATTATCCGATTTCGGTGCAGAGGTAATGGTTTCCGACAAGGCGGCTTGCAGCCGCAAATACTCTGGCGCGGTCATAGATAATGCGTCCCTTGAGGACATAATGCTTTACTATGTCAACCGCAGCAAAAAGGAGTGGAGATGAATGAAAGGTCTTATTTACCGTGAATTTTATCTTATGAGAAAGAATTTTGCTCTGACTTTGGCGGTGTTTTTGGGATTTCTGTTTATGATATCTCTTGTATTCATAAGCACCTATGCAGGCAATCTTGCAAAGGGCGAAGAAAATAATCAGATGATAGCTTCATTTTATCCGCAGGCTTACCTCTATACAGGCGCAATGGCTTTATTAGGCTTTTCAGCAGCTCAGAACGGCGTTGTGTATGACGATTACAAGTCACGCTGGAGACTATACACATATACACTTCCCGTTGACGAAAAGAAAATGGCTTCTTCTATGCTCGTATCACGCATCATACTGCTTGTTGTCAGCTTTTTATTTGCTGTTGTGGGAGAAGTGGTGCTGGGCTTGGCTGCCAAAAAGGGCGTAAGCCTGGAGCATATAAAGAATTTAGCTGTTATGGCGGCGATCGTATCGGTCACATTTATTACTCTGCCCTCAGCATTGCGACACAAGGAAGTTTCAAAGACAATAACAACATATATCGCATACGGAATTATCCCTTTTGCAGCTTTGGTATTCGGAATTGTAAAGTTTATCATATACTGCATCAAGGAAGCAGAGGTACGCTATCCCAACTTAAAGGGTGAGGAAGCAATAAGAAAGGTATCTGAGCCTTATCAGGAGAAGCTTGTGGAGATAGCTGCCATAGCTGCGCCTTTTATTATAGTTGGCAGTCTTGTGCTGTGCTATTTCCGTACCGTGAAGGAACTGGAAAGGAGGCGTTACTGATGACAGGTCTGCTTTATAAGGAACTGAAGCTCAACTCAAGGAAGCTCATATTAAACCTGTTGGGCGCAATGATATATCCGCTGCTTATTATATTTGTTATCAAGGTTTGCGATGCAGATGCAAAGAAGGGGGTTGATGATGAAATTAATCAGCAGATGCTGACAAATGTTATGAGCATAATATGGCTATCAGCCTGCTGTATTGCATATTTTTTCACAGCCGTAATACAGAACGGACTTATCCCACAGGACGAGCGCAAGAAATGGGCGTATTATGTCACATCTACGCCTACAGGCATAAAAGGCTTTGTTGGCGTAAAGTATCTTTGTTCCTTATTTATAGGAATGGTCACAGTTACAATACTTATGTTCATACAGAGCCTTGCTGCTGATATGGGCGCTCTGAAAGTTGACGCAACTACTATTATCGTTGGTGCATTCTATATGCAGATTTTCATGCGAGCCATAGAATTTCCGCTGATATTCCGTTTCAGCTCTAAGGTAGGATATATGGTCAAGTCGTGTATCGTTGTACTTATATGTATAGTGCTGTTTGTGTATTTTCTGTTTGGTGATACTTCCATGTTTGCGAATTTGGAAACATTCTGGGAAAGATTTTTCAAATTTGTAAATGATCCCGAACAGATGAAAAAGGTATATCTCTGGATAGGCATAATAGCTGTGGCTGTAATGCCGCTGTATTACCTGTCCTACAGACTTTCCGTAAAGTGGTATCTGAAAGGAGTTGAGAATTATGCAAAATAAGAAGATAGCTCTGCTCCGTATCGCTGTATATTTAGTTCTTGCATATCTGCCTGTGTATATTCTCGGCTTTGTCTTTTCGGACAAAAAGGGCGGACTTACAAGTGCTGTGGCAGGCATACTGCTCATGCTCTTTCCTGCCATAGCTGTAGTTATCACAAGAATTGTAACAAAAGAGGGCTTCCGTGACGCATTTCTCGGCTTCGGCAAAAGAAAAAGCGGAAAGTATTACGGAGCAGCCGTGATATATCCCATAGTTCTTCCGTTTGTCAGTGCTGTGATACTTCATCTGTTAATAGTGAAGAACGGCAGCATATGGGACAGCGGATTTTTCGCAGACAGCACCATGACCGCAGCAAATCTGTTGATAGCATTTGCGTCAGGTGTCGCAATGGCTTTGCACGGTCTCGGCGAGGAGCTGGGCTGGAGAGCCTATCTTACGCCAAAGCTTGAGGAGCTCATGCCTACATCTGCGGCGGTAGTGGTCACGGGTATCATATGGGCACTGTGGCACGGACCGCTTCTTGTTTACGGCTACGACTTCGGCAGGGACTATGATCTCTTCCCTTACGGCGGCTTTATGGCAATGATAGTGATGTGCATATTCATGTCGGCTTTCTACACATGGCTGACCAAGCGGACGAACTCGGTATATCCTGCGGCACTTTCCCACATGATACTTGATATGTTTCTGACTTCTGTATTCAGTATGTTCACCGTAAATGCTGACGGTAACAAATTCGAGTACAGGACAAATGAGTTCTGGATGATGATAATATCGGTATTTCCGATGATGATCATATGCGGTATCATCTGCATGGTGCTGATGTGCAGAAAGAAAAAAGCGTGATATAAATTACATAATGATATAGAAGTATAGCCCCGATGCACTTGAACTGCATTGGGGCGACATTTTTTTATGAGCAATAAATAATATTTATGTCACGTTTTTGCGCTGCTGTTCGTTTGTATATGGTGGATGAGGTGATACATTTTGCACGAAAATGTCAGCATTCTGCAAAAAATTGCATGAAATGACTTGCAATTGCTTTCATAAACTGCTATTATATATAAGCATTGTATTTTTGAAAGGATAGTTGAAATGGAGAAATTCATAAAGTGGTGTGTTTCCATATTGCCGAAGCCGCTCCAGAATATATATTATAAATATGAAGAGAAATGGCTTTATCTTGTTTTCGGAGGACTTACAACAGTCGTATCCATAGTTACAAAGCTGCTGCTTTTCAAGTTCGTTCCCGGTGAACCGAAGTGGGAGAGCACGGCAGGCGTTGTATTCTCATGGATATGTGCGGTGACTTTTGCGTTCTTCACCAACAAGAAGTATGTTTTCAAGAACGAGACAAAAACATCGAAGGAATTCTGGAAGGTATTCGCTTCGTTTTATGGCGCAAGACTTGCCACACTGGGAATGGAAGAGGTCATATTCCTCGTATGCTGTGACTGGCTCGGCATGAGCAAGACACTTATCACATTCCTCAGTCAGATACTGATATTTATTGCAAATTATATACTCAGCAAGGTCTTTGTTTTCAAGAACAAGGACAATACTGCTTCGGAGAGTGCGCATGAGTGATACATTAAAAATAGGCAATGTCGAGATAGCGCGTACAGCTGCACTTGCACCTATGGCAGGGGTAGCAGATCGTGCGTACAGGCTCATGTGCAAGAAATACGGAGCAGCTTATGTGGTCAGCGAAATGGTGTCCGCAAAGGGCATATGCTACAGCGACCGCAAAACAGCAGAGCTGTGTACTGTTACGGACGAGGAACGTCCTATGGCGATACAGCTCTTCGGCAGCGAGCCTGAGTTCATGGCTGAGGCTGTAAAGATAGTCCTTGATTATCACCCCGATATCATAGATATCAATATGGGCTGTCCTGTCCCTAAGGTAGTCGGCACAGGTGCAGGTTCTGCACTTATGAAAGATATAAAGCTGGCTGCGGCAGTGACAGAGGCTGCTGTAAAGGCGGCAGGAGATACTCCCGTAACGGTAAAGATACGCAGCGGCTGGAGCAGTGACAGCATAAATGCTACTTATCTGGCATGGGCACTGGAAGCAGTGGGAGCTGCGGCGATAACCGTTCACGGACGTACAAGAGATATGTATTACAGCGGAAGCTCTGACAACAGTGTTATAAAAGCTGTCAAAAGCGCAGTAAGCATACCCGTTATAGGCAACGGAGATGTAACTGACTTTAAATCGTGCAGGGAGATGTATGAGCAGACGGGCTGCGACCTCGTCATGATAGGACGCGGAAGCTATGGCAACCCGTTTTTGTTTCGAGAGATAGAAGCGGGAATGAAAGGGACAGCTTACACTCCTCCCACACTTGAAGAAAAAATGCAGGTAATGCTCGAACATATTCGACTGATACTTGAGCTCAGCGAGAAATGTGAGGAGCTTGCCATGCACGAAGCCCGCAAACACGCGGCGTGGTATATGAACGGATATTATGGATCTGCAAAATTCCGCGGACGCTGTTATCAGCTTTCATCTTATGCTGAAGCAGAAGCTTTGGCGGAAGAGTTTATAGAATTGCAGAGATCACGTGAAATTAACATAATGTAATTTTTTGTATACGTAGTGGACAAAAAACAGTTTTATTGACAAATCTTACAAAATTTTACAAAAAACTTTGTATGAATGAACAAATATCGGTCAAAAATAAAGTAGTGCCTTAGGATTTGCCGAAAATACGTTGTTCCGAGCTGAAATTTAATCTCTTTGTCAATAAAACCCATGGTAAATTCATTTAAGTTTGATACAATTTGTAATTGCCAAATAAAAAATAATGTGATATAATAAGGGAGAAAACAGTATTTGTCTTTATGATATTTGCTGTTTTATAAAGGAGAATCTTATGAAATTAAGAAAAGGACGTGCTGTTGGTGCAGCTGCTTTCCTTGCGGCTATCATAGTCGGCGGAGCAGGCTGCGGTGTTGTCGGAAAGTCAAATCCCGAGGCAGCAACTTCTGCGGCAGTAACAACGACTGATGTACCCGCGGAAACAACAGAAGAGCCTACTACCGAAGTACCTGATAAGGTCGTTCATGTTATAGCGGCAGGCGATAATCTCATACACCATTCGGTGAATGTGAATGCACAAAATCTCGCAGGCGGCGACGGATACGATTTCAAGCCAATGTATTCCGAGGTAAAATATCTTATCGAGGGTGCTGATGTGGCTATACTTAATCAGGAAACTGTTATATCTGAAAGTAATGAGGTGCGAGGCGCAGAGGGCGGAGTACTTTTGTTCAATTCACCGCCTGAGGTCGCAGATGCTGTGATAGATCTGGGTTTCGACGTAATTACTATGGCAAACAACCACCTGCTCGATATGGGCACTGACGGACTTGAAGAGTCTATAAACTTCTGGAACAGGAAGGCTAAGGAAAACAACCTTACAGTTCTCGGTGCTTATCTTAATGAGGAGGACGCAAATAATATCAGAGTCCGCGAGGTTAACGGCGTAAAGATCGCTTTTCTTGCGTATGCGCACCATATCAACGGCTTTGATGATCTGCTTAATGATGTTCCGCTCAGAGTTGTCAAGAACGAAGAGGAGGACGTTATCGAACGCCAGATAAAG
The DNA here is from genome assembly GCF_900108555.1 of Ruminococcus flavefaciens. Taxonomy (GTDB): domain Bacteria; phylum Bacillota; class Clostridia; order Oscillospirales; family Ruminococcaceae; genus Ruminococcus; species Ruminococcus flavefaciens_P. Next base: position 37,961 of record NZ_FNWV01000002.1, read on the forward strand.
GAAGCAAAACAAAAGGCAGATGTTGTCATTGTTTCTGCTCACTGGGGCGAAGATGATACCACCGTCGTTACCGAGGACAGAATTGAGCTTGCAAACAAAATGGTAGGCTGGGGTGCCGATGTGATACTCGGCTGCCACACACATACCGCAGAGACCATGGAATGGATAGAGCGCGACGACGGTACACGAGGATTTGTATATTACTCAATGGGTAATTTCATCTGTGCTCAGACCGACAACTTCAACGTTGTAGGAGAGCTTCCCGATTTTGATATCGTTGTTGATGGTGAGACCAATGAAGTCTCACTTGAAAATGTCGGCTGTATACCGACTATAGTCCACTACGAGGACGGGTTTTCAAATATGAAAGTCTATCCCTACAGCAAGTATTCGGAAGAGCTTGCAGAGCGTCACGGACTCCCGTATGCGATACCTCAGGGTACTTATACAGAGTTCGGCTGGGGCGTTATAAACCGCATAATCGAGGAGCAAATTCCTGCTGAATTCCGCAAACTCGACAAATAATTTGATAAATTCATTTCTTGTTCAAAAAACAGCTTTAACGGTGGTTTTTTGAGGAAAATATCATTGTGCAAACCGTGCAAAAATCAGATTTACTGTTTAGGTAAAATACCAAAAACAGTATGAACCTATTTACTTTTTTTTAGACCTGATATATAATGAAATCATGAATAAATATAGTTATGGGATTAGAATCTCATCACGGCAGTGTGATGCGTCTTACGACAAAACCGCTGCTTGCAGAGCAATGATCTCAGTCAGAGGGCTGACAGCGGAGGAACTCTTCGGCGAGCGTGTACATACGTCTTGGTGAAGAAAAAAATCCCTCGTCTGTTCGAGTTCGTATGACTGGCAGCGGCTCAGAGCCGACCGCTTTGCACTCAGGTCTCATTCGTATATCGGTGAAACGGTTTTGCAGAGAGGCGGAACGATGTATCCGCTGCATTCAAGACAAGATATAATTAAAGGGGCACCCCGTTCCTTTGTTATATAACATTTTCGAAGAAGGAGGAAAAAATAATGAAGACAAAAAAGGTAGTCGTCGGAGCTATCGCTGCTACGATGCTTTCACTTTCAGTCTGCTCACTTGCACCTGTTGCAGCTGCCGGCGAAACAGTGCAGATATCCGTTGGCAAAACAAGCGCAGAGGTGGGTAGCAAATTCTCAGTGGATGTATCTTTAGCTGATATCCCATCGTCCGGCATTCAGGCACTCGATTTTGCTATTACTTATGATAGCAGTGCTCTCACAATTGATTCCGTAGAAGCAGGAGCTCTTATTAATAAGGGCGTAGATAAGGCTGATCTCTCAGCTTCACTTTCACCATGCTTTGAAAGCTCGATCAATAAGACAGAGGGTTACGTGAGCCTGATCTGGTCAACTGCTACTGATGATGCTTCTTATTGGCTCAAGGGTAACGGTGTATACTGTACTATTAACGGTACTGTTGCAAGCGGTGCTAAAAATGGTACATATGACCTCAAGATCACCCCTATTGAACGTGAGACTTTCTACGGTTCAAAGAAGTCCAATGCTACTATCGGCTGCGGATATGAGTCAAACGGCAAGCCCGTAAAGCTTGACGTCAAGACATCAGATGGTTCTGTTACAGTTGGTAAGATTGAAACAACTACAACTACTATTGTAACACAGGGCCCAACCGCTACAAAGCGCGGAGACGCAAACTGTGACGGCGAAGTTGATATGTCGGATATCGTTCTCATTATGCAGAGCCTTGCTAATCCAAATAAGTATGGCGTAAATGGTAGTGATGCACACCACATCACAGCAGTAGGCGAAGCTAATGCTGACGTAGATTCAAGCTCTAAGGGCGTTACTAACGGTGACGCTGCTAAGATTCAGAAGTGGCTCCTCAAGAGCATCTCTGAACTCTGATCCGAGATTATCTGATTTGTCCCCCTTACAAAGGAATAAAAACCCAATTTATGTTTTATTAATAGGCTTAAAAACCTAGAGAAAGGAATTATTACAAATGAAAAAGTTACTTTCTGCAATCACAGCTGCAGCTATGGTTGCATCAATGGTATCTGTGGTTACTCCAGTAGCTGTAAGTGCCGCAGACACTACTAAGGGATTTTCTATTAAAACATATGATCCTCAGAATCCTTCTGCTGCTTCAGGTAAGAATACAATCAAAATCGATAAGAAAGATATCGGTGCTGATGGTTATGTAATTCCTACAGCTGTATACTACTCAGAAGGTACTGTTAATACAACAGATTCACTTCTTGTTTCTCTTACAACAGATTCAAAGGACATCTCCTTCAAGTACTATGATCCGGGCCTTGATTCATATTTTGATGAGGCTAAGACATACACACTTGGCGGCGTTGAATTCAAGACAGACCGTTATATCTCATGGGCTGGTTTCTGCAAGAGCGCAAGAGCTGGTTACAAGCCTGCAGGTGAGTACGTATTCGGTCTTGACTCATCACAGTCAGCAGCTAAGACAGATAATTACTTCCTCGGCTGCTCATGGATGAACAAGGGCGTTGATTATGCATGGGCTGGCGATAGCTCAGATGCTTACCCGTTCTATGTATTTGAGACAAAGCTTTCACCTAACATCAAGGCTGGTACTTACAAGGTTACATACTGTGATTATAACACAGATGCTTCAGGCGTAAACGACAACCCATGCCCAATGGTTGAAGGCGACGGTACAAGATACACTCTCGCAGCTAAGAACGGCGATAAGCAGCTCAAGACCGAAGAGTTCACAATCGTTGTTACAGACGGTGACACACCTGAGCCAACTACAACACAGGCTCCTACAACACAGACTCCTGTAACACAGGCTTCTACAACAACTGCAACTCCTACAGTTACAGATGTTCCTGTAAGCGGCGATGTTAAGTTCACATTCGTTGACGATAAGGGCAACAACACTGTAAAGGTTGCATCAGGTAAGGCTGCATCGATCGATGTTGACGTAAACATCGATGCAGGCACAAATCCTGTATCAGCTCTTGACGTTCAGTTCAAGACATCAAACGGTCTCAAGGTTACTGATATCCTTGACAGCACAAACGCATTCGCAGGCAAGACAGTTTCTACAAACATTGCTGAGCTCCGTGCTAACTACGCTACACTTAAGGGTGATACACCTCTTACAGCTGATAACGGTAAGGCAGCATTCATGCTCACAGTAGAAGTTCCTGCTGGTACACCTGACGGTACTTACACTGTAGACTTTGCTCAGTGCAAGATCTTCAAGGACAATACAAAGTTCAACTACGAAGTAGGCGTAAATCCGCTCAAGATCGTTGTTGGTGACGGCGGTGCAGTTGTTGACCCAGGTACAACACCTGTAGTAACAACAGCTCCTATAACAACAAAGGCTCCTACTACAGCAACAACAGTTGCTAATCCAAACGCACCTGTTAAGTTTGCTTTTGTTGATACAGATGGAAAGAGCTCAATCAAGCTCGATAAGGGCGTAGCTAAGTCAATCGACCTCGATGTAAACATCGAAGCAGGCACAAATCCAATCTCAGCTCTGGACGTTCAGTTCAAGCTTTCAAACGGTCTTAAGATGACTGAGATCCTTGATAGCTCAAACGCATTCTCAGGCAAGACAGTTTCTACAAACCTTTCAGAGCTCCGCGCTAACTACGCTACACTTAAGGGCGATACACCTCTTACAGCTGATAACGGCAAGGCAGCATTCATGATCACAATTGATGTTCCTGCTACATTAGCTGAGGGCACATACACAGTTGATTTTGCTCAGTGCAAGATCTTCAAGGACAATACAAAGTTCAATTATGAGACAGGCGTAACACCTTACACAATCACAATTGGTAACGGTGGCACATCTGATGTTACAACACCTGCTGTAACAACATCTGCTACAACAACAAAGACTACATCAGTAGTTACTCAGCCTACAGTTGGCGATGTAAACTTCAAGTTCGTTGACGCAAACGGCAACAGCACAGCAAATGTTGAGTCAGGTAAGGGCGGCTCATTCGATATCGACGTAAATATCGAGGCAGGCACAAATCCGATCTCAGCTCTCGACGTTCAGTTCAAGCTTACAAGCGGTCTTAAGATGACAGAGATCCTTGACAGCACAAACGCATTCTCAGGCAAGACAGTTTCTACAAACCTTTCAGAGCTCCGTGCTAACTACGCTACACTTAAGGGTGATACACCTCTTACAGCTGATAACGGCAAGGCAGCATTCATGATCACAGTAGAAGTTCCTGCTGGTACACCTGATGGTACTTACACTGTAGACTTTAGCCAGTGCAAGATCTTCAAGGACAATACAAAGTTCAACTACGCAGTAGGCGTAACTCCATTTACAATCACTGTTGGTAACAAGACAACAACATCTAAGGAAACAGTAACAACAACAACAACTAAGGAAACCACAACTGCTAAGACAACTACAACTGTTACAGAGACAACACCTGTTACAACAACAGATGTTACACCTGGCGCAAAGCTCAACGTAACTCTCTGGGGCGATACAAACTGCAACGGCGAAGTTAACGTAGCTGACGTAGTAGTTCTTAACAGACTCCTTAACGATCCTTCATACGTTGTTAAGCACCCAACAACAAAGGCTGACGTAACAGCTCAGGGTAAGGTTAACGCTGACGTAGTTGCTCCACAGAGCAAGGACGGCAAGGGCATCGATCCTAAGACAGTTAAGCTTACAGCTGCTGATTCAGAAGCTATAGCAATGTACATCCTCGAAAAGGGTTCACTTCCAACAGACTGATCCCTTAAACCCACTAAGTTAATAGAGCGATAATGCTCGGAAAGGAAATGCACTGATGAAAAAACTGCTTTCAGCAGTTACATCCGCTGCCATGACTGTATCAGTCATGGCAAGTGCATTTGCTTCGTTACCAGTTAGTGCTGCGGGCAGTTTATCTGTTTCGCAGCCTAACTTTAGTATGGGCGAAGTATTGGATGTTTCTGCTAATAAAACCGCTTCTGACGGTTCAGTTGAATGGCTGATCCCGACAGTAACTGCAGCACCAGGTCAGACGGTAACAATACCCGTTGTGGCAAAGAATTCCTCACTTGCGGTTGCAGGCGCACAGTTCAACGTTGATGCTGCATCACCTCTTAAATATAAGTCCGTAACAGGCGGAGATGCATATGCATCAAATATCGGCGACAATGGTAAGGGAACAAAGTTCCTCTTCGATGACAGCAATGGAATCGAGAAGGTTGCTGCTGAAGGTGCAACAGTATTTACTCTTGCATATACAATCCCTGAGGATTGTGCAGAAGGCACATATGCTATCAAGTGGGCTAACGGAAGCGTTAGTGACACTGATGGTTATGATATCACAAGCAAAGTTAAATTTACAGACGGTGCTGTAAAAGTTGTAAAGGATTCAGGCGAAGGAAAGATCGACTGGGTACTTGATACTGTTACCGGTTATCCCGGAGAGACAGTAACTGTCAAAGCATACGTTAAAAACAAGGACAATGCAGCCGTTGCTGTAGCAGGCGCACAGTACAAGATCGACGTTGACGCTGAGTCAAAGATCAAGTATAAGTCATTTACTACAGGCGGAGCATATGTTAAGGAAATCAGCACAAACGAGACTAAGAATTCATTCTTATTCGATAACAATGTAGGTGCTGGTATAGTTGCAGGCGATAATGCAACAATCATGACTCTCACTTACACAATTCCTGAGGATTGTAAGCCGGGCGAATACCCTGTTACATGGTCCAAGCAGTTTGTAAGTGATACAGACGGATTTGACCTCACTTCAAGAGTAAACTTTGTTGACGGTCTCATCAAGGTCACAAATGATGTTCCTTCAAACGGTCAGGTATCATGGGTACTCGACAATGTTAAGGGCGAGGCTGGAAAGTCTGTAACAGTCAAGGCAGTAGTCAGCGATCCTAAGAGCAGCGCACTGGCAGTTGCAGGTGCTCAGTTCAAGGTAAAGACTGACTCTACATTCACAAACTCAAGCTTTGAAGCTGGTAAGGCTTATCCTTCTGATATGTCAAATAATGACAAGACAGGCAAGTTCATGTTCAGAACAAGCACAGGTAAGGCTGTATCAGCAGCAAACGGTTCAACTATCCTTGCTATCACATACGATATTCCGGCAGGTACACCTGACGGCGTATACCCTGTATCATGGTCTGATATGTTCGTAAGTGATGCTGACGGTTACGATCTTACAAATAACGTGATCTTCAAGGACGGTTCTATCACTATAGGTGATGTTAATACTGACGGCTCAGTATCATGGGTAATTCCTAATGTTGCCGGTGAGAAGGGCAAGGACGTTACTCTGAATGTTAAGGTTCAGGGCAAGGGTGATCTTCCTGTAGCAGGTGCTCAGTTCGAGATCGCAGGTACAACTCCTCCGACTTACAAGTCAGCAACAGGTACACCTTATGGTGAGGACCTCAGAACAAACGACAAGCAGAAGTTCACATTCTACACTGCAAGTGGAAACGGCAAGACAGCTAAGGCTGGTGATGACCTCTTCACACTTACATTCCATGTTCCTGAGGATTGTCCTGACGGCGTTTACCCTGTATCATGGGCTAAGCAGTTCGTAAGCGACAAGGACGGATTTGATATCACCAAGAACGTTAAGTTCGTTGACGGTGCTATCTATATCAATAAAGAGATCCCTGATCCAACAACTACAACAACTACAACACAGAACCCAACTATAACAACTACAACTACTGTAGTTAACCCAATTCCTGAGGGCGGTATCGGTTGGCAGATCGGTTCAACTCAGGTTGTAGCCGGAAAGGCTCAGACAGTAACACTTGATATTACTGTTCTCGATCCTAAGGGTTCTAAGCTCGGCGTTGGCGGTGCTCAGTTCATCATCGAAAACGCAAAGGGCGTAAACTATGAGTCAGTAAATGAGAAATCAGCTGCTTATGGCGATTCTGCGATCTCATCTAACGATGCTATCCAGAAATTCTTATTCAAGAGCGCAACCGGTAAGAATATCGTCGCTGCTGACGGTTCAAAGGTAGCAACTCTTACTTTCACAGTTCCTGCTGATGCAAAGCCGGGCAAATATGATGTAAACTTTGCAGACGGAACTCTCAAGGTATTTGACGAAGACGGTTATGATATTTCTAAGCTTGTTGAAGGCTATAACGGCTGGATCGAGGTTATTGATCCTACTACAACAACATTAGCTCCTAACCCGTCAACACAGTCAACTACAAGCACATCAACCACAAAGGTTAATGTTTCAACAAGTGCTGATGGTTCAACAAGCACAACAAGCGGTAACGGTACAACACCAGTTAGCACAACAAGTGGTAACGGTACAACACCTGTTAGCACAACAAG
>NZ_FNWV01000002.1:46450-65093 GCF_900108555.1 Ruminococcus flavefaciens
AACGGTACAACACCTGGAACCACAACAAGTGGTAACGGTACAACACCAGTTAGCACAACAAGCGGTAACGGTTCAACATCTGTTGAAACAACTACAACAGTTAATACAACTCATCAGGGTGGAAGCGTAACATCTTCAACTAACCCGACAACAGGTGGCGGTATTGAGGTTTCTAACACAAGCTCAACCACATCTACAACTTCAGTAACATCAACAGGCTATAAGGGCTCATATGCTACTATCAAGACTCAGGTAGGTTACTACTTCAGCCATGATAACGGTGTTCGTGCAGACGGACAGAAGGGCGGATTCAATAAGGATCAGGTAGTTAAGCTCGAGATCATTGATGTATACGAAGGCGGTTACGAAGTACCAAGAGCTGAGATCAACTATGATCTTGTAAACTTCAATGGTGCTACACCTGAGAGCGAGTATAACGCTCGTACACACGTTCCGAAGCAGACAACTATAGATGACTTCAAGTACGATGTACCTGTTTACTATGGTGATATGCAGCTCGTTGACAAGGAAGGCAAGCCACTTACAGTGACTGCTTACATCGGCGTTAAGGGCGATGCAACACTTGATAACATGGTAGATTCAGTTGACGCATCTGCTGTTCTCCGTTACTACGCAAGCATTTCTTCTAATGGCAGAGATGTATATGACGTAAAACTCCAGAGCACAGTTGCTGGCTTAAAGGTTGAGTCACCTACAGATGAGCTCGACGAACTCGCTGCATTCCTCGCAGATGTTAACACAAATGAGTGGAGCGCAGACAACTGGCAGACAAAGAAGAACGGAAAGCTTATTGGCGATCCAAATACTTACTCTGCTAACATGAGAAGAATCGACTCTAACGATGCTTCTAAGATCCTTGCATACTATGCAAGAAGATCATCTTCTGACTACAATGATGTATCAAATTACGATATCTGGAACGAGGTTCTCGGAACAGCAAGATTTGGTGCATAAAAGTTAAAAAAAGCACGCCGAAAGGCGTGCTTTTTTTACATAAATTACCGCTTGAAAAAACGTGAAAAAGATGATATAATTAACCCGAAAAAGCTTAATTTTCAGCGAAATACCGAAAAAATAATACAGAAAGTTCAAAAAGGCAAAAATATTACTGTTCATATACGGTCATATTGTGAAATAAGTACAAAAAACGGGAATATTAATCGTCAATAATTTTTGAAAAAAATACACTGTTCTGCTTGACTTATTGGACTTTGTGTGATAAAATGTAGATATGAATTTCTGGGGGAAGTATAGGCATACGCAGATAGTTGCCCCGAAATTAAGCCTGATGCGGAGAGCAACTTGAACAAAAGAAAAGCTTAAAGCAAAAGGGGAATAAACATGTTAGAGAGGTATAGGACAATGAAGAATTCATTATTCAAGAGAGCCATCGCTGTAGTTGCAGCTGCACCAATCGCTCTCACACAGTGTTTAACTTATGCAAACGCTGCAGAAACAAATGACGCTGTTCAGGCTACAGCAAGTACTCAGGGTGAAGAAAATTCAAAGATCACTCTTGACGATCTTCTTTACATTCCTGCTGAAAAGACTGTTTCCGACTGGAACCAGTTATTGTGGGCAAAGCTTGCAACAGCAGTAACAAGATCAGGTAATTTTGATATCACAACAATTGCAAAGAAAGCAATTGAAAAAGCAGGACAGTATAAGGATCTTGTTGAGTACGGCTTAAACGAACTCATCATTCCTAACGGTGTTTCATATAAGATCACTGGAAACAATGATGTTGTGATCTCAGGTAAGATCTCAAATCCTGATTTCAATCGTAATCTTAGCTTAACATCAGGTAACGCACTTGCAGTTCAGGCTGAAAATTATAACGCACCAAATCTTACAAATATCGATTTCTCAGATATCGATGTAAGCGGTGTGTTCACTCTTACAATTGAGACATCCAAGCTTATGGCAGGTACAGAAGTTCCTGTAAAATTTGAGTATAAGACAGCTGATAAGACATATGCAGCAGGCGAACTCTTTGACCTTGCTCTTGATACAATGGCAAAGGTAAAGGCTAAGGGTGATGCAGCGATTGACAAGGAGATTCCTGCTCAGTTCGCTGATCAGGCTAAGGCTGATTACGCTGCTAAGATCAAGCTTGTAACTGATAAGATCGAAAAGGCTAAGAAAAAGTACACTGATGCTATGACAGCTAAGAGAGGTCCAAGTCAGTATCAGAATATTTCTAAAGTAATTGCTAAGGCAAACAACTGGCTCAAGGAGCATAATTATGACAAGAAGGTTACAATCCCTAAAACAGGTGCCGAGATCGCTAAGAACGATGTAGTTCTCAGCATCTATGCAGAACTTCTCAAGAGCATCTCACCTGAGGGCAATATCGATATCACAGCTGAGGATCTCGGAAAGTTTGCTGACAGTGTAACAGATATCCAGGGTACACTTGCAAATGCAGTAGCTAATGGCGAAGCAAGATTCGCTGACGCTGAGCAGGACGAAGTTAAGAAATGGGTTGAGAAGCAGGGATATGCTTTCGTTGACTCATACAAGAAGATCACAGCTAAGGTTGATTTCAGTACAATAAACACAGTTAACGCTGGTTTAGTTGATGTTCAGATCGAGAGAGTTCTCGTAACTGACACAACAACTACAGCAGTTACTACAACATCAACTGAAACAACAACAACTGAGACTACAACTTCATCAACAGAGTCTACAACATCATCAGAGACTACAACATCATCTGATACAACAACATCATCAGAGACAACAACTACATCATCAGAGACTACAACATCTTCTGAAACAACAACATCATCAGAGACTACAACATCATCTGACACAACTACAACATCAGATACAACAACTTCATCTACATCAACATCATCTGATACAACAACATCTTCAACTACAACAACTCCTCCTGATGTTACAATCACAACATCTATCATCAAGACATATGTAACAGCTGATACAGAGGCTGCATACTATGTAAGCATTGATGAAGCATTCGATAAGGCTCAGGTTTCAAATGTAATTCTCCACGAGAGATACATTGAAGGCTACACGATCAACGGCAAGACTGTAGTATCCGGTGAGAAGGAAAATACAAAGGACATCACAGCTGATGTTACATTTGGTACAGCTACACCATCAAATACATACAAGTCTGACAATGCAGGCTTCAAGTATGAAGTTCCTGTATACGCTAACGGCGCAGCACTCAAGGACATCGACGGAAACGACGTTAAAGTAACAGTTTACATCGCTCTCAAGGGTGATGCTAACCTCGATAACCTCGTTGACTCAAACGATGCTTCACAGGTACTCGCTTACTACGCTAAGCTTTCAACAAACAGCGATCCATATGACATCAACCTTTCAAAGAGCACACTCGCAACATCACCAACATCTGAGTACGAAGAGTTCGCAGCATTCCTTGCTGACGTTCACCACGGTTCAGATAAGGCAGTAGAGAGAACAGTAAAGAAGGATAAGAGACTCATTGACTCTAACGATGCTTCCAAGATCCTCGCATACTATGCAAGAAAGTCTTCATCTGATTACAACGATAAGACTGACAAGCAGATCTGGGATGAAGTTTTAAGTACAGCTTCAAAATCAACAACTACAACTGACTGATCGGCTGTATCAGACATTAAAAGATAAGACGTAAAAAATAAAAGAGTGTGATCCGCCGCTTTCGCGGCGGCGGATTTACATATATAATTCTAAAATTTTCTGAAAGGAATAATGACAATGAAGAAGAATACTTTAAAGAGTGCTTTTGCTGCACTCGCAGTTTCTGCTGTAGCACTTTCAGCTTCTGCTGTTTCTGCATTCGCTGCAGGTCCTGCTGCTGGTCAGGAATATGCTTTAAACGGTCTTGATCCAAGCAAGGCTGCTACAAAGCCTACACTTACACTCACACAGGAGAAGATTTCTCTTGCAGAGGCTAAGGCTAACCCAACACGTAAGATCGAACTCTCAGTAAAGGGTGCTGACGGTAAGTACGCTCCAACAGGTCTCCACATCCAGTTCGACAGCAGACTCAAGGTTGTTGAGGAAGATGGATTCTATGCTGAGCTCGGCGCTGCTGGTAAGAGACTCTCACAGGAGCAGCAGGGCGACGGCGCTAACGGCTTCTTTGTAGCAACAGCTGCTTCAACAGATGCTGGTAAGGACGGCGTTCTCTGGACATTCCAGCTCACACTTCCTTCTGATGTTAAGGAAGGCGACAAGTTCCCAATCGAGATCGCATACAAGAGCAAGCCAACAGCTGAAGACCTCTTCACAAACGGTGATAAGGATGCTGAAGGTCAGCTCATGCAGGCTTGGGTATTTACTCAGGGTATCGAGCAGGGCTACATTGAGATAGAGCAGCCTCCTACATCATCATCTACAACAACTACTACAACTACTACAACAACTACAACTACTACAACTACATCTACAACAACTACAACAACTACAACAACATCTGGTTCATCAACAACTTCTACTTCAACAGCTGCTGGTTCAACAAATAAGAAGACAACAGCTAAGGCTACAACAACTAAGAAGGCTACAACAGCTAAGAAGGATTCACCTAAGACAGGTGTTGCTGGTGCAGGCGTAGCAGTTGCAGGTCTTGCAATCGCTGTAGGTACAGCATTCGCTCTTAGAAAGAAGGAAGACTAATTAAATTAGTCCGTAATTCTAAATGAATTATTAAAGGCTCTCCTTTTGGAGAGCCTTTTTGCTGTATGTCAGTCCTTTGATTTAGGAGGAGTCCAGCTGATACCGCCCCAGCCGTCGATATTTGCGCGCTGCATCGCTCCGAAAAGCCTGTCCTTGAAGCCGTGGTCGTTACGCTCCATTTCAGCAAGGAAGTCCTTGGTTTTCTGTCTATTTGTGTGACCGTCCGCAGGACAGACGGACTTAACAACGGGCAGCTCAATACGTCTTGCTGTGCGGCGTATCTCCTTTTCGGGAGCAAGTACAAGGGGACGGATAACCGTGACTTTTTTATGTGTAAGATAAGTACTCGGCGAAAAGCAGCCGATACGCCCCTCGGTGAACAAATTCATTACAAAAGTCTCGACCGCGTCATCGTAGTTGTGACCGAGTGCGACTTTATTGCAGCCGAGTTCGTTTGCAGCATCATGGAGCGCACCTCGCCTCATTCGCGCACAGAGACTGCACGGGCTTGGTTCTTTTCGTACATCGAAAACTATCTCTGCGATCTGAGTTTTAATAACGTGATACTCAATGCCTTCTTTTTCGCATAGCTGAGCAATGGGGGAAAAATCCATAGTCCCGTTTGTAAATCCCATATCAAGAGTAACAGCCACTATTTCGTAATCAATGCCGATGAATTTTCGCAGGAAGTGTAGTCCCTTCATAAGTACAAGACTGTCCTTTCCACCCGAAACACCGACAAGTATGCGGTCACCGTCGGATATGAGCCCGTAATTCTGTATGGCTTTTCGCATATATCCAAGAATTTTCTGCATAAATATTCTCCAATCATAAAAGAAGTACGGATATATTATATCATTTCACGGGCGTAAAAGCAAGCTTACGGGGTGTGTGCCGAAAACAACGATATATGGTTACTTCCCATTTGTTTGTATGTCTGAAAAGCCGTTCTCATTTCGTTTATATTAATATAGTAAGCGTAAAAATCAATGGTTGCTCACATACATATTATTATCCAAAAAAGAACGCAAAAAGTGATGAAACATATTTTAAAGAAATTTGCAAATAAAACTTGCAAAGTATGAAAAAATATATTATAATAGAAATGGACTATTTTGTATCGGTTCGGAAATATAAAGAAGCGGACGGATACGTTGAAACTGAAAGGAGAGGCGCAGTGCGCCTGAAAAATAAATGACACAACAGATGAGAAATCTTTTGATCTTACTTGCCGCTATCGTTGTTGTACTTATACTTATAATACTTTTATTCAGCGGAAAAAGTGCATTCAGACGTTTTCTTTCATTATTCCTTGAGGAGCGTTCTGATGACTATGACGACGGAGATATGCCTGTGAAATCTGCTCCTGCGAACAGAGCACCTCAGCAGCACGACAGAAGAGGTGGTCAGAATGACGAGTTTGCTCAGCAGAAGCGTACATCTGAGCCTATTGTTGAAATGGCTACTCTTATAAGAAAGAGCGATGACCGTATGAGGATCATCGAAAGCACGGGACAGGTAAAGCTGGTCGATGAATATTATGAACTTATCTTTGTTACGAGAAAAGGTCAGAAGCTGAAGATCGAGTGTTCTGCGGAGGCATATGATAAGGTGCCTTTCAATCAGCAGGGTTCACTTACATACAGGCGCAATACCCTTGTAAAGTTCAAGTATTATGAGGATACAGTTTTCAATTAATGAGAGAGGGGGGCGGCTCAATTGCCGTCCCCTGTTTTAATACAACGCATATGGAGGAAGTATGGTAAGCTTTAATAACGATTGGGACGAGCTTCTGAAAAATGAATTCACCAAGGATTACTACCTTAAACTCAGGCAGACGCTTATAAACGAGTACAGAACACAGCGTATTTTCCCTGGTATGTACGATATTTTCAACGCTCTGAAGTATACATCTTATGAAGATGTAAGGTGTGTTATAATCGGACAGGATCCATATCACGGCGAAGGACAGGCTCACGGACTGAGCTTCTCTGTACGAAAGGGAATAGCTCCGCCGCCGTCGCTTATCAATATTTTCAAGGAGATAAGGGAAGATGTGGGCATAGATAACTTAGGCAAGCACGGTGAGCTGACAAAGTGGGCAAAAGAGGGAGTGCTTTTGCTCAATTCCGTACTTACAGTACGCGCAAATCAGGCAAGAAGTCATCACGGCATAGGCTGGGAGAACTTCACCACCGATGTTATACAGCTTCTTAATAAGCGTGAAAAGCCTATGGTGTTCATGCTCTGGGGCGGAGATGCCAAGACAAAACAGCAGTACATAACAAACCCTGCGCATCTTGTCTTAAAGGCTGCACACCCAAGTCCGCTTTCGGCGTACAACGGATTTTTCGGATGCAGGCACTTCTCAAAGGCAAATCAGTTCCTGCGCGAAAAGGGGCTGGGCGAGATCGACTGGTCAATAGAATAACGGAGGATATATATGCATATCAAAGAGCTTTTTAAAGATAAGACCGTGTTTTCATTCGAGGTATTCCCGCCGAAGAAAACAAGTCCTGTCGATGTAATATACAGTACACTTGATGAACTCAACGATCTTCACCCTGATTTCATAAGTGTTACCTTTGGTGCAGGCGGAAGCGGCAACAGCCGCTACGCGCTTGAAATAGCTTCTAAAATAAAGGAAAGCGGCATAATACCAATGCTTCATCTGCCCTGTATCAATTTTACTAAAAGTGAGATAGATGCTGCACTTGATGAGGCAAAAGAACGCGGCATCGAGAATATACTTGCACTGAGGGGAGATATAAACCCTGACATACCGCCTGTAAATGATTTCAGCTATGCAAGCGACCTTATCACGTACATAAAGTCAAAGGGAGATTTCGACATTGCAGGAGCTTGCTACCCTGAGTGTCACCCCGATGCGGATAGTCTTGTTGATGATATAATCAATCTCAGGAAAAAGGTGGAAGCAGGTGCAGACCACCTTATAACACAGCTTTTCTTTGACAATGACAATTTCTACGAATTCCGCGAAAAGGCAGCTATTGCAGGAATAAATATACCGATAGAAGCAGGAATAATGCCTGTTGTAAATAAAAAGCAGATCGAGCGCATGGTAACTACCTGCGGCGCAAGTCTGCCGAGCAAATTCGTGCGTATAATGACCAAATACGAGCATAATCCCGAAGCTCTCCGCGATGCAGGCATAGCCTATGCGGTAAACCAGATAGTTGACCTTGTGGCAAGCGGAGTTGACGGAATACATCTTTATACCATGAATAATCCTTATGTCGCCCGTAAGATAAGCGAAGCTGTTTCGGGCATCATAAAAACATGATAGAGCTTGATCCCATATCCATATCGGAAGCCGCGCGGTATATGGGTATCAAGGGCACACCGACGGATACCATATCTGATATGCTTGAACGCTGCGAAAGGCTTGTGCGTCAGCGTGTAAGACCTAAATATGTGTATCTGGAGACCTCTGTCGATTACACTGACGATGGAGTAGTTCTCGGAGCAATGTCAGAACCCCTTACGGGAGAAGATATAAAAAGACATCTCAGCGGCTGTACCCGTGCAATAATGCTTGCGGCAACTCTTTCTCAGGAAGCGGATAAGCTTATCCGACAGGCTGCTGTTACAGATATGGCGGAGTCACTTGCCATAGACTGTCTATGCAGTGCAGCTGTTGAACAGGTCTGCGACCGCGCTGAGCAGGAGATATTTGCAAAACACGAATACCCGTACAGAACATGGCGTTTCAGTCCAGGATACGGCGACCTTCCTATCTCATTACAGAGAAGTTTTCTTATCGCCCTTAACGCTCAGAGAAGGATAGGTCTTACTGCGACTGAAAGCTCCCTGCTGATCCCGTCAAAATCCGTTACAGCGATAATAGGCATATCCGAAACAAAGATAGAGCGCGGCAAGCGCGGATGTGCGGTCTGTAATATGCGTGAAAGCTGTGCTTTCAGAGCAGCCGGGAACACTTGCAGCAGATAATTATGTGCATATAGCCGAAATATATCACAGTATAATTAAACAATATGTGAACAATTCACTATAAAAGTGTTAAAAGTCTATGAAATTTTTATATTGACATAAACCAAGACAAAGTGATATAATTAGGTAAAGTGAAAGAGTATAAATTATCGGGTAATAACAGGGCGATATTAAAAGGAGTTTGAGGATGAAAAGAGTAAGATATTTCATTTCAGCATTGCTTATAGCTGCAATGTCGATGTCTTTACTTGCTTGCAGCAGCAAGAAAGACGAAAAGTCGACGGGCAATGCCAAGGAGCTGGACTCTGATCTGAGAAACGAAATACGTCAGAATGCGGAAAAATCTGAGCTTCTTACAGGCGATAAGCTTGAAAACGGAGAAATAAAGTGGCTCTCTGACTGGGACATCAATCCCGACGGTACAGGCAAGAACGTACCTATTGACCTTGCGGTATTTCAGGAGAGATACGGCGGAAGTGTCAAATACTACAGCTGTACCTATGAGGACAGGTATGAGAAACTTACAGAGTATATGAGCTCAGGCGAGGGCATAGATTTCTTCTATGGAGGAAATCTGGACGCTTTCCCAAGAGGTGCGGTAAAGAATATGTTTGTACCCGCAGATGACTATATTGACTTTGATTCTCCTCTCTGGGAGGACGTTAAGGACGTCAACGACCAGTTCCTGTGGAACGGAAAACATTATATGGCAGGAGTTCAGGCTACGGGAGATACTGTAGCTGTAGTGTATAACAAAAAGACTGTAGCGGAAGCAGGTCTGGAAGATCCCGCTGATCTTTACGCAAGAGGAGAGTGGACATGGGATACCTTCCAGGATATGCTTGAGAAGTTTGTAGATACCGACAATCAGAAATACGGCATAGACGGCTGGTGGTTTGAATTCGGTCTTATGAATACCATTGGCGTACCGCCTGTAGGTCTTGAGGACGGCAAGCTTGTAAACAATCTCAGCGATCCGAGTATGGAGCGCGTCCAGAACTGGATATACGATCTGTACCAGAAGAACTGCATCGCTATAGGTGTCGGAGATTTCGGCTGGGATACCAAGCCTGCATACATAGGCGAAGGAAAAACGCTGTTTTACCCTATCGGTCTGTACGATTTCTACATGGAAAAGGACAAATGGACTGCAAAATACGGCGAAGACGTATTCTTTGTGCCAATGCCAAAAGATCCCGAAGCAGATGAATATTATGTGCCTACAGGACTGGAAGCGTATATGTTTGTAAGCGGCGGTTCAAATCCTGAGGGCGTAGCCAGATACCTTGACTGCAAGAGATTTGCTCATCTTGATCCGAAAACGAAGGAGATAGCAGACCAGCAGTTCAAAGATGACTACGGCTGGACACAGGAAATGCTGGATATGAAAGATAGTATGCAGGAACTCGCAGAGGATAACCCCACTATAGATATCTCAAGGGGCGTTTCTCAGGACTGCGGAAATCTTCTTAATGATTCACTTAGGCTTACCGCAAGAGGTACACCGTGGAACGAGACTTATGAGTCTATTAATGCAACAGTTGACAAGTATCTTGAAAAAATCAATTCTGATCCCGATCCTTCAGATGTAAACTGAGACGGATACGGGTAGAGTAGAGTTGCGGAAAGCTAATTAAACGGAGAAAAATAAGATAATAAGTTCATTTAGGAATATGATGTTTTAATTCAGAGGATAAATAAGATATTATTTAAGTTGGAGAAAGGAGGCTATGATCATGGAGAAAGTACTGGTAACAGGCGGATGTGGATTAATAGGGCAGCACATTTGCTCAGGACTCCTCAAGAAAGGCTTTGAGGTCATAGCTATTGACAGAGAGGAATCAGGTTATAACGAAGGGAAGCTTCACTATTCATCAGTAATATGTTCACCTACAGATAAGAATGCTATAGCTGAGGTGTTTGAAAATAATAAGATCGACATTGTGATCTTTGCAGGCTGTACGGTAGATAACGATCTCGGACCTATCATATCAGACGAGCAGATGAACGAGAGCGCATCAGTGGATAAGTTTATCTATCGTTATGCATTGACAGATGAGAACGTAAAAAAGGTGATACTGCTAAGTACCGATCAGGTATATCAGTTCCCGAAGTCGCGTGAGCCTATACGTGAGGACAGCGATCTGAAGCCTATCACGAATTATGCTGTAATGAAGTATAAATCCGAAAAGGCACTTGTCAGCGAGTTGGCTCATCATAAGGAAACGATATGCTGTATCATACGTTTTTCACCAGTATATACGCTTAATTTTACGGATAACCTTATATCCAAGATAACAGATCCGAAGGACGGTTCGTATTTCGTATACGGACAGGGACAGTACGGATTTCAGATGTGCTGTATCCACAATCTTGTTGATTTTATACTGTGCTATACAAAGATTGCAGATAATACATCATACAGCGGAGTATACAACGTAGGCGACAAGCTTCCTACTACGGCGGCTGATATAATCACATTCATGCGTGAAAAGCATCGTCTCGGCGCAGTAATGCAGAAACAGCCCGCAGGAACGTTTTCAAAGCTGAAAGGAATGTTCAGCACCAATAAGGACGAAAAGACCAATTATCGCTACCTTGACCTCTCAAAGGTAGAGAATAATAATCTGTTGGATAATACAAAGGCGAGAAAGTTTGTAAACTTCCGCTGGGATATCCATAATACGAAATAAAAAGGACGGAGTTATCCGTCCTTTTTTCTATGTGTATTAATGCGCTGTCTTATTCTATTACCGTATAGTTATCTGCTGCATTTTCCTTTGTAGCGTGTTCTGTAACGCTGAGCACCTTTACCTTTAACGGGCGTGTACCCATATTTATCTCTATTATATCGCCGACTTTTACATCGTAAGAAGCTCTTGCAGCCTTGCCGTTGACTACTATCTTCTCGGCATCGCAGGCTTCATTGGCAACTGTGCGGCGTTTTATAAGCCTTGTGACTTTGAGGTATTTATCAAGTCTCATAATATCTCCTTCCGTATTGTATGGATAAATAAAAGGGGGACAGTAAACTGTCCCTCTTTGTAATTACTTGTTGATAGCTTCCTTAAGACCCTTGCCGGCCTTGAAAGCAGGTGCCTTGCATGGAGGGCAAACCATCTTAGCCTTTGTCTTAGGATTGATGCAAGTCTTTTCGCCTCTCTCACGAACCTCGAATGTACCGAAGCCTGTGAGGCAAACCTTGCTGCCGCTTTCGAGAGTCTCCTGAATAGCTGAAAGAGTAGCCTCAAGAGCTGCGGAAGCGTCCTTCTTTGTGCATTTAGCCTTCTCTGCTATAGAATTGATAAGCTCAGTCTTAGTCATTTTTCTGTTCCTCCGTTTTACAAATTATTGATTTGGCTTTGTCCCAATAGATGTCAAGCTCTTCAATAGGAAGATTTTTCATGTCAACGTTTTCTGCGGATAAAAGGTCTTCTGTAACAGAAAAACGTTTAATGAACTTTTCAGTTGCAGCTTTCAGTGCAAGCTCTGCATCAACGCCCAAAAGACGCGCTGCATTTACACATGAAAACAGCAGATCGCCGATCTCCTCTTCGATATTAGCTTTGTCGCCGCTGATGACGGCAGCATCGAGTTCAGCTTTTTCGTTTGCGATACAAGCTATAGCGTCCTCGGCACAGCGGAAATCCATACCTGCGCGCATCGCCCTTTTGCCTACCTTCTGTGCTCTCATAAGAGCGGGAAGGGACTTTGCAACGCTTGTAAGAGTATCCGTGTATCTTTCCTGCCCCTTTGTTTCCATTTTGATAGCGTCCCAGTTTTTTAGCACCTGATCGGTGGTATTAGCTGTGACATCTCCGAAAACATGGGGGTGGCGGATAATTAGCTTTTTGCAGATCTCATCGCAAACATCATCAAAGGTAAACGAATTAGTTTCCTCCTCGATCCTGCAATGAAAAACGACCTGAAGCAGAACGTCGCCCAGCTCTTCTCTGAGAAGATCTGTGTCCTCGAGGTCGATAGCCTCGATAACTTCACAGGTCTCTTCAATGAAGTCGCTCTTGATCGACTTGTGGGTCTGTTCTCTATCCCACGGGCAGCCGCCCTCGCCTCTCAGAAGTCTTACAATATCGAGCAAATCGTTGATGGAATAATGCTCTTTCTGCTGATATTCAACCATAGGAAAACACTCCCTTAAAGACGGGCTATGTTATATAATACCCTAATTTTTGATAAATTGCAACCTTTTTTTTACAATTTTGTTAATTCCGAAGAAAATAATGCTTATAACAGCCGCGCTTTGTATATTTTTGCTATATAATTACAACAAGTTATATTTTCTTAGGCATCAAAACATAGCCAAATATTATTATCTATCTACAAAACCGACCTTGTGGAAAGCCTTTGAGACTATCCTTCCGGAGTATCTGAGTGCCTTTTGCGCACCTTCTGTATAGCACTGTTTCAGGAAAGCCTTGTCGCTGCTGAGCTTTGCAAACTCGGTGCGGACAGGTTCGAGGTGATCTGCAACAGCTTCGCCGACAGCAAGCTTGAAGTCGCCGTAGCCCTTGCCTGCAAATTCAGACTCGATAGCCTTAAAGTCCTTTCCTGTAACGCATGAGTATATAGTCATGAGGTTATTGATGCCGTCCTTGCCCTCACGGTAGCATACCTCAGCTTCGCTGTCTGTAACAGCTCTCTTGAACTTGCGGATAATAGTATCCTTGTCGTCGAGGATAAGTATGCAGGCGTTGGGATTATCGTCGGATTTGGACATCTTCTTTGTAGGTTCTTGGAGAGACATGATCTTTGCGCCTACTTCGGGGATATACGGCTCGGGAAGCGTGAAGAAATCGCCGTAACGCTGATTGAAACGCTGAGCGATATTTCTTGCAAGCTCCAGATGCTGCTTCTGATCCACACCTACAGGTACGAGATCAGCGTTGTATGCAAGGATATCCGCAGCCATGAGCACAGGGTATGTGAAAAGACCCGAGTTTATATCGTCAGGGTGCTTCTGGCTCTTGTCCTTGAACTGAGTCATTCTTGAAAGCTCACCGAACTGTGTATTACAGCCGAGTATCCAGTTGAGCTCTGCGTGTGTGGGAGCATGGCTCTGGATAAAGAGTATCGATCTCTGAGGATCAACTCCGCAAGCCATAAGAAGTGCGTATGAATTAAGTGTATTCTGACGGAGCTTAGCAGGCTCCTGTCTTACTGTGATAGCGTGCATATCAACAACGCAGTATATGCAGTTGTACTGTTCCTGCAAAGCACCCCAGTTTCTGACAGCACCTATATAGTTGCCGAGGGTAAATGTGCCTGTAGGCTGGATACCGCTGAATATCAGCTTTTTATCGTCCATTAGTGTGATTCTCCTTACTTAGTAGCAGCATTTCTTCTGTCAGCCTCGTCCTTGAGCTGGCAGCTTCTGATCTCGCTGAGAACGCGCTGATAGAGCACATAGAATGAACGGAGCTCAGGCTCTGTCTCAGGGATAAGACCTGCTTTGAGTTCTGTCATGTATACGCCGCTCTTAGTGAGAAGGAATATCTTGTTTGTTCTGCCCTTAGGAAGGTCAAAACGCTTTGTCTTTTCACATTTAGGAAGGAGCTGACCTGCATTTGCAACGAGAGTATGTGCAGCCTGAACGAGGTTTCTGTACTTCTGTGAAGCTCCTGTGTACTCGCCGCCGTTGTTGAAGTAGATATTAGCAGCACCGTTGATGAAACATACCATAGTTGTAAGAACTTCTGATGACATAGGGATATCGATAACAACGCCGAAAACATCGGTTTTCTTGAGCTTGCTGAATGTATCGAAGTACTCAGCAGGGAAGTTGATAGCCTGTCCTCTTGTCATAAGGTATTTCTGTGTGACATTATATCTGTCGGTCATTCTGTTTGGCATAATAAAAATTTCCTTTCAAAGTAATTTTTTCTTTTTTAGTCGAGCATTTCTCTTGTCATGCGGGCAAGGATATCCATACCCTTCTTTATCTGCTCGTTTGTAGGTGTTGAATAATTAAGACGGAACGAGTGACTGATCTCGTTCTGGTCGATGCTGAAAGAGTTGCCGGGTACAACAGCGATCTTGTACTGCTGAACAGCCTTCTTGCAGAAGTCGTTCATATCGCAGTTCTCGGGAAGGTCGCACCATACGAACAGACCGCCCTGGGGCTTTGTATAGTGTATCTTCTTTGAGAATTCGTTGTCGATGTATCCGCACATAAGGTCACATTTTTCCTTGTATATAGCGCGGAGCTTCTTGAAATGAGCTTCTCTGTCAACAGTTGTCATAAATCTGTGGGAAACCACCTGTGCCCACATATTCGAGTGAACGTCAGCAACCTGCTTGCAAACTACCATTTTCTGAATGATAGGAGCAGGAGCGGAGCAGTAGCCTGTTCTGAAGCCTGATGAGATTATCTTTGAGAATGTGCTGGAGTAGATTACTCTGCCCTCGGTATCAAAGCTCTTTATGCAGGGAACGTTTTCTCCCTCAAAGCGGAGCTCGCCGTACGGGTCGTCCTCAAGGATAATGAAGTCATACTTGCAGGCAAGTTCGTAGACAGCCTTGCGCTTTTCCAGAGACATAGTCTTGCCTGTTGGGTTCTGGAAATTGGGGATAAGATAGAGGAGCTTGACATTCTTGTCTTTTTTGAGGACATCTTCAAGCTTTTCGAGATCAATACCGTCATCTTCCATTTCCACGCCAACAAGGTTGACATTGTATGAGCGGAAAGCGTTGAGCGAACCTATAAAGCTTGGTGACTCGCAGAGGAGAGTATCGCCCTCATTGAGCAGTACCTTACATGAAAGCTCGTTAGCCTGCTGACCGCCTGATGTAATGATAAGGTCGTCAAATTCCTTGTGGAAGCAATTCTTTTCTGTCATCCAGCCTTTAAGGAAATCACGCAGGGGAGTATAGCCCTCAGTGACGCTGTACTGGAGTGCAAGAATAGGGTCGTTTTTGAGAAGATCAGCAGAGATCTCAGCGATCCTTTCCTTAGGGAAAGCTTCGGGAGCAGGGTTGCCTGCTGCGAAGGAGATTACCTCAGGATCGGAAGTGAACTTGAGGATTTCTCTGATTGCAGAAGCCTGAAGCTTGCTGACCTTGTCTGAGAATTTATAATCCATGATAAAAACCAGCCTTTCGTCTGTTTGATAACTATAATCAGTCCAATTTACATTATAACACATAATTTACAATAAATCAATATCTGCGTTGATTTTTATAGTAATTAGTAATCCGCAAACAGTGATTATTGGTCAGTATGTATAAAACATCAGCGACGGCGTCCTCGGCGTTCCGCGCCTCAATTAGAACTAAGAACTAAGTTGGGGCGGATATTATCCGCCCGAGCCTTACGATGAAAATAACATGATACCATGTGTAGGGACGCGCATTGCGCGTCCGCCAATTACGCATAAACTCCAAATGACATACTGTAGGGGCTGCCTCAGCTCGCATAATATCATTTGTTTCGGCATATATTTCTGTGAAAAACTATTTTATGTTAAGGCACATATGGGAGGCGGTCAATACTGAAAAAGCAGAATTTCATAAAGGGCTCTATAATACTTATGATATCGGCAGCGGCGGCGAAGCTGCTTGGAGCGGTTTTCAAGATACCGCTGACGAATATACTTGGCGGAGTGGGCATGAGCTATTTCAGCTGCGCATACAGCCTTTTCATGCCTGTGTATTCTCTCACAGTAACTGGACTCAGCTCCGCAGTCGCACGTATGACAGCACAGAGCGCGGCACTTGGTATGTATGCCAATGCGGCGAAAGTCCGCAGAACAGCGTTGACTATCTTCTCGCTTGCAGGACTTGTTGGCAGTCTGCTCATATTCCTTCTTGCAAAGCCTTTCAGTGTTTACAGCATAGGCAGTCCCGAAGCATGGTTAGCAGTGGCGATGATAGCTCCTGCGGTATTTTTCGGCTGTATAACGGCGGTGGAGCGTGGATACTACGAGGGCATGAGCAATATGTATCCTACAGCGTTTTCTCAGGTAGCTGAGGGAATAGTAAAGGCAGCAGCAGGACTTCTGCTGTGCGGATACGTGATGAACTATCCGCAGGTAATTACAGGATATTTCCCGTATATAACGGATATCCGCGCAATAGCTGCGGCGGCAGGCATAGCAGGAGTAACTCTTTCAACCGCAGGCGCAGCCCTTTTCTTTGGAGCAGTAAGACTGTTCACTAAAACCCCCGAGAGCAGCGAGAGCTATGTTATGAGCAGAAAAGCCATAGTACGCGAGCTGATGGCAACAGCTCTGCCCGTGGGAGTGAGTGCCCTTGTGACAAATCTTACGGCATTGATAGATATGTGGACAGTAATAGGCTGTATATCGTATTTTGGCAGCAGTATGACTGCACCTGAGGGCGTTTCGGAAGGGGAGCTCCCTTACTTTATATATGGTTCGTTTGCAGGCATAGCACTTACGGTGTTCAATCTTGTGCCGTCAGTAACGAATATGCTTGGCAAGGGCGCACTTACCTGTATAACGGCTGCATACGAGAACAAGGACAAAAAGGCTCTTGAGTACGGCACATTGCAGGCACTTCTTACATCTGCGGTAATAGCCGTACCTGCGGCAGTTGGAATGACGGTACTTGCTCCCGAACTGCTAAGCTTTCTCTATCCTCAGCAAACAGATGAAGCAGCCTTTTGCGTTGACTCACTGCGCTGGCTCATGGTCGGAATGGTATGTTTATGCGTGTCCTATCCGCTTTTCAGTATGCTCCAGGCAGTAGGAAAAACATCATCGCCGCTGAAAATAATGCTTCTCGGCACGGCTGTAAAGCTTATGGGAAATCTTGCACTCATACCATTTATGGGAGTTGACGGTGCAGCGCTGTCAACATCGCTGTGTTATGCTGTGATACTTATTGTATCTCTCAGGACTTACATAAAAGCGACCAAATTGCATATCGGCGCAGCTCAATTCGGAAAAGTTGTGTATTCGGGAGCAATGTGCGGCGGAGCAGCATATCTGGTATCGTCTGTGCTGAAAAAAGCAGAAGCATCGCAAATCACGGTCATTGCTGCTTCTGCGGCAGTAGGAGGGATAGTATATCTGGGACTGATAGTTACGCTTATGGGTAAGATAAGCACAAAACGCAGTAAAAGTGCATAAAAGTACTTGCATTTTTGTTTTTTTTGTGATATTATACAATTATTAAATCAAGGGGGCAGAATAATGAATAATATCCTTAAAAAATTGACAGCAATCACAGCAGCATTTTCTGTTATATGTGCTTCACCGATATTCAGCGCATATGGAGCAGGAAGCGCAACAGGAGACAAATACGAGTTCAATGGCATTGATCCTGAGAAGTCAACAGTCAAGCCGACAATATCACTCAGCAAGATCGAGATCTCATTGGACGAAGCCAAAAAATCGCCTGTTCAGTCTATCGAAATGAGTATCAAGGATGCTGACAAGAAGTATGTAGCTACAGGTATCCATGTAAGATATGATGACAGATTGAAGCTCGTAGAGCGCGACGAAATGATAGCTGAGAGAGGTCCTGCTATCAAGAATCTTGGAATAGAACTCTCCGAAGAAGACAATTGCATCTTTCTTGTTACAGCAGGTTCGGGCGATTACGGCCGTAACGGTGTAATGTGGACATTTGATCTCAGACTTCCCGATAACGTGAAGGCAGGCGACCTTTTTCCTGTAAATATAGAATACGATGCTGAGAATGACCTGTTTGCTTCTATCGCTAAAAAGGAAAATACAAAATATATGGAAGCATGGCTGTTTACCAAGGGCATCGAGCAGGGCTACATCAAGATAAAAGATGACGAACCGACTACAACATCGACAGCAGCAACTACAGCAACAACATCGGCAGCTACTACAGAAACCACATCAGCAGCAACTTCTTCAACTACAACTGTAAAGCCAACAGAGACTACAAATAAGACAACTTCAACTACAACTGTAAAGCCAACAGAAACAACAAAGAAGACAACTTCAACAACAACTGTAAAGCCTACAGAAACTACAAAGAAGAC
>NZ_FNWV01000002.1:65358-236692 GCF_900108555.1 Ruminococcus flavefaciens
ACAAAGAAGACAACTTCAACTACAACTGTTAAGCCTACAGAAACAACAAAGAAGACTACTTCTGCAACAACTGTTAAGCCTACAGAAACTACTAAAATGACCACTTCTGTTACAATTGTAAAGTCTACCGAAACTACAAAGGAGTCAACTTCTACTTCTTTGTCATCGACTACAACAAAAACAGAGACAACAACAACTTCGACTTCAAAGACAACAAATACAACTACAACATTATCAAATACCACATCTACACAGACAGCAGGTACAACTTCCACAACTACAACATCTACAGTAACAACAACTTCAAAGCCTGTTGAGACAACTTCAACATCAACTACAACAGCTGCACAGTCAACAGAAACAACAAAGAAGACAACTTCAACTACAACTTTAGAGCCGACATCGGTAACTACTACAGATGTAACAACTACCGATCGTTCATACTGGACAGGTCCTAACGACTATGAGCTTACAACTTCCACAACAACTGTTAAGCCAACAGAAACAACAAAGAAGATAACTTCTATTGCAACTGCTGTGACCTCATCACAGACAACAACTACTACAATTACTGCCACAACAACTACATCTGATCCTCACGCACCATTTGCCAAGACAATAACAGGCGTTTTTGATCGCCTTGATTACAATGTTATCTGCATGACTGACGGCAGCCGTTATTCCTTTGTAACATCAGGCGTTCCGTCAGATGTTCTTGAGACACTTCATTCTCTGAAAAAAGGCGACAACATAAAGATAGAATGTATGATGACTGCACGCTGGAGCATAGTTATAACATCAATAGAAAGCATTGAAATAATTCCGTCTGCAACAACTACTACAGCTAAATCGACTGCCACAACTACAACTACAACAACAGTAACTTCTTCTAAGCCAACAGAGACTACAAAGAAGACGACTTCTACAACAACTGTAAAGCCAACAGAGACTACAAAGAAGACAACTTCTACAACAATTGTAAAGCCAACAGAGACTACAAAGAAGACAACTACTTCAACAATTGTAAAGCCAACAGAAACTACAAAGAAGACTACTTCTGCAACATCAACAAACACTACAACATGGATGATCTATACAACAACAACTACTGCTGCGATCACATCAACTACATCAACTTCAAAAACATCAATTGCATCTACTACTACAACTGCAAAGCCCGTAACAACAACTACTACAACAGAATTACCTACACTGACAACATCATCAACTTCAACAACAAATACAACAACTACTGCTACGATCACATCAACTACATCAACTTCAAAAACATCAATTGAATCTACTACTACAACTGCAAAGCCTGTAACAACAACTACTACAACAGAATTACCTACGCTGACAACATCATCAACTTCAACAACAACAAATACAACTACTACAACAACGATCATATCAACTACATCAACTTCAAAAACATCTATCGCATCTACTTCCAAAACAACTGTGACATCAACATCTACATCAACTGCAACAACAACACAGACAACTACAACAACACCTGACACAGGCAAGAGATATAAGCTCGGCGATCCTAACGGTGACGGTCTTATAGACTCAGTTGACGCTTCTGCAATACTGAAGATATATGCAAGATTATCTACTAACAGCTCAGAGCCTACAGAAAAGGAAAAGGCAACCAGTGATGTAAATAATGACGGACTTATCGACTCAGCAGACGCATCAAAGGTGCTTGCTTACTACGCATACATCTCAGCAAATGATACAATAGAGCTTGAAGCTTTTCTCAGCAGAAAATAAGCTTTTTACACAAAGGAGCATAAACAATGAACAAGTATATCAAAAAATTTATCTCAGTAACTGCCGCAGCAGTAATGCTCGTATCATCAACAGCTTTACAGGCTTTTGCAGATGCGGCCAAAGGCGATGAATACGACCTCGGCGGTCTTGATCTGTCGAAGGCAACTGTAAAGCCTACGATCAGTATAACTCAGGAGACCATTGCAGAGGGTGAATATAAAGCTCATCCTATCAGGACAATAGATGTTACTATAAGCGGTGCTACGGGAAAATACGACAATGCAGGATTCAGCGTAAAGGTAGATGACAGACTTAAATTAGTCAAGGACGACGAAGGCTATATCGCAGAAGCAGGTCCGGCTCTCAAAAGAAGTATGTTTGAATGTATTCCCGAAGGAGATAACGGTTTCAGAGTTATTATCGCAAGTGCAGGCGCGAAGAATGGTGACGGCGTAATGTTTTCATTTCAGGTCGAGCTTCCTGAGGGTATCAAATATGAAAAATTCCCTATTGAGATATACTACAATAAAGAAACCGATCTTTTCACTAATGAAGCAATGGACGAAGAGGGAAAGCTCATGGAAGCATGGACATTCACTCAGGGTATCGAGCATGGATATATAGAAGTATACGGTGATCTCTCACATGACCGTATCCCCAAGGGCGATGTGAACTACGACAGAAAGGTGGACTCTGTAGACGCTTCAATGATACTTGCTTTGTATGCCAAAATATCCACAGGCAAAACAGAGCCTACAGAAAAGCAGCTCACGGAATACGACTACAACGAGGACGGTGCTATAGACTCAGCAGACGCATCAAAGGTACTTGCTTACTACGCAGCAAATTCAACTTCAACTAAATAAACAGCAAGCCCCGAGGCATTGCCTCGGGGCTTGTCTTTTGAGCCATTAGCCGTTAGCCCAGTGTAGGGGCGAGTTCCGCTCGCCCGATAATAAAGCGGCGAAGCCGCTTCCTGATGACTAACGGCAAGATCAAAATTTTTTTAAATCACGCGATGATATCTACCTGATAATTCAGTGTCTCTCGCGGCTGTATTTTGTTTATCGGTATCATTATAGCGCGGAGCAAGGGTGCAGCGTCACGCTGCAATGCTCAAAGCTGACACCGTTTTCGTTAGCTTCGATCATAAGGAACGAAGCACCTTCCAGTCCGGAAGCCGAAACGGAAACTACATTTCCTTTCACGAAATTCTCGTGACAATGACCGACTACGACGAGATCGTATCCCTTTACTTCTTCGCTTTCACAAGCCTTATCGAACTCGCCGTTTTTCAAAGATGACAGCGGTAAGAACGGATAAGGCGCATTTACATCTAAAAACAGGAAATGCGAAAAACGTATTTTATACCCGTGACATTCGTTCTCATAAAGCAGCGGCATCTGCTTGATGAACTGCATCTGCTCGTCCGTAAGCTTTTCCCTGATACCGTCATAATAAGCTCTCAGGTGCTCAACATCGGGATCAACATCTACTCCATGCTCAGCATAAAGCTCGCAGTTGCCTTTCAGACAGACTATCTCACTTGCTTTTAAAAGCTCAAGACATTCTGTTTCTTCATTTCCGCGCTGAAAGATATCTCCCAAGAATACTGTCAGGTCGGGAGCTTTTTCCCTTATCTGTTCAAGCACTTTTTTCAAAGCTTTAAGGTTTCCGTGAATATCTGAGAATACTGCGATCTTCATAACTTATCCTTCTTTCTGTATCATGCTGTAAAAATAGAAAAACGCCATAGTGCTCATATCAGAAAACTATGGCGTAAAACTTTACGTTAACGGTTCGCTTTTACTTTAACACCGAAGCATCGGGTGCTGTGATCTTATCGGCAGTTATCTTATACTTGATAACTGTCTTTTTGTTGTTAGGATCCTTTCCTGTAGGGAAGAAGCATACATCAAATTCGTTCATTTCATCGCCCAGGATAAATCCTCCGATGATACCGCTGAACTGTCCGTTTGAAGGGATAGTGAACGGATCAACGAAATACTTGTCGTCCTTGAAATGGCTTCCTGCATAGAGCTGTGTGCGGACCTCTGAATAGAGCTTAGTGCCCTGAGGGAGCTGAATGTAGAAGTTGTTGAGTGTGCTGAGCTCGTATTCCTTATCGGTATTGTTGCGGAGAGTGATGTCAAAGTAGATGAACTTAGCATTATCATCGCGCATACCTGTATCGAGAACAGCGTTGAGAGTAAAGTCAGTATCGTTTGCGGATACCATAGTACCTAATTCGCCATTGATAACATCAGAACCCATAGAAGAAAGATCTACAGGAGACTTGTCCTCGTTAGAGCTTGTAGGACGCGGCTGAGATGTTACCGTAGACTTCTTTTTGCCAAGACAACCTGCGGAAACAGAAGCTGTCATAACAGCCGCAAGAAGTAATGCATAAAGCTTTGTTTTTTTCATTTTTCTATCCTCCGAATTGTTTGAAGCCGCTATACGGCGTATTTTTATTTATAACAACTATAGTATATCACATTTTACAGCGAAATGTCAAGATTAATTCGGATAAGCGAAAAATAATAAAAGATGCGAAAAAATCAAAAAAAGCACTTGCAAAACATAGTAAACCTATGGTATAATTAGCGTATATACAATGACCGCTTGAAAGGAGCGTACTAATGAAAATATCTACAAAAGGCAGATACGCACTCAGAATGTTGTATGATCTTGCTGTTCATCAGGAAGAAGGCTATGTATCTTTAAAGGATATTGCTGACAGACAGAGTATATCAAAAAAATATCTTGAACAGATAGTGCCTCTTCTTAATAAAACGGGACTTCTCAGGACTAATCGCGGAAACAGAGGCGGTTATATGCTTGCAGGAAAGCCAAGTGATATCACAGTGGGAGATGTGCTGAAAGCAACTGAAGGAAGTCTTGCACCTGTAGCGTGTCTTGATTTTGAGCCAAATGAATGTCCGAGAGTGAATGAATGCTGCACACTTTTTGTCTGGGAAGGGCTTAATAAAGCTATAAACGATTACCTTGACAATATAACTCTACAGACGATAATCGACCGAGGAACTGTTATGGGCGGAGACTATTGCATATAAGCATTTAATAATGACAAAAGCGGAGCTTTTAAGCTCCGCTTTTGCTGTATAATGGCATTTAAGAATTATTCAAACATAGGAGTTGATAGGTAACGCTCACCTGTATCAGGGAGAAGAGCAACGATGACCTTGCCCTTGTTCTCGGGGCGTTTTGCAAGCTGTATAGCAGCCCATACAGCTGCACCTGATGAGATACCAACGAGTACACCGTCGTTTCTTACGATGCTTCTGCCTGTTTCAAAAGCGTCCTCGTTTGAAACTGTGATGATCTCATCATAAATGCTTGTATTGAGTGTCTCTGGAACAAATCCTGCACCGATACCCTGTATCTTGTGAGGACCTGCTGTGCCCTCTGAGAGAACAGGAGAGCTCTTAGGCTCTACAGCAACAACCTTAACGTTAGGGTTCTTAGACTTGAGGTAAGCACCTGTACCGCTTAAAGTACCGCCTGTACCTACACCTGCGACGAATATATCTACCTTTCCGTCAGTATCGTCCCATATCTCAACACCTGTTGTCTTTTCGTGGATAGCAGGGTTAGCAGGGTTAGTGAACTGTGAAGGTATAAAGCTTCCCTTGATCTCAGCAGCGAGCTCCTCAGCCTTAGCGATAGCACCCTTCATGCCCTTTGAACCGTCTGTGAGGACAAGCTCTGCGCCGTAAGCCTTCATAAGGTTGCGTCTTTCGATACTCATTGTCTCAGGCATTGTGATAATGAGTCTGTAGCCTCTTGAAGCTGCAACAGAAGCAAGACCGATACCTGTGTTACCGCTTGTAGGCTCGATAATAACGCTGCCCTCGCGGAGTATGCCCTTAGCCTCAGCGTCGTCGATCATAGCCTTTGCGATCCTGTCCTTGACGCTTCCTGCGGGGTTGAAGTATTCGAGCTTAGCGAGGATAGTAGCATTGAGCTCGTGTGTTTTTTCAAGGTTTGTGAGTTCGAGAAGGGGA
The DNA here is from genome assembly GCF_900108555.1 of Ruminococcus flavefaciens. GTDB lineage: Bacteria > Bacillota > Clostridia > Oscillospirales > Ruminococcaceae > Ruminococcus > Ruminococcus flavefaciens_P. The sequence continues at coordinate 71,166 of NZ_FNWV01000002.1, forward strand.
GTTCCGCCGATGAGATCAGTGATCTTCTTATAAGTTTTCATAATAATATCTCCTTTAATATATATTTAAATTTTCGTTTATTAAAAATAGCATTTCTTGCATAGGATATTCAACATCGTTTAGAAAGAATATCGTACATTCATCTCACTCCATTTCATTCCACTATATTTCCTATATGTTTGATATGATATTATTATAGCAGTAAAATTTACATTTGTCAATCCCTTTTTATGATTTTTTTGAGAAAAAAATAAAGCTCCCGATATTTCGGGAGCTTTTATACTTTTAGTTCTTTGGCTTTTCGCCTGTGGAAGCAGTAGCAGCGAACTTAGCAAATTCGCCTGAAGGGATAACGTCCTCAACTTCCATAGCGTTTGAGTCGAAGTATACCCATACGAGCATAGCAGCCATACCCGGGTTGTTCTTGAGGTTTATGCGGTAGCATACCTCTTCACCGGGCTTAGCGGAAACGTTGTCGCCGTATGCAACGAAGCCTGTTTCTGATGAAACGTCCTGAGCCTCGATGCTGCCGCCTACTCTGATATTACCCTGTATAACCTTATCGGGCTTGAGAGAATCGCCGCCGATAGTTGAGAAATCAGGGTTAAATCTTACAGCATAGTCCTTTTTCGGAATATTTTCCTTGAGCTTGAAGTATACCTCAATGAAGTCATCGTTGAACACATAGTCCTGATCCTTTGAGATATCGATCCACAGACAGTATCTGCTGTCTGTCTTGCTTACGTAGTTATCAACAGAAGCAGCTGTTGTAGCTTCTGCAGCCTTAGTAACGATCTGTGTGACTACCTGACCGTTAGCGTCTGTAGCCTTTTCACCGTTTGCCTCAGTAACTTCAACTATCTCTGTAGCAGGCTCTTTAGCAGCTGTAGGATCTTCGGCGTTAAGTGCTGTAGCCTCATCGGGAGCTGATGCGAGTCCGAGATCGGCAGGTGAACCTGACTGGAAAGGAGTTACGACAACATTGCCTTTTTCGTTGTCGATGTGCTCGAGAGTAGGAGCGTTGCTGTCCTCTGTTGCAGCGTCTGTAGCTGCGCTGCTGTCATTATTTCCGCTGCCGTTGTCTTTTTTATTTGAATCCATACATGATGCGGCAGATGTAAGCAGAACGCAGGCAACAGCTGCGATCGCGATCATTCTTTTTCTAAAATTACTCATATTTTGCGTCCTTTCATTTCATATAATGTTTTTATACGATTGAAAATGCGAAGCAGTGCTCTTCGCTAACCTTATAATAATTATACACGCGCCTTTAATATTTGTCAAGCCGAATAACAAATTGTAATCAATTCTTTGCATATTCACCACGGGGATTTCATCGTTCTGTCATTTTTGCCTGCAAGTGTAAAAACAGGTGATAAATTGGCAGATTAATAAATAAAGTCATACCAATTTATTGTTTATTAGTTCAAATCATGTATTGCAAAGAGTTCAAAGCCGTGTTATAATTATAGTAAGTGTTCTTAAAATCGATATCTGTATATTCCGCTTCTGTAAGATACACTATTATGACTCAAAACGATCAGCAGCGGAGCAGAGATATGGGGTATCGGTTGTGTTTGAGTTTTCGTGATCATCTATGATGAAGAGAGGAAATTTGAAATGAGGATAAGGAAGATCGCACTGATAGTTGCTGCGGCATTAGCCGTATCAGCAGTCGGCTGCGCGAAGGAAAAGGGGACTCCTGATGTATCCGAGAAAGAGAAGGAGACACAGGAGGAAATTACTACCGTTATTACCGAGGAGGAAACTACAGAGATGGCGACCGAGCATATCAGCCCAGTTGAGACCGTTTCAGCAACTCTTAATTCGCAGATAACCGTTAACAGGACTATCGGACGAGCTGAGGGAAGCAACACGATCAAGTTCCCCCTTGCCGATCTCATTGAGGACGGCGACAGGGTAAAGTCTTTTACTTTTACTATTTATTCAGGTGACGGCGGCGACATTGGCGGCTTTAAGGGAGGATGCGGCATTGCCGTTGACACCGATTGTCCTGCTGCAACGAATAAAGGTTGGTATCAGAGCCCTGATTTTTCAGCACCTACTCAGGGAAGCTATGGCGAGATAACATGGGAAGTACCTGACGAGCTGAAGGACTACATACACGCAGGGGGAGAAGTTCTGTTCGGATACTGGTGGGGCAATTGTGAGAGTATCAGGATAGAAAATGTTGTATGTACATACGAAAGAACGAGAGAAGTTCCCGTTGACGGCATGGGAGCAGCAGAGGTCGGCATCAGCGTGAACTATTCCGATCCTGACAATACTATCCATGTACCTCTTGATTTTATTCCCGATAAGGTAATACCTCAGGTCGTTACTTTCAAGGTAAGTGCGGCAGGAGGCTTTGGAAAATATACGGGAGCATTCGGCATAAACTCTTCAAAGGGCAAGTATCAGTCAGGTGATACTGCCGTATTCACAAACGATTCCAGCATAGAGCTGGTATGGTTCGTGCCTGATAAGGCTAAGGAGTGCATAGCTCAGAACAACGAGCTCGTGCTTGGCTACTGGTGGAGCGAACAGCCTTCCGTTACTCTTGATACTGTGTCTGTAAAGTACAGTCAGGGCGAGGGCTTTACAGGTGAATTCCCTGTGATGACAACTACAGCCGCACCCGAAGATAACGCTGCTGTCCAGACTGCAACAGTTGCCGCGGCAGAACGCGGCTTCCGTACAGCAGATGAGATAGTATCACAGATCAAGGTCGGCTGGAATTTGGGCAATACTCTTGACAGCTACAATACCGACAAGGAAGGCCTTGAAACCGAAATAGGCTGGGGCAATGTCAAGACTACAAAGGAGATAATCAAGTCAGTCAAGTCGGCAGGCTTCAATGCAATAAGAATACCTGTAACGTGGGCTGAGCATATGGACGGCGATACTATAAGCACCGAATGGATGAACAGAGTACAGGAAGTTGTGGATTATGCTTATAATGAAGGAATGTTCGTTATAATCAATATGCACCATGATGACTATATCTGGTTCGAGCCTCAGAAGTCGTCATATAACGGCGACAGCTTCAGGCTGAAAACCATATGGGAGCAGATATGCGAGCGTTTTGCCGATTATGATGACCGCCTTATATTTGAAGGCATGAACGAGCCGCGAACTGTAGGCTCTACAATGGAATGGATGGGCGGTACAAAGGACGAGCGTTCAGTCATAAACGATTACGCCAACGACTTTGTAAATACAGTACGCAAGAGCGGCGGAAATAATGCGGCAAGAACACTTATCGTAACTACTTATGCAGCTTCTGCCGACAGTATAGCACTCAACGATTTCAGAGTACCGACAGGCGGAAACATTATCCTGTCCGTGCATTATTATGCTCCGTGGAAGTTTGCGGAGGGCTCGGAAACAGCCTTTACCGAAAGCGGCAAGGACGAAGTAAGTGCAAAGTTCGCAGAGCTCAAAAAGAAGTTCATAGACAAGGGAACTCCTGTAATAATCGACGAATTCGGCTGCGTAAATGCAGCAAGTACTGCTACGCGCTGTGATTACTATAAATACTACATCAATAATGCAAAGGCTAACGGAATAAAGTGCTTTGTATGGGATAACGGAAAAATGAGCGGTGAATCAAGCTTCGGTATCTTCAACAGAGGAGCACTTACATGGGACGGCGACCTTCTCGGGGCAATAATGGAAGGCGCAAAATAAAGATCAGCTGCCTGTTCTGTTTGTAAAAGCGGAACAGGCAGAAATTATAATATCATCTTGATATAGGAGAAAAACACTATGTTATTCGGGGAAAAAAGAAACGATCTTGAACTTTATAGTTCTTACACTGAGATAGGTCCTGAGCAGATAGCATACCGCAGGATCACGGAAAGCGAGTATTTATCTCTGGCTTCAAAGCATAAAAGCCTTGCAAGAAGGCTTTGCTCGGGTTACGGCGCATTGGCGCTGTTCTGCTTAGTTTTCACAATAGGACTTATCATCTCTTTATTCACGGAAAAAGACATCGACCTGTCTATGAGATTATTTATATTCATACCTGTTACGCTTTTTTTGAACATCTGCGGTGTGTTCGGACTGCGCGCAGCAGTAAAGGAGCGTGTAACGCGTGAGTCGATGACAGTTCCTGGAGAGATAGTCGATAAACGTGAGATACGTGGTTACAGAGGCACAATAACCTGTATCATATACACGATAGCCATATTTGGCACAAAACAGCTTGTAAAGGTAAAATATCATCATTCGTATGCCGTTGGCAAAACAGTTCTTATTGTACGCGGTACATTAATTCCTTTTTTAGTGCCTATAGCAGAAGGCGCAGCAGAACATGATGTTGTGGGAAGCGTTTCAGCCGAATTTGCTTCAAGATCGGTAACAGTACCCGATCATCAGAATTATCGCAAGATAGGCTGTGAGGAGCTTTACAAGTACACCGCCACAGACGATGAGTATATGTCACTGCCCGAGGATATGCGCTCATGCAGACCTCTGGGACGCGGACTTGCAAGCGGCACATGGCTTGTTTCGCTTATAGTAACACTTGCCTGCATAGCAGGTATGATCTACAGCAGACATAAGGGCGACCTTACAATGGCTATAATGATCTTCGGTGTATTGTTCGTTTCGGGCATAATGCTGCTGCTTATGTGGGGAGCTGTGTTCAGAAGACCTCTTGCAAGAGGAACTACGACCTATGCCGACGGTATCATAATAGGCAAGGAGTATGACATGGGAGCGTGTATTTTTACTGTGATATTCCCCGAGTCGCAGCAGTATCTTCAGACGCTCAGGGTAGATAAGAAATATTTTGAACAGTTTGGCACAAACGAAAGAGTAAGGCTGTATTTCAACGAAAAATACAGAAAAGACTATGCTGTTTTTGTGCGCAGCATATAATTTTAGTTAATTTTTCCGCTTGACACGGATAAGATAATATTATATACTACATTTAGCTGCGGTTATATGATCCGCAGTTAAAAATGCAGTAATAAGTTCAATATTAAAACAGAGGAGGATCCTATGAAAAAGGTTTTATCAACATTACTTGCAGCGGCTTTAAGCGTTTCCGCTATCGCTGCAGTACCTTCCGCCGAGACTGAAAAGGCAGCTGCCGCAGCAAAGTCGGGAATGGTAATTCTTGGCGACAGTATCGCAACAGGATATACAAGACAGGGAGATGTTGCTCATAACTACGGCGAGATATGCGGCGATTATCTTGGCTGCAAGGTCTCAAACTATGCAGTTGTAGGCGATACAACAGATGATATGCTCGCACTTATCGACAAGATGTCTGCCGAGCAGAAAAAGAATATTTCCGATGCCGAATACGTTGTTATTTCCATAGGCGGCAACGATATCATGCAGTATATTGCAAAGGGACTTATTGATTTTGCCCTTTCAAAGCCCGATCAGAATTTCTTCAATGAAGGCTATACAGCAGCTGATATCCCGAAAAATCCGTCTATGAGCACATTGACTACGGTCCTTAATATAAACAGCATACTTTCCTATGCAAACAGCGGTATAAGAGCACAGATAGAGCTCAGCAGTCTTTTCGGTGATATCGGAAGCAACCTCAGCTTCAAGAACAAGAACTATGAGGGATACATCGAAACTCACATTATCCCTAACATAGAGACAGCAGCCGATAAGATAAAGGCTGTAAATCCCGATGCAAAGATAATGGTGCAGACCATTTATCAGCCTATACAGTTTGATCCTACATATATCCAGAAAACATACGGCACAAAGTCGAGCACCGCTACTTTCATCAGCCTTTTAAGATCTCAGATGGAGATCGTAATGGGAAGCTATTCAGAGCATATCAGTGCTGTTGACGGTATCGACGTTGTTGACGTAAAGACAGAATTTACATCATATGACGGAGAGCTTTCAACAGATACTCCCGGTAATACAAATTACTTCGTTGATGTTCAGACAGGCGGACTTTCAACTATGGACGTTCACCCAAATCAGAAGGGACATCTTGCTATCGCAGCTGCCATACTCAGCAAGATAGGCAAGCTCCACGTTGATGACGGACTTCTTACAGAGGTATACAACGGCATAAAGGATAAGGACAAGTATCCTGCAATTGCATATGCAACATACAAGAAGGTAGCAGGCGAGCCTAAGGTAACAACTACATCAACTACAACAACAACTACCACAACAACTTCCAAGACTACTACAACAAGCAAGACTACCACTACTACAACGACATCAAAGACTACTACCACAACATCAAAGACAACAACAACTACATCTAAGCCTACAACCACTACTACATCAAAAACTACAACAACTACATCTAAGCCGACTACTACCACAACTACAACAACAACTACTCCAATAAAACACGGCGATATAAATAACGACGGTCTCGTTGATTCCGTAGATGCTTCAGGTATCCTTGCAGAGTATGCAAGACTTTCATCAAACGATGCAAAGGGCAAGTTCACTACTGCTCAGGGTAAGGCAGCAGACGTTGACAATAACGGTCTTATCGACTCGGTCGACGCTTCAAAGGTACTTGCTTACTATGCATACGTATCAAATACAGACAATGCAAAGTCTATAGACGAATATCTCAAGACAGGCAAAAAGTAAACATAACGACAGCGGACAGGCAAAACTGTCCGCATCGTCATATAGGGAGAATATAAATGGAAAAGATATATTTTATAGTTAATCTTGTTGCGGGGAAAGCAGTTATCAGCAAGAAACTGGGGAAAATCATCGACGAATTCGTTAAAGACGGATATGAAGTGACTGTACATACTACTCAGAGCAGTGATGATGCCGTGGAGCAGGCTGCATATGCCTGTGAGAACGGCTTTGACAAGCTTGTTGTAGCAGGAGGCGACGGTACTCTCAGTCAGTGTCTGCAAGGGGTAATGGACAGTGAAAGAAAGATACCGATAGGCTATATACCTGCGGGTTCTACAAATGATTTTGCCAAGAGCTTGGGTATACCCTCGGATAAAATGAAGGCAGCAGAGGTCGCTGCTATAGGAGAGCCTGTGTTATGCGACGTGGGCGGATTCAATGGCAGGTATTTCTCGTATGTTGCAGCTTTCGGAGCTTTTACCAATATCACGTATGAGACCTCTCAGAGAGTCAAGAATGTATTCGGACACGCTGCTTATATAGCAGACGGTGCGACTCAGCTCGGCAGCATAAAGGCAAAGCCTATGCGCATAGAAAGCGGTGATACCGTGATAGAAGGCGACTTCATCTACGGTATGGTAACTAATACCGCTTCTGTTGCGGGAATGATAAAAATGAAGGATTTCATGCTCAATGACGGAGCTTTTGAGGTCACTCTCGTAAGAAAGCCGCAAAATCCTGCCGAACTCGGAAAAACAGCATTGTCACTTTTAAAGAATGATATGACGGATAAGAACATAATCTTTTTCCGTACTGACAATGTTACTATCACCAATCTTTCCGACGAGCCTTTTTCGTGGACAAGAGACGGTGAATACGGCGGAGAAGAAGTGGTCAACCGCATCTGCTGCCATAAAAAAGCAGTACCCTTTATTGTAAATAACAAGGACGGACTTCCCTTGGAAAAGGAATGAGTATGAAAAAAATTTACGGAAACAAGCAGCTTCTTGATACTCTTGCAGGTATGGCTTCAAGCGGCAGGACTGCACATTCTCTGCTGATATGCGGTGAAAAGGGCAGCGGCAGGAAGCTTATGGCAAGGTATTACACACAGTCGCTCATGTGCGAAGCTCCCGTGGGCGGAAAGCCCTGCGGTGTGTGCAACGCCTGCACCAACATAGAAAAGGGCATACACCCTGATGTCATATTCCCCGAAAAGACGGGAAAGCTCAATAATTTCAGCGTCAAAGAGGCGAGAGATGTCATAGCTGACGCATATGTAAAGCCCAATAACAGCAGCGGCTGCAAGGTGTATATTTTCGAGGACTGCCATAATGTTGATACCAGAACGCAGAACGCTCTGCTGAAGCTCATAGAAGAACCGCCCGATTATGCATATTTCATCTTTACCTGCGGTTCAAAGTCGGAATTCCTGCCGACTATCATATCAAGATGCGTGTGCTTCACCACATCGCCAGTTACCGAGGAAGAGGCTGCACAGTCTCTTGCCGAGAGTGGATTTGAGCCCGACGATATACGCAGGGCAGTCGATTGCTTTCACGGCTGTATAGGTATGTGCGAGCAGTATATAACAGATGAGGAACTGAGAAAGCGTGTGGATTTGACAAAAGCCCTCGCAGATAGTATAATAAAAAAAGATGAGTACGCTCTCAATGTGGGATTTTTCTCCCTCGGACGCGAACGCGATGACGTAAGAGAGGTGCTTTCTATGCTCGACAAGCTTGTGCGTGATGCAGCAGTACTTGGAAAAGACATAAACGGGCAGACTATAGGCTGTTTCCGTGAGGGGGCAGTGAGACTGTCGGAGCTTATCATACCGAGTCAGGCTGCAAGGATACACTCGTGTATCGAAAAGTCATGGGGCGCAGTCGAGAGCAATGTAAGTATACCGCTGGTGCTGACGGCACTGTGCGCTGAGATAATGGATATCATCGGATAGACCATAGATAGGAGCTTTCTATGAAAGAAATAGTCGGAGTACGCTTTAAAAGTGTAGGAAAAATATATTACTTCTCACCGGGAGATATAACTGCTCAGGTGGGAGATCATGTTATAGTCGAAACAGTCCGCGGAGTTGAGTGCGGAGAGGTAGTTATCGCAAATCGTCAGATAGAGGACGAGATGATATCGTCACCGCTGAAACCCATAATCAGACTTGCAGACGACAACGACATGAAAGTTGTTGAAAAGAATAAACAGCGTGAAAAGGACGCTTTCAAGATATGCGAGGAGAAGATAGCATTCCGCAAGCTCAGCATGAAGCTTGTAGATGTTGAGTGTACATTCGACAACAATAAGCTTCTCTTCTATTTTACAGCCGAGAACCGTGTAGACTTCCGTGAGCTTGTAAAAGACCTTGCGGCTGTATTCAGAACAAGGATCGAGCTCCGTCAGATAGGTGTCAGAGATGAAGCGAAGATACTTGGCGGACTGGGCATATGCGGCAGAGAATTCTGCTGTAAGGGATATATGGGCGATTTCCAGCCTGTATCCATAAAAATGGCTAAGGAGCAGGGACTTTCCCTTAATCCTACAAAGATATCGGGTACCTGCGGCAGACTTATGTGCTGCCTCAAGAACGAGCAGAACGCTTATGAGGAGCTTCTGAAAATAACTCCTAAGATAGGAGCTATCGTAGTTACTCCCGACGGCGACAAGGGCAAGGTGGAGGACGTTAACCTTATTACAGGAAAGCTCCGCGTAAAGACTGAAAAGTCGGAAGTGCCCGTAACTCTTGACAGAAGCGAGGTAAAGCTTCTTAAAGACGTTGAGATAAGAGTCAACCGTGAGGAGCTCAAGGCTCTTAAAAATCTTGAGGAATAATAATGGATAAGCAGCCTAAGACCAATTACGGTCTGCTTCTGGATAAGAAGCTTGCAGAGCTTGAAAAGAGCGGCGAAAAGCCGTCGCTGCTGCTTCATGCCTGCTGTGCGCCGTGCAGCAGCCATACTCTTACGGTACTGGAGAAATACTTCCGTATAACGCTGTATTTCTGTAATCCCAACATAGCTCCCGAGGAGGAGTTCGCTTTCAGATATGAAGAACTGAAAAGGCTGGTCAGGGAAATGGGACTTGATATCCCTATCATAGAAGAGCCTTATGACTCCGCACCTTTTTATGAGCTGGCAAAGGGACTTGAAGATCTTCCCGAGCGCGGAGAACGCTGTAGAAAGTGTATAGAGTACCGTCTGAGAATGGCAGGAAATAAGGCTGAGGAGCTGGGCTGTGACTTCTTCACGACCACTCTTACCATAAGCCCGCATAAGGACTGCACTTTCATAAACGAGTGCGGAGCGCGTTTGCAGGAAGAGTGCGGAGTGCCTTATCTGTTTTCTGATTTCAAGAAGCATGAGGGCTATAAGCACTCGATCGAGCTGTCAAAGCAGTATAACTTATACAGGCAGAATTACTGCGGCTGCGTCTTTAGCAAGAGAGCCGTTAGCCTGTAGGAACGGCGTTTTGCCGCTAAAGCAAAAATGTTCCGTAAGCGATGTTCAGCTCACATTTATGATAAATGTGAGCGAGCTTGCGAGCGACAACGTGGATAGGGGGCGCAGACACTGCGCTGTAGGGACGACCATTGGTCGTTAAACATTGAATGAATTTTTGGGCTGCCTTTGGCAGCCCGTGTCATATATACAGGCTGTAGGGGTAGAGATAGTATGAAAAGCTTTTATGTGTACAAAATGGAATACACAGGAGAGTGTGTAACGGCTGATAATGTGAAGCTGCTGCCGTTCAGCGATAAATACTACAGTCAGTATGAGCGCGTATACAATGAATGTTTCTATGATATGCGCAGGGCACTGGATATCGAGCCGTATAACTTCCTGTGTGATATTCGGCAGCTTAACGGTAAAAAGGAAAATATCTTCCTGCTCATAGAGGGTGAAACTATCATAGGCAGTGTGGGCTGCTTCGGTGCGGAAATAGATGACCTGATAGTGAATAAAAAGTATCGGGGAAAAGGCTTCGGAAAGCGGCTGCTCATATGGGCGATAGGGCATATCAGAGAATATACAGTTGAACCTATAACGCTCCATGTGGCTGAGTGGAATAAAAAAGCGGTGGGATTATACACGCAAAACGGCTTTGTGATAAAAAGCAGGGAGCTTATAAGCCGTTAAAGTATGACGTGCATTATGCTTTTTGTAAAAGGGCTGAAATGAGCCGTTTTTCAATGGAAAACCGTTGAATATTACAAAGATCAATCTTGAATTCTATGTTTTGAATAAAAAACAGAACACATATTTGTTGACTATTGAGGGCGGATAGTATCCGCCTGTATAAGAGGTGAACAGATGATAGATAAATTTACTTTTCAGCTTATTCTTTGCGGTATCGGCGACATACTGATATGGTTTGGGATATATTTCCTTTGTGCGAAAGCGCATATCCGAAGAGCAGAGGAAAACAATGAAGAACCCGATCTGAAAAGATTAAGGATATGTTTTATCGTTTCATGGCTGATAATTCATTCTTTTTTTGTGTGGCTCGGTATTGAGGTGACTAAATGGGGCGGACCGGATTAATAAAGTTTCAGGAGTGAAGATAATGGGAAAAGAACTAAAAACCAACGCAATGCGTTTTCTTGACAAGAGCAAGATAGATTATACCGTGCAGACCTATGAATGTGAGGAATTCATTGACGGTATACATACTGCCGAAAAGCTCGGACAGCCTCTTGAAGAGACCTTCAAGACACTTGTGGCTCAGGGAAAGAGCGGAAACTATTTCTGCTTCCTTATACCCGTAGCACTGGAGCTGGATATGAAAAAGGCTGCAAAGAGCGTGGGAGAGAAGTCCGTGGAGCTTATCCACGTAAAGGACATAACCAAAATAACGGGATATGTCCGCGGCGGCTGCACTCCTATCGGCATGAAAAAGCAGTTTATGACAGTGATACATAACAGTGCGGAAAATCTGCCGCTGTTTTACATAAGCGGCGGCCGCATAGGCACTCAGATACACCTTTCGCCGCAGGAGCTTGTAAAGGCTATACGCGGTAAATTTGAAGATATTATTCTTTGATATTTCTGATATAGTTATGGAAGGAGGCGGCATATGAACAGTGAGCTTATCGGTGAGGAGCTTTACAGCGTGGGCAGAGTTGTTGTGGATAAAAGCCTGCACACTCAGAGCGGCGATGAAGCTTTTTTCACTTTTTTCGGAAATGACGTTACCTATTCCATAAGGCGTACCATTGACGATGACGACTTTCCGAGACTTATGGAGTGTATAGAAAAGGTGTCTGTGGGCGAAGTCCGCAGGACTGTCATACGCATGAAAGGAATAAACGGAGAATACCGCTGGATACTGGCGGCTGTAAGGCTTTTCGGAGCAGGTGAAGCAGAGCCTCTTTACTCCATAACGTTCAGTGATGTGCTTTCTCTTGAGTCACTGGCATACAGCCGCGAGAGCAAGTCCGCGGAATATCGGAATGTACTTAGCCTTATCTCAGACCTTGCCTTTGAATACAGCTTCGAGACAAAGCGAATACGCATATATATGTTCGAGTGCTTCCGTGAGATAGTCCTCCTTGACGAGGAGCTTGAAAAATGGCGCAGTGACGCCATAGAAGCAGGCTATATCCTGACAAGATACATCGAGACATTCAATGCTCTTTGCAGGGATATCAGGAACGGAGTCTACCGCTTCGACCATGAGCTGGAAACCTCGATGTTCACTGAGGGAAAGACTCGTGAGACCTGCCTTTTCAGAGGCATAACCCGTTACGATATGCCTGATGCGAAAAAGGTCAGCGGTATAATCTCTGTTGTGAATTCGCGCAGCAAGACCAAGGACATAAACCTTGCGCTTGAAGCGAATAAAGACTCGCTTTCCTCACTGCTCAACAAACGTGCGGTCACTTCCTTTGCTCAGGAGATACTTGCGGAAAAGCCTTCGTATACCGTTGATCTTGTGATACTTGATATCGACAATTTCACGGACATCAATAACGGCTACGGACATCTTTTCGGAGATGAAGTCATATACAAGGTAGCTTCCATAATAAGGTCTGCCATAGGTTCACGGGGTATAGCAGGAAGAATAAGCGGAAGCGGCTTCCTTATCGTGCTTGAAAATACCCGTGACGAGGAGGACCTGCGAGGGATACTCCGCGCAATAAGGACTAATACCGAGTTTGCTTTTGCGGACAGGTCGGAAAAGATACACCTTACCTGCTCAATGGGTGTGGCTGCATATCCCGTGGACAGCGAAAGCTATGACGAGCTTTTCATGCAGGCGGATAAAGCTTTGTATATCGCCAAGGAAAAGGGACAGAACCGCTATGTCATCTATGATATCAATAAGCATGGTCCTGTGGAAAAGGATATGGAGAACAAGATAGCTTTCCTCAGCGGTAAGGGCGAAGCTTCCGAAAAGCTTGGCTTTGTAAGCGGACTTGCGGAAAATCTCGTGCTGGGCAGGATACCTGATATATCGGTGCTTCTGGAGCAGGTGCGCTCGCAGTTCGGCATAGATGATATATGCGTATTCTCGGGCAGCGATATGGGACTTATGCTCAGCTGCGGAAATGCCCCATCGAAAAATGCATCATATCTCCTTGAAAACAATTATACCGACCGCTTCTCGGGTGACGGCATATTCGTCATCGACAATGTGAACGAGCTTGAAGGACGCGATGACAACGCTTTTGCGAAGCTTACCGAGCAGAATATCGGCGGTGCAGTTCAGTACCTTATGACAGAGGAAAGCATGATAAAGGGCATGATATCTTTCTGCTATATTGGACGCTTCAAAAAATGGTCGGTGGCGGATATAAATTATTTTGCAGTCATAGGCAGAACTATATCCGCTCTTCTCAAAAAACAGGCGTATATCTGAGTTGTATTGGATATTACTTACTAAAAACGTACAACTCAATTGTGCAAGCATACAAAGTTTTGCCGAAAGTGCAACGAAATGGCTTCCTGAACGTACTTATATAGTAGAAATACTTTTTATAGGGGTGATACCATGGAACGTACATTAACTGCATTTTCGGCAATTATTCTTCTCATAGGCTGCTGCACAGGCTGCGGCAGGAACGTAAAGACTTCAAAAATAAAGATCCCCGATATAGCTTTTTTGTATTACAAAAGCTCCGAGGCGGGGCTGTCAGGCAAATTCTGTGTCAAAAACGGCAATTGCTACAGTGTATTGTCCAATGAGGTCAATTATTTGAAACCTGATGAGCTTATGGAACAATTTTCAGAGGGAAGTCTGGAAAAGGATATAAAGCTGTTAAAGACCTTTGATAAGGACGAGCTTGAAAAGATGTACATCAAGTTTGCAGAGGCTTTGGATAAGGACGATATCGGACTTGTCCTTCCTGAGGCAATGCCTGCTGTGGAAGCTCCGACAATGGCGTGGTATGGGGTGTATTACGATGAGAATGGCTGTGCTGAAAAAATATGCATACACGAAAATAAGTGTATGACAGGCATAAATTCGGGAAATAATGACATAAACGACGTTTACAGGTGGCTTTCTGATAAACTGTAAAGAAGAAATTAGCACTCTCATACAGAGAGTGCTAATTTTCATTATACTTTCACAAAGCTGTGATATTTCTTTCAAAAAACGGCAGTATCATATAGACAATGAAACGAAAGGAAGCGATACCAATGGAAAGTGCATATAATGAGGTAAACTGCATAGGATAAATATGAGGCTTGTCAGACGGACAGGCAAATAAATATTTGGAGGTATGGATCATGTATGGACTTACACCTTTCGGCGGCACAGGCTTTGGTCTGTGGGACGCATTCAATGACTTTGACAAAGACTTCTTCGGCAGCAAAATGCCGCTGAACAACTGTCGTACCGATATCCGTGATGACGGAGACAAGTACGTTATGGAGTCGGAGCTCCCGGGCTTCGACAAGGAAGATATCAAGCTCGATATCAACGGCTCGCAGCTTACTATAGCAGCTGAGCATACTGAAAAAAATGATGAAAAGGACGACAAGGGCAATTATATCCGCCGCGAGCGCACATTCGGCTCGTACAAGAGAAGCTTCAACATCGGAGATGTAAATACTGACGCTGTAAGCGCAGAGTACAAGAATGGCATACTCACCATTGAGCTCCCGAAGAAAGCTCCCGAAGCTCCTGTCACAAAGAGACTCGAGATCAAGTAAGGGAAACCTGCCATAATATAACACACACTTTGAGCCATGAAGGACCATAACCCTTCATGGCTCTTTTTTTGTTAGTGATCAGTAATTAGTGCTTAGTGATCAGTAGGGGAGCCCGCCCTCGGGCTCCCGACTGTGATGATGCGCATATTTGGGGAGGGCTGCTCACTAAACGCCGTGCTCTGCACGGCGTTTATGCATGATTAACATTCGGGAGAGCTCAATTCCGTCGGAATGTACAAATCGAATGGTTTGTACAAATAAAATCTTCACTTTTAAGTTGAAATATGTTATAATACATTTATGAGTATCTATCGGAGGTGAACAGCAAAAATTGAAAAGGCTCTACATCACAGACCTTGACGGTACGCTGCTTGATCCCAATGGAAAAATTACCGAAAAAACAGCAGATATACTGAACAGGCTCACGGCTGAGGGTATGCATCTCACCTTTGCCACAGCAAGGTCGGTATATTCCGCAAAGCCCATAACATCGGCTGTAAATATCAATGTTCCGTGTATACTCATGAACGGTGTCAGCATATACGACCTGAAAGGCGACTGCTATATCAAAAACGAGTACATACCCGTAAGTACTTCGGCACAGATAACGGAAGCCTTTAAAAAAGCAGGGGCGGAATGTTTCATGTACCGCTTCAATAACGGGGTGCTGACCTGTTATTATACCGAGATAACCAGCCGCGTGATGAAGGCTTTTGCAGAGGTGAGGAAAAACAACTACAACAAGCCCTATGTGCAGTGCAGCTCGCTGCTTGAAGCTGCCGATGATATGACGATATATTATACGGCACTGACCGACTATGAGAAGCTAATTCCCGTAAAGGAAGCTATCGACAGCATGGAAGATGCAGACTGCGCATTTTATAAGGACACCTACACGGGGAAGTGGTTTTTAGAAGCGTTTTCTGCAAAAGCATCAAAGTCTAACGGTATACGCTTCCTGCGTGAGAGGTACGGCTTTGATGAAGTAGTGGCGTTCGGTGACAATCTCAATGACCTGCCAATGTTCGAGCAGGCTGATATAAAAATTGCAGTAGGCAATGCAAGAGAAGAGGTAAAGGCTGCCGCAGACCATATCATCGGTACTAACGATGAGGACGGCGTTGCACGGTGGCTGCGTGATGAATTAAGTTGAGAGTTGAAAGTTGAGAATTGAGAGTTAATGTGTTCGCTGCGCTCACATTATTTGAATAATGCCGCCGCAGGCGGCACCATAACTGTCAACTCTAAACTCTCCACTCTCAACTGACATAGATATGATAATCTTTAACATGAAAGGAAAATACATAAAATGAAGAAATTAATGCTTGGAAACGAAGCTTTTGCAAGAGGCTTATATGAGGCAGGATGTCGCGTCGTATCAAGCTATCCGGGTACTCCTTCAACTGAGATAACCGAAGAAGTAGCTAAGTACGACGAAGTTTACGCAGAATGGGCACCTAATGAAAAGGTCGCTATGGAAACAGCTCTCGGAGCTTCTATAGCAGGTGCAAGAAGCTTCTGCGGAATGAAGCACGTTGGCCTCAACGTTGCCGCTGACCCGCTCTATACAGCAGGTTATACAGGCGTTAACGCAGGTATGGTCATCGCAGTAGCTGACGATCAGGGTATGCATTCATCACAGAATGAGCAGGACAGCCGCCACCACGCTATCGCTTCAAAGGTCCCGATGCTCGAGCCCTCAGACTCTACAGAATGTAAGGAGTTCGTCAAGCTTGCTTTTGAGCTTTCAGAGCAGTTTGACGCACCGTTTATAGTAAGAATGTCCACAAGAGTTGCTCACTCACAGAGCATCGTTGAAATGGAGGAGCGCAACGACCTTCCTCTCAAGGACTATGAAAAGACACCGAGCAAGTTCGTTATGATGCCTGCTTACGCAAAGGGCAGACACGTATTCGTTGAGGAGAGAACAAAGAAGCTCATCGAGTATTCCGAGACAACTCCTCTCAACAGAGTCGAGATATCAGACAAGGCTGAATTCGGCGTTATCACAAACGGCGCAGCTTATCAGTATGTCAAGGAAGCTCTCGGCGACAAGGCTTCCGTACTCAAACTCGGTATGGTAAATCCTCTCCCTGTAAAGCTCATTCAGGACTTCGCTAAGAAGTACGAGCAGGTATACGTTATCGAAGAGCTTGACGGCATTATCGAAGAGCACTGCCGCAACATCGGCGTGAACAACGTAAAGGGCAAGGAGATATTCGGCTATATCGGCGAGCTTCCTCAGTCTGTTATCGCAGAGAAGCTTCTCGGCGAGAAGAAGGATTACGCTGAGCTTGACGAGAATATCCCTGTACGTCCTCCTGTAATGTGCGCAGGATGTCCTCACAGAGGTCTGTTCTACTGCTTAAAGAAGCTTGGCGTTACAGTATCGGGCGATATCGGCTGCTACACTCTCGGAGCTGCTGCACCACTCAACGCTATTGATACAACTATCTGTATGGGTGCTTCTATTTCGGGACTCCACGGCTTCAACAAGGCAAGAGGAACTGAGTCCGAGCACAAGACAGTTGCAGTTATCGGTGATTCCACATTCATGCACAGCGGTATGACAGGTCTTGTAAATATCGCTTACAATAATTCAAATTCTACAGTTATCATTCTTGATAACTCTATCACAGGTATGACAGGTCATCAGCAGAACCCGACCACAGGCAAGAACCTCAAGGGCGATCCTGCTGCGGCTGTAAATCTTGAAGAGCTTTGCAAGGCTATCGGTATCAAGCGTGTCCGCGTTACTGATCCGTATAAGCTTGCCGAGACAGAGGCTGCTATCAAGGAAGAGCTTGCTGCTGACGAGGCTTCAGTTATTATTTCCCGCCGTCCATGCGCACTTCTCAAGTACGTTAAGCACAATCCGCCTGTAAAGGTGAACCATGACAAGTGCGTAGGCTGCAAGCAGTGTATGAAGCTGGGATGTCCTGCTATCTCAATGCGTGATGGCAAGGCTGTAGTTGACCATACTCTCTGCGTAGGCTGCGGCATCTGTCAGGAACAGTGCAAGATCGGAGCTATTGAATAATTAGAACTAAGAACTAAGAACTTAGAACTAAGATCTAAGAACTGAGTAGGGAATGACGTTCCTGAGATACAAACAACATTACATTTTAAATGCACTAACTAATGAGGTATTACTATGAAAGTAAGAAAAATAAACTGTCCCTACTGCAATATTATGATGAAGTACATAGGAACAAAACGTATACAGCTCGGTAAAAGCGGCTTGATATTCGAGCATCTCGACCAATGGGCATCGGGAGCTCTTACAGTAAGCATATACGAGTGTCCCGAGTGTGCAAAGCTTGAGTTTTTCAGATTTAAGAAAACAAAGAGGAAAAAAGATGATACAGTTACCAATATATGAGGAGTTCGCACGTTGGCTGGACGACCTTTTTGAAAATAACGATATGCCCGAGGAGACTAAGGCTTTCTGCTTTAATCTCTATGAAGAGTCCGATGAGGACCATATTTACGGAGCACAGCTCATAGCCGCAGGGGAGTTTGATCCCGATGACAAGGACGGCGAATGGGCTTGCGAAGAAGTGTGGAGCAGCGGAGAGAATATCTTTACTGTTGATACCTCAGATGAGGACGATACAGGGTGGAATCATGCGCTTGAGCTGTTTAAGGAAATGGCTGAAGAATACATGAAAAACGGTAAATACTCAGGAATTATCAAGGGGGCAAAGGGTGCTGCCATCGGTTTTGTTGACGGCGAACTTGAAATGTTATCCTGAGTGATGATGATTGGGAGGATATGAAAAATGGATGATTTAATGGGTGGTATCGGAAATTCCAACGGAATGGACGATATAGGTGATATGCAAAAGCTTGCTCAGCAGGCAGCTGAGGAAGCTGATAAGGCAGCTGCGCAGACTGCTCAGCAGTCTACAGGCTACAGCAATGCGCAGAGCGGCTACGGACAGCAGTCCACAGGCTACAGCAATGCGCAGAGCGGCTACGGACAGCAGTCCACAGGCTACAGCAACGCGCAGAACAGCTACGGACAGCAGTCCACAGGCTACAGCAAGACGCAGAACAGCTACGGACAGCAGTCCACAGGCTACAGCAACGCGCAGAACAGCTACGGACAGCGGTCCACAGGCTACGGCAATACGCAGAGCGGCTACGGACAGCAGTCCTCAAACTACAACAGCTATGACACAAGGAGCGGCTATCCTGCATCGGATACGGTGTACGGCAGCTACGGTAATGAATCAAAGCTCATGCCTATAGTTAAAGGTGTACTGGGAGCGCTGCTTGGAGCTATCCCCGGTATCATACTTATAATCCTTGTGGCAAGAATGGGCTTTATCGCTTCGATCTGCGGAGCTGTAATGGCTGTATGTATCTTCTTCGGATATAATCTGTTTACTAAGAACAGCGGACTGGAGGAGAAAACAGGTCTTATAATCTGTGCTGTCGTAATGATATTTGCAATTTATTTTGCAGTTCGTACATCATGGTGCCTGGAAATATCATCGTTCCTGCAAAAGGATCTCGGACTGAAACCGGGAGAAGTAGACAGCGAGATATTGCAGGAGTTTTTAGGCATAAGAGATGTTACTTTTTCCGAGATCTCATCAGACTTCGGAAATTTGCTGGAAAAATGTGAATGCAAGGGCAAATTTATCACCTCGCTGCTTGAAAATATTGCTTTTGCGGCACTTGGCGGCTTCGGAACATTTACTAAATTCGGCAATGTAAAAATATAATCAATAATCTTTTAAGGAGTAATATAAAATGGAAACAAAATCTATTATGATCGTAGGTGTCGGCGGACAGGGTTCGCTGCTCGCTTCGAGACTTCTGGGAAATGTGCTTCTTGCACAGGGCTATGACGTAAAGGTCAGCGAGGTACACGGAATGTCGCAGAGAGGCGGCTCGGTCGTAACATACGTAAAATACGGTGATAAGGTATACTCACCTGTAATAGAAAAGGGTGAGGCTGATGCAGTTATCTCATTTGAGCTTCTTGAAGCTGCAAGATGCCTGCCTTACCTCAAAAAAGGCGGAAAGCTCATAACTTCCACACAGCAGATAGACCCTATGCCTGTTATCACAGGTGCTGCACAGTATCCTGAGAATCTCGTTGAAAAGCTCAAAGCAGCAGGTGCAGAGATCGTTGCAGTCGATGCACTTTCACTGGCTGAACAGGCAGGTACTGCAAAGGCTTCAAACGTAGTCCTCATGGGCGTGCTTGCTTCACGTATGGACTATCCCGATGAGCTCTGGCAGAAGGCACTTGAACAGTGTGTACCGCCTAAGTTCCTTGAACTCAACAAGAAGGCTTTCGAGCTTGGCAAGAACGCTCAGTGATCAGAGCTAAGAACTAAGAACTAAGAGCTAAGAAAGCAGTAATTATAGTAGGGGCGGATATTATCCACTCCTACATTAAAAGCTAAGAGCTAAGAAAAATAAATCTTAGATCTGAGATCTGAGATCTTAGATCTGAAAAAAGGAGTAGAAGTCCAATGGAAAAGTATTGGAACAAAGAGATCGAATGTGCATCGCTGGAAGATATGAAGAAACTTCAGGACGAGCGACTTGTTGCACAGGTAAAGCACGTTTACGAAAACGTTAAGTATTACCGTGATCTTATGGACGAAAAGGGCGTAAAGCCTGAGGACATCAAGGGAACTGAGGATCTTCACAAGCTGCCGTTCCTCAGCAAGGCAGACCTCAGAGAGGCTTATCCTTACGGACTCCTTGCAAAGCCCCTCAGCGAATGTGTAAGGATACACTCCACAAGCGGTACCACAGGCAAGCGCGTCGTTGCTTTCTATACTCAGAACGACGTTGATATGTGGGAGGACTGCTGTGCGAGAGCTATTACAGCAGCAGGCGGCACTAACGAGGACGTAGTTCAGGTAGCATACGGCTACGGTCTGTTCACAGGCGGTATGGGACTCCACGGCGGCTCACACAAGGTAGGCTGTCTTACCCTGCCTATGAGTTCAGGCAATACAGAGCGTCAGATACAGTTCATGCGCGACCTCAATGCGACTATACTTTGCTGTACTCCGTCATATGCGGCATATCTCGGCGAAACTGTCCGCGATATGGGACTTACTCCCGACGATCTTAACCTCAAGGCAGGTATCTTCGGCGCCGAGCCGTGGACTGAGGAAATGCGCCGCAGTATCGAGCAGTCACTGGGTATCAAGGCTTACGACATCTTCGGACTTACAGAGTCGAGCGGTCCCGGTGTTGCATTTGAATGTTCAGAGCAGACAGGTATGCACATCAATGAGGACAACTTTATCCCTGAGATAATTGATCCCGAGACAGGAGAGGTACTCCCCGAGGGTGAGGTCGGTGAGCTTGTATTCACAAGCATAACAAAGGAAGCATTTCCGCTTCTCCGTTACCGTACACGCGATCTCTGCAAGCTCAGCAGAAAGAAGTGCTCATGCGGACGTACTCTCATAAAAATGGCTAAGCCTATGGGCAGAAGCGATGATATGATGATAATCCGCGGAGTTAACGTATTCCCGTCACAGATAGAAACAGTTCTCATTGAACAGGGCTATTCACCTAACTACCTCATCGAAGTAGACCGTGTAAACAATACCGATACTCTCGATATCAGCGTAGAGATGAATCCCAATCAGTTCTCAGATAAGGTTAAGGATATGCAGAAGCAGGAGCGCGATCTGGCAGTTGCCATTAAGACAATGCTGGGTATCAATCCTAAGGTACACCTTGTTTCACCTAAATCTATCACAAGAAGTGAAGGCAAGGCTGTAAGAGTTATTGATAAGCGCAAGCTTCATGATTGATTGTTTAGAGCAGGGGTATTGAGCTCCTGTGATATAAATTTCCAACTATTTTAAGGAGGTTTCATTTATGAAAATCAAAATTTTTTCCACAAATTATATGCCGGAGCAGGAGAAGTATCAGCGATTTGCTGCTTTTGAGAATGAGCTTAATCAGTTTATCTCTACAGTTAAGGTAATAGACATGAAGTTTTGTTCATCATCGGGACTTTGCCACGATGCACAGACCCATGTAAATGAGTATATCGACGAACATTCCGTTCTCGTTATGTATGAGGATCTTCCAAAGGCATGATTCTTCCTGCTGACGCAGTAAAATACAAACCACAAAGGAGGGAGATCATATGTCAAATGTAAGACAGATCTCGGTTTTTGTAGATAATAAGCCTAATCAGGCAGCAGGTGTCATGAGGATAATCAAGGAGAGCGGAATAAATCTCAGAGCTCTCAGTCTTGCTGATACTGCTGATTTCGGCATAATCAGACTCATCGCCAATGACACGGAAAAGACAGTGGATATTCTTAGAGCGGCTTCATATGCAGTAAATGTAACAGAGGTGCTGGCAATATCCATACCTGATTCTCCCGGACAGCTCAGCCGCGTGCTTGATGTGCTCGGTCAGGATAATGTTAACGTTGAGTATATGTACTCGTTCCTCGGTACTTCGGACAGGGCTGTATCCTTCGTTATCCGTGTTGATGACAATGCTCAGGCTTCAGAAGCACTGAACAGAGCAGGTATTATTCAGCTTACCGAAAATGATATAGCTGAAATGTGAGTATTGCACAAAAAGCGAGCCTGCACTTAAATTTATTATGAAAACACTTGACATAATTCCTGTTGTTGTTGTATAATAAAAATGCAATATTTAACGAGAAAATATTGAACAGGAGTGATTTAAGATGGGAATTCTCGATAAATTTAATGATGCAAGCAGGGGTGTATCTGAAAAGGCTAAAAATATCTCAGAAGCAAGCAACCTCAAAAGAAAGATCCTTTATGAGGAAGAGCGTATAGTTGAGATCTTTACTGATATCGGAAAGAAGTACTATAAAAATCAGGGTGAAGATCCGGCAGCTCTTAAAGTTCTTTGCGATGATATAGATACAAGACGCAGAAGGATCAAGAAGATGAGATATGAGCTTAACGGTATCAGAGGATATAAGATATGTCCTAAGTGTGATGCCGAAGTCAATGAACGTTTTCAGTTCTGTGGCCGATGCGGTGCAAGACTTCCTGATATTGATGATGACGATTTCATGTCGCTTGAATCCAACGACTACTATACAGAAAGCAGCAACAATTTCTTTGATGCTGATTCTAATAAGAACTATTGATCACATGGGCTGTTCTGAGACTATCGGAACAGCCTTTTTGTTACAAAACTGACGGCTTATGCGCTTGCACAGCCTGTTTGCCGGGATACAAAGTACGAACCAGAACGCCGAAAAGGGGATACATATCTGTCCGAGAAAATTAAATGGCATATCCGAGTAATCCCATACGTTCCAGTGCATAATAACATTGTCGAATATCCCTACAGTAAGCTCTATGGCGGTTATCATAAATGTACCGATGATACAGCTGCGTATGAGCGTCATGGTGCGGCGGCTGTTTATTGCATAGAGTATGGTAAGTACCATACCGCCCGTCAGCGACATTGTCCAGTGAGTGTAGCCGCGCATGACTATTTCTATAAGACTGTAGCAGAAATAGCCCATAAGAAATGAAAATAACAGCTGTGAAAGCTTCATACCTATCAACTCCTTTTGGTTTTAGTATGGCGTTTTTGCAGGGCTTTATACAGGAAAGAGAGTTGAATAAATATGAGAAAAAGCTGTATACTTATGCATATATCAAGTCTGCCGTCGGATTACGGTATAGGCAAAATGGGAAAGGCTGCCTTTGCCTTTGTGGATTTTCTGAAGTCCGCCGAGGTCAAATGCTGGCAGATACTGCCCCTTTCACCTACAAGCTATGGCGACTCGCCGTACCAGTCTTTTTCGGTAAAGGCAGGTAATCCATACTTCATAGACTTTGAAGTGCTTGAGTGTGACGGACTTCTTGAGCATCATGAGTACGCTTCCTTTGAATGGGGAAGTGACCCCGAAAAGGTGGATTACAGCCTTTTGTATGACCATTGCTATGATGTGCTGAGGATAGCGTTCAACAGGTTCAAGCCTGCAAAAGCACAGGGATATAAGGAGTTCTGCGATGCCAACAAGAAGTGGCTCGATGAATATGCACTGTTCATGGCATTGAAATTCCGCTATGACGGCAAGCCGTGGTATGAGTGGGACAGCGATATCTCCATGCATAAGCCAAAGGCTGTTGCAGCTGCTAAAAAGGAGCTGAAAAAGGACATCGCTTTTTATAAGTTCATACAGTATGAGTTCAACAGGCAGTGGAGCGAACTGAAAAAATACGCAAACACCAACGGTATCGAGATAATCGGAGATATCCCTATATACTGCGCTCTGGACAGCGTTGAGGCGTGGGCGACACCTAAGCTTTTTCAGTTTGACAGAAAGCGTCGTCCCGTAGCTGTTGCAGGCTGTCCGCCTGATGATTTCTCACCGCTGGGTCAGCTTTGGGGAAATCCGCTTTACAACTGGGACTACCATAAAAAGACGGGATATGAGTGGTGGATAGACCGTATCAAAGCGGCTTCCGAGCTTTACGACATCGTAAGGATAGACCATTTCCGCGGCTTTGAGAGCTATTACAGCATACCATTCGGCAACGAGGACGCTACTGTAGGCGAGTGGGAAAAAGGTCCGAATTACGAGCTTTTCAGACTTGCTGAGGAAAAGCTGGGCAAGCTGAATATCATTGCTGAGGACTTGGGCTTTATTACTCCCGAGGTCAGGGAGATGCTGGATAACTGCGGCTACCCCGGAATGAAGGTGTTGCAGTTCGGCTTCAGCGGCGGAGATAATGAGTATCTGCCACATAATTACAGCAGTACCAATTATTTCGCCTACACAGGTACTCACGATAACGAGACACTCATCGGCTGGGTGGATACTCTTGATAAGAAGTCACTGAAATTCGCCAAGCAGTATCTCTGCGTAAAGAAGAAAAAGGAGATACCTGCGGCAGTTATACGCGCTGCATGGGGAAGTGTTGCTGAGGTCGCAGCTGCACAGATACAGGATTTCCTCGACAGTCCAAAAGAGGGAAGAATGAATACGCCGTCTACTCTCGGCGGAAACTGGCAGTTCCGCACAAGCAAGGCGGACTTTACACCTGAGCTTGCGAAGAAGATCCGTAAACTCAACAGGCTTTATAACAGATAAAAGCGGACAATATTAAAGATAATACAGATATAGTTCAGCCCCGAGGCTTTGCCTCGGGGCTTGTTCATTTTGAACATTAGCCAATTGTATGGAACGCCGACCTCGGCGTTCCGCTAAGCTGTAGTGAGGTGCGCTGCGTTTTGTTGAAAGGGCAGATGGTATCCGCCCTTTCAATGGGACGTCGAGGACGCCGTCACCTACAAACTAACAACTAACCACTTATTAGTGACGAATGTCACTGAGAAAGTGACGAATGACATCTTCCAAAACTTCGTTTTATGCAGTATAATCATAATAACAAAGGAGAGAAAAAAGATATTGCGTAATGATTTTAAGGAGATGATCTTATGACAAAAAATGGTCAGATTTTTAAGTGGATATGCTTTGGCGGTATCGGCGTATATCTTGCCCACTGTGTCCATATTGCGGCAGATGACAAACTTCGTGCGCCGCTGTGGCATTACCTTGGACTCGGCTATACTTCTTCATTTGGAGTTATCCTTGTCCTTGCCATATTCGGACTTATAACTCTTGCAATTTCACACCATATCAAAAAGCGTAAAGTCACAGGTTTGCAGCCTATCTCCGGAAAATATACCATATCGTTCATAGTATCATACATACCATATGTTCTTCTTTTATTATACAGCCTTTATTGCAGCAAGTTCGGTTTCACTTTCTTTACAACGTCATACGGCTGGGAAGGCTTCTACAGCGCATTTATTATAATGGGATTTGTATTCTGTGTTATTCCCGTTTTGCCGTTCTGCATCTTCTGGCAGATACTGTATATAGTTAAGTGGGTCCGCAGCAGAAAAGCAAAGCAGGAAAAACATACCTGATCTGCTGAAAAAGTGTTTCAATAGCATTGATTTCAGTAATTTAGTGACAAATGTCACTATCAAAATAACAAAAAAGCCTTTAAATGTTCATATTTATAGTGTATAATTGTAATATCAGCTTTCTTCACTCATGATTTTTATGGTTGATTTGAGTTGTACTTTTACGCACAAACATTCAAGAGAGATGGACAAAAATATGAAATACGGAGGTGAAAATAGTATTTTTTATGTGGTGTTTCAGTGTAGGGGATGATGCTTCTTGCATCATATTGAAACATTTTGGAGATGATTTATTTTAGGGAGTGAGCGTATGAATAAAAAAATTATGAAAGAAGCTTTATTAGCTACAATTCTGGATATTATCTTTATCATTTCAATTGTTCTGTTGAATGAAAAACATTGTAATGCAATACTGATACTGAGCAATGTTGTTGTTGGCTGCACTGTTAAGGCAGCAGGTTTCTGGAATGATCTCGTTGCTGATAACAGCTACACACACCTCGGCAAACGTTTTGCCGTAAGCGCACTTGCTTTAGGACTCTTTGCAGTTGCAGCTATTGTTATGCTATGGGCAGGTACATGGTTCGTCCTTTATGCAGGAGTAGGTCTGTTTGCAGTCTTTGTTTATGATTGGATAGCATATTTCCTTTTCAAGACTTATGCACATTCAAGAAAGAATAAAAAGGTCAAAGCTTAAAACAGTATCATGGATAAGGTGTTTCGAGTCAGCAGCGATATTGCAGGCTAAGAAACGCAGCTATACTGTTAGGTACTGCGGTACTGTAAAACAGTGAAAGATATTATCATTGATATAAGAACAAGGCTCCCCGATATGATGTCGGGGAGCTTTTTATGTTAAAACATAAAAATATGTAAAGTGAACTTGACAAAAAATGTAAAGCGTGCTATACTATAATCACAGAAGAAGTAAAGCAAGCTTTACATCAAAGGAGGTAATTTTATGTTTGAATTAATAAAGGATTTTTTGGTTGGAGCATTGCCGTGGGTAGCATACAGTGTTGCAATTGCGTTCTTTGCAGTTTATAGTGAAAAGGATAAGGAGAAAGAGAATGAAAAATAAAATTCAGGAGCTGCGGAAAGCCCGAAAGGTCACGCAGCAGGAGCTTGCGGACGCTCTCAGCGTCACGCGGCAGACTATCATATCGCTGGAAAACGGAAAATACAATGCGTCCCTTACGCTTGCTCACAAGGCGGCGCAGTTCTTCGGAGTTACTATTGAGGAGCTGTTTATATTTGAGGGCGAAGAGAACTTATAAGGAGAATAATTATGGAAAATTTCAAGAAAAAATTACAGAGAAGATTTTATTTATGTCTTATGCTTTGCTGCTCAGGTTCGGCAGTATACTGGGGACTGAGTTATCTTATCAAAGATGTTCCCGATTTTTCACGTGGTATGATAGCAGGCGTTTATTTTGGCATAATAGTTGTTGCAGCGTTTTTGATGATAAAGTATCTTATACTGCTCAGAAATGAGGATAAACTGAAAGCAGAGTACATAAAAACGACTGATGAGCGCAACATTGAGATATCAAAAGCGACTATGAGAACATCTTCTGTCATAAGTCTTGTGGCTACAGGGCTTGCAGTTTTGATAACAGGCTTTTTCAGCAAGACAGTAAGCATAACACTTTTTATAGACATGACAGCAGGTGCTTTGATAACAGTACTTGTAAATCTGTATTACAACAAAAAAATGTGAATTTGTAAAGGAGGAACATTATGGAGAATTTCAGAATTACAATAAAGAAGAGGATATATTTTTTCATTCTTCTTGCGGTTATAATGGCTGCAGGTATAATCCTGCTTGCGGCATTCGGCAGAGCAAATGACGGATTTAACGCAACAAGCGGCATATTAGGTGCAGTGCTTGCCATCGCTATTGGCAATGTTGTAGCGTCGAAAATGGCGCTCGGCAATGAAGCTAAGCTGAAAGAAATGTATATCAAGCAAACCGATGAGAGAAGCGCTCAGATAAATAAAGAGGCTTCTGCAGCTACCTTTCGTATTATACTTCTTGGTATTTCTATTGCGACTATCATCGCAAACTTTTTGAGTGAGGTCGTAAGCTGTACGCTTTCGCTATGTATGGCGTTCATCTTTATGGTGTATATTTCGGTAAGCGCTTATTACAATAAAAAGATGTAAAACAAAACTCCCCGATACCTGTCCGTATCGGGGAGTGATTTTATATTCGTATGTGCATAATTCACGTTAAACTTCCGTAAGCGAAAGCAGACTGTCCGTTTTGCAGAGAGTAAGAGAGTTTACGAGCGTCAACGTTGAAGGGTGCAGCGTCACGCTGCAAAACACCTTGACAAAATAAATTTTGTGGTGTATAATGTAGGTGAAATGAATGAGAGAACATTTCATGAGTCATCTAACTCACGCAAAGAAAAACACCCGAAGCGGCTACTTCGGGTGTTTTTTCCGTTATAAACGGAAAGGGCTTTTGTCGGGCTACTTCCTGTCAAGCCACTTGCTTATGTAATTTGCGATCACACCAGCTGCGACAGAAACTATAAATGAGAGAAGAAAGGTCATCTAACTCACCTCCTTCCTGACGGAAGAAGCCGACAATTAATAATAGCATTTTTGTCGCATAATGTCAAACAAAACTCCCCGATACCTGTTCGTATCGGGGAGTGATTTTATATTCGTATGTGCACGTTAAGCGGAAATATTCCACTTAGCTAAAAATCACTTTTCAGCGAGCTTTGTGAGGTAAGCGTAACGATTTGTTGCAGTCTCCTCAGCCTTAGCAAAGAGCTCCTTAGCACGATCTGGGAATGAACGTGTGAGTGCGCTGTAACGAGCCTCGTTCATGATGAAGTCCTGATATGACTCTGTAGGAGCCTTAGAATCAAGCTGGAATGGGTTCTTGCCCTCAGCAGCCAGACGTGGATCATAACGGAAGTTGTTCCAGTAGCCGCACTTAACAGCCTTCTCCATCTCAGACTGACAGTTTGTCATACCGCCCTTGATAGAGTGCATCTCACAAGGTGCATAGCCGATGATGAGTGATGGTCCCGGATAAGCCTCAGCTTCCTTGATTGCCTTGAGAGTCTGGTTCATGTCAGCACCCATAGCGATCTGTGCAACATAGATGTAACCGTAGCTCATAGCGATATCAGCAAGACGCTTCTTAGCGATTGCCTTACCTGCTGCTGCGAACTGTGCAACCTGACCGATGTTAGATGACTTGGAAGCCTGTCCGCCTGTATTTGAGTAAACCTCAGTATCGAATACCATGATGTTTACATCTTCGCCTGTAGCGAGAACGTGGTCGAGACCGCCGAAGCCGATATCATAAGCCCAACCGTCACCACCGAAGATCCATACAGACTTCTTGGAGAGGTAGTTCTTGTTTGCAACGATATCTGCGCACTTATCGCACTTGTCAGCGCACTTCTCGAGCTCAGCAACGAGAGCAGCTGTTGCAGCTGTATTCTTTGCACCGTCGTTAACTGTTGCGAGGTACTCATCAGCAGCTGCCTTAACCTCAGCAGATGCCTTGTCGCTTGCAGCGATTTCCTTAACTTCCTCGATGAGTCTCTCACGGATAGCCTTCTGACCGAGATACATACCGAGACCGTGCTCAGCGTTGTCCTCGAACAGTGAGTTAGCCCATGCAGGACCGTGGCCGTTTGCATCAACTGTGTATGGTGATGTTGCAGCAGGACCGCCCCAGATTGAAGAACATCCTGTTGCGTTGGAAATATACATTCTTGAACCGAAGAGCTGTGTGATGAGTCTTGCATATGAAGTTTCAGCACAGCCTGCGCATGAACCTGAGAATTCAAGAAGCGGCTTCTTGTACTGGCTGGAAATAACAGTAGCATCTGTAGCTACATCTGTCTTTTCTGTAACCTTTGCAACACAGTAATCGAATACTGCCTGCTGTGGCTCCTGAGACTCTCTTGGAACCATCTTGAGTGACTTAGTTGGGCAGACACCGATACATACGCCGCAGCCCATGCAGTCCATAGCAGAAACAGCAAGTGTGTACTTGTACTCTGTCTTTACGATCGGCTTAGGAGCGATCTTGATGTTCTCAGGAGCAGCAGCTGCTTCAGCTTCTGTCAGAGCGAATGGACGGATTGTTGCGTGTGGGCATACAAATGAACACTTGTTACACTTTGCACATGTATCCTGATTCCACTCTGGAACCATAACAGCAACTCCGCGCTTCTCGTATGCGGAAGCACCCTGCTCGAATGTACCGTCAACATGATCTGAGAATGCAGAAACAGGGAGAGTATCACCGAGCATCTTGCCTACAGGGTTCATGATGCCGTCAACCATCTTGACGAGCTTCTCTGGGCCCTCGAGCTTAGCAGGTGCGGAATTATCAACAGCATTTGCCCACTCAGCAGGAACATCTACCTTAACGTAAGCATTTGCGCCTGCGTCGATAGCCTTCTCGTTCATCTGAACGATCTCGATACCCTTCTTCATGAACTTCTGAGCCTTCTCCTTCATGTAGCCGATTGCCTCAGCCTCAGGAAGAACCTTTGAAAGTGAGAAGAATGCAGACTGGAGAATTGTATTTGTACGCTTGCCAAGACCGATCTCCTGTGCAAGGTCTATTGCGTTAACCAGATAGAGCTGGATATTGTTCTTTGCGATATACTGCTTTGTGTCAGCTGTGAGGTGCTGGTCGAGCTCCTCTGGCTTCCACTGGCAGTTGATAAGGAATACACCGCCGGGCTTTACGTCGTTGACCATCTTGTAGCCCTTGAGGATGTATGATGGGTTATGACAGGCAACAAAGTCAGCCTTGTTTATGTAGTAAGGGCTCTTGATAGGCTTGTCACCAAAACGAAGGTGTGAGATAGTGATACCGCCTGTCTTCTTTGAGTCATACTGGAAGTATGCCTGAACGTACTTGTCAGTGTGGTCACCGATGATCTTGATAGAGTCCTTGTTTGCACCAACAGTACCGTCGCCGCCGAGACCCCAGAACTTGCACTCGATAGTGCCTTCTGCTGCTGTGTTAGGAGCATCTTCCTCAGCGAGTGAGAGGTTTGTAACATCGTCAACGATACCGAGTGTGAACTGTGGCTTAGGATCAGCCTTTGCGAGCTCTGCATAAACAGCAAATACAGATGCAGGAGGAGTATCCTTAGAACCGAGACCGTAACGGCCGCCGATTACCTTGATACCAGTTCTGCCTGTAGTATTGAGAGCAGCAACTACATCGAGGTAAAGTGGCTCACCAAGAGAGCCTGGCTCCTTAGTTCTGTCGAGTACAGCGATTGTCTTAGCTGTTGCAGGGATTGCCTCAACGAGCTTTTCAGCTGAGAATGGACGGAACAGGCGAACCTTAACGATACCGACCTTTTCACCCTTCTTGTTGAGGTAGTCGATAACTTCTTCTGCAACGTCACAGATAGAGCCCATTGCAACGATAACGCGCTCTGCGTCAGCTGCACCGTAGTAATTGAAAAGTTTATAGTCAGTGCCGAGCTTTGCGTTTACCTTGCCCATGTACTCCTCAACGATTGCAGGAACAGCATTGTAGTAGGAGTTGCAAGCCTCACGGTGCTGGAAGAAGATATCTCCGTTTTCGTGAGAACCGCGCATTGTCGGATTTTCCGGATTAAGAGCACGAGCACGGAATGCCTTTACAGCGTCCATATCGCACATTTCCTTCAGATCCTCGTAATCCCATACGGCGATCTTCTGGATCTCGTGTGATGTACGGAAACCATCGAAGAAGTTGATGAAAGGAACACGGCTCTTGATAGAAGCAAGATGAGCAACAGCAGCAAGGTCCATTACTTCCTGTGGGTTGGTCTCAGCGAGCATTGCAAAACCTGTCTGACGGCAAGCGTAAACGTCGGAGTGGTCACCGAAGATGTTCAGTGCGTGAGAAGCTACGCAGCGTGCAGAAACATGGAATACGCAGGGGAGAAGTTCACCGGCGATCTTGTACATATTTGGGATCATAAGGAGAAGTCCCTGAGAAGCAGTATAGGTTGTGGTCAGAGCACCAGCGTTCAGAGAACCGTGAACAGTACCTGCTGCACCAGCCTCAGACTGCATCTCTTCAACCTTAACGGTAGTGCCGAAAATGTTCTTGACACCCTGAGCTGACCACTGATCAACGTAGTCTGCCATAGGGCTGGAAGGTGTGATCGGATAGATACCGGCAACTTCCGTGAAAGCGTATGAAACATATGCAGCGGCGTTATTACCGTCCATTGTTTTCATTTTTCTTTTGATTGCCATAGGAATGACCTCCTAAAAAGTATTAAATTTAGGTTATAGGAATGTTTAACGGGACGAGCGTTAACCATGTATAACTACGTTATCTATTATATCACAAAACAAATTTTTTGTAAACACCTTTTTTTGCGCTTTGATACAAAGTTATCATGCGTATTTTGCGCAATTTGCCTATATTCCAAGGATTTGACAGTATTTTCACAATTGGAGCGCCGGTAATTTGTACAAGTGTAAGGGTTTATAAAATGATATTGTAAAAAATGTTGTACAGGTCATGGTCAAAGTTGTGCATAATTACAAAAGTTTAAGGATTTGCTTGACGTGAGGGCGTAAATAATGTATAATAACTATAGTGTTAAATAATTCTTAATTATTAACACTCGTTTTGTTGTCTCCTTTCTTTTGTTCTACACATATTTATTTTCATCTGTTTATCTAAGACAAGCAGGGCATATGCCCTGCTTATTTTTTTGGCAGCGTGACGCTGCACCCTAACCACGTTGGCGCTTGCAAGCTCGCTCACTCTTATCAAGACCGTTACTCGTACATCGCTTACGGCACTTTTTGTTTTATGTATGTTTATTAGTCACGGGCGGATACTATCCGCCCCTACATATTTTCATTCGTAATTTGTCGGCATGAGCCGACACGATCAATTATGCATTATGAATTATGAATTAAACAAATAGTAGATCAGTCCGTATACAGACGCGGCTGAGCAGCCGAAAAGAATGACGGGACCTGCTATGGTGAATATCTTTGCTCCTACGCCGAGTATAGGACCTTCTGATCTTGCCTCGATAGCGCATGAGCTTATGGCATTTGAAAAGCCTGTGATAGGTACGAGAGTTCCTGCACCTGCGTGTTTGGCAAGCTTTGCATACCAGCCAAGACCTGTGCATATGGAACTTAGTCCCACAAGTATAATGGAAGTCCATGTGCCTGCTTCTGTACGGTCGAGACCGTATGCCTGAAGCATTGAGAGTATTATCTCGCCCAGTGCGCAGATCGCTCCGCCCACAAGGAAAGCAAAAGTTATATTGACTTTGGAATTGGACTTTGGTGAAGCCTGCCGCGTCATATCGCTGTAAAGCTCAGGTGTAATTTTCATATTATCAGCTCCTTTGCTGTATTATGTGCTATTGTTCGTAAAATATTCCAAAGGCTCAAGAATGTGTTTTAGTCTTACTGTCGGTAAGGTATCATTTCTTTCTCTTCTTCGACATATACATTAGTAAATGCAAGAGAAAGAGGTGATATGTTTGAAAACACAGCCGGAAGGTCGTGCGGTCATGCTTGGAAGATATATTATCGAAAACAGGACTACTGTACGCGGAGCTGCCGGAAATTTCGGCATTTCAAAAAGTACGGTACATAAAGATGTAAGTGAAAGGCTGAAACAGGAAGATCCCGAGCTGTATGAAAAAGTGAAGGACATACTCGAAATAAACAAGAAGGAAAGGCATATCCGCGGCGGACTTGCCACAAAGCGGAAATATGCCGAAATAGCCTGCCGCAGGAAAAAGATACGGCATTTTTAACTGTGACGCTCATTTAGAGTTTATGCGTATTTTTCGGGCGAACGATGTTCGCTCTAACTACTCTCTAACTACTGATCTCTGTGAAATAACAACAAAGGGGCGGATATTATCCGCCCCTGCGCTTTTATATGCCTGCAAGTTTTTTGAATTTGATATAGAATTCGCTGAGCGAGTCTCTGCCTGTCAGCATACTTTCGTCAACATATGCGCCGATATACTTTCCGTCACGGAATACGTAATATTTTTCTTCTTCGCCCTTTACAAGGTCTATCTTAAGAGATGTACCGTCACTGAAGCTGTATTCGGCAGTCATGACAGGATCTTTCAGTTCGGGCTTTGCAGTAACATCTGTGCCCTTCAATTTCACTATTGCAAATGCATTGAAGAAATTGTTGAAAGCAACATAATTTTCTGTTGAGTCAAAGTCAACGTCCTTGCCGTTGTATTTGCACTGCATATTCTTGATATCAACTTCACAGGTGTCGTTGTTACCAAGGTAGCTGAAGTTGAAGCTGCTTACACTGTAAGAGTCAGCCGAAACGTAATTGCGTACGAGGTAATCATAGGGGAGAGCGTTTGCTATGGTAAGGTCTTCCCTGTAATAAAGCTCTACCTGCTCATCATCTACGAGTACGAAGCAGTATGTCGGATCATTATCATTTGCACTGATGATGATATGGTGCTCGCTGCCGTCGCTGCCCTTTACGACTATATCGCCGTATGGCTTATCGAAGCCGTACTTTGAAAGGTCGTCAAGCTTTTCGTCAAGCATTTCCTCTGCTTCAAGACGTACAAGATCGTTGAGAGCAGCTGTTACCGCGGTCTGGTCGAGTTCGAGCTCGGAGTACTCCTTGGGGAGTGACCATGCCTGAGTATCAGCATTAAATGAAAGGTCACAGAGCACCTTGCCGTCCTTGTATGTAGTTACCTCCTGCAGATCATAAAGTGAGTAAGGCACTATCATTTTATTCTTGAGGAGAAGTCTGTCGAGCTTGAGCACGCTTCCCTGCAGTGAGTCAACAGCGTAGACATTGCTTTTTCCGTCAACGGTAACATAGTAATAATCGCCTGTAGGGCTTTCGCTTCCTATGTATATGGTATGTGTGCCGGAAGGGAGAGTGATCTCCACCTTGTCGGGATCGTCAAGACCGTACATTGCCAGCTTTTCATCTGTTACGCTGCCGTAGTTAGTAACGGCTTTAAGGTCGGAAAGGTATGTGCATATGAGCTGGCAGTAGGTCTGGTCAAGCTTGAATTCGCCATTGGTTAGAGCCCATTCATCTTCTGTTTTCTCGGCAGTATAAACTTCATCGCCCTTGGAGAAAACTATTTTTGTAGGGCTGTACGGATCGAAGCTGAACAGCACATTGTCTGCAAGCTCCTGTTTTGTCTGCTCTTTTTCCTTGTCCTTATTATGCTTGGCAGCAAGGTAAAAGCCTATGGAAGCACCGGCAAGGAAAACAAGAGCGATAAGTCCGATAATTAATTTTTTCATCAGGAATTTCTCCTTTTAAGCCATACAGCGACACCGACGATAGCAAGAAGTGCAGGGATAACGTAAACTATGACCATAACACTTGTTGCTTCTTTTCTGTCCTTGAAGGTCATGTGGTCGTAGGAGTTGAACTTGTTTCCTATACCAAACTGGATATCACTGTCATACAGCCATGTATTACTGAATGTTGCAAGCATATTAGAGCCGCTTATAGAAGGAGCGATAGCATCGCTGTCGATTATGGAAGTAGTACCGAATACTACCATTTTTCCGCCCGATACCTTATTGTAAGAGTAATAGCCGAAGTCAAGATCAAGACCTGTGAGGAGCTCATCTGCCTGCTGTGCGGTGATCTCGTCGCCGCCCATTGACTTGCTGACTGTTGTATATTCACCTGAAGCAGTTGCAACATTCTTGATTATAGATGAACGCTCTGTATAAGATGCGCCCGGGAAGCTGTCCTCGGGTATCTCGGTAAGGCTTCTTGTGTTGGCGATACCTGCGATATATGAACCTTCGCTTATGAGTTCGTTAAGATCGGAGGTGAGGTCCTGAGTGAATTCGTCATTGTATCTTGAACCTGCGGGATACTCAACGCGGAAGAAATTCTCGACCTGTTTTGAGTTCCTGTCCTGAAGCTTGTTGGCATCAAGAGACTCTGTAACATAGTTATAGTCGAGGATAAGTCCGAATTTTTCCATAACGTTTTCTATGTTGTAGAAACGTCCCTCTGTGTCGCATGGATCGATAAGGAATGAGAGAGAACCGCCGTTTTCGGCGTACTCGTTAAGGAGGTCTTTCTCCTTGTCTGTTATATCCTTCTGAGGACCTGCAAGGTAGATTATCTTTGCATTATCGGGGATAGCTCCTGCCTTGTCGAGGTCGAGCTCCTGAACATCGTAGTCCTTGGACTTGAGCTGATCTGCGTATATCGAGAAGCTGTCGTTTATGGACTTCTCTCCGTGGCCTGTAAGGAAGTATACAGTCGGGAGAGAACCGCTTGTACAGATCGAGATAGCTGCTGCGAGAAGCTCTTCGCCTGCATACTGCTTCTGTCCCTGTGAGCCCTGGAATATCTTTGCGCCGCTTATCTTCTTGGTGACATTGTTGCACTTTACGAAGATATCACATTCCTTTGTACCAAGGTTGCCTTCGGGATCAAGGCTGCTTGCGAGTGCGGCGTTTTCGTTAGGATCGAAGCAGGTGAGGTCGATATTGTCGAATTCATCGAGCTGTGTGAGTGTGTGATAAAGGGGGAGGAATTCCGAAGCATCAGCTTCATTGAAGTATGCAAGCTT
Organism: Ruminococcus flavefaciens; assembly: GCF_900108555.1. Lineage (GTDB taxonomy): Bacteria > Bacillota > Clostridia > Oscillospirales > Ruminococcaceae > Ruminococcus > Ruminococcus flavefaciens_P. The sequence goes on from NZ_FNWV01000002.1 coordinate 107,453, forward strand.
TGAGAGATAGTAAACATCTATATGCTTGTCGGAATTGTCAGCGATGAGCTGCTTTGTCTTTTCGTTAAGTGTGTACTTCTTTGAAGGAGTCATATCGAAGCCCCTGTCGTAAAAGCTTACTATAAGGTTTATCGGTATGAAGATGACAAGTACGAGTATCGCCATTATGAAGGCGATAGTATTGGTGAAATTCTTTTTCTTCTTCATTTCGGCTTACCCCCTGTTCCAGCGTCTCTTCTCGATGGCGATATATGTCCATGCGAGGAAAACTATTATTACAGAACCGAAGAATACCATATCCGAAAGACGAATGAAGCCTTCTGAGAAGTATGCAAATCTTGGCTGTGCTGCAAATGAATATATCACTGACTGTACTTTTGGGTACTGTGAGATGAAGGCTGTGTTTGAGAAGTCATCAACGAAGAGGAGTATGAACATTATTACCTCACCGATGATAGCTGCAAGTATGGACGATTCGGTAAGTGATGAGATGAACATACCTACTGCGATGTACATGGTTCCCCAGAAGAAGATGCCTATGTAAGCGCATATGAGCTGGCTGACTATGACTTCGCCCTTGATCGCTGTAAGGATAGGGAAGAATGCAGTACCTAAAAGCATGAAGATGTAAACAGTAACGTTTGCGAGGAACTTTGCGATAACTATTTTCAGAACGCTGACAGGAGATGTCATCAGCAGGACTTCCGTACCGTTCTTGCGCTCGTCCGCAAATGTCCTCATGGTGAGGAGCGGTATGAGGAATATGAAGTAGAGGATAACGGAATAGAACATCTCGGTGAAGGAGAATGCCCATGTGTTTGAGCCCTCGAGCTTAGCGATACCGCTTGAAAAGCTCAGGGAGAACAGCAGCATGAAAAGTGCTGCGAAAGCGTAAGCGAAAGGAGTGTAGAAGAATGATTGCAGCTCCTTTTTATAAATAGGAAACATCTTACTCTTCCTCCTTTTTCTCAGTGTTTTTTTCTGACTCATCAGGCATCTCGTCAAGAAGCTCCTGTAGTCCGTTCTTCTTTACGGGGCGGTTGATGAGCTCGATGAATACGTTTTCAAGGTTAGGCTTGTCCGTATACATTTCAAGTATGCTTATGCCGCTTTTGAGACATTCGGACATGATAGAATCTCTGATAGTATCAGTATCGCCTTCGAGAGAAACGGTGAATGAGTAGATATCATTGCCCTCATCGTCTATCTTCTTTATCTCGCTGACGCCCTTGGTCATACCTATTATAGAAGCAGCCTTTTCCTTGTCGCCCTTTACCTTGATGTGAAGTATAAACGATGTGGCAAATGACTTTTCAAGGTTCTCGATAGTGTCGATAGCTCTTATGTCGCCCTTGTTGATGATGATTACTCTGTCGCATACCGCACTTACTTCACTGAGGATATGTGAGCTGAATATAACGGAGTGCTCTTTTTTCAGATCCTTTATAAGAGCACGTACCTCTGCTACCTGATTTGGATCGAGACCAACTGTAGGCTCGTCGAGGATAAGGAATTTAGGGTTGCCGAGAAGTGCCTGAGCAAATCCCACACGCTGTTTGTAACCCTTTGAAAGATTGCGGATAAGCTTTCCCGAAACGTCCTTTATTTTAAGAAGTCCCATAACGCGCTCTATTTCGCTCTTGCGCTTGCCTGCTGGCACTCTTTTAAGACCTGCACAGAATGAAAGGTATTCCTTTACCTTCATATCGGGGTATACGGGAGGTATCTCGGGGAGGTATCCGATATTGCTTTTTGCTTTTATCGGATCTTTGGTTATGTCTGCACCGTAGATGGTAACAGTTCCGTCTGACATGGGCAGGAATCCCGCGATCATGTTCATGGTAGTTGATTTTCCCGCACCGTTGGGCCCGAGAAAACCGAGGATCTCATTATCGTTTATTGTAAAGCTTATATGATTTACAGCACGGTTGCTGCCGTAATACTTTGTAAGGTTTTCAATAGTAATCATGAGCTGCTCCTTTCCGATCAATAAATCAATTTTATCAAAAAACAGGTGCTATTATCTCATCATAGCATACTGCTATATTATCGCAGAATAATATTAACACAAGATGAATAAAAAATGAATAAAATGTTAATTCACAAGAGAGACAGTTTTGCGAAACGCTGTTTCGCAGGCAAAGCGACAGGTAAATCTTATAGCGAAAGTGTGAGGATTTTGTGAGAGTTTATTGTGGGTAAGATGAATGTTGATACGATTTGTTTTATAATGCAACTTATTAACACTTAGTTGATATATCCGATTTTTAGCTGTTTTCAGCGGTAGACAAAATGTACAAAAAAGCAATTGGCTTTGTGTGCATTGCAACAAAAATGACTTTGCTCAGGAGTAAACTGTTGACACGCATTGAATTGTAGAATATAATAATCTTGAAAATAGTTTGAGAATTGTGTGCAGTCTGCGTGAAAATGCACACAGTGTACGAAGTATTTTCGTATGCACCCCCGAAAGTGCGAACCTTAGGGGGCAATCCATTTTTTAACCACTATATTATTACGAGAGGGGTAAAAACAAATGATAAGCAAAAAGAATAAGGCTCTCGCAGCTGGCGTTCTTGCAGCTGCAATGTCCGCAACCGCAGTTCTTCCTACATTTGCTTCAGCTGCTGAGACTTCCAGCTATGCAAAGGAAACAACTTACGCTGAGATGTTCTCGTCACTTTATGATGACGTTGTAACAAACGGTGTAGAGAACGGCTACCTTAGCAAACAGACAAATGGTTCTGGCTTCGGTATTCCTTATCATTCAGTAGAAACATTCATCGTTGAGGCTCCTGACTATGGTCACGAGACAACATCAGAAGCTATGTCATACATCGTATGGATGGCTGCTATGCACGATGTTCTTGCTTCAAAGAATGTTATCAGCGGTTCTAAGGGCGACCTCAAGAAGGCTTGGAACACAATGGAAGCTATGATCCCTGGTTGGTCAAAGGCTCACGGCAGATCAGATATCGATTACAGTTCATTCTGGACACAGACAAAGGTTGAGGCTGACTCATCAGAAGAGTGCGATCAGCCAAGTGATTATCCTGCAAAGCAGGAAGGCGGTAAGGCTGCTAACCCACTTTATGAGACATTCAAGTCTGCATACAGCAAGGACGCAGGTTACTACCTCATGAACTGGCTCGCTGACGTTGACGACTGGTACGGCTTCAGCAAGGGCACAGACGGCGAAGGCAAATTCACATTTATCAATACATTCCAGAGAGGCGAACAGGAGTCTTGTTTCGAGACAGTTCCTGCTCCTTGTCTTGAAGAGCTCCTTTGGGGTATGGAAAGCAAGGATAAGGATAACGGTAACGGTATCAAGGCTATCTTCAATGGTAAGGACAAGGTTCCTTCACAGTACTCATTCACAAACGCTCCTGACGCTGAGGATCGTGCTATTCAGGCTGTTTACTTTGCAAACCAGTACAATGCAGGTGATTCTTCTGTATCTGCTCTCGCAGGTAAGATGGGTGACCAGTGCCGTAACGACATGTTTGATAAGTACTACAAGAAGATCGCTGAGGATACAAAACTCACAAGCTCTGCTGAGTCAGGCAACGGCGGTCAGCACTACCTCATGGGCTGGTATACTGCTTGGGGCGGAGCTCTTACTGCAAGCTACGGCAACTACGGCTGGGCATGGCAGATCGGCTGCTCACACTCACATCAGTTCTATCAGAACCCACTTGCTGCTTATGGTCTTCTCTATGATTCAGCAATCAATTCTGGTATGAAGTCTAAGGGCGCAAGCGATGACTATACAGAGTCTCTCAAGAGACAGATTGAAATGTATCAGTGGCTCCAGTCTGTAGACGGTCCTTTCGCTGGTGGTTGTACAAACAGCTGGAGAGGTCGTTACGAGACATATCCTTCAGGCCATGCTACATTCTATAAGATGGCTTACGTTCCACATCCTGTTTACGCTGACCCGGGTTCAAACCACTGGATCGGTAACCAGGTATGGTCAACACAGCGTCTTGCTGAGCTTTACTACTATGTAGTAACAAACGGCGACAAGTCTAACCAGACATACGGCGGTCTCGACCTCGAGACAGCTCTCGATAAGCTCCTTACAAGATGGGTTGATTGGTTCGAGAAGAATACTCAGTTCGACTATGTTGACGATGCAGGCAATACACATACATATGCTATCCCTTCAACTCTTGACTGGGGTTCAAGCGATACAGACTATACTTGCACACCTGATACTTGGACAGGTGAATACAACGAGAACGGTAACCAGAAGCTTACTTGTAAGATCGGCGGTTACGGTCAGGGAGACGTAGGATGCGTATCCTCACTCTGTAACTCACTTATGTACTATGCTAAGGCTAAGGGCGTTGATCCTTCATTCGCTACTAAGGAAGGCTCATCTGTTGAAGAAAAGGCACTTTACCTTGCTAACAGACTCCTTTCAGCTCAGTACTATGAGGGACGTGACGCGATCGGTATCACATTTACTGATTCTAACCCAAGCCTCAAGAGAGTATATGAGGAGAAGGTATATATTCCTGATTACTATAAGGGCGAAATGCCTGATGGTTCTAAGCTTGAGCCAGGCGCAACATTCTCATCGATCCGTAAGAGCTACGAGAAGGATAAGATGTGGCAGGAGTGCAAGAAGTACTACGATGGCGAAGGTACAGATAACAATGGCGATGGTACGGTTGACTGTGGCGACTACCAGTTCCAGTATCACAGATTCTGGCACGCTGGTGACGCTGTAGTAGCTTACGGTACAATGGCACTTCTCTACCCAGAGGTTAAGCCGATCGTTCCAGGTACTACAACAGCTGCAACTACAACTACAACTACAACTACAACAACTACAACAGTTACTACAACTGTTTCTGATAAGACTCCTACAGTTACTGTATGGGGCGACGCTAACTGCGACGGCGATGTAGATATGTCTGATATCGTTCTTATCATGCAGAGCCTTGCTAACCCGAACAAGTATGGCATCGGCGGTACAGACGCTACAGCTATCACTGCTCAGGGTCAGGCTAACGCTGACGTTGATACATCAAGCAAGGGCATCACAACTCAGGACGCAGTTCGTATCCAGAACTTCCTCCTCAACAAGATCTCTTCACTTGATCCAACTAAGTAATTATTACTTATAATTAAGTAGATCTAAAGCTGCACGGTCATACCGTGCAGCTTTTTTATGCCCAATTCGACCATGAGACGTAAAGTCATGGCGGACGAGGGTGTTCGCCTCTGCAAAATTGAAATCCGCGATATTTTCCGAAAAAAGCTTGCATTTTGCTTTAAATAATGATATAATATTATAATAGCATTTTTATGCGAAAAAATATTCCTAAGAAAGCAGGCGATAGGGTGCTTAGAAGTATGACAGGCTACGGAAGAGCGCAGCAGATACTTAATGGACGCGATATCCTTGTGGAGATCCGTTCAGTTAACCATAGATATTATGAATATTCGTCAAGAGTTCCCAGGACCTACAGCTATATAGACGAAAAGCTGAAGGCTCTGCTCAAAACAAGCATTTCCCGCGGTAAAGTTGAAATAGCCGTAACGATCAATAATATCGAAGGCAAAGATACCGAGATCGCTGTTAATAAGGGTGCAGCTGAGGGCTATGTAAACGCTCTCAGAAGCATTGCCGATGAGCTCGGTGTGGAGGACGACATCACACTTTCAAAGCTTATGAAGCTCCCCGATATATTCAATATACAGAAAACTCCCGATGACGAGGAACAGGTCTGGGAGGACGTTTCAAAGGTAGCCTCAGAGGCTATCGGCAAATTCGTTGAAATGCGCCAGACAGAGGGTGAACGCCTTAAAGCCGATATAATCGAAAAGGCTGAGGGTATACTGAAAATGGTAGCAAAGGTTGAGGAGCTCTCACCGCTTACCGTTGAAAACTACAGGAACAGACTTTACAAGAAGCTCAGCGAAGTCCTTGAAGGCAAGGATATAGACGACCAGAGAGTTCTTACAGAAGCTGCTGTTTTCGCTGAGAAAATAGCCGTTGACGAGGAGACTGTAAGACTCCGCAGCCATATCTCTCAGCTTGAGAATATGGTATCGGGAGATGATGCAGTGGGCAGAAAGCTTGACTTCATCGTGCAGGAAATGAACCGTGAGGTAAATACTATCGGTTCAAAGGCTCAGGATCTGAACATTACAAAGGTCGTAGTCGATATGAAGGCTGAGATCGAGAAGATACGCGAACAGATCCAGAATGTTGAGTAATTTACCATGAAGCTTATAAATATAGGTTACGGAAATATGGTGTCTGCTGACAGGATAGTTACTATAGTAAGCCCCGAGTCAGCTCCCATAAAACGCCTCGTTCAGGAGGCTCGCGACGACGGCAGAGCCGTTGACGCTACCTACGGAAGAAAAACAAGAGCCGTAATGATAATGGACAGCGGTCATATTATCCTTTCATCACTCATTACAGAGACTCTTGCTGCAAGAATAAACGGTTCAGGAGGAGCTGACGACGATGAATAAAGGCAGACTTATTGTATTTTCCGCTCCGTCGGGCTGCGGAAAAGGTACAATGCTGGAGGAGATACTGAAGGACCAGCGTTTCGCAGTATCTGTTTCGGCAACTACAAGAGCTCCCCGAGAGGGTGAAAAGGATGGTGTGAATTATCACTTCCTTACCCGTGAGGACTTTGAACAGCGTATCGCTGACGGCAAGTTCATTGAACACGCTGAGTACTGTCAGAACCTTTACGGAACTCTTTCCAGCGAGGTTGACGGCAGACTTGAAAAGGGACTCAACGTAATACTTGAAATAGAGCCTCAGGGCGCAATGAAAATACGCGAAAAGCGTCCCGATGCACTGTTTATATTCATAGTTCCGCCTTCAATAGGTGAACTCCGCCGCAGACTCAAAAAGCGCGGCACAGAGACCGATGAGGTCATAGAAGAGCGTATTTCAAAGGCAGCATGGGAGATATCTCAGGCTGAGAAATACGATTACATCATTGTCAACGACGCCCTTGAGGACGCTATAAGCGACTTCTTCGCAGTTATACGCGGAGAGCAGCTTAAAAAAGAGTTTTCGGGCGATATTATAGAAGAGGTGCTTAAAAATGCTTAGACCTGCAGTAAATCAGATCATCACAAAGAATGAGAGCTGTTATTCACTCGTTATTGCTGTTGCAAAGCGCGCAAGACAGATCTCAGAGGAGCTTTACGAGAACGGCGAGACTCTTGAAGAGAAGCCTGTAAAGACAGCTGTTGAGGAGCTTGCAAGCGGAAAGTGCAAGATAGTAAGCACTGTTCCACAGAGCAACGAGTAATGCCCCTTATTGCGGAGACCGCAGTCAGCGGAACAGCCTATTCGTTTGATATGCTGTTCAGCTATGCTGTTCCCGAAAAGCTGAAAGCGGATATCGCCTGCGGATGCAGAGTGCTTGTACCTTTCGGTAAGGGGAACAAACGCAGGATAGGAGTGGTCATGAAGCTCTCCGAGGGCGATAAAAAGGGACTTAAATCCCTTGTGTCACTTGTGGACGCAGAACCTGTCATTTCGGAGGAGCTTCTCAGACTTGCCCTGTATATAAGAGAGCATACCTTCTGCACATATTTTGATGCAGTAAAAGCCATGCTTCCGCCTGCAATGAGCGTGAGCGCAAAAGAAACGTTCAGGCTTGTTAAGAATTTCACGGATATATCTTCTCTCAGTAATGAGGCTGCCGAGTTTCTGGAAATACTTTCGGGTACGGCAGGGAGCAAAGAGCTGAATGAGCTGATAGAGAAGCATATAATAGATAAGGGCAGACATCTTCCCGATGAGCTGTGCGACGCAGGTGCACTGGACTCGGACAACGTTTTCAGGCAGGCTGTGGGCGATGCAGCAGTGAGAATGGTGCGCCTGACAGAAAAGTATATGAGTGCTCCCGAGGGCTTCGAGCTTACTCCGAAGCAGAAAAAGGTAGCTGATTTCCTTGAGGAATTCGGCTCTGCTGCCGTAAGGGAAGCTGCGTATATGTGCGGAGTTACCGAAGCGGTAGTGAAGCGTCTTTGCGCAAACGGAGCAGCCGAGGAATACGAAGCCGAGGTGCTGAGAAGAGTAGAGGGCGATACGGACGAGAAAAGAAGTCCGCAGGATATAGTCCTTTCAGATGAACAGCAGAAGGCTCACGATACCGTGCTTGCTCAGCTTTTTGAGAGAAAGCCTGCGGTGTTCCTGCTTCACGGTGTAACGGGAAGCGGCAAGACCTCGGTATTTGAAAAACTCATAGACGATACTGTAAAAATGGGACGGCAGGCAATGCTGCTCATTCCCGAAATAGGTCTCACTCCGCAGATATTGAAGCGATTTCGTTCGCTTTTCGGTGAGAGGGTAGCTGTAATACACAGCGGTCTTTCCCTCGGACAGAGACTTGACGAATACAAGAGAATAAAACGGGGCGACGCGGATATCGTAATTGGTACGAGAAGTGCTGTATTTGCTCCGCTGAGTGATATCGGACTCATCATTATAGATGAGGAGGGCGAGCGTTCCTATAAATCGGACAGTTCGCCGAGATATTCCACACATGATATCGCCAAGCAGCGATGTGCTTACCATAAGTCTGCACTTCTGCTTGCTTCGGCTACACCTTCCATCGAGAGTTATTACCTCGCCGAAAGGGGAGTATACAAGCTTCTCGAAATGAAGGAGCGTTATCAGAATTCGCCGCTTCCCGAGGTGAGTATCATTGATATGAACCTTGAGCGTGAGGCAGGCAACCGCACTGAATTCAGCCGCAGACTTGCGGAGGAGATAAGCCTTAATCTGAAAAACGGCGAGCAGTCCATACTGCTTCTAAACAGACGAGGCTATCACACTATCATAAGCTGCTGCGACTGCTATCAGCCTGTGTACTGCCCGAATTGCTCGGTACCGCTGACATACCACAAGAAAAACAACAAGCTGATGTGCCACTACTGCGGCTACGTCAGTGACCCTGTGGAGGAGTGCCCCTCCTGCGGCTCGAAGCACCTTAAAAATATGGGCTTCGGTACGCAGAAGCTTGAAGAGGAGCTTTCCACATTCTTCCCGACTGCGCGTATACTTCGCATGGACGCGGATACAACATTCTCACGGTATTCCTATGAGAAAAGCTTCAGGGATTTCCGCGAGGGGAAATACGATATAATGATAGGTACTCAGATGATAGGCAAGGGACTGGATTTCCCCGATGTTACGCTGGTAGGTGTACTGTCGGTGGATAAGGCTCTGTATGCAGGGGATTTCAGAAGCTATGAACGCACCTTCTCACTTATCACTCAGGTGGTGGGACGAGGCGGACGCGGTGAGCGCAAAGGCAGGGCAATATTGCAGACCTTCATTCCAGAGCACTACATCATGAATCTTGCTGCCGCGCAGGACTACAAGGGCTTCTACAATGAGGAGATAGCCATACGCCGTGCAATGATATTTCCGCCGCTGTGCGATATGTGCATTTTCTGCTTTGCAGGCGGTGAGGATTTTTCAGTCAAGGTGGGTGCGGACGCTGTTCTGGGACTTATGAACTGTAAGCTCAGGGAGCTTCAGCCGAAAACTCCCGTGCGTGTGCTTGGTCCCGTGAGATGCTCTTACGGCAGGATAAACGGCAAGTACCGCTACAGGATAATAATGAAATGCAAGAACAACGCCGAAATGAGGGACTATATAAGCGGAGTCCTTACAGAGTCGGCAAAGCTGAAAGAGATGAAAGGTATTGCCCTGTATGCCGATATGAACGGCGATGTGGGCGTATGAGAAAAGGATAGGATAAAATGGCACTTAGAAGAATTTTAACCGATAAGGACGAGGTGCTCCACAAGGTTTGCAAGCCCGTGGAGAAGTTTGATGAAAAGCTTGCGCAGCTTCTTGACGATATGCACGAGACTCTCGACAAAGCCGAGGGTGTTGGTCTGGCTGCTCCGCAGATAGGCTTGTGCCGCAGGATATTCATCATGCACCTTGACGAAAACGATATAGTCGAGGCTATAAATCCCGAAGTTACCAAAAAAGAGGGCAAACAGCGTGTGCAGGAGGGCTGCCTTTCATGCCCGAATGTATGGGGCTATGTTACAAGACCTCTGAGCTGTCACCTTAAAGCTCAGGACAGGAACGGAAACTGGTTCGAGCGCGATTTCACAGATCTCGGAGCACAGTGTACCTGCCATGAGAACGACCACCTTGACGGTCATATATTCACAGAAATAGTCGAAGAATTCTTTGTACCAGAGGAGCCTAAAAAATGAAAATAGTATTTATGGGAACACCTGATTTTGCTGTACCGTGCCTGCGTACTCTTGCAGAGAGCGGACATGAGATAGCAGCAGTTTTCACTCAGCCCGATAAACCAAAGGGCAGAGGTTATAAGCTCATACCTACGCCTGTAAAGGCTGCTGCCGAGGAGTACGGCATACCTGTTTATCAGCCGCTTTCACTGAGAAAGGGCGATGACGCAGAGGAAGCTATGAAAACTCTCCGCGATATAGCACCCGAGCTTATAGTCGTTACCGCTTACGGACAGATACTTCCTAAGGAAGTCCTTGAGCTCCCAAAGCACGGCTGTGTGAATATACACGCTTCACTTTTGCCAAAGTACAGGGGCGCAGCTCCTATAAACTGGGTAATACTCAACGGCGAAAAGGAGACAGGTGTTACTTCCATGCAGATGAGCGAGGGACTTGACACAGGTGATATGCTCATCAAGAAAAGCACCGAAATAGGCGAGAATGAGACCTATGAGGAGCTTTATGCAAGACTTTCCGATATGGGCGGCGAAGTCCTTGCAGAAACTATAAAAGCTATTGAAAGCGGCGATCTTCACCCCGAAGTACAGGACGACAGTCTCAGCTGCTACTCACCTATGATACGCAAGGAGATGAGTGCGCTGGACTTTTCAAAGTCTGCTGCGGATATACACAATACTATCCGCGGAGTTACGGGTTTTGCAATGCTTGAGGGCAAACGCCTTAAAGTGTTCAGATCAGAGCTTTCGGATAAAAAGTACCCCAATGCTGAAAACGGGGCTGTTGTCGATACAAAGAGCTTTGCAGTAAAGTGCGGCGACGGCGGTGCGGTAATATTCCGCGAAGTTCAGCCTGAGGGCAAAAAACGCATGAATACAGAGGACTTCCTCAGAGGCAAGAAGCTGACTGAGGGAGAGATACTCAGCTAAGGAGGAAAATATGGGTATAATAGGACTTTTAATTATGATCTTGCTGCCGCTCATCGCACAGATAAATGTAACGACAACTTTCAACAAGTACAGCAAGGTAAGCAATTCAAGAGGACTTACTGCTGATGAAGTTGCAAGAAGGATACTCGATGCAAACGGTCTTTCTCATGTTGGTATCGAGCATATCAAAGGCAGCCTCAGCGACCACTATGATCCAAGAGCAAATGTTGTAAGACTTTCAGATTCATGCTACGGCAATACTTCTGTAGCTGCTATCGGCGTAGCTGCTCACGAGTGCGGTCATGCCTGTCAGCACGCTGAGAACTATACTCCTATTGTAATAAGAAGCAAGATAGTTCCTGCTACAAATATCTGTTCACGTTTCTGGTATTTCGTACTGATCATCGGTGTTCTTCTTAGCCAGATGGCTATTGGTACTACTCTTATATATGTAGCTATCGCTATGTTTGCGGCAGTAGTTCTTTTCCAGATCGTTACTCTTCCATGCGAGTTCAACGCAAGCGACAGAGCTTTAAAGACCCTTGAAAATGACGGTATCCTTGAAATGGACGAAGTTCCAAAGGCTAAGAAGGTACTCACAGCAGCTGCTATGACATACGTTGCAGCACTCGTAGCATCGATCATACAGCTTCTCAGACTTCTTGCAACTGTAAGAAGAAGATAATGACAGACCCGAGATACCTTGCTGTAAAGCTTCTCGATAAGACATTCAGCGGCGGAAGCTACTCGAATTTGCAGCTGGACAGCGGTCTTAAAGCCTCTGATCTCGACGACAGGGGAAAGAAGCTGTGCTCGGCTGTTTACTACGGAGTTATAGAGCGCAGGCTGACTCTTGACCATATCATCGGCGGACTCAGCTCACGTCCCATTGCAAAGCTTGACAGCATTATCCTTAATATACTGCGCTGCGGTATCTATCAGATAATGTATATGGACAGTGTCCCCGATAACGCAGCCGTAAACGAAAGCGTTGCACTTGCGAAGAAATTCCGCAAGACAAGTGCTTCGGGCATGGTAAATGCAGTACTGCGCAATTTTATCCGCAGCGGCAAGGAGATAAAGCTGCCGAAAAACAGCGCGGAAGCAATGTCTGTGAAGTATTCCGCACCTGCCGAACTTGTGAAAAGTCTCACCGATGATTACGGTGCAGAAAAAGCAGAGGAATTTCTTGCAAATTCTCTTGAAAAGAGTGTCACATATCTGCGTTTGAATGCGTTATTATGTAATGAAAAAGTGTTTTATGAGGCACTTGGGGGCATAAAAGCGGAAAAGCTGAGAGAGTGCTGCTACACCGTGGAAAGCGGTGACCTGACAGCAACGGAAGCTTTCAGAAAGGGATATTTCCACGTACAGGGGCTTGCATCACAGTTTTGCTGTGAAGCCCTTGCTCCAACCGAGCAGGACAGAGTCCTTGATATATGCGCAGCTCCCGGCGGCAAGACCTTTACTATGGCGGAGCTGATGAACGGTAAAGGCGAGATATACGCCTTCGACCTTCACGAAAAACGTGCCGAGCTCATACGCAGGGGTGCGGAGAGGCTCGGTCTCACCAATATAAAAGCGGCAGCAGGGGACGCGACAGTATTCGATCCCGACCTGCCGAAATTCACTAAGATACTCTGCGATGTCCCTTGTTCGGGACTGGGAGTCATTGGCAGCAAGCCCGAGATAAAGTACAAGAATATCTCAGACTTTGCAGGGCTCCCCGATATACAATATAAAATAGTGTGCAACGCGCTGAACTATCTGGAAGAGGGAGGTACTCTCGTATATTCCACCTGTACAGTGCGAAAAGCCGAGAACGAGGAGGTCTGTGAAAGACTTCTCCGCGAACACCCCGAGCTGGAGGCAGTTGAGCTTCCCGAGATGCTGGGAGAAAATTTCGGCACTATGGCTACACTTATGCCGCCGAAATTCGGCAGCGGTTTCTTTATTGCAAAATTCAGGAAAAAGTAAGGTGATAAATTGGAAAAAATCGATATTCTCAGTCTTGATCTTGACGAGCTTGCAGAGATACTGACGAGCATCGGCGAGAAGAAATTCCGTGCAAAGCAGATATTTCAGTGGCTGCACGTGAAAAGAGTCCTTGATTTCGACAAAATGACTGATATATCTGTCCAATTACGCCGCAGCCTGAACGAAATTTTTTGTATAAATGGACTATTTGTGCAGAAAAGGCTTGAATCTGCTATAGATAATACGGTAAAATATCTTTATAGGCTTTCTGACGGCAATTTCGTCGAGACTGTTCTCATGGAATACAGCTATGGCTACAGCATCTGCGTGTCGACTCAGGTGGGCTGTAAAATGGGGTGCAACTTCTGCGCTTCAACTATAGCAGGCTATGTCAGAAGTCTTACTGCCTCGGAGATTTTATTGCAGATCTACGAGGCTGAACGTGATTCAGGCAAACGTGTCTCGGGAGTGGTGCTCATGGGCATCGGTGAACCCCTTGACAATTTCGACAACGTTATGAAGTTCCTGCATCTGCTGTCACATAAGGACGGCAATGATATGAGCCTTCGTCACGTTTCGCTTTCTACCTGCGGTATCGTACCGCGTATATATGAGCTGGCGGACAAGAAATTGCAGCTTACCCTTTCGGTATCCCTTCACTGTGCGGATAACGAGGGACGAAGCGAGATAATGCCCGTCAATAAAAAGTACGATCTTCCGAGCCTTATCGAGGCTTGCAGATATTATATCGATAAGACGGGACGGCGTGTCACCTTTGAATATGCCGTTATCGACGATGTCAATTCCTCGCCCGCAGATGCCGATAAGCTGGCAAAGCTGCTTAGGGGAATGAATTGCCATGTTAACCTTATACCCGTTAATAAGGTAAGGGAACGAAATTATCATACAGCCCGCTCAGGCGTTGCGGAATTCGCAAAACTGCTTGGCAGGCGGGGAATAAACGCTACCGTAAGAAGAACTCTCGGCAGCGATATCGAAGCAGCGTGCGGTCAGCTTAGACGCGATGCTGCACAGCAGAATGAAAAGAATGGGGGTGCGGATACTTGAGATTTCGCTTTGGCACGGATATCGGTCTCATGCGCGAGGAAAACCAGGACGCAGTGAGATGCGAATATTTCGGCCATAATGTTCTCGCCGTAGTATGTGACGGTATGGGAGGCGAGCGCGCAGGCAAGGAAGCCAGCGAGCTTGCAATAGAAGAATTCTTCCAGCGTTTTTCGGCGGATTACAAAGAGAGTCTGAGCGATGAAGAGATCCGTAAGCTCCTTATCTCCTCGATCTCGGCAGCTAATTCCGTGATATATACACGGGCAAGGTTCGATTTCAAGAATTTCGGCATGGGAACGACCTGTGTTGCTGCCTTTGTCAACAAGAAAACAGCTTTCATAGCCAATGTCGGTGACAGCAGAGCGTATCTTATAACGGATACGGGGCTCGTAAGGATCACTACCGATCATAACGTAGCCGCTCTCCTCTTTGAACAGGGCAAGATCACCGAGGAGGAAATGGAAGTTCACCCTCAGAAGCATATGCTCGTCCGAGCGGTAGGCGTAGAAAAAACAGTGCTTACAGATACATTTATGCTTGATTATGAGGATAATAAAATAAGCCTGCTGCTTTGCTCTGACGGACTTTCGGGTTATTGCAGCGACGATGAGATATACAGCGTCATACTAAACTCAGATTTTGATGATGTTGCAGACGAACTTATTAAATTAGCTCTCGCAAAGGGCGGCCGTGACAATGTAACTGTTGCGGTAATTTCTGACTAACGCAGGAGGAAAGGAAATGGATAAAAACATTGGCAAAAAGCTCGACGGAAGATATGAGATAACCGAGCTTATCGGCGTCGGAGGTATGGCTGAGGTCTACAAGGGCGTTGATGTTATCGACAACAAAACGGTAGCAATAAAAATACTGAAAAAGGAATTTGCAGAAAATGAAGAGTTCCTGCGTCGTTTCAGAAACGAGTCAAAAGCGATAGCAGTACTTTCTCATCCTAACATCGTAAAGATATACGATGTGGGCTTCTCTGAAAAGATACAGTATATCGTTATGGAGTATATCGACGGTATCACACTTAAAGAGTATATTGAAGAGGAAAAAGTACTTTCATGGAAGGACACAGTTCATTTCGTTATACAGATACTCCGTGCTCTTCAGCACGCTCATGACAAGGGTATAGTCCACCGCGATATAAAGCCGCAGAACATTATGATGTTCACTGACGGCACTATAAAGGTCATGGACTTCGGTATTGCCAAGTTTGCTCGTGAAGAGGGCAAGACTGCTACAGATCAGGCAATAGGAAGCGTTCATTATATCAGCCCCGAGCAGGCAAGCGGCAACGTTACAGACGCTAAGAGCGATATCTACTCGGTAGGCGCAATGATGTACGAGATGCTCACAGGCAGAAAGCCGTTCGACAGCGATAACCCCGTTGCTATCGCAGTTATGCATATGCACGATATCCCCGAGCGTCCAAAGCAGATAAATCCTGATATCCCTGACGGTCTCGAAGAGATCGTACTCAGAGCTATGGAAAAGGCTCCCGAGGACAGATATCAGACAACTGCCGAAATGATAAGCGATATCGAAGCATTCAAGGCAGATCCTCACATCTCCTTCGGTTACTATGCCGAGGAGGACGACGAGAGCGAGCAGGAGATGCTTGACTCTTCCGTTGAAAACAATGTACAGTCAGAGAGCAGACAGGAAGTAGCTAACGCTTACGCTGCAAAGGCTGCATCTTCATCAGTTGGAGCACCTGCTTATGCAGGAGCAGCAGCTGCAATGGCAGCAGGCGGCAGAAACGCAGGCGCAAACGGCAGCGGTACTTCTGTTTCTCAGAGATACAATGACGCATACACCAATAACTATAACAATAACGGCGGTTATGAAGATGACGAGGACGAGGATGAGGAGGAAGAGCGTTCTTCACTGGTAGTCCCTGTTCTTACGGCAGTAGTTGTCGTTGTTATCATCGTTGCAGTATTCTTCGTTGTAACGATGCTGCGTAACCTTATCACAAACAACTCCATGAAGGGCGGCAATAAGATGCCTGAACTTTATGGTATGGACTACTATGAGGCAGAACAGAAATGGGGAAACAGCATCAAGTTCCAGATCGAGGGTTCTGAGTATAACGAAAAAGATGAAAACTGCATTATCAAGCAGAGTATCGAAGCAGGCTCAGTATTCAAGAAGGGTGATGTCTGCAAGGTAACTATCAGTAAGGGTATGGAGACTGTTGATGTTCCTCATGTTGCAGGAATAAACGCAGACCTTGCAAAGCTCCAGCTCAAGGACAGAGGTCTTGAATGTAAGATAATCAAGCGTTCGGACGCTAATGTAAATCCTAACTATGTAATCAAATCCGAGCCTGAAGAGGGTACGGAAGTATATAAGGGCTCTACAGTCGTTCTCTACGTAAGTATGGGCGCAAATGCAGAGCAGTTTGAGCTTGAGGACTATACACACATGAGCATTGATGACGCTGTTATCAAGGCAGGATATAAGAACCTCAAGGTCGAGACAGTTTCAGAGCCTTCATACGAGAAGAAGGATACAGTATTCAAGCAGGATCCTGAAAAGGGTACAAAGGTAGAGGGCGGTTCTACAATTACTCTCTATGTCAGCGACGGTACTATCCCTGACGGTAAGGTAAGCATTGACATACCGCTTCCGGGTGATGCAGACGGACGTTTCAGCATCGACTTTATCCTTACAGACGAAAAGGGCCACTCAAAGGCTGAGACAACAGGTCTTATCGTTTGCCCGGGTATGTCAACAGCATCAGTATCTATCGACGGTTCAGGCAAGGGCGTTGAAGTAAAGGCTTACCTTTACAATATGACAACTTCACAGAGAGCTCTTCTCGGAACATACAGCTTCGACTTCTCAACAAATTCTTACTCAACTATATCTGAGGATATCGGAGGAGCATTCAGCGCAGTAGGCGGATACAAGCAGCCAGAGACAGAGCCTCCGACGGAAGCTCCTAAGCCTACAGAGGCTCAGCAGCAGCCGACAGATCCGCAGCCAACTTCACAGGACGTTAACAGTGATAGACAGCCGGGCTTAAATGGTATCTATGATGAAAATCAGAACTGGATCCCATACAAGGAATACGAAAACGGCGACTGGGAAGGTCCCGGAAATACTTGGCGTTTCTATTGATGAAAGATAGTAACAGCGGAATTATTATAAAATGCTTAGGGGGACTCTACAGTGTAGAGTCCCCTGACGGTATATATGAGTGTAAGGCGAGAGGAGTTTTCCGCAACAGGGGTATCAGTCCCTGTGTTGGCGACAGAGTTACCGTAGAGGACGGGGTAATAACCGAGATAGCCGACCGAAAAAACTGTATCATAAGACCTCCTCTTGCAAACCTTGACCAGCTTATATTCATAGTCTCCACCTGTGAGCCTGCACCTAATTATCTTATACTGGACAAGTTCATCGCTATAGCAGAGTATAAGGGCATAACTCCCGTTGTGGTCATCACAAAGACCGATCTGGGCGACAGCAGTCCCATACATGAGATATATGGCGGCATCGGCATAGATGTAGTGGAAGTCAAGTACGACGATGAAGCATCTGTAGAAGCCGTAAGGAAGCTTCTTACAGGGAAAATAAGCGCATTTACGGGCAATTCGGGTGCAGGAAAGTCAACACTGCTCAATGCTGTCGATCCTACGCTGAATATCGCAACAGGCGAGATAAGCAAAAAGCTGGGCAGAGGACGGCATACTACGCGCCACGCGGAGCTTTATAAGCTCAGCGGCGGCGGATATATAGCTGATACTCCGGGTTTCTCCACATTCGAGACAAACAGATACGATATAATCCGCAAGGAAGAGCTTGCAGGCTGTTTCCGTGAATTTGAGGGGCTTACCGATAAGTGCCGTTTCAGAGACTGCGCACACGTATGTGAAAAAGGCTGTGCGGTAGTAGAAGCGGTGGAGCGCGGCGAGATATCGAAAAGCCGCCATGAAAGCTATAAAACTATGTATGAAGAGGCTAAACAGCTGAAGGAGTGGGAATTGAAATGAAAAAATGCGCTATATTCGCAGGCGGAGATGTGCCTGAAAATAGTACTGAAAGGCTTCTTGAAAGGCTGAAGGAAACAGACCTTGTGATATGTGCGGACTGCGGCTATAATCATGCCAGAAGGCTTGGTGTAGTACCTAATATAATCGTAGGCGATTTCGATTCCTATACGGAAGAGCTGCCGTCAGGTATCGAGATATTGCAGAGCGTCCCCGACAAGGACGACACAGATACTCTTATGGCTGTAAAACACGCAATAGAGCTTGGCTACTCAAATATCGACCTGTACGGCGGTCTGGGAGGCAGCAGATTTGAGCACAGCTTTGCTAATATCCAGACTATGATTTATGCCTATCAGCAGGGCTGTACACTTAATATGTACGGCGACAGCGACCTTACGATACAGGGAGCAGATGACGGAGAGGTAGTTTACCGCAGCAGAGATAACGGCGTTTATATCTCTGTATTTGCCCTTTCGGAAAGCCTTGGCATAGATTATTTCCGCGGAGTCAAGTATCCCCTTGAGGATTACTGCATGGTGCAGTCCTTCCCCATAGGAGTAAGCAACGAGATAACCGAAGGCAAAGCAAGACTGCGTATCAATAACGGACTTGCACTTATTATAATCACCAATAAGTAACAAAAACGCCTTTGATGAATATAATAGAGTATATCATCAAAGGAGGGATAACATCTTGAAGATAGTTGTCATAAAAAGTCCGAAATTCGTATCAGGTTTTCTGCGTATGATATTCGGTATCAAAAAAGAAGAGCAATAAAAAAGGCTGACTCATGCGAGTCAGCCTTTTTCCTAATATTGCGTAATTTTATATCACTGCAATATATTTTTATTTTTTAATTATTGGATAATCAATGCTTTTCCGTTGAAAAATACTGTTTTTGTGCCCATTTATAGGAGACGTTTTTATGATTTATTCTTGTTGAAATACTGTCCAACAGCTTCGCTTCCGCAGAGTATGAAGAAAACAACGACAGTGAGTATGAGCGATACCGCATAGAGCAGTATAGCAAGACCTGAGCTGCCCTTATGCTGGTTTATCATAAACAGTCCGGGGAACAGCTGTATAATTCCGAAGAGCAGAAACACAAAGGAAGTCAATGACTTTATACCACCTATTCCTGTCATGAGAAGAAGTGAGAGCAGACCAGCTGCACCTGCGATATATACTGCTGAATTTTCGATTATCTTGCTTATGCCGCTGAGACCGTCCTTGTATTCAAGTCCGAGCTGACCTGAGTAGAGCAGGAAGAAAACAACGGCTGCAATAACGCCCAAAACAGCGATCACGATAGTTATCACGAAGCCCTTCTGTGCTTCTCTCTGGCGAGCTTCTTCCTTGAGGGCAAGCATCATCTGGAGACTTGCCTTTGAGTCTTTCTGGTCAGATGTGAGGTTTGCGGATGTCCTTGCTTGTGACTTAGCGCGCTGAAGGTCCTCGTCAACATACTTAGGCTGATATTTTGGCGGCTCAGGCTCGTCATCGAGGATAGGAGCAGTTATAGGTGCCTGCGGCTGCGGCTGCTTAGGCTCTTCCTGTTTCGGTGGGGGAGTGTAATTGTCCTCATCGAGTACAGGTGCACTGACCTGCACAGGAGGAGCAACTGCGCCCAGCTGAGTTCTTCTCATGTCGATTATCTGCTGCTGCTTATCAGCAGGAAGCGCGTCAAAACGAGCTTTCAGGTCAGGTGTAAGACCTGCGATTATGTCATCGTCTGAAAGTACGAGCTTTTCATGAGTATAGGGTGCGCTGTTATCGTCAAGCACAGGAGCGGAAACGCCTGTAGGAGCACCTTTCTTCTCATATGTCTGACCGTACGCTGTATTATCATCAAGTACAGGAGCGGATACGCCTGTAGGAGCACCCTTTTTCTCATACGCTTGACCGTAAGATATATTATCATCAAGGACGGGGGCTGATATTCCCGAAGGAGCACCTCTTCTGTCGTCTGCCTGACCGTAACCCATACTGTCATCAAGCACAGGAGCTGATATGCCTGTTGGAGCGCCTTTTTTCGCGCTGTCTGAAACAAAGCTGTCCATATCATCGAGTACAGGAGCAGATACTCCTGTAGGACCGTCTTTCTTTGGTGCGGGAGCTGCATATCCGAAATCATCGAGGACAGGGGCGGTAACACCTGTAGGTCCTTCTTTTCTGGAAGCCTCGGGAGTATAGGTTATCTCCTCGGGGAGTCCTCCGATTGGATTGTTTTCATCGTACATAATCAACACCTCGTTTAATGAGAATTAATAAAATCCGTAATGCTTATATCTTTGCCGTTGGATACTGTGGAATAGTAAGACAGGACAAGAGAAGCGTCAACAGAGTCTATAAGATCATCGCCGTTCACGTCGGCATATTTTGTCTGTTCAGAGCTGAATGAGCGTGTACCGTTTCCTGATGAGATACGCGCATATTCAGCAAGTATCATGGAAGCATCGACAGAGTCCACGAACTTGTCGCCGTTAAGGTCGCCCAGCGAATAGGTTGGCGGTTTATATTCGTACTGAGAAATAGGATAAGCCTTTTTGAACTCCTCTGAATTGTAGTCGGGGAATGAAAGCCCGTTGTCATTGCGGGGGATATGGGTTATATTAGGGCTTACAGAGTCGAAATCGTCCGAGCCTTTCAGAAAATACAGGAAATAATGTCCGTTATATCTCAGATCCCATGTAGGATCGAGGAGATAGTACTTTTCGCCAAGCTTTACTATGAGCCATACATGGTTGCCGTCGGGGTTCGCACCGCTGATATCGTGGGATATACCTGCGATAACACGGCAGGGTATCCCCGAATCGTTATACATCTTATAAAGAAGCTGTGCAACGCCCTGACAAACGGCATTGCCGTTTATTACAGCATTGTAGGCTGAATATATGTATTGATCCTCTAAATCGGTGGAGTAAGAGACCTTTTCCGTGACGTACTTATATATGGCACGTATTTTTTCGTAGTCGGATTTCTGATCGAGAGAAAGTGCACCGAGTATACGGTCGACTTTATCATCGAGCATGGCTTCTTCCTCGGGAGTTGTATAATACATGACTCTATAGGTGAGTTTTCCCGGATTTTTAAAGTTTACCAGACATTCGTATTTTTTTACAGCAAAGCGGAGATAGTCGCCTTCATCGCCGCTGCCTGTTTCTTCAAAGGCTTTGAATATAAGCGACTGAGATAAAGTTTCCGCTTCTTCTTTTGCCTTGCTTTCATCGCCTGAGAATTTTACATTATCCACGAATATGGTGAATTCGGCAGAACGTGCTTTGAGATATCCTCGTATCTGTGCAGCTGCGTCATTTGTCGGCAAAGAAACGTTCTCTGATGTTATATCAGGAACAGAAGATCGTGCAGCAAAAGCTGATGTTGGTATAATGCTGCCTGTAAGAACGACAAGAGAAGAAAGCGCAGCCAGTATTTTTAACGAGTATTTCATTTTATGCCTCCTTTGCAAAGGAAGTTCACTTTTTGCTTACATAATCGCTCAGAGTTTTGTTATCCGAGCTTATTGACTTGTATGCATAGTATGAAAGGATAATAGATGTATCCACAGAGTCGATCTGACCGTTTTTATCAATATCAGCGGCATTTTTCTGACCTGCCGAGAATATTCCGCATTTGTCCGAAGATGAAAGCCTTGCGTATTCCGCAAGTATCATGGAAGCGTCAACGGAGTCTATAAGACCGTCGCCGCTGACATCGCCGAATTCAAACTTCTTGTCGTAAGAATACAGTGCTACACCGTTTTGTTCAGCAAGCTTGTTCAGAGACAGTCCCTGCTTTTCAACAGCTTTTTTATACTCTTCGGAACTGTCGAGATCGTTTGTGCCTTTCAGCAGGAACTTATTATCTCCGTTACCCAAAATGAAATCAGATACAGGATCGCATAGGTAATAAGTACCGTCAATGCATACTGCCGGAATGAAGTGAGAACCGAGTTTACCTGTCAGATCAATTGAGGTAAACATAACTTGTGAATCAATGCCTATTTCGGCAAGAGTGCGGATAAACAACTGTACAAAGCCGATGGAGTTTGCTTTTTTATTTACCAGTACCGAATAAGCCGAATAAAGTGAGAGATCATTTTTATCCTCTACGTGATCGACATTTTTCATAAGTTTTACAAAATAATCGTAACCCTTAGCGACTTTTTCTGCATCAGGAAGGTCTTTGTAATTTTCTCCCAATATAAGAGGCATTGCACTGACGAGTTTTTTTATTTGAGTGTCGAGCTCTGTTTCCTGATCGTATGTGGTCATATACGATAACTCAAAATCTATTTTGAATATATCATCATCAGCAGAGGTCTTGACATTGATATTGCGGACACCTAAAAAAAGATAGCTTCCCTCTTTAGGATTGCCTGTACTATCGAATATCTTTGTCAGGAGCATATCATTGTAATTACTTGATTCTGCTACGCTTACACCTTTTAATGCTACCGTAAAACTCTCGACCCTGTTACGCATCTCACTGCGTATATATTTCAGCATTTCCTCATCGGAAGTGAATGTAGGAACCTTTACATTGTCATTGGATGTGACTACAGCAGACGACGGAATATCCGTAAAAGCTGCGTTTACAGGAGCGGCTGAACATACAGCAAGAGAGGCTGTAAGAATTGCTGCAATTGTTTTTGTGAAAATCTTCATAAATGATCTCCCCTATATCTATTAATTATAAGAACAGCCGCCGAAGCGGCTGAACTGTGTATTTTCTTATCTTTCCAGTATCTGTGATCTGTCAGGACCGATACCTACCATGCTTACGTGGCAGCCTACCAGCTCTTCGAGACGAGCGATATAGTTCTTGCAGTTTGCAGGGAGCTCATCAAAGCTTGCACACTTTGAGATATCCTCGGTAAATCCGGGGAATTCCTCATATATAGGCTGGCAGCCTTCGAGCTCTTCGAGTGTCGGCGGGAACTCCTTGATAATGCTTCCGTCAGGCTTCTTGTAAGCTACGCACATTTTGAGTGTGTCGATATTAGCAAGAGTATCGAGCTTGTTGATAGCAAGGCTGTCAAGACCGTTAACTCTTACAGAATGGCGGACGATTACAGCGTCGAACCAGCCTGTTCTTCTTGGTCTGCCTGTAGTTGTACCGAACTCGCCGCCTACGTTTCTGATCTGATCGCCTGTAGCGTCGTCAAGCTCTGTAGGGAATGGTCCCTTGCCTACACGGGTAGTATAAGCCTTTGCAACACCGATGATGTTTGTGATGACCTTAGGACCTACACCTGTACCTACGCACACACCTGCTGAAAGTGGGTGTGATGAAGTAACATAAGGATATGTGCCGAAGTCGATGTCGAGGAGAGTAGCCTGTGCGCCCTCGAACATGATAGTTTTTCCTGCCTTGTGAGCCTCGAATGTGAGAACAGAAACATCGTCCATGTAGGGGAGAAGTCTCTTTCCGTACTCTGTATATTCCTTTGTAACAGCGTCAAGGTCGAAAGCCTCACCGCCGTATACCTTAGTGATTATCTCATTTTTGAGCTTGCCTGTAGACTGTATCTTTTCAGCAAGTACTTCAGGGTGAACGAGGTCGTACATACGTATGCCGCATCTCTCGTATTTATCCATGTATGTAGGGCCGATACCTCTCTTTGTAGTACCGATGTCCTTGCCGCCGCGGAATGCTTCGGAAAGACCGTCAAGAGCGATATGCCAAGGCATAACGATCTGAGCGCGTGGATCTACCTTGAGGTGACCTACAGTCTTTATACCTCTCGACTCAAGGTTGTCGAGTTCACCGATGAAGTCCTTAGGATCAAGAACTACACCTGCACCGATAAGGTTGAGGGCATTTGGGTAAAGGATACCCGATGGTACAAGGTGAAGCTTATATACTTCGCCGTTATTTACAACAGTGTGTCCTGCGTTGTTTCCGCCCTGTGAGCGAACTACAACATCTGCGCGGGAAGCAAGGATATCAATGATCTTGCCCTTTCCTTCGTCTCCCCATTGTGTTCCGACTACGATATTTGCAGGCATTTGTTTTCCTCTTTTCATAATATTTATTTGTGCAGACAGTTCTGCATCTGTCTAAATGCACACTTACAATTAATTATATCACATTCTTTCGCAAAAAGCAACACTGCAAGTGAAAGATTTGTCAATACCGCAAAAAATGACAAAGGCGCACAAAGTGCGCCTTTTGTTTACAGACTGTTTTTCCTCTGGTAATAGAGTTCTTTGTCTTTTTTCATATTTTTTCTTGCTTCGATGAATACATGACGGTAATTCTCGTGCTTGTCGGGAGCATAGGAAGAAGTTCCCTTTGCAATGCCGAGGATATGCTCCGACTTCTTTGAATTATTGAACTCATTCAGTTCCTCATCGAACTGCTCAAAGAGCAGACTCATTCGGGCAGGGCTCGTTTCTTCCATTATAGCGATGAATTCGTCACCTGCAACACGGAATACATTTTCTTTCCCGAATACATTTTTGAGTATCCTTCCTGAATTGAACATGAGCACATCACCTGCTTCAAAGCCGTAATGCGCATTTATGCTCTCAAGACCGTTGAGGTCGAAGAAAGCAACGGAAAAAGTCATATCCTCCGTTTGGAGCTTTTCATCGAGAGCCTTGATAGTATTTTTATACGCGGCTTTGTTGTATGTATTGGTAAGCTCGTCCTTATACATATTTGCATCTACATAGCTTACGTATTTATCCAGCTTTTTGTATACCGATCGGAGATTTGCGGTAACTTCATCATAATCGTCACGCAGTAAATCATTGCCGCTTTCACCGTTTGCCAGAGTTTTTATCATTTCGCTCTCGCTGTCAGGCAGGAAATCCAGTTTCTTTATACAGGTATTCATAAGCTGCTCATTTATTCGATGAGTAGCCAGATCAAGCTGATCGACCTCTTTGAGCATTGCTGTGAAACGTTTTCTGTTCTGCGACATGATTATGAATGAGAGTACTATACCTATGGTCATAGCGATCATGAGTATGACAATGGATATGACTCTGTTATTGCTGAGCTTGCCGTCATACCAGTTCGCATCGAAATCCACTCCGACGATGCCTGCTATCTTACCTTCGGAATTGAAAACAGGGCTGTATGCCGAGTAGAAGCGTCCCCATTCGTCGGTGTATGATTTTTTATCAACATCGGCTACGCCATTGGCGGCGTTTCTGAGTGCTTCGGTGGAGACGATCGGAGCACCGAATTCACCGGGAGCATCTTCGGCAGGGTCAATAGTAAAGGTAAACGAGCCGTCTGCTTCCTGTCTTATACCGTAAATATAGTCGAGCTCAATGTTTTTCTGAAAGGCTCTGAGGGTATCAAGTGCTTTATCATAGCTTTCTGTGCCTTTATCTGAGGCTTGCAGTTTTTCAAGCTCGTCACCGTTTAGCATATATGCCGCAGTATTGGAAATATCCAACATTCTTTGCTCTATCTGCTCGCGCAGATTTTTCTTGGCAAGCATGGAAAGTATCATAGCCATGAGAATATTTGTGGTCAGAAGCAAGATAAGTGCAAGAATGAAATTGCGTTTACTTGATCTAAATCTTTTTTCTTTCATATAACGCCCCCCCTAAAATAGTAATATAAAAATATTTTATCTCTATATAATAATTATATCATCTGATGAGTGTACTGTCAATAAAAGACAAAAATATAACTTGCACAAAAAAATCATTAATAATTCTACGTTTGCTGAATATCCTCATAAAAAGAAAAAAGGCAGCTCATGCTGCCTTTGTATTCGTGTTCAAATGATATTATCAAGCTGGCTGCAATGAGCAGCAGGCGGATATTTAATTTCGCTTTTTGATGCAGTATTCTGCATCTTTTGATCTCCAGCTGATATCATTGTTGTCGAGCTTGGTTTTCAGCTTTTTGATATTCTTAGAGCATACCGTATAGTAGCGTTCGTCTTTATCGTGTCCCGTGTATGTGTACTCTACGAACATATCCTTTATTATGACAACGTCCTTGATAGTGCCGTCATCAAGACAGCGTTCAAAGGATTCATATGTAGTCTTGGGATACTCAAGGTAATAGGTGTTTTTATTGATGTCGTAGATCCTTAATATTGAACTGCATAAGTAATATATAGCTACACTGTAGAGCAGAATACATATTGTCAGCATTATTGAGGACTTTTTCCTGTATTTTTTCTGCTTTTCTTCGGGTACTATATTCCTTATGAAATTCAGCTGTTCCTCGGTACACAGGCTTTTTTCAATGGATATATTTCTGTTCAGCGCAAAGAAAAGTGCCAGACGTCTTGAGTCTTCCATGTAACGTTCAGCCTTGCTGTAATCGTAGGTCGTGTTAAGTGTGGGAGATTTTATATTTACACTGTCGGAGTAAAATGTATACGTAACAAGGTCCTCATTTTCGGCGTGTATCTTCTTGTAGCCTTTTTTCACAAGAAGCGGTGTGATAATGCGGTCTTTCACAGTGTATGCAAGTAAAAGTAACGGAATGACGAGGGCTGAATAAAAAGTAGAAACAGGATTGAATATCAGCATCAATATGAATACGATGACCACTATAACGCAGATGATACTCAGTATTTTATAGATCAGAAATTGTATTTTCAAATGGTCGCTGTACAGCGGCTTTGTGTAAAAATATTCGGGTTTGCGAAAATCAAAGCGGCAAATTATTTCTTTTTCGTTGTTATCCTGCATTTTTTAGTTCCCCTTCTGAATTTTTCTCTGTTTGATATATTTATCTTTCGGTCTCAAAGGTTATTTCCGCACCGTTGCTTGTGGCAGTGATATCGCCGTTATAGCAGGTCGCATAGGATTTTATCTTCAATTCTTCAAGAGCCTTTTGGGTCTTGTTTGAAAACTCTGACGTTGAAGTGCAGGTAACGGCGCATTTAGGCTTTACATTTTTCAGAAAAGCTTCGAGATTATCAAGCTTTCTGCCGTGATAAGGTACTTTCAGCAGTGTACACTGACCTATATCCATTATCTCGTCAAGCCTTTCCTCCATAGCATCGCCTGTGAAGAGCAGGGTGTTCTTGTGGTGGACTGCCTTTGTGACGAGAGAGAAGTTGTTCTCGGCACTTTCATCTTCGCCGTAGAAGTCTTTTTTCGGAACATAGACAGTGTATTTTACGTCGTCAAGAGTAAATGACAAATTATCGGTGAGCTTCTGCGGCTGTATACCAAGTGAGTCTATAGTCTTGACGTATTTCTTGTATTCATCGTTGTTGCCCTCATAGTTGGGAGTTATAAGGTTCTTGACCTCGATGCTGTTGAGTACTTTCGGTGCTCCGCCTACATGATCCTGATCGAAATGAGTGATTATCAGGTAATCAATAGATGTCCTGCCGCTTTCCTCAAGGAGATTGACGATTTTTTTACCGTCACCCTTTTCACCGCAGTCTATGACAACAGTGCCTGTTTCCGACTGTAAGACCATAGCGTCAGCCTTGCCTGCTTCGAGGAAAGTTACCTTGAATTCCTTTGCATCGACAGGAGGTCCGTCATCTGAACATGAAAACAGTGATACGGCTGTGATTACTGAGGCAGCAAAAGCGGCTGCGAGTTTTTTTATCTTAAACATATTTCAATTTCTCCTTTCTTCGGGAGAATACACTCCTACAGTTTATATTATATTTCCCGAAACTTAAAATAATCTTAAAATGAGCAGTAAGCATAATGAGTTTTTTGCTGCATTGTGGCAAATCAATACTTGAAATATACTATATTATATGGTATAATTATTTATTACAGGATTTTTACAGAAGGCGAGGTACTGCAATTGAACGACAATACCGCAGCGATAAAAGAGATAAATGAACTCCTCGGAGACAGGGAGCGCAAGGCTTATGTCAGGAGCTTTGGCTGTCAGCTCAATGTTTCCGACGGTGAAAAAATAAAGGGACTCCTCAAAAAAATGGGCTATGTCTTTACTGAGGACGAGCATGAAGCCGACCTTATCATACTCAACACCTGTGCGGTGCGAGAGAGTGCCGAGGACAGAGTTTTCGGCATAGTTGGCAGCATGAAGAAGCTCAAGGAGCTCAGACCATCACTCATTATCGGTATAGCAGGCTGTATGACTGCACAGAGCCATATTGCGGAGAAGATAAAAAAGTCATATCCGCAGGTGGATATAGTTCTGGGAACTTCCGCTATAAACGCTCTGCCGAAGCTGCTTCTGGAAGCTCTTCACGGAGCTCGTTTTTCGGCTGATATCAGTGAATATGACGATTTCTCGGAAGCTGCGGAGCAGGTGCGTGACAGCAGTTTCAAGGCTTCTGTGCCAATAATGTTCGGCTGCAACAATTTCTGTACCTACTGCATAGTGCCTTATGTTCGCGGACGCGAGCGCAGCCGCCTTGCCGAGGATATAATCGAAGAGGTGCGCGGACTTGCAGCAAGCGGCTACAAGGAGATAATGCTTTTAGGACAGAATGTGAATTCCTACGGCAAAGACCTTGAAAACGGCATGAGCTTTCCGCAGCTCCTCCGTGAGCTCGACAGCATAGAGGGGGATTTCATAATAAGATTTATGTCATCTCACCCCAAGGACGCTTCAAATGAGCTTATCGACACTATCTTTGAATGTGAAAAAGTCGCAAAGCATCTGCACCTTCCCGTTCAGAGCGGAAGCAGCGATGTGCTCCGCAGAATGAACAGGCATTACGATATAGAAAAATATCTGGGCATAGTGGACTATATCTACAGCCGAGATCCTGATTTTTCGCTGACTACCGACCTTATCGTGGGATTTCCCGATGAGAGCGATGAGGAATTCAGAGAGACTCTGGAGCTGATAAAAAAGGTGAGATATGACAATATCTATTCCTTTATTTACTCGAAGCGTTCGGGAACTAAGGCTGCGGAAATGCCCGACAGCATATCCGATGAGGAAAAGGGACAGCGCATGAGAGAGCTTCTCAGCGTACAGCGTGTTGTGTCATCAGAGCATTACAAGCGTTTTATCGGAAAGACTATGAGAGTACTTGTTGACGGTGTGTCAAAGAAAAAGCAGGGATATCTCACAGGAAAGAGCAATGAATTCATAATAGTGGAATTCGAGGGAGAAAGCTCACTTATCGGTCAGTTCGTTGATGTTGAGATAACCGACGCTATGAACTGGGCTGTTTCGGGAAGAATAAAGAAAGGACAGTAATAAATGAAAAAAGCGATCGCAGTATCATGCCTGGCAGCACTGCTCCTTGCAGGCTGTACCAAGCCGAATAATAACAACGATGACAATAATAACAGTACTACAGAAAATACGACAGCGGCAGTGACCACGGAGGCAGCTGAAACGACTACTGAAGCCGAGACGACTACAGCGGTCAGAAAAACAGAGCCGCCTACTACAGCAGCTCACCCCGAGACTGAAACTACTACATTTGCAGAGTCAGATGAGAACTTCAGACAGAGGTATGACGGCTTCTTTGCTGATGTAAAGCCTATGCTGAGCTCGTATTTTGATCACCTGCTTGAGGAAAACGGCGGTCATGCATATATGGAGTATGCTATCTATGATGTTGACAAGTGCGGTGTTCCCGAGATCATCATCAAGAGCGGAAACAGCGAAGCTGATTTCACCACATATGTATACAAAGAGGACGGCTTTGACGGAATGTATCAGATAGGCGAACTGGGCGGCAGCCACACAGCTTACTACCATGATGGAACTGACGGATTTGTTATCGTATGGGCTCAGATGAGCACAATGAGTATCAATTATACGGGAATTGAGGACTATAAGCTGAAAGAAACAGAAATAGTCCAGGAGATCATTGCAGACGATCACGGCTACGATGATATAATCAAGGAGAATGGTCTGACAAAGCTCCCGTATGTGTCGGTATACAAGGCTGATGAGGAGTCAGCAGGTTATTCCTATATTTATTCTGCCGACGGCACAGAGGAAAGAAAAGAAGAATTGTATTTTGAATACAAGGACTTGATCGAAAGGAAGAATTAAATATGAAAAGAATTATTGCATTATCATGCTTTGCGGCAGTCGTGCTTACAGGCTGCGGCTTGATAGGACAGAAGGACGGCAAAGCAAATAATGAAGCTGCTACAGCGGCTACAGAAGCTTCAACTACAGCTGCTGAGGAAACAACTACAGAGGCTGAAACTACTGCTGAGGCGACTACAAAAGAAGCAGTTACAGACCCTGCTGCAACGACTACAGAGCCTGACGGCAATGTGTCCGCAGGCGGATTGATGGATATGTATCCCGCTATCTATCAGAGCGTTATAAAGGACGTTTTCGATAAGACAGCTGCCGAACACGACGGTATGGCAAGTATCGAATTCGGATTTCGTGATCTCGATACAGACGGTATCCCCGAGCTTCTGCTGAAATACGGCAGCTGCGAAGCGGATTTCCAGATACATTTATACAAAATTGATCCCGAGGACGGTGCAGATGATCTTGGTGTTATCGGCGGAGGTCATACATCTTTCGCATATGACGAGAATACAGGTGATCTCGTTATCGTGTGGGGGCACATGGGTGCTGCAAGTATAAATTACTTTAAATGGGAGAATGATAATTTAAAGTCATCAGGCAGCTATGATTTCAATATTGATGAAAAAACGCCTTCTTACGAAGCGGTGCTTGAAGAAAAGGGCATCAGATATATGGACGTTGTATATGCTACAAAGTACTCAGACGGAAGCGTAAAATCATATTTCTCTCACCCAAATGGCGAATCTGAGGAATTTGACGAGCTTTACCTGGATTATATGGGTTAAGTCTGAAATAAAATTTATTTAAGGAGAATGTTTAAAATGGATATTATGGAAATGACAAGAGAGCTTGGAAAGGCTATTCAGCAGGACGACAGATATGTAGCTTATATGCTTGCAAAGCAGGCTAACGATGAGGATAAGGAGCTTCAGGAGGACATCGCTCACTTTGAAGACCTTCGTATGAACTTAGGTACTGCTATGAGTGCGGAAGAGCCTGATTCGGAAAATATCAAAGCACTTGATACAGAGCTCAAGACTGTATACAACAAGATCATGAAGAACCCGAAGATGATAGTTTTCTCAGGCGCACAGCAGGCTCTTGAAAAGCTCGTTTCAAACGTACAG
This sequence comes from Ruminococcus flavefaciens, assembly GCF_900108555.1. Classification (GTDB taxonomy): domain Bacteria; phylum Bacillota; class Clostridia; order Oscillospirales; family Ruminococcaceae; genus Ruminococcus; species Ruminococcus flavefaciens_P. The sequence continues at coordinate 138,734 of NZ_FNWV01000002.1, forward strand.
CAGATAATCAGCCTCTGTGCAAACGGTGAAGACCCCGAGACTTGTCAGATACCTGAGACAGGCTGCACGGGAAGCTGTGCATCCTGCGCAGGCTGCCACTGATAAAAAGCTATGGCTAACAATATTAACAACAGACTGCTTGAAAAGATATCAGCCGTAAATGAGATAATAAACTCTCCCGATGCAGGAGAGCCGTCCTACAGCTTCAAGCTGAGATACTGTGCTGATACTGTTGCACAGACGAAACAGATAGGCTATTGTACAATAGCCTGCGGAGCTCTTATACTTACCCGTTCTATGCTCCGTAATGCAAGCTATCAGACAGCAGGACTTATATTTGCGTTTGTTGCAATATTCTATGCCATATACTGTATGGTATATGCTTCAAAGATAGAAAAGACCGAAATAGCCGAGGTAAGCGGCGACAGTATCATCGTCAAGGGCAGGACCTACAGCTACAGCGAGATATCGGAGATAAGCGGTGCTGCTTTCAATGGTCTTAGAATAATGTCGAACGGCACTAAGGTAGCAAGCCTCAACAAGGCTTGTGACGGCTGCGGCGATCTTGTAAAGTGGGCTAAACAGCACAATATCCCTGTAAACGATAGCAATACGGGGAATTTGCAGTCGATACAGAAAAGAAACTCGGTGATCGTGGCAGTTATGATAATAGCAGCTTTGGTCATAGGTTTTTTGATGGCATTTCTGAAAAGAATGTGACGTTGTGCGAGAGCACAGTATTTTAAATAAAAGGAGCTAAACCAATGGAAATCGACAGAAGTAAAATATCCCCCATGATGCAGCAGTACTTCGAGGTCAAGGACAAGTACACGGATTGTATACTTTTCTTCCGTCTCGGCGACTTCTACGAGATGTTCTTTGACGATGCCGTAACGGTCTCAAAGGCTCTGGAGCTTACGCTCACAGGCAGGGACTGCGGTCTGGAGGAACGTGCGCCTATGTGCGGAGTACCTTATCATGCGGCGGATATGTACATAAAGAAGCTCATAGATCTGGGCTTCAAGGTGGCTGTCTGCGAGCAGCTCACAGACCCTGCCGAGACCAAGGGCATAGTAGTGCGTGATGTTATCCGCGTGGTAACTCCGGGTACGCTCACAGAGAGCAGTATGCTCGATGACGGCAGCAATAACTACATATGCAGTATCTTTTACGATAAGGATACGGATTCCTGCGGTGTTGCTTCTGCGGATATTTCCACAGGTGATGCGGCTCTCAGCTTATTCGAGGGCAAGGACCTTGAAGCAGGCGTTATCAACGAGCTTTCACGATGCAGACCTGCGGAGATAATATTCCCCGAGAATTTCCTTTCGCTGAAAAATGCAGCGGATTTCGTAAAGGTTCGTCTTTCATGCGCAGTTACACTGAGAGATACAATATGCTTCACTCCGTCAGCCAGACGAGATACGGTAACAGCCGTTTTCGGCGTAAAATCCGTGACAGAGCTTGGCATAAGCGAGGACGGAGCAGACTGTGCGGCAGTGTGCGGACTTTTCGATTATATAAACGATACACAGAAAACCTCGGTATCCCGTTTTACTGCCATAGATATACTCAGCGGAGATCAGTTCATGGGACTTGACCTCAATGCAAGGCGAAATCTTGAGCTTACAGAGACTCTCCGCAGCAAGGAGAAAAAAGGCTCGCTGCTGTGGGTGCTGGACTCCACAAAGACTTCAATGGGACGCAGACTCCTCAAAAACTGGATAGAGCAGCCATTGAAGAGCCCTGCAAGGATAATCGAGCGTCTTGATGCTGTTGAAGCTCTTTACCGCAAGAGCGTTGTGCTCGCTGACCTTACAGACCTGCTTGACAGAGTTTACGACCTTGAACGTCTTATGACAAAGGTAATGTACAAAAGCGCAAATCCACGCGATCTGAAATCCCTTTCTGCTACGGCTATGCAGCTGCCCCTTATAAAGCAGGAGCTTGCAAAGCTGTCAGACTCAAAGCTCCTTGCGCGATATAACGATGAGATATCCACTCTTGATGAGCTTGTTAACCTTGTGGAGAATGCTATCATGGACGAGCCGCCTATATCCGTAAAGGACGGCGGTGTCATAAAGGAAGGCTTCAACAAGGAGCTTGACAGCCTCCGTCATATTATGAACAACGGACGCAGCATCATTGACGAGATAGAGCAGCGCGAAAAGGAAGCTACAGGCATCAAGAACCTGAAAATAGGCTTCAACCGTGTGTTCGGATACTATCTTGAGGTTACACGTTCCTACTACGACCTTATCCCCGAGGGCTGGATACGCAAGCAGACTCTTGCAAATGCCGAGCGTTTCATTACCGAGGAGCTGAAAAATGCCGAAAATGCTATACTGGGTGCAAAGGACAAGGCTCTTGCCCTTGAAGCCGATATATTCTCGGAGGTGCGCGATTTCCTTGCTACAAAGCTTGAAGCTGTACAGAAAACAGCCTCTGCGGTGGCTTCCGTGGACGTGCTGTGCTCATTTGCAGATGTGGCTCTGCGAAATCAGTACGTAAAGCCTGATATCGTTCTTGACGGAGCTATAGATATCAAGGCAGGCAGACACCCTGTTGTTGAGCTCATGCTCACAGATGAGGTGTTCGTGCCGAACGATCTTCATATCGACAACAAGTCCGACAGAATGTCCATAATCACAGGACCTAATATGTCGGGTAAATCAACATATATGCGTCAGAACGCGCTTATAGTCCTCATGGCGCAGATAGGAAGCTTTGTACCTGCCGACTCCGCAAGGATATCGGTAGTCGACAAGATCTTCACCCGTGTGGGAGCTTCCGACGACCTTACAGCAGGACAGTCCACATTCATGGTGGAAATGAGCGAGGTATCGGATATCCTCAAAAATGCCACAAAGGACAGCCTTGTCATACTTGACGAGGTGGGAAGAGGTACTTCCACATTTGACGGTGTAAGCATTGCCCGTGCTGTTGCGGAGCATATCTGCACCTCGAAAAAGCTGGGCTGCAAGACTCTTTTTGCTACCCACTATCATGAGCTAATAGGACTTGAAAACGAGCTTGAAGGCGTTAAGAACTACAGTATCGCCGTAAACAAGCACGGCGGCACTATACGCTTTCTGCGAAAGATAGTCCGCGGCGGAGTTGACGAGAGCTACGGTGTGGACGTTGCAAAGCTTGCAGGACTTCCTGCAAAGGTGGTAAGCCGTGCAAGAGAGCTGCTTGAAGAAATGGAAAAGGCTCACGAAAACGAGCGTACTGTAATAAAGAATGACGATTTCGGACAGATAAGCTTCGGAAGTCTGGGCAGGGAAGCTGCTCTGGATATGCTTGAAAAGACCAATATCGACGAGCTCAGCGACAGCGAATGCCGCGAGCTGCTGAAAGATATGCTCAAAGCTATGCAGTAGCCCTTAGCATGGAACGCCTGCGGCGTTCCGCGTATAACATTAAAAATTTAGAGGCGGATATTATCCGCCCGTGTATGACTTTCAACTCTCAACTCTAAACTCTCAACTTAAAATGCAGGGAATGGCTCTGCATTTCATAAATATATAATCGGAGGTAAAAATATGCCTGCATATATCTCAATGACATTTGAATACAGCCGTCTGGAGCTGGATTACGATAATATGAAGGAGCTTCTTGCTTACATCAAACACGCAGGGCTCGAATTCAAAAGCGGAGTCGGCAGCTGCGAAAACGAAACTATCGAGGATATACTTGAGTACAACCAGAAGAAGCTGGAGCAGAACTTCGTCCTCGGCAGTGACGAGAGCCGCGAAAATGACTATAAGCAGATGATATTCGGCTATGAAGGCTTTTCCGAGATACGCGGATATATCAGCAATAATTACCCTGCCGACAGGGAGTACAGCTTTACACTGCTGTTCAAGGAGGAAGAGGTCATTGCAGAGCGCGGCGTATACAAGACGGAAGCTATCGCAAAGATGAAGAATATTGCAAGCCTTTTGTGGATACTCCCGAAAACACGTACTGTACAGACCGAGCTCGAAACAAGTGACGGCATACGTACAGAGCAGGAGATAAAGGACGGTGCTGCACCGTCTGTCTGTCCGTTAGCCATAGTATCCGAAAAGCAGTTCGGACATATGGACACAGCAGCATATACCGACGACCATATTTATGCAGGCGGAGTCCTCATAATGCATAAGGATATCAAGCTGGTCTGAACCGCGTTCCATATCAGAAAGGAAGTAAGCAATGCCTCCAATAAACGTCCTAAGCAAGGAAATATCCGAACTCATCGCCGCAGGTGAGGTCATCGAGCGCCCCTCATCGGTCATAAAGGAGCTTGTGGAGAACTCCATAGACTCAGGGGCGACTCATATAACCGTGGAGATAAAAAACGGCGGAACTACATATATGCGCGTCACAGATGACGGCTGCGGAATGTCCTTTGACGATGTACCAAAGGCTTTTCTTCGTCATGCCACAAGCAAGATAAGTGCCAAGGAGGATCTTGAAAATATCCTTACTCTCGGCTTTCGCGGTGAAGCTCTTGCGTCTGTAGCGGCAGTTGCCCGTGTGGAGATAATGACAAAGCAGAAGGAAGAGCTTTACGGCACTCTCTACACTATCGAGGGCAGTACCGAAAAGACTCACGAGCAGAGCGGCTGTCCCGACGGCACTACCATAATTATCCGCGATCTTTTCTACAATGTGCCTGCAAGACGCAAGTTTATGAAAAAGGACGTTACCGAAGCAAATGCGGTGAGCAGTATACTCCAGAAGATAACTATGTCACACCCTGACATAGCTTTTCGCTTTATACGCGACAATCGCACCGAGTTCAATTCCAGCGGTGACGGGGAGCTGTTTTCGGCTGTATACGCAGTCTACGGCAGAGATTTTGCCCGTGACCTCATGCCTGTGGACTATGAATATGAGGGAGTCCATGTGGGCGGATACGTTATAAAGCCACTGTACTCCAAGAACAACCGCGCTTTCCAGAACTTCTTCGTAAACGGAAGATATGTCCGCTCAAGGCTTTGCTCTGCGGCTTTGGAAAATGCTTACACAAACATGATAATGACAGGCAAATTTCCTGCCTGCGTACTTCTCATAGACCTGCCGCCCAGCACTATGGACGTAAATATCCACCCCACGAAGGCGGAGGTGCGCTTTACCAACGAAAAATCCGTATCGGACGCGGTATATTTCGCTGTGAAGAACGCCATGATGAAGGACGGTCTTATATATGAGTTCGAGCTGAAGCCCCATGCGGACTGGACAAAGCCTGTTCCCGAGCAGGAGGAGATGATACAGCAGGAATTCCTGTTCACTCCCGTTGACAAGATAGAGGAGACAGAGAAAAAGCTTGCAGAAGCTCCTGCGGCTGTATCTGCGCCTGTTCAGCCTGTGCGCAGAGAGATCGAGGAAACGCCTTATACTGCGGATATAAAGCCAAGTACCGCATATGACCAGCCAAAGCCTGTGCAGGTGGCAGCTCCTGTATACGAAAAGCCCGAGCCTGTACGCGAAGCCGAAGAAGCTCCGAAAGAGGAGCAGGTGACTGAGAGCGTAAAAGCTCCCGAGCCCGTTTCGGTCAGCGAACCCGAGCCTGCACCTGTTGAGGGATTCAGCTATATCACTCAGCAGGCATTTACTGCCGCACAGCCTGTAGTTTCTCAGCCTGCCGAGGAGAAGAAAGAGGAGTCTGTATGGACGGAAAAGCCTAAGATACGTGTTATCGGCGAAGCCTTCGGGCTTTACATCGTTGCCGAAGTGGGCGATGATACCATGATAATGATCGACAAACACGCTGCCCATGAGAGAATAATATTTGAGCGTCTGAAAAGCCGCAACTGTAGGCAGTACAGTCAGCAGCTCCTTACGGGAGTTCGTGTGCTGCTCACAGGTGACGAGATAAGCGCACTTGAATCAAATCAGGAGCTTCTTGCGGACTTAGGTTTTGCTTTTGACTTTTCAGAGAAGCCCTGCGTGGTGGCAACGGCTGTCCCCACATTTATAATGGAGCTTGACATGGAGGACATAATCTCCGAGATAGCCAATAATCTTCGTATGTACAGCCACGACCCACAGTCTCATATGCTGGACGATATGCTCCATACAGTTGCCTGCAAATCAGCGATAAAGGGCAATGACAAGAACGATATCGCTGAGCTGCAATCTCTTGCGGAGCAGGTGTATTTCGACGAGCGCATACGCCATTGTCCTCACGGCAGACCTGTAATGTTCACCATGACCAAGAGCAATATCTCTCATCAGTTCAAAAGGACGTAAGGAGTAACTATGAAACGAGCTGTTAAAGCATTCATCGCAGTATATTTCACAGTAATAATGTGCTTTATTGGCGGTATGACCGCTTTTGCATGGGACGTTGATACACTTCGTCAGAATATAACACTGAAAAACGCTCCCGAAGGCACGGCATTTGCGGATATTCTCGTAAAGGACAAGAAAAATGACAAGTATGCCGTTGATTTCAATGAGGAGAACGGAAAGCTCCTCGGAGTCGGCAAAGACTGCGGACTTGCAAAATATGAAGAAGGCGGCTACACAAGTATGCTCCTGCGTCATAACTGTGCCGTCTTTGAAAAGTCGGATATGGAAAATATGTATGTGATGTTCGGGCTGAAAGAAGAAAACGATGAGATATTCAATCATTTCAGTCAGGTGAAAGTTGCTTACTGCGATAAGGACGGCAATATCCTCGGAGTTACCAATGCGTCTGCGTTTGAAACAGTGCATTTTTTCAATACTCCTGCTGCATATACCATTGAGACTAACGGCGAGGGGATATACTGCCGTGTAAGTACAGGACCCCCGTATTTTATGATGTTAGTCGTGCCTGTACTTGTTTTAGTGCCTTCTTTTGGCATTGCATTGGGTGTAATAGCTAAAAGGCTGAGAAAAAAGGCTCAGACAGCAAAAATGATAAAGCGTATACAGTCGGGAGAAGTTGATAATGAACGAAAAGAATAAAAAGCCCTTTGTGCTTGCAGTTGTCGGTCCTACGGCATCGGGCAAGACATGGCTGGGCGTAGAGCTTGCAAAGATTTACGGCGGAGAGGTCATCTCCGCCGATTCCATGCAGATATACAAGGGTATGGACATAGCTTCGGCAAAGCCTTCGGAAGAAGAAAAACAGGGGATACCTCATCATCTTATGGATCTCCTGGACAGAGATATCAGCTTCAGTGCTGCGGACTATGTTCAGCTGGCAAATGAGAAGATACAGGAGATACTCTCACGGGGAAAGCTTCCTATTATAGTAGGCGGCACGGGACTTTACATCGACTCGCTCCTTGAAAACGTGAAGTTCTCCGAGGGCGGCAGCGATGAGGCTTACCGTGAGGAGCTATACGCATTTGCAAAAGAACACGGCAACGAGGCACTCCATGCAAGGCTTGCGGAGATTGACTCGGAAGCCGCAGAGGGTATACACCCCAATAATCTGGTGAGAGTAGTCCGCGCACTGGAGGTCTGTCACGTTACGGGCAGGAAGTTCAGCGAGCTGAAACGTGAGAGCAAAATGGTGGAAAGTCCGTATAATTCCCTTATTATAGGGCTGAACTATGAGAACAGACAGACTTTATACGAACGCATAGACCTGCGCGTTGACGAAATGGTAAAGGCAGGACTTGTCGAAGAAGCTCGGCAGCTCTGGCTTGAAAGCGGCATGAAAACGGCTGCGAATGCCATAGGCTATAAGGAGCTTATCCCATATTTCAAGGATGAAAGAGCTCTTGATGACTGCATTGCGGATATCAAGCAGGAGACAAGACATTACGCCAAGCGTCAGCTCACATGGTTCAGAAGAAACCCTCGCATAGAGTGGATAATGCCCGATACATTTAATAAAAAAATTGAAATATTAGAAAAATGCAAAAAAACTATAGCCAAACACTTTGAAGTGTGATATAATGTAATGTGTGTATTTCTACGCGAGTTATTTGGAAAATAATTTTACCCGTTCAGATGTACACGTAAACAAATAAATCAGATAGGAGAATGTGTATGAACAAAACTATCAATCTGCAGGATGTTTTCCTTAATCAGTGCAGAAAAGACAAGATCATGGTAACTATTATCCTTACTAACGGATTCCAGTTCAAGGGTATGGTAAGAGGCTTTGACAGCTATGTAGCTATCTTCGACTGCGAAGGCAAGCAGCAGCTGGTTTACAAGCACGCTATATCAACGATCATCCCGGCAAGAGCAGTTTCTATTCTTGACGCTTCGGAAAAGAACGACTAAGGGTGATCTGAATGCGATTTGCCAGATCGGAAAGCAGCTTCATGGTCAAGCTCCTGAGGAACATTGTCCTTGTGCTGCTTCTGATAATTTTTATCAGCATAGTCTATAATTTCCGCAACAGAGAGAGCAATACCGTCTCGGCTCTGATGGCTTCCGCTGTATCCTCAAAGGAATACAAGGGAGTATTCATCAGGGACGAGGAGATAATCCTCTACAGCGGAAACGGTGTTCTCAGCTATAATGTGTCTGACGGCGGAAGAGTCGGCAACGGCACTGTCATCGCGGAGGCTTACCCCTCTGATGAACAGCTGAGCATAAAGCATGAAAAGGCTAAGCTGGAAAAGGAACTCGCTGTCCTTCAGAAGATACAGAACCCCGGTACTCTCGAATCCGCACAGCCTGCAAATCTGTCGGAAAGTATCGCAGAGAATTACCGCAGGCTTATATGCAGCAGGGATACGGGTGATTTTGAGACTCTTGACGAGGTCAGTGAGGAGCTTCTCGTAAAGCTCAGTACCTATCAGATAATAACAGAAGAGGTACAGGGCTTCAGCCAGAAGATCTCGGACATAAAGGCTGAGATAGCAAAGCTCGATGCAAAGGCAGTAGCACCGCAGGAAACTATATCCGCGAAACGCTCTGCTTACTTTGCAAGCTATATCGACGGCTATGAGGACAAGCTCACTACAAAAAACCTTGACAGTCTTACAGTCTCTATGCTTGAAGGGATAACTGACAGGAAATCCACAGCACCTAACGTGGTCGGAAAGCTTATAGACGGTTACGGCTGGTATCTTGCACTGGTTGCCGATAACTCAAAGAAAGAGTACGCTATCGGCGATGAAGTAAAGCTGAGATTTGATTCGTCAGCAGAAGCTTATCCTGCTCAGATCACGGATATCCGTGACGAAAGCAAAAATAAAAGTATCATCATAATATCATGTGATAAGTTCAATTACGAGCTCGTACAGCACAGAGCTGAGATCGTGGAGCTTATCAAGGGCGAGCACAATGGTCTTAAAGTTCCCCGTGAGGCTATACGTTTTGCCGATGTAAAGACAACGTACACCGATGAAAACGGAAACGAAGCAGAAAAGGTGCTCACAAGCAAGGGTGTATATATCCGTAAGGGCGAGCAGATACTGTTCAAAAAGATAAAGGTAGTCTATGAGGGAAGCGATTACGTTCTCTCTGAGGTGAATGACGATCCCGAGTATCTTGCGCTTTACGATGATATTATGATCGAGGAGGTCGAGAAAGAGAATGAAAAGTAACGATCTCGCTTATATCGACGAGAATTTGCACATAATAAGAGAGAGATGCGCAGAAGCCAAGGCAAAATACCGAAAGCCCGAAGATACTGTCCGCATCATGGCTGTAACGAAAACTGTTGCTCCCGAAGCCATTAACCACGCCATAGAGCTTGGTATTGACCTTCTCGGAGAAAACAGAGTACAGGAGTATCTCTCAAAGGCTGACTTCTATGACAAGTCGGCTGAGGTGCAGATAATTGGTCATTTACAGACAAACAAGGTAAAATATATCATAAATTCGGTAAGTATGATACAGTCTGTTGACAGCCTTAAACTGGGACAGGAGATAAGCCGCCTCGCTGTGAAGAACGGCAGGACGATGGATATCCTGTGCGAAGTCAATATCGGCGGTGAGGACTCCAAGAGCGGAGTCGCTCCCAATGAGCTGAATGAGCTGATCGAAGGACTGAAAGAGCTTGACGGAATAAGGATAAGGGGGCTTATGACTATCCCGCCGCCGGGCGAAAGCGATATCTTCCTCGGACGTATGAAGGAGCTTTACGACAGCGTAAAGGCTCAGTACCCCGATATGGATACGCTCTCTATGGGTATGACTCATGATTATGCCGAAGCCATAAAGTACGGCTCTACGCTGGTGCGTATAGGTACGGGGCTTTTCGGCGCAAGAGACTACTCAAAGTAACTCACAGCGGAATGCTGGATATCAACACGGGATGCTCCGCATTGATCCTGTGAAGAGAAATATATATAAACAAATAATGCGGAGAAGGAGTATTAAGATGAAACTTTTTGACGGTATTAAAGATTTTTTCTTTGCTGCAGATGATGATGATTTTGAAGCTGATGTACCAGTACGTCATGAGCGTGAAAGAGGCGGTTTTCAGCCTTCCGATCAGGACGATGCTCCTGTAAACGAGACAAGTGCTCCGGGAACAGGCAGAAGAAACAAGGTAGTTAATATCCAGACTACTGCACAGCTCCAGGTGGTTCTCGTAAAGCCTTCTGCTTTTACAGACGCTAAGCAGATCGCAGATCACCTTATCGCAAAGAAGACAGTAGTTCTTAATCTTGAAACAGCTTCTCCTGAAAATAAGAGAAGAATAATCGACTTCCTTGTAGGTGTTGCTTATGCAAACGGCGGAAGCCTCAAGCCTGTTGCTAATCTGACATATATCATTACTCCATATAATGTCGGCTTTATCGGCGAAGACCTTGTTGGCGAGCTGGAGAATAACGGCGTATTCATCTGATGAACGATCAGTCGGATAAGCTGTTTGCTGCAAGGCTGGGGGATATGGTCTCGCTCTGTGAAAGAGACGTGACAGCTCAGTTCTCATCATTTCTCGACGAGCGTCAGTGCGCTGCGGCTGAGATGTGGTGCAGGAAAAACACTGGTGGGCTAAGGTATATGCTGTGGGGCGGATATGAGAATGCCAGAAGAAAGATACTTGCTGTATACCCCGATTACTGTGAGGAGTATATCAAAGATGACTTCCCTATGAAATGCCTTACCTTCAGCTATCGCAAGGAGGACAAGCTTACGCACAGAGACTTCCTCGGCTCTTTTATGGCTCAGCAATTGAAGCGCGAAGCCATTGGCGATATCGCCGCGGAGGAGGGAACTGCACAGACCTTCGTCACTGAAGTTGCGGCAAAGCTTATCATGTCTGCGGTCTCTAAGATAGGCAGGGTCGGAGTTAAAATATCCGATGACAAGCCCTTTGAGCTGGAAAACGCTCAGAAATTTCAGGATATCAGCGGAACTGTCGCATCGCTGCGCCTTGACTGCGTAGTAGGGGCTGCGGCAAATGTCAGCCGTGAAAAGGCTGCTGCTCTTATCCGTTCGGACAAGGTGGATATAAACCACTTTCCCGTTTCTTCCGTATCCCATGAAGTCAGAGAGGGGGATATCCTCTCGGTTAGAGGCTGCGGAAGGTTTATTCTTTCGGGTATTAACGGCTCGACCAGAAAGGGCCGCATACACATAAATCTGAGAAAATATATTTAGAGGTGAATTGAAATGATAACTTCAAAGGACGTTAGAAATAAGAGATTTGAAAAAGCTGCTTTCGGCTATAAGCAGGAGGAAATAGACGAATTCCTTACACAGCTCGAGGCTGAGCTCGACGAAATGGAGCGCGAGCGTGCAGAGGCTAACAGTAAGATACAGGTGCTTGCCGACAAGGTAAGAGAATATATGAGAGACGAGGACGCTCTCAAGGACGCACTTCTCGGTGCTCAGAAGCAGGGTCATCAGGTGCTCAACGAAGCTAACGAAAAGGCTGAGCAGATACTTGCTGAGGCTAAGGAAAAGGCTGCTGCTCTTGAGGACGAGGCTGTACGTCAGCACGCAGAGGCTATGGAGAAGAACCGCGCTGAGATCGCTAAGGAGAAGGAAGCTCTCATCGAAGCTCAGCAGCAGGTAGCTGACTTCAAGAAGAGCCTCTTTGATATGTATAAGAGCCACCTTGAGCTCATCTCTTCTATGCCTGAGACATTCGATGATGCCGAGACAGAAGAGGAAGAGCCTCAGACAGCTGAAGAGATAGCTGCTGCTGTAGCTGCTGAGACAGAAGAATAATTATATCAAAAAAGATCGAAAGGAGGATCTCTCAGAGCTTTTAAATGAGAGATCAGATAGTATGGCACAGGATTATAACAGTACCCTTAATTTACCGCAGACAGAATTCCCCATGCGCGGAAATCTGCCTAAGAGAGAACCCGAAACTCTCAAAAAATGGGAAGATGAAAGACTCTATTACAAGATGATAGACAAGAACAAGGGCAAGCCTTCATATGTTCTCCATGACGGACCTCCATATGCAAACGGCGAGATCCACCTGGGACACGCTCTTAACAAGTCTCTCAAGGATTTCATCGTAAAGTATAAGAATATGAGCGGATTCTGTGCTCCTTACGTTCCCGGCTGGGATACTCACGGACTTCCTATCGAGCTGAAAGCTATGAAGGCTATCGGCGTTGAAAACGGTGCTATCCCTGCGGTAGACCTGAGAAAGCACTGCCGTGAATACGCTATGACTCAGGTCGCTAACCAGATGAAGGGCTTCAAGAGACTCGGTTCACTGGGCGATTATGAATATCCTTACCTTACACTTCGCCCTGAGTATGAGGCAAAGCAGGTGGAAGTATTCGGCTCAATGGTAAAGAAGGGCTATATGTACAAGGGCTTAAAGCCTGTTTACTGGTGCCCTGACTGTAATACCGCTCTTGCTGAGGCTGAGATAGAGTATTCCAACGATCCTTGCTATTCGATCTATGTCAAGTTCAACGTAACTGATGATAAGGGTATCTTCAAGGGACTTGGACTCGATCTTTCAAAGATATATTTCGTTATCTGGACAACTACTACATGGACTATTCCGGGCAACCTTGCTATCTGCCTTGGTCCTGAGTATAACTATACCCTCGTTCACGTAGGCGATGAGTACTACGTAATGGCTGAGGAGCTTGTAAAGACTACTATGGAAACTGCCGGTATCACAGAGTATACCACAGAGCATATCTTCACAGGTGCAGAGCTTGAGGGAATGAAAACAAAGCATCCGCTCTACGACCGTCTTTCACCTGTCATCGTAGGTGACCACGTTACTCTTGAAAGCGGTACGGGCTGCGTACATACAGCTCCCGGCTACGGTGTAGAGGACTTTGAGGTTTGCAAGAAGTACGACGATATCGGTATCATCGTATGCGTTGACTCAAAGGGTAAGCAGACTGCCGAAGCAGGTGAATTCGAGGGCATGGACACAGATCAGGCTAACAAGGCTATCGCTGCAAAGCTCACAGAGCTGGGCGCAATGCTGGCTACACAGAAGATCGTTCACCAGTACCCACACTGCTGGAGATGTAACAGCCCTATCATATACAGAGCTACAGAGCAGTGGTTCTGCTCAGTAAACGGCTTCAAGGACGATGCTATCAAGGCTATCGAGTCTGTTCAGTGGATCCCTGAGTGGGGCGAGGACAGAATAAAGGGCATGGTACGCGACAGAAGCGACTGGTGTATCTCACGTCAGAGAACATGGGGCGTTCCGATACCAGTTGTTTACTGTAAGGACTGCGGCAAGCCTATATGCAATGACGAGACTATCAATGCTATCTCTGAACTCTTCCGCAAGGAAGGCAGCGATGCATGGTGGACTAAGGATACAAGCGAGTTTATCCCTGCAAGCGTTAAGTGCGAGTGCGGCTGCGGTGAATTCACTAAGGAATACGATATCATGGACGTATGGTTCGACAGCGGTGTATCTCATACCTCTGTTATGGAAGGAAAGGACTTCCCGAGCCTTACATGGCCTGCTGACCTTTATCTCGAAGGTGCAGATCAGTACAGAGGCTGGTTCCAGTCATCGCTCCTTACATCTGTTGTATACAAGGGACAGTCTCCTTACAAGGCTGTTTGCACCCACGGCTGGGTCGTTGACGGCGAAGGCAAGGCAATGCACAAGTCACTTGGCAACGGTATAGATCCAAGCGAGATAACAGACCAGTACGGTGCTGATATCCTCAGACTCTGGGCAGCTTCTTCGGATTATCACAGTGATATCCGTATCTCAAAGCCTATCCTCGGTCAGCTCTCCGATGCTTACAAGAAAATAAGAAATACTGCTCGTTTCATTCTGGGCAACCTCGGAAACGGTGCAGGCTTTGATCCCGATAAGGACAGTGTGTCCGACGATCAGCTTACAGAGCTTGACAAATGGGCACTTATGAAGCTCGATAATCTTATCGACACTATGAAGAAGGGCTATGATGCATTCGATTTCCATATCGCACTTCACGCTCTTCACAACTTCTGTGTAATAGATATGTCAAACTTCTACCTTGACATCATCAAGGACAGACTTTACTGTGAGAAGGAAGATTCCGTTCTCAGAAGAGCAGCTCAGACTGCTATGTATCGCATAATCAGTGCTATGACAAGACTGGCTGCACCTATCATTTCATACACAGCCGAGGAGATATGGCAGTTCATGCCTCATTCGGCAGCAGACGACAAGGAAAGCGTATTCCTCAACCAGATGCCTGAAAAGAGCGGCATCGAGTTTACAGCTGAGTTTACAGACAAGTGGGATTTCATCTACAATACCCGTCTTGCAGTAAACAAGGTCCTTGAGGACGCACGTAACGAAAAGACTATCGGTAAGTCACTTGAAGCTAAGATCATCATCAAGAGCAGCGATGCTGACTATGACAGATATGCTTCACTGGCTGACCAGCTCAAGGATATCCTCATCGTATCAGGCGTTGAGGTCGAAAAGAGCGGTGCCGAGACTTCATTCGTTGTTGCTAAGGCAGAGGGCGAAAAGTGCGAACGCTGCTGGTGCTTCAGCAAGTATGTCGGCACAAACCATAATCACCCGACACTGTGTGAGAGATGCGCAGTGGCTGTAGAAGCTTAATAATTAGTACTATATTGCCTGTCGGCTGAAAAAGTCGGCAGGCTGTCTTATTGAAAGGATAAAACAACGTGGCTATACTTCTTGTACTGATGGCAGCGGCTCTTGTAGGAGCTGACCAGCTTGTGAAATACTGGGCAATACATGAACTCAAACCCGTGGGCACTAAGGAATTCATACACTTCGGCGATTTTAAGATAATAGACCTTACCTATCTGGAGAATGACGGTGCTATCTTCGGAAGTATGTCGGGACAGAGGTGGTTCCTCGTAGGCTTTACGAGCCTTGTGGTGATAGGCGGTATTATCCTGCTCTTCAAAGTATTTCGACGTTCAAAGCTATTGAATATCGCGCTCACACTGTTCATAGCAGGTGGCATCGGCAACCTTATAGACCGTTTCCGCTTCTCATATGTTGTGGATATGTTCGAGGTAAAGCTCTTCCACTTTGCTATATTCAATGTGGCAGATATCTGCGTAACTGTGGCTTTTGTGCTGCTTCTCATCTACGGTATCTTCATTGATCCAAAGATAGAAAAGGCAAAGAAAGCTGAGACAGAAAAGGCGGCTGAAAATGAATGAGCAGGTAGTCCTTACAGCTTCTGCCGAGGACGCAGGAAGCCGTATCGACAAGTATATTTCGGACAATATTGCTGAGCTGACACGTTCGGCAGCACAGGGACTTATCGAAAAGGGCATGGTCACATCGGGCGGCAAAGCCGTAAGCAAGAACATGAAGCTCAAAGGCGGCGAGGAGATAGTCGTTGAGATACCCGAGCCCGAGCCTATGGACGCTGTTCCCGAGGATATACCGCTGGATATCGTCTATGAGGACGATGACCTGCTTGTGGTGAACAAGCCAAAGGGCATGGTGGTACACCCTGCTCACGGTAATTACACGGGTACACTTGTCAATGCTTTGCTTCATCACTGCGGAGACAGCCTTTCGGGCATAAACGGCGTTATACGCCCCGGTATCGTACATCGTATCGACAAGAACACAAGCGGACTTCTCATCGTTGCGAAGAATGACGCTTCTCACTTAAAGCTTGCGGAGCAGATAAAGGTCCACAGCTTTACAAGAGAATACGAGGCAGTTGCCTGCGGATACTTCAAGGAGACTGAGGGAACTGTTGACGCTCCTATCGGGCGGCATAAGACCGACAGGAAGAAGATGTGCGTGACTACCGAAAATTCGCGCAATGCTGTTACTCATTACAGCGTGATAAAGCAGTACAGCGGCTATGCACACGTAAGACTAAGACTTGAAACGGGCAGGACTCATCAGATAAGAGTCCACCTCAGCTATATCGGACACCCCGTACTGGGAGATGATGTCTACGGAAAGCCATATAAGGGACTTGAAGGACAGTGTCTTCATGCGCGTAAGATAGGCTTTATCCACCCGTCAACAGGTGAGTATATGGAGTTTCAGAGCGAACTGCCCGAATACTTCACTGCTGTCCTGAGAAAGCTTGAGAAAATGTAGGAGTGATACCTTTGTTTGAAGATATATCGAA
Source organism: Ruminococcus flavefaciens (assembly GCF_900108555.1). Lineage (GTDB taxonomy): Bacteria > Bacillota > Clostridia > Oscillospirales > Ruminococcaceae > Ruminococcus > Ruminococcus flavefaciens_P. The sequence goes on from NZ_FNWV01000002.1 coordinate 155,161, forward strand.
AGTCGTACTGCTCAGCGATATGGACGGAACTCTCCTAAATTCGCAGAAGGAGATAACCGCTGCTGACAGAGCTGCAATTGAGCATTTCACGCAGCTGGGCGGACGGTTTACTGTAGCTACGGGACGTACAATACAGTCTTTCACACAGTTCCGCAGCACACTCGGACTTAAATACCCTATCATAATGTATAACGGAGCGGCTATCTATGATTATGTCAGCGGAGAAACGCTCTATACCAAGCCTCTGACCACTGCGGCTAAGGATTATACCCGAAAGCTCCTTGAGCTTATGCCCCAGGCAGGCGGAGAGGTGCTGAAAACCGACGGCACTTACGTTTTCAGCAATACGGATTATCAGCAGCTCCACACGAAGCTGTGCAATATCGTGCCGAATTATGCCGAGCTTGATGAAATATCCGACGGCGGCTGGCTGAAAGTGCTTTTTTCGCTTGCTCCCGAAGATGTTGATTATATGCAGATACTGACAGGCAAGCTTGACTTTGAGGACGTTGATTTCGTAAAGTCATCGGATATATTCCTTGAAATGCTCCCGAGCGGAGTAAGCAAGGGCTCGGCACTTAAAGAATACAGAAAGCTCAGAGGAATGGAGGGCTGCACCTTCGTTTCTGTCGGCGATTTCGACAATGATATAGAGATGATAGTCGAAGCCGATGTGGGAGCTTGCCCTGCAAATGCACAGGACAGCGTAAAGGAGAAGGCAGACCTCGTTTTAAAATGTACCAATGAAAACGGTGCGGTAGCTGAGCTTATAGACTACATAATCGAAAGGTGCAGCAAGTAGAACAATGAAAAAAAAGGCGGCAATAACAACATACATAATAATGATACTGATCATGGTCGGACTTCTGGCTATGCTGGTATACGGAACGCTCTACGGAAGAAGCTCGTCATCAACGGCTGACTTCACTATGAGCGATGCGGCAACTCTGGGACTGGCGATATGGGCGATACCTATGTGGATATCATCGCTCCTGCTTATGAAAGCATTAAGGCTCAGAGGGACTTTACATGAGAAACAGAACAAGATGCTCATTGCATTTCCTGCCATAGCTTGTACGGGATTTCTCATATTTTATCTCATCGTACTTGTGATGATGATATTCTGATGAATATAAACCGCAAGAAAAGTCTTGCAATGATACAATTTTTGCGGTATAATAAATACATAGCTTTTTTTGCAGGGGCGGGCGGCTGTCTGAATAATTAATAATTATTGCTATTGCTTTTTGTACCTGCGACAATATTATGAGCCATTGAAAAGTTAGGTACATGAGCAATATTAGGGGGCGACCGAGTCACCCGCCTTCTGCTGTCAAACAAATCACGGCGTTATGCCGTTAAATAAAGATCATGGAGGTCAATATGGACGCAAATATCAAAAAAGAATTGCAGAAAACAGCCTGCAAGGTTAGAATGGGCGTTATCGAAGGCACATATAACGCTAAATCAGGTCATCCGGGCGGCTCGCTCTCGATAAGCGATACCCTGACTTACCTCTACTTCAACAAGATGAACAACGATCCTAAAAATCCTGACGCTCCCGACAGAGACCGTCTCGTACTCTCAAAGGGACATACAGCTCCTGCTCTTTACTCTGTACTTGCACAGAAGGGCTATTTTTCTGTAGAAGAGCTCAAGTCTCTCCGTCATATCGGTGCGCTCTTACAGGGACATCCATGTATCCATATCCCAGGTGTTGATATGTCAAGCGGTTCGCTTGGACAGGGAATCTCTGCTGCCTGCGGTATGGCTCTTGCAGGAAAGATCGACGGCAAGTCATATAAGGTATACACTATCCTCGGCGACGGCGAGATCGAAGAGGGTCAGGTATGGGAAGCAGCTATGTTTGCAGCTCACAAGAAGCTCACAAACCTCGTTGCTATCGTAGACAACAACGGACTCCAGATCGACGGTCCTATAACTGAGGTATGCTCGCCTGAGCCTATCACAGATAAATTCGCAGCTTTCGGCTGGCACGTTATCACTATGGACGCTCATGACTTTGACGATATCGACAGAGCTTTCACAGAGGCTGAGTCAGTAAAGGACAAGCCTGTTGCTATCATTCAGAAGTCTGTAAAGGGCAAGGGCGTTTCATTCATGGAAAATCAGGTAGGCTGGCACGGTACAGCTCCTAACAAGGAACAGTACGATCAGGCAATGTCAGAGCTGAATGCGCAGTTAAAGGAATTGGAGGACTAATTATCATGGCAGATGTAATCAAAAAGGCTACCAGAGAAAGCTACGGCGAGGCTCTCAAGGAGTATGCCGAGGAATATAAGGATTTAGTAGTTCTCGATGCAGACCTTGCTGCTGCAACAAAGACAGGTATATTCAAGAAGGCTTATCCCGATCGTTTCTTCGACTGCGGTATCGCAGAGGCTAACATGATGGGTGTTGCAGCTGGTCTTGCAGCCTGCGGCAAAATACCTTTCGCAAGCACATTCGCAATGTTCGCAGCTGGAAGAGCTTTTGAAATAGTAAGAAACTCTATCGGCTATCCACATCTCAACGTAAAGATCGGTGCTACACACGCAGGTATCTCTGTTGGTGAGGACGGTGCTACACATCAGTGCAACGAGGATATCGCTCTTATGAGAACTATCCCGGGCATGACTATCATCAATCCTTGTGATGATGTTGAAGCTAAGGCTGCTGTAAAGGCTGCTCTCGACTTCAACGGTCCTGTATATATGCGTTTCGGCAGACTTGCTGTTCCTGTTATCAATGACGCTGCAACTTACAAGTTTGAGCTTGGCAAGGGTGTTGTTATGAAGGACGGTAAGGACGTTACTATAGTTGCTACAGGTCTTATGGTAAATGAGGCTGTAGAAGCTGCAAAGACTCTCGAAGCTGAGGGTATCTCTGCAAGAGTAGTAAATATCCACACTATCAAGCCTCTCGATAAGGAGCTTATCTGCAAGTGCGCTAAGGAGACAGGTCTCATCGTTACTGCTGAGGAGCACAGCATCATCGGCGGACTCGGTTCAGCAGTAGCTGAGGCAGTAACTTGCTGCTGTCCTGTTCCTGTTATAAAGATAGGTGTAAACGACGAGTTCGGACATTCAGGTCCTGCTGTTGATCTCCTCAAGGAGTTCGGCCTTTCAGCTGAGAACATCGCTAAGACAGTAAAGGCTGCTCTTAAAAAGTAATATAAAATTTGATCTAAGATAGTGAGTCCGCAAAGGCAATGGCCTTTGCGGACTTTTTTTATCATAATTACTGTTTACTCCTGCTTTGTATTGCTTCACTCCTTTTTTATTGAGAAAAAGCTGAAGGTGGGTATAATAATAACTGTAAGATGAATACGGCAAAAAGCCGCAGAGAATAAAAAACATATAATGAAAGGAATTTTTTTAATGAACACAAAGTATAACGCAGCAGCACTTGCATTTGCACTTTTAGCAACATCATCAGCAGCAATGAACGCAGACACAACTTCATCAACACCTGTTCTTACAGCTAAGGCAGCCGCAGCAGATGATAATGTCAAGGCAGTAAACCCTGTTAAGAATGAATTTTACAGATTATTCCGTGTAAGAAAGAACTTTATTGCATTTAAAGACGGTATTGTATGGAAGCTGGCAGATGATGTTAAGCTTGCTAATATTAACCTCATAAACCAAAAGGCAAGAATATACAAGGTCGGTGAGACAGTAGCACTTAATAGCAAGGGCTATGACAAATACGGTTTTAACCTCAGACCATATCTCGATTGCCTTATGGCACTTAAAGCAGCAAAGTGATCTTGAATTTGAAAGGAAATATATATAATGAAAAATAATATTATCGGTGCAGTCGCAGCACTTTCACTTTTAGCATCATCATATGCAGCATTGACAAACGGCACATCAGATCCGACATTGACTGCCAAGGCAGCAAATGCAAATCTTCAGGTCGTCGAGAACGGTGCTAATGTCGTAGTATGGAACGGACAGTTTAAATTAAAGTTTTTTGGCGAAGGCAGAAGATTTGTGGCAAATGGAAAAACACTGGTCAAAGGCGATGATCTAAAAGTATACTACGCAAATCTTGACGGGCTCATGCACGCAAATCCTAATTATATAGACAGAGAGAACATCTTCCTTGTTGTAAATACAAGGACAAACCAGAAGAAAATATTCTTTAATGTAAAAAATCCCAAAGTTTACCAGGTATGATCTGAACTGATCGTTACAGGATAACCCCCCCTTTTTGAATAAAATAGTATAGAGAAAAAGAGTATCGCAAGGTGCTCTTTTTTCTTTGATTTTTTTGAAGAAAATGCTTGACAAACGGGAAATTATATGGTATAATAATCAAGCTGTGAAATAACAGTATCGTATTCTAAAGACAGCTGGCAGAGCGAAAGCTCAGTAAGTCCCGCCGAGGAATAGCAATTGATAGAATTATCATTGTCCATTCTGCGCTGTCGGAATGGGCTTTTTTATTGCTCTCTGAATACGATGAATTTCATTCGGAGGTGAATACAAACTATGCCAAGCAATGCTGTACTCGAAGCAAAGAAGGCTAAGGTCGAGAAACTCACCGAGGTCATCAAGAATTCCGTTTCAGGCGTTCTCGTTGACTATAAGGGTATCACTGTTGAAGAGGATACTAAGCTCAGAAAAGAGCTCCGTGAGGCTGGCGTTAACTACTTTGTAGAAAAGAACACAATGCTTCTCCGTGCTTTCAAGGAATGCGGTATCGAGGGATTTGAAGAAGCTCTCAACGGTACAACTGCTCTTGCCGTTTCTAACGATGACCAGACAGCTCCTGCAAGAATCCTTGGTAAGTTCGCTGAGAAGGCCGGCGATGAGAAGTTCAATCTCAAGGCCGGATACGTTGAAGGTGAGGTCTACGATCAGGCTGGAGTTATTGCTCTTTCCAAGATCCCTTCAAAGGACACTCTTCTCGCACAGCTCGTTGGCTCTCTGCAGGGTCCCCTTCAGAAGCTGGCAGCTACACTCAACGCTGTTGCAGACAAGAAGAAGGAAGAAGAGGCTGCATAATAGCAGTAACATTCTTCATCACACATTTGCGGAGATATGCTCCGCAGCTTAAATCAGCCCAATAAGGGCAAATATAATTAAAGGAGATTATTATCATGGCTTCTGAGAAGATCACAAAATTTGTTGAAGATATCAAGACTCTTTCAGTTCTCGAGCTTTCTGAGCTTGTAGACGCAATCCAGGAAGAATTCGGCGTAACAGCTGCTATCGCTGCTGCTCCTGCTGCTGGCGGTGCTGCTGGCGGTGCTGCTGCTGCAAAGACAGAGTTCGACGTAATCCTTGCTTCATTCGGTGACGCTAAGATGGCTGTTATCAAGGTTGCTAAGGAAGTTCTCGGTCTTGGCCTTAAGGAGGCTAAGGAAGTAGTTGAGGCTGCTCCTAAGGCTATCAAGGAAGGCGTTTCTGAGGCTGAGGCTAACGAGCTCAAGGCTAAGTTTGAAGAGGCTGGCGCAACAATCGAGATCAAGTAATTTATATTACTATCGAGCATCAAGGCTGTACCGATTGGTACAGCCTTTTGTTTATTGTGATGTTTAAAATACTTCCGGATTGTGCATAATGTATATTTTAGAATTGATTTGTTGACTTGCACAGTAAAATATGCTATAATTATTTTGGGATATGTTTTCGCTTTCGTTTTGATAACGTTCGGCAATTGTGTTATTATGGAGGTATCATTATGAAAAAAACAGCTGCGATCCTGACTTCTTTAGTAATTGCAGGTCTATCATGTATTCCGACTGCTGCATCGGCAGCTACTTCTGAATTTATCGTGTCACCTGTATCAGACGAAACTGTAACTTCCTCAAATATGAGCACTTTTCCTTTCGAGGTTATGAAGCTTGTAAACAAAGAGCGTACAAGCAGGGGACTGCCTGCTTATAAAGTGCTGCCTGAGCTGATAAGGGCGGCAGATATACGTGCTAAGGAGACTGTAAAGCTATGGGATCATACTCGTCCCGATGGCAGAAATGGTCTTTCTGTAGTCGATGACCTCGGGCTTGACTGGAACTATCTTGGCGAGAATATCGCTCAGGGACAGACGACTCCTGAATCGGTAATGAACGGCTGGATGAATTCCAACGATCACAGAGCAAGTATACTGAGCACGAATTTCCAGTATATAGGCGTTGGCGTTGCTTATTCGGGGGGCAGATACTACTGGACACAGGTGTTCCTCGGCAGCTCGGCTAATTTCCCTGTGGCTTATTATCCCGAGCACTACGGCGATACTAACAATGACGGAAAGATCGACTCCATTGATGCGTCACTTGTGTTGAAGGAGTATGCCGCAACTTCGGTTGGAAAGCCGTATACACTGAAATCCAGCGAGAGAGCACGTTCTATGGTCAACGGCGATAACGTGGTGGATTCGGTAGATGCGTCCATAATTCTTCGTATCTACGCTAAAAACTCAACATGATAAAAAGGCTGTACCATTGGTACAGCCTTTTGTAATATCAAAGTGAAGAGTGGAAAGTTCTTGAGATAACATCGTCCTGCTGTTCTTTTGTGAGCTTGACGAAGTTAACTGCGTAGCCCGAAACTCTTACGGTGAGCTGTGGGTACTTCTCAGGGTGAGCCTGAGCGTCGAGGAGAGTTTCGCGTGTGAAAACGTTTACGTTAAGGTGGTGTCCGCCTTTTTCAACGTAGCCGTCAAGTAATTCAATGAGGTTATCGACCTGTTTCTGGTTATCCATATATATCCTCCTTTTTATAATTGGTAATTCTTAATTCATAATGCATAATTGTGGTATCGCCTTACGGCGATTAGTTTTAATTATGAATTGATCAAAATTCGTCGTCATCGTCGGGTTCAAGTTCGGTGGGCTGACAGCAAGCACCCTTTGTGCCACATATGTCGGTACTCTTTACGGTGTTGACTTTCAGTTCCGAGCCGTTTTCCGAGACTATATTCACATGACCGCTGCCCTGTTCCATGAGCTGATCAATAAGGTCTGCAAGCTCTGACGGATCATCGGTCTTGCCGAGCATATCGGGAGTTATCATTTTTCCTCTCCTCTGAGCTTGTCAAGATCAAGTTCTCCTGCGAATACTTCCATATCCTTGCCGAGAGCATTAGGCACGATTGAGAAAGTATTGGAGATACCGTCCTGTGCGTGTCTGAACGGCAGTTTTGCAACAGATGAGAGCGAAGCTACAGCACCGTGAGTGTCTCTTCCGTGCATGGGGTTAGCTCCCGGAGCAAGCGGTACTCCCTGTTTACGTCCGTCAGGAGTATTACCAGTCTTTTTGCCGTATACAACGTTTGAAGTGATTGTCAGGATAGACATTGTAGGTACGCCGTCACGATATGTGTGATGCTTTCTTACGCAGTCCATAAATCTGCGGACAACTTCAACAGCAAGCTTGTCTACGCGGTCGTCATTGTTGCCGTATTTCGGGAAATCGCCCTCGATCTCGTAGTCAACTACAACGTTCTTTGCAACGCTTGTGACATTACCTGCCTTGTCCTTTATTTCGATATCCTTGCGGATAGGCTTTACCTTAGCGTATTTGATAGCTGAAAGCGAGTCTGCAACAACGGAAAGTCCAGCGATACCTGTTGCGAAATAACGCTTTACATCTCTGTCGTGGAGAGCCATTTGCAGTCTCTCATAGCAGTACTTATCGTGCATATAGTGGATAACGTTGAGGGTGTTGACGTAAAGTCCTGCCAGCCACTCCATCATATCCATGTACTTTTCCCATACGTCATCGAAGTTGAGGTACTCAGTGTCAACAGGTCTGAACTTAGGACCTACCTGGAGTCCGAGACGTTCGTCCACACCGCCGTTTATAGCATAGAGCAGGCACTTTGCAAGGTTTGCTCTTGCGCCGAAGAACTGCATTTCCTTGCCAACGACCATTGATGATACGCAGCAGGCGATAGCGTAGTCATCACCGTGGATAACTCTCATCATGTCGTCGTTCTCGTACTGTATAGACGAAGTCTTGATCGACATTTTAGCGCAGTATTCCTTGAACTTTCTCGGGAGCTTGGTTGACCAGAGTATAGTCATATTCGGTTCGGGAGCAGTTCCAAGGTTTTCGAGAGTGTGGAGGTAACGGAAGCTGTTTTTTGTTACCATGTGATTACCGTCAACGCTTACGCCGCCGATAGACTCTGTTATCCATGTCGGATCGCCTGAGAAAAGGGAATTGTACTCAGGTGTACGTGCGAACTTGACGATACGGAGCTTCATGATGAAGTGGTCGATGAGCTCCTGCGCCTGTTCCTCTGTGAGTATGCCTTTTTCGAGATCACGCTGTATATAGATATCGAGGAATGTTGAAGTACGTCCGAGAGACATAGCTGCACCGTTCTGCTCCTTGACTGCTGCAAGGTAGCCGAAGTAAAGCCACTGGACAGCTTCCTGCGCGTTTGATGCAGGTCTTGAGATATCGAAGCCGTATATCTTGCCCAGTTCCTTGAGCTCGCCGAGAGCACGTACCTGCTCGGAAAGTTCCTCGCGGAGACGGATATTCTTTGAAGTCATTCGTACTAATGATGTCTCGATCTGATGCTTCTTGTCCTCAATGAGAAGGTCGATACCGTAGAGAGCAACTCTTCTGTAATCGCCGATGATTCGGCCTCTGCCGTATGCATCAGGGAGACCTGTGAGTATAGCGGAGTGACGTGCAAGTCTCATTTCGGGAGTATAAGCATCGAATACGCCCTGATTGTGAGTCTTTCTGTACTTTGTGAATATCTCAACTACCTCGGGATCGACTTCGTAGCCGTACTCCTTACAAGCCTGCTGAGCCATGCGGATACCGCCGAAAGGCTGCAATGAACGCTTGAAAGGCTTGTCTGTCTGGATACCGACTATCTTTTCCAGATCCTTGTTGAGATATCCTGCTTTATGTGATGTAATTGTGGAAACGATCTTGGTGTCCATATCCAGAACACCTCCGGCTTCTCTTTCCTGTCGGGAAAGATCCATGACCTGCTCCCAGAGCTTTTTTGTTGCTTCTGTAGGTGGTGCGAGGAAGCTCTCGTCACCATCGTAAGGAGTGTAGTTCTTCTTGATGAAGTCTCTAACGTTTACGGAAGTGGTGCTCCAGCGGCCTTCTTTGAAGCCGTCCCATTCCTTTGGCCATGTATTGATCATAACACATTACTCCTTTTAACATAAATATTATCCATAGATATATTATCACATTGATTAATTTTTGTCAATCTCTGTATATGCCTATATGGGCTAAAAAACGGTGTTTTTGGTTTTATCAGATTACAAAACATCTTTCCGATGTGAAAACCGCCTTTTGACTTCATCGGTTTATTGAAGTGTTTGGGCGGTCGGGGCTTTTGGAATATAAAAATGTTGTGAACTTGTTAGGGCAATTTGTGCATTTGACAGATTTTGCAGTAAGAAACAGTGTTTCGTGGGATATTACTTTTTCTTTTTAGTTTTTACAGCTTTTTGAGGCTTGTTTTTCGGCTTCTTCACGGGCTTTTCATCAACGGGAGCTATACCGCGCTCGGCTTCCGCGCTTTCAAGCTTTTCAAAGGAGAGCTTATACAGCGTTCCTGCAAGTGGGACTCCAAGAAGCATTCCGAGGATACCGAAAAGTCCGCCGCCGATAGTAACTGCGGCAAGAGTCCAGATACTTGGAAGTCCGACTGTTCCGCCGACAACTTTGGGGTAGATGATGTTTCCCTCAAACTGCTGTAAGATCAGCAGGAAGATGATGAATATAAGTGCCTGCATGGGATTTTCCGTAAGGATAATGAACGCGCTAAGTCCTGCACCTATGAATGCACCGACTATAGGGATAAATGCGGTAACTCCCACAAGAGTTCCCGACATAGCGGCGTATGGCAGCTTCAGGAGCTTCATGCCGATGAAGCAGAGCGTTCCGAGGATTATTGCTTCTATGAACTGTCCTACAAAGAAGCTCTGGAAAGTCTCGTTTGCTGTCTGCATGAAGTGAGATGTTTTCTGATTGATGCTCTCGCTGAACCATAAGCGTCTCAGACGGTTTATGTCGCGTATGAGCTTATCCTTGCGGAGAAGCATATATATTGCAAAGATTATACCGAGTATAATGTTGGTTAAGGTTGAGGTCACTCCGCCTATTATTCCCCATGCAGAGGATAATATGCCTGCAACTCCCGAGGTAAGGACTTTTGACAGCTTGCCTGCAATACTTGCCCAGTCAAATTCGAGATTTTCTATTTTTTTCTGTATTTCGGGGTATTCGTTCAGCTTGTCTGTAGCGAATTCCTTAACTTTGGTAAAGGCAGGAGGTATCTCATCGTACAGTACGCCGAATGCCTTGACTATCTCGGGGACAATTATATAACTTATCAGTATTATTGCCGCCACAGCTATCGTGAAAGAAAGCACAAGGCAGATCGGACGGCGCGTTTTGACGACGAAAGGCGAAGTGCTCTTTGGGAGATAATGCTTTTCAAAGGCTTTCATTACGATATTGAAGATATATGCTATGAAAAAGCCTATGAGCAATGGTTTGAGTGCTCCTAAAAGTATTGACAGGAGCTTTGTAAATACGTAAAAATTCTGTACGATGACGCATACCATTACAGCAAGAAGAGCTATGAAGATATAGCGTCTGATCTCTTGTTTATTCATATCCGGCTGTAAATAAGCCATATCCCTCCGATCTGATCTCTATAATCTCATTATACATTATATGCAGGCATATGTCACGGGGATAAATGTTAAATTTGTGTGAACATTTGCGTACTTGACCGCAGGCATATTTCATGATATAATATAATGTATAGATGTAAAACTGTTAATTATTTTATGTTATTATAATGAACGGAGGTATATATCATGCCAGGTTTAGATGATTACGCTCCTGCTGTCAGAAAGGTCATGACACTTTTCTATGTCATAGACACTTCCGGAAGTATGCAGGGCAGCAAGATAGGACAGGTAGAATCTGCTCTCGAAGAAGTTATGCAGACTTTACAGGAGATAAGTGACGAAAGCGATGACGCTGAGATAAAGATTGCGATCCTTGAATTTTCCACAGGTGCTTCATGGGTAACTCCCGAGCCTGTATCCCCTGAGGGATACCGCTTCAAGACATTTGAAGCCTGCGGTGTTACAGACCTTGGTGCTGCCTGCAAGGAGCTTGATAAAAAGCTTTCAAGAAATGAATTCCTACAGACTGCCGCAGGTGCATATCCGCCTGTAATACTCCTTTTCAGTGACGGCGGTCCTACTGATAACTGGGAGAGCGGACTTGACGCACTCAAGAAGAATAACTGGTATAAGCGTTCCATAAAGATAGCATTTGCTATCGGCGATGATGCAGACAGGGACGTTCTTGCACGTTTTTCGGGAAGCTCTGAGACTGTTCTCGATGTAAAGAACAAGGATCAGCTCAGACTTATGATAGAAAAGGCAAGCGTTATCACAAGTGTTTTCGCAAGCCATTCAAGTACTGTTGACAGCGATACAGACCCTGTTGAGATATCAAAGAAGCTGGCTGAGGACGTTCAGACTCAGACAAATGATGCTCTCAGCGATGCTAATACTGCCGACTGGGACGAATCCGACTGGTAAGGTGAGGTTATGGAGAGATTTTCTTCCTTTGCTCAGACAAGTATCGGTGCATCGCACCTGAGCCGTGAGCTTATATGTCAGGACAGCTCTCTCTGCGGTGATTTCGAGAAATATTCATTTGCAGCAGCTGCTGACGGTCACGGAAGTCTCTGTTATCTGCGTACAGACAGAGGCTCACGCTTTGCTGTTGAGTGTGCTGCGGAATGTGTAAAGGAGTTCCTTGAGGGGCTTGAAGATGCTGATGAGATACTGAAAGATGAACGTCAGCGCGAGCAGCTCTTCAATCAGCTCTGGCGCAGCATCATTGCACGCTGGCACGACCTTACGGAAAAGGATTTTCTTGATAACCCTTTTACCGAGGAGGAGCTTGACCGTATACCCGAAAAGTTCGCAGGATATCGTACAAGATACGAGGAGGGCGATTATTTGGGAGCTTACGGTACTACTCTTGTGTTTGCGGCAGTTACCGAGAATTATGCTTTCGGTGCGCAGATAGGCGACGGAAAGTGCGTGATAATCGACGGCGACAGCAATGTTTATGCTCCTATCCCAGAAGATCCGCGCTGTTATGATAATGTTACAACTTCTATGTGTCAGGACGACGCTGCACTTTCGGCAAGATTTTTCTATCTTCCCAAGGGGCTTATGCCTGCGGCTGTATTCCTCTGCACGGACGGAGTTGAGAATTCATACTGGAACGAGGAACAGCTTTTCGGCTTCTTCCGCGGACTTGCTCTTACTCTTGTTGAGAACGGCATGGAAGAGGGAGTGCGTCAGCTTGGTGAATTCCTGCCTGCTATGACTCGCAAGGGCAGCGGCGATGACGTTACCTGCTCGGGTATAATCGATATGAGGAGACTTTGTGCCTGCTCGGACGGTATACGCGAGGACCTTGCAGCGGCAGTTCCTGTTGTTGATGAGAGTATAAACGATGAGGATATCGTTTATGTTGACGAGTCTCAGCCACAGGTAGTCACTGATGCGGCGGCTGATAATGCAGAAGCTGTTGAAGAACCGACAGATGAGCAGTAATAATTGATAAGCATGGGCGGATAATTTCCGCCCTTTTTTATTTGGCTGAGCCAATAAAGTTGAAAAAAATGACAAATGTCACTATCTTAATGACAATCATCATCTTGTTATATTTAAATAATAATGTTAATATAAATACAGATTATTGGTGCGGATTAATTTTTGGGGTGGTAAAAACGTTCAGCGCGCGGAATGTTTTATATGATCTTGTATTTTTTTAGGAGGTTTTTTGATATGAGAGTATTTATGAAAAAAGCAGCGTGTTTACTTTCTTCCGCAGTCCTTTTATGCGGAGCAACAGCTATTTCCGCAAGTGCAGCAAATCCTGCATCATTTGTGGGAGTAACAAGCACTCAGAGTATGAGCGTATTAGGAGTGAATTTTTATCTTGACAGCGCAAGCTTTGAACTGGCAGACGGTGCATCTAAAACTGTTACGGTAAAGCGTTGTGATGACATGATCCTGCCCGCAAATTCCACAGTATCATATCAGTGGTACAAGGACAGCACAGTTATCAACGGCGCAACAAGCGCAAGCTATCCGATTAAAGCCATAGGAAAGTATTACTGTAAGGTAACGGTAAAAACACCTCACACTCTCATAAACAGGAGAACAGGAAAGAAAACAATATATACCACAGAGGAATATGATACTTCGGCTATAACTGTTACACAGGCACTTACAATTACAGACCAGCCAGAGGGCGGAACAATCGACAGTGACAAGGGTTATTTCGATATGTTCGTTTATGTTAAGGGCGGAACGGCTCCGTATAAGTTTAAATGGTACTGGAACGGCAAGGAGACTTCTCTTACAGGAAATGGCATGAGAGTTTATAACGCAGGAACAGGATATTGTGTTATCACCGATGCTAACGGAAAAACGGTTACGACCAAGACTGTCAAGGTCACAGCAGCTCCGTTAAAGATAGCATCACAGCCAAAGAGCGGATATATCTGCACAAGCGACGGATATTATGATACCTATGTAAGTGTAAACGGCGGTGTAAAGCCATATACATATAAGTGGATGTGGAACGGAAATGAAACATCAGTAACAGGAAGCAGCATAAGATTTTACGGCACAGGAACAGCTTATTGCGTGATAACAGATGCAAGAGGAAATAAAGTAACGACTAATACAATAAATATAAAAAAGACAGATGAACTCAAGATAACAAAGGATATTACCGAGTGCGATAACAGAGAGATACTTTATGATTCCAAAACGGGTGAATATCGTGCAACAGCAATAAAAAACACTCAGGACGTAACACTCAGCATAAAAGTTGCAGGCGGTACGGGCAGATATAAATATGAATGGGAGTGTACTGATTATGACGGTTACTCCGAAGAGTGGATATCTACAGGCGGCAGTAGTAATGTAATCAACATTAAAGACTTTGATGTATACGATAGTTATATATACTCTTGGAGTACTAATTATAAAACTCGAAATTATAGAAAATATCGCTGTAAAGTGAGCTGTCTTGACGATTATGGCAATGTTCTTTCAACTGTTACATCAGGTGTAGTAAGAGTTGAAGGATACGACAGCTATGGCTTCGGAGGATTTTAAACAACAGCAAAAAGGAACTGCAATTGCAGTTCCTTTTTTTGTCGTATAGTGTCGAAACGAAAAAAATTTGAAAAAGCTCTTGACAAATCAGAACAGATGTTCTATAATATGATTACAAGGAATAGAACATTAGTTCGCAAGCTATCTTATCAAGGGTGCAGCAATATGCTGCTCGTGCGCTCTTTTATTTACTATTAGGGGGCGAATACTATGACTAAGCTTATCAACGATTACACCAAGAGCTGTTTTATGGTGAAACAGCGTATCTCCGAGCTTACCGAAATGCGAAATACTCTCATTGAAAGTGGTGACGAAACGAAAGTCAGGGAGCTTGACCTTGACCGCCGCATACATCTGCTCTATATCGAGCACGGAGAGATGCAGGAGGTGATCTCTCATCTTACAGCGTATAAGAGGAGGCGTGAAGGCTTTGTCGAAACGTAACTCTTATACCGATACTTTCACGGGCGAGGCTGATAAGGGCATTAGAATGATACTGGGCTGCAATAACGATGAGGAGGGAAATGCACAGAGACTTCGCCGAGTACTGTTAAAAGTTATTAATAATGAGCTTACCCCGAGACAAAAAGAGATAATTATGCTATACTATTTTAAGGACGTTGATATCGTTTCTATCAGCAAAAGGCTGGGAGTGTCGCCGCAGGCTGTTTCCGCGGTGATGTCCCGTGCCAGAATGAGAATGTTTAGGATACTGCAATACTACATCTGAGGAGGGGACTATGGATACACCTTTGTATGACTTTCTTGTGAAGTACGCTTCGTCGGGGACTCTTCGCGCTCATATGCCGGGGCACAAGGGAAAAGCTCCCGTAAAGGAGCTTGAGGAGCTGTATTCACTTGATATAACCGAGATAAAAGGAGCTGACAGCCTTTTTGAGGCTGAGGGAATAATCGCCGAGAGCGAGAGAAATACCGCAAAGCTGTACGGAAGTGAGGCTACTGCTTTTTCGGCAGGGGGCTCGACTCTGTGCATACAGGCTATGCTGGCTATAATGAAAACCGAGGGACGGAGAGTTATCGCCGCAAGGAACGTTCATCGCGCTTTCCTCAACGCGGCTGCGCTTTTAGGACTTGATGTAACGTGGATAATGCCGCAGTACAGCGGCGGTATACTTTCGGGTGAGCTTGCTGTTTCCGATGTGGAGAGGGAGCTTTCAGCAAGCCGTGAGCCTGCCTGCCTTTACGTAACATCTCCCGATTATACAGGCAGGACTGCCGATATTGCTGCACTTGCGGAGCTTTGTCACCGTTACGGAGCAAAGCTTCTCGTGGATAATGCTCACGGTGCGCATCTTGCCTTTTTCGAGAAAAACCTTCACCCCATAGCTCTCGGAGCTGACCTGTGCTGCGACTCTGCACATAAGATGCTTCCTGCACTGACAGGAGCAGCGTTTCTGCACACTTCATGCAGTGAATATGCGCCTTTGCTGAAACAGGCGATGAGCTTTTTCGGCTCTACAAGTCCGTCTTATCTTATCATGGCTTCTCTTGACCTGTGCAATCGTTACATTGCTGACAGCATACGTGATGATATCGCAGCGGCTCTGCCGCAGATAATCGCGCTCCGCGAGAGCTTCGGCGGAAGGCTTATATTCGCGGAGGGAGAGCCTTTTCACATAACTGTGAAAGCCGCTGAAAGCGGCTATGACGGTACAGAGCTTGCGGAGCTTCTTCGCGGTGAGGGCGTTGAATGTGAATATGCCGATAGTGAGCTTGTGGTGCTTCTCATGTCGCCTTTTTCTTCCGACCTTGACTTTGTGCGGCTTCGTGCCGCTCTTGAGAGCGCGGTGGCGGGAGCTTCACGGAAAGACTGCGCAAGACCGATAGTAAAGCCGAAGCTCCCGCGAAAGGTTCTCGCCATACGTGAAGCCGCATTCGCTCCGTCTGAGGAGATACCCGTAGATGAGGCTGAGGGGCGCATCTGCGCGTCGGTGAAAGTACCCTGTCCCCCTGCGATACCCATAGCTGCAAGCGGAGAGATAATAGACAGGGATTGTATAGAGCTTTTTAAAGCTTATGGGATAAATACAGTGCTTGCAGTGAAAAAATAGGCAGAGCTATTGCAATTTTGAATGATATGTGTTAAAATGAGGTATATTATTTATGCGGAGGTGTCTGTATGAGCGACATGAACGAAAAAGAACTCGATGAGCTTGAAGAAGAGGAAGCAGCAGAAAACTATATCACGCTCACCGATGATGACGGTAACGAGGTATCATTTGAGATAATCGGCACTGTTGAATATAAAGAGCATCTTTATGCGGTGCTTCTTCCTTTCGATGACGAGGACGATGAAGTAGTTATTCTTGAGGTTATCCCCGGTGAGACTCCCGAAGAGGACGACTTTGTATCAGTTGATGATGATAAACTTCTCGGAGAGGTATTCGAGGAATTCAAGAAAAACTACGACGGCGAATACGAATTTGAGTAAGCTTCATTTTGTCATTATTCTTTTATAGGTAAATAGGAAAGGACGGAGTAAATCCGTCCTTTTTTGTTTCTGATGAATGTTTTTATTGAGCGCACTATATAAAGTCGGGCTGATGTGGGCATCAGCCCCTACAAAGGGCTATTTGATCGCACCTGCTTTATAGGCTTCAAGGAGCTGACGCAGGTCGTTTATTTTGTCGACTATCTCCTCGCCCTTGTCGGTGTCGGAGATGTTAGCGCGTCTGTCAAGCTTCTCAACAAGGTGTATCGTAGGAGTATTTCCGCTTTCACCTGCCACAAAGGGCTTATGCTCGGCAAGATTGAGGCTGTGAGAGTCGTATATCAGCGTATAGCCTGCAATACCCGTGGTGGACTGGTATGCCTTTGATATGCCGCCGTCTATGACGAAGAGCTTTCCGTTGGCTTTTACGGGGCTTTCTCCGTTCTTTATCTTTACGGGAACATGACCGTTGATGATATGACCTTTCTCGGGATCAAGTCCGAATAATTCCAGAAGAGTCATGCATACCTCTGCACTTTCCGAGAAAGTATAGTAAGCATTGTAATTTTCGGTGTGAAGTGACTTGTCTGCAAGGAGTCCGCGCTCAAAGAATGCCATTTTGTCCTTTCCGTAGAGAGGGGACTTTGCTCCGCACCAGAGATACCACATATAATCACTGGCGAAGTCCTTATCCGCACCGCTGCCGAAATATGCCTGATTTACCAGTTCTCCAAGCTTGTCAAGGAGTGCCTTGCCCGAGTACTTCTGACCGCTTATATTTACGCTTTGGAGCTCACCGTTTTCGTCCATAGGTATACAGCCGTGGAACAGGAGATTGTTGTTGCAGGTCTTGTACATAGCGCCCTTTGCGTAAATGAAGCGGATATGACGCTGTAATTTCTCACTGTGGCGGAAGGAAGCTCCGAGGACTTTCATAAGCTCTGCTTCGCCCTCTGAGAGTTCAAGAGGAGACTCAGGGTCAACAGTAGGGAAGCTCTTGTCGAGAAGCTCGTGTACCTTTCCGTTTATGGTAACAGTGCCGTTTCTGAAATCAGTTCTGCCGAAGATATCACGCTCCTGCATTTCCCATTCGGGGTGCTTGGCAATGAGCTGACCTTCAAGCTTCATTTGTATAACGGTTATAGCCTTGTGCATTTTTGCTGCAAGGTCAAGGTCAACGGGGTCGTAGATATTGTCATCGAGAGTGCTTGGAGTATAGCGTTTGCAGTCGTCATGTGCGTAGGTCTCGCCTGCGAATACGGCAAGTGCTCGGAGATTGAGTCCGTAGCCGTCCTCAAGCACATCGAAGTTGTTATATCGCATGGCTATGCGGATAACATTTGCGATAAGTGCGGGATTGCCTGCTGCTGCGCCCATCCATGAGATATCGTGGTTGCCCCACTGTATGTCAACATCGTGCATCTTCATAAGCTCGTCGAGGATAATGTCAGCTCGAGGGCCTCTGTCGAAGATATCACCTATGATATGGAGCTTGTCTATGCATACGGACTGTATGAGCCTGCAAAGGGAGATTATGAAAGTCTCGGCAATGCCTGTGCTGATGATAGCACTGATTATCTCATCGTAATAGTAGTCCTTGTTTACATCGTCGGTAACGTTGAGAAGCTCGTCAAGTATGTACACCATATCGCTGGGTATGCGCTTTCTGATACGTGAACGTGTATACTTTGCGGAAACAGCTTCGCATACAAGTATGAGCCTGTAGATACTGAGTCTTTTCCATTCGTCGGACATCTCGCCGCTGTTGGTAAGACGTGATATCTCCTTTTCGGGATAGTATATAAGCTCAGCAAGCTGCTCGCGGTCACGGGCAGAAACGGTCTTGCCGAGTACAAGGTCTATCTTTATCTTTATCATGCCTGAAGCACTTCTCAGCATATGCAGGAAAGCTTCGTATTCGCCGTGCATATCGCTGAAAAAGTATTCCGTACCCTTTGGGAGACTGCGTATAGCCGACAGGTTTATTATCTCACTGGCAGCACTTTCGATAGTGGGGTACTCCTTTGCAAGAAGTCTGAGATATTTTATATCCATAGATGCCCTCCCTTCAAAGCTGTTCCATAAGCTTGTCTATGAGTTCTTTCTTTGCAAGTCCGTCGGAGAAAGCTGTTGCACCTCCGCAGGCTGTGCCGAGTTTAAGTGCATAGTCGTAATTTTCACCGTCAAAGCCTGCGATAAAGCCTGCAAGCATTGAGTCGCCTGCGCCTACGGAGTTCTTTACTGTACCTGAGCAGGCTCCGCATTTATAGAGCTTTCCTCTCTCGTCAAGAAGTACAGCTCCTTTTTCAGCCATTGATACGAGCACATTTCCTGCACCCATAGCCTGAAGCTTTACGGCGTGTTCGACTATCTCGTCGTAAGTTGTGATATTTACGCCGAATATCTCGCTGAGCTCGAAATTGTTGGGCTTTATAAGGAAAGGACGGTATTTGAGTATGCTTGTGAGAAGTCCCTTTGCTGTGTCGGCAACTACTCTTATATCACGGTCGGAAAGCTTTGAAAGTATCCTTTCGTATATGTCATCGGGGAGACTGTTGGGGATACTTCCTGCAAGTACAAGAGTATCGCCGTCTTTTATTTCGTCAAGCTTGTCCATTAACTGGTCTATGTATTCGCTGTCGATATGGGGACCTTGTCCGTTTATCTCAGTCTCTTCATCGGCTTTAAGCTTGACGTTTATACGGGAATTGCCGCTTTTCAGTTTTACGAAATCGGCGTCTATGCCCATTCCCTTTACGCCCTGCTCTATAGCTTCGCCGGTAAAGCCTGCTATAAATCCAAGAGCCTTGCTCTTTACGCCAAGCTCGGCAAGTACAGCAGAAACGTTTATACCCTTGCCGCCGAAGAATATCTCCTCAGACTCGGAACGGTTGACACAGCCCGTCTGTATTCGGTCGGTGTGCAATACGTAGTCTATTGCCGGATTAAATGTGACCGTGTATATCATTTATAAGACTCCTTTTTAATTTCAGATCTGTGTTCAGATTAAAAAGAAAAAGCGTTTACCAATGGTAAACGCTTCTTTGGTGCGAGTAATGGGACTTGAAAGTATTAGCTTATATGCTGTGATCGTCTTGTGGTCAGAAAGCAGAAGATAAGCTGTATCAGGTAAAATCTCATTTACGTTTACCTGAAATATTATATCATATTCTTATAATTTTGTCTACTGCTTTCGGAATTAAAGAAAAGGCGGACTTTTACTGACTGTAAGCGCATGAAGCGAACTGCTGCGGTTTACAAAGCGCGTTCGTTATATTCCTCACCGAGAGACTTACAATGTTTGATTTGCTAAGCGCAACGTTTTTGAAAAATGAAAACATTTTGTGCTGCGCTTGATTTTTTCATAAAATAAGAGTATAATATAATAATAGTTTTGATATAAATGAATAAAAAATTTAGGAGAAATTGTATGGAAGAAATAAAAAATAAAGTATCTGATATTCTTGAAAAAATCACATCCGAAAGATTTTTTTATTACTACATAATATCTGTAATGCTTGCTCTCCCTATCACGGAGATCTTTGACGAGTTTCACTCACAAGCTTTTGCAAGTCAGCCGATAATTGTCGAAATGGCAGGATATTTTGGAATATTTGCATTTATCACACACTTTCTCAGACATCAGAAAATAAAATACTATTTGTCCGATCTGCTTTATTTCCTGTTGTTTATATTTGCACTTTTATCAGCCGTTTTTTCTATAAATAAACAGGAAACATGGCATGGATTCAACTATGATGAATGGCTGTTCAATTTTGTGGGATATTTTAGTCTTATGCTTGCGGGCACTATGATACAGAGCAAACAGCTGAGGAAAAATATTCTCAGTGTATTTGTAATAGTTACTATTATCCAATCAATTGTGGCGGCTTTGCAGACAGTCGGCATCTATATTGTTGAAGCTTATTTTGATACTACTACTACTATGGAAAACAAAATAACATATGGTCTTATTCAGAACTTCAACTGGTATGCTGGTCTCAGTGTTCTTCTTTTCGCTTGTACTTCGGGCGTGTTCCTATACACAAATAATAAGGCTGTAAGAAATATAACTTATGCAGTATCTATGCTGAGTTTTTATACATTGTTATCGGCAAATTCAAGGCTTGCCTGGGTAGGCGTTGCAGCGTATCTGGTTTTCCTGTTTGTTTCAATAGCTGTAATGAAATTTAAAGATCTTGATAAGGAAAAGCATAAGAGTATAATAAAAAGATTTTCACTTCTTATCATAGGAATGTGTGCTGTACTGGCATTTGCTATATTGGTATGCGGAAGAGTCGTAAACAAGATCGCTCAGATAAGCGCAGAGATATCAAATGCCAAAAAAGATAATGATGTAAAAGATCTTGGTTCTCACAGAATACATATCTGGAAATATGGTCTGAAATCCGTTCCAGATCACTGGGCTTTCGGTATTGGTCTTGATAATTATAAGGACGTATTCTTAACAAGTCCCGATTATGATCCTAAAATGTTCGTTCAGGCAAAGGGACATAACGAGTATATCCATTATCTCGTAACACAGGGCGTTTTTCAGTTGATTACCTATTTAACGCTCCTCGTTTATACAGCTGTTACAGGTATAAGAAATGTTATACATAACGAGGACAAAGAGGAAAGATTTATAACATGGATATTCCTCGGAATGTTCTTTGGATATATCGCACAGGCAATGTTCAACAGCAGTATTGTAAATGTTGTGCCGTATTTCTGGATAACTATAGGTATGTGTCTTACACATAAAAATCAGCGCTGTTTTGGATATTCCAAGCAAAAAAAGGAAAAAGGTATATCCTGAGATATACAGACATTTATAGAAGGGTGTGAGCTTTCAGACTATGATGAAGGATAAAAAAGCAGTTGTCGTAATTGCAGCGCATAAAGCATATAAAATGCCGCATGATGCTATGTATCTGCCTGTTCACGTAGGAGCTGAGGGCAAGGATACGGATCTGGGGTATACAAAAGATAATACAGGTGAAAACATCTCGGGAAAGAATTCGTCATACTGTGAACTTACGGGGCTTTACTGGGCATGGAAGAACCTTGATAGTGCATATATCGGCTTAGCGCATTACAGAAGGCATTTTTCACTTTCCAAAAAGTCGCGTGAGCCATTTGACAATGTTCTTAAATATTCGGAACTGGAGCCGATGCTGAATAAATATAAGGTATTTATACCTAAAAAGCGAAAATACTACATCGAAACACTTTATTCCCATTATGCACATACCCATTATGCGTCTCATCTTGATGAAACACGTAAGATACTCAGGAATTTTTATCCTGAGTATCTTAATAATTTTGATGCCGTAATGAAAAGACGCTGGGGATATATGTTCAACATGATGATAATGGAGAAGAAACTGGTCGATGACTATTGTACATGGCTCTTTAATATCCTTTTTGAACTTGAAAAACGTGTCAGCAAGGAAAACGAAAATCTGTCTGCTTTTCAGGGACGCTTTTACGGAAGAGTAAGCGAGCTGCTGTTCAATGTATGGCTTGAGCAGAAGATACTTGAAAAAAGATAAGAAGATCGGAGATAAAAGAACTGGATTATGTCTATATGGAAAAGATAAATTGGAAACGCAAAGCAGTTTCTTTTCTGAAAGCAAAATTCGGACACAAAAAGTATGAGGGGAGTTTTTAAATGAAAAGAACTGCTGCAATTGTAGTTACATATAATCGAAAAGAATTATTGAAAGAAAATATAGAAAAACTTCTTGCGCAGTCATTCAAAAGCCGCTTGGATATTATTATTATCGACAATGCAAGTACAGACGGTACTAAGGAGTATGTAGGCTCTTTCATTGATAAGAAAGAAATAAAATATATCAATACAGGAGAAAATCTTGGCGGCGCAGGCGGTTTCCATTACGGTATTAAGTATGCAGTGGAAAACAATTATGATTTCGTTTGGGTCATGGATGACGATTGCATGCCTAAAGAAAAGGCTTTGGAAGAGTTTTATCGATGGGATAAAAAGCTAAACGGGAAATATGGCTTTTTATCCAGCAAAGTTTTGTGGAAAGATGGCAGTATTTGTACTATGAATGTGCAGAAAGAGACCAAATGGAAACGCTTGAAGAACTTCGACAGAATTAGGCAGATACAATATGCATCATTTGTTTCGTTATTTCTTAAATCCGAAACAGTCAGAAAAGTTGGTCTCCCATATAAGGATTTTTTTATCTGGGCAGACGACTGGGAATATACCCGAAGAATATCCAAACGAGAGAAGTGCTATTTTATTCCGTCAAGCATAGCAGATCACTTTAGCGGAAGTAATGTCGGAGCTGATATAATAACATCTCCCAAAGACCGCATAGATCGTTTCAACTATATGTACCGCAATGATGTGGTGCTTTACAGACAGGACGGAATAGAAGGAAGGATTTACCTCGGAATAAGGAACATGGTTCATAGGCTCAGGATCATATTAAAAGCCAAGGATAAAAAGAGAAAATTTGAAATAATCAGAAAAGGAACTAAGGAAGGTAAGAAGTTCTTTCCTGAGATCGAATATCCAAATTTGAAAAGGGACTGAAAAAATGAGAATACTCGAGATAACGGGTGAGCCGATATTACATGGCGGTCAGGAAATATACATTCATAATGTTCTTTGCGGTTTAAAGGATAATGATCTGCAAATAGATGTACTGACTCCGCGTAACGAAGACTACGGTCGGCGGAGATATAGACCTTAAAAATCAAGTGAAGCCTTGAAACAACGTAAAATAGACACTTTTGAGTGGCTTTTGTTACATAGGTGGGGATATGCAAAATTTTCAATGTGTAGATTGATTAGAGAGGTATAGAACAAGAACGGGTATTCTTGATTGTTAATGTTATAGAATAGATAGCTTCTGTTGAACACAGAGTCTGTTTATTGTTAAGGTGATATGAAAGTTCTAAGATTATTGTTTCGACCATAATGATGGTTGTTAGGAATTAGAACGGATAATGCGAATATAATGAAAAGGTTGGAGTGTATCAAGTGTCGAAAATAATATTGCATGTTGTGGAAGCTCCTGGAGGGGTAGAAAGATACTTGGTTACATTACTGACCAAGATGAAGAAATATCCAGAGTTTGAACATATTCTGGTATGTTCAGACTCCCTTGATTTGAATAAGTTCAAAGGTATTGTGAAAAATGTAGAAGTCATACACACTATGCATAATGCAATTAATCCCTGTAATGACTTTAAGAGTATATTAGCTGTAAGAAAGCAGATAAAAAAATACAAGCCTGATATTTTGTATTGTCACAGCTCTAAAGCTGGTGCAATAGGAAGGGTAGCTGATATTGGTTTAAAGAATAAGGTCATCTATAATGCACATGGTTGGTCTTTTAATATGAAAGGCGCAAGTAAAAAGAAATTGTTTGTTTATAAAATGATTGAGAAAATGCTTGCTCCTATTACTGATAAGATTATTTGTATATCTGATTATGAGAAAAAGAGTGCTTTGGACCACAAAATTTGTAAATCTGAAAAATTAGTTGTTATCAATAATGGTATTGATTTGGATGAATACAAGGATTTAAAACCTAAGAGTAGAGAAGAGTTGGGCATTCCAAAAGAGGCGTTTGTAGTTGGTATGATTGGGCGTATCACGCCTCAAAAAGCACCGGATGTGTTTGTTAAGATGGCTGCCTTAGTAAAGCAACGGATTCCTAAAGCATTTTTTATTATCGTTGGAGATGATATTGGTGGTGATCAATACAAGCAAGAGACAGAACAACTAATTGAGTCGCTTGGTATGAGTAAGAACATTTTGATTACGGGCTGGGTTGATAATCCATTAGATTATGCGGATTGTTTTGATGTTGCTGTCTTACTTAGTAGATGGGAGGGGTTTGGATTAGTTCTCCCTGAGTATATGCTATT
Organism: Ruminococcus flavefaciens; assembly: GCF_900108555.1. Lineage (GTDB taxonomy): Bacteria > Bacillota > Clostridia > Oscillospirales > Ruminococcaceae > Ruminococcus > Ruminococcus flavefaciens_P. Next base: position 179,694 of record NZ_FNWV01000002.1, read on the forward strand.
GGGAAAGCCAATCGTTGGAAGTAGGGCAGATGCGATTCCCTATGTTGTAGGAAATGCGGGCGTATTAGTAGATATAGATGATTATGAGGCGGCTGCTGACGCTGTAATCATGTTGAATAAGGACAAGATACTTAGAAGTAAAATCATAGAGAAAGGTAAACAGAGAATCAAAAAATTTGATTCTCAAATAACTGCGTTTCAAACGAAAGACTGTTTTATGTCTTTGTGTTAGATAGTTATACGTTTAATCAAATTCGCATAAGGAGAGCTAGAATGGATTACAAATCAGAGTACAACAGATGGCTTGAAAATGTTACAGAAGCTGATTTGCAAGAAGAACTGAATGGCATGGATGACAAAGCGATGGAAGATGCTTTTTATCGCGATTTGGCATTTGGTACGGGTGGCCTTCGCGGTACGATTGGTGCTGGTACAAACCGAATGAACGTCTACACAGTTTCTAAAGCAAGCCAAGGACTCTCAAATTACCTTGGTTCTGGTGCGAGTGTTGTCATCGGTTATGATAGCCGCATTAAGAGCGATGTGTTTACAAAGGTTGCTGCTGGTGTATTTGCAGCTAATGGTATTAAGGTTCATATCTGGTCAGAACTACTTCCTGTTCCTACTGTCAGCTATGCAGTAAGGGCATTAGGCGCTTCCGCAGGTATTATGATCACCGCAAGCCACAATCCCAGTAAGTATAACGGCTACAAGGTCTATGGTGCTGACGGCTGTCAGATCACCACGGAGGCTGCGGCAGCTATTCTTGCTGAAATTGAAAAGCTTGATATTTTTGCCGATGTAAAGAATTCCTCATTTGAGGATGGACTGAAATCCGGTATTATTGATTATATTGATGATTCCGTACTTACTTCATTCATTGAAGAGGTTAAAAAACAGAGTGTACTTTTCGGTGATGAGATCAACAGAGATGTTGCTATTGTGTATAGCCCGCTGAATGGTACTGGTTTAAAGCCAGTTACAAGAGCCTTAGAGGAAAGCGGCTTCACTAATATTACTGTTGTAGAAGAACAGCGTAATCCTGATGGTAATTTCCCAACTTGTCCGTTCCCGAATCCTGAGATTAGAGAAGCTATGGATCTTGGACTTCAGTATTGTGAAAAGACAGGTGCTGATTTGCTTCTTGCAACCGATCCTGACGCTGATCGTTGCGGTATTGCAGTTAAAACAGCCTCTGGTGAATATCAGCTGATGTCTGGAAATGAAGTTGGTCTTCTTCTTCTTGATTATGTTTGCTCTCAGAGAATCAAACATAATAAAATGCCTGAACATCCTGTATTCGTTAAGACAGTAGTGACTATGGATCTTGCTGAGAAGATTGCCGAGCATTATGGTCTTGAAACAGTGAATGTTCTGACAGGATTTAAGTTTATCGGTGAAGTTATTGGAAAACTTGAAGCGCAGGGCAGAGAAAAAGACTATGTTTGTGGTTTTGAAGAATCGTATGGCTATCTGACAGGTTCTTATGTTCGTGATAAAGACGCGGTCAATGCTGCATTTATTATCTGTGAAATGTTTGCGTTCTACAAGACCAGAGGTATTAGTCTGAGCGATAAACTTGATGAACTCTTTAACACTTATGGTTTCTGCTTGAACACACTTCATTTTTACGAGTTTGGTGGATCCGCAGGAATGGTGAAAATGCAGGAAATTATGGCTGACTTCCATCGTGGAGTTGATAATTTCGCTGGGCAGAAGGTTGTTAAGACACTGGATTACAGTAAGGGGCTCGATGGGCTTCCGGCTTCGGATGTGCTGAAGTTCTATACAGAGACTGGTTCCGTTGTTATCCGTCCTTCTGGTACTGAGCCGAAGGTAAAGGCATATATAAGTGTGACAGCGAATAACAGAAGTGAAGCTGAAAAGATTGAAGAAGCAATCGGTGCAGAACTTGCAGAAAAGATAAAGTAAGAGGAGAAGAGATATGAATCATTATGGAGTTATCATGGCAGGCGGCGGCGGAACTCGTTTCTGGCCGTTATCAAGACAAAAGACACCGAAGCAGTTATTGAATCTTTCCGGCAAGGATCTGATGGTCAATGAAGCTGTGGAGCGAATGGCTACAGTTATCGGTAAGAGCAACATTTTCATTGTAACTGCTGATGTGCAGGCTCCTGCAATGATCACTGCAACACACGGTAAGGTTTTCCCAATGAATATTCTTGCTGAACCTGCTGCAAGAAATACGGCAGCTTGTATTGGCTATGCTGCTATGGAAATCTATCGTAAGTATGGCGACGGTGTTATGATTATCACTCCTGCTGATCATTATATTGAGAATGTTCATGCACTGACTGAGATCTTCAAAACTGCAATCCTTATTGCTGAAGAGCAGGACAAGTTTGTTACAATTGGTCTTAAACCGACTTTTCCTTCCACTGGGTTTGGATACATTAAGTATGACGCTACAGTTTCAGATGCTGTCAAGCCTGTTATTGAGTTCAAGGAAAAGCCAGATGAGGAAACAGCAAAGAAGTACATCGAAAGCGGTCGTTATGCTTGGAACAGTGGTATGTTCATTTGGAAGGCTTCCTTGATCCTTAAGAAGCTTAAAGAATATGTTCCGGATATCTATGCCGATCTAAAAAAGATCGGTGATGCAATGAATACACCGAGCGAGCAGGAAGTACTCAATGATGTATATCCGAACATCCGCAAGATTTCCATTGACTATGCAGTTATGGAGCCTAGTGCTGCAAAGGGTGATATTCTCGTAATTCCTGGCGACTGTGGCTGGAATGATGTCGGAAGCTGGGATATGATGGATGTACTTCATACTCCTAATGAAGACGGCAATATTCTGCTTGGCGATGTTGTTGCTATTGATTCAAAGGATTCAGTGATTTATTCCTCTGGTAAGACAGTTACTGCTGTTGACGTTGAGGGACTGGTTATTGTAGAAACACCGGATGCGATAATGGTTTGTAAGAAAGAAAAGGCACAGAATGTCAAGAAGATTGTTGATGCTCTCAACGAGGCTGGCAGGAAGGAACTGCTATGAGCATAGATTCTATTGTTAAACTTTCCCCCGCATTTAAAGACTATCTGTGGGGCGGTACAAAACTCAGAGACATCTATCATAAGCCATGTGATTTTGATATCATTGCTGAAAGCTGGGAATTATCTGCACATCCGGATGGAACGAGTATGATAGCAAGCGGACAATTTCAAGGAATGCTTTTTAATGAATATCTTGAGAAGATTGGATTATCTGCGCTTGGCACGAAATATGATACGAATAAAGAGTTTCCGCTTCTTATAAAGCTAATCGATGCAAAACAGAATCTTTCTGTACAGGTTCATCCAAATGATGCATATGCATTACAGCATGAAAATGGCTACGGTAAGACTGAGATGTGGTATGTCATTGATGCAGAACCAGGTGCTGGTCTCTATGTTGGCTTTAACAAAGATGTCAGCAAAGAAGAAGTAGCTCAGAGAATCAAGGATAACACAATAATGGAGGTTCTTGATTTTCATCCGACAAAGCCCGGTGATGTATTCTTTATTCCAGCTGGTACAGTTCATGCAATCGGCGCTGGAAATCTGATCTGCGAAATACAGCAAAGCAGCAACAGTACATATAGACTGTATGACTATGACAGACGAGATAAGTTTGGCAATCCGAGAGAACTTCATCTTGATAAGGCTCTCGATGTGCTGAATTATCATAAATATGAACCTATTCCTTTCAAGGGAAAGGTAAGCTGCAAGTATTTTAATGTTTCGTTTGTATATGTTGAAGGAAAGCAGCAGATTACGCTGACAAACGACAGCTTCTATTCAATTACCTGTATCAAAGGATCAGGGACTCTTACGCTGGGCGAGACAATGCCCATAAACTCAGGCGAAACGGTATTTATTCCTGCAACGAATTTCATTTTGACTGTTGAAGGAAATCTATCGATCGTAATATCTAAAATGTAAAAGGAGAACACACTAATGAAAAAGGCACTTATTACAGGTATCACAGGACAGGACGGATTCACTTCGTGACTGGGGTTATGCAAAGGACTATGTTGAGTGCATGTGGTTGATTCTGCAGCAGGACGAGCCTGATGATTACGTTATCGCAACAGGTGTTCAGCACACTGTTCGCGAATTCACTACTCTTGCGTTCAAGAATGATGGTATTGAGCTTGAGTGGAAGGGCGAAGGTCTTGATGAAAAGGGTTACGACAAGAAGACAGGCAAGATGCTTGTTTGCGTAAATCCAAAGTGGTATCGTCCTACAGACGTTGTAAATCTCTGGGGTGATCCTACTAAGGCAAAGACAAAGCTTGGCTGGAATCCGCAGAAGACAAGCTACGAGCAGCTTTGTGCTATTATGGCAGAGCATGACCTTTAGCTTGCTAAAAAAGAGGCAGAAAGCAAGTGAAGGCTCTGATTACAGGCAGTGCCGGCTTTTACGGAAAGCATTTATGCACTGAACTAGAAGAAAATGGTTATGAAGTAATTCGCTGTGATTTGAAAGCAGAGGATGATATCATCTCAATGGACATTATGGATTCGGATATGGTGCTGGATATTATATCTCAGCACCGTCCGGATGTTTTAGTTAATATGGCTGGACAGGCAAATGTCGGGCTATCATGGAAGAAGCCGCAACTCACAGTGCAGCTTAACACTATTGGATTGATCAATATACTGGAAGCAGTAAAAACTGTTAATCCGAAAATGAGAGTTATTGCCATCGGTTCTTCCGATGAATATGGAAATCTTAAAGAACGTGGGGCTAATGTGGTAGAGGAAATGCCGGTTAGCCCTATGACTCCATATGCGATTTCCAAGCAGGCACAGGAGTTATTTGCTCAGCTTTATAATAAGAATTTTGGTATGAATGTTTGTATGGTGCGCCAATTCAATCTTGGCGGTGCCGGACAGGCAAAAGGATTTATGATCGCTGACTTTGCCTCTGGTATTGTTGATATAGAGAGGGGACAGAGAGAATATCTTTCTGTAGGAAATCTTGAGAGCGCGAGAGATTTTACCCATGTGAAAGATGCTTGCCGTGCCATTAGGTTGATTGCTGAAAAAGGGCATACAGGTGAGGTTTACAATATTTGTTCAGGTTCTACTCATACAGCGCAGGAAGTACTTGATAAACTTATTAGCATGGCAAAAGTTCAAATTGAAGTTCGCCAAGATCCCGCGAGGATGAGACCAAGTGACACACCTGTTGTGTGTGGTAATCATGATAAGTTGACTTCACATACTGGATGGAAGCCTGAAATGAATTTGGATGAAATCATAAAAGATGCTCTTGGATTCTGGAGAATACCATAAAACAATTATTTGTATTCCTATGTTTTAGTTTCTTGCGAGAGTTTTATTGTCACTTCTTGTATTAATGGTTATCTTTGTGTAATGAAGTCTGAAATTGATTTAATACTATGAAAAGAGTGCGGTTTTTGTAGCGTCTGGAATTAATGGATAACTATATAAAAATCCACTTTTTAAAAGGAGCAAAAATGAATATTAATTTTTTAACCGGTAGCTTGGCTTATAGAGAGCATAAAACAGGAGTACATTTCTTTCATGATATGTTAATTAGAAAAACAATAGAGCATAAAAAATACAATGTGAATATATCGTTTTACAATAAAGAGGAAGAAGTACGGCAATACTTGCCAGATTATGTTTGCGAAGAAAGTAATCAACATTTTTCAAATAAATTTACCAGAATCTTTGCATATATATTTCCTATTGAGTTGATCTTTGGAAAGTCGGACATATACATTTGTGATGGATTAATTCCAATAATAAACAAGAGTAAAAAGCGAGTTGCGATAGTTTTTGATTTAATGGTGAAAAAATTTCCAAATTACTATAAACCTGTTATGAGAGCATATATGAATTTTTATTTCATGAGATGCAGAAAAGCAGATTTAATACTTACCATATCACATACAACGAAGAGAGATATCGTTCATTACTTAAAAATACCGGAGGATAGAATAGTTGTTGTTCCTTGTGGGTATGTTGGGACTTCAAATAATGGGGAGTTGACAGTTGAATTTGCAGAAAAGATAAAAGAAAAATACATTTTTTATGTAGGAGATATGAGAAAAAATAAAAATCTCCTGAACGCAATAAAAGGATTTGAAAAGGCATATAGAGAAAATTCAGATATAAAGTTCTATATTGCAGGAAAGAAGAGTGGAGAATACGAAGACCTTAATAAATATGTTATAGAGCATAATTTGCAGAATGCAGTTAATTTCCTTGGTTATATTTCAGAATCGGAAAAAATTGCTTTATATAAGAATAGTTTAGGGTTACTTTTTGTTTCTAAATACGAAGGATTTGGAATACCAATATTAGAAGCAGCTTATTACGAAACACCAGTAATTACAAGTAATTGTTCTTCAATGAAAGAAATTGCGGAGGAATGTTCAATTCTTGTTGATCCAAATAAACCAAATGAGATCAAAGATGCAATTAAAAGTCTTTATAATTGCGACATTAGAAGTGACATAATTAAAAAACAAAAACGTTTACTCGATACGTATTCTTGGGAAAACATGTATTCAAAATTTGAGAAAGCAATTGACTCGTTGTATTTTTATGATGGATGTGTTTAAATGGAGTATTATAAATAGTAAAAAGATAATGTGTAATTACTATAAGATGTTTTGAAATGAGGCAGCAGAAGCATTATATTATAATTGAGGGAGACAATTAATGGGTAAGAAGCAAAAAAAGGTATCAATAATACTTGTCAATTATAACGGTATACATGACACAGTTGAATGTATAAAAAGCATTCAAAAAAGTGATTATACTAATTTTGAAATCATCGTTGTTGATAATTGTTCTGATGATAAGTTGGATATTCTATATCAGTTTGAGAAAGTGGTATTAATAGAAAACGATGAAAATGTTGGATTTGGAATAGCAAATAATATTGGTGCAGAATATGCATCAAAACATGGGGCAGACTATATTATGTGCCTTAATAATGATACAGTAATTAATAATGATACGATAAAAAAACTCGTAACTACAACGAATGATACTACTATGACCACAGGAGCTATTTACTACTATAATTCAAAGGAATTATGGTATGGTGGAGGTGAGGTATCTAAATGGAAAGGTAATTTTAGGCATAAGCAGTATACAGAGAGTAAGAATGTTACATTTCTTACAGGGTGTTGTTTTATGATGACAACTAATACATATAGGAAACTTGGACTCTTTGAAAAAGAATATTTTATGTATTATGAAGATGCTGATTTTTCTTTAAAAGCACTACAGCATGGAATCAAGTTACGTTATTTATCTGATGCTATAATTTGGCATAAGGTAGGAAAAAGCATCAATAGAAGTATAGGTGCTAAAGATTATTATTTAACAAGAAATAGATTGTATATAATCAGCAAATACAGTAATTACTTTAAATGCACTGCAATGCTGTATTTTGTTGCTTCGCGTTTGCTATATATACTGTTTGGTTATTTTAAGAATGAAAATGTAGACCCAATTATTTCTGGTATTAAAGCGTATAGAAACAAAGAAATGGGAAAAAAGAAAATATAAAAAATGTGATTATAGAAATAGAAACCAATAAAGTCTGAATAATAGATTTTTTGTATTTCTCAAATATGTGAAATGATTTATTGCATTATAAGAATCATTTCTGATGTAACAACGAAAGAGTACAGATCAGATGATATATATTATAGTATTTTTTATTTCGGTGTCGTGTTTAGAAATTGCACAGAAATTCCGGTTCCGTGGGATAGGAGCAAAAATATTTGTTCCTATTGCTTTAATTGTTCCAAGCGCATTAGCTGGTTTAAGAGACTATTCAATAGGCGGAGATATTTCAGCGTATGGTAACTACTGGTTTGAAAGAGCTTGTTCGTCTTCTGACTATTTTGAATATATTAATAATGCCAGAAGTTATTCAATTTATTATGGCTATTCGACGTTAAACTTTTTAGTATCTAGATTTACCAGTAATTCGCATTGGTTTTATTTTTACCTATGTTTGTTTGAATTAGTTGTATTGTTTGTAACACTGCTTGATTATAAAGATCGAATAAATGTTCCTTTTGCGTTTGCTCTGTAATATTTCTTGTACTATAATGATTCATTTAATAATATGCGCCAGTTTCCAGCGCTTTTAATTGTTCTATTTTCGTATAGATATGTAAAAAAAGGAAACTGTTATTTTTGGCTTTGGTAATACTATTTGCTTCTTTCTTTCACGAAACCGCATACATTGCAGCTTTGATATACCCGATTTCCTTGTTTGTGGAAGGAAGGTCAAGTCATAGTGTTATTGATAATAATCGAGGAGCGATGAAATATAGTAAAGAGAATAGTAAGAATAGAGCGTTAATAATAGTAGCTTTTTTATCTTTAGTGGTTTCATTAAGTTTAGAAAAAATATTTTTTTCATTGTCGAATATAAGCGGATTGAATTTATCAAGATATAATCACTATTTTGAAGACCAAGATGTTTCAGGCGGAAAAATTATTAGATTGTTTTTATTTACAAGTTGTTTTGCTTATTTTTTGGTAAAAAGGAAGAATAATAAAGACAACAAGATGGATATGTTGAATACTTTATTTGCCTATTCTGAGATTTCTTTGTTTTTTACATTGGGGTTATTCTCTGGCGCTTCTTCATATATAGTTAGAATGGCTTACTATTTTGATTTTTTTGCGCTTATATATATCCCATTGATTATATATAAGATATGTGATGGAGAAGGAGAGTATGAGAAGTTTAGTAATAAGAAAATCCAAAATAAGATTATAGAATACTCTATTATCGTTTTTGTGGTTATTTTATATTGGCTTATAACGTATGTAATCAGAAATGGTGCACATACTTATCCTTATGCTTTTATGAAGGAATAATAGAAAGTCAGTTATAATGAGGTGTAAAAAATATGAATAATAATCCATTAATAAGTGTTGTTGTTCCAGTTTATAATACGGAAATATCTAAATTTGAATCCATGCTTTCAACTATTAGAAAACAACCCCAAGAACTGTTTGAGTTGATAATAGTTGATGATGGAAGTAATTCTGAAGTTGCAACTTATTTGGATAGTATACCGGAAGTAATGAATACAGAAGTAATACATCAGCATAATAAGGGGTTGGCTGGAGCTAGAAATACAGGTATAAAAGCTGCTAAAGGTCAGTATACAGTTTTTGTTGATGCAGACGATGCAGTAAGTAATAATTTTTTTATTTCTGTTAAGAAATATACGGAGAAATATAATCCTGATGTTATTTATAGTAAAATGGTATTATGTAAAGAAGTACCAGAAGGTTATCAAAAATTAACTAAAAATAATTGTAGTGGAAATGATTATATATTTTATTGTAAGGCAATGAAGCAAAATGCTAAAAATGTTTTCTACTATAATAAGCTGAATGAATTACAAGAAATGAAAATGAGGATACTTGATTATCCCTCAAATAGAGATTATATAATACTTGGGTCTGCTTGCGCAACAGTATATAGAACAAGTATTATTAAAGAGCATTTATTTGACGAAGATGTTCGAATCTGTGAAGATCAAGTTTTTAATAGGCAACTTTTGCAACATATAAGTAATTGTTTGGTTGTTCCAGATGAATGGTATTACTATATTCAGTACAGTTCGTCAATGCTTCATGATCAGGGAAAAAGTGTTGATATCAATAAAACCATTACTTACTGGAACAGCTTGTTTGAGATTGACCGAAATGAAAATGCAGTGATACAGTCGATATCAAACACACATAATATTTTATTGCTTTGCGATGATATTAGAAATATCACTCTTTCCGAGGATAAGTTCTTGGTATCGCTCAAAAAGGTAAGAATGCTTCTTGGTAATAAGCTGATAAGAAAAGCTATCAAGGGAAAATGTGTGTGTGATTCAAGAAGTGAACGAATAAAAGTAATCCTTATAAAATGTCATATGCATATGTTGTTGATGCTTGCATACAAAATTCGTGGAATGTTGGTGAAGTAATGGAAAAGATTTTTTTTTATGGAAGATATAAAAGAAATACAGGTCCGCAAAATGTTAACAGAGCACTAATAGATCTTAAAGACTCTGAACTGCTTTATGTCAGATTTTCAAATAAGTATATCAGGGGCGTTGAGACCTTTTTGAAATCCAAATTATGTAAATGCGTTCTTATATCGGGGATCTGTACAAAAAGATCGTTGGATCTTATATGTAAAAATAATAAAAATGTCTGCTATCTTATGCACGGCTGCCTTGAATATGAAAATGATATAAACAATGAAGGACTAAGCGAAGAATTGATCGGCTTAGAAAAAGAAATACTTGAAAAAAGTTCAAAAATAATCTGTGTTTCTCAATATTATGCTCAATGGGTGGCAGATCGTTATCCGATATATAAAGATAAAATATACTATGCCAATAATGGATTGGTACTTGAGGACAGAAAAATACAGAGAAAAGAAGAGTATTCAGTAGCTGTTTCAGGCGGAAACAGACCGATCAAGAATAATGATAAAGTATATAAGGCTATAAAAAAACTCGGGCAAGAGGGGATCAAATGTAAATTATACGTATTTGGTGAAGTATCGGAAAATGGTTCTTCATTAGGTAAGGATATCGATATTGAAATATGCGGTCAGTTGGACAAAGATGCTTATTATAAAATGTTGGACAGAATAAGTGTATTTGTAATTGATTCGGCGGTCGAACCTTTTGGATTGGTCCTTGGCGATGCGCTTTCTTGTCACTGCTCGGTATTGGTAACTAATAATGTTGGTGCAAAAGTAACTGTTGAACCTTTAGATAAAAATAGTGTTATCGAAGATCCTGATGATATAGAAGAGATCGCCGAAAAGATAAAATATCTGATCGATAACAGCAACTATGAAATGCTGATAAATAATTTTAAGGAGCATAAAACTACAAGCATGGATATGCTGGATAAGATAAAGTCAATCTGTTTGCAGAAATAATGAAATATCAGATTTTGTTTGCACTATGAAAGCAAGTGGATTTAGGAGTGAATAGATGAAATCAAATTCTAAAAAGTACAGATATCTTGCTAAAAACATAGGTCTCTTAACTTTAAGCAGTTTCTCGACCAAACTTCTGTTGTTTCTTTTAGTCCCTCTTTACACCAATATTTTGACAACGACAGAATATGGAATAAATGATCTTTTTTATACGACTATCGGAATACTTGTTCCTGTTCTCACGTTAAATATCCAAGATGCAGTTATGAGATTTTCCTTGGATACAAAATATGATAATAATAAAGTACTGTCTGTCGGGTTAAGGTATTTAGTATTTGGCTCGGTTATTGTTATCGCTGTGCTGGGACTGAATTATTGCTTTGCATTTTTTGAATTTCAATACATTTTCAAAAAATATGCGGTGTATTTTTTCCTGATGTTTTTCTCTCAGGCATTATCAGGTCTGATCACTGCATATGCCCGCGGAATAGACAGGATCGCCGATCTGTCCGTATCAAGTGTGATAAACTCTGTTATAGTTATTGCATCTAATATATTATTCCTTGTTGTGTTTAAATGGGGGCTTATCGGATATTTCTGGGCAAATATCATCGGTCCGATCTTACAATGTGTGTATCTTATTTTCAGGATAGGGATACTCAAAAATTTTGATATAAGAAAAACAGATTTAAATGTTGCAAAGGAAATGAAAACGTATTCATGTCCGATGATCATAAACACAATTAGTTGGTGGGTAAACAATGCTTCTGATAAATACATAGTAATTTATTTTTTAGGCTTGGCTGCTAACGGTGTTTACTCAGTTGCAGCAAAAATACCTTCAATACTAAGTGTTTTACAATCAATATTTGCTCAGGCTTGGACTTTATCCGCAGTTAAGGATTACGATCCCGAGGACAAAAATGGTTTTTTTGCAAAAACATATGCTACATACAACTGCGCAATGACAATATGCTGTTCAGTTATCATCGCTTCTGATAAGATACTTGCAAAGTATTTATATGCTAAAGACTTTTTTTCTGCATGGAAATACGCTCCATGGCTGACAATAGCAATATTATTCGGAGCTATGTCGGGGTATCTTGGAGGTCTATTTTCTGCTGTTAAGGATTCTAAAGTATTTGGGCGTACAACTTTGATGGGAGCAATTTGTAATATTACTTTGAACTTGATACTTGTGCCTGTGATCGGAATAATCGGTGCTGCAATAGCAACTACAGTTAGCTATTGCAGCGTTTGGATATCAAGAATGCTGTATTCAAAAAAATACATAAAGCTAAAAATAAAAATACAAAGGGACTGCTTTTCGTATCTGTTGCTCGTTGTTCAATCAGTATTGCTGTATTATATTGATGGCATAAAGCTGTATTCAATAGAGATCATTTTGTTTTTAGCTATTTTTGTTATTTACATAAAAGATGTTTCGCTGGTACTTGGAAAGATCAAAAATGTATTAGTAAAGAAGAGGAAAAGTGTATGAAAATTGGCGTTATAACATGGTATACAGGGCCTAATTACGGAACAAATCTACAGGCTGTTGCTTTGCAGTGGTACCTGCGTAAACAAGGGCATGACGTGCATATCATTGATTATAATGAAGAACTAATCAGATACGAATCACATCGTACTTTCATGGAACGTTTAAAAAGACAGCCGTATAAATATGCGATGATCTATGCGAATTCTAAATACGGTAAAGAGATAGCTTTGCGTGATAAGAATTTAAGCAATACAATTCGTGAAAAGTGCATATTAACAGAAAAGGCTGATACAATAGCTGATTTTGTCACGATCTGTAATCAATTCGACCTTATCATAGTTGGAAGTGATCAGCTGTGGAACCCAGGGTGGTATTCGCCTGTCTATTATTTAGACTATGATGAAATAAAGACAAGGAGGATAGCATATTCACCGAGTTTGGGAGTAAATTCTATACCACCTGAAACCGCAGAAAAGATACGGCATGGTCTGAAGAAATTTTCAGCTATTTCTGTTAGAGAAGCAAAAGGTGCTGAACTGCTGAAACAATTAACGGATCTGCCCCCTAAGGTTACAGTTGACCCTACGTTGCTTCTTAATGAAGATGACTGGTTGTCAATTTTTCCAGGAGGAAATAAGAAAATAAGTTCAAAGTATGTATTGAGCGTTTTTTTGACCGATAATTTTAATCACTGGCATGCCGTAAAGAAATTTGCCCAAAAGCATAATCTTCAGCATATTATAGTTCCATATATGGGATTCTCATATTTTCAAAAAGGGAAGATTTGTGCAGACACTGATCTTTCAAAACTATTAGATTTATTTAGAAGTGCTGAATATGTAATAACTGATTCATTTCACATGTCTGTTTTTTCAATAATACATAAAAAGAATTTTTATGTATTTGAAAGATTCAAAGAAAATTTAGAGACGTCGACGAATTCTAGAGTAAAGAATTTATTAAAAATGGCTAAACTTGAGGATAGATATATTAGCTATAATTCGCGTCATATTAAGGATAAAAGTGATATTGATTATGACAATTCTTTGAGCTCTTTAGAAAAGGAAATATTGTTTTCAAGGGAATTCCTGATCGGTGCTATTGGAAGTGATTGTAAATAATGACTTAACCGGTGGGATAAAGTGTATTTGATTTTTTAAATCTGCGATTGGAGGTAATTTAGTAATGCAAATAGAATCAAATAATTCTGGCTTAAGTGCTAATAATTTGTCAGCCCCTAAGGTATCAATTATTGTTGCTATATATAAATCTGAAAAATTTTTGAGAAAACTAATTGATTCTATAATTAACCAGTCTTACTCTAATATTGAGGTAATACTAGTTGATGACGGATCACCAGATAATAGTGGCAAAATTTGTGATGAATATGCTTCACAAGATAGTAGAATAAAAGTAATTCACAAGAAAAATGGCGGTGCATGTGAGGCTAGAAATGTAGGGCTTTCTTTAGTTACAGGTGAGTATGTTACTATTATTGATGGTGATGACTGGCTCGAAATTGACTATATTGAATACCTTTTAAGATTAATTCTTAAGACCGGGGCCGATATGTCCATGACTGATCATATATTTACAACTAGAGATAGAGTTCAGATAGAAAAAGATAAAATTGAAGTGTGGACACCAGAAGACGCATTTTGTGCAATAATATATCCACGCATAGCAATTGGCCCTTGGAATAAACTGTATAAAGTGGAAATGATTAAAAAAAATAACATCTCTTTTTCGAGGCCTTGGTCTGGTGAGGGTCTGTATTTCTCTTCTACAGCTGCACAGTGTTCAAATCGTGTTGCTGTTGGACATCGAAAAATATACAATTATCGGCTCAATAATACTGAAAGTGGGTTAACGAACTATAAGTTGGTTATGGGGACAAATGCTGCAAAGAATATTCGTTATATAAAAGATAATAGAGCTATTGTAACCAAAAGAACAACTAACGCTTGCAATTGGCATATATGGAAAAATTACGGTTATCAATTATTTTTAATTATAGCTACTGATTCTGTTAAAGAAAATTCAAAATTATATAATAGTTGTATTAAGAACATAAGAAGAGGTTTCATCAATGTTGTAATCCATTCAGAATTAGGATTACGTTTAAAATTAAGAATGATAAGGCAGGGATTGTTTCCAGTTCAGTTTGCAAAACGTGAGTTGAATAGAAGTAAAAAAGCTTTGGCTTTAGATAAAATGGAATGAGGAAGAAAGAATATGGGATTAGGCATTAAATCTTTTTTACGAAGTATAATTATGTACACTAAAGAAGAAAAAAAAGTTCCGATTTTACGAAATCCAATTGCTGGGCATGAATTTGAAGGTAAAGTTGCTTTAATTGCTGGAGGTTCAGGTGGTATTGGATTAGCTATTTCTAAAATTCTACATAAATCAGGTTGTAAAGTAATAATAGCAGGAACATCTAAAACTAAATTAGAAGAAATAATTAAGACTTTCAATTCTAAAAATGTTTCTGCATTAGTTTTAGATTATGCTCATCCGGAGTCTTTTGAGAGCAAGGTTAATGAAGCAGTGGAGATTTTTAACAAAATTGATATATTTGTATCTTCTACTGGTATTCACGTTGATAGAGATGGGTTGGATTTCTTGAATTCAACTATTGAAGAGTATGATTCTATTATGGGAATAAATCTTAGAGGTACTTATTTTATGTGTCAGCAAATCGCAAAATATATGATAGAATCTAACATACATGGTCACATATGTTTGGTTTCGTCCCAATCAGCGTTAGAACCATCGTGGTCTCCTTATAGATTGTCTAAATTAGGAATATCAGGTATTACTAAGGGACTAGCGCAAAGATTGCTTGAGCATAATATAATAGTAAATGCTGTTGGTCCTGGACCCACTGCTACTGGTATGCAAAAGAATTATGACGGTAGCAACTTATATACTAATTTATGTCCTAATAATAGATATACAATGCCGGAAGAAGTTGCGGAGGTTGTAAAACTTCTAGTAAGTGATATTGGAGATACTATTATTGGAGATACTGTATATATGTCCGGTGGGAGAGGAGTAATTGATTTGAGGTAAGCAAAAGGTGTTTACTGTATTTACATTAGGTTTTATGCGAATGTAATTAATAATAAGGAGAATATCTTAATGTGCGGAATCGTGGGATTTACAGGAAAAAAACAGGCAGCGCCGATATTGCTCGACGGGCTGTCAAAACTTGAATACAGAGGCTATGACTCGGCTGGTATCGCTATTCGCGACGGCGAAAAGCCTGCTGAGGTCATCAAGGAAAAAGGCAAGCTGCGTGTACTTGCCGAAATGACCAATCAGGGCAAGGCTGTAAAGGGCACCTGCGGTATCGGTCATACGCGCTGGGCGACGCACGGTGAGCCCTCGGCGGTGAATGCTCACCCTCACAGCTCCGGTGACGGAAACGTTATCGCTGTACACAACGGAATTATCGAAAACTATCAGGAGCAGCGCGAAAAGCTCATCAAGAAGGGCTATTCGTTTGCTCCACAGACTGATACAGAGGTCGCTGTAAAGCTCATCGACTACTATTTCAAGAAGTATTCGTGTACTCCTGTTGAGGCGCTTGCACGAGCAATGGTGCGTATCCGCGGTTCTTATGCGCTCTGCGTTATGTTCAAGGACTTCCCGGGTGAGATATACTGCGCCCGCAAGGACAGTCCGATGATAATCGGTATCGCTGACGGCGAATCCTAAGTGGCTTCAGACGTCCCCGCTATACTTAAATATACTCGCAATGTTTACTACATCGGCAATATGGAGATCGCCAAGCTCGAAAAAGGCAGAGTAACCTTCTACAACATTGATGGCGATGTTATTGAAAAGCCTCTTACAGAGATAACATGGGACGCTGAGTCTGCTGAAAAGGGCGGATATGAACACTTTATGCTCAAAGAGATACACGAGCAGCCCAAGGTTATCCGCGACACAATCAATTCTGTTGTTTCAGACGGTACTGTTCATTTTGATTCTGTTAATCTCACAGACGAGGAAATGAAGTCTATAGACCAGATTTACATAGTTGCCTGCGGTTCGGCTTATCACGTTGGTGTGGGTCTCCAGTATGTTATCGAGAACTTGACTTCTTTACAGGTTCGTGTGGAACTGGCTTCCGAGTTCCGTTATCGTGATATGAAGCTGAACAAGAACAGCCTTGTCATTGTTATTTCTCAGTCTGGTGAGACTGCGGACACACTTGCTGCTCTCAGAATGGCTAAGGACAGTGGGGTAAAGACTCTTGGCATTGTGAATGTGGTTGGTTCGTCTATAGCTCGCGAGGCAGACAACGTTTTCTACACACTTGCAGGTCCGGAGATATCAGTCGCTACGACAAAAGCGTACAGCTGCCAGCTTGTTGCAGGTTATTTGCTTGCATTACAGTTAGCAAAGGTAAGGAAAGAAATAAAAGACGAGCGTTACAGTGAACTCCTAACGGAGATTAATACTATCCCTGAGAAGATAGAGAAGATACTTGAGAATAAAGAACGACTGCAGTGGTATTCTAATAAGCTTGTCAATATTTCGGATTCATTCTTCATCGGTCGCGGTATTGACTATGCTAAAGGAAACAAGGAGGTTCATCATGAAAAGAGTATTTATATCAATAGTAGCATTAGCAGCAACACTTAATCTTTGCGCTTGCGGAGATAATTCTGAAAATAAATCGAAGAACAGAGAAAAATCAAACTCTAAGGTTGAAACTCAGCACACAACAGAAAAGGAAACACTTCCTGATGTAGCTAATAAGTATACAATGGTGGACGCTTTTGATAAAATAGATGGAAGATTTTCGGGAGTTTATCCAACAGACCTAAGCTTCTTTTATAATACATCGAGTCTGATTATAATCAAAAAATTGGTTATGATTGCACAATTAAGGTCGCAGATACCGAAAAAATAATCATTGAAGTTAAAGCGGATTATTCTAAATATGAAGCTGACCTTGAGGAAATGGGATACAAGTTTGAGACTGATTCAAAGATGTATGAATATAGTACTGATGATATTCTGACAAATCTATTAAGAGAAGATCAACTTACAAATGAGAATGTAAAGACTATTAAGGAACATATATACAGTACTATATGTTCAGAAGAAAGCAAGGAAAACATTTTAGGAGTATACGCTTTACTTCCAAAAGAAGAAGTTTTTTTGAGTGATTTCAAGTGCTATGATAATGGAGAAACTGGATTAACGTCCAGTGGGTATGAGAAAGAATTGCTGCAAAAAATACCATCAAAACAGTTTTTTGTAATATCAAAATCTCAAAAAAACTTTTCTGAAGAAACTGAATATGAAATAAATTCGTTTGAGGTTCGTTTTGAAAAAGGAAAGGTAGCACAATGCACTAATCCAAATTCAGAGTACTTAATAGATGAAAATGGAAGAGTGGTAGAAGAAACGATAGACGAAACAAGTTATGGTGAATACTTTAATAAAATTCTTGCTGCATACGAGCAGAAAGATTATACGTTTGATGTAAAAGAAATACAGATACCGTGAAATAACTTCCATAAAAGATAACCGCCTTACTTTTTTGTAAGGCGGTTATTTCTATATTCGGTCAAAAATTGCTGAGAGATAATAAATTAAATTTTTTGGCGAAAGGGGCTGACACAGGATATATAAATGTGATATAATACAATTAGCTAATAAAAAGCACCCCCCACAAGGCATAGACAGTTTGGCGACTGACTACGCCTCGTAATCATACAGATGAATGCAACATCTGAATGACTTAGTGAGAATGCTATTTCGTGTTGCGATGTAATGTCATACATTATATTATAACATTTGTAATAGAACTTGTCAAGCCTTTCAGTTATGTTGCGATGTCTGAAAGGCTTGTCTTTTTGCCTTGTGAGTTGGCTTTGAATTAGTTTCCTTGCTAAGAAACTTGAAAACTTAATAAAAGGGGCTTGAGATGAATTACTGCGCCTTGACACTTCTACTGGATAAGATGAAGGATTGAGCCATGACGAACGAACCTATTTAGTATTACTTCATATCTTGGTTTGCCAATAAAGGTATCGACGAGCCATATCAAGGTCTTAGTAGTCAGGACGGGAAAATAAACGTACCCGAAAGCAAACGATAGTTATCAAGCCAAAAAATTTTTTTATAAAATGAAAACCTGTCAGAGTGTACGATATTTCGTATTCTCTAACAGGTTTTCAAATCTTTGGTGCGAGTAATGGGACTTGAACCCATACGTCTCTCGACACACGCCCCTCAAACGTGCCTGTCTGCCTATTCCAGCACACTCGCATTGCCCGTCTCTCGACTGCTTTAATATTATACCAGATAAAAAACAGTTTGTCAATACCTTTTTTCAAAAAAATCAAAAAAATTTTTGAGGGGGAAATAACGAGTTTTAGTTAATATAAAAAATAAAATATCCGCCTATTGACTTTTGTTTGCTGTTGCTGTATAATATTATCTGTTGATGCTGATGTGGCACAGTCGGTAGCGCAACGCCTTGGTAAGGCGTAGGTCGTCGGTTCAAGTCCGATCATCAGCTCCACGCTAAACGGCGTGAAACAGGCGTTTCTTCTTTTTGAGGAAACGCTTTTTTATTTTACTGAATACGTTTAGGGCGCTATGAGGGCACTATTTCAAAAAAACAGGGACTTTCCGTTTTAGGAGAGTCCCTTTTGTTTGTATCATTATTACGAAGCACCGCTGCCTTTGAATACGACAACGATAGTTTTGAGTATTATCTTTATATCGAGCATCAGGTTCCAGTTTTCGATATACTCGCGGTCAAGGCGTACTACCTCCTCGAAGTCGGTGATGCCGCTTCTGCCGCTAACCTGCCAAAGACCTGTAAGTCCGGGTTTTATGCTCATTCTTATCCTGTGACCTAAGTCGTACTTTTCCCACTCGTCTATTGTAGGGGGGCGAGTGCCCACGAGGCTCATATTGCCTTTAAGTATGTTATAGAACTGGGGCAGCTCATCAATGGAGTATTTGCGTATGAAGTTTCCGATACCCTTCGGTCTGCCGTGCTTGTCTTTTTTCTCACTGCCGATTATACGGGGGTCGTCGTCCATTTTGAACATCATATCGCTGTCTATCTTGTTTTTAGCCATAAGCTCCTGTTTGCGCTTTTCTGCGTCCATATACATACTTCTGAATTTATACATACGGAAGGTCTTTCCGTTCTGACCGACTCTGTTCTGCGAGAAGAAGATAGGTCCGGGAGACTTTATATATATTATGGGAGCGAGGAATATAAAGACTATCATTGTTATGATACAGCCTATGAGTCCGCCTATGATATCGGCAAGACGTTTCAGAGCCATTTCACCTGCGGAAGCAGGAGATACACTGCTTGACAGTACTCTGTACGGTCCTAAGTTTTTCATCTCTGTAATAGGCCACCTGCCGTCAGAGATAGAAGTTATGGAGTAATTGACTGTGATACCCATACGGAACAGGCTTTCCATAAGCTTTGAGGGAAGCTCCATATTTTCTGCCTGAAGCAGGAATACTTCGTCAACCCAGCCGTGAGTCAGCTTTGCGATAGTATCATCGTTGAGAGAATAAAAGGGGACTTCGCCTTCCTTCTCGCCCTCGCTGCACTGCCTGTCAGTGACCACAACGCCTGAGATGAAGTAATTGCGGTGTTCCTGTTCGCTTATGAGAGCAGACAGAGTCTTTTTTGCAATACTTCCCGACGTTATAAGGACTATTGACCTGCGGTTCTCTTTGTATTTGCTCGAATTGAAAACCCTTGCCTTGTTGAGCTGTCTGACAAGATAATCGACAAGAGTGAACGTTACCGAGGTAAGACCGAACTGGAGTCGTGATGCGGTGATAGAATGTTTTACAGCAAACAGGTAAACCAGCGAGATAACGATGATACACGATATGTATTTGACGATGGAAAATATCTCTTTCAGCCGCCCTCGTCTGAGGATACCTCTGTAATTATTTGAAAAAACTATAACAAGGAGCTGGCACGTTGTAAGGATAACTGCCTGATACTGGTAGTCATCGGTGCGGTAAGGATTAGAAAAGCTGATATGCATCCAGTAGCTTATAGTAAAGCACAATTGCAGGCATATCATGTCGAGAATGATGAAATCTCCGTGCTTCAGCCCTTCCTTTAGACCTTTATTACCCACGAAGCACCTCCGTGATTTTTTGTCCTGATATTTTTGGGACATTTTATATTATAATTATAAACCATAACGGCAAATGTGTCAAGGCTGATGCCTGTTACTGCTGCAAGAGAAAATCCGCAAGTTATGTGTTGACATATTGGCTGATATGGGCTAAAATGGAACTATAAAACGGATATGCCTAAGGCTATCGGAAAGGAATGAGTTTATGAAAATATTGAAAAGAGTATCTGCTTTTGCTTCTGCGGCTGTTATGGCACTGACGGCTTCTGCGGCAGGCAGTACTGCTGTGGCGGCTACTACTCCCGATGTTGTGGACTATGCAGAGACCGAGAACAACTGGGCAAAGCTTTTGCAGTACACGCTTTATTTCTATGACGCAAATATGTGCGGTACGGGAGTATCTGATAACAACCGCCTTTCATGGCGCGGAAACTGTCATGTATACGATTCAAAAGTTCCTATGCACCCCATTGACGATGACCATACGGGAACGAATTTGTCAGAGAGCTTCATGGAAAAGTACAAGGATATCCTTGACCCAGACGGTGACGGATTTATTGATGTTTCTGGCGGTTTCCACGATGCAGGCGATCACGTAAAATTCGGACTTCCCGAGGCTTATGCGGCTTCTGTGGTATCATGGGGCTATTATGAGTTCAGAGAGGCTTATGAGGAAACAGGACAGGCGGCTCACGCTGAGACTATATGCCGTTATTTCTGCGATTACTTCATGCGCAGCACCTTCCGTGACAAGAACGGCGATGTTATCGCTTTCTGTTATCAGGTAGGCGACGGAGCTGTTGATCACAGCTACTGGCAGTCGCCTGAGATAGATGCTATGGGCAGACCTGCATTCTTTGCCACATCAGAACTTCCTACAACTGATGATGTTTCGGAAAGTGCGGCTGCTCTTGCAATAAACTACTACAACTTCAAGGAAACCGATCCCGATTATGCGGAGAAGTGTCTCGACTACGCAAAGGCACTGTTCGACTTTGCCAACAAGAACGAGAAAAAAGTGGGACAGGGCAAGGACGGTCCTGCAAGCTTCTACACATCGAGCAAATGGGAGGACGATTTCTGCTTCGCGGCAGGCTGGCTCTATCTCATAACTCTCGACCATGATTACCTTGAAGCCTGCGAAAAGTATATCGACTATTATGCACCTCCCGGATATGTTCTCTGCTGGAACGATATGTGGAACGGTGTTGGACTTGTTTTCGGACGCATACAGGATATCTACCCCGAGGTCTGCGAGGAGACCCGTGTTGCTATCGGCAGAGGTCAGTATGAAGTTCTTGACTTCTGGGAAATGGAAGCAAAGGCTTTGAATACGGTCATGACCAAAAAGCTTACTCCTGCGGGCTACTTCCACCTTGATACATGGGGAAGCGCAAGATATAATACGGCGGTACAGTTCACGGCTCTGGTGTACGATAAGTACAACAAGGGCAAGGATAAGTATAACGAGAAAAATCCCGATTACACCTTTACAGAGTGGGCACTGGGACAAATGGAATACATCATCGGCGACAACCCTCTCGGCAGAAGCTATGTAGTCGGCTATGGTGAGAATTCCGTAAAATATCCTCATCACCGTGCAGCTTCGGGACTTACAATGGCAGAGGATCCTGCCGAGCACAAGCACGTACTTTACGGCGCACTTGCAGGCGGTCCTGATGAAAACGATGAGCACAACGATGTGACTAAGGACTGGGTGTACAATGAGGTAACTATCGACTACAATGCGGCTATAGTTGGTGCAGCGGCAGGACTTTACCTTTACAAAGGCGATAAGACCATGAAGCCAGAGGAGAATTTCCCACCTGCTGAAAAGACTGACGATACGCAGCTGTTCTCGGGTGATGATTTCTGGGCAGCAGGCTATTGCTCGGACGCTCCAGAAAAGACAGGTTCAGGCGTTACAAAGCTCACATTCTTTGTAAATACAGACTCCCTCGAACCTCACGATGATATATCCATACGTTATTATTTCAGCATAGAGGAATTCGAGAACAAGGCTATCCCGGGCAGCTTCGTACTGCAAAAGACCTACGATCAGGTAGAGACTGAGGTCACGGGCAAGGCGGCTGTACTTTCTCAGCCCAAGCAGTACAAGGACGATATCTATTACATCGAGATATCGTGGCCTGATTATGCTATTGCCAACTCCAACAAGAAGTATCAGCTCATTATCGGAAACTATTACGGCGAGAAGTGGGACTCCTCCAACGACTGGAGCAAAAAGGGCATGATAGACCTTACCGAAGAGGGCGAGGACTACGATAACATCGTAAGCGGAGTTGAGTTCGCAAAACGCTGCGAAAACGTGTGCGTATACGCTGACGGAAAGCTTATCGGCGGCACTGAGCCTGACGGCACAAAGCCTGCAAAGGTGTATAAAGTAGCTCAGCTTGTAAGACTTCGCAGAATGCTGCTTGGTCTTGAAGCTTTCAGCTCGGAAGATGCAGCTAAGCAGTTTGACTTCAACGGCGACGGAGAAGTTGATATCCATGATGAGGTAGAGCTGAGAAAGCTCCTTATCGCACAGAACGCATAAAAAATCAGATCCCCGAGGCACTGCTTCGGGGATCTTTTGATATGAGCCTTTAGTTTTTAGCTCTTAGCCATTAGGAAGCGGCTTCGCCGCTTTATTATCGGGCGGCGGAACGCTGCCCCTACACGGAACGCCGAGGGCGGCGTTCCCTACAAATATAAATCGTGATTTAGTCGCTTACATCTGTATCAAGGGTTATACTTACATGATAATCCGGGTACAGCTCCTGTGTTTCGTTAAGGATATGCTGATATATCTCGTCGATATCGGGAGCTGCAAAGTCGATGATGATATCGAAGTGTATGGTCTTATGCTCCTCGTCAAGGTAAAAGCCGTGTATCTGGAGAAGATGCTCGTGTGACATTACGTTCCTGCGTATCTCCGAATACATCTGTGCAGCCTTATCATTTGCGGTATTAGCAGCGTATACGCTTATACCTGCAAGTATCACCCTGTGCTCTGTAAGCACCTTTTCGGTGATGCGGTGTTCAAGCTTGTCAAGCTCTGCAACTGTAAGTGTATCGGGTACTTCGATATGCACAGAGCCTATAAGCGAGTCGGGTCCGTAGTTGTGGAGCACAAGGTCGTATGCGCCCTGCACTTCGGGGAATGAACAGACTGTCTGTTTTATCTCCTTTGACAGCTCACTGCTTATGCGTTTGCCGATGATATTCGACAGGCTGTCGCCAAGCATACCGAGACCTGATTTTATGATGACAAGGGCGATAACTGCGCCCAGCCATGCCTCTGTGCGTATATCAAAAAGGATATAGATAAAGGCGGCAATAAGCGTCGATGCCGAGATGACCGAGTCCAGCAGAGCGTCGCATCCCGAAGCTATAAGCGAGTCGGAATTTACCTTGATACCTGTCTTTTTTACGTAAGTACCCAGAATTATCTTTATCACTACTGCCGATGCGACTATGATTAGCGCGGCAGCCGAATAATCAGGTACAACAGGGTGGATTATCTTTTTTATGGACTCTACAAGTGCAGTTACACCTGCATAGAGTACGATGACCGCGATAAGGGTAGTACTCAGGTTTTCTATGCGTCCGTAGCCGTAGGGGTGGTTCTTGTCGGGACGTTTTTTTGCAAGCTTTGTGCCGATGATAGTGATGACCGAGGACATTACGTCGCTCAGGTTGTTTACTGCATCAAGGACGATAGCGATAGACGAGCTAAGAACTCCTACTATCGCCTTGAATGAAGCAAGGAAAACATTGGCAAGTATGCCGATGATACTTGTTTTAATGATGACTTTATCTCTGTTCACGGAAAAAGTTCACCTCGTTTTATTGTATAGTATAGTATGGTGCAGAGAAAAGGTGCAGCGTTACGCAGTCACGCGGAGAAAGGTTAGTAGCCGCCGCCCTTGACGTTTATCTGCTCTTCTGTAGCGGTAACATTTCCCGAGCGTCCGCACCAGCCGCAGGTAACGCGCTCCTCATTGTTCCAGCAGCTGAGCTTGCCGCATCTGTCGCACTGCACGAATTTTATGCTCTTGCAGTAAGGACAGCCGTTGAATTCATCAGCAGGGTAGAGATTACCCTTTATTTTAACTTTGTCGAAGCCCTCGTGAGAAGCTCTTTTTTCGTCGATAGGGAATGCCCATGTTCTGAACCAGTCGCCTTCCCATTCCTCAACTCTGACGCCGTAGATCCGTCGAGCTTCGGGGCATTTCATAAGTATGACTTCAGCTTTCATTTTCCTCAGCCTTTCTTTTTTGTTTTTCGCGGTATTCAGAGGGGGAGTATCCCTCGCACATTCTGAACTGGCGCACGAAATAATTATACGATGAATAACCGCACTCACGGGATATTTCTGTAACGGTCATATCTGTCTGAGTCAGCAGAGTTTTTGCATTGTCTATGCGGAACTGTATCATTTCTTCGATGATGCTCTTGCCGAAATAGGACTTGTATATCTTTTGCAGATAGCTCTTGCTGAGATATAGGCTTTCGGCTATCTCACTGATATTCCACGGCAGTTCGGGATTTTTCATTATCCTGTTGCGGAGCAGGCACAGCTTTTCAAACTGTGGATTTGATGTGGGCTCTGATATAGTATATGAGAATACCCTGTTCATTGTAGCCTTGTACATCGCGTCGGAAAGGTCGGAGGCTTCCGTGAGCTCAAAGCTGCACACACCGACTGAAAAGTCGATATTGCAGTTTTCCTCGCCGCTGCTGAACTGCGTTTCCTTGATCTTGCTGCAAAGCTCGTTGTATATAGGCTCGGCACGGGCACTGTCGGGACTTATGACGCACAGAGTCTGTGAAGCCCATGCTCCGCATATCTCCTTATTGTGTATGCATGAGCGGAGCTTCTTTGCAAAAGCAGCCATTATGCTGTTGGATTTCTCCTCGCCGCTCTGATAGTAAGCCTTTTTCAGTCCGTGAAGCTCGAATATGATACATTCTACGGAGCTGCTGCGGTTTTCGTGTGAGAATTTCTTTGCAAATTCCTGTTCGATGCCGCTTCTGTTGAGCAGTCCCGTAAGGTGGTCGTAAAGCAGGGCTTTGCTGGTATTGAGGATAGTGCGGTTCATTATAGCCTTGATACGTACCTGTTCAAGTGCAACGTTTACGTAGTTTATCCATTTTATGTACAGCGAACTGAACGAACGGGGCTCTTTTCCGAAGGATACTGCGCAGTAACCGAAGAAGTTATTATTATAATGTAAGGGCGAGATGAAAAAAGCGGACGGATAGCTGCGATCCTCATTGTAATCGGGGAGTATCTCCGATGAACTAAAAACGAGATTGGTCTCGGCTTCGCGCCATATTGCGGATTTTGCAAGAACTACCTTCATATTGTCACCGATATTGAAGCCGAGCTCCTCGGCATTCTTGTCAACGGTAGCATCGACATAGCTTTTTGTGAGGCAGATGCGCACTCTTCTCATTTTATGCAGGAAGTAGGTGTAATTATCCAGCCTGTCGGCGAAAGTTGCAATATTATCCGCATTTGTGATATCGAAAAGCATATCGCCGTAGAGCAGCTCGGACTCAAATCTGGCATTTATGCTGATATTTCGGAGTATACTGTGCCTGAGACTTGGATTTTCTGCGCAGCCGCAGCTCTCTCCGAGACGAAGCTCACCGTTTTCGTTGGGGACTTTGCCGCATATCTTTCCTGTGATTATGCGGTAGAGCCGCCTTATAGCTTCAGCTCCCAGCTGAAAGTTGGGACGGCTGTAGCTGGTTATGGACGGGCTTGCCTGATAGCCCTCAATAGACGCATCATAGCCTGTTATAGCTATGTCCTCGGGGACTCTTATACCTGCGTCGATGAACAGCTTTGAAAGCGTTATAGCCATAACATCGTTTCCGCAGACTATAGCTTCGGGGCGTTCGAGCTCGCCGCTGAGTATGCGCTTGGCGTACTTTTTCGGAGCTTCTGTCCAGAAGTCGCCGTATTCGTACCAGTCCTTTTCGATATGTATTCCATGCCTTTTCATCGAAGTCCTGTAGCCTGCAAGGCGTTCCTCGCCGCTGAAAGTGTTTCTCGGACCTGTAAGGCAGTATATTTTCCTGTAGCCGTGAACGTTTATAAGGTGGTCGGTTATAGTTTCAAAAGCGTCACGGTCATCAACAGAGGTGGTCTCAAAGTTTTTGTGGCCGTTGTAATCAAGGAGCATAACGGGCTTTTCGGTGCGCTTGCACAGCTCGTCTATCTGGCGGCAGATATCCTCGTTTTGCAGGGAATTCCTGTCGTAGATTATGCCGTCGATATTTTCGGACAATATAAGGTCGAAAATATTTTTTTCAGCGTCCTTGTGTACAGATGAAAGAGAGAAATTGTGGAGAGGTGAGATAACAGCAACATCGCAGTTGCTCTTGAAAGCCTGAGTTATGATGCCGCGGAGTATCTCGCTCTGGAATGCTATATGACAATCGGCTATGATAACGCCGATAAGTATTCGTTTGCTCATTATATCCCTCCGTTCATTTCAGCCGTTGATCGGTGTGTTCTATAACCACTTCTATATGTACTATTGTATCATATAAAAGTGATGATTGCAAGATGATTTTATATATTTAATGTTGTAATTTCAAAAAATCTCCTTAAAAAGATAGTATTTTTCATTGCAAATGATAATAAAAAGTGTATAATATACTTACAGGCATAATTCAGAGCTAAAGAGGATAAGGGATCATCCTCCGCATTGTGCCTGTCAGGGGATCAGCGCAGAACTGACATCGGGCAGTAGGCAGCCTTTTGTACAGTGTGCACCGACAGCTATCAGAGCTTTTTGTACAGGACGGTTTTTCAGAGTACCCTCTCTGATCAATAATTCTAATATTCCCTCAGAAGAAAGTCTCCATAAGGAGACTTTTTTCACTGTAATGAGGAAAAGTGCGGAAAATAGGCGTTTTTTGATGTAGAATGTATAAAATCGCACAAAAATCGTCCCTTATTTATATTTACCGTGACCATTGACTTTTTACCTGTAAATGTGTTATGATGTAGGTATTAGTTGCAGTCTGCACAAAAATGGTCAATTTCATTTGTGCACACTGGCAGAAAACAAAGGAAATTCGATATGCTTGCAAGCCTAACAAATATAAATAAGTTTTATAACGGCAATCAGGTGCTGTGCAATGTTTCCCTTACTATCGACGAAAGTGACAAGATAGGTCTTGTGGGAAACAACGGCTGCGGAAAGTCAACACTGCTGAAGATACTCACAGGTTCTGTTGAGCCTGACCGCTTTACCGAAAAGGACGGCATCATATCTATGGCTGCCAAGACTACTGTGGGATACCTCGAACAGATGGGCGGTCTCAATACCGAGAATACCGTCATCGAGGAGATGCGAAGCGTCTTTGAGCCTGTACACCGTGCTATCGACAGACTCCGCGAGATAGAGCTGGAAATAGAAATGGGCGATAATTCCGCTGCAGACGAGTATCAGCAGCTTTCATCGTGGATAGAAGCCAATGATGGCTACAACACCGATGTTAAGATACGCATGGTGCTCAACGGTATGGGTTTTTCGGGTGAAGAGCTGGAACGTACCGTTTCGGGCTTCAGCGGCGGCGAAAAGACACGTCTGTGCATTGCAAGACTTCTCCTTGAAGAGCCTAATCTGCTCATTCTCGACGAGCCTACAAACCACCTTGACTTCAAGACTATCATGTGGCTTGAGGACTATCTTCGTACCTACAAGGGTGCGGTTCTGATTGTTTCACATGACAGATACTTCCTCGACAGGCTATGTACATCTATCTGCGAGATAGAAAGGGGAGTCCTTACAAGATACAGAGGAAATTATACAGCCTTTGTCCGCCAGCGTGAGGAAAACGATGCAAGGCGTGAAAAGGAATACGAGATGCAGCAGAAGCAGATAGCTCAGCTTGAGGACTATGTTGCGAAAAATCTCGTCCGCGCTTCTACTACGAAAATGGCACAGAGCCGCAGAAAACAGCTTGAAAAAATGGAACGCGTAGAGCGTCCCGTACATGATACAAAACACGCGAAGATACGCTTTACCTACGCTGTTGAGCCGCCTATAGACGTACTCAAGGTCAAGGGCATCGACATTTCGGTAGGTGAGGGAAGCGGAAGAAAAACTCTCGTCGATACCATTGATTTTGAAGTCCGCAGAGGCGAAAAAGTCGGTATCATCGGTGATAACGGCATCGGGAAATCAACTCTTTTGCGTATAATACAGGATCAGCTCCCTCACAAGGGCGTTGTCCGCTGGAACAGCAATATAAAGATATCCTACTTCGAGCAGGAAAGCACCAATCTTAACAAGGAGCTTACCGTAATGGAAGAGCTCCACAGCCGCTATCCGCTCCTTTCAGACCTTGAAGTCCGCAGTCTCCTTGCACAGGTACGCCTTGTGGGAGAGAACGTGTTCAAGGAAACAGGAGTCATCAGCGGCGGCGAACGTGCAAAGCTGTGCTTCGCTATAATGATGCAGGAGCACGGAAACGTTCTTATACTTGACGAGCCTACCAACCACCTCGACCTCAGCTCAAAAGAGGCTATCGAGGAGGCGTTGGCTGAATATACGGGAACGGTCATATTTGTCAGCCATGACCGATATCTCCTGAGCAAGATCGCTGACAGGCTTATTGAGCTTACTGACGGGCAGTACAGACTTCATAACTATGGCTTCGAGAAATACCTCGATGTCCTCAGAGATGAACAGGCTGCCGAGAGGAAAGTCATTGAAGCCGAAAAACAGCAGAAGGCTGCGGAAGCAGCCAAGGAAAAATCTGCTAAGAATTATCGCAGCAAGCAGCAGAGAAGTGCCGATGCTGCGAGAAAAAACGAAATGAGACGCCTTGAAAAGGAAATTGACGACCTACAGGCACAGATAGACGCTCTTACCGAGGAGATCGGCAGGGAGGAAGTCTACAGCGATTACGAGCTTATGAACCGTAAATGTGCCGAGATCGAAGAGCTCAAACAGAAGATAGACGAGGATTTCGAGCTTCTGATCGAGCTTGACCAGTAAAAAGGAGTATTATTATGAAGATCAAAACGCTTATGAGCATAGCCGCTACGGCTGCGCTTGCTGCTTCATCTGTTGGCATCACTGCACACGGCGAAGCAGGTCTGTACCTTATCGGCGATATCAACGGCGATGGTATAGTAGACTCGGCAGACGCTTGTTCTGCACTTGCTGCATATGCGTGTACTTCGTCGGGCAAGGACAGCCCGTTATTTACCTATCAGGAGTCAGCTGCCGATCTGAACGGCGACAGTCAGGTGGACGCAGTTGATGCTTCGCTCATACTTTCTTACTATGCATGGGCTTCTGTAAGTGATGATGAAAACCCGATAATGACCGACTTCCTCGAAAAGAATGGCTTCAAGCAGAAAGCCGAAGAAGAGGAACAGCCTGCCGAGCAGACTGATAACGGCGGCAGCGCACCTGCTGCAAATGAAGCTGCTCCTGCTGCACCCGCTCCTGTTGCGGAATATGTTCCGCAGAGGATAGACAGCGAGTACGAGGAATGGTTCTGGGTAGGCGATTCGCGTACAGTGGGAATGGCAAGAAGCATAGCTATCGACTATATCGCTAAGGTCGGTGCAGGCATAAAGCTGTTCAGGGACAATGCTCAGCAGATATACCAGATACGCGATAAGACGGTCATCATCAACCTCGGCGTAAACGACCTTGACAGCGGAGCTTATCTCAGACTATACAACAGTATGCCTGATGAGTTCCTTGATAATAATACTGTTATATTCATGTCGGTAAATCCTTGTGACGGCAATTACTCTTACCTCAACAGCAGGATAGATGCTTTCAATAACGCCATGAGGGACGGTCTCGACAGCAGGATACAGTACCTTGACTGTAATGCGTACCTGAGATATTACGGCTTCAGGACTACTGATGGTCTGCATTATACCGATGCTACCTACGCTGATATCTACAACTTCGTATTCGACAGCCTTATAGGTGAAGAATAAATAAAAAATATGAAATTATTAAAATAACTCTTGCAATAGTAATTGATTTATGATATAATATTATAAAGTATTTTGCGGCTAAAACCGCATGATCTTATGGAGGTTTAAAAATGAAACACATTAAGACTATCAATAAGGCTAATCTCAAAGAGTCTGCTCAGAAGGGCGGCTGCGGCAAGTGCCAGGCTTCATGTCAGTCTGCTTGCAAGACCTCATGCACAGTTGCAAACCAGAAGTGCGAGAGATAAGCTAACGCTATGATCGGTCGAGGCAGTATGAAAATGCTGCCTCATATTTTTTGAATAGAGGGTAAACAGATGATACATAAGTATAAGCTTAACGGCTTGAATATAGTTCTCGATGTAAACAGCGGCGGAGTTCACCTCGTTGACGAGCTTACATATGATCTCCTTGACAATGTTGAGCCGCCTTTTGAAGCGGAATGTCCTCAGAAGGTCGTGGACAAGCTTTCAAAGTCATATGCCGAGCAGGATATACGCGACTGCTATGACGAGATAGTGGAGCTTTACAACGACAAGATACTCTTCTCAGAGGACGATTATGAGAAGTACGCTCAGTATTCCGTAGCTTCTCCCGTAAAGGCTATGTGCCTTAATATCGCACATGACTGCCAGCTCAGATGCAAGTACTGCTTTGCTTCCACAGGCGACTTCGGCAAGGGCAGAAAGCTCATGTCCTTTGAGACGGGCAAACACGCTATCGACTTCCTTCTTGAGAATTCGGGCGACCGTCCTAACCTTGAGCTGGACTTCTTCGGCGGTGAGCCGCTTATGAACTTCAACGTTGTAAAGCAGGTAGTTGAATACGCAAGAAGCCGCGAAAAGGAATACAACAAGAAGTTCCGCTTCACTATTACTACAAACGGACTTCTCCTTGACGATGAGAAGATAGACTTCATCAACCGCGAGATGTCAAACGTTGTTCTCTCTATCGACGGACGAAAGGAAGTAAACGACTATTTCCGCGTACTGCCCAACGGTCAGGGCTGCTATGACATGATACTTCCAAAGTATCAGAAGCTTGTTGCAGGCAGAGGCGATAAGGAGTACTACGTAAGAGGTACCTTCACCAATAAGAACCTCGATTTCTCCAACGATGTTTTTGCTCTTAACGAAGCAGGCTTCGACCAGATATCAGTAGAGCCTGTTGTGGGCGATGACGATATCTATGCACTTACAGAAAAGGATCTCCCTGCTGTATTTGCAGAGTACGAAAAGCTTGCACTGAAGCTCCTCGAAAACGAGAAGAACGGCAAGAAGTTCAATTTCTTCCACTTCATGCTGGATCTGGATCAGGGACCGTGCGCTATCAAGCGTCTGAGAGGCTGCGGCTGCGGAAACGACTATGTAGCTATAACTCCTGACGGAGATATCTTCCCATGTCATCAGTTCGTAGGTATTGACGAGTACAAAATGGGCAATATAGACGAGGGTACTTTTGATCAGAAAATGAAAGCTGACTTCGCAAAGGCTCACGTTTATTCAAAGCCCGACTGCCGCGAGTGCTGGGCTAAGTTCTATTGCAGCGGCGGCTGTAACGCAAATAATTATCAGTATATGGGCGATATCAGAACTGCTCATAAGATATCATGTCAGCTTGAAAAGAAGCGCCTTGAATGTGCTATAATGATGAAAGCTGTCAAAATGGCGGATACGGCTGAGTGATCGAAGAGTTATTAGTTGTTAGTGAATAGTGATCAGTAGGGGCGGATATTATCCGCCCTTTGTATTTACTGTACCGGTGCAACTTGCTTTTGCGCAGCTTATATGTTATAAGCAGCGTGACGCTGCACCCTTTTTCGCGGTCATGCTTTTAAATAACGGCAGTTTATCGCCGCGTCTCTTGCTTTTGTATGACTTATATGTTATAATCATAATATAATAACAACAGGGGGGAGAGCTATGAAAATAAACCGTATACAGCTGAATTGCCGCCGTGATACAGCGTTCAGCGGCGAGCTGGGTGCAGACCCTGTTCTGCTTTTTTTCAGGACTCCTGTCATGTATATGGACGGAGGAAAGGCTCTTCACACCTCGGGCAGCTGCGCAGCTCTGCTGACAAGCGGCTATAAGTCCACGTTCCGACCTATAAAGGGCAAGAATATGCGATATGACATCGTAAGCTTCAAGACCTCGGCTGCCGACAGACAGTACATCGCGTCAATGAAGCTTCCACAGGATACGCCTATCGAGCTTGCGGACAATTACGCTGTAGCAGGTATACTGAGAGCTATGCAGTCGCAGTCCATGCACAGAGGAAGGCATTTCAGCGAGTTTATGGAGCTTTCCATGCGTATGATATTTATTGCGCTCAGTGATGCTGCCGATTGTCCCGAGCCTACAGAGGAGGAAAAGATACCGCGGTATAACGAGCTTAAAAAGTACCGCGATCTCATATATGATGATCCTATGAATATGTGGTCTGTTGAGGATATATGCGATGAGATGCGGATAAGCCG
The DNA here is from genome assembly GCF_900108555.1 of Ruminococcus flavefaciens. Classification (GTDB taxonomy): domain Bacteria; phylum Bacillota; class Clostridia; order Oscillospirales; family Ruminococcaceae; genus Ruminococcus; species Ruminococcus flavefaciens_P. The sequence goes on from NZ_FNWV01000002.1 coordinate 212,805, forward strand.
CTCATATTTCCACCGCCTGTACTTCATGGCGTTCGGAGTTACATTCCGTCAGGACGTTATCGAGAGCAGGCTCGTCAGAGCAGCGGAGCTCCTTAAAAATACAGCCATGTCCGTTACGGCTATCTCCGAGACCTGCGGTTATGACAGTGAGTCGTACTTCATGAGACAGTTCAAAAAACACAAAGGCTGTACCCCGTCAGAGTACAGACGAAGGAAGGAAAATTCAGAGAAATAGCCTGTATTTGTGTATTTTGTATATTGGTCAATGAATTATGTGGGAATTTATATAGCCCTTTAGTGCAAAAAATCAAAAAAACACTTTACAAGTACAAAGATTTGTGATATAATACTGAGTATGAGCAATTTTTGCGTGAAAATCAATCGGGGAAGCAATTTTTGGAGAATACCGCATTTGTATGCGGTCAATGGACAGGCAGTAAGCATATCACCCTCACAAAGCATTGCGGCTGTCTGATAATAACCGAATATTCTTTAAGGAGCGATTTCGTTTTATGACTAACGGAGATAAGCGAAGAAACCGCAAAAGAGAGAAAGTATCCAAACGCTATAAGGTTAGATACGACAGACTCGTTGCGGTAGTCCTTGTTCTTGTGGTTCTCATCGTGGTGCTCGCATCATGCTGTAAGAGTTGTTCGGATAAGGAAAAGAAACCCAACTCCGCAGCATCGACCCAGGCATCGAATACTGATAATACACAGCAGTCGTCAATTATTGACGGTCTTATTACAAGTAATGAGACAAGTTCACTTATAACAGGTACTCCCGACGGACAAAAGCCGTCAGAGTCAATGTATACAACGGAAGTACATAATGCAGCTGATATCAACAGAGGTAACCTTATCCTCGTAAATTCAGACCATGAGTATAAGTTCCCAGAGGACGATATCGAGCTCGTATCAATTTACGACAGTATAGACGGCGTAGCCTTCCACGTAAGCGATATGGTAACAAAGCTCGATAATAAGGCTCTTGATCAGGTAAAGGCACTTATGCAGGCTTTCTATGAGGCTGAAAACAATTCCGATATCTATGTTATCGGCGGCTACCGTACACTTGAGGAACAGAATGACAAGTACTACAACGGAAATTCTCAGTTCCAGGGCGGTTTCTCGGACTACCATACGGGCAGGAGCTTTGATATGGCTATAGTTCCGAAGGATTCCACATCGGGATACTATTCGCCGACAGGTGTTTACAGCTGGATATATGAAAATGCCGCAGATTACGGCTTTGTAGTACGTTTCCCTGAGGGCAAGGAAGGCTCAACAGGCGAACGTGCAAGAGATTATACATACAGATATGTAGGAGCTCCTCATGCTGTATATATGAAACAGAACAATTACTCGCTGGAGGAGTATATAAACGAGCTTAGATCACATACTAAGGAAGAACCTATTGAGGTAACTGTGGGAAATAAGCTTTACCAGATATACTATGCCCCTGCTAACGCAACAGGAAATACAGATGTTCCTGTACCCGCAAACAAGACATATACTGTTTCGGGAAATAATGTTGACGGATTTATCGTTACTGTAAGCATGAATTAAAGCAAAAATGTCCCCCGATCAAGGGGGACTATTTTGGTTGTCGGAGCAATAAAGAGATTGGAGATAAATGTGAAAGAAAAAGAGAGAAAGATAATAAGTCTTGCAGCCTGCGCGGTCATGTGCCTTACGTGTATGACAGGCTGCGGCGGCGGAGATAAAAAGGGCAGCGGAGCAGGTCATATGTACAGTGCGGCTCTTGCGTACAATCCCAAAAGCCTTGATCCGCAGTATGCTACCGATCCCGCTTCCGCTACGGTAATAAAAAACCTTTACAGCGGACTTGTGATGAAGGACGAAAAAGGCGGCATAACCTGCTGCAATGCAAAGGACTACAGCGTTTCTGCGGACGGCTGCGTTTATACTTTCCACCTGCGTGAGGACAATTACTGGTTCTTTGATGAGAATAACGACGATATTATAGACGATGACGAGTATTTCCCCGTTACGGCAGATGATTACGTGTTCGCGCTAAGAAGAATACTTGACCCGAATATGCATTCGCCCTATGCAAGCGAATTCATGTGCCTGAGCGGCAGCAGACTTGCAAGAGACAACGCTCATTCTATGGAAGCTCTTGAGGTAGTGGCAAAGGACGACTATACACTTGAGATAACCCTTGACTATCCCTGTGCTGAGTTTCTCAGCCTGCTGGCAACACCTGCGGCTTATCCCTGCAATGAGGAGTTCTTCCTGTCAACAAAGGGACGCTATGGACTTGACGACAGGTCGGTGATGTCAAACGGTCCGTTCTACGTGAGACAGTGGTATTACGACCCATACGGAAACGCAAATATACTCTATATGCGCAAGAATTCAGTCAATGAGAATGAAAAATATGAGATACTGCCGTCACTTTTAAGCTTTTCCATTGAGAAAAGCGAGGCTGCTGTAAAGCAGTGCTTCAAGGACGATACGGCGGAGTGCTTCTCATCGACGAAGGTTGGCGGATACAACCCGAAAAAGTATCATATCACAGGCTATAAGGCTATGACTCTTGGACTTGTTTTCAATCCTGCGGATAAGTATTACTCTAACGAGAATCTTCGCAGAGCTGTTGCACTTGCCGCTGACAGGGAAGCTCTGAAAGGCGAGACAGGCAGCGATATACAGTCAGCTTACGGTATCATACCGCCTGCTGTTGACATAGTTGGAAGAAGCTACCGTGAGCTTTCATCGGAGAAGCAGTTTGACATCTTCGACACAAAGGCTGCTGCGGACGCACTTGCAAAGGCAAAGAGCGAGCTGAAAATAAACTCGGTTGAGAGCGTAAAGATAATCGTTGATTCGAGTACTGTTGACTCACGCTATCTTCATGTGCTGTCACAGCACTGGCAGGACAGTCTCGGCATTTATATAGGTATCGAGGACCTTACTACTGAGGAGTTCAGCGAGAGGATAGAAAGCGGCAATTACAGTATCGCGCTTTACCCTGTTAAGGGGGATTTCAACAGCGGACTTGCTGTGCTTGATAAGTTCAGAACTACAGACTGCCTGAAAAAGGCGGCAGGTGATGATTTCAATACCGATAACGTGATGAAAAGCTCTTCCGTTACGGAGCTTGTAAACAGCTATACAGCTGCCGAAAAGAGCATACTTGACAAGCTTTGGTTCGTGCCGCTTTTCTATAAGAGCACATATCTCGTTGCAAAAGAGGATAACGAGGATATCATCTATGACCCGTTCACAGGCTCTATAGATTACAGGATAGCAAAGAATTACAGTTAAATTACAGTAAAGGAAAGCCCGTGAGTGATCACGGACTTTTTTATTTGCTCAGACACATTGTTTGTAAAAAATTAAATTAAGTAAAGCCCTTGATTTCAACGCGAACATACAGTATAATTAAAGTGAAAAGAAGTACGTGAAAAGGCGCGATGCATCAGCATATTATTACGTCTTATCAGCAAAGAATATAGCAACGTCTGTTTATTAGTTGAAAAGGAGTTGATATTATGAAAAGGAAGATACTGGCATTTTTGACTGCGGCAATGTGCTTTGCAGGTGTTATACCTGTAAATGCAATCGCCGAAACGGCAGGTGCGACCTCACAGGCAAGCGAAGCCGCAAAAAAAGGTACACTTACCGTAACTGTTTACAATGAGGACGAGGGAGGCTTATACACCGACGAGCTGGATATCACTATCTGCGGAAGCTCCAACGTAAATATCGGATCTGAAATGGACGGAACCATTATGCTTTGCGGTTTTGACACATCGGAAAGCAATCCGTTTGTTTTGGATAATTTTGAAATAAATCAGGATTACCGATATAATGTTATTGATATTAGTGCTAATAATTTTGACGGATACAGCTATGTTATGGACTATGACCGCTTTGATAAAGCCCTCGTTTTTACAGACGCTGCCGATCAGAAGTATGATATATACATGAAAAAGCAGTATTATATAGTTCATTCAGATACAAATTTGTCAACGGATAAATACGGCGAAGAGGCTTTAAAAAATATCAACGAAGTCGATTGGTTATTACGTGATCTTATCAACAGTGATACATTCAAAGTTCGTGATATGGCTAAAAGACAGTATTTGGCTAAATCCATGCTTATGTCTCTGTGCGAATTTAAAATGATAGCTGATTGGTCGTTTGATGAAGCTGAAAATGTTATGAGCTTCACTTATAACTGCGGCATGACAGGTCAGCTCAGACCTGCAATATTTGAGGACGAGCATAAGCAGCTGGAAAATGTCGATTTAGTAGATGCAGCAGGTGTTGTAAGAGCTACGATACTCGAAATAAGAGATTACGAGGTTATAATAAAACCTGTCAGAGGTTCATGGGAGTCATGGGCAGTCGGCAGTAAATTGGCATTGTCAACAGGTGATTTTAATAACAGCAATATTACACCGACTCTCGGTATGAAGCTTGAAATAACTTATAACAAGGGATTTCTTGAAAACTCTCCGGCTGAGTTTGAAAATGTGCTGAAGATAAAAGTTCTTTCGGAAGATGCAGGATTAATAAAGGGCGATGCTAACTGCGATGAAGATGTAGATATGTCGGACGTTGTACTTATCATGCAGGCTCTTGCAAATCCAAATAAGTACGGCGAAAGCGGCACGACTCTCAACCACCTCACAGGACTTGGCAAGCTCAACGGCGATGTGAACGGTGACGGACTTACTGTCGGTGACGCTCAGGCTATACAGAAGAAGCTCCTCGGCTTGGACGAAGCTGAGATAGAACTCGACATCACACGAAAGAAGATATCGGACTTTGTTGACGAAAACAAGATAAACTGCATGGTCATTCCCAAAGACAGAATACCTGAGAATTATGCCGATAAGTACGTATTCATAAACAATAACTACAGCAACAGCGATGAAAAAGAAGCTCTCAATAAGTTCATACTTCAAAATGATATCGACAGAAGCCTTTTGAAGTATATCCCCTATGACCTCGATGATGATCATGAGGTCAATAAGATAGTGGAAAAGCTGTACTGGTACATTCTCGATAATGATATCAAGGCATCTGTGAGCAGGTTCGCAGGCAGCAATGACTCGAAATTCGAGGATAAAGTCGTTATTACCTATAGGTGGCAGGATGAAGGTGTTGAGGAAAAGATAAATGCTTTCCTTGAAGAAAACAATGTCGATCCCGAGCTTGTGATAGCTCCTGTGCTCGAATAATATGCAATACAAAAAGCTCCGCATATGCGGAGCTTTCATTTTACGGGCGGATAATATCCGTCCCTACTTTATTTTTAGTTCGTTGAGGTTTTTCTCTTTCTCAAAGAATGCCCTGCTCAGGACCGCGTACTCATCATCTGTACATACCTGACGGCATTTCGGCTCAAAGGAGCTTGTTACCGTAAAGCACTCCCTCATATTTTCGCAGGGATAGTCACTGCACTGTGAGCAGTTTTCAATGTTTTTCTCGGTGCAGCAGCCGATAACACGGTATCTGCACCAGTTTTCGGGACTACAGCCCATGCAGGCTATCTCGTCATTTGATACTACATGGTCGCGGTAGCCTATTTTGTACCAGAGCTCGGCGGTGTGATGCAGCTCGGCTTCTGTCTTTTCATATGGCGGTGCATTATATCGTGGACAGGCTGAACAGTCATTTCCGCAGGCAGCTATTATCCTGTTCATTTTCATCACCTGTTTTCGTTGAGATACTTACTTGCAAGGTAGAGCGAACCGCATATAACGGCGATACCGTTGTTTTCAAGGGCAAGAGCCTTTGCCTTTTCTGCACATTCCTCAAGTGTACCTGATTCGGCTTCTGTGCGGAAGCTTGCTATATCTGCTATAGTTTCCGAGGGGACTGCGTTCGGAGCAAAGCCGTCAACTGCAAAAAGCTTGTCCGAAAGGGACGATATCTTCTTTACACATTCAACGTAGTCCTTTGAGTCCACCATTCCCATGACTGTGTATATCTTCTTGCCGCGTGTGCTGAGATACATGAGCATAAGTGACAGCATGGCAACTCCTGCGGGATTATGACCGCCGTCCACGATAACAGGCGGCTCACCGTCTATATACTGCACACGGGCACGTACCTGAGTAGTCTCCACCGACCTGATTATAGCACTTTCGCTTATCTCGAAGCCCTTGCTTCTGAGGTAAATGCAGACAGTTATAGCAGTCTGTGCGTTGTACTTCTGATGTATGCCTGCCATTGCAGGTGTGAGCTTTATGCCGCGGTACATGAAAGGGGAGAAGAGACCGCCGTCAGCGTTTGGCGGACAGGGCTCGCAGGGGATAAGCTCCGCACCGACTTTTTCTGCTGTATTGCGTACTATCTCGCGTACACTGTCGGGATTATCCTCAGAGAGAACTACCGCAGAGCCGCTTTTGATGATGCCTGCCTTGTGTACAGCTATCTCCTCAACAGTCTCGCCGAGAAGTGCAGTATGATCGAGAGAAATTGAAGTAATAACGGAGATGAGCGGCGGCGGTATCACATTTGTGCAGTCAAGGAGTCCGCCTATGCCTGTTTCGAGAACAACGATATCGCATTTCTCGCGCTCGTACCACAGCAGAGCGATAGCCATAGTTATCTCAAACTGCGAGTAAGCCATATCGCCAACGCGCTCCTTGACAAATTCGGCGATACTGCAAAGGGACTCCTCGTCTATCTCGTCATCGTTTATGCGTATCCTGTCGTTATATCTGAGGATAAAAGGCGAGGTGAATTTGCCTGTCTTGTAGCCCGAAAGCTGCAAGGCATTTGCGATATATTCAAGGGTAGAGCCCTTACCGTTAGTACCTGCAATGTGTACGAATTTGAGCCTTTTCTGCGGATCTCCTATACGCTCCATAAGATCGGCTGCACGGGAAAGATCGGTTATCCTGCCGCCTGATTTTGTGTAGGAATTTATGAAGCTCATACATTCTTCAATGTTCATGGTTTCTCCTTTATTTCAGCCTGTTTTTAAACACATCACGCATAGCAATAACTTTATCAATAGCTTCTTCAATGAGCTGATCGTAGTTACTATGGTCATCGAAATTCAAGCCACTGATTTTATACAGTATCCTGCTTGCTTTTGCATTGTCTAATCTCTGCCAATCGACTTCAAAGCCAAGTTCCTTTTCAATTTTTTCATGTTCTGCATATAGTTTGTCAAATAATTCTTTGTTAGAAGCAATATATAATTCAACGCCAATGTAAGAATCCTTATTCACAAGAGAAACACTAATACACGCCTGGCTTGTTCCGACAGCTATATTGTACCAACTTATAGAACTTGCTTTATGGATTGCAAATGGTTTGTTGCGCTCAACCACATGGTCGTTAAAGAGAGTCCAGAATTCAAGCCTTTCTGATTGGCTTTTATTCATTGTATCAGTTGATTTTTTGCCTTTCTGCTCTTTTATGAAATCATTTGGCTGCTCAACTATCTGAAACATGGGCGCATAGTCGGAATCGCCGATTTGGTATGCATGAAGCTCTATCAGAAAGAAATTGATATCCTGAACCGTATTATTATTCAGCCATTCAATGGCGCTTCTATGCTCGTCCCTTGCCTCTTTTACTATCCAAACAATTACTTTAGCGTCTAAGCCAGAAGCATAAGTAATGATTTTTCCGAGGTGGTCGTGGTTTGAGTTTTCAAGCTGATTTTCGATAATAACTTTAATGCCTGTCGTTTCGTCAACCGCCACGATATCACACCTGTATGCTCCCACATACGCTTCTGTGTTTATATCAACAAGAGTCAAGCCCAGTTTTTCATTTAGCAGTTCAATGTTTTCATCTTCGGCGAGCCAAGCCGAGAAATCATACTGCTCATGCTTCCATAAATCACGGATATTGACTTCCTGTAACTTACCGATTTTCATTATTTTTTCCCCCTTTGAACAAGTATTTCCTTTATTTTCAAGCAAAAGTAACATTCGTTCTAATATAGATGTGATCATACCAGAGTCATATCTTTTCTTAAAACGACCATTCATAATGTAATCTTCTCTAAAAATAAGTGTCATCAGACAGCAACACATCTGATAATCTGCATTAGAAAGCCTTTTTATTTCTTTATCTACATTTGACTCGACAAACTCTGTGTAGTTATATACAATGTCGTCCATTTCTTCAAAAAGAGTATAATAATGCTCTAATCTTGGCGATTTTGAGTCGAGTACTGCTTTGATTTTCTTTATCTTCTCATTATTAGTCATTTGACAATCCCCATTTAAGCAATAGGGCGGCAGTGCCGCCCCCCTGTGTTTTTTAGTATACTCCTGCTTGCTTTTCAGCCTTGGCAACAGCGTCCTCAAGAGTCATTCCCGTGAATTCCTGTGCCGAGAATATACGTCCGTTTTTCTTATCGTCGATGAAAGCCCCCACCAGTATGCCGGGGAGTGCACTTTCGGGCGAATTAGGTGCTTTAGGACCGCCCAGGTCTGTTCTGCACCAGCCCGGATCTGTAAGGCTGAGAGTAACATCTGTACCCTCATAGTTCTTGCCGAGGTCGCGTGTTACCTTGTTGAGGGCAGCTTTAGCTGCGGAGTAGCCAGCCTGCTCGGGTTCAAGGTCGATACCGCTTGTAGTATTTACGATACGTCCGAAGCCGCGCTCCTTCATCTGAGGAAGGAAGTGGTAGCATATCATCATCGGTGCTGTGGTATTGATCTTGAAGCTTATGTCATAGTCTGAAGCGGGGGTTGTGAGGTATTCGGTTCTGTATGCGATCTGAAGACCTGCATTGTTGAGAATTATGTCGAGCTTTGTGCCGTTTTCGTCTATTTTTCTGCACATAGCCTCTACCTGATCCATGTCTGATAACTCTGCTGTCACAATGTAAGCGTCAACGCCAAGAGCTTTTACTTCATCAAGGACTTTTTTACAGTGCTCTTCTGTCCTGCTGTGAAGTACGAGGTTACAGCCAAGCTTAGCCATATATATAGCTGCAAGATAGCCGAGACCTCTGCTGGCACCTGTTATAAGTGCCCATCTGCCTTTCACGTTTACCATGTTTTCTACCTCCGTTTGTGTATATATATACAATTCTCACGCCTTTGGGACGTGAGAAAAGTTATCAGTATTCGTAGTCTATGCAGGCTCTGTCGGTTTTTACGCTGCCGATGAATTTGCCGAATTCAAGGTGAGCAGGGTGTACCTGATATGCGTTGAGATCATCAATGCTGTCAAAGTCGCAGAGAAGAGAGATAGTGTAGTTGCTCTCGGGAGCGTCCTTTGAGTTGATAACGACCTTGCCCTTTTTCAGCTCCTTGACATTAGCGATAACGTTGTCGAAACGCTTCTGTGCTTCGAGAGCGTTTTCGTATTCGCTTCTGCCGTCAGCTTCTTTTAATTTGAACATTACGATATGCTTTATCATAAAATTACCTGCTTTCCTGTAAGTTATTAGTATCAAAGCTTAAAAATCTTTGCTTTGAAAGTCTTTAAGCCGTCATAGCTCTGGTATTCACCAAAGCCTGCAAAGTGCAGTCCGCACTTTTCTATCACATGAGCAGATGCTGTATTCTCAGCCGCACACTCAGCCTTTAGCTTTATATCGCCGTATCTGCTGCGTACAAGCTCTATCATAGCCTTTGAAGCTTCTGTAGCGTACCCCATTCCCCAGCAGTCATAGCGGAAGTTGTATCCGAACTCCCAGAAGCCGTCATCGTGGAGCCGTATTCCGCCCGAACCGATAAGCTTATTGTCGCTTTTGCGGACAAATCCGAACTCAAATGCGGTATCCGAGGTCTTGACTGATCTCAGCCATTCCTTTGTAATCTCGATGCTTTCGTGAGTGGAGTATATCATATACTTTGCAACTCTTTCATCGCCTGTCCATTCAAAGGCAGCTTCCGCATCGTCAAGAGTCAGCGGACGAAGGATAAGTCGCTCAGTCGTTATCGTCATCGCTTTCTTCCTCGTCTGAGTACTCGTCGTCTTCCTCGCTGTACTCGTCGTCGTCAGCTTCTTCGTCATTATTCTTGAATAATACAGCATCGAGCTTTTTTATCACACTTATATGCTCGGAAGCTTCTTCCTCTTTAAGTTCTCCCACCTGTCTCTCAAACAGGATAAGAGGTATGAGGAGAGATGTTAATCTTAGAGCCCACTCTAAGAAGGAGCGAACATCAAAGTGGCGAAGGTCGATGGCAGGGTTAGTGCCAAAGAAGAAATTATATAACGCCTCATTTTCAGAGTCATAGATCTTGTTGATAAGCCAGCGGACTATGTAATATGACAGTGAACATAATATAGCTGCTATTTCAGCAATGATGCCTTTGATACTGCGTTTGCTTGCATATGGCTGAACGAAACAAGGTATCAGGAAAATGAGCGCTGAAACAGCAGCCAGATTTGTTACGGCTGATAAGATAATACTTGCAGCTGTTCCTGCTAAAGAGTATATGAGGAGACTTTTCCTTGATTTCCAGACTATTTTTTTGTTTATAGTCATAAAAGCCACAATAATGCCTATAGCTTCGATCAATGGCGCAATGATGAGGCAAATAAATTGTTTTGTTGCAAAGTATCGTGAAAAGTCACTGTATTTGATGTCGCCTGTTATTAGTTCGATGATAAGCCATACGATATACGTAGAGATTATACGTGCCGCAGCTGTTATGGCTAACGGTATCTGAAGCCATGATTTAGTGTATTTTCCCGTTATCAGCATTAAACCAAATACTGCCTGAAATAGTACGGCAATAAGATTGATCGTTGCCAGCACTGCGTTTTTTCCCATGCTGAAAAAATCTTTGATATCATCCCATGAAATATGTCTTGAATACGGGAAATATGATCTTATGAATGATTTGAATGATATTAATGAAAGTACAATTAAGATCACACCTAAGATCATTTCAAATATCCTGTTTCGTTTCTGGGTAGTCATTATTATTTACCGCCTATTTTCTCAACTTTCATAAGGTTTGTGGTACCCGATACGCCGAGAGGTACGCCTGCGGTAATAGCTACAAGGTCGCCGTCCTCAACAAGTCTGTGTGACTCAGCGGCTTCAACTGCTGCTGCGAAGAGGTCGTCGGTATTGGTCTTTTCATCTATAATGAACGGGATAACGCCCCAGCTCATATTCATCTGTCGGCATACCACCTCGCTCATGGTGCAGCTAATGATAGGACAGCTCGGACGGTATTTTGATATAAGTCTTGCAGTCTGTCCGCCGAGAGATACTGTGATAATAGCTCTTGCATTAAGGTCGTGTGCGGTAGTAACGGTAGCGTGAGCGATAGCTTCAGCAACTGTACCGTTCTGATCTGCGCGGCGTGACGAGAAGCGAGCTTTATAGTTGATATTGTTTTCGGTGGTCTCAGCAATAAGAGCCATAGTCTTTACGGCTTCAACAGGGTAAGCACCTGCGGCTGTCTCACCTGAGAGCATGATAGCACTTGTGCCGTCGTAGAGAGCATTTGCAACGTCGGTTATCTCAGCACGTGTAGGACGCGGATTTGTTATCATAGACTCCAGCATCTGTGTGGCTGTGATTACCTGTTTGCCTGCGTTGTAGCCCTTCTTTATGAGGGATTTCTGTATTGCAGGTATCTGCTCAAATGGTATCTCAACGCCCATATCTCCGCGGGCTACCATAATACCGTCAGCGGCCTCGAGTATCTCGTCGATATTCTCAACGCCGTCTGTATTCTCGATCTTTGCGATTATTCTTACATCGAACCAGCCGAGGCTCTGTGTGAATTTTCTCAGGTAGTTTATATCTGCGGCTGTGCGCACGAAGCTTGCGGCGATGAAATCAAAGCCCATTTTTGAACCGAATTCAAGGTCGTCCATATCTCTTTCGCTGAGGTATGGCATCGAGAGCTTTACTCCGGGGACATTGATGCCCTTATTGTTTGAAAGAGTACCGCCGTGAATTACCTTACATACTATCTCGTTGGTAGTTACCTTTTCTGCAAGAAGCTCGATAACGCCGTCATTGATGAGTATCCTTGTACCCATGCTCACGTCACGGGGCAGCTTCTTGAAGCTTATGCTTCCCACCTTGTCCGTGCAGAGAACATCGTCTGTAGTAAGGGTGTATGTATCACCGTCGTGTATCTCTACGGGCTTGTCGTCAACGAATTTGCCGAGACGTATCTCAGGACCTTTTGTGTCAAGGAGAGTAGCGATAGGCAGGTCAAGCTCCTTACGGAGTTTTTCTATAACGCGGAAACGCTTTTCGTGTGTCTCGTAATCTCCGTGAGAGAAGTTGAAACGTGCAACGTTCATGCCTGCCAGCATAAGCTCACGCATGATATTTTCATCATCTGTTGCAGGACCAATGGTACATACTATCTTTGTTTTTCTCATATTTCATCACCTTATATCATTGTAAATTAAAGTAGGATCAGAGCTTTTTCAGCTTTGCATAGTTTGCCATTATTTTCTTAGTGCCTACCTTATCGAAGGCAATTTCCAGCATAGAGTCGCTTGCCATAGGCTTTACGGAAACTATAACTCCCTCACCGAATATGCTGTGAGATACCTTTTCGCCTGCGGTATATGTAACAGCTTCCTTTGGCGCACTGCCTGCGGCTTTTTTATTTCTTGCAAGCTGCTGCTGCAATGTTGCCGAGCGGACTTCCGTAACGGTATTGCTCTCGGACTCAAGCTGCTGCTTCATAGCGGCTGCATTGTCGTGCTTTTCAACGAGCTCACTGCCTATCTCTTTCATAAAGCGTGAAGTGATATTGTGCTGAGTCTGACCGAAGAGCATACGCTGCCTTGCGTTTGCAAGGTAAAGACGCTTCTTTGCACGGGTTATGGCAACATATGCAAGACGTCTTTCCTCTTCCATATCGTCCTCGCTGTCGAATGAACGGGCGCTCGGGAAGATACCGTCGTCAAGACCTACAACGAAAACGTTTTCGTATTCGAGTCCCTTTGCGGAATGTACAGTCATAAGAGTTACCTTGTCATCGCTTCCGTCATCTCGGTCAGCCTCGGTATAAAGGGCAACTTCTTCAAGGAAACCGCTGAGAGTAGGCTCTTCAGCCTGTTCCATGTACTGAACCATAGATGTACGGAGCTCCTGTACGTTCTCTATTTTCACATCTGCATTTTCGAGAGCTTTAAGGCTGTCGAGATAGCCTGTCTTATCAAGGAGCACATCGAGGAATTCATCAAGAGGGAGCTCCTCGGACTTTTCTGTAAGGAACTCGAAAAGGGTATACGCACTTTTCAGAGCTGATGTTTTCTTTGAAAGGGGAGCGTACTCCTCACAGTTTTTCATTACCTCGAAAGGAGATATTTTAAGGTCGCGGCTGATATCCTCGATGATAGCAAGTGTTGAATCGCCGATACCGCGCTTGGGTTCATTTATGATACGTCTGAAACGAAGTATATCATTGTGGTTGTTGATGAACGCAAGGTATGAGGTAACGTCCTTTATTTCCTTGCGGTCGTAGAATCGCATACCGCCGTAAACACGGTATGGGATACCGTATTTTACCAGCATACGCTCGATAGAGTTGGACTGCGCGTTCATACGGTAGAGAACGGCATTGTCCGAATATTTGCCTGTTTCCTTGTATCTTTCAAGTATAGTATCAGCAACGAACTGAGCCTCGTCTGTTTCGTCAACTGCCTTGTACCAGTATACCTTATCGCCCTTTTCCCCTGATGTCCAGAGAGTCTTGGGCTTACGGCTGGTGTTGTTGCTTATGACTGAGTTAGCCGCGTCAAGGATAGTCTGTGTGGAGCGGTAATTCTGTTCAAGGCGAACTACCTTTGCACCTGCGAACTGCTCCTCAAATCCAAGAATATTCTCGATATTTGCACCGCGGAACTTGTATATGCTCTGGTCGTCATCACCTACGACGCAGAGGTTTTTGTGACCTTCCGAGAGAAGAGAAACAAGTCTGAACTGTACATGGTTGGTGTCCTGATACTCGTCCACCATTATGTACTTATAACGATTCCTGTATTTTTCAAGGACTTCGGGGAACTGCTCGAAAAGCTCGACAGTGCGCACGAGTATATCGTCAAAGTCGAGGGCGTTGGCAGTTTTCATACGCTCCTGATATATAGCGTAGAGCTTAGCGATCATCTTCTTGCGGTAGTCCTGACCTGCATCGGCAAGCATATCCGCAGGAGATATCATCTTGTCCTTGGCAAAGCTTATCTCGCTGAGTACAGCCTTGGGAGCAAGCTGCTTCTCAGAAACATCAAGCTCTGTCATAACGTTCTTTATCATTCTCTGGCTGTCGTCGGAGTCATATATAGTGAAGTCTCTGCCATAGCCGAGAGCTTCTATCTCGCTTCTGAGTATCCTTACGCAGGCAGAATGGAAGGTAGAGGCGTTGATGTTGAGAGCCTCTTCGCCCATCATGGCAGAAAGACGCTCTTTGAGCTCGCCTGCTGCCTTATTTGTAAAGGTTATGGCAAGGATATTCCACGGACGCACAGGATCAACTGCGACGATATCTCTGAGAGTGTCGAAATCGTCGGTCTTTCCGTCTGCGTAGTCCTTGAGAAAAGCAATGTCGCCGTCACTGCCTTCACGAGAGGTATCAAAATAGGCGTTTCCGAAATTTATCATATTAGCAATACGGTTAACGATAACAGTGGTCTTGCCGCTACCTGCGCCTGCGAGCACAAGAACAGGGCCGTTGACAGTAAATACTGCCTCCTGCTGCATATCATTCATACGACTGAAGTACTTTTTCAGTGCATTCTGTTTTGCTGAAATGTAAGAATTAATGTCCATAAAAAGATCTCCATTATACGCTGATTTATCTTTTTAATAGTATATCCCGATGTACTATTAAAGCGAGGGGGATATAGTCTCCCCACGATCTCAAAAATTGATACTTTAATTATAGCACATTTGTAAATATTTGAAAAGACCTGCAAGGGAATTTTTTTGAATTTTAGAAAAAAATGCAAGAAAGCTGTAATATTTTCAATAAATTGTAAGGAAATGAAACCCGATATTAAGGAAATATACTTCAAATCGTCTTTGGATTGGCATTTTTCTGTTGTTGTAAACAGATTGCTGACGGGGTATAATTAAAGCATAGATTACGAGATCAAATTTGTTCGCAAGGACAATAAAGGAGGAAATTATATGAGTACCAAGCTATCAAGAACTACAGCATTAGCCGCTGCGTGTGCAGTGATGATGACGGCAATGTGCAGCTGCGCAGACGGTCAGAATGACGTTTCGGGTAACTATGCTCCAAGTAACGGACACAGCAATAATAATGTCATAGTAACTCCTGATACGGAAGATTATTGTGAAGCCCCTGCAAGTGCAGATGAATGTGAAACATGGAAGCCTGCGGAAAGCGTTTCACCCAATGAGGAATATAAAGGTTTTATCGAAGCTGGATTTAAGGATCCAAAAGCCGAGCCCCTCTCAACTTTCTCGGTTGATGTGGATACTGCTTCATACTCAAATGTCAGAAGAATGTTGGAGAACGGAAATATAGTTCCCGAGGACGCTGTACGTGCAGAGGAATTCATCAACTACTTCGACTATGAGTATCCCGATCCCGAGGCAGGACGAGTTTTCGGCGACTATGTTGAAATTGCGGACTGTCCGTGGAATTCGGCAAACAAGCTTATGATGATAGGCATACAGGGCAAGCGTCTTGAACAGAAGGAGACTCCTCCTTCAAATCTGGTATTCCTTATCGACTCATCAGGCTCAATGTCTGATTATGATAAGCTCCCACTGGTACAGAGCGCGTTTTCAATGCTTGCTGAAAAGCTTGACGAGAATGACCGGATCTCTATCGTTACATATGCAGGTGATACTTCCACACGCTTGAAAGGCGCAAGCGGAAAGGACAAGGGGAAGATCGTTAAAACACTCTATGATATTACTGCATCGGGCGGAACAAACGGTGAGGGCGGTATAAACAAGGCATACGAGCTTGCTGAGGAATACTTCATCGAAGGCGGTAACAACAGAGTTATCCTCGCTACAGACGGTGATCTTAACATAGGCGCAAGCTCTGAGGACGAGCTTGTGAAGCTCATAAAAACAAAGCGTGATAATGGTATTTATCTTTCAGTTTTAGGCTTCGGCACAGGCAATTATAAGGACGACAGACTTGAAGCAGTTGCAGATAACGGAAACGGCAACTACAGCTACATCGACTCTGTAGATGAGGCGTACAGAGTTCTCGTTCAGGAAATGGCAGGCACATTATATACGATCGCTAAGGACGTAAAGATACAGGTGGAGTTCAATCCTTCAAGGATAAAGAGCTACAGACTTATCGGCTATGATAACAGACTCATGAATGCTGAGGACTTCTACGACAATACAAAGGACGCAGGCGAAGTGGGAGCAGGTCACAGCGTAACTGCGCTTTATGAAGTAGAGCTTGCTGAAACAGGGGGTACTTACCGCGGAGTACAGCTCGAATTCGCTTCCGAGCATGAAACACAGCCCGCTGAGGATAACGGAAGAAGCGAGCTTTGCAAGCTTTCAGTTACATATAAGCCTGTGGATACCGATAAGGACGTATATGAAAGTCAGCTTTTCGGTATGGAGAAATATAACAAAGAACCATCACCGTCTATAAAACTCGCTTCAGCGGCAGCAGAATTTGCAATGCTTCTTAAAGATTCTGAGTATAAGGGCAATTCGAGCTTTGATCATGTTATCGATACAGTTGGAGAGTTGGAGGAAAGCGATAAAACATCAGAGCTTTTGGGAATTGCAATGTCTGCTAAAGGATTATATCGCTGAAATAGGAGTTTATATAGAGTAGTTCAAAAGAAAGAAGAATGTATTTATATGCGAAGCACAGCTCCCGGGTTCGGTCATTTTAGCCCGGGAGCTGCTGCTTTATGTCAAATAAAGTTAAAATATAAAAATATATAATTTCCTATTGACAAATGACTAGACAGGTGATATAATAATAAAGCTGAATAAATCAGTACATACACTGGGGTGTCGCCAAGTGGTAAGGCAGCGGACTCTGACTCCGTTATTTCGAGGGTTCAAATCCTTCCACCCCAACCAGAAACGCCCGTCACTAATGTGACGGGCTCAATTTATAATGAATAGTGAAAAATGAATAAATCATAATATATGTCCGAAGGGTGTTTCTGTATTATAATTTATTCACTATTCATTATTCTTTATTCATTAATTGATCTGCTCACGCAATTGCGTGGGCTTTTTGTTTATACTGATAAACGCCAATAAAAACGCCGCCCATAACGGACGGCGTTTCTCTTTGAAATATAAGAACCTTTGCAATGTATTTATTTCATGTTTTTTATATTTTGAACTGAGTATTTTGAAAGGATTATTTAATCATCTGTGCCATTATTTGAATGCGTATCTCATGAATGTATAGAGATGTGGCTTTACAGACTCTGCACCGTGTCCGCCGCCAGGAATTGACTGGTAAACGTGCTCGACACCGTTTCTTGTAAGGATATCGCTGTACTGCTTAGGGAATGTACCAACAACAGAGTCGTTTGTACCGCCTGTGATCATGAATACAGCAGGCTCAGGACCTACGTTTCTGAACTTCATTTCGCTCTCCTGCATACAGCCGGGGTGTGTCATGAACATATCGCTGCCCGGTGTGATACCCGGAGCAGGGCAAGCACCGCCTACATAGCCGAAGAGGTCAGGACGCATAAGACCTATATAGATAGCCTCTCTGCCTCCCATTGAGAATCCTGTGATAGCTCTGTTTTCTCTGCCTGTCTTTACAGGGTAGTTAGCCTCGATGTAAGGAATAAGGCTGTCAGAGATATCATAGAGGAAGTTATCGTATGCTTCGCAGGTTTCCTGATTGATACCGAAACCGCCGCCGTTGCCATTCTTGCTTGTGTACTGGCTTGGGAGAACGATGATCATTTCCTCAGCCTTACCTGCTGAGATAAGTCCTGCGAGGAGTTCCTGAACGCCCATACCGCTTACCATGCTGTTCTCGTCACCGCCGATGCCGTGGAGTACATACATTACAGGGTACTGCTTGCTTGGGCTGTAGTTTGGAGGAAGAACTACGTTGCAGCTCTTCTGTCCGCCTGTAAACTTACAGTTATATGTTTTCTTCTCGACCTTGCACTGACCGCTCTTCTCAACGCCGCTGGGAACTGTAGTAGGCATATCCTGTCTGATCTTAGCGTTCAGACCTGATGTAGCGTTTCCGCCGTTGCCTGCGTCAGTACCGATAGTATTGTTGGTGTCGTTGAAGCCGCCTGCCATGCCGTTCCAGTCGATGTTTCCGCCGTTGTTCTGACCGCCCTGATTGTTCCAGTCAAAGCCGCCATTGTTCTGATTATTCCAGTCGAAACCACCGTTTCCGCCCATGTTGCTAAAGTCGAAACCGCCGTTGTTCTGGCTGTTCCAGTCAAAACCTCCGTTATTCTGACCGCCCCAGCTGTTCCAGTCGTTGTTCTGGTTCCAGTCGTTATTTACAACGCCGTTCCACTGGTTGTTGTTCTGGTTGTTCCAGTCCCAACCCTGATTCTGGTTGCCCCAGCTGTTCCAGTCGGTATTCTGCTGTCCCTGGTTGTTCCAGTCAAAACCGCCGTTATTCTGGTTCCAGTCATTGTTCTGGTTCCAGTTGTTATTGTTCCAGTCGTTATTCTGATTCCACTGGTTGTTATTCCAGTCGTTGTTCTGGTTGTTCCAGTCAAAACCGCCGTTGTTCTGGTTCCAGTCATTATTCTGTCCCCAGCTGTTCCAATCGTTGTTCTGATTCCAGTCGTTGTTTACAACGCCGTTCCACTGGTTGTTGTTCTGGTTATTCCAGTCCCAACCCTGATTCTGGCTGCCCCAGTTGTTCCAGTCATTGTTTTGATTCCACTGATTGTTATTGTTCCAATCATTGTTCTGATTCCAGTTATTATTGTTCCAGTCAAAACCACCGTTGTTCTGTCCCCAGCTGTTCCAGTCATTGTTCTGGTTCCAGTCGTTGTTTACAACGCCGTTCCACTGGTTGTTGTTCTGATTGTTCCAGTCCCAACTCTGGTTATTCCAGTTGTTATTCTGACCCCAGCTGTTCCAGTCGTTATTCTGCTGCCCCTGGTTGCCCCAGTCCCAAGACTGATTATTCCAGTCGTTGTTCTGACCGAAGCTGCTCCAGTCATTATTCTGCTGACCCTGGTTATTCCAGTCGAAGCCGCCGTTGTTCTGTCCCCAGCTGCTCCAGTCGTTGTTCTGACCGAAATTGCCCCAGTCATTGTTCTGGTTGCCCTGATTCCAGTCGTTGTTCTGCTGGTTAGTATTCTGGCTCCAGTCGTTGGTAGTCTGACCGCCGCCTGCGCCTTCTGTAACAGTAACGCTCTTTACATTAGCAGAACCGTTTGATCTGTAACCTTCGATATTGAGTGATACTTCGTAAAGTGTACCTGACATATCAAGTCCTGCCTTTTCCCAAGCCTCGAAGTGCTTTGATACGTCGATAGTACCCTTCATGTAGTTTGTCTGATTGTTAGCTGAACCGCTTGTAGTACGAACGCTCCAGTACTGTGGGAATGTTGCTGTACCGTCAAGTGATGGCTGGTTGTAACGCATTGACTTACGAATGTCGTAAGTATTTCCGTTGAGAGTTACTGTACCCTTGTTCTCTCCGTCGTTTCCGGGTGGTCTCCAATCGCCCCAGCCTTCAACGATGTAGTATTCCATAAGAGGGTTTCTTGTCCAGCCGTATACACACATATAAGAGTTGCCTCTTGGTGTGTATTCTACATCATATGTGAGAACTATGTTGCCGAAAGCCTTATAGTTCTTCTTCTGGCTGTCGTAGTTCTTACCCATACGTGCAAGGAAGTTTTCAATGTTGCTCCAAGAACAGGTGAAAGAACCTGCGCCCGGATTCATTGAAGCCTGACCCTGACCGTTCTGGTTCCACATCTCGTAGTCGTATCCGCCGATATTACCTCTTGTCTGCTGATCAGCAGCAGAAGCAACAGCAGGGATAGCAGCTGCGATCATCATTGTGGAAGCACCTGCGCCGATGATCTTTTTGAGTTTCTTTAAATTCACTTCGCTCACTCCTTCTGAGTCTTTTTTAGATTAAGTTATCCCTCAGAATAAAAACGAGCTCGTATGTCTATCTGTACATAATTATAGTATTTTGACTCGCTGTAATACAAGTCAAAAATTGCTGTTAAAATATTAACTGACCAATAATTGCTGCGTTAAATTCCGATTTATTGCGGTTTTACGTTTGAACAGCGTGTTTTTTCGCCTAAAATTCATTTAGCTTACAGATTGCAATTAATGCATATTTTTACCAAAAATGATTAAATATGGATATAAATGCGAGTGCTGACAAGATCTCGTTTGGTAAGCCGCAGGAGAGGGGAGTGCCGTGAACAAACAAAAAAGAAGCACCGGACTAAAAAGTCAGGTGCTTCACTTCCATTATAAATCAAAAATTCAAAAACCTTTAATATTGATCGGAAAAGAAAATGGTATTAGTTGGTGAGATTGATTAGCCAAGTTCATGGATTATTTTTTCTACTCTTTTTAATGTCACAAGGCACTCGGCGATAAGCTTCTTTTCGTCCTCGTGCATTAAGTTTTCTATTTCTTTCTGTCCCCGTACAGTTTTCTGCATTCCCCTTGCAGATGCTTTCTGCTTATCCCAATCGGTAAGTTCGGGTGTTGGTTGATCGTATGGTTTGTGAATATTTCCAAACATTTCAATACACATTGTCATTTCTCCTTATTATGAAAATTATAAAAGTAGATTTAGTTTCGTATCTGGTAGTGATTTGTGTTTTCGATCAATATAAGCGGTTTTGAATTTATAAATGCATATTCAGCGTTTTCGCTCAGGGTATTTTTTATAGAATTCTTCCTTGTCTGCGTACATATTAGCGTCCGCAGTCTGCAAGGCTTTTCTGATATTTCCCACAGTTTCGTAGCTCCAGCCTGCGGCGAAGCAAACTGTATCGGGTGCTGAAGTATCAGCTTTGAACCGTTCCACCTTCTTTGTGAATTTATCTTTGTCGGGTTCCAATGCAAGGACCATGAATTCATCGCCGCCTGCGCGATAGATCTCATATTCGGGAAAATGCTTCTGTAAGGTCAGGGCGGCATCTTTCAGCAGCAGATCGCCTGCGAAGTGTCCGTCGTTGTCGTTGATCTGTTTAAGACCGTTGAGGTCAGCGAATACAATGCCTAAAGGCTCATCTGAATTTGAACTGTCTGCAATGAAGCTGTCAATACGGTTGTTCATGGCGTTTCTGTTCTTGACACCCGTGAGAACGTCCTGAGAGCTCAGTATTTCCAAGCGGCTGAAAAGCTGGTGGCTTGCAAGCTCAGATGCGAGGAAATAGGTGGTGAGCTCAAGAGTCTCTTTTATCTTCATTGCCTGATCCAGATTAAAATTGGAAGCCCAGATGAAACCGAGGATATCATTGCGATATCTGAGAGGGAAAAGAATGACATTGTCAATTCCCGATTGCTTTATGGAGCTGTACCATACAGGGTTCCTTTTTTGCAGATTTTCCCAGTCCTGCTTGTCTTTGACGAAAGCGCAGGTGCTTCCTGCGATAGTTTCGTGCCATGTGTCCACAACGGCAAAAAAATCGTCATCGACATATTTATCCAGCAAGGTAAGCTTGCTGTTTTCACTTAGAGCCTCGCAAAGTATCGAACACTTGCGCTGATTGAAATCAGTTGAGAGGATGCAGCAGTGTTCGGCGTTGCAGACTCTGCGTATATCAGAGATTATATCATTTAAAGCAACTGTGAAACTGTTCGCACCGCGGAGCTTCATACATATTTGTAATACATTAGAAGCGATATCGGGAGCGATGTTCGTCATGAGCGAGTAATCGGGAACTTCCGAAAAGCTCTGCACATAAGCGCAGTAGCCGATATTCGGCTTGTCGGACTGTAGCGGTATAGCCGTCAGATGTATCCATATAGGCATACGCTCGGGACGGATATAGGTGTGCAGTGTTTCGCCGAGTATAGCACTTCGGTAGCAGAATTCCTCAAAATTCTTATCCTTGGGGATATAGTGTTCGTAAGGCAGATCGGGAGCAAACTCAGTGTTGTGCATTGCTTTCTCACCGATCTTTTCACGGTTTTCCTCAGTTATCTTGAAGAATATCTTGTTACCCGTAACAAGTCTTATATTTCCGTAAGTCCCGTCAGGGAAAGCCTCAACGGAAAAAACACTCGCCATTGCTTTTATATGCTCCGAGAATGAGTGGAAGCCTAAATTCATAAATATCCCCCCCTGAAGCTGCAACAGCTTAATAATATTATAAATGCATCATCAGATATCGTCTAACCAATAATTGCTATCGTAAGTTAAAAATTGCTATTTTTTATGACCCTATAGTAAATTATATATAGCTCAAAACAATTTATATAAAAAAATCTTATATACGAATATATTTTTGTATGATATAATTATAGCACAAGAATATGTCTAAGTCAATCGCAGGGACAGAGGTAAAAAAAGTCGGATATTGACGAATTATATGGCTTTAACGCAGCGATTTTTGAATAATTGTCAAAACCCACTAAAACGGTGCTATCAACTCTTGATTTATGTACAAAAATGCCAATAGGCGTTTTCTACGAATTTTTTGCTTTTGGTTTGTGCATTGTGCGAAGCGTTTTTGAGCTTGTGACAAAGGTGTTGTTTGTGTGAAAACCATGTGAAAACAGAAACGTACGAAAAAAATAATACTTTGCGGAAATTTTTGTATAAACTGCGCGGTAGTTTCTATCTCTAAAAACAGGCTATAAAACATTGTCATAGTAAAATTCCTACGTTAAAAGATGAAAAAGCCATTATGTTTTGTTTTTTTTAAGTATTTTTTTACTTCTTGTAAAACAGCTTCTTTTGGTTAACTATTGTAAGTAGATACGTTGTTTCGGGCTTATTATAGCCGCTAATTTGGAAAGCTGTAATAGCAATTTTTGACCAGTTTGAACTATGAGGGCAAAAAACGACTTGTAATTTGTATTGTCGGGAATATATAATTATGACATAAAGAAAGCACCTACTCAGGGAAATTACTTAATTCTGAAATTACTTATTATTTTTGTAAAAAAACAAAGGAGTGATTAAGAATGAAGCTTACAAAACTCAAGAAGATCATTAGCGCAGGCGCATCTGCAATGATGATCGCAGCAAGTATGCCGGCTGTAGCTTCAGCTGCTGACGCACAGCAGAGAGGTAATATCGGCGGCTACGACTACGAGATGTGGAACCAGAACGGACAGGGACAGGCTTCTATGAATCCCGGTGCAGGTTCATTTACTTGTTCATGGAGCAATATCGAAAACTTCCTTGCTCGTATGGGTAAGAATTACGACAGCCAGAAGAAGAACTACAAGGCTTTCGGAAATATCGTTCTTACATACGACGTTGAGTACACACCAAGAGGAAATTCTTATATGTGCGTTTACGGCTGGACAAGAAATCCTCTTATGGAATACTACATCGTTGAAGGTTGGGGCGACTGGAGACCACCCGGAAATGATGGCGAGAACAAGGGTACTGTAACCCTTAACGGAAATACTTATGATATTCGTAAGTCAATGCGTTACAACCAGCCATCACTTGACGGTACAGCAACATTCCCGCAGTACTGGAGTGTTCGTACACAGAGTGGTTCAGCTAACAATCAGACAAACTACATGAAGGGTACTATAGATGTATCAAAGCACTTCGAGGCTTGGGAAAAGGCTGGTCTCGATATGTCAGGTACACTTTACGAAGTATCTCTTAACATTGAAGGTTACAGATCAAACGGTTCTGCTAACGTAAAGAGCGTTACTGTAACTGAAGGTGCAGGCGGCGGTGGCGGCCAGCAGCAGAGCAACGACTGGGGCGGACAGCAGCAGAACAATGACTGGAACAACTGGGGACAGCAGAACCAGAACAACGACTGGAACAACTGGGGACAGCAGAACCAGAA
>NZ_FNWV01000002.1:237388-400226 GCF_900108555.1 Ruminococcus flavefaciens
TCAGCAGAATAACGACTGGAACAACTGGGGACAGCAGAATAATGGCTGGGACTGGAATAACCAGAACAATAACCAGTGGAACCAGAACAATGACTGGAACAACTGGGGCAACCAGAACCAGAACAACACATGGGACTGGAACAACCAGAACAACAACCAGTGGAACGGCGTTGTAAACAACGATTGGAACAATCAGAATCAGGGTTGGGACTGGAACCAGAACAATAACTGGAATCAGAACAACGACTGGAACAATAACAACCAGTGGAATCAGAATAATGACTGGAACAACTGGGGACAGCAGAATAATGGCTGGGACTGGAATAACCAGAACAACAACCAGTGGAACCAGAACAACGACTGGAACAACTGGGGCAACCAGAACCAGGGCTGGGACTGGAATAACCAGAACAATAACCAGTGGAACGGCGTAACAAACAACGATTGGAACCAGAATAATGACTGGAACAACTGGGGCGGTCAGCAGCAGAACAATGACTGGAACCAGGGCCAGCAGAATAACGGCGGTCAGCCTCAGGGCGGCGGCGTTCAGGCTGGCAAGAAGCTCTGCGCTATCTCATTCGATGACGGTGCATCAGCTACAAGCAAGTCAGATCCGGGTTACAGAATCATTGACGCTCTTATCAAGAACAACATGACAGCTACATTCTTCATCGTAAGTGACTGGATCAAGACAAACGATCAGGTCAAGTACGAGTACCAGAATGGTATGGAAGTAGCTAACCATACAAAGTCACATCAGTCACTGGGCTCACTTGGCTCACAGCAGATCAGAAGTGAGTGGGAGCAGTGCAACAGCAAGCTCAAGAGCATCATCGGTGCTGAGCCTTCACACCTCATGAGACTTCCATATCTCGATGGCGGCGGACAGGTCAAGTCAGCTCTCTACGATGTACCGCTTATCAGCTGTGCTATCGACACTCAGGACTGGAACGGTGCTTCTAAGGATCAGATCGTAAACACAATCAAGCAGGCTGCTCAGAACGGCTCACTTGAAGGTGCTATCGTACTCTGCCACGAGAACTATGCTACAACAGCAGCAGCTATGGAAGAAGTACTCCCATGGCTCGCACAGAATGGTTACCAGAACGTAAACATCTCTGACCTTGCAGCTGCAAAGGGCAAGACTCTTGCAGGCGGACAGGTCCACACACGCGTTTGATTGAATACGTGAGTGTTTAATGTCAGTATGTGCCGATCGCAGGATCGGTGGTCGGCACATCTTAATTAAGATTTCTCCAATTTTAATATCCCCTGAAAGGCAGTCGTTTTACGGCTGTCTTTTCTTATGCACTGAAATATTTTATATTATACTTAAATAGGAAGGGATTACAGCCTTTAGCCTTTAACCATTAGGCATTAACCGAAAGAGTTCGCTTACGCTCACATTATTTAAATTATTCGCCGAAGGCGACACATTGGCTAATAGCTAACGCCTAAAGGCTAAGGGCTGAGCTTTATGATAAGTGAGAATGAAAATAACACTTCCCTGATTTGAACATTATAAAAACGCTTTCTCCGTCGTCAGAAACAAGTCGGCGGAGAATTTTTTTGTAATTTTTTGTGCTGCGGATATAACGTATCACGGCGGTTTCGACAGTTTTTAGGTAAATAAGGTGAAAAAATTATTTGAAATTTTTGTCCGATTGAGTTAAATAGTTCCGATTATTATTTATAGAAGCGATCGCCCCAAAAAATAGAAGGGAGGAATGCAGGTGACTGACAAGGAACTCAGAGCAAGGATGAAGAAGTCCCCTGCGGAGGCAAGAAGAGCACTTTTTGATGAGTATTGCAACTACGTCTATGCTATTGTGATAAATAAACTTAGAAATTGCTGTAGCCGCGAAGATGTAGAGGAATGCGTAAGTGATGTCTTTCTTGATTTCTTCAAAGGATTTGACAATTTAGGAAAACACAATGAAGAGCTTAAAGGTTTTATAGGTGTCATAGCAAAACGCCGCGCAATCGATATGTACAGGCGTATGTGCAAAGGCATGGGCAGAACGGTTTCAATAGATGATGATGATCTTGATGAGATAGCATCGTCTGAAAATGTTGAACATGAGGCAGAAAAGACCGAGAGAAATGAATTGCTGCTTGAAAAAGTACATGAACTCGGTGAGCCCGATTCAACGATAATCATTCAGCAGTATTACTATAACCGAACGACTCTTGAGATCGGAAAAGCAATTTCCATGACTGCGGCCGCAGTTCAGAAGAGAAGCATAAGGGCGCGAAAAAGGCTTAGATCAATGCTGACTGAGATCGGTGTCAGTATATAGGAGGATAAAATGTCAGAGGAAACCGATTTTTTTGATAAAATTATTGATGAGAAAACAGTTGAGAAGATATCAGAGGACTATCCCGTACTTTCAGATGAAGAAAAGGATAGGATATTCTCACTTGTTGAAAGAAAACTGAATATAGATAAAGTTGAAAACAGTGACCACAGTGAAGATGTAAGCGGAGTAGAAGAATACATCAGACCTCGTTGGATGAATATTATCAGTATTGCTGCGTCGGCAGCCGTAGTATTCGGCGGCATAGGCAGCAGCGTGTGCCTCATGCGTAATATGAAACCAGGCATTTCCGATACTCCCTCACCGGAAGTAGTTGATGAGACTGAAACTTCTTCTGCTGAAACTCCTATCGTGTCAGTTCAGACAAGCACAGCGGCTGGAAAGAATAATGATCCCGTACAAAAAACCACGAAAGCCGTAGAAGACCAGCTTGCCGAAAAAGCTGTGAAAACGATAGAGAATAAACCACACTCCAATGCTGTGGTCGCTGTTCCATTAAATAACAATGAATCAGCAGCAGAACAGCTGAACGATATCGTAACTGATGCAGACATATCTGAGAGCGAAAACATTGAGCCTCAGATCATCGTTCGGGCAGACGTGCCTGTAACGACGACCGTAGTTAATACAGACTATGAGATAATACAGACAACGGCAGTTCAGATCGCAGATGAGAACGAAAAGCTGATCGAGGTAGCAGAGAGCATTATTGCGGATTATGACGGTATAAGGAATATCGAAGATGTAAATCTTCCTGTTATTGAGGGCAGCACTATAAATGTTACCCACCAAATGGTAACTCCGTCAGGTGATGGAGTATATAACAGGCTTCTGGAATACGGACAGGTAGATCCTGATGTATATTCAGATATGGAGACATTGAAGGAGCATTTTTACTCTGTTATGTGCAGCTCAATGACCGAGACCGACCTGTTCGGTGATGAGTTCTTCTCGGGATCATCTCCCGAAGGTATCGTAGTTGACCGCGCATATTCGTACATCACATATGACGGAAAGCTTTACAGGCTTATGGGAAATGAAAAGCATGAGCTTGAACCGCTGCCATATGAAAATGCAGTTGTTTACAATGTAAGCGAAAATGCGTTTACAGCTAAAAAAAATTATATTGATCTTACTGACGGAAGTACCGTTGAGGTACACTTTGGTGTAGTAAGAGATTATAAAGCCAACAAGTGGTCTTTATTAAAAGTCTCATTAGACTGAAAGGATAATTAAAAGGATAAATATGATAAGCAATATAGTATTGCATTACAGAAAGGAAAAAAATTATGATCAAGAAGATTTCTGCTTTCGCAGCAGCACTCACACTCACAGCTTCAGCAGCAGGTATGCTCGGGGCTGACCCACTCAAAGTCGTAGCAGCAGAGACAAACAGTCTTCCTTCAAGTGTTGATCTGAGCACATCAGAATACTTCCCGGGAGTTTTTAATCAAGGAAATCTTGGTTCTTGTGCATCAAGCTCTACAACTTTTTATCAGTTCACGTTTGCTGCAAGAAAAGCATTACGTGAAAAGGACTCTGAAGCAGATATTAATTTTGTTTACTCACCTGCGTTTACATATCCACAGATAAACGGCGGTGCAGATAACGGTTCTAATGAAAAAGATGCATATACGCTTTTTAAGTATAACGGAGCTATTACTCTTGATAAGCTCAAGTATGACAGATATTACGGAATCAATAAAGATAAAAAGAATAGATATTATGCCCGTGATCTTGCAACAGGCGAATATATTTCTTTTGAGAAATATGCCAGCCTCCAGCCTTACGAAAAAAGCAATTATTATGTGGAAATAGTGGCAAATGCAGGCCGTTATTATGAGAATTATCTGGTAACACTCTCAAATCTCAGCAAATATGAAAAGGATCAGTTTGAAGAGACAGATAACGGCTTGTTCAGACGTAAAGGTGAATATATCAGTGCAGATGCATATAACGCTCTTGATTACAGCGATAAAAAATTCTATATTCCTGTTATAAACAGCAATCACTTCCAGGGTATCTATTTCCATTTAGCACCGGTTTTCAGAGCTATCCCAAGAGATGAACAGGCACTTTTTGATGCTCTCAAAATCAGACTTGTTGATTCATATACAAAAGGCATAAATGCTTCTAAAACAGGACCAGGTCAGCCGCCTGAATTTCGTTCAGAAGAAGAAATGCTGGAATTAGAGAATGAAGTAATTGAAGAGATAAAAGAGGCTCTTTATGAAAAAAAGTTAGTTGTCGTATCGGCACAATTCAATCATGAGAGATATACAAGAGACGAAGTTGTTAAAAATAATCAATCTTTCAGCGAACAGGCTGTTTATCAGAATGATAATTATGAAGAAGGCGGAAACCATTCATTTACAATAGTTGGCTATGACGATGAAATTGGTTGTGATATCAATGGAAACGGCAAGGTCGACGCTGATGAATACGGTGCTTTCAAGGTCGTTAACTCATGGGGCGAGGGAAATCATACTAATGGTTTCTTCTGGCTTATGTATGATGCTGTACACGGAAAAAGCTTAGTTTACGATATGCCTGATATTACCAGAACATATACAGGCAGTGACGGCAAATCAAAGACATTAAACAGAGTACGTGCGATTAATGGTATGCATACTATTGAAGCTGCTGTAAAGGATATCAAGCTTGTTTCTGAAGCACAGGTAATTACAAACAACTATTATGATATAAATCCTGATGCATCCTGCGATGGAAAGCAGCTTAATATTGAAGATTATAAATGCGGTACATCTGTTGTATACAGTGGTCCTGTATTTACAGATATAACAGATCTTTGTGCTGACGGCTGCGGAAACGGCAAAGATTATAATATTATTCTTAATAATAAGAATAATAGCGGAAAAACAAAGGTGCTCGTAAAGTCTATCTGCATTAAGGACGACAAGGGTACTGTAATAGCATCAAAGGAATATACTGACAGATCATACAGCGATGCTGTTATCGGAGAAGATTTCATCGACAGCCTCACTATCGACCTTCCAAAGGGCGATATAAACTACGATGGAGTATTTGACCAGAATGACTGGGATGAGGCAGCAGAGCTTTACAGAATTAAAATGAGCTTTGGCGATTCTACTTTAAAGGAAAAAGAGGTAAGAAAGAAGTACTCATTATTCCAGGAAGAGCTTCTTGATGCTAATGACAACGGTGTAATTGATCCTGAAGACTACTATACTTTAGAAGCAAGACTTAATTCGTAATGAACATATCCCTTAATACAAACTCACTTTCGGAGCAGCCTTTCTGTGATCTCCAACGCTCCGATTGAGTATATACATCCTGCTTTCGTTCTGTAAATGCGGAATGAGAGCAGCCAAAGCCCCGACATTCCTGAGTCGGGGCTTTTTGTGTATATAGCTGTGCCGCTTCTGAAAAGAGACTTAATTCATATGTGCTTTTGTGCATTATATACAATATATATGTTTTTTATATTAGGACATTTCGTTTGGCAATACCACTTATTTTGGTTGACACATAGGAAGCAATGTGGTATAATAATACTGTCGATACGGGCAATAAAAAAATTATTGTCCTGACAAAATAACGTTTATACTATTCGGCAGCGGATTTTTACAGCTGCAATACGCTTCTTCCTCTCAAAGAAGCAGATACAATAGTAAACTCCATACAAACATATACCATTATCAGACGATGCCGCACTTTTAAGTGCGGTATTGTCGTATACAGAGCTTTTGCGTCCGGACTTGTGTCACGGGCGTTTTTTGTATACGGGAAAACAGTATAATCCTTATCATTTTCTTAAATCTTTATTAATCCGTTGACTTCTGTATTGACGATATGCTACAATTTTATTAAAGGGGGCGGTAATATGAAAAACGCGGATAAACAAACTGATATAATACCCGAAAAGATACATAAACGGCTTCATCTTATATATTTTACGCTGAAAGCCTTGATAGTGGCTGCTATTTTTTTTATATTGTATATCGCCTTGTTTACTAAGATCATGGGACTTCCCGACAAAGGAACAGAGGAGTCGCCGTTTCTTTTCCACCAGTACTGCGGTACGTTTTTCGTTGAGTTCGACCGCGACAATTCCTTTGCTTCCGATGCGGACTATTCTGCGTACCTTGAACGTAACAATGCAACTGTTGAACAAACAGCAGCGGAGACTGTCCTGAGTTATCTCAGAATGATACCAAGTTTAGTTCTTATTGCTGCTATGATACTGGCACTTCGCAGCGGCGACAAGAAGCAAATATTCAGCGGCAGAGCATGGCGTTACTTCCTTTTTGGCGGAGCTTTGTACGCGGTCGGAAATATTTATGCGTATATAGACAGCAATTTTTTCGATAAGACCTCGGCTTTTGACGGCATGACAAGCGTATTCACCGAGCGTCGGCAGTACTGCCAGATATACGATATACTTGGTATACCTTTCATTATGATATGCGGAGCATTTGTGCTGCTGATGTACGAAAAACAGCTTCAGAACAAGGACTCAGCCAAGGTATCCAATACACTGAAATCCTTTTCAGCTTTAATTATTGCAGTCTCGGCAGGATTTATCGCATGGAGACTTGGTGTGCGCACCTATGAGCTTATCCGCGTTATGTCGGGAGATAAGTACAGCGTATGGCTGCCGTTTACAGTAATGGAAAGCCAGACGCGATATATGTGCAGGCTGCCCTTTGAGGACGCAGTTTCGGCTCAGGCTTATAAAAACGTGATACTGTTCAGATATCTGCGCGACCTGCCCGTTTTTGCACTTACAGGTGCGGCAGTATTGGCGTTTGTACGTGTACTGCTGAATACTGCAAAGGGCGAGTTCAATACAAAGCGCAACAGAAAGCACCTTCGCAATTCCATGCTTCTGCTGACATCGGCATCTCTGATACTGAATATCGCAGGCTGGTTCGAGACAGACCTTTTCAACAGGAGTTTCACAGGCATATTCGGTAATACCACCTATACTATCGCATTACGCGCCATGACAGAGCCTCTGCTTTATGTTGCAGTTATATGGTTCTTTGGAACATACCTACAGGCTATACCCGAAAAAAGTGAGTAGTAAGTAGAGAGTAGTGAGTAGTGAACGAGCCCCGAGGTTTACCTCGGGGCTAAACTTTTATCTGCTAATAACTGCTAACTGATAACTATGCACTAATCACTATTCACTAACCACTTCTTACTTATTAAAGTGCTGAATGATTTCTCCACCAAAGACAGGAATATATATAAACCTACAAAATTTTCAGCCTCGTTTGAAATCTCTTGAAAACCGCTATTTTTAGTAGTATAATAGTAAACGTTGCGTGTCTTTAATAGAGATTTTTTGAGAAAGAGGTTAGAAAAATGGCTGAAAAAGCATTGAAACCAACGGAAGAAAAGTTAAAACCGAAACTTTTCTCGGTAATGAAGACCTATTCAAAGGAACAGTTCATCAAGGACATAGTTGCAGGTATAATCGTTGCTATAATAGCACTTCCCCTTTCCATAGCACTTGCACTTGCTTCGGGCGTAGGTCCTGAGCAGGGACTTTATACCGCTATCATCGCAGGCTTTATCGTTTCATTCTTAGGCGGAAGCCGTGTACAGATAGCAGGTCCTACAGCGGCATTTGCTACAACAGTTGCAGGCATCGTTGCTACTCAGGGTATGGACGGTCTGGCAATATCAGCTATAATGGCAGGTATTATCCTTATAATCATGGGCTTCTGCCGTTTCGGAGCACTTATCAAATACATACCCGGCACTATCACCACAGGCTTCACATTTGGTATCGCTGTTACTATCCTCATAGGACAGATAAAAGATTTCCTCGGACTTACATTTGATAAGGACATCATGCAGGACAAGCTGGGCATTTCTTCTCCTATCGAGACAGTTGATAAGATCAAGGCTATCTTCCTGTTTATGGATTCTATCAACTGGCAGGCACTTGCTATAGGCGCAGCTTCACTGGTGATACTTATCCTCTGGCCAAAGAAGCTGGAAAAGATACCTGCTTCGCTTATTGCCGTTATCGTATGTTCAGCTATCGTAAAGCTCAGCGGCATCAAGGTAAATACAATAGGCGACCTTTATCATATATCAAATTCACTTCCCAAGTTCACAGTACCTGAGGTAACATTTGCAAGAGTAAGAACTCTTATCCCAAATGCATTTACTATTGCAGTCCTTGCAGCAGTTGAGTCACTTCTCTCCTGCGTTGTTGCAGACGGTATGGTAGGTTCAAAGCACCGCTCGAATATGGAGCTTATCGCTCAGGGTACAGCAAATATCGGTTCTGCACTCTTCGGCGGTATCCCTGCTACAGGTGCTATCGCGCGTACAGCTGCCAACGTAAAGAACGGCGGACGTACACCTATTTCAGGTATGGTACATTCCGTAGTTCTCGTTGTTATACTGGTAGTTCTCATGCCTTATGCATCACTTATCCCTATGCCGACTATAGCTGCTATACTGTTTATAGTTGCCTATAATATGTGCGGCTGGAGAAATATCAGAAACACAGTAAAGACAGCTCCAAAGAGCGATATCGCTGTTCTTTTCGTAACACTGATACTTACAGTAGTATTTGACCTTGTAGTTGCTATCGGTGTTGGTATGGTAATGGCTGCACTTCTCTTCATGAAGCGTATGGCAGATGTTACAGAAGCTCATGCGTGGGTAGATGTGGACGATGAGGACACCGATCCCGACAATATCCTCCTCAAGAAGATACCTCAGAACACAAGAGTATTCGAGATAAACGGACCAATGTTCTTTGCTGCTACAGATAAGTACAAATACGTACTCAGCGATAAAGAGATAGACGTACTCTGTATCAGAATGAGAAACGTTCCTGCTATAGACGCTACAGGCGTTGAAGCTCTTATGCGTATCGTTAAACGCTGCCAGAGACACAATGTTAAGGTAGTATTCTCACACGTAAACGAGCAGCCTATGAAGGTAATGACAAAGGCTGGATTTATCGAGCAGGTAGGCAAGGAGAATTTCTGCGACCATATCGACACAGCACTTATCAGAGCTGAAGAGCTTGAAAAGGAAATAGCTGCCAAGAGAGCATAAAATAATGTGAAAAGGGGAATGAATTTCCCTTTTCTGTGTTTTTTACACTTAATCTGCAAAAAATGAGTTGTATTTGACACGATTACATGGTATTATACTATCAGAGAACAGGTTCGTCAAAATCGGTTCTCTATAGAGAGCACTTGATGCTTTCTCTGAAGCCTGCGAGGGCTTAAATAAATCATCCTCATTGAACCGATACCGAAGTTTCAGTGTTCTTCGGTGTCGGGATTTTTTTGCCTTGACATATGGAAGATGTCATGATATAATTAATTCGCTTTGATCGCGGACTATCATATGACGACATAAGGAGAGATGGTATGAAAAAAACAGTTGCAAAGAAGAAAAAATGGCCAAAGGTATTGCTGGTGATACTCATTATTATCGGCGGACTTGTCGGCTTTACCTGCTACAATGCCTCAAAGAACATGAAGGTAATGAACAGGACTCTTGACGCAGGCATGGAAACTATATCCAAGTACGCAAAGCTCACACCTATTGATGCAGGGGAGTACAAGCAGATAAAAATGTACGGGCTCCTTAAATTTGATGTTGATCAGTACGATGTAGAGGATATAGGCAATCTTTCCGTAATGAAGGTGAATATGGGATTTATGCAGATGGTCTCATACATCATCACACCTTATAAAAAGGATATGCCAATGCTTTCAATGGACTTCATGTATATATTCGGCAAGCGCAAGGCTTATGCGGAGTTCTACGACCTTGTAAGCGATACTGCTGACTCTGAATACGTAAAAGTGCTTGACTCAATAAAGAAATACGACATCAGCTACAGCGACTTTAAGGACATAGAGACTGATCCTGCATGGTATGACGAATATCTGACGGTAGTGCTCCATAAAGAAGCAAAACGCGCTGACGATGAGAGAGTTGAGAAGATGTTCTGCGATGCTATAAGCTGCTACATGGAAGCAGCAAAGGAGCTCAAACCGCTTTCTGAGGCTGAAAGACTGAATAAACTGGCGATCACTCAGAAATACTGCGATACTCTCGTTGAAAAGGGCGGAGTCTCCACAGATGTGTTCAAAAAGCAGCTTGGCAAAGAAAAGACAAAGGATTTCTTTGACAAAGTATTATTCGGCACAGAGCAGTACAGATAAAGAAAAGTCCCCGAAAGGGGACTTTTTTTGACAGCATATTTTATTCGGCGTTTATAAAAATCAGTTACTGGACCATTTTGCTGATAGCTCAGTGAGTTTGCCGTCCTCTTCCATGGCATCGAGCTGATTTTGCACCTCATCACGGAGCGTCATATCCTCAGTTCTGAAACCGACAACGTATTCTATAGTTCCGATACTTTCGTCAAGGATAGCGAATTTCTTGCCGAGTTGGAATATATAATAATTTGCGGCAGCCAGATCAAGGCAAACAGCGTCAGATGAGCCTGCTTCCATTTCTTCGATAGCAGTGTTATCATCGTAAACAGACTCTGTGATATCATTGAATATATCGGAAGCTTCAAGTATCTCCTGTGCGGCAGAGCCTTTCTGAACACCGACAGTCTTTCCGCTGAGATCGTCCATTGTTTTTATATCACTGTCGGTCGGGACTATGATAGCAATATCTGTCATAAAGTAAGGGTTAGAAAGGTTCAGATCGGCAGCCATTTCGGAATTGGCTGACAGACCGTTCCATATACAGTCTATCCTGCCTGCATTGAGTTCCTCTATAAGTTTGTCATGGCTGACGGGCTGCTTTACAAGCTCAATGCCCATTCTGTCACAGACTTCCTGTGCAATGTCAATATCGAAGCCGATGATCTCACCGCTTTCATCAGTAAAGCTCATAGGCTGAAAGCCTGTATCAAGTCCGATAACGAGCTTCTTGTTGTCGTATACATTCTGGAGCGATTGGTCAAGCTTTGAGGAAGTATCGGGATTTGCTTCTTCCTCAGCTGAGTACTTTGTATAGGGAGGGACAGTTTCTTTTGTGGCAGAGTCTGAACTGTTTGTACTGCTACAGCCTGTCATAGCAGATATCATTGAAACAGCGGAAAGTCCCGCAAGAATACTTCTGAAAAATTTATTATTCATAAAAGCTCCTCACTTTCGGTATTTACATAGATGATACACTTATAATAGCACATTTCTGCAAAGGTGTAAAGTGGCAGGTCGCGTTTTGGTACTTCATATAAATAATCGTGAGCTTATGGCTGTAATTTGGCAATTATTAGAAAAAAGCATTGCTGAACGGCGATATAAGGCGGCTTGCACTTTACAAGCCGTCCATAATATGGTATAATGAACAATGTTGCGCGGTAAATCAAAATTTAGCTGTACTAAATTTTGATATGAGCCGTTAGCCATTAGCCTTTAGCACATTGTAGGGGACGGCGTCCGCGATGTCCCTTTGGAATCCCATTCATGGGTTTAGCATAATTATTGCTGTAAGCGATGTATAATTAAGAATTATTTAAATTGTAAGCGAGTTTATGAGCGACAACGTGGCAAGGGTGCAGCGTCACGCTGCCGAAAGGAGAAAATATGATAACAGTAAGCAATGTGAGCGTGCAGTTCGGCGGCTCAACACTTTTCAAAAATGTAAATCTTAAATTCACTAACGGTAACTGTTACGGCGTTATCGGTGCGAACGGAGCAGGCAAGTCCACATTTCTCCGTGTGCTTTGCGGCGAGCTCGAACCTGCTTCGGGCGAAGTAGTTATGCCAAAGGAGGAGCGTCTGAGCGTCCTCAAGCAGGATCACTTCGCCTACGATGAGTATACAGTTCTTGATACCGTTATAATGGGAAATGCCCGTCTTTACGAGATAATGCAGGAGAAGGACGCTCTTTACGCAAAGGAGGACTTTACCGAAGAGGACGGCGTAAAGGCATCAGAGCTTGAAGGCGAATTTGCCGAGCTCAACGGCTGGGAGGCTGAGTCCGATGCTTCAAAGCTCATACAGGGCCTGGGACTTTCAGAGGATATCCTTTATACACAGATGTCCATGCTCTCAGGTAATGAAAAGGTAAAGGTACTGCTTGCACAGGCTCTTTTCGGAAATCCCGATATCATACTCCTTGACGAGCCTACCAACCACCTTGATATAGACGCAGTACGCTGGCTCGAGGAATTCCTTTCCGAGTACTTCGGTACAGTTATCGTGGTATCTCATGACAGACACTTCCTCAATAATGTCTGCACACATATTGTTGATATCGACTATAACAAGATAAAGATGTACGTAGGTAACTACGAATTCTGGTATGAGTCCAGTCAGCTCATACAGCGCATGATAAAGCAGCAGAACAAGAAGAACGAAGAAAAGATAAAGGAACTGAAAGACTTTATCGCTCGTTTCTCCGCAAATAAATCAAAGTCCAATCAGGCTACATCACGCCGTAAGCTCATTGAGAAGCTGACAGTTGAGGAGCTCCCTGCATCAAGCAGAAGATATCCGTTCATCGGCTTTGATATGGACAGAGAGCTTGGCAAGGACATATTGCAGGTAGACGGCATCTCAAAGACCGTTGACGGAGTAAAGCTCCTTGACAACGTAAGCTTCACACTTGGCAGAACAGATAAGGTCGCATTCGTAGGCGAAAGCGAGCAGGCTATCACCATGCTGTTCAAGATACTCATGGAAGAGGAGCAGCCTGACAGCGGAAGCTTCAAATGGGGAGTATCCGTTACTACTTCATATATGCCTGTTGACAACTCAGAGTACTTCAACGGCTGCGAGCTTTCAATACTTGACTGGATAAGACAGTATTCCGTAAAGGACGAAACAGAGACATATCTCCGCGGCTTCCTCGGACGTATGCTGTTCTCGGGCGATGACGTATACAAGCCTGTAAACGTACTTTCTGGAGGCGAAAAGGTGAGATGTATGTTCTCGCGCATGATGCTTTTCGGCTCAAATGTACTTCTTCTCGACCGTCCTACCAACCACCTCGACCTTGAAAGCATCACAGCTGTAAACAACAGCCTTATCAACTTCAAGGGAGTTGTACTTCTTGCATCTCACGACCATGAGATAATGCAGACTACTGCAAACCGCATAATCGAGATACTTCCCGAGGGCTGCCTTGACAGACAGGGCACATACGAGGAGTTTATCGACTTCAAAAAAGCAAACGGAATGTTATGATGATAAAAAAGTCCTAAAGCACGGGGGGAATGTGCTTTAGGACTTTTTCATTCTTCTGATTCTTCCCTTGGAAGAAGATTTTGACTGCATTTTTCACGCCAGTCGCTGTAGAAGCTTTGCCTGTGGACAAAGTCTATGACATCGGAAGCTTTTTCGTCCTGTATCATACTTTCGTATGACTGAGTGTACTCATAGGCACGGCATATATCGCTGCCTATGACAAAGTCGATAAAGCTGTATGAAGTCTCGATGACATCGGGTGCAGCAGCTGTTTCGGGAGTAGTATAGACGCTGCTTGCGCTGTAGGGATCAATGCTGCTGATGATAGAACTGATACTTTCAAGCTTGGTATCATCGAGAGCAGCAAGCTCACGGATATCGTCGAATGGCATGAAATCGTCTTCTTTTGTTTCCGTAAGAACAGAGCTTAACCACAGATCGTCCAGAAGCTGATAGCTTGACGAATAATCGGTTTCGCTTGTCCATAATCGGTTGAATCTATCAATAGTGCCTTCTTCATTCATGTAGAAACCGCACCATACTCTGCCGTCTGACTGGATAAAAAGGTCGGATTTGATATCTGAATTGATGTTGTATAGTTTTTCGCGGTATATTATCGTGGTTTCCGCGAGTTTTTTAGGAGCAGATGAAGTGTTTGAAGCTACGGTTTTAGTGACGCTTGGCTGAGACTGCGATCCTGCTGACTCTTCTTCCGCTGAGCGCGAGACGCAGCCTATTAGCATTATGGCAGACAAGGCGGCTGTAACCAGTCGTTTCATGTTTAGCCTCCTAAATTCGGGAGAAAACTTCTCCTATTCTTTCGCAGATAAGAAGATCTGCGTTTTTGTCCATTTGGGTAGGTGCCATGTTGATAATAACTAAGTTGTTGCCTTTGAAATAGCGTATAAGACCTGCTGCGGGATATACGTTAAGTGAAGTGCCGCCAATGATGAGGGTATCAGCGTTTGCTATAGCTTGTACAGCACCGCTGACTGTATCATCGTTGAGAGCCTCTTCATAAAGAACTACATCGGGCTTTACTATGCCGCCGCATTCGCATCTGGGTATGCCCTCAGAGTTTGCGATAAACTCGACATCGTGGAATTTACCGCATTTTGTACAGTAGTTCCTGAGTACGCTTCCGTGGAGCTCATAGACCTTTTTGCTTCCTGCTGCCTGATGAAGTCCGTCGATGTTCTGTGTAACAACGGCTGTGAGTTTGCCCTCAGCTTCAAGCTGTGCAAGCTTCAGATGAGCTGCATTGGGCTTTGCGGTAAGACACAGCATCTTTGCTCTGTAGAAGCGGTAGAATTCCTCGGTATCTTCCATAAAGAAGGAATGACTGAGGATAATTTCGGGCGGATATTTCCACTGCTGATTGTACAGACCGTCAACACTTCTGAAATCGGGTATGCCGCTTTCGGTAGATACTCCCGCACCGCCGAAGAATACTATTCTCCGGGAGTTGTTTACGATATCAGCAAGTTTTTCGATATTATCCATAAGCTCAATCTCCTATGACCTTGACGAAGAACTTTCTTGTTCTCGGACCGTCAAATTCGCAGAAATAAATATCCTGCCATGTGCCGAGAAGGAGTTTTCCGCCGCTGATAATGATAGTTTCGCTTGCTCCGACAGCTGATGATTTAAGATGAGCGTCGGAGTTGCCTTCCGCGTGTTTGAAAATAGATAAGTCAGGGAACACCTTATCTATGCCGTGGATAAAATCCGTCTGAACGTCCGGATCAGCATTTTCGTTAATGGTTATCGCAGCGGTAGTGTGCGGACAATAAACTATACATATCCCTTCGAGTACACCGCTCTCCTTGACAGATTCACTTACTTCACGAGTGATATCAACAAGCCCCTCAGCGGGAGTGCTCAGTTTGAAATTAAATAACATATTATCAAAAAACTCCTTTCATGTAGGTCGTTTTTATCAGGACGCGGCATCTCGTACAGGGAGAACAAGATGAAAACGTCCTTTAGAATTGGTGTAGCTGAGTTGCGCGAGCTGACAGTTAAGATGACCTATGCGGCGAAAACTTACAGCTTTTGATCTCAGCTCCCAACTATTTACTTGTTTGTGATATATAGGATTTGCAGAAGTAATTCAGCGGACATACATCGCATTTAGGCTTGCGCGCATTGCAGATATCCCTGCCGAATTCCACAGTCCTGTGGCAGAAGTCCGATGATACATCGGGAGGAATGAGCTTTACAAGGTCCTTTTCCACCTTTGCAGGCTCTTTGTTTTTTGTCAGTCCGAGTCTGCCCGTAATGCGTATGCAATGGGTATCAGTTACCATTGCAGGCTTGCCGAAAACATCACCCAGCATAAGATTTGCAGTCTTTCTTCCTATGCCCGAAAGGGTGAGGAGCTCCTCCATAGTGTCGGGGACTTCGCCGCCGAAGTCATTTATTAGCTGACTTGCCATTTCCTTGAGACTTTTGGCTTTGTTATGGTAAAATCCACAGGGCTTTACGTCCTGTTCAAGCTCTGCAAGGTCAGCATTTGCGAAGGCTTCAAGAGAAGGATACTTCTTAAAAAGCGTCTCTGTGACCACATTTACCCTTGCATCGGTACACTGTGCTGCAAGACGTGCAGCAAACATAAGCTCATAGGGCTTATCGTAGTTGAGAGTACAGGCTGCATCGGGGTAGAGCTTTTCAAGCTCTTTTACAGCAAGCTCGGCAATTTCCTTTTTGGTCATCAGTCAGACTCCTTCAGCTTTTTCTGCTTTTCGAGTATCCCGTCGTAGACCTTGTACATCTTCTGCACAGTATTTTCAAGGAAGTAGTAATGCTTGATATAGAATGCAAGGAGCACAAGTATCATAGTGACCAGAATAAGTACGGGTATACTCGCTTTGAATAAAGTTACAGCCATGAATATGGTGAGAACAATGGCAAAAAGCATAGTCACAAGGAAGTGGACTATCCTTTCGTGCTGCATGAAGGCTATTTTGTCCTTATGTTCAGCCATTATCTCGTCCAGTTCATCAAGGCTCGAACAGCTTTCGAGACGCTGCTGAATGTATTTCATGTAATTAGTAAGATACTCAGTCATTTTCTCACGCTCCATGAACAAAGTTAACGAAACTCTAATCAAATTATACACCTTTTTATATAATATGTCAATACAAAACTGCAAAAATATGTAGAAAAAATGACTTTATTAACACTTTGGTAATTTAAGCTTAAATTAAGCGGCTTTTTGCACTATATGTCAAACTTGTTTTCTCCCAATTGTGCGTGTATACGAAAATTATATACAATATGAGAACAATTAAGCTTACTTCTTGATTTTAACTGAAATTATAGTATAATTAAAGTACAGAAAATTTTTATTTAATAGGAGGATATAAAAACATGGGAATTAAAATTCTGAAAAAGGCGGGTTCTGCTATTATGTCAGCAGCACTTCTGCTGAACTGTGCCGTTTACAGTGCTCCTACTGTAACAGCAGCCGATGCGCCGCTTAAATTCGAGTTTGAGGACGCAAAGTACACAGGCACCATAACCGTTGAAAAGGACGCAAATGCAAGCGGCGGTTCTGCACTTAAAATGACAGACAGCGGAACTATAACTATGACAGTAAAGGTAGATGAGGCAGGCCCTTACAAGCTTATATTCCACGCTTTCGGAATAGGCACAGACAAGCAGCAGAATTTAAGTGTCAACGGAACTTCACAGGGCGCACTTGGCATACCAGAGGGTACAGAGTATCAGGAGATAGCACTTCCTGCCATCGTACTCAAGGCAGGGGAGAATACCATTACTATCGACAAGTCATGGGGCTGGTCACAGTTCGATTATCTCGAAGTAGAGCCAATGGGCGCAACAAAGATCGAGGCAAAGCAGACGACTCCATGCGATCAGTTGGCAACAGTTGAGACACAGAGCCTTATGGCTTATCTTGCAGAGGTATACGGCAAGAACATAATCTCAGGTCAGCAGGAGATATACAGCGGCGGACCTCACGGACTTGAGACCGAGTTCGAGTACTTAAAGGAAACAACAGGACATTATCCCGCTATCCGCGGCTTTGACTACGGTAATTTCTGCTGTCCGCTCTACGGCAGCGATGACGGCTCAACAAAGCGTATCATCGACTGGGTAAAGAACAAGGGTGGTATCGCAACAGCTTCATATCACATCAACGTGCCAAAGGATTTCGCAAACTATACTATCGGCACGAAAATGGACTGGTCATTGTCCACCTACACAGCAAAGGATACCGACTTCTCGCCTTCAAAGGCTGCAACTCCCGGCACAAAGGAGAACGAGTATTACCTCTCCACACTGAAAACACTTGCCGCAGAGTTCAATAAGCTTGAAGCTGAGGGCGTACCTGTTATCTGGAGACCTCTTCACGAAGCCGAAGGCGGCGGCGGTGAGGACGGCTCATGGTTCTGGTGGGGCAGAGAAGGCTCTGAGGCTTACAAGAAGCTTTGGATATACACATACAATACCCTTACCAACGACCTCAACTGCCACAACCTTATCTGGGAGTGGAACAGCTACAACTACGCTAATTCCGCTAACTGGTATCCCGGTGACGCATATGTAGATATAATCGGATATGACAAGTACAACTGTACTGTATACCTTGAAGAAAACGGCTGGCAGGCTTCTCTCAGACATGACGACAGCCCGATAAGCTCCACATTCTATGGTATCATAGACAAGTATGACGGAGCTAAAATGGTCGCAATGGCTGAGAACGACTGCTTCTCAACACCTGACAAGCTTCAGGAGGAAAAGGCAGGCTGGCTTTATTTCTGCACATGGTACGACGGCGGCAGCGATAACACCAACTTCCTTACAAATCCTGTATTCAACACCAAGGAAGACACTATCGCAATGTACCAGAGCGATTACTGTATAACTCTTGATGAGCTTCCGAAGGATCTCTACAAGAAGGAAGGCATCACTCCCCCCGATCCTTCCAAGGTAACAACTACTACCACCACAACTGCTGATCCCAGCGTAACGACTACTACGACGACTGCGCCTTACAAGTTCTCTATTCAGAAGAAGAGCGTAACTATCCCCGAAAGACCTGAAAACGGTTTGGGAAAGTGTATGAATATAACTCTCTCAGGCGCACCGAATGCATCTATTGGCGGTGCAATAGGCTACGGTACAACTGCTGACGACTGGAAGAACGTCGAGTGGGATTGTAAGCTCAACGACGAAGGAAAGGCAACGATAAGTGTTGATATCAGTGATATGCCTGACAGCTTCAAGACCTGCGAGGTACAGGTATGGTGGTCGAATGTATGGAATTCAGCTACTGAAAAGGCTGTTGATAAGCCTTACACTATCGAAAAATGCGAAGTAGAGTACCTCATGGGCGGCGATAATGATCCGTTATGGGGCGATGCAAACTATGACGGCGAAGTTGATATGAGCGACGTTGTACTTATAATGCAGTCTCTTGCAAATCCGAATAAGTTCGGACTTGATGGAACTGATCCGCATCATCTTATTGGAAAAGGCGCATACCTTGCAGACGTTGACAAGTCCAGCGAAGGCATTACATCAAACGATGCACTGAGGATACAGGAGTATCTCCTTAACAAGGTAGAAACACTTGATCCAACAGCAAAATAAAACGAAAAAGCTGCACTTCATGTGCAGCTTTTTTAATGTATAATTGTTGGCGGAAATTTTGTAGGGAACGCCGCCATCGGCGTTCCGTTTGATACGTAACGTGTTCTGCGGAATGGTGGGAGCACCGTTCCCTACAATTGGTAATTTGAAGTCCATGTGTAATTGGACTTTGAATTACCGTTCATGGGCTCGGCATAATTATTGCGCTGTAAGCGATGTACGATCAGCAAATCTGATGAGAGTGAGCGAGTTTACGAGCGACAACGTGGCAAGGGTGCAGCGTCACGCTGCCTAACGGCTCATCAGTCCTCAGTCATTCTTGACTTTATATATTCTTCAAGCAGGTCAACAGTTCTGTCGATACCGAGACGTGAGCTGTTGATGCTGAGGTCATAGAGTCTTGAATCGCCCCAGTGACCGTCGCAGTGATAGTTGTGGTAACGCTTTCTTTTGCGGTCCTTTTTGTCGATGAAAGCCTTAGCCTTGTCTTCTGAAAGCTCATAGATGCTCATTACACGCTTGATCTTTTCGTCCATATCACCGAGTATGAACAGTGAAACGAGACACTTGAAATCGCGGAGCTTAGTCTCTGAGCAGCGTCCTACAACTACGAAGGACTCGCCGCTTGCAGCCTTTTCTCTGAGGAAGCTGAACTGCATCTCGGCAATATTATCCTCAATGGAATTGCTGTAGCCGTTTACTCTGCGTGAGAGGAGGTGGTTCTTTGGCTTTTCGTTGTACTTTTCGATCTCCTCGGGAGTAAGACCTGTTTTGTTGGCGATCTCTGTGATGAGATGACGGTCGTATATCGGTATCTTGAAACGCCTTGCGAGCTGTTCGGCGATATTTTTACCGCCGCTTCCGAATTCACGACCTACTGAAATGATTACCTGTGACATATATATTCCCCCTTAAATTAAATTATAAATAACGTACAAAGAGATAAACGGTTGAGATAGCGAGTACTATAACTGTAGCAGGAGCGATCTTTTTGCAGTATCTTCCCCAGCCGATAGGATAGCCGTTTTTCTGAGCAACGGAAGTACCCACAACGTTTGCGGAAGCTCCGATAGGAGTAGCACTTCCGCCGATATCAGTACCGATAGCAAGTGACCATGCAAGAGTTGATATCGGAACGCCCGATGTCTCTGCAAGGCTCTGGATGATAGGTACCATAGTTGCA
Source organism: Ruminococcus flavefaciens (assembly GCF_900108555.1). Lineage (GTDB taxonomy): Bacteria > Bacillota > Clostridia > Oscillospirales > Ruminococcaceae > Ruminococcus > Ruminococcus flavefaciens_P. Next base: position 257,695 of record NZ_FNWV01000002.1, read on the forward strand.
GCGAACGGGATATTGTCCACGAAAGCACTTGCGATAGCAGATACCCAAAGGATAATAGCGATCATGAGCTTTATGTTGCCGCCGCTGATGTTGCCGATGAAGTTTGCAATGAGTTCGAGTATTCCTGTTTCTTCAAGACCGCTTACAACGATGAAGAGTCCGATGAAGAAGATCAGTGTCTTATAGTCAACTTTCTTGAGAAGCTCAACAGCGTGTTTGCCGAAAGCTATGAGAGTGATAGCTGCTATGAAAAGACCGATAGTAGCAACTGTAAGGTGAGTAGTTGCGTGAGTAACAAGAAGCAGGACAGCGCAGGCGAAGATTACACAGCTTATTGCGAAATCCTTCTTGTTTGTGATAGCCTCTGAGGGCTTAGGGAATTTGCTCATATCCACAGGAGCACTTTTATCTCCTGCGAGCTCCTTGCGGAATGCAAAGTAGAGGAAGAGTACCGATACTACAAGGCATATACCTGCGCAGAGACCTGTGTTTGTAAGGAAGTCGAAGAATGAAAATCCCAGTGAAGTACCGACGATGATATTCGGAGGATCTCCGCACATTGTTGCCGAACCGCCAAGGTTAGCGCAGAATATCTCAGAGAGTATCATAGGTACGGGATTGAATTTGAGGAGTGAAGCAAGTTCTATAGTGACAGCTGCAAGGAACATGATAACTGTGATACTGTCGATAAACATTGAGAGTACCGCAGACATTACCATAAATGTAATGAATATCGGGATAGTTTTGCATTTTACGAGATAGGCTATCTTCATACAGAGCCATCGGAAAAAGCCTGCTTTTGCCATGCCTTCTACCATGACCATCATACCTGCGATAAAGAGTATGGTCGCCCAGTTGATACCTTTGCTTTCGCTTTCAGTGACCTGATACCAGAAGTCTTTGGTAGCAAAATTCTTGAGAGCGAGGGTGTCCATGATAGCCGTGCCGTTTCGCATACAAATACCGAAAACGACTACCAGCGTGAGGATACCGCTGCCGAGTGTTACATAGTGCCTTTCTATCTTGTCGAGAACGATCATAATGAACATTCCCACGAAGATAACAACGGCAAAGATCTGTGCTGCTGACATTAAAAAACCTCCATAAGAGCGGAACAGTTCCGCGTAATAAACCTTTCTATTTAAATAGGAAAATATACCATAGCGAATTATAGCACAAAAAATAAGGTAATTCAAGGCAAAAATTGATATTTTTTCTAAAAAGTCGAATTTTGGACAAGCTGTACCTTTTTAACTCAAAAGTGAAGATTTTTTTGTTATTGTGTCGTCTAAAATATTCAGAAAAAGCTCTCAAAGACACATGGCAGGCAGGCTGAAAAAAATTTTATGGCACGTATTGCTTTATTCATAATTATGTGTTATAATAATAAAGGCAAGCGATAGTTTTATGGAACTCTTTTTAGGTTCTTATGAACTCGAAATAAAATATTGCCGATAGGAGATCATAGAATGTTGAAATATATTTTGCTCATAGTTGGATTTATATTGCTTATCAAGGGGGCGGATTTCTTCGTTGACGGAAGCTCGGCAGTTGCCAAGCGTCTGAAAGTACCTGCTCTGATAATCGGTATGACTATAGTTGCAATGGGAACAAGTCTGCCCGAGACATCGGTAAGCGTAAGTGCTTCCGTGCTGGGTAAGAACGACCTTGCCATAAGCAACGCTGTGGGCTCGAATATATTCAATCTTATGGTGGTATGCGGAGTCTGTGCAGTCCTTTGTCCTATGGCGATAGGCAAAGAGACACTGAAAAAAGACCTGCCGTTTTCCATAATAGTAGCAGGAGTGCTCCTTGCACTGGGAGCAGTAACGGGAACTGTAATGCGCTGGGGCGGAGTTATACTCCTCGCGCTGTTTGCGTTCTTCCTTTATATGATGATAAGCTCTGCGAAAAAAGCAAGAGATGCAGGAGAGCTTACAGAAGAGGACGAATACAAGATAATGCCCGTGTGGAAATGCCTTGTGTTTATAATCGGAGGAGCAGCTGCCATAGCAGTCGGCGGAAAAATGGTGGTTGACGGAGCTTCCGACATAGCCCGTGCTTTCGGAATGTCGGACAACCTTATCGGAATGACTATAGTTGCTCTCGGAACGAGCCTCCCCGAGCTTGTAACATCTATCGTAGCCGCAAGAAAAGGCGAGGTAGATATGGCTCTGGGAAATGTAGTAGGCTCTAATATATTCAATATCCTGTTCGTACTTGGTATAGCCTCGACTATATCACCTATTGCATTCACAATGCAGAACACCATAGATACGGCAGTTCTCATAGCAATGAGCCTGCTTGTGCTTATACTGTGTCTGCCGAAGAAAAAGCTGCTCAGGTGGCATGGCGGATTGATGCTTGCGGTATATGCAGGATATACAACGTATATTTTTATGAGATAAAGGGGGAGATGTAAGGTGTATTGTCAGAAATGCGGTTCGATGTACGATGACGGACAGCCCTGTTGTCCTTACTGCAAAACGCCGAGAGCAGGCGTGAACAATTCCCAGTTCCACGGCTTGATGCCGCCTTTAGACCGTAACGGTATGCCTTGCTATGATCCCGGTGATACACCTGCCGAAACAGGCATAATAATACTCTCTCTGCTTGTACCGCTCGTAGGGATAATATTCGGCTGCATCTGCCTTAAAAATAATGAGAAAAGAGCAGGAAATGCCTATCTTATTGCAGCGGCTGCAAGGTATATTATCTTGCTGTTTCTGGTATTTGCCTTTGTTTTTCACTTTTTTTCTTTTTTCACGTTTTTCCTGTAAGATAGGAGGTATGTTTTATGATCTGTCCGTATTGTGGAGCATCAATATCCGAGAACGAAGAAAAGTGCCCTTACTGTGATTCTTACATAGATCATAATGACAGAAATATAGATGATAATGGCAGACCGACTCATATAATTAAAATTTCCCCGAAACGAGATGATTTTGTTTATAATGAGGAAAACTACGATCAGCTTAGACTGCCGCTTGTATTTCTGTCGATGATACCTTTATTAGGTATAATTCTTGGCGTAATGTGTATCAAAGGCGGAGCACCAAAATGCGGTAAGATATACCTTGGAGTGGCTTTAGTGTCGCTGTTCCTTTTCCCACTCATGAAAAGATTGATTTTTATGTATTTGTTCTTTTAAAGGAGGGTGAAGGCTGTGAAATGTCCTAACTGTGGAGGTTCATTATCAGAGAATGATATTCAGTGCCCATACTGTGATACATTTTTTGATACATATGATGATGATTATCAATTAGGTTTTAAGATACAAAAGGTAAATCCCGAAGATGACAAGATAAATATCCTGATCTTGCTTATATCAATTATTACTCCTGTCGGACTTACTGTCGCAGTGGTATATTACCTTATTGGTTATGTAAAATGTGCAAAAGCATCTTTGATAGCAGCGTTTACGCCTTTAGTTCTGGCTATTGCGGGAGCATTGGTATTTGGCATTGCGGAGCTTATAAAGGCTTTATGACAGGTGTGTTTTATCTTTTGAAATATCGTTTTTTAGTGTTATATTATTTTAAGGTGGTGTTAAATAATTATGATCTGTCCACATTGCGGAGCATCTATATCAGAGAACGAAGAGAAATGCCCATACTGTGATTCATTTCTTGATACAAAAAAGAAGAATATCAATATAGAGGATATTCAAAGGGAGATACATGACAAGATATCTCCTTTGCAGAGCGATCCCGATGACAAGCCAAATGCATTTATGATCATACTATCATTGATCACACCTATAGGAATCCTTTTGTTTATAATCAATCTGATGATGGAGCGCCCGAAAAGTGCAAAGGCCTGCTTTTTGGCAGCATTTATCACAATGTTCATTTTTGTATTCGGCTTTATCATATTCGGCTTTTTTGAAATGCATTCAATGTCAAGTTCCATGCCGGATATGCCTGATTTTTTTGTGAATTAGATAAGAATATCATCGAACCAAAGGAAGTTTATATAATATCTGCAAAATAAGCTCCCGACAGCGTCAAAAGATCGCTGTCGGGAGCTTTTTCTATACTGAAAGATCATACAAAGGAGGTGATCATCATAATACGAGTTCGTCGGTAACTTCAAGTGTATCTATAGCAGCTGCAACAAACTTGGTATTCGAGAGGGCATATACATAGTCGCCTATATATATAGCTCTGTCGAAGCCTGTTTTGCTGTAGTAGTACGGCTCGTCATCGCTGGTGTTCAGGATTTCCGAGATATCGCCTTTTTCAACGAATTTGCCGTCCTCAAAGCTGAAGAAAACGTACTGTGATGATATTGAAGAGCTCCAGCCGTTATTATCGTCATAGTTCTCTGTTGTCATTTCTATCGGCACACCTATGAGATTTTTCTCGGGAGCTATGAGCAGAGCCTTTCTTTCCCATACAGCCGTAGAGTTATACCACTTTGATGTTGTGCTTGAAACACCGTCGTAGTCGTCATCGTAATCGTTGTTCCATGTGAATACATCAGCAGCCTTTAAGTTGTTAGGGTCGGAGTTGTCGAACATAGTCAGTCTCAGACCTGTTATTCTGCCGTTATCGTCAGCGTCCTGACCGAAGCCGAGAAGCAGTCCGTCGCCCCAGCTCTGCATATATGTGCTGAAACCGTTTATCTTGAGTTCGTCAAGTACAACAGGCTCGGCAGGATTACTGAGGTCAACAGCGTATAACGGGTCAGTCTGGCGGAATGTAACGATATAAGCCATATCGCCGCTGAAGCTTGCAGACTTGAGCTGCTCGCCAACGCCCAGATCACCAACATCGCCGATTATGTTCATATCCATATCGAGGACATAGACATGAGTATCTGTTTTGACATTCTCATATGTGTAGTAGCCGTCCTCATCGCCTGTGATAGTGCCCCATATGTCCTCGAGGAAGGTCATATCATCGTCATTGTATTTGTAGAACGTCTTTTTCTGCTCGCTGTAGGTAGCAGCTACGCGGAAGTATCCGTTATACTCGCTCATTGAGAACTGATCTTTTACATTGCCCTTGATAATGCCGCCTGCTTCGGGAACGATAGCACCGCCTGCGATAGATATACGGGTAATATCGGAAGTATTGTAATCGCCGTTCTCATCATCATAGCGTGTAGTAGCTGTGTAGAGATTGTTTGCGGAGCAGTAAACGCTTCCCGAATAACCTGCGAGAGTCTTTATATCATAAGCCTTCGGTTCACCTGACTTGTTAAGGTCAACGCTGCCTATAACGCTGTAGCTGAGGTAGTATGAGCTGCCGAAGCCGCACTCGGGGAGGAGTATATCCTCGGGAGCGATAACGTCAAAGTTCTTTTTGAAGCCATAGCGCGGTATATAATGAATTGTATCCTCACAGTCCTCTACTATATTGAATGAGCAGGTCGAGTAATCCGAGATAAGGAGCATATACCCCTCGGGAGAAATTCTTACGTCATTGAAATAGCCGTCCTGTTTATAAACATCAATAAGCTCGGGCTCGTCACCTGTGGTGAAGAAAGCTGCAAATGTATAGCCGCCTGAGGTATGAGTTGACTGGTCGTAGGTAGAATCCGTACCTATAACAACTATCATATCGTTATAGATGTACATATCACGGATATTTGTATAATGCTCATCGCTGACACCGAGAGACTCGTTTATATTTATTGAAAAGCTGTGTGTGAACTTTCCGTTTTCAGCGTTTGCAGCAAAAAGCATGGGCTTATAGCTTTCTTCGTCAAACTTATTGGAAATGTAATAGATATGTTTTCCGTCAGTCTTTACGATATCAGCTTCGAGAACGTCCTGTTCCTGATTATAGGTATCGGAATGTTCGGGATCGGTTTCCTCGGGTTCAACAGCAGCTGTTGCAGTCTCGGTATCTGGCTCATCAACAGCAGTAGCAGGTTCGACATCGGGTTCGGCAGCAGCCTCGGTGGGCAGCTCAGCCGCAGGAGCAGTAACAGATTCACCTGATGTTGCAGTTGAATTTGTGTTTATGCTGAGCTCTTCGTTGCCGCTGCTGCCGAAAACAGGAACTTCTGCACCTGTTGCTCCGACATCCGCATCGTCAAATGCAGCTGCTTCCTCGACCATTTCATCTGCAATGGCGTTTTTATATCTGTCTCTTTTGCTCTCTCTTTCAGCCTTTTTGTAGGACTTCTGGAACATGGTATATACCTGTTCATAGTCGGAAGCACCGCTCATATAGCTTGCCTGTTTCTTTGCTTCCTGATCTGTTGTGGTATTAATGATATCATGTACCGTAGCAGGCTCGGTAACAGTGATCTCCTTGTCAGTATATTTATTATTATTTCTGTTGTTCAGTGAATATACGGCAGTACCGCCGATAACGGTACAAGCAGCCGCAGCAGCGGTTATGCGTCCTGCAAGCTTTATGCCGCTTCTCTTTTTCTTAGGTGCTTGTTCGTCAAGCATTTTCTTTATATTTTCAGGTTTGAGAGAGTCGGGAACGGGCTCTTTGTTTATCATCTCTCTGATCTTATCGTCATTATTCATATGTATTCTCCTTTCGGACTCATAGTTCAGGGGTAAGCTCCAGCCTTAGCTTTTGTTTTATCCTCGTCAGCCGTGATCGGACGGTGCTGGGCTTTATGCCGCAGACCTGAGATATCTCGTCGCTTGAATAGCCTTCGAGCACTGACATGGAAAGCAGCAGGCGAGATTCGGTATCGAGATTTTCCACAGCTTCACGAAGCTCGACTGACTCAAAGTCAAAGCTTTCAGTCAGGTCTGTGTTTTCGTTGAGTTCATCGGCAGGCTCAAAATACGAGCGTTGTTTTCTTTTTATCTTAGCAGCAAGGATAGTCATTATCCAGCTTCTGAATTTTTCGGGACTGCGCAATTTTTTGATCGAACAGAATGCGTCCAGTACGGTATCGCTTACTGTGTCGGCAGCGTCATGGGGACTTCGCAGACTGTAAAGTGCAATATGATACAGGTCCTCGTAAACTGTAGCGTACAGTCTCGCGAAAGCTTCCGTACTTCCTTCACGGGCAAGTCGGACATCTTCTGAGTAGTCATTCATGTGGATCCCTCCTTTGAATTCGAATTCATAAATTATGTGTCATCGGGAATGCAGATCGCTGCAAAAGATGTATAAAATCGGCGATTTAAACAAAATGTAAACCGCTTGATTGTGGATTATAACGATATATAAATATTCAACCCACAAAAATGCTCTTATGGTGTAAAAAACGCAGAAAAGTTCATTGACAATTCTTAATAAATCATGTATAATATAAGTAACTTCTAATGTAGGGGTGGGAAACTTGATCAAAAAAAAGAGAACGATCTTTGGCGTTGTAGCTGCTGAGGCGAACAGTATTGAACAGCGTCAGGTCATAAAAGGAGTTGCAAGGTTCGATCAGTGTGTCGGAATAGATACGATCATTTTCTCCAATAATTATAATCCTAATATTAAGGAAAAGGAGCTTTTCTGCGAAAACAGGATATATGATCTTATCATGTCTGACGAGATCGACGGACTTATCATTATTTCAGAATCGTTTGTAAATGAAGATCTGCGCAAGGTGATCGCTGATCTTCTTTCACGCAAGACGATACCGATAGTCGTTGTAGGCACGTACCTTGCCGAGCTTGATATGCCGCAGTGTACATTTATAAATACCAGCGACGAAAATGATATCGAGGATCTTACCGATCATCTTGTAGATAAGCATGGCTTTACAGAAATAGATATAATAACAGGCTATGATTTTATCGAAGCATCAAATCTCAGAGTTAACGGCTACAGGAAATCTCTCGAAAAGCACGGTATCGAATATGATGAAAAGCGTGTGCATTACGGAAATTTCTGGATGAATTCGGGCGAAGAGCTTGCAGAGCGTTATCATAACGGCGAGCTTCCTTTGCCTCAGGCTATAGTCTGCGCCAATGATTATATGGCTTACGGACTTATAGACAAATTTGATGAGCTTGGCATAAAAGTACCCGACGATGTTACAGTAGTAGGCTATGAATTCGTAGGTGATCGTTTTATGCATTCGCCGCTGCTCACGACATACAAGAGAAACCGTGAAACTATAGGCGAGGACGCGGCGAATTTTGTATACAGCAAACTCAAAAACAGAGAATTTCTTTTTGCGCCGCCTAAGGGCGAGCTGGTATGCGGTTCAAGCTGCACCTGCGGCATAGACCGTGTACAGTATAAAGATGAGCTGAAAAATGCGCGTACCAAAAAGGAATACGACAACTGGAACTTGTTCAATCCTCTTGACCAGAAGCTGACAGAGTGCCGTACACTCGGTGAATTCACTGATATATGCAGCGAATACCACTGGCAGGTGCGCGGTATCCAGAGTTTTTATCTGTGCCTTTATAAAAACTGGTATGATACAGATTCAGAGCTCAGCGAGATACTTTCGTGTCAGTGCATGGTAAACTGGGAGGACAGGACTCCGTTCGATATGCACAAATTCAATTTCTCTGCACTTCTCTCAAAGAATTACGAGCCTGCTGTGTATTATTTCAATCCGCTGTTCTTCAATGACAGGCTTTTCGGACATCTTGTGCTCAAATACCATGATCCCGATACCTATGACGATATCTACAGAAACTGGCTCAAATCCGTATCCAACGGACTTGAGTTCCTGCGCATGAAGAATGATATCCAGTATCTTACACAGTGTCAGAATTTGTCGGATATGCGTGATACTCTTACGGGAATGTACAACGAGACAGGCATGAGAAAGGCTTATCATACCCTTGATATCGAAAATCAGGAATACGCTCTCGTTATGCTGAGGATAGGTATCTCAAATGCAGGATTTTACGAGCTCAACGGCAAGATACCTGCTGTTATGGACGCAGCTGAGGCTATCAATCAGTTCTGCGGAAGCAATGATATCTGCGGCAGAGTCAATGACAATACCTTTGCCTGCATAATACAGGGCGAAACAGATACCGAGCTCCTTGAAAACAGGCTTAATTCCATAATGCTCCAGCACGCTGTATATATAGACCAGTACGGACTTGATTCCTTTGTTTATGCAGCTATCAAGTGCAACGAGAAATCATATACCAAGCTCACGGCAATGTGTACGGATATACTTGCCGAGCGTCAGCGCGAGAAAATGGAGATGCGTATGCGTCCGCATTACGAGGATATGCTCAGTATAAGGAGCTATATCTACAGCAATCCGCAGGACAGCTTCGAGTCTGAAAAGCTCCGCAAGCTCTATCCATACAGCGCAGGACATCTCCGCGAGGTATACAAGAAGTGCTTCGGCGTGAGCATACATAAGGACTGCATCAACGCACGTATGGCAAAGGCGACCTACTGCCTGACGGTAACACCGATGAGTATGGCGGAGATAGCGGAGCAGTGCGGATATGTGGACAGTAAATACTTCCTGCGTCAGTTCCTTGCAACGGTAGGAGTAACACCAAATCAATACCGCAACATGGCTAAATGAGCTGCTAGCCTTTAGCTTGTAGGGGCTGCCTTTGGCAGTCCGCAATGAATACTAATGTATGTAGGGGCGCATTCCGTGCGCCCTCGAAAAAAATTCAACTATGAATTTTCACATATGGATACACCAGATGCATTCCGCTCGCCCGTACAAGCAATACACAAATTGACAAAAACCCGAAAGCTTCATTATCCGAATGCTTTCGGGTTTATTTTTCAGTGTATATTATAATGTATCAGACCATTTTTCCGTCTTTGACCGAAACAGCCACCTGCCAATCATCTTCGTAAACAATAGTGCCGACGAAGTTGGTATACACAACATCATAGGGCTTTTTATATTTCTCCAGCAGCATTATGGCAGGTTCGAGCTTTTTTATCATGTGTTCGGTACTCTCACACTTGAAAAAAGTAATGACTGTTTCTCGATTTTTGCAGGGCTCAGGCTCGGGAAGATTTTCCTTGAACCATTCATCAATTGAAATGAACAGCTTTTCATCTTCATCTGTCATGACCTTATCATTTATCAAATTCCAGCACAAACTGAATACACCTTTGGGATATTTCGTTATATAGGAATTATCTCTGCCCTGTATGCGCATATATTTGTACATTGTTTTCTCCCCTGATTATAGCCGTTAGCCTATTGTAGGTGGCGGATATTGTCCGCCCGTGATACAATAATAATATTTGTGGGGCGATGTGGGCATCGCCCCCTACAGTACAACTGCGTATCTGTGGGCGAGCGGAACTCGCCCCTACAAACTAACAACTAATCACTAATAACTAACCACTATCATAATTTTGCTCCGCAAAACTATGATTTATTTTACTAAGATTATACCGCAAAAAGCTCAATATGTCAACAAAAAGCCGCAGCACGGGAAATGCTGCGGCTTTTATAATTGTATTAATGTGCGGATAATATCCGCCACTACTATTCGTAAGGCACGGACTGCCAAAGGCAGCCCCTACAAATGCTAATTGCTAACGGCTTATTTAGCCCTGCCGAGGAAAGCAGCACCGATGATACCTGCGTCGTTGCCGAGCTTAGCAATAACGATCTCTGTATTCTTAGGTGAGTTGCGTGTGTAAACTTCCTTAGCAACAAGCTCCTTCATAGGGAGGAGGAGAGGATCGCCCTCGTTGCAGACACCGCCGCCGATGCAGAGGATATCTGGCTGGAAGATATTGATAGTATTTGTGATACCTGCTGCCAGGTACTTGATGTACTTGTCAACAACAGCCTTAGCGTACTTGTCGCCTGCTCTCATGCAGTCAAATGAAGTGCGAGCTGTTACCTTGCCCTTTTCCTTTTCGGACTGAGCCATGATGCAGTCAGGGTGCTCAGCGATAGCTTCCTTAGTCATGCGGATAAGACCTGTAGCAGAGGAATAAGCCTCAAAGCAGCCTTTTCTGCCGCATGAGCACTGTGCTCCGTCAACTTCGATAACAGTATGACCGATCTCAGCACCTGCAAAGTTGGAGCCTGAGTAGATCTTGCCGTCGATGATGATACCGCCGCCAACGCCTGTTCCGAGAGTGATGCATACAGCGTTCTTTGCACCCTTTGCAGCACCTGCCACGAACTCGCCGTATGCAGCAGCATTAGCGTCATTTTCAATAAATACAGGCTTGTCGATAGACTCCTGAATGTACTTTACCATAGGAGTATCCTTGAAGCCGAGGTTGTTTGAGTATTCGATGATACCTGTTTCGCTGTTGGCGATACCGGGAGTACCAACGCCGATCCATTCGATCTGATCCATAGTGAGCTTTGCATTCTTTACAGCTTCAATTGCCATTTTAGCCATATCGTCAGCGATCTCCTTTTCGGGACGCGGACAATTTGTCTTTGTGCTTGCCTTTGCGATGATATTATATTTCTCATCAACAACACCTGCAACGATATTAGTACCGCCAAGGTCAATTCCTACATAATATTTCATTTTATATCCTCCTTATGGAATTGTGGTGATAATGACATCACAATTTCCTTTTATAACGTAATTTCCTGTGCCTGCTGGGACAAAAACACTTGTACCCATTTCAAGGCTGATACAGCAGTCGTCTGTACTCAGCTCGCCGCTGCCGCCGATAACGAGAACATGAGAGAAGGAGCTGTCATCGGCAAAAAGTTCAGCCTCCTTGATAAGTCTCTCTCTGTTGACGTTGAAGTAGTCACATTCAGCAAGAAGCTGTATAACAACGCCGTCAAGCTCCATACCGTAAACAGGTCTGTGGGGATCAAGAGGCTCTGTATTTGTGACTTCGAGAGCCTTTTCAATGTGGAGCTGTCTCGGCTTGCCGTCAGCACCAAGTCTGCCGTAGTCGTAAACGCGGTATGTCACATTGGAGCTCTGCTGTATTTCGGCAATGAGTATTCCCTTGCCGATAGCGTGGAGAGTGCCGGGCTCTATGAAGAAAACGTCGCCTTTCTTTACAGGAACGCGGTTCACCTTGTCCATGAGGGTATTGTCCTCGATAGCCTTGCGGAACTCTTCCTTTGTTATCTTCTCCTTGAAGCCGTAAACAAGCTCTGCATCGGGTTCAGCGTCGATAACGTACCACATTTCGGTCTTGCCGTTGTCGTTTTCGTATTTCTGCGCGTATTCGTCACAGGGGTGTACCTGTACCGATAAGTCGTTTTTAGCGTCGATGAGCTTTACAAGTACGGGGAATGTGCTGAACTTTTTGCAGTTCTTTCCCAGTATCTCAGGGTGTTTTTCAATAAGCTCGGAAAGTTTCATTCCGTCAAATTCGCCGCCGCTGACAACAGACTCGCCGTCAGGGTGACAGCTCAGCTCCCAGCTTTCCGCGAGACGCTCCAGCTCACTTTCCTTGCCGAAGATATCCCTCAGCTTAGTGCCGCCCCAGATATAATCTTTAATAGGTGCATTGAGTAAAAATGGTTTCACGATAGTACCTTTCTGTATGGAACACCGCCTAAGTGCTCCGTATTATTGGTTATGATATTGCTTTTTTATTATTCGGCATTGGGAATTCCTTTTCAAAGTCTTCCGCAGAGCCGTTGTATACATTTAAGTCGATATGCTCCTCATCGCCGTCATATCCCGTGAGGACTCCCTTGTCACTGTACTGCCAGAACTTCCAGCTGAGAAGATCGGGCTCGCAGTTGACATTTCTTATCCACAGCGGACAGTCCGAGTAGTTTCCTCTTATGTATCTGAAATAAACGGGGAGAGTAGTATATATTATGGGCTTTACACCGTAATATGCCTCAAGCCTTTCAATAAGAGGGCGAAGTATCTTTTCGGTCTCTTCCTTTGAGGGCTTGTTGCTGCGTTTGTCAGCGTAATACTCTATGTCGATAACAGGCGGAAGGTCTATTTCCTCAGGACTCACTGACGATATGAAGTTTTCAGCCTGAGTATCTCCTGCACTGTCAAAGCTGAAGAAGTGATAGGCTGATACTCTGATGCCTGTTGAAGCAGCTCTGTCGAGATTTCTGCGAACTGACTCGTCAGTGTGACCGCTGCCCTCAGTAGCCTTTATAAAAGCGAATGATACATTTTGTGATTCAAGCTCCTGCCAGTTGATATCTCCCTGATAGTTTGAAACATCAACGCCGAATACAGGGTATTTTGCCTTGTTTACTTTAGCTGTGGCAAAGAACAGAGCCGAAGCCGCAGCAGCAGTTATAAGAAATGAGCCCAGCAGAGAGCAAAGGATATTTCTTTTTATGATATGCATATCGAATGCAGCTCCCCTCAAAAGCTCAAAGGCAATAACGCCGAGCCAAGAATCCAAAAGTCATACAATATATATAATAAACTAAAAACGGCAAATAGTCAACAGTTTTTTTGAAAAAAGAATGTTTTTTGCGGCGTGTTGACAAATGGGCAGAAAAATGATATAATTAACCTAACAAGGTGTCAAGGAGGCAGCAGCACAGTGGATTTTGAAGAGGAATATAAGCAGAACAGGACGCAGATGAAAAGAATAAAGAACGATGACACCAAAATGTTCGTAGCATTTGCAGGTAATATCATTGTGGCAATATGGTGCTTTATCGCATATATACTTTCGTGGAACAAGGGTGTACTGCTTGTTGCTGCATTGGCTGCGGCTGCTTCGGTAACAGGCTTTATAAGTGTATATAAGAAAAACACTGCGCTTTCTTTAGTGTCGGGAGTACTTCTCATAGCAGAGATAATAACTATGTTTTCTGTTGGCAGTTTTACTATTCTCGGATTTGCAGAGTTCGCCGCATTTGCATGGGTAGCTGTCAGAAGCTTCAAGAATATAAATATGTATCGTTGGCTTGAGCAGCAGGAAGGCTTTCCGTATTTTGAGCCAAAGCAGAAAGAGTATGACAATAACAGGGCTCAGTGGGAGACAAAAAATCCATACGCTCAGAAAATGGCTGAAAGGCAGAAAAACGCCTCAGGCAGCATGGAAGAACTTTAAAGCTTCGGGCACGGTATTATCTGCCAAAATAATATGAAAACAAAAAAAGCAGCCTTTCGGCTGCTTTTTTATATTATAGCGAAGAACTGTTTTTCGTCACGGGGATCAAATGGTACAAGCTTGCGGCTCCCGCGTGAAAGTACGTATCCGTTGGTGCAGCCCAGAGGAGTCAGGGTGAAATGACCGCCCCGTCTGTGAGCGGCTCTGAAAATGCTGCCAAGGTGGGAGTTTACGGGAACGCCTTCAAGTTCAAAAGTTATGCCCTTTTCCGTCACTTTGATATTCAGGGCAGGCATATCCGAAAACGGGTGGCAGACCATACCGCTGACGATATAGTGTCCGCGCAGGGGAGTCACCTTTGTATCGCGGTAAAAGCGGTACAGCAGAGCAGCAACAGCCTGTTCGGTATCATAAAGACGATCAGTTATAGCATTTACGGGATCAACGAACAGCTCCTGCGCATTGCGGCATATTGCAGTGGAATTGTTATTTATTGCAGTTGAGAAGCTGCTGCGCATTGAAAAGCGGCGGAGATGACTGTAGGTTATATGCTGCTCGGGAACGAATTCGGGATACATTACACGGGCAAGGTCCTCATAGCGGATATGGACGCTGCGCATCTTGGAAAAATAGGTCATTTTTGCAGCGTGGGGGAGACAGCACATATCCGACATCATATGCACAGCCCTTGCAAGATATACAGAACCCTGCTTTACAAATCCGTTCTGGTGCATGGTAAGAGCCATTGTATAGTCCTCCTCGAACATTGTACGTGCGCTTTTTGCGAAGAGGTCCTTGCCGTTTTTATAGTAGCCGCAGACAGGTCTGAGGGGCTTGCCGTTTGTGTTGCAGGCGCAGTAATAGTGCCTGCCTGCACCGTTTTCGCGGTCCTCATTGCTGTCGGCTATGACAGTATAGGGCAGCATTATTTTCAGCTGCGGACGTATGAGCTCAGCTGCCTCGGGAGCAGTCTCGTCAAGGAGCTTTAATGCTCTGATGAGAATATCCTCGTGTATATTTGACGGCGGCAGCACTTTGTTTTCGGTATATTTTTTAGTCAGCTGCTGGAGTTCATCAGTGACTTTTTTCCATTTATTATTCACGTTATCACCTTATATATTATATTACATCTGTAGGACGGAGATGTCCGCCCGAGACTGATACGCTGTTATTACCTTATTAAATTATACATCACTTGCCAATAATTGTCAATGATGTTGATGTGGAAGTGCATTATTGCTGAAATATTGCTGCTTTCACTAAATCATCACATTTCAGCTTTATAATTATACAAGTATGTTTATTTGAAAGGAAAATAATTATGAAAAAAACAAGAATTGCTGCATTCTTATTTGCGGTATGCTTAGGCGCAACAGCAATGACAGCCTGCGGTGACAGCAAGGACAACAAGAAGACAAAGACAAGTTCAAAATCTGCTGAGGACATAGACGAAAAAGACCTTGAGGACGCTCTCAACAAGCTCGATGAAGAAACATCAAAGGAGCTCGCAAAGGAGAAAGAAGAAGCAACAGAAGCCGAAACAGAGCCTACAACTGTAGCTGAAATAAAGTATGAAGCTACAGACGAGATAAAAAAGGCTGCTCTCAATTCGGGCTGTATACAGATAGGTGATACTGTATTCAGACGCGGAAATTATATGACGGTTGCAGAGTTTATTGAGGAATACGGTGACAAATTCGATATGTCTGAAATTCCTGTTGACGAATATCTTGCAACGGATAACGTAGGAGCTTATACGGACGCTAAAAGGATTAAATCATTTGACGATCCGCGACTTGAATTAACTGTATGTTATGGTAAATTTGATGCGGAAAAAAACGCTCGAGTAAAAGTTGCTGAAGCAACTATTGATGATGTATATTTAACTGAAACAGGTAAAATGGGCTTTTACCCTAATTCTATTAACCTTGATGACATAAGCAGCGAGCTGATTTTTTATCCGCAGGATGTAAAGCCAATGGATTATGAAGATGTAAAAACTCTTTGTACAGACCTTGGACTTAAAGAAGATGGAAAATTCTATGAATGGAGTTTTGGCACAAAGTATTATTATGGTGATGCTTTCGAAGAAAACAAAGACAGTTTCTATATTCAGATGAAAGCGGGAGAACCAAACTTATACAATTATTATCCAGAGATAGATTATTGCTTTTACTTTGATGAAAAGACTTTAAAGGCGGTAAAAACTGATTATTCTGTATCACGACTTGGTGAGGAATTTTTTCCTGTCGATGGATTTGAAGTAGTAGACGAGCAGGAATAAGAAATAAGCATATTGCTTTATATAGCAAAAGGCACTCAAATCGAGTGCCTTTTCTTTGTATACTGACATACAAAAAGGGCGTTCGCAATGAACGCCCTTGAATGTTGCATATATATCAGCTATTAGCCGAGCTCTGCAAAGTACTTGATTGTTCTTACCATCTGTGATGTGTAAGAATTCTCGTTGTCGTACCATGAAACAACCTGTACCTCGTAGAGACCGTCACCGATCTCAGCAACCATTGTCTGTGTAGCATCGAAGAGTGAACCGAATCTCATGCCGATAACGTCAGAAGAAACGATCTGATCCTCGTTGTAGCCGAATGACTCTGAAGCAGCAGCCTTCATAGCAGCGTTGATGCCTTCCTTAGTTACGTTAGCACCCTTAACAACAGCTGTGAGGATTGTTGTAGAACCTGTAGGAACAGGAACTCTCTGAGCACTGCCGATGAGCTTGCCGTTGAGCTCTGGGATAACAAGGCCGATTGCCTTAGCAGCACCTGTGCTGTTAGGAACGATGTTTGCAGCACCTGCTCTTGCTCTTCTGAAGTCGCCCTTTCTGTGAGGACCGTCAAGGATCATCTGATCGCCTGTGTAAGCGTGGATTGTGCTCATGATACCGCTCTGGATAGGAGCATAATCGTTAAGAGCCTTAGCCATAGGAGCGAGGCAGTTTGTTGTGCATGAAGCAGCAGAGATGATCTTGTCATCCTTTGTAAGAGTCTTCTCGTTTACGCTGTAAACGATTGTAGGAAGATCGTTGCCTGCTGGAGCAGAAATAACAACCTTCTTAGCACCTGCATCGATATGAGCCTGTGACTTGTCCTTTGAGCAGTAGAAACCTGTGCACTCGAGAACTACGTCAACGCCGATCTCGCCCCATGGGAGCTCTGCAGCGTTAGCCTTAGCGTAGATTGTAAGTGTCTTGCCGTCTACAGTGATTGTGCCCTTTTCATCATCAGCAGAAACTGTGTGAAGGTTCTCACCGATCTTACCACAGTAACCGCCCTGAGCTGTATCATACTTGAGAAGCTGAGCGAGCATTGAAGGCTTTGTAAGGTCGTTGATTGCAACTACCTCATAACCTGGAGCGTCAAACATCTGTCTGAATGCAAGACGACCGATACGGCCGAAACCGTTAATAGCAACTTTAACTGACATTGGATATACCTCCTAAAAATTTGTATAGATTAATTATAGCGCAACTCGGAAAATTTTTCAAGTGGTTCGATAAAAAAATAACAGATTTTTTTGTAAAAGTACATATTAAACAAAAGCCGATAAAGGCTTATAATTATTTTTGTTATAAATTCCCCTACGGTAAATTTGCTGTCAGCTATTCCATTTCTGATTAAAATGTAGTATAATATAATATATTCATTTTTTGTACACGAACATTGAGAACGGAGAAAATATGGACGAGAAAAACGGATTTCGGGATTTTTTTGAAAGTCCTTTTGCCGAGGATTACATAGCTTATAACGAATATCTTGTAAGGCGTTCGGTCATGGGCATATCCGCTTCCTGCGAATTTCTGAGAGAACTTGCTGAAAAGCACGGGACGAAGAAGGACGGCGAGCTTATTGAGGGTATACTGACGATGTGCTGCGATCTTATGAGAAATGCGGAGCTTAGCAAGGCACTTGTTTCACCGCATGACGGAGCAGAGCACAGCGGCATGATAAGGACAGACGCTTTTCTTGCGGAGCTTGCCGAAAAATGCGTAGCTGTAACAGCAGGAAGATGCAGAGTTACGCTCAAAGACTGCGCAGCAGCCTTTGTACGTGCTGATGCAAATATCCTGAGAATGCTGCTGCTGAGTTTTATCAGAAGGTACAGTCTTGCCAATGCTGCCGATAACAGTGGATTTGAAGCCTTTTGCGAGGAAACTGGTGAAAATGTCAAAATTATCATAAGAGCCGCAGGGACATTTGTGGACGGAGAAAACATCGGTCTGCCCGACGTTTTTGAAAATTATCCCGAAGAAACTGTCAGAGGACTTGCTGCCCGTATCGGTGCAGAAGCGCAGCTTGGCAGCAATGAGATAGTTGTCGAAATACCGCTTCCTGACGGTAATGAGTCAGCGGTACTGGAAGCACCGTCCCCTGAAATAGGCGAAAGCTTTTTTGAACCATACAACCTTATGCTCAGAGATCTGCTCTGATAAAGGTGACAGCTATGTGATAATAAGATAAAACTTAGCAATTTAGACAGAATAAATCGAGAATTTTGTTGACATTATTCAAAAAAAGCTGTATAATGTATATGTTGAAAGATTTCAACATATACGAAGCAGTATTTTTGCTTTTTGGAGAGTGCCTTATGAGTAAATCATATGAGATCGAAAGAAAATTTCTTGTAGAGTTTCCCGATGTTTCCACGCTTGACGTAAAGCGCAGGATCGGTATCATTCAGACTTATCTGAAAAGCGGACAGAATGGTTCTCAGCGCAGGGTGAGATCTGTAGATGAGAACGGCAGTGTGAAATATACTTATACTGAAAAGATCTTCCATACTCATGTTACAAGGGAAGAAAATGAATTTGAGATAAGTGCAGAGGAGTACCGTACTTTGCTCGGGCAGGAGCTTAGAGATTGCCCTCCCGTAAAGAAGGTGCGTTATTGCTTTGACTATCACGATCAGCTCTTTGAGCTGGACACCTATCCTTTCTCGGATAAGCTTGCTATTATGGAGCTTGAGCTCAGGTCGCCCGAACAGAAGATAGATTTCCCCGATAATGTAAAGGTAATTATGGAGGTTTCGGACGATATTCGTTATTCCAATTCAGCACTTGCAAAGGCAGGAGCTTTTCCCGAGCAATAGATTGGAGAATCAGTTGATGTCAGAAAAATTTGTGCCCGCAGACAGTCCCGAGCAGCTTTCCGCTCTTTTCGGTCAGCTTGACGGAAATGTGGACAGGATACAGAAAAACTTCAATGTGACAGTCGTAAGCAGAGACGGCGGCATTAAAATAATAGGAGATGATGAGAATATCGGCGGTGCTGAAAAAGCTTTGAGAGCTTTGATGAGCATGGCTGACAAGGGCAACGCTGTCAATGAACAGACAGTGCGCTATGTCTCATCTATGGTGGCTGACGGCGCAGAGCAGGAGCTACAGGAGCTTGGCGGAGATGGTATATGTGTTACAGCTTCGGGTAAGATACTCCGTCCGCGTACAGTCGGTCAGAAGCGTTATACAGACGCTATAAAGGAGAATACTATCGTTCTCGGCATCGGTCCTGCCGGTACGGGCAAGACCTATCTTGCAGTTGCTATGGCTGTAAAGGCTTTCCGCGAACATAAGATAAAGAAGATAATCCTTACTCGTCCTGCCGTTGAAGCAGGCGAAAAGCTGGGATTTCTTCCCGGTGATCTTCAGGATAAGGTAGACCCTTATCTTCGTCCGCTCTATGACGCACTTTTCGATATGTTCGGAGCAGAGAGCTTTGCAAGATATATGGAAAAAGGCATAATCGAGGTAGCTCCGCTGGCTTATATGCGCGGACGCACACTTGATGAAGCTTTTATTATACTCGATGAAGCACAGAATACTACTTCGGAACAGATAAAAATGTTCCTTACCCGTCTCGGAAACGAGAGCAGAATGGTCATTACAGGCGATATTACACAGATCGACCTTCCTGATACAAGGAAATCAGGTCTTGTTGAGGCTATAAAAGTACTTAAAGGCATCGACGATATACAAATACATCGTTTTACCGAAAAAGATGTTGTAAGACACAGACTTGTACAGGATATTATCAAAGCCTATGAAAAATATAACGAAGGGAGAAAAAATATTCATGGCTAAGTTAAAGGTATATGTTAAGAATAATCAGACAGAGGTGAAAGTTCCCGTTGGAATAAGACTGCTTATCAGAAGATGCTGTCAGGCAGTACTTACAACTGAGAATTTCGGCAAGGACGCAGAGGTAAGCGTTTCTTTCGTAAGCAATAACGAGATAAAAAATCTCAATAAGATATACAGAAACAAGGACAGCGTTACAGATGTGCTCTCATTCCCGCTTACAAGCGAGGACGGCACTGTTGAGGTGAACCCCGAAACAGGCGCAGTACAGCTGGGTGACGTTGTTATCTCACTGGAAACTGCTGTAAAGCAGGCTCAGAACTACGGTCACTCACTTGAGAGAGAAGTCGGCTTCCTTACAGTACATTCAATGCTTCATCTTCTCGGATACGATCACGAGACAAGTCAGCTCGACCAGCGCATCATGCGTGAAAAGGAAGAGTCCGTACTCGAAAAGCTGGGTATTTCCCGTGATGTAACTTTTGTTGTGAACGGAGATAATAACTGATGTCAAGGACTGCTTTCGTTACTATCGCAGGACGCACAAATGCAGGAAAATCCTCTCTCCTCAACGCTATCGTGGGAGAGAAGATAGCTTCTGTAAGCAGCAAGCCTCAGACTACCCGTACACGTATAACTGGCATACGCAATATCGACGATGTTCAGCTTGTATTCTTTGATACTCCCGGACTGCACAAGCCTGTGAACAAGCTCAGCGAGCATATGCTCAATACAGTCAAGGAGTCAGTCAGCGATATTGATGCTGTGGTCTTTGTTATGGACTGTACAAAGAAGATAAACGAGCAGGAGCTTGAACTGCTGAAGTCCATGAACGCATCAAAGATGCCGATAATTCTTGTGCTCAACAAGATAGACCTGCTGAAAAACAAGGACGAGCTTGCTCCTGTTATCGCTGAGCTTACAGCTAAGGTGAAGTTTCAGGCAGTCGTTCCTGTAAGCGTGACGGAAAACAGCGGCGTTGACATCGTAATTGATGAGATAATCGCTCTTTCAGAGGAGTCGGTACACTTCTTCCCCGATGATATGATAACCGACCAGCCCGAAAAGGTTCTGGCAGCAGAGATGATACGTGAGAAGCTCCTTATGCTCCTCAGCGATGAAGTACCTCACGGTATAGCCGTGGGCGTAGAGCAGATGAGTGAGCGCGAGGACAAGGATATCCTCGATATATCGGCTGTTATCTACTGCGAGAAGGAGTCCCACAAGGGTATCGTTATCGGTAAGGGCGGAGCAATGCTGAAAAAGGCTTCAACTGCTGCAAGAATAGAGCTTGAGGACTTTTTCCAGATAAAGGTCAACCTCAAATGCTGGGTAAAGGTAAAAGAGGACTGGCGAAACAGAGAAAATCTCATCAGAAGCTTCGGGCTTTCCGAGAAATAATTTCCGCTGATATTATGACCGATGCCGCAGAAGATATTATCGGGTAATATACCTGTACTATCAACTGCGGAGGTAAAAATGTCGGAGGATATACTTTGGAATAAATTTGCCGAAAGCGG
This sequence comes from Ruminococcus flavefaciens, assembly GCF_900108555.1. Classification (GTDB taxonomy): domain Bacteria; phylum Bacillota; class Clostridia; order Oscillospirales; family Ruminococcaceae; genus Ruminococcus; species Ruminococcus flavefaciens_P. The sequence continues at coordinate 279,165 of NZ_FNWV01000002.1, forward strand.
CAGCATAGAGGACTATCTGCAATATTCGGCACATAAGGAAGATAACCATGACAACTGTTGAAGGCATCGTCCTTAAAGAGCGTTCTGTTGGTGAACAGGACAAATTCATTGATATACTGACAGGAGATAGCGGAGTTATCGAGGTTTCCGTTAAAGGCGCAAGGAAAATAAACGGAAAATCGGGCAGCTCCACTCAGCTTCTGGCATATTCACGGTTCTGCATAGACAAGAGGGGAAAGTATCTTTACCTCAACAGTGCAGAGCCGATACATATTTTTTACGGACTTCGTGATTCGCTTTCAAAGATATCTCTGGCGAGCTATTTTGCCGAGATAATGCGCTTCTGCATAAAGCCCGAGGCTCAGAACGGTGATATAATGCGGCTTTTGCTGAATTCGCTCCACTACCTCGAAACAGGTCAGCGTGATGAGAAGCTGCTGAAGTCGATTTTTGAGATGAGGCTCATGTCCGAGATAGGCTATATGCCCGATGTGGTCGCTTGCAGAGGCTGCGGAGTATATGAGCCCGAGGAGCTGTTTTTCTGTATGGAGAGCGGCGGATTTTTCTGTTCGGACTGCTTTGAAAACGACACAAAGGAAAACTATATGAAGATAAAGCTGCCTGTGCTGAGTGCGGTGCGGCATATAGTGCTTGCTGATTTCAGCAGGCTTTTCAATTTTCGCGTATCCGAGGATACTCAGCAGAAGCTCTCCGCACTTACGGAAACATATGCACTTACTCACCTTGAACGCAGCTTCGGCACATTGGATTTTTACAAATCGCTTTTGAGTTGTTAGAAAGTATAAAAGTTGAGAGTTGAGAGTTAATGTAGTTACTGGGCTCACATTATTTCAATTTGTCGCCGCAGGCGACACCGCAACTCTAAACTCTAAACTCTAAACTCTAAACTCTAAACTCTAAACTCTAAACTCTCAACTCTAAACTGAATAAAAAGGATAATTATGGATAAATATTTGAAAACACTTGAACTGGACAAGATACTTGAAATGCTTGCCGAGCTCACCTCGAATGAGGAGACTCACCGCATGGCATTGGCGGTACGTCCCGACAACGACCTTGAAAGAGTGCGCTATGAGTGTCTGAAGACCTCACAGGCATTATCTCTTTCGGTACAGTTCGGAACACCGCCTTTCGGCAATTTCAAGGACATAAGCTCTGTAGCTGCAAGAGCAAAGTCGGGAGCAGTAATATCTCTCCGCGACCTTATGGATATAGCAGCAATGCTGAGACAGATAAAGTCTTTGGCGGACTGGTATGCTCACTGCGAAAACGTTGAGACTGAGTTGAGCTACCTGTTTTCAAGATTGCAGCCTAATGACTGGCTGCTTGAAAAGCTTGAGCGTTCGATAATCTCCGAGAACGAGATAGCAGACGCTGCAAGTGCGGAGCTGGCTGCGATACGCCGAAAAATAAACCGCGCAGGTATGCAGCTCCGCGAAACTCTCGACAAAATGATAAAGAACAAGACCACACAGCAGTATTTGCAGGAGAGCAATGTAACTATCCGTGACGGACGTTTCGTTCTGCCTGTAAAGTCCGAATACCGCGGACAGGTCAGCGGTCTTATACATGATACATCGGCTACGGGACAGACTATATTCATCGAGCCTATGGCAATTGTCGAGGCAAATAACGACATACGTCTCCTTGAAGCAAAGGAGCAGGAGGAGATAGAACGCATTGTTCGTCAGCTCTGCCGCGAGTGCGGAGAATATGCGGATATTCTTGCGGAGAATTACAAGGTCTGTACAGAGCTGAACCTTTATTTTGCAAAGTCGAACCTTGCTGCAAAGCTCAACTGCTCACTGCCAGAAATAACCGATGACGGAAAGATGTACCTTAAAAAAGCACGTCACCCCCTTATCGACAAAAACAAGGCTGTGCCTGTGGATATAAGTCTCGGTGAGGACTATCAGGCACTTATCATAACAGGTCCTAATACAGGCGGTAAGACCGTATCACTTAAAACTGCGGGACTTCTTGCGGCTATGACAATGTGCGGACTGCTGATACCTGTTGCTGACGGAAGCAGGATATCCGTATACGACCATATCCTTGCAGATATCGGTGACAGCCAGAGCATAGAGCAGAACCTTTCAACATTCTCGTCTCACACAAATAAGGTCATCGAGATACTTCGTACTGCTGATGAGCAGTCACTTGTGCTCCTTGACGAGCTCGGCTCGGGTACCGACCCTGTTGAAGGTGCGGCACTTGCCATATCGATAATCCGCCGACTTATGCTCAACGGTGCAAAGATAATGGTAACTACTCACTATCAGGAGCTTAAAGTCTTTGCAATCGACGGTGAGGGCATTGAAAACGCTTCCTGCGAATTCGATATCGAAACTCTGAGACCTACATACAAGCTTATCGTAGGTTCTCCGGGTAAATCCAACGCTTTTGCGATATCCGAAAGTCTCGGTATGCCTGCTGATATCATCGCAGATGCGAAAACAAGAGTCAGCGAAGCTAATACCAGACTTGAAGAGGTAATAGGCAAGCTTGAAAGCACACGTCTTGAACTGGAAAAGCAGAAAGAGGAGATATCACGCCTTAAAGCTCAGACTGCGGAGCATGAAGAAGCTATCAGAGTTGAGCGCGAAAAGCTTGAAGCTGCAAAAGCTGACGAGCTTGAAAAGGCAAGGCTTCGTGCAATGACCATTATCGAGCAGACTAAGGCTGAGTCAAATGAGCTTATCGACGAGCTTGAAAGACTCCGCAAGGAAAAGGATAAAAAGGACTTCAGCGCAAACGTTTCAAACGTTAAATCTAAGTCGAAGCAGAGCTTCAACAAGATGTACGACACGGCTAATCCTATCGACAAGCGTGATCCCAATGAGGGCTATGTGCTGCCGAGAAAGCTGCGCCGCGGAGATACCGTATATGTTGTTGACTTGCAGCGCAATGGCATAATCTCGGGCGATCCTGACGGAAGCGACTTCGTATACGTTCAGATGGGCGTTATGAAAACTAAGATGAACATATCCCGTCTGCGCCTTGAAGAGCCTGAAAAGGTAACTGTGGCTAACAAGTCCATACGTCCGAACCGCAAGATGAACAAGGTTGGCGTAAAGGCTGAGCGCAGGGGCAAGATGGAGCTCGATATCCGCGGAAGTGCCTGCGATGACGGAGTTTATCAGCTTGACGCATTTCTCGATCAGGCTGTTATGTCCAATATCTCAATGGTGACTATTATCCACGGAAAAGGCACGGGACTCCTTAGACAGGCTGTGCATAAGAGACTTAAATCCCACCCGTCAGTAAAAAGCTTCCGTCTGGGACTTTTCGGCGAGGGAGAGGACGGAGTTACTGTTGTTGAATTAAAATAAGTATAAAATAATACTATTATAATTGTAATAAAGGCATATTTTTTCTATAATTCTCCTTTAGGAGTTGAAAAAATATGCCTTTTAGTGTATAATAACTATAAGACACATTTTATACGAAAGGGGGATCTGTTATGAAGGAGCGCAAGACCATAGCAGTCATTGCGGCTGATGTTTTCAACAGCTATATGAATCGCATATTTATCGGCATTTCCGAGCAGTGCAGATCTCTCGGTTATGATGTTCTCACATTTCTTATGGCTTTTAATCTCGACAGCGGCGGACTTATACAGCAGGGCGAGGAGAATATCTTCTCCCTTATAAAATCCGATGTTATTGACGGAGTAATTCTGCTTGCGGGTAATCTTGCAAGTCAGAACCTTGTGGATAAATTCGTAAAGGTGTTTTCACACTGGGGAATACCTGTAGTTGCTCTTGATCACGATTTCGATTTCTGCGACAGCCTCTATGCTGAAGATACCGAGCTTTTCGAGCAGATGACCGACCATTTCATAGAAGCTCACGGCTGTAAGAAGATAATGTGCCTTACAGGTCCTGAGGGAAGTCCTCCTGCAATGTCAAGACTTGAGGGATATAAACGTTCGATGAAGAAGCATGGGCTGGAAATAGCCGAAGATGATATCATTTACGGCGACTTCTGGAAAATAGTTTCTCAGCATCTTGCAAAGGAGTTCATTACGGGCGAAAGACCTATCCCCGATGCTGTTGTATGCGCAAATGACGATATGGCAAGAAGTCTTTGCAACTCAATGGTAAAGGGCGGTTACAGGATACCCGAGGACTTTAAGATATCGGGCTATGACGGCTCAAAAAAAGCTGTGCTGGAGATACCTTCCATATCTACGGTGTGCCCCGAAAATATCAGAATGGGCGCAAGTGCGGTATGTATTCTTCATAAGAAGATAACAGGTGAAGATGTCGCTCCCCTTGAAACACTTGAGCGCGGCAGGCTTATCCTTGCACGTTCGTGCGGCTGCGGAAGCAATACACTGTACAGTGTCAACGTTGGTGAAGAATACAACAACAGGATAAAACGTTATGACGATTACTATACTAAAAGCTGTATGCTTGATGAGCTTATGGAGGAAGAGAACCTCGACAGTCTGCTTCGCAGGCTCAATGGCTTCATATATACCATAAGGGGACTGGATACATATATGCTCTGTCTGTGCCGAAACTGGGACAACGTTGAAAAAGAAGATGACAATGATTATCTCAGCGAGGGCTATGCTGATATAATGGAAGCTAAGATGATATATACACGAAAGCATACTGAGTTTATAGGGCGGGACTTTTATTCTAAGGGCATAATCCCCGATTTCATGGACGAATACTGTGAAGGTCCGTCTGTATTTTTCCTGCTTCCGCTGCATTATATGGACAGATGCTTCGGCTATTCCATATTCAGATTTGATGATATACGCAATGCCGAGAGCAGAGTATTTGCCGAGTGGAACAAGAATATAGGTCTGGCTCTGGAATACCTGCGTGTGCGCACAAAGCTCACAAGTATGAATCAGCGTATTTTCATGAGCTCTATCCGTGACACACTTACAGGTGTATATAACAGAAAGGGCTTTAAAAGAATGGCGGAGGGCATATTCCGCAAAGCCTGCGATGAGCAGGAAAAGCTCCTTGTCATAATAGCTGACCTTGATCGCTTGAAAATGATAAACGACAATTACGGACATATCGAGGGCGATAATGCTATCATCGTTGTGGCTAATGCATTGCAGTCCTGCTGCGGAATGAATGAGGTGTGCGCGAGAACAGGCGGAGATGAGTACGCGCTCATAGGCTGCGGAGATTATTCCGACGAGAGCGCGGAAAAGTACTTTGAGTACATACGCAGATACTTAAAAAGGTATAATGAAACATCAGGCAAGCCTTATAAAGTAGAGGCAAGTCTCGGTGCTTTCTGCGGCGTACCTGATAAGAATACGGATATCGAAGGCTATGTGGGCATAGCTGATGAAAGAATGTATGGGGATAAGCAGAAGCGAAGAAAGCAGCGCAAGAACTGAAAACTGCTTTTTAATAGGGCTGAAAAAACGGATTTTTCAACGGAAAACCATTGAATATCGGATAATAATGCAGAATATTCGTTTATATGCATAATGAGCAGTCTGCATAATTGTGAAAATCTTATAATGCGGATAAGGAACGCTGCTTTTCGGCGTTCCTTGTTTTTGTGTGTAAACTCAAATGAAAAACGAGGATAAAATGCGGTTTTAAGTATTGACAAAAACATGAAAATATGATAAAATAAACTGAATTGCAAAAGAAGCTTAGGTTTCGGAGCAAGACTATTGACCACTTCCTACGAAGTCGAGGCCATACGGACAGCCGGGTCAAATGCCGACCGCCGATCTTTCGGCTGGCAACTTCTGTTGCCTTATTGATTCGACTGTATGTCGATAAAGTTTTTATAAGTTCTCATCAGCTTGTGAAAGGTCAATAAGAGTAGTAAAAGGTAGTACTTGCTTGTATAGACTCTGAAACCGTAAATGAAGTTTCTGCGCACCGCAATGATATTTCATGCACACAATGGCTGGTAAGGTCTTTTGTGTGCATTTTTTGTTTAAAGGTGTGGTTTTATGGAGAATAAACTGAAGCTTTATGGGTTCAACAACCTTACAAAGTCGCTTAGCTTTAATATATACGATGTCTGTTATGCAAAGACAGCACGTTCACAGCAGGAGTATATCGCTTATGTTGATGAACAGTACAACTCTGAGCGTATAACGGACATAATGACTCATGTAACCGAGATGATAGGAGCACAGGTGCTCAGCGTATCACGTCAGGACTATGATCCTCAGGGCGCATCGGCTACCTTCCTTATCGCCGATGATACCATGATACCTGCCGGCGGTACCGAGACTGTGGCACATCTTGACAAGAGCCATGTCACAGTGCATACATATCCAGAATTTCACCCCGATACATCTATCGCTACATTCCGTGTTGATATAGATGTTGCCACCTGCGGCAAGATCACTCCTCTTACTGCACTTGACTATCTTATCGGAAGCTTTGATTCGGATATCATCACTATGGATTACAGAGTAAGAGGCTTTACACGTAATCTTGACGGCGAAAAGCTCTTTATCGATCATGATATAACTTCCATACAGAATTATATCGATGTAAAGATACTTGATAAATACGATGCTGTGGATATAAATGTCTATCAGGCAAATATGTTCCACACAAAGATGCTAATAAAGGAGCTTGACCTTCAGAATTACCTGTTCAATACAGATGTAAACGAGCTTCCGCCGAGACGCAGACTTGAGATAACCAATGCGCTCCAGCGGGAGATGATAGAAATTTTCAGCGGAAGGAACGTGTTCGGAAATGGCTGAGCTTTCGCAAGTAAATGCTCCGATATATGAGGCTCTCAGGAAATTCAGAAGAATGAGAGTAGTTCCCTTCGATGTGCCGGGACATAAGCGCGGCAGAGGAAATATGGAGCTTACCGAGTTTCTCGGTGAGGACTGTATGAATGTGGACGTAAATTCCATGAAGCCGCTGGATAACCTCTGTCACCCTGTTTCCGTAATAAAGGACGCGGAAATGCTGGCGGCAGAAGCCTTCGGTGCGGCAAATGCCTTCTTCATGGTTGGAGGTACTACTTCTGCGGTACAGAGCATGATAATGTATGCCTGCAAGGAGGGCGACAAGATCATCATGCCGCGAAATGTTCACAGAAGTGCCATTAACGCAATAATCCTTACGGGAGCTGTTCCCGTTTATGTAAATCCCGACGTGAACCACAAGCTGGGTATTGCCCTTGGTATGTCGGTGGCGCAGGTGGAGCAGGCTATACTCGATAATCCCGATGCAAAGGCGATAATGGTCAATAATCCCACTTACTACGGCATATGCTCTGATCTGAAGAAGATAACCGAGCTTGCTCATGCTCACGGTATGCTTGTACTGGTGGACGAGGCTCACGGTACGCATTTCTACTTCGGTGAGAACTTCCCTTTAACTGCAATGGCTGCGGGAGCTGACTGTGCTTCGGTAAGTATGCATAAATCGGGCGGAAGCCTTACTCAGAGCTCATTCCTGCTCATGGGAAAGAATATCAACTCGGATTATATGCGTCAGGTAATAAACCTTACACAGACCACAAGTGCTTCTTATCTGCTGCTTTCAAGTCTGGATATTTCCAGAAAGAGACTTGCTCTCAGCGGCAGGGAGATATTTGCACAGACCGTGGAAATGGCTGAATACGCACGTTCCGAGATAAACGAGATCGGCGGATATTACGCTTATTCCCGTGAACTCATAAACGGCGACAGCATATACGATTTCGATGTATCAAAGCTGAGTATCTACACTCTGCCTATCGGACTTGCAGGCATTGAGGTCTATGACCTTCTCCGCGACGAGTACGATATACAGATAGAATTCGGTGATATCGGCAACGTGCTTGCCTACATCTCCGTAGGCGACAGAAAGCGCGATATCGAACGCCTTATAAGTGCGCTGGCTGAGATAAAACGACGCTTCGGCAAAAGTGAAGCAAATATGCTGACGCAGGAGTATATCAGCCCTGTTGTGGCTGAAACTCCGCGAAAGGCGTTCTATTCCAGCAAACGCTCACTTCCCCTTGATGAAACAGCAGGAGAGGTTTGCAGCGAATTCGTAATGTGTTATCCTCCGGGAATACCGATACTTGCTCCGGGCGAGCTTATCACTCCCGAGATAATCGAGTATATAAAATACGCAAAAGAAAAAGGCTGTCAGATGACAGGTACGGAGGATCTTAATATAGAAAGACTTAATGTTATAGATAAATAAGGGATATTACACATCTATATTATACAAAAGGGGTATTTATTTTTCAGGAGGATCTATTTATGAATATGAAAAAAATCGGATTACAGATGAATATACTTATGGCGGTAACTCTCAGCTTCTGCCTTTCACTTTTAGGCAATCTCACCTCGGGACACTTCACATGGCGCGGATTTTTTATGAGCTTCGGTATAAGCACTATCATAAGTCTTATCATCGGTTTTGTAGTGCCCATGAAAAAGGTAGAGGACGGACTTGTGCGTAAATGCGGTCTTGAGGAGCGCAGTCTCCCTGCAAGACTTCTTTCAACTCTTGTATCAGACCTTATCTATACACCTATCCTTACATTTTCAATGGTGTTCATGGCATATAAGCAGGCAACTGCACACGGTTCAAAGATGCCGTTCCTGCCTTCTTTCATCAAGTCACTTATACTCAGCCTTATAGTTGCATATATCATCATTTTCATCGTAACACCTTTATTCCTTAAATTTGTTATGAAGCAGAATGGTGTATCAGGACCGCCAGCAGGAGGTCCTCCCGCAGACAGAAAATAAAAACGGCTATGTTGGGGGCGATGCCCACATCGCCCCGATCATTTATCTCGGGCAGATGTGGGTGTCTGCCCCTACAATAGTAGGTGGGCGGATATTTTTCGCCCATATGTTTAATTATAGAGCGTATCGGCTGCATTTGCAGCATTTATTTCATTTGAGAACGCTGTAAACGGCGTTTCTTGCTGATCAGTCATTACTATCCGCTGATCACTAAGGGAGGTATAGTATGGAATTATGGTTTACGGAGAGACATACTCCGAATGTTAAGTTTTCAATAAAGGTGGATCACCAGCTCTACAGCGGCAACAGTGAGTTCCAGCGTATAGATGTTTTCGATTCAAAGGAGTTCGGACGCTTTCTTACTCTTGACGGCTATATGATGCTGACGGAAAAGGACGAATTCATTTATCACGAGATGATAACTCATGTGCCTATGGCTGTTCACCCAAATCCGAAGAATATACTCGTAATAGGTGCAGGCGACGGCGGCGTTGTCCGCGAGCTGACACGCTATCCCTCTGTTGAGAATATCGACCTTGTGGAGATAGACGAGCTGGTCGTTGAGGTGTGCAAGAAGTATCTCCCTACAACAGCCTGCCGCTTCGATGATTCGAGAGTCCATGTTTACTATGAGGACGGCGTTAAGTTCATTCGCCGCTGTACTGACAAATACGATGTTATTATCGTTGACTCTACCGATCCATTCGGTCCGGGGGAGGGACTCTTTACAAAGGAGTTCTACGGAAGCTGCTTCAAGGCACTCCGCGAGGACGGTATCATGGTAAATCAGCATGAGAGCCCGTTCTATGACGAGGACGCAGCAGCTATGCAGCGTTCACACAAGCGAATAGTGGAGAGCTTCCCTATAAGCAAGGTCTATCAGGCACATATACCGACTTATCCATCGGGACACTGGCTCTTCGGCTTTGCTTCAAAGAAGTATCACCCGACAAATGACTATAACGGCACAAAATGGAGTATGCTGGGACTCAAGACCAGATACTACAATCCAAGACTTCACGTAGGTGCATTTGCGCTTCCGTGCTACGTAGAGGAGCTTCTCAAAGATGTTGAATAAGAATATACAGACTTTTATCGCCTGCGATGCCGAATACGATGAGGCTAAGATAGTGCTTTTCGGAGCAGGCTTTGACGGCACTACAAGTTTCAGACCTGGCACACGCTTTGCTCCTTCGGCAATAAGGAATGAAAGCTTCGGTATCGAGACATACAGTCCTTATCAGGATAAGGACATGACAGACTACAGCTATTTTGACAGCGGCGATCTGGAGCTGCCTTTCGGAAGCACTGACCGCGCTGTAGATGATATATCTGAACGTGCAGAAGTGATACTTGCAGATGACAAGCTGCCATTTATGATAGGCGGCGAGCATCTTGTAACTCTGGGTACTGTAAGGGCAGTCAAGGAAAAATACAGCGATCTCTATATCGTTCACTTTGACGCTCATGCAGACCTCCGTGATGACTATCTCGGTCAGAAGCTCTCACACGCCTGTGTGCTCAGACGCTGCCATGAGCTTGTAGGCGACGGTCATATCTTTCAGTTCGGTATCCGCAGCGGCGATCGTGAGGAATTCCGCTTTGCGGACAAGCACACGGAAATGCATAAGTTCAGCTTTGACGGGCTTGAAGAGGTAGTGGAAAAGCTCAAGGGCAAGAATGTTTACTTCACACTTGACCTCGATGTGCTTGACCCGTCTATATTCCCCGGTACGGGAACTCCCGAGGCAGGGGGAGTCACATTTGACGAGCTTAGAAAGGCTGTAACACTTGTATGCAGCAAGCTGAATATAGTTGGCTGTGATGTCAACGAGCTGAGCCCTGTTTACGATCAGAGCGGAGTTTCCACAGCAGTTGCCTGCAAGATCATAAGAGAAATGCTGCTGGCTCTGTCATAAAAGAGTTAGAGTGGTGAGTTTATGGATAAAAGATATGGATTTGAGGACGATATCCCACACGAGGAGATAAAAGATACAGACGCTGTGAAATACAGTAATGAGCTCGAAAAAGAAAAAAGGGAAAAAATGGAACGTGAGCTTAAAAACGATGAGAAGCTGCTTCGTTGGGGCGGTAATTCTGGTTCATACTTTTGCCTCATCATTGGAGCGGTAATGTTCGTTGTGGGCTGTGTTTTGTGTATTGAACGCTTGACTAATAAAAAAACGTGTACGAAGCGTGTTCATGGTGAGGTTATCGGCTTTTCACTTTATGAGCCTCATGATCAGGAGGAAGAAAGCCATGCTTATGCTCCTGTATTTCGTTATTATTACGGCGACCATGAATATACCCAAAAAGGAAAGGCATATACGGGCAAGGATAATCTTTATGTGGGCAAAAAGCTGGATATTTACATTGATCCAAACGATCCCACAACTATCTACGTGCCCGAATATAAGGCGGAAAAGAAAGCCGATATAATGCTGGTGATCGTGGGGTTAATAGTGATGATCGTCACTTTTGTTTACCCGAGATACCGTATTAAAAAGGAAATTGAGGAACTGCGGAGAACGTATGAGAGCAGGTTGTGATTTGCAGAAAACACAGTACGGCAGCATAAAGAATGTCCTATATTCCATTGCGAGGTCACACTATGAATAACAACGAGCAGCAAACAGAAGATAAAAGCAGAAAAAACAGAGCTTTAAGGATAGGTATAATATTTGCCGTTATACTGACGCTTCTGGGTTTTATAACAGGTCTGGCATTTACGGTGGTGAAAAAAGCGATAAGCGGTGCGGTTACGCAGGATACATCTGCTTATAATGTATCGGTAACGGCGGTTATCAGCGAGAACCGTGAGCATTTGTCGAATTCCGATGACAGTTCTTCAATGGTATATACTCCCGTATACGAGTACGAATACAATGGGAAAACGTATAATGTTGAGGGAAGTATAAGCTCAAACAGCAAGAAGTATGAAGTCGGAGAAAAGGTGGATATACGCATATCGGAAGGCGAACCCGGAAAGATGTATGATCCCGCATTCAACCGAAATACTGTATTTAAGCAGATAGACCGTGAGTTTTCTGGATTCTGGCTCTTAGTGATATTTATACCGTGTATTATAATGATCCTTACTGTAGTTGTTGTATGCGTGGTAATGCGCAGCAAATCAGCAGGTAACAGCTCGGACGATAAAGATACGAATGATGATTTTATGGGGTAAAATAAGGAAGTCACATTCGCGGAAATGATATAAAATGGGGTGTAAAAATGAAAAATTATGATAACAGCGATTATGAAAATTATAACAGCGAAGAGTACGACAGCTATAGTGACAGTGATCACGGGAACTATGATAACAGCGGATACGGACAATTTAACGGAAACGGTCAGCCGATAACTCAGCTTACAGACAGGCAGAAAAAATTTGCATCAAATGCTTTCGGCTGTATTGGCGCGCTTTTTACTGCGCCTTTTCTGCTGGCAGGTATCGTTTTCTTTATTCTGGGAGCAAAGGAATTCTTTGCACTTAACAGTGCTAAAAAGGTGTGTACTTACAAAGTTATAGGCACAGTCTCAGAGATACAAAGATGGGACGATACTCATCGGAAAAGCAGTGATGACGAACCTACAAATACCTATGCTCCTGTTTTTGTATACGAATATCAAGGAAATAAATATAGAGAAGAGGGGAATTATTACAGTCCGTCAACAGGCTTTACAGTTGGTCAAAGCGTAGACATCTACATTGATCCCCTTGATCCTGAAAATGTCTATATACCGTCTTACAAGCAAAAAAAGAGCGGTTCGGGAATGTCAATGGTGATAGGAGCGATATGTATCGCAGTCGGTTTGATCATTCCGATAAGCATGAAAAGAAAGACAAAGAAAGCGCTGACCACATCAATTCCGGATCAGTATTATTAATGAAGAAGTGAGATAAAATGAAACACTTTAATAATGATGAAAATTTCAATAATTATAATAGAATAAGTTACAAAGATCCTGAATTTGATTCTCTTTCTGATGAAGAAAAGGTGAAGTATCTGACAAGAGGGCAGAAACGCGGCGTTATGACTTGCGCGACCATTTTTTTCGGAATCATAGCCTTGTTATTTGTAGCGGTCGGAGTGATCTTTATAAGATCAAATCTGAACGGTAAAAAATCATTGGAAAAGGATCATAGACAGTGCTCTGAACTGGTCGAAGGGATCGTGACAAACATAAACAGCAAGGAGTTCAATGAAAGGGACAGTGATGACAATATTACAAAATGGACAGGCTATGCTCCTGAATTCACATACACGTATAATGGACGTGAATATACTCACAAAGAGAATTATTACAAGCATTCTTCGGTCTATGAGATCGGTGATTCAGAGCATATCTATATAAATCCTGATGATCCTGCTCAGGTATACATACCTAATTATGATTCCAGAAAAGATAAAGGAAATACAGGTCTTATTATCGGTATAATAATTATAATAGCTGCTGTCGGAATATTCCTGGTCTATATTATTGGATTAGGAATTAAACTGTATAAAAACAGTGATTATTAAAGGAGATAAAAATGAACATATTCAGAGCGCAGAATGCTTCGGGACTGGCGGATATACGTATAAAATATTTACGCGAGGACTTCCCCGAAATGACAGATGCCGAGGCTGCTAAAATAAAGGCAAGGCTTCCGCGGTATTATGCCGATCATCTCAACTGCGATTTCTTTGCATATCTCGCAGAGGACGGCGGCAAGCTTGTAGGTTCGGCTTTCCTCACAGTAGGAGAGCTGCCGCCTAATCCGAATTTTCCTAAAGGCAGGGTAGGAACGGTACTCAATGTTGTGACCGATAAGAACTATCGCCGACAGGGAATAGCTACAGAGCTTATGAAGCTCCTTATAGCTGATGCCAAGACAATGGACCTTGATTATATCGAGCTCCAGGCTTCCGAGGAAGGCTATCATCTTTATAAGAAGTTAGGATTTGAAGAGAAAGTATCACAGTTCACACCAATGAAATTAGTTTTATAAACAGGAGATTTAATTATGAATATTCAAATCAACAGGAGTACAACAGTATCCAAACCGTCAAGTGCCGCGAAAATGATACTTGTTATTGATCGTTCATATTTTTTAATCAGCAAAAATATATGGAGTTAAGAAAATGATAATATTGATTTTTATTATTCCAGTGATTTTTGTATTGGTAGGTATTTGGGGAATAGTAAAACTGATAATAGCAAAGAAAAAGTGTACAGAGTATGTTGATGCTGCTGTTGTAGAGTTCAAGATAAAACACAGCAGTAAAGGTGATTCATTCTATCCTGTTTTTGGATATAGATTTGAAGGAGTGGATTATAGAAGTTCGAGTAATTTTACTTCTGCATTTCTCAGATTTAAAGTGGGCGATCAGTTAGGACTTTACATTGACCCTGATAAGCCTGAAAGGTTTTACTGTCCGAAGGAAACGATACATAGAATTCTTTTTTACCTGCTGTTTAGCGGTATGGGAGGGCTTTATATGTATCTTTCATATTTAAAAATGATATAAATAATTATATCTGATTTTTATTCAGTTCACTGAGATAAGACGATTGAAGAAGAAAGGGAGTATAGATATTGGTGAAAGATAAATGCCGGATATAGAGAATATGGAAGAATATTTATTATGGAAATTTGTATTGCTGATACCGACAGTAATAGCTCTGGTGGATTATTTAGTTATCAGAATGCTGAGGCGCAAGTGTACAGAAACGGTCAGAGTCATGATAAAAAGAATTGGTGTAAACAGTGACGGTACCGAAAAACGCAAGCTGGTCTATGAATATGATGATCGGCTGTATGAATCGACAAGCGATTCAAATCTGATCGCTCATTTGGAAAGAAGCGGTCAGCGTATAATCAAGGTAAATCCAAATAACCCAGAAATGTATTATTGTCCTTCAAGGCAGAAAAAACATCTCTTTACGGATCTGCTTTTGGCGGCAATAGGCATTTATTTGGTGACACATATAAATTTTTAAAGATACGGAGGAATTAAAAATGGGAAAATGTATGATCATCGGCTGCGGAGGAGTTGCTTCCGTTGCAATTCACAAGTGCTGTCAGAACAGCGAGGTATTTGAGGGCATAATGATAGCGAGCCGTACCAAGTCAAAGTGCGATGCGCTGAAGGAAAAGCTCCAGCCTACAACAAAGACAGTCATCGAGACAGCTCAGGTTAACGCTGACAATGTTGACGAGCTTGTTGCTCTTATCAACAGCTATAAGCCTGATGTAGTGCTGAACCTTGCACTTCCTTATCAGGACCTTACTATCATGGACGCTTGTCTCGCTACAAAGACTCACTATGTAGATACTGCAAACTATGAGCCTCTTGATACTGCTAAATTCGAGTACAAGTGGCAGTGGGCATACCGTGAGAGATTTGAAAAGGCTGGCATCACAGCTCTCCTCGGAAGCGGCTTTGATCCAGGTGTAACAGGTGTATTCTCAGCTTACGCTATGAAGCATCAGTTCGACGAGATAAACTACATTGATATCCTCGACTGCAACGGCGGCGACCACGGCTATCCGTTCGCTACAAACTTCAACCCTGAGATCAATATCCGAGAGGTATCTGCTAAGGGCAGCTACATCGAGGACGGCAAGTGGGTAGAAACTGAGCCTATGGAGATAAAGCGCGTTTACAACTTCAAGGGCGTAGGTGAAAAGGATATGTACCTTCTCCACCATGAGGAGCTTGAGTCTCTTGCACTCAACATCAAGGGCATCAAGCGTATCCGTTTCTTCATGACATTCGGTCAGAGCTACCTCACACACCTCAAGTGCCTTGAAAATGTTGGTATGACATCTATCGAGCCTATCATGTACGAGGGCAAGGAGATAGTACCGCTCCAGTTCTTAAAGGCTGTACTTCCCGATCCTGCATCACTTGGTCCGAGAACAGTGGGCAAGACAAATATCGGCTGTATCTTCCGCGGAAAGAAGGACGGCAAGGACAAGAACTACTACCTCTACAATATCTGCGATCATCAGGAGTGCTACAAGGAAGTTGGCTCACAGGCTATCTCCTATACAACAGGTGTACCTGCAATGATCGGTGCAATGATGATAATGACAGGCACATGGAAGAAGGCTGGCGTTTACAACATCGAGGAATTTGATCCCGATCCGTTCATGGAAGCACTCAACAAGTGGGGACTTCCTTGGGAAGAGGACTTCGATCCTACTCTTGTTGACTGATATGAGGGCTAAAAAGCTTTTAGTTTTTGCTCTTTTTGCATTATACACTGCGGCTGCGTTTTATCTGCTCTTTTATATCAGGAGCAGTATGCTGAACTTTTACACCTATGGTGAATACTTCCGTAAGAACAGTAATTTCGTACCATTTCGCACTATAGCTGAGTTTGTCAGGTATTACCGTGCAGACGATGTGATATACGGTGATCTCTCCTTTGATAATCTGTGGGGGAATTTAGCTGTATTCATGCCTGCGGGAGTATTCTTCCCTGCGCTGTGGAAAAAGCAGCGCAGCTTTAAGGTGTTTGCCCTTACTATAGCGGCAGTCATCATAGGAGTTGAGGCAGGTCAGTTTCTTACAATGCGCGGCAGCTGCGATATAGACGATTTTATCCTGAATATTTCGGGAGCATTCATAGGCTTTGCATTTTCAAAGCTTAATATAGTAAGAAAACTGATATTTACGGATATCAGCTAAAAAAAGGAGAATAGAAAAATATGAAAGGTTTTAAGAACCTCAAAAAGGTAATGACAGCAGCTGTTGCTGCAACAATGCTTATTATGACAGGCTGCGGCAAAGATGCAGCCAAATCTGATAAAAATGAGTCCACAACAGCAGCAGGACAGTCAGGCAATACTATCATCGTGACACTTTATCCCGACAAAGCACCTATTACCTGCGCTAACTTTGAAAAGCTGGTAAACGAGGGCTTTTATAACGGACTTACCTTCCATCGTGTAATTGACGGCTTTATGGCACAGGGCGGCGACCCCGAGGGTACAGGAATGGGCGGAAGCAAAGAGACTATCAAGGGCGAGTTTGCTGCAAACGGCGTTGACAATCCTACATCGCATCAGCGCGGAGTAATATCAATGGCTCGTTCTTCGGATCCCGACAGTGCGTCAAGCCAGTTCTTCATCTGTTATACAGGTAATTACACAGCTTCGCTTGACGGCTATTATGCTGCATTCGGTAATGTTACCGAGGGCATGGAGGTAGTTGACGACTTCACAAAAGTACCTCGTTCACAGGGTACTGACGGTGCTATGTCAAAGCCGAATACACCTATCGTAATGGAAAAGGTCGAGATGATCGACCCCGATGAGAATGGTGCTCCGAGAGTTAAGATCACCATGAACGATTTCCTTGGATAAGTTTATGTTTGATTACACAAAAATGCCGACTCCCTGCTATGTAGTGGACGAGTCGGCACTTATTCACAATATGGAGATACTCCGCGGCGTTTCACAGCGCACGGGAGCTAAGATACTCCTTGCTCAGAAGGCTTTTTCATGCTATCATGTCTATCCGCTTATGAAGGAATACCTTGACGGAACAGCTTGCAGCGGACTTTTCGAGGCAAAGCTGGGATATGAAGAAATGGGAAAGGAAAATCACGTTTTTTCGGCTGCTTACCGCGAAAACGAAATAGACGAGATAATATCCTACTGCGGTCATATCATCTTCAATTCCTTTACTCAGCTTGACAAGTACCGTGACCGCGTACTTGCGGCAGGCAAGAAGATAGGACTCCGCATAAATCCCGAGTTTTCAACTCAGGAGGGACATGAGATATACGATCCCTGTTCGCCTAAATCAAGGCTTGGCATCACTCGGAAGAACTTCCGTACAGACGACCTTGACGGCGTTACGGGAATACACTTCCATACTCTATGTGAGCAGAATTCCGATGACCTTGAAGCTACACTTGATGCTGTTGAGGAAAAGTTCGGCGATGTTCTCGAAAAAATGGAGTGGATAAACTTCGGCGGCGGTCATCATATAACCCGTGCGGATTACGACATACCGCGGCTCGAACGCTGTATAAAACGTATGCAGGAAAAGTACGGACTGGAGGTGTTCCTCGAACCCGGTGAGGCAGCCGCTCTCAATGCAGGCTGGCTTGTGACCGAGGTGCTGGATATCACGGAAAATGATATGCCAATGGCTATACTTGATACCTCCGCAGCCTGCCATATGCCTGATGTACTGGAAATGCCGTATCGTCCGCCACTTGTTGGTTCGGGAGAGAATGGCGAAAAGAAGTACAGCTACAGACTTGGCTCACAGACCTGTCTTGCAGGGGACTCTATAGGCGAGTACTCCTTCGATGAACCGCTTCACATAGGTGACAGGCTCGTGTTTGGTGATATGGCGATATATTCAATGGTCAAGAACAATACCTTCAACGGTATGCCGCTTCCGTCCATACTTCTGCTGAAAAAGGACGGCAGCTTTGAGACGCTTCGCAGCTTCGGCTATTCTGACTTCAAGGAGAGACTGTAATGACTAATATTTACTTTGTACGTCATGCGCAGCCCGACTACGCTTTCGCAGAAGCATCAAAACGTCCCCTTACCGAGGAGGGCGAGAGGGATACTCTTAAAGTTGTGGAAGCAATGAAGGATATCCGTATTGACTTCGCTATTTCAAGTCCTTATAAGCGCAGCTATGATACCATAAAGCAGACTGCGGACGAACACGGACTTGATATAATTATTGACGAGAGACTGCACGAGCGTATCAACGGCAAAAACAGCAATAATATAGATATGTTCCGCAAACGCTGGGCTGACCTGAGCTACAGCGAAAGCGACGGCGAGTGTTTGCAGTCCGTAATGGACAGGAATATTGCTGCGGTAAACGATATGCTTGACGCTCACAGAGATGAGAACATAATGGTGGGTACTCACGGTACTGCGCTCAGTACTATTCTTCATTACTATGACAACAGCTTCGGAGTAGATGAGTTCATGCGCCTTATCGATTTCATGCCGTACATTATCCGCCTCGGATTTAACGGCAGGGAGCTTGTCGAAAAAGAGGAGATACTCATAGTCAAAAAGGAATTCAAAGGCAATAACCGATGAAAAAAGGACAGCGAAAGCTGTCCTTTTCTTTTATAAATCATAATTTACATTTGTAGGGGAGCCCGCCCTCGGGCTCCCGCAATAATAATAAATACCCACGCGGGAGGGCGAGGGCGCCCTCCCCTACACATTGGTTCATGTTATTTATTGCGCAAGTCATACACGGGCGGATAATATCCGCCCCTACAATGGGCTAACGGCTAAAATCAAAATTTAGCAAATCACGCGATGATATTTACCTATTAATTCATTGTCTCTCGCGGCTATAATTTGTTAATCAGATTTATTTAAGCGCGGAGAAAGGGTGCAGCGTCACGCTGCAAATTATGATTTATAAGAATATGTATTTGAGTACAAAGAGTACCGCAAGGATATACATGATAGGATTGATCTCCTTGTACTTCTTGCAGGCGAGGTTTATAACAACATAAGATATAACGCCGATAGCGATACCCTCGGAAATGCTGTAGAAAAGCGGCATTGCGATAACACAGAGATATGCAGGGATCGCCGATGCGTAGTTCTTATCGTCTACCTTTATCTCAGACACGGTGCTGAACATGAGGAAGCCGACGAGTATAAGTGCAGGAGCAGTTGCAAATGCAGGTATTGCGATGAATATAGGTGCAAGGAACATTGAGAGCAGGAACAGCACAGCTGTTGTAAGAGCTGTAAGACCTGTTCTGCCGCCTGCTGCCGCACCTGCTGAGGACTCCACAAAAGTAGTTGTGGTAGATGTACCGAGCACAGCACCTGCGGTAGTTGCAACAGCGTCAGCCATAAGAGCAGGTCTTATAGCAGGGAGCTTGCCGTCTTTGTCGAGGAGCCCTGCCTTTGTGCTTACACCGATAAGAGTGCCGAGAGTGTCGAAAAGGTCAACGAAGAGGAAGGAGAACACAACAACTATAAAGTTGATAATACCAACAGCGTCAAAATCCACGTTGAAGCACTGACCGAATGTCTTGCTGATAGAAGTGAAGTCAGTCATGTGGAAAGAGGGGATAAGTGTATAAGCTCCCGTTTCCGCATCTGGTACGTAAAGACCTGTTACTTCGCAGATGATACCTAAAATCCATGTTGCGAATATGCCTATTAGGATAGAACCTTTTACTCTTTTGATGTAGAGTATCGCCATAATAAGGAGTCCGATAACAGCAAGGAGTGCGCATATTCCCGTAGTAGCGAAGTTTTCGCGGAAGTCCACAAGCTCTACAAGAGTTGCGGAGTCTACTGCAAGACCTGCATTCTGAAGTCCGATAAAGGCGATGAACAGACCTATACCAACGGACACCGCGCGTTTCAGCGAAAGAGGTATCGCGTCGAAGATAGCTTCTCTGACCTTAGTCAGCGAGAGTATGATAAATATGATACCCTCGATAAATACCGCAAGGAGAGCCACCTGCCACGAATAGCCGAGGTTTCCGCAGACTGTGTAAGCCATGTAGGCGTTGAGTCCCATGCCTGCGGACAGTGCAAAGGGCAGATTAGCCATGAAAGCCATGCAGACAGTACCTATAAATGAAGCAAGACAGGTCGCAAGGAGGACGGCAGTTGCGTCCATGCCTGTGGTTGAGAGTATATTCGGGTTAATGGCAAGTATATAAGCCATAGTCATAAAAGTGGTGATACCTGCCGCAATTTCGGTCTTTACATTAGTTCCGCGTTCTTTGAGCTTGAAAAGTTTTTCCGCCATTTCTGTCACCTCATTCGCCGAATTCTGCGATATACGGCAAATTTCTGTAGAATTCGCCGTAATCCAGTCCGTAGCCTATTACGAAATAATCGGGGATAGTGAAAAGGGAATAATCAGCTTTAAGCTCAACAACACGGCGGTCGGGCTTGTCAAGGAGAGTCATTATCCTCAGAGACAGAGGATCTCTCACACCGAGTATTTTTTTGATCTCGTTGAGAGTTCTTCCCGTGTCGATGATATCCTCAACGATTATGACATGGTAATTGCTGATGTCATGTTTAAGGTCCATGGTAATCTCAACATGACCTGATGACTCAGTGCCCTCAAAGTAGCTTTTTGCCGCCATGAAAGCTATCTCGCAGGGAACAGTTACCTCACGGCAGAGGTCAGCCATGAATACGAATGCGCCTTTCAGTATGCTCACAAGGAGTATGGGCGAACCGTCGTATAAAGAATTGATATACTCGCCTGCTTTTTTGATCTCTTTGCGTATTTCCTCTTCGGAAATGATGACGCGCTTGATCTTGCTTTTCCATTCTTCTGTGCTGTCAAATTTCATAATAAACCTCCTGAGTTGTAATGATAGAAGTAATTATCTGCTTTAGTTCATGTATTGTGATACATTTATTATACCATTTTGTTTCGGGTTGTCAATAAGCAGAATAGCAGCTTTGCCTTAAAATAGGGGGGAAAATATCATTTAAGGATATTTTACCCAAAGAGAATAAAGAACCATTGTATATATCTACAAAAATTAATGTAAAATCTACGATTATATTTACATTTTGTAGTGGGTATGTTATAATTATGGTGTATAGGTGCATATTCTGCGGCAGCTTGTCCCTGTAAGTCTGCGCGGTGCACTAAGGAGATCAATTATAGGCTAAGGATCGCGCTTTAGGCAGCGTACGATCCGAAAATTCCAAAGGAGTGATAATAATGGTCGGCAGAAAACGAAAGCTCAGTCTACAGATCATTTCGTTCGTTTCAGCCATGATCGTATTACTGGCATCATTTGCCGTAATACAGCCGTTGAGGTCCGATGCGGCAGGTACAGACCTGTATGTCGGATACACGGGCAGAAACAACAACTTTTCCACAGTACAGGCGGCTGTTGACAAGGCAGCGAGCCTCAATCCCTCATCTGAGGCAAACCGCGTTACAATACACATTGCCCCGGGTACTTACCGTCAGCAGGTAATCGTACAGACACCGTACATTACTTTTGTAAATGACGAGCCGAGCAAGGGCGATGCTGTTCTCACATGGTACTACGGTATCGGCTATAAGTACTACAGTGCAAACTCAAAGGGCTATTACGACGCAAGCCTTGCAAACGCAAAGAGCGGCAAGAACGTTTCAAACTACCGCTGGGGAGCTACGGTACAGCTCTGGCCAAAGGCTACAAACTTCAAGGCTAAGAACATCGTATTCGAGAACTCCTTCAACCGCTACCTCACACAGGAGGAGTTGGCAGACGGAGTTGAGTGTACAAACGAGACACTGAAAGTACAGCGTTACAACGGCGTTGACGTACAGTCAAAGGCTTATACAGAGCGTGCAGCAGCTCTCTCAGTAGATACAGGGTATGCTGAGTTCCTTAACTGCAAGTTCCTGTCGAGCCAGGATACACTTTACACAGGCGGCTCACCTCAGTACTACAAGAACTGCCTCATCGAAGGACAGACAGACTATATCTTCGGCGGCAGCAATGCAGTATTCGACAGCTGTGAGCTTCGCTGGAAGGGCTACAGCAGCGGTTCTGTAGGCGGATACATCACAGCAGCAAGAGAGCAGGGAAGCCCGTATACAGGCTATCTCTTTAAGGACTGTAAGGTAACTGCAAATTCACAGCTCACAGTAAGCGCAGGCTATCTCGGCAGACCATGGGGACAGACTGCAAAGGTGCTCTTTGTGAATACTACTCTCCAGAACGGAAATATGATCACAGCAGCAGGCTGGACTTCAATGAGCGGCGTACAGCCCGAGAGCGTTGACGGCTTCAAGGAGAACGGCACTAAGCTCTCAAACGGTCAGAGAGTTGACCTCTCACAGCGCAAGGGACATACCGTATCGGACAGTGACGCTGCAAACATCAATATCTCAAGCTATATGAACAACTGGACACCGTCATTCCTCAACGGTGAAGGAAATACAAGCAGCGGCAATAACGATCAGCCTTCATCAAATGTCGAAGGTGCAATAAAGACCTGCGGCGGCTGGTATGAAGAAGCTTTCGTAGAGTGGGACAGCTCAAAGCTTGGCAATAACGTCAAGGTAAGCTACGCACCCGAGGGCAGTTCAAGCTATACGGCTGTAGACTCACAGCTCATCAGAAATTCAAGAGTCGATATCCCCGGACTCAAGGGAAATACATCTTATACCATAAACGTTTCGGGCTCTAACGGCTCTGCAAGCTGCACAGTCAAAACAATGGCATTTGACCGCAGCGGCTACGCTCACTGGAACAATTCCGAAGCAATAGGCGCGTACAACAATGACGGTACTCTGAAATCGGGCGTTACTGTTATCTACGTTACAAACTCCACTAAGGACACTGTAACATGGAACGGAAAAACCGGTCTTTACAATATCTTCAATGCAGGACCGAGCAATGTATGCTTCAGACTTATCGGCACTATCGACGTTCCGTCAGGTGCAAAGGCAAACAACGGTCAGCAGAACGACGGCTCCAATATGCTCTATATGAACGGCGGCAAGAACGTTACCGTTGAGGGTATCGGTTATGACTGCAACCTCAATCAGTGGGGCTTCGACATGAAGCATAGTACAAGCTGCGAGGTAAGAAACCTCTGGCTTGGAAAATATCCTGATGACGGTATCTCAATGTCGGGCGGCAGTACTTCAAAGTCATCACGTATATGGGTACACAACAATACTATCGAAAAAGGCTACAATGCATATGCAGGCAACGGCATAGTAGATGCCGACAAGGCAGACGGCGACGGTTCACTGGACATAAAGTGGAGTGAGTATGTAACAGTTTCCTATAATGTGTTCAAGGACGCTCACAAGACCTCACTTGTAGGCGGCGGTACTTCACATGAGCAGGACTGGATAACCTATCACCACAACTGGTTCAACAATACCGAGTCACGTAATCCCCGTGCGAGAAACGCACATATCCACAGCTACAACAACTACTTCTACAATAACAAGCAGTACGGTATCGGAGCTTCCTACAACTCAAAGGTATTCTCTGAGGCTAACTACTACGAAAAGACAAATCTTCCTCTTGATGCTGAGAATATGGGAAATGATGCATATTCGGGAACTATCAAGTCCTACGGCGACAAGTTCGTGAACTGCAATATGGGCAGCGGACTTGCTTATCAGATAGTAAATTCAAGAACTGCACAGGCTTACATCAATAACCTCAAGAGCGGCGGCGACGGCTACGATAACTTCGATACAAACTCATCGAAGATATACAGCAGCTACAATGTACAGTCCGCAGACGCTGCAAAGGCTGAGGTAACAGCTTATGCAGGAAGAATGCAGAACAAGGCATATAATGCAGGAACAGTTTCAAGCGGCGGTGATCCTGTAGTTATCGACGATACACTGAAAAGCAAACTCATCGCTAAGCTTGAGGTCAAGGACGCAAGCTACGGCGCACAGTGGTCTATCGTTGAGAACTTCAGCACAGGCGACAAGGCATTCGGCGACCGTGAGCACGTTATCGCTTCTGTACCTTCAAGTATCGGCGGCGGAGAGCTTATCCGCACAGCCTGCAACTCGAAGAATACGGATTCAGACCTTGCGGTAATTACTGCTGCAAAGGATATCACAGTATATGTAGCTATGGACGAGAGAGTAACTTCTATCCCGTCATGGCTGTATAACTTCACAAAGATAGGTGAGATCGTGGAGATCAACGACAGCGAAGCTGTAAGACCTTTCGACGTATATGCAAAGGAGATAAAGGCAGGCGAGACCGTAACTCTCGGTACAAACGGCATGAGCGGAGCTTGTATGAACTACATTGCTTTCGTTAAGGAAACACCTGTAGTTACTACAACAACGACTACTACAACCACAACAACTACGACCACAACCACTACAACTACAACTACCACACAGCCTCCGCAGGGACTTGCAGGCGATGCAAATATGGACGGTACAGTTGATCTGTCAGATGCAGTTCTTATCATGCAGTCACTGGCAAATCCGAATAAGTACGGTATAAACGGTACAGATGAGCATCACCTAACAGATCAGGGAGCTGCAAACGCAGATGTTGAGGGAAGAAACGGTATTACTTCCAATGACGCACTTGCAATACAGCGTTATCTACTCCGCCTTGTAGATGCACTTCCGATCAATTGATATAACAAGTGTTTAGGATATAAAAGTTCAGCCCCGAAGTGATGTAAACATCGCTTCGGGGCGTTATTTTTTTATTCTTTTCTTCTGTAATTCAGCGTTATCAATACTGCATTGAGCATACAAGCGACAGCGAAGATCAGCCATACAGGTTTAGGCAGATCAACATCAGCAAGTGAACATATCACTATTGCAATTCCGATCAATATTCCGATTATTCCTGATATTATTCCTATAGTTTTCTTATTCATATTAGTTCTCCGTTTAGCAGCGACGGTGAATGCCCGTCTTGATTAAATGAAAAGGGCTGCACGTTTGTGCAGCCCATAAGATTACTGATTATTCAGCGTCCTCAGCAGGAGCTTCCTCAGCATCGTCCTCTTCATTCTCAAGAAGAGCACGCATTGAGATGCTGATCCTCTTTGACTCCTCGTCGATATCAATGATCTTAACATCAACCTCATCGCCTACTGAAAGAACGTCCTTGACATTCTCTACCTTCTGGTCAGCGATCTGTGAGATGTGGATAAGACCGTCAACGCCGTCGATGATCTGAGCGAATGCACCGAAGCTTGTGATAGAAACGATAGTAGCCTTAACTACATCGCCGATCTGATACTGTGACTTGAAGATCTCCCAAGGATTGTCCTCAGCCTTCTTGAAGCCGAGAGAAATTCTGTTAGCTTCCTGATCGAGATCCTTGATGTATACCTCAAGAGTATCGCCAACATTAACAACTTCGCTTGGGTGCTTGATCCTCTTCCATGAAAGCTCTGAGATATGTACCATGCCGTCGATGCCGCCGAGATCAACGAATGCACCGAAGCTTGTGAGTGACTTTACCTTACCTACGTAAGTCTTGCCGACCTCAGCTGTCTCCCAGAATCTTGCCTTAGCTTCTTCCTTCTTAGCGTTCTGAACAGCCTTGATAGAACCAACGGCTCTCTTTCTGCCGCCCTCAGAAACTTCGATAACGATGAACTCTACCTTCTTCTTGAGAAGCTGGTCAAGCTCTGCGCCTCTTGGAAGACCTGTAAGTGAAGCAGGGATAAATACTCTTACGCCGAGAACTGTGAGAGTAACGCCCTTATTAACTACGCTCTGAACAACGCCTTCGAGAACTGTGCCTTCCTGCTGTGCCTTAACGATCTTTTCGTAGCCGGCCTGCTCGTCAACCTTTCTCTTTGAGAGAGCAGCTGTACCCTCAGCGTCATTTACCTTGATTACAACAAGATCGATCTCGTCGCCAACGCTGACGATGTCTGAAGGCTTCTTTGAAGGATCATCTGTAAGATCATCAAGAGCAACATAGCCAGTGTGCTTTGTTCCGAGGTCTACGATAACTTCTGTATTATTTACAGCGATAACTGTGCCTTTAACTTTCTCTCCTGTATGTATTTTTTTGAATGACTCATCGATCATCTGAGCGAAGTCGATATCCTCATTCTGATTAGCTGCAAGAATTTCATTTTCTGCCATTTTGGTTTGTACCTCCTTGATTATATAGGCGGGGGTCGATGCGCCTGCAGTGATGCCGATCTTCTCGGCATTTGGAAGCTTTAAAGTCCGAAGCTCGTCCGAATTTTCTATATGATACGTTTTACAGTAGCGGCTGCATACTTCATAAAGCTTTACAGTATTTGAACTGTGTCTGCCGCCTACCACAAGCATGATATCCGAGTTTTTTGCAAGCTCGGCAGCGTCAGTCTGACGTGCGTCCGTTGCGTTGCATATCGTATCGTATATAACAATGTTGGAGTCGTCCTTCGGGATCACGTTTAAACACTCACCCCATACTACTATATTATACGTTGTTTGCGCCACAATTGCAAGCTTTTTTTGCAAATTTTTATAATTTTTTTCAAAAAAGGCTTTTAGCTCAAAGTTGTCCTTGAAAACAAGGCAATTTTCGTCACAATGACCAACAATTCCCTGTACCTCAGGGTGATTACGGTCACCTGCAATGAGGATAAAATAGCCTTCTGCGGACTTTTCAGCCACAATTTTGTGTATGCGCGAAACGAAAGGGCAGGTAGCGTCAAGCATTTTGTTGCCTTTAGCCTCTATCTGACGGTAAATATCGCTGCCTACGCCGTGGGAGCGTATGACTACAGTCTCATCGGGAGCAAGCTCGTCAACGGAGTTTATTATCCTTGCTCCTTTTGCCTGCATATCGTTGACAACGTCCTGATTGTGTATGATAGGACCGAGAGTAGCAACGTGTGTATTCTTTTCAAGCTCGCCGTAAACCATTTTCACGGCTCTGTCTACTCCGAAGCAGAAGCCTGCGGATTTTGCAACAGTTACCTTACTCATTGCTGTCGTTCTCCTTTACTTTGGTCTTTTCTTCGGGCACACCCTCGACGAGGAGCTTGATATCAGCCATATAGCGGTTCTTGAGCTTTACAAGCTGACGGGGATTTGGTTCATCGCATACCTCACAGTATTCTGTGGGTTCGATAGGAGTTCCGAATTTCAGTGTGATGGGAGTGCGGAATTTCAGCTTTTCACCGTAGCATATACCTGCCGGGACAATAGCCTTTCCCGAACGTGCGGAGATAAGAGCTGCACCTGTGTGTCCGCGTCCCACCTTGCCGTCCTTTGAGCGAGTACCCTCGGGGAATATCATAAGGCTTCTTTTACTGCCAAGTCTTTCAACGGCAGTGTCGATAACTCCGGTATCGCCTTTACCGCGGGCAACAGGGAAAGCTCCGAGGGAACGTATCAGCCACGCAAAGAGCTTGTTTTTGAAGAGCTCCTCCTTAGCCATGAAAGCGAATTTGCCTTTCGCCCATGCACCGAGAAGCGGCGGATCGGCATTGCTTCTGTGGTTGCAGGCGTATATAACAGTGGTATCATCGGGGATATTTTCCTTGCCCTCAATGCTTATCTTATACATCATGCGGAAGTATATTTTTACCAGAAACTTGACTATGTAATACATATTGTTTCACCTCTGTAAAGGCTTTTTATCAGCCTATTTTGTCCTTGATCACCTTTACGATAGCTGCTGCGGACTCCTCTAAGTTAAGCTTTGTTGTGTCAACGAGAACAGCGTCCTCAGCCTGTTTCAGCGGAGCAGTCTCGCGGTGCATATCCTGATAGTCGCGCTTGATTATATCGTCAAGTATCTCCTGATATGTTGGACAGTTCGGCTTTTCTGCAAGCTCCTTGTAGCGGCGGTTTGCGCGCTCCTCGGCAGAAGCTGTCAGGAATATCTTAACGTCAGCATTTGGCAGTACCACTGTACCGATATCGCGTCCGTCCATGAGCACGTTGTTCTCTCGGGCTATCTTCTGCTGAGTCTCGAAGAGATAAGCTCTTACAGCAGGGATAGCGGAGGTGCGTGAAGCAGCCATTGATATCTCGGGAGTTCTTATCATATCGGAAACATCTCTGTCACCGAGGAAAACTCTCTGTGCGCCGTCGATGAATTTAAGTGAAACGTCAGCCTTTTCAAGAGAAGCTTCAATGTCCTCATCGGCAATGTTGTTTTCGGTTATATAGAGCGCGATAGTACGGTAGAGCGCACCTGTGTCAACATAGATGTAGCCAAGCTCCTTTGACACCATTTTAGCGATAGTACTTTTACCTGCACCTGCAGGTCCGTCGATAGCGATATTGATAGTTTTCATAGTTTTACTCCTTTATTTATAAAGCATAGATGCTTTTTTTATTTTCTGTTCAGATATGTTTTGCGGAATTTTCGTATGCAGAGTATCAGCATGAGAAGTCCAAATGCTATTATTACTATTCCGCCAACAGTTTTGTCTTTCATGACCAAAAATCCTATGAAGAAAATAGCGGCGAAGAAAGCAGTATAGAACAGTATTATCAAAGCTATAAGAATATATCGAATAGGTTTAGGTACTTTACTGCTTTTGCTTGCTTCGGAAATAGTACCTGTGATCAGCTCTGCGATAATTTCAAATATGATCTCCATAACATCACCTGTCTTTCAGAAGCTGATATACCGAGATGACAAAATCGGTAATTATTACGGCTGATATGGTGAGACCTGCGCCGACGCATACGGGCTTCGGCAGCTTTTCACTGAGCTTTCCCGAAAGAGGGTGGAGCACATAGAAATACGCCACGGCAAGAAGTCCGAATATGGCACTTGATATAAGGCTTGACCTGTCAAGTATTGAGAAATACCAGTTGTGATAAGTCCAGAACTGCTTATGGAATATGAATTCCAGCAGGTATGCAGAACCCAGCTCAAACAAGGTCGTTACCACAAGAGCGAAGATGAAGATGAAAACGGGATTGCGCTTCTTTCTCAGCATAGCCAGAAGAATGAACGCTCCCACCGAATATATGGGGACTATGGGCAGATGAAGTATGCCGCGGTTCTCGAAATAGTGGTACATTGCCCATGTGATGCCCACCTCGTACAGCCAGCCGATGAAGCCTGCGACTGCGAACTCAAAAACATAGCGGAAAAAATTCCGTGAAATATCTTTTTTCATGTCATTATGCCCTCCACTCAGTCAAAAATAGGATAAAAGCTGTAGAGGAGCAATGGCATTGCTGCGCAGATACAGAAAGCTGCAAGGTATGCTTTACCGAGTTTGGGGCTTGTTGCTTTTATGATCGTCATAAAGACAAGCTCTATAATAGCAAGAACGCCGTAATAGCCCAGTCCGACCGTGAACAGGAGTCCTACAGCCACCTCGCCGTAATACATTATCCTGCGTACAGTTTCCGTATCTTCCGATACTGCACTATTAGTCACGTTTGCAGCAAGTATGATAAGTGTTGTGATAAGAGGCGGAAGTGTCAGGATAAGCTGAGCGATACCGCATTTTTTCTCTTTTTTGCCGTGATTTGCCATGGATATCACAGCAAGTGTCAACAGGAGCAGCGGAACAGTATATACAATTATCGTTTTTATCATAATTCAGCCCAGCCTATACTTTACTTCTGCACCAAAGGGCATGAGAGCAAGCTTTGCAAGCTTGAACATCTGCACACCGAATGGTATACCGATAAAGGTGATACAAAGCACCAGACCGATAGCTGTGAATTCCAGTGCCATAACAAGTCCGCCGAATATGAGCCACAGCAGATTTACGAGGAAGCTTACAGTGCCGCTGCCGTATTCCACGTGTTTGCCGAAAGGCATGAAGGAAAGATGTGCCATTTTGAAGCACTGCTTACCAACAGGTACGACGATTATAGTCATACACCACAGCAGACCGACCAGACACCAGCTGAGACCGCTCCAGAAGCCGCCGAAAATGAACCATAAAAGATTACCAATACATCCCATAATATCATTTACCTCTTTTTACATATTTACTGCTGCAGCATAAGCAGTAGAAAAAGCTATCTGCAAATTGAAGCCGCCTGTGTAAGCGTCAACGTCTATGACCTCGCCTGCGAAGTAAAGACCGCTCACCAGTTTTGACTCCATAGTTTTCGGATCGATTTCCTTTACAGATATCCCGCCGCTTGTGATGATAGCCTCATCAATAGGGCGGAACCCCGATATCCTTACAGGAAAAGCTTTGATAAGCTCACCGAATTTATGACGCTGCTCCTTGGTTATGCCGTTTATCTTTTGCTCGGGAGATATTCCCGAAAGCCTTACCATAACGGGTATCAGCTTTGCAGGGAGCAGCTTGCGGATACCGTTCTGGAAGTCACGGTTGAGGTTTTCGGCGAAGTCGCGCTGTATCCTTGCATCGAGCTGCTCGGGAGACAGTGCAGGCTTCAGGTCTATGAGCAGCCTGTAGCGGTTCGGCTGCATATCCCTTATATGAGAGCTTGCGCTCAATACCAGCGGACCCGATACCCCGAAATGCGTAAACAGCATCTCACCAAGCTCGCTGTATATTTTTTTATCCTTGTCGAAAAGGTTAAGAGTTACATTTCTAAGTGAAAGTCCCATCATCTCCGCGCAGTATTTATCGGGAGAGGTGAGGGGGACAAGGCTCGGTTTAAGCTCGGTCACTGTGTGTCCAAGCTCCTGTGCCAGCGTATATCCGTCACCTGTTGAGCCCGTGGCAGGGTAGGATTTTCCGCCGCAGGCTATCAGCACCGCAGCCGAGCGATATTCCTCACCGCCTGCCTTTACGCCGCAGACTGCGCCGTTTTCCGTGAGTATCTTCGTGACGCGCTTCTGTATGACCTTAACGCCGAGCTGTTTCATTTCATGTGCCATAGCGTCCGCGATATCGTTGGCGTTGTCGCTTACGGGGAATACTCTGTTTCCGCGCTCTGTTTTCAGCGGTACGCCAAGCTCCTCGAAGAAGCTCATGGTACATTCGGCATCGAAGCTTGCAAAAGAGCTGTACAAAAAACGCGGATTTACGGGGATATTCTTCATGTGCTCCTCAGAGGAGCTGTTGTTGGTCACGTTGCAGCGGCCCTTTCCCGTTATGCGCAGCTTCCTGCCAAGCTTTTCGTTTTTCTCGAAAACCATAACGGACTTTCCGTATCTAGCGGCTGTAACAGCTGCAAAGCAGCCTGCTGCACCGCCGCCTATAATAATGATATCAGTCATTTTTTCCTCTTTTATCAGTTTTGTTCAAAAGCCTTTTCAGCCGCTTCCTTGTGCGTTCCCGTCTTTGCTCTGTGGCAGTTGTATCAACAGTCCACGATCCGTCATAGACGAGTACATCGCCCTCGGCTGCATTTTCGGGGAGCAGGCTGCGCTCAACATTTATCATACCGTCATCTGTTTCAAGCACAGCAAGACTGCCCTCAAATCTGTCAATAATTATCATTTGGCGTTCCTTTCGGGAGTGAGAGACAGCTTTTTTCCGTCGGACTCTATGACTATAGTTCCGCATACGTCGGTGCGGTAGATATGGTCGGTGTACTCTTTCAGCCTTTTTATGGTACTGTCGGCAGGGTGACCGTAGGAATTTTCCTTGCCGCAGGAAATAACAGCTATCTCAGGGCGGATAACTGCAAGAAGATCTGAGGTGGAGGAGTAAGCACTGCCGTGATGACCTGCTTTATAGACATTGACCTTGCCGACTTTTTCGGCTTTCAGCATCTGAGCTTCTTCCTCAGCTTCCGCATCGCCTGTCAGCAGGAAGGAATTGCTTCCGTGATACAGCATAAAGCTTATAGAGTAATTGTTTATATCCTCCTGAAATGTACCGTCGGGAGCTGTTATCTCAGCTCTTGCATCACCTATGTTTATTATTCTTCCCACATCTGCCACAGTGACAGCAGTCTCATTTTCCTCACAGGCATCGAGGAATTTCTCGTAAAACATGGCTGTGGGGAGCTGTTCATCGGGAATATGCGGGACTATCACTTCGCCCACATCGAAGGTCTCGATGATGCGGTACATACCGCCCATATGGTCTGAGTGAGGGTGAGTAGCGATGATGTAGTCAAGCCGTCCGATGCCGAGTTTTTTCAGATACTTTATCACCTGAGCCGATACTGCATCTTCGCCGCAGTCCACAAGCATAGTAGTACCGTTTGCAGCTATGAAAGTGCAGTCGCCCTGTCCAACGTCTATGAAGTGGACTTCAAGTATATCCTTTGCAGGAAATGTATGTGCAGGCTTGCTCCAATAGTGTCGGCAGGCAAATATGATAATGCCGACTATGAGCAGAAAGCCGATGAACTTTAATGCTTTTTCTTTCCGTGCGGAGCGTTCTTTTTCCCGTTCCTCTGCGAGTTCCCGAAGGTACTGTTTTTGCTGCGCATTGAGCTTGTATTTCTCTCCTGCTGCTTCGACGAAGCTTTCCGTGTCTTTGAAGTATTTTGCCACGACTTGTCACCGCCTTTTCGGGGAGTATTTCCCTGCTTGTGAGAGTCTCCCTCTATGAGGCATTTCGGCGACGAGCCTATAAGGTCGCGCCTGCCTGCGGCTTTGAGAGCTTCAAGGACTATCTCTCTGTTCTGAGGGCGGAAATATTGCAGCAGAGCTCGCTGCATAGCCTTTTCTTTGGGAGTTTTCGGCACATACACCTTTTCCATGGTATACGGGTCGAGCTCCGTATAGAACATAGCCGTTGAGATAGTACCGGGAGTAGGGTAGAAGTCCTGCACCTGCTCGGGGCGTATCTTGTTTTCCTTGAGGAAAACGGCTAAGTCGATAGCTTCGTTGAGAGTGCTTCCGGGGTGTGAGGACATGAGATAGGGAACGAGATACTGCTCCTTTCCCATACCCTTTGTTATTTCGTAGAAACGCTTCTGAAAGCGTTTGTAGGCTTCGATATGGGGCTTGCCCATTTTGTCAAGAACTACCGCCGAACAGTGTTCGGGAGCGACTTTCAGCTGACCGCTTACGTGGTGCATGATGAGCTCGCGCATGAATTCGTCGTCCTTGTCCTCAATGAGATAATCGTAGCGTATGCCCGAACGGATAAACACCTTTTTCACGCCCTTGACCTTGCGTATCTTTCTCAGCATGGAGAGATATTCCGTGTGGTCGACTTTAAGTGCGGGACAGGGAGTTGGTGCAAGACATTTCTTGCCCATGCAGAGTCCTTTGGTTATCTGCTTATCGCAGGACGGGCGGCGGAAATCAGCGGTCGGACCGCCAACATCGTGTATATATCCCTTGAAATCGGGCATCTGAGTGATTCGCTCCGCTTCTTTGAGTACCGATTCAACGCTTCTTACGGTTATACGTCTGCCCTGATGAAGAGCTATGGAGCAGAAATTGCAGTAACCGAAGCAGCCGCGGTTGTGAGTGATAGAGAAGCGCACCTCCTCGATACCCGGAACGCCGCCGAGCGCCTCATAGGACGGGTGTATAGCACGGGTATAGGGGAGGGAATAAATGTGGTCAAGCTCCTCGGTGGTGAGACTGTAGGCAGGGGGAGTCTGTACCAGCATCATCTTGCCGTGACGCTGTATGATAGTCTTTCCGTAGACCTCGTCCTGCCAGTCGTACTGTATTTTTACAGCCTTTGCGTACTCTGTCTTGCTGTCGCGCACCTGCTCGAATGAGGGACACTGAGCTGCACCGATAGGCGTATTGACAGGCTCTGTGAGGTAGCATATACCGCGTATATCTGTCATATTTCGGATACTTTCACCTGCGGCAAGACGTGGACATATCTCCTGTATCTGGTGCTCGCCCATGCCGTACATGAGTATGTCCGCACCGCTGTCAACGAGCACAGATGGGCGCACAGCGTCGTCCCAGTAGTCATAGTGGGCGAAACGGCGCAGAGAAGCCTCAAGACCGCCGATAGCTATTGGTATGTCGCCGAAGTACTCTCGCAGCTTCTGACAGTAGACGATAACGGCTCTGTCGGGACGTTTGCCTGCAACGCCGCCTGCGGTGTAAGCGTCATCGGAGCGTTTGCGCTTGGCGGCGGTATAGTGAGCCACCATAGAGTCGATATTTCCTGCGGTAACGAGGAAAGCGTATTTCGGAGCACCAAAGCGGCGGAAGTCCTTGTCCGTATGCCAGTCGGGCTGTGAGATGATACCGACAGTATAGCCCATATTCTCGATAAGCCTTGTGACGATAGCCGCTCCGAAGCTTGGGTGGTCAACGTAAGCGTCACCTGTTATGTATATGAAATCGAACTGATCTATGCCAAGCTCGTCCATTTCTTTTTTTGTTGTAGGCAGAAAGCCTTCATACATGGTATCACCTCCTGTAAAACATATTTTTGCGGAGCAAAATATGTTTTGAGTGAGTAGAGAGTAGTGAGTAGTAAGTAGTATTATGCAGCGAAGCAGTTTCTACTCTCTGCTTACTACTTACTGAAATTCAAATTTTGCAAAGCAAAATTTGAATTTATTCGTCCATTCTGCGAAGCCGCCATTCATCGTACTGCATCTTCGACATGAGCACCTTACGGGGCTTAGCACCTTCGCTTGCGCCGATAACTCCGCGTTCTTCAAGCTCGTCCATTATACGCGCAGCCCTTGCGTAGCCAAGCTTCAGCTTTCTTTGCAGCATTGAAGTCGAGAGCTGACCAGCTTCTACGGCTACCTTTATAGCAGCCTCAACTATGTCCTCATCACTTCCGCCGCCAACAGAAGAACCGCTGTCAGCTGCTCCCGAGCCGCCCTGCGACTGCGGAGAATATCCCTCAACAGCACCTGTGATAGCAGGATCGTATGTGACATCTACCTGAGACTTTACATAGCGAACAGTTTCTGCGATATCTTCATTTGACGAGAAACAGCCCTGTACACGGACAGGCTTTCCTGCACCTATAGGCATATACAGCATATCGCCGTTTCCGAGGAGCTTGTCTGCGCCGCCCATATCTATGATAGTACGCGAGTCTACCTGTGACTTTACCGAGAGTGCGATACGGCTTGGGATGTTTGCCTTGATAAGACCTGTGATAACGTCTGTTGTGGGACGCTGAGTAGCAACTACAAGGTGCATACCTGCGGCACGTCCCATTTGTGCGAGGCGGCAGATGAAGTCCTCGACTTCCTTTCCTGCAACGAGCATCATATCAGCAAGCTCGTCTATGAATATGACTACCTGCGGCATAGGTGAGCGGTCGCCGTCCACTTCCGCAAGCTCATTATATGAGCGAAGGTCGTTTGCACCTGCCTCTGCGAAGATATTGTATCTGCGCATCATTTCATTTACAGCCCAGCACAGCGCACCTGCGGCACGTTTACAGTCTGTTACTATAGGTATGAGAAGGTGCGGTATATTCTCGAATATTTTGAATTCAACTATCTTAGGGTCGATAAGTATGAGCTTTACCTCATCGGGAGTTGCATTGTAGAGGATACTCATTATAATGGAACGTGTGCAGACGGATTTACCCGAACCTGTAGTACCTGCGATGATAACGTGAGGCATTTTTGCGATATCGCCGAGAATGATATTACCCGTGATATCCTTGCCCACTGCAAATGTGAGCTTGCTCTTTGACTCTCTGAATTCGGGAGAAGCTATTATCTCGCGGAGAGTTACCATGTCCTTTGTGGTGTTAGGTATCTCGATACCTACAGCAGCCTTTCCGGGAACAGGTGCTTCTATACGAACGCCCTGAGCAGCAAGGCTGAGAGCGATATCGTCCTCAAGTCCCTTTATCTTTGATACCTTTATTCCTGGACCAGGCTGAATTTCGTAACGTGTGATAGATGGACCTCGGAAGATATCCTTTATTTTTACCTCAACGCCGAAGCTTGAAAGTGTATTCTTTATAACTTCAGCCTTTTCACGCATTTCCTCAACAGCCTCGGCACGGTTTGAGCGTATCTCGGGGCGTGTGAGAATATCTATCGGCGGAAGGAAGTACATAGGCTTTTCTTCCTCTGCTTCGATCTCTTCCTCGATGACCTCTTCCGTGGGTACAGGCTTGCTGTCGGCAGCCTTGCTTATAAGCTGTTCAAGTCCTTCGTCTGTAGGTACAGGCTCGTTTATCTCCTCAACAGGAGGAGCAACATTATGTATTGGAGGAGCAATATGCTCTTCTACGGGCGGTGCAGCAGCAGGTGCTTCTTCCTCACCGTAGTCGATAAGGTGATCGGTAGGGAGGGGAATATCGAAAAATCCGTCGGGGAGCCCTTCCACATCGCGCTTGTCCTGCGCTTTCTTTTCCGAGGGCTTACGGCTGGACTTGCGGCTGTTTGTCATGCTTATAGCTTCAAGGTCAGCATCGAAGTCCTTTCGCTCCTTGTCGTCGTCAAGGTCGTCATCGCCGAAAGCGTCGACGAATTCGCCGCCGATGAACATATTCTGTATGCCGTTAACGCATTTTCCGATGAATACGAAAGGAGTTGACAGAAGTCTCAGGAAGTCTATGATACCCCGTCCCGAAAGGAGCATTCCGAACACGAAGAACAGTACAAGTGATATTAGCCTTGCACCCAGCTTGCCGAAGAATTTCAGCAGAGGTCCTGCAATGACCATGCTTGCAACGCCGCCACTCTTATATTCCGCACCGTTTTTATATAGGTTCTTCAGCTGATTAAAGAAGCGTATCTTTTCGGGCATTGCCCCAACGAAGAATATCTGGAAAGCCGCACTTGCAAGGAATATCATAGCGATGCACCATACGGCTCTGCCGCTGATATTTTTTCTTGTCTGCTCAGTGCCGAGCTTTATGGCAGTATATATAAGTATTACGGGTATGAGGAAAGCTGCTATGCCGAAAAGTCCCAGCAGCAGGTTATGCATAGCCAGCCAGCCCTTTGTGCCTTTTATGAGCACCATGAGAGCCGAGAGTATTCCAAGTGCGAAAAGGATCACAGACCAGAGCTGATTGCTCTCGTTCTGCGGTACGGTCTTTTTATTGCTTTTTACGGGTTCTCTTTTAGGAGCTTCGGGCTTTTTCTGTGTTTTGCCCGAAGATTTCTTTTTGGTTTGTGTTTGTGCCATGTTAGCCTCCGTTTTGTTCTATTATATATGTATATGTAGCTGTGCCATTGTAACATATTTTCAGCGTGGAAAAGCGCGTATCGGCACAGCTGCGTTCACGAATATCTTTTTTCTGTATTTTCTATCATATCGTACAGACAGTCCATAGCGTCGCCGAGACTTCCGAGACTGTCGATAAGTCCGAGCTCAACGGCTTTTTCTCCCTCGATAACGCTCCCCACATCGAGCACGAGCTCCTGGGTGTTCATCAGCAGTGTGCGGAAGGTCTCTTCCGTGATACTGCTGTTTTTAGTGACAAATCTCACTATCCTGTCCTGCATCTTGTCGAAATAGGAAAGAGTCTGCGGTACGCCGAGAACTGTACCGTTCATGCGTACGGGGTGGATAGTCATTGATGCAGTGGGGACTATAAAGGAGCGTTTCGCGCTTACTGCAAGGGGAACGCCTATGGAATGTCCGCCGCCGACCACGATCGAAACAGTGGGAGTTTTCATGCCCGAGATAAGCTCGGCGATAGCAAGCCCTGCCTCAACATCTCCGCCGACGGTGTTCAGGATTATGAGCAGTCCCTCAACGCTCCTGTCCTGTTCGATAGCCACAAGAGCAGGGATAATATGCTCGTATTTGGTAGTTTTGTTCTGTTCCGAGAGGACGTAGTGCCCTTCTATCTGTCCCACCACTGAAAGGCAGTGGATAAGGTGCTTTGAATTGCGTGAAACGGACTGTCCGTTTTCGCGGACAAGCTCGGCATCGTCAATAAGTTCTTCCGAGAGTGACTTGTCCTGTTGTTTATCGTCTGACATTATATACACCTCCGAGAGCTATTTTGCGCAGCTTTCAAGAGCGTATACATAATTATTATATACTTTTGCATTTCAAAAGTCAAGGGATTAGGATCGAGAATGGAGAATTGAGAATGTAGGGACGCGCATTGCGCGTCCGCGGTTTCCATTGTAAATATAAATGACCATTTGCAGGGGACGTCGTTCCCGCACGGCGACCGCAACAATTGCCATGTGTGCAAATAATGGTTAGCAATATTTACAATATTAACACTAATATTCGATAATATTTGCGTAAAGCCACGATTTAATGGTTGATTTTTTATTTTTTGTTGACGGGACTTCGGTTCGGTGCTATAATTGACAACGAAAAAAGCCTGATAACAGGCGAAAAAGGAGAAAATCACATGAAAAAACAGTTTATCGCAGCAGCGCTCATTACAGCACTGGGACTTACAGCCTGCGGCGAGGCTAAAACAAGCGAAAAGACCTCGAAAAAGACCACCGAGGCTGCAACAACTGCTGAGACTACAGAGGCTGATGAAACCGAAGTAGTCATAATCGAGGAACTGACTACAGACCCCGTAAAAGTGACTTCTTTACCAACAGGACTCAGCGACAAATACGCTGACCTTGATAACAGGAGCTTTATATATGATGGTCATTTATATACACTTGGCGTATCGACCTTACAGGATATGCTCGATAACGGTGTTGAGTTTACTAAAACGGATAATTATGATAAGATTTGGACAAAACAGTTAAAGGGACAGGCAAATTACGGAACATTTGATTGCACAGTTGCGAATAGTAGGTTACAATTTACATTTGGCAATCCAATGAAAACAGAAATTCCAATGAAAGACTGCATTATTTGTCAAGTTATTTATCCCGATTTTGAGAGTGCAATAAAAAGAGGGGATAATGATACAAAGTTACAATTTGCTTTTCCTTATACATTGACAAAAGATGAACTGATAGCTAACAGTGGTGAGCCAACAGATAAAGGCAACCATAATGAAGTGATGTATACTGTTGTATCTGAAGCTTATCCTGAATATAATAGCGGATATAAATTTCACTTCAATCCAGACGGACAGATTTCTTTGGTAGAAATAGAGTGGATTCCATAATAAAAACACAGCGCAGCAAGGATAATACTTGCTGCGCTTTTTTGTCTGTAGGGGCGGCGTTCCGCCGCCCCTACAATGGGTTCATGTGATTGCGGACGAACAATGGTCGTCCCTACAGGGCTTTTTTGTGGAAAATGGCATTTTTTACTTGACAAATCGGTGTGGATATTGTATATTTAAAATGTATAGGTATGGCAAATGCTGTATCTTAAATAATTAATACGAGAGGGGTATTAAATATGATATTCAAAAAGTTAACGGCAGCAGTTTCTGCACTTGCTATGTCAGCAGGCATACTTGCTTATATGCCCAACAGCACAGAGGGCGGCATAGTAACAGCAGCAGACTCGGCTTCCAAGTACAACTACGCAGAGGCTCTCCAGAAGTCCATGTTCTTCTATGAGGTGCAGCAGTCAGGCAAGCTCCCTGAGTGGAATCAGGTAGCATGGCGTGCAGACTCAATGGTTGACGAGGACGGCAATGAGACAGACGTTGTTCCGGGCGGCTGGTTCGACGCAGGTGACCATTTCAAGTTCACTCTTACAAATGCTTACTCAGCATCTATCATGGCTTGGGGTTACATCAACTACAAAGACGCTGTTGACAAGGCAGGTCTTGGCGAGGTGTACCGCAACAATATCCAGTGGGGTATGGACTACGTAATGGCCTGCGATAAGGGCGGCGGTGAGATGATCGGTACTATCGGCGACTTCAAGGGCGGCTCTACAGACCATAACATCTGGTGCAGTGCCGAGGTTTATCTCCGCAAGCATCATCTCAACAACGGCGACTGGAAGAGACCTTATGATACTATAAAGAATGCATCTGTTGCAGCTCTTTCAGCAGCAGCACTTGCAGAGGGCTACATTATATTCAAGGATACACAGCCTGAAAAGGCAGCTCAGTATCTCAAGCACGCAAAGGACCTGTTTGAGGGTGCTGACAAGATCAGAGCCTGCAAGGATATCGGCGGCATGAGCGGAATGTATGATTCTTCTTCATGGCTCGATGACTGTATGTATGCTGCTAACTGGCTCTATATGGCTACAGGCGATAAGAGCTACCTCGATAAGATCGAGAAGGACTATATCCCCGATTTCCCACTTGAAAATCAGTCAACTTCACGCAAGTACACATGGGGACTCTGCTGGGACGATACTTCACAGGCAGCAGCTTTCCTCTATGCTCTTAACACAGGCAACAAGGAGTGGACAGAACACATTTCTCACCACCTTGACTATTGGATAGACGGTTACGGCGGAAAGAAGGTAGACTATACACCTGACGGACTTGCATGGCTCTTCAACTGGGGAAGTGCTCGTCACGCTACAACAACTGCATGGCTTGCTAAGCTTGCAAGTGATACATTATTCAAGGACGATGCTTCACTTTCAAAGAAGTACAACGACTGGGCTAAGTCTCAGATGGACTATGTATTCGGCGATAACGGTCTGAAGATGAGCTACGTTCTCGGTATGGGCGACAATCAGCCGTCTGCATTCCACCACAGAACAGCCTCTGGTATCCACGATGACCACTGGAACGACCTCGGTCAGAAGTCAGGCGGAGATGAGGGCTGGCAGACAGAGTATGCACATACTCTCTATGGTGCTCTCGTAGGCGGTCCTGACAAGTCAGGCAGCTATAAGAACAGTGTTGCTCAGTATGAGTACTCAGAAGTTGCTATCGACTACAACGCAGGCTACACAGCTTGTCTCTGCGCAATGGTAGACGATTACGGCGGAAACATCGACGCTTCATTCCCACCTGCTGAGACTCCGAAGTGGGCTGAGTGGGAAGTTGCAGCTGTTATCAACGGCACACCTGCTGCAAGCTATACAGAGATCAAGGCATGGGCTATGAACCACACAGCTTGGCCTGCAAGAGTTGCAAAGGACGTTGAGTACAGATACTTCTTCGATGTGTCAGAAGTTATCGAGAACGGTCTCTCTGTAGACGATATCAAGGTAGAGGGAAAGTCACAGCAGTACGAGAGCGGACAGGGCCATGCTACAGTTACAGGTCCTCACAAGTATGAGGGAGATCCTACAGGAAATACATACTATGCAAGCATCAAGTTCGATGACGGCAGAGCTATACAGCCTACAGGTCAGAGCGAACACAGAGACGAGGTACAGTTCAGAATTTCTATCCCTGATGCAGTAGACGGCAAGTCAACAGCAGGCGCATGGGATACTTCAAACGACTGGTCATACCTCGGCGGTCTCGACAAGGCTACAGACCTCAAGAAGGCTAACTCACTCAACGAGCATATGCCTATGTATGTTGACGGCGTTATC
Organism: Ruminococcus flavefaciens; assembly: GCF_900108555.1. Lineage (GTDB taxonomy): Bacteria > Bacillota > Clostridia > Oscillospirales > Ruminococcaceae > Ruminococcus > Ruminococcus flavefaciens_P. The sequence continues at coordinate 320,524 of NZ_FNWV01000002.1, forward strand.
GCATGGGGCGAAGAGCCTGACGGCACAAAGTTCGTAGTTAAGCCATGCGTAAAGAATGGGAGTACAGAACCTACACCCGGAACGACCACAACAACAAAGCCGGTTACAACAACTACTACAACAACTTCAACAACAACTACAACCACAACAAAGATCACAACAACATCTGAACCAACTGTCACCACAACAACAGGAGGAAGTGATTCGCCTGCTGTTACAAAGTGGGGAGACGCTAACTGCGACGGTGAAGTTGATTTTGCAGACATTGTTCTCATAATGCAGAGCCTTGCAAATCCGAACAAGTATGGCGTTAACGGTACTGACGAGCACCACATCACAGAGCAGGGTATAGCCAACGGCGACGTTTATGACAACGGCTCTAAGATCACAACTAATGATGCTCAGACACTCCAGAAATACCTGCTTCACCTCATTACAGAGTTGCCTGAGAAAAAATAATAATTAATTCACAAAATAGAAATAAGAGGGAAATTATTCCCTCTTATTTTTTTTACCTTTTTGTTCATTGTGTACAGAATTCTGAAACTCCCATTAGAGAAATGAACGAATTTCAAGAAAACTATTTACTTTTTTTTTTCGATATAATATAATATGATTGATGAGTCGGATAAGTGCAGAGTCCGACAGGACGTAAAGGCTCATTGCTCGAATTTACGGTATATATACGCGGCGTTTGCACTGACACTGCGTTATAAACTATATTCTTAAATATTCAGGGAGGGTATTCAAATGCACAAGAAAACTTCAAAGATTCTTGCCAGCGTTATGGCCATGGCTACAATTGCTCCTGCTGCTGTTAATGTGATAGCACCTATGACAGCTTCAGCTGGTCTCGTAGTTGGTGAGAGCACATTCGATCACAAGGCTCTGCCTTGGCACACTTGTGAATCATCACCTGCTAAGCAGAACTTTGAGCTTACAGATGGTACATTCCACGTTATGGTAAAAGTTCCTGAGGGTGCTGACCACGAAAAGTGGGACCTTCAGTTCAGACACAGAAACCTCAGCTTCAAGGCTGGCCACGAGTACAAGGTAAGCTTCAAGGCTAAGGCAAAGAGAGCAGGCATGGAGCTTTGCTCTAAGATCGGTGATATTTCCGGTAACAACGAGTATTTTGAGCTCGATGGTGCTTCAAACGATATGCACATGGGACCTCACATGGGCGGTCAGTGGCCTGCAAAGGCTGTTTCACTCACAACTGAGTGGCAGACATTTGAGGGTACATTCAAGCCAACTGAGGACCTCGAAGCAGCTGAGTGGTGCTTCCACTATGCTAAGGGTACTAAGTATCAGGGTAATGCTGAAGAAGGCGACGAGATCTGGTTTGACGACATGGTTATCGACTGCGTAACCTGCGGCGACAAGGCTCCAGGTGAGGGCTGCTGTAATGCAGATCCTGACGAGGGATACGGTGCAACAAACCGTGACTATTCTGCTAAGTTTGATCCTTCAATGAAGGAAGGCGGCAAGCTCGTTAACTTCATTTCTGTAAACCAGGTTGGTTACTTCACAAACTTTGCTAAGACAGCTACACTCGGCGATAACAAGGGTGATATCCTTTACGGTGCTTCAACAATCGACCTTTCAGGTTCTTATACTTGGGAGCTCGTTGATGCTTCATCAGGCACTGTTGTTGAGACAGGCGAGACAACTACAGCAAAGAAGGATCCTGATTCAGCTGATACTGTTTGTAAGATCGACTTCTCAAAGGCTAACAAGGCTGGCAGATACTATCTCCGTATAAAGGGCGAAAGCTGGAGATCAATGGAATTCAATATCGGTGACGACATCTATTCTGATTCTTCACACGATATGCTCAAGAATGCTCTTAACTACTTCTATCAGAACCGTTCAGGTATTGATATAGAAGAGAAGTATATCACATCAGGTGATAAGAAGACTCTTGCTCATGAGGGTGGTCATAAGACTGATACAGCTTACGTACAGAAGATCTGGAAGAACGAGTACCTCGAGAATTCAGAGGCTACAAGCACATATGCTTCATCTAAGATCACAGCTAACAAGGGCTGGTACGACGCAGGTGACCACGGTAAATACGTTGTTAACGGCGGTATCTCAGTATGGACTCTCCTCAATATGTATGAGAGAGCTACATTCAACGAGAAGACAAAGGAGAAGTTTGCTGACGGTTCAGGCACAGTAAGTATCCCTGAGACAGGCAATAAGCTCCCTGATATCATCGATGAGTGTCTCTACGAGCTCGAATTCATGACAGCTATGAAGGTTGATGCTAAGGAGCCTACATGGGGCAAGTACGCAGGAATGGTTTACCACAAGCTCCACGACCACAAGTGGACAGGACTTGCTACAAGACCTTGGGACTACTCAGGTGAAAAGCTTGAGAACGGTGACAAGGGCTGGAATACAGAGCGTATCGTTAAGCCACCAACGTTTGCTGCTACACTGAACTATGCTGCTTGCTCAGCTCAGATGGCAAGACTTATCGAGCCATATGACTCAACAAAGTCTGCATTCTATCTCCAGGAAGCTAAGGACGCTTATGCAGCTGCTGAGAAGAACTGGTACAAGGCAGGTGATGACGAAGAGAATAACGAGAAGTCACTCTACGCACCTATGTATCAGGCTAAGGGCGGTGGTCCTTACGGTGATAACGAGGTTAAGGACGATATGTACTGGGCAGCTTGTGAGATCTATACATCTGCTAAGATCCTCAAGGATGCTGATGCTGATACATACCTCACAAAGCTTTCTGAATATACAAATGCTTTCAAGGTTCCTACAAGAATCACAGGCGGTGAGAACAAGGACGGTTCATTCACAGCTCTTAACTGGGGTAATACAAATGCCGCAGGTTCACTCTCACTCCTTCTCCACCCAGAAGTTCTTACTGATGAGCAGTATGCTACACTTACAGCTTCTATCAAGAAGACTGCTGATGATTACATCGAAGAAGAACAGATCCAGGGTTACGGTATTCCTTACAAGTATGACGGTGAAGGATACAACGATCCTAACAACCTTGATCCAAGCATAATCATCCACGGTTATGAGTGGGGTTCAAACTCAATGGTTATCAACAACCTCATGGTAATGTCATATGCTTATGACCTTACAGGCGATGACAAGTACATGAACGGTGTTCTCACAGGTATGAACTACCTCCTCGGCTGTAACCCACTTTCATTCTCATTCGTCACAGGTTACGGTACATACATGGAAAAGAATCCTCACCACAGATATTGGTCACACGAGCTTGATAAGACTCTGCCTATGGCTCCTGACGGAGTTCTCTCAGGCGGTCCTAACGCAGGTCTCCAGGATCCATATGTACGTGCTCTCGGATTCGTTCCCGGTAAGGAAGATAACCCGTCACAGAGATGTTTCGTTGACTCTATCGAAGCTTGGTCAACAAACGAGGTTACAATCAACTGGAATGCTCCTCTTGCTTGGATCGTTGAGTTCCTCCAGGATAAGGAGCAGAAGTATACATATGTTACACCTACACCTGGCACAACAACTACAACTCAGACACCTGTTGTTACAACTACAACAGTTTCAGATGTTACTCCTTCTGCTAAGGTATGGGGCGACGCTAACTGCGACGGCGATGTAGATATGGGCGATATCGTTCTTATCATGCAGAGCCTTGCTAACCCGAACAAGTACGGTGAGGGCGGTACAGATAAGTCTGCTATCACAGCACAGGGTAAGGCTAACGCTGACGTTGACACATCAAGCAAGGGCATCACAACTCAGGATGCAGTTCGTATCCAGAACTTCCTCCTCAACAAGATCTCTTCACTTGATCCTACTAAGTAATTAGTAATATCGGGATAAAATCCCATTAGTAAACCGAGCGGTATATCCGCTCGGTTTATTTTTTGTATATATGCCTATTGAAAACATGACAGAAAAGTGATATAATGTTATATAAAGAGAAATATACCATTGCATGAGTATCAATGATCTGATTTGGCGTGATCTTTATACGTCAGTATTTTCAGATAGGGGGGACTTTTCTGGCGAACATTCTTGATTACCTCGACTGGCGGGGAGATGTTCCGTTTTCAGCAGATCCGTTCAATGAGATCGACGGATTGGTTTTGTCTCAGTTTTGCTATGTGCCCTTGGAAGGCGTAGTTTCCGAAAGTTTTGAGGAAAGCATAACAATTCCCGAGGCTTATAAAATATATGATCCCGAAAAAATTGATAAGAAGCTCAGGATCATTACCTTCGATCAGGATAATATGCTGTTCAGAAAGCTTGCCGAGTCAAGGCGTTATCGCGGAACATTGCTTAGCGGATATATCAGCATGGTTGAACATTCTGCTGATATGCAGTTTTCGGCACTTACCTACAGGCTGCCCGACGGAAGCGATTTTATAGCTTTTCGCGGTACGGACGGAACTGTCGTAGGCTGGAAAGAGGACTTTAATCTCAGTTTTATGCAGCAGACAGCAGGTCAGCAGCAGGCGATATGCTATGTGGATAAGGCTTATTCGGGAGCAGAGCTGGTTAGGCTCGGCGGACATTCAAAAGGCGGAAATTTCGCTATTTACAGCTCTATGTTCTGCGAGGAAAATGTGCGTCAGCACATCAGGGACATCTATTCCTATGACGGTCCGGGTTTCAGAGACGAGATAATAGAATCTGATATGTATAAAAAAATGCTTCCGTATATCAGAAGCTATATACCGCAGGTTTCTATCGTTGGTATGCTTCTCGGAAGCAGCTGTGAGCCGAAGATAGTAAAGAACTCCGCTATCGGACTGAGCCAGCATTTTTCCTACAGCTGGGAGCTGCGCCGCAATCGCTTCGTGCTTGCGGATAAGCTGAAAAAGTCGGGCGATGTTATAAACAAGGCGATATCGGGACTTCTTGAAGAATTCAGCGATACAGAGAGGCAGATATTCACGGATTCGCTGTTTGAGGTGCTCAATTCTACCGATAAGGATACATTGAAGGAGATAAACAAGCTTCGTCTGTATCCTGCACTTATCAAGGCGTATTCAAAGCTTCGTCCCGAACAGCAGGCGATAATGAAAGGTGCTATCAAAAAGATCGCCAAAGACGGAACGGGTGCCATATTCAAACCTCAGCAGCCATGATACAATAACAAAAAGGCTTCACATTTCTGTGAAGCCTTTAATATTAGCTATTATTTATCAAACACCGTACTTAGCTGTAGCAACAGGAACACCAGGGCCCATTGTTGAAGTAACTGTGCAGCTCTTGAGGTAAGTACCCTTAGCAGCAGCAGGCTTAGCCTTTACGATAGCTTCCATAAGTGTAGAGAAGTTCTCTTCGAGCTTCTGAGCACCGAATGAAGCCTTACCGATAGGACAGTGAATGATGTTTGTCTTGTCGAGACGATACTCGATCTTACCAGCCTTAGCCTCTGTAACAGCCTTTGCAACATCAGGAGTTACAGTACCAGCCTTTGGGTTTGGCATAAGACCACGAGGTCCGAGAACCTTACCAAGACGACCAACGAGACCCATCATGTCAGGTGAAGCGATAACAACGTCGAAGTCCATCCAGTTTTCCTTCATGATTTTGTCTACGAGATCCTGTCCACCAACGAACTCTGCGCCTGCGCCCTGAGCTGCCTCATACTTGTCTTCCTTGCAGAATACGCATACACGAACAGTCTTACCTGTACCGTTAGGGAGAACAACAGCACCTCTAACCTGCTGGTCAGCGTGTCTTGAGTCAACACCAAGACGAATGTGTGCCTCTATAGTTTCATCGAACTTAGCCTTTGCGTTCTTGCAAACTAAGTCAAGAGCCTCTGCGGACTCATACTGCTTTGCATAATCAACAGCCTTTGCGCTGTCAACATATTTCTTGCCGTGTTTCATTATATTTCCTCCTATTTAAGTGGTAATACCGGGAGCTTATAGCTTACCCGATTAGCGGAATTTTCCTCCCACCAATAGAACTCTGAACGGGAAAATATCCCACTTCATCATTCAAAAAATTGATTAGTCAACAACTACAACGCCCATTGAACGAGCTGTACCAGCGATCATGCTTATAGCTGCCTCAAGTGAACCTGCGTTGAGGTCAGGCATCTTTGTCTCAGCGATCTTCTGGATCTGTTCCTTTGTGATGTTAGCGACCTTAGTCTTGTTAGGTACTCCTGAACCGCTGTTGATATTGCAAGCCTTCTTGATAAGAACAGCTGCGGGTGGAGTCTTTGTGATGAACGAGAATGAACGGTCTGCGTAAACAGTGATAACAACAGGGATTATCATACCGATGTCGTTCTTTGTTCTCTCGTTGAATTCCTTTGTGAATGCCATGATATTAACACCGTGCTGACCGAGTGCCGGACCAACAGGTGGTGCAGGAGTAGCCTTTCCTGCTGCGATCTGAAGCTTAATGTAGCCAACTACTTTCTGTGCCATGTATTCGCACCTCCATAAATGTGGTAAATGGCGAGGCAAGAATTATTTTACCTCTCCCACTGAACCCATACTGCGGGTTCTTTTTGACCTGAATTAATCCTCCACTAATACTACCTGACTTATAGGCAGTGTAGTTGGAGTCTCACGACCGAACATTGAGACAAGAAGGTCTACAGAACGGTCTTCAAGATTGATGTTCTGAACAACACCGATAAATCCGTCCATAGCAGTACCTGAGATACGGACGCTGTCGCCGACCTTGAAGTTAACAGTAACAGAAGAAACTTCAATGCCAAAGAGCTTTTCAACTTCCTCTTCTGAAAGGGGAGTAGGCTCTGAAGCAGGTCCTACGAAGCCTGTACAGCCTCTGGTATTGCGAACGACATACCATGAATCATCGTTCATTATCATCTTGACGAGAACGTAACCCGGATAGGTTTTGCGTTCTACTTCTTTGGTTTTTCCATCTGTGATCTCAGTTGCTCTTTCAGTAGGAACTCTGACCTCTTGGATAAGTTCATGAAGCTTACGGTTTTCTACAACCTTTTCAATATTCTGAGCTACCTTATTTTCATAGCCTGAATATGTGTGGATAACGTACCACTTAGCTGCTTCTGACATAATTCTCCTCCTGATCTCCTCTGAATTAGTGAGCGTTATAGATCAAACGCATCAAGAACATAAAAAGCTGATCTATTGCGCCTACGAAAACTGCTGATGCAACGATAACACTTACAACGACTGATGTGTTGGTTACTACAGTTTCCTTAGATGGCCAAACCACTTTTTTGAATTCTACTTTGAGGTCCTTGAACCATTTTCGGATCTTTCCTACTTCTTTTTTCTCGGACTTCTTATCTGAAGTTGTATTCTTAGCCATAAAAATACCCCTTCCGATTACTTTGTTTCCTTGTGAAGAGTATGCTTTCTGCAGAATTTGCAATGTTTCATCATTTCAATTCTGTCAGGGTCGTTCTTCTTGTTTTTCTTGGAAACATAGTTGCGCTGCTTGCACTCTGTACAAGCTAAAGTAACCTTTACTCTCATATCGGCACCTCCTGAATTAGTACTTCCTTTGTTACCAAAGGTAGGTTGTTTGCCTCCCTCGCACGGGGGCAAAAAAATAAACCCCCAACGAGGTACTACCATTATAACATATATAAATAGCAATGTCAAGCATTTTTTGAAAGTTTTTAGCTTATAGTGTTTAGTGGTTAGAGCTTTGTAGGGGACGCCGCCCTCGGCGTCCCGATAATTGCGATGATACTCCTCGTGTCGAGAAGCAAATACCCTTTCGATGATAAACGGACGAGCAAGGGTGCAGCGTCACGCTGCCGCTGCCTGCTATTGACTTTTAATACCTAAACGCTTATAATATATAATAGTATAAATAAGCAGCAGGGGAGATGATGACTATTTCGGACAATGTGATCATATCAGTTATAGTGCCTGCACATAACGAAGAAAAGTATGTGGAAAGATGCATAAATTCGATAAAACAGGCTGCTTCCCGTGTTAAATGCGGAGTTGAGACTATAATCGTATGCAACAGATGTACGGACCGTACTGCCGAACTTGCACTTGCAAACGGAGCGCGTGTCGTTGCCGACGAGAGCAGATGTATAGCCACAGTCCGAAATGCAGGTATCAATGCTGCAAGGGGAAAGGTAATAGTAACTATAGACTGCGATAACCGCATGACCGAGGATACTCTGCGCGAAATACTTGGTATGCTCAACAGCGGAAAGTACATAGGCGGCGGAGCTCCGCTGCGCTTCGAGAGATACTCGGCGGCATTATGGTTAAACGATATCATCTGCCGTCTGGGCTTTAAGCTTACGGGACTTTACTGCGGTATATTCTGGGCAAGGAAGTCTGATTTTGACGCTATAGGTGGATTTATTGAGAAAAAAGCAGGGGAGGACATCGCGACAGCAAAGGCACTGAGAGCCTATGGCAGAAAGAGCGGTAAGAAGTACGGCTGTCTGCGAAAAAATCGCCTTATCAATTCCACGCGAAAGTACGATGATATGGGGGACTGGCTTTACTTCAAGCTCATATTCAAAAATGCAGGGGCATTGATAAAAGCTGCATTCGGCGACCGCAGCGGCTACGACAAGCTTATGGACGAAATGTTCTACGATTACAATAAATAATTTTTCTGTTCAGCCCTCAGCGTATGGCTGGATACGGAGGTATATATGAAGTTAAAAAGGTGCATATCAGCCGTGCTTTCGGCGGCAATAATAGCAGGAGCACTTCCGAGCGGCTATATATTTACAGGCAGCGCAGACGAGTCTCAGGCTTTCGAGTATTCAACTGCCACATCTGCCGGGATAACCTATCATAAGTATTCAGACCACGTTGAGCTCAGCAATGCAGCTGTTTCGGGAAAGGTAGATGTACCTGCACAGATAGCAGGACTCCCTGTAACAGTTATCGGCGATAATGCGTTTGCAGGCAGAGAGGTCACAGCAGTTACACTTCCCGAAAGTGTCAGTGAGATCGGCAAGTATGCGTTCAAGGACTGCCGAAAGCTTGAGGAGATAGTGATATACAATAAAAGCTGCACTTTGTTCGACAGCGGCGATACTATATGTAACTCGGCAGGCAGCGGAAGTACAGCGGCAGTATACACAGGAAAGATAGTCGGAGCAGAAAATTCTCCTGCTTCCGAATATGCTGCCAAGTATAAATATCGCTTCGAGACATTGTCTGTAAATACACTTGCATCGACTACTTCCACAACGTCAAAAACTACCACAACGACTTCAAAAACTACAACTACCACATCTAAAACTACCACAAAGACTTCCACAACTACTTCAAAGACCACCACAACAACGTCAACTACTTCAACTACATCTACAACTACAACTACCACACGCACAGCCGTTCAGGGTAAGCCTATATTCAAGCTTAGCCGTACGGAAGTATACCTCAGTGAGTCGCCAAACCGCAAAGAACAGGTAACTATCACAGTTGAGGGAGCAGATAAGCTCTACAGTGAGACTGTGCTCTACGTATATTTTGACAGCAGACTGAAAATAGGAGAAGTTAAAGCAGGTCAGGCTATCGACCAGCTCACAGTCGGACAGGCAATAGGTGATACCAAGGACTTCATCGTACTTACAACAGGCGGCTCGACTGATGCTGGCAAGGACGGAATTATGTGGACGGTAGATGTTACACTTCCTGCGGAATGTAAGGTGGGAGATGTGTTCAGCTTTGAGGTAGGAAAGTCCAAATACGGAAAGATACAGCCGCTTTTCACCAACTTCGCCAACGATGACAAGGGCAAGGCAATGACGAAATACGCTTTCAGCGAGGGGCTTGATAAGGGAAGCATAACTGTAATAGCTGATCCACCGTATGCAATGGGCGATATAAATAACGATAAGCTTGTGGACTCAGTTGACGCTTCTGTACTTATGAAAGAATATGCATATATCTCCAGCGGCAAGGCAACAACATTCACAGATCAACGCCAGAAGCTTGCGGCAGATGTTAATAATGACGGCATGGCAGATTCAGTCGATGCATCATTGATACTGGCGTATTATGCATATAATTCGGGAACGGATAAAAAAATAGACTTTAGCGACTTTATCAAAAACAGAAAATAGAAGATGAACCCCGAGGCTTTGCCTCGGGGTTCATTAGTTGAGAGCTGAGAATTGAGAGTTAAGGCGTTCGCTGCGCTCGAATTATTTAAATTATGAAGCAGTAGGTCACGTCTGCTAACAGGAGATGCGCCCCTCTGTCTCTCCATACACTGTAGGAGTAACTCTCGGCGTTCCGTTGTAGGGGCGGATATTATCCACCCGTGATACAACAATAATATTCGTGGGGCGATGTACAGTGTAACCGCATACCTGCGCGGGCGAGCGGAACTCGCCCCTACATGGTCGATTTTTGTGGAACGTCGAGGACTCCGTCGCCGCTTCCTAATGGCTAACGGCTTTTTTAGCGGTTTTACAGCAGCAGGCGCAGTGTACGGAAACTGCGCCGTTTTCTTTTGCCACAGTGATGAGCTCGCGGAGCGTATTGCCCGTAGTGCAGATATCATCAACTATGAGGACGCGCTTGCCTTTGAGCTTTTTGCTGTCCGCAGAAAAGGCATTTTTCAGATTGAGCGATCTTTTCAGATGATCCAGTTCTTTCTGAGCACGGGTGCGGCGCGTCTTGAAAACAGCCTTTGCCTCAACGGGGATACCGAGGGTACGGCTTATCTCTTTTGCAATGAGCAGCGACTGATTGAAGCCGCGCCTGCGCAGGTCCTTTTTATGCAGCGGAGCAGGAACGATAATATCAATTTTATCCTTTATGCCCTCAGACTTTAAACGCTCGGCGAGAATACTGCCGAGAGCGAAGTCCGCATTGCCGCCGATACCGTTTTTCATAAGGAATATGGCAGGCTTTACAGAGTCGTCATACTCAAATGCAGCCGTGAAGCTTTCCGCACCTTCAATGCTGAACGTGCCGTCGTATATACTCAGCTTTTCCTCGCAGGACTTGCAGAACCTGTTCATAGCATCGATGATATCGCCGCATATAGGACATCTTGTGGGAAAGAACAGGTGCAGTATCTTTCTTTTGGTTTCAAATCTCATATCATCACCTAAATCAAAAGCTCCGTTATCACGGAGCTTTTATCTTTTAAAAATACATATATAACTGGCACTTTATCATGCCGTTGTAGAGCTTTCTGCGCTTTGTGGCAGGTGTGCCGAAAATTTTCTCGAACTCCTCATGTGGTGAGATTATGTAGCTCTGCTTGCTGCCGCCCTTGCCGAGAACTCTTCCCATTTTTCTGTAGATATCCTCAGCCTCTCTCAGTTCGAGGAGTCTCTCACCGTAAGGCGGATTGCAGATAACAATGGAGTTTTCGGGCTGAACGAACTTTGTTATATCAGCCTGCTCGATAGTCAGCCTTGACTTGATGCCTGCCTTGTGAGCGTTGTCAAGAGTAAGAGCAACTGCCGCATCGTCGATATCAGCACCTATTCCGTGGAACTCAGCCGACCTGTCAACGCTGTCGATAGCTCTTTTTCTTTCCTCCTGCCAGATCTTTGAGTCAAGACAGCTCCACTTTTCAGCAGCAAATCTTCTGTTGATGCCCGGAGCTATTTTCAGAGCTTTCAGAGCAGCTTCGATAAGGAGAGTACCGCTTCCGCAGAATGGATCGCATACTATTGAATCGGGACGGACTCTTGCAAGGTCGATAATTCCTGCCGCAAGAGTTTCCTTGATAGGAGCTGCATTGGAGTTGCGTCTGTAGCCGCGCTTGTGGAGTCCCACACCGCTTGTATCAAGGTATATAGAAACAACGTCTTTAAGTATGCTGAACTTTATCTGTACCGTAGGACCTGTTTCGTCGAACCAGTTTATACCGTACTTTGCTTTCAGCCTTTCAACAGCAGCCTTTTTTACTATGGACTGACAGTCGGGAACGCTGTGAAGAGCCGAGTTAAGAGAGTGTCCCTTTACTGGGAAGGCGTCCTGCGGACCTATATAGCGTTCAAGCTCTATAGCCTTTACGCCTTGGAAAAGCTCCTCAAAGGTAGTAGCCTTGAATTCAATAAGCTCGATGAGCACACGCTCGGCAGTTGACAGACAAAGATTAGCACGGGCGAGGATATTCTCGTCGCCCGTGAAGCTTATTTTACCGTCGCTGACCTTTAAGTCAGTACCGCCGATCTTTTGTATTTCGTACTTTAATACGCTTTCCAGACCGAAGTGGCATGGACAGCATAATCTTATTTTATCGTTCAATTTATCACCTGTTTTAAGTATTAAACACCGCCTGCGGCATCTCCGCCGCCAACAGCAGCAGCTCCGCCGCCAGCGTCTCCGCCGCCGCCAGCAGCTCCGCCACCTGCGTCACCGCCGCCTGTGTATCCGCCTGCACCAGCGTCTCCACCGCCTGTGTATCCGCCTGCGCCTGCACCTGCATCACCGCCTGCTGCTGCACCGCCGCCAGCTGCGTTTCCGCCTGCTGCTGCACCGCCGCCTGCTGTATCTCCGCCTGTTGAAGCGTTTGTAGTTGTCTGAGCAGGAGCTGTATAATGAGCACCCTGACAGTACGGAGGAGAATAATTATCAGTAACTTCTGACTTCCAGTAACCGATAGCACCCTTTCCGCAGCCTGCGCCTGCGATAAGACCTGTGCTTGTACACATAGGCATCTCGATTACGGATTTTACCTTTTCAAAGTCGCTGGGAGTATCGAGGTAATGGGTATTTGCCCAATCGCCGATGATATTCATCCATACCTTAGCAGAGATACCTGACGGGATCTCCAGAGAATCCGACTTGTACTTGTAACCTGTGGTGATACCGCTGATAAAGTCAGGAGTAAGACCAACAAAGACTTCGTCGTACCAGTTCTCTGTAGTACCTGTTTTACCGCAGACTACCTTATTGGTAAGTCTTGCAGCAGTACCTGTACCGTTTTCAACGACATTCTTGAGGAGACGGTTCATAACGTAAGCTGTCTCGTCAGAGATGACCTGTCTCGGGTTGCCGTTGTTCTGATAGATTATCTGCTGAGTGCTGTCCTCTATCTTCGAGATTATGTGTGCTTCGTTGTATATACCCTCATGTCCGTAAGGGAGATAAGCGTTAACAAGGTTTTTAAGAGTAACACCCTCATGGAGAGAACCAAGGGTAAGAGGTGAAGGACCTGATTTATCGTTCGGAACAAGATCAAGACCAAGCTTTTCGGTGGAGAACTTGTATATCTCATCAACGCCAAATTTTGCACAGAGCTGAGCAGGGATAGTGTTGAATGAGTTCTGGAGAGCTCTCCATACAGGGATCTGTGCGCCTGTGCCCGCAGCTCTTCCGTAGTTGTAAGGCCATGGATTGCCGTCCTCACCTGTCAGTGTAGGTGAATCTGGGAATGTGGTGCTCCAGTGAAGGAGATTGTTTTCAAGACCGTAGCCGTAGCCAGATATAGGCTTGATAGTAGAACCGACCTGACGCTTGTTGAGCACTGCGTAGTTATCAACGAGAGACTGTGTCTTTTCGCCGACGTTTCCGACTGCACAGAGTATCTCGCCGTCATAGTTCATAGCGACAAAGCCAACGTGAGGAGTATACACCTCAGGCTTTCCGTCGGGGTGATCGACAGGTTCAAGGTCGACCTCATGAGTTATCGTACTTAAATAAGCAGGGTAGAAGTTCTCAAGGCTGAGCATTTTTTCCTCGACATATTTCTGCATCTGGTCGTCATATGTGGTATAAACTCTGTAGCCGCCCTTCTGGAGCTTTGTCATAGCCTTAGAGTAATCAAGGTCATACTTGTCCATGAATATCTTAACGGCTTCGTAGTAAGTAGCATCGACAACCCATGTATAAGCCTTTTCTCTCTCTTCGAGCTCCTTAGCGTCATCTTCGGGGTGAAGCTTTTTGTATTCCTCGGAATTTCTGAAGAGGAGGGGAGTAACGAGGTATTCCTGATACTCGTCGTAGGTTATCGCACCGTTCTCATAGAGCTTATAGAGAACGTATTCCTGACGGGGCTTGTTGTTGGCACGTCCGTCAACTACTACAGGCTCTTTGGGATCGTTGTCTCTGTGGTAGATAACATCGGGACCGTATTCCTCAGGGCTCTTAGGTATAGCAGCGAGAACGGCAGCCTCGGGGATAGTGAGGTCGTCAACGCTCTTACCGAAGTAAGTGATAGCAGCCTGCTGTATACCGTTTACAGGACCGCCGAAGCCGATGTAGTTGAGGTACTCCTCGAGTATCTCGTCCTTTGAGTAAGTCTTTTCAAGCTGCATAGCCGAGAAGATCTCACGTATCTTACGTGCAGGAGAGGGCTCGTTATCACCTGTGAGGTTCTTGATGAGCTGCTGAGTGATAGTCGAACCACCCTGCTCGGTATCGTAGAAGTGGAGGAACAGGTTGAGGAAAGCGGAGAAAGTACGCTTGTAGTCAACACCGTCGTGTACGTAGAAACGCTCGTCCTCAGTATAAACAAAGGCATTTCTTACGTGCTGTGGTATTCTGTCGATAGAAACGGGGATACGCTGGAAGTCGCTCTTTATTCTGTGTATTACAGCAAGCTCCTTTTCGCCGTTCTCGTTTGTTTCGTTTCCGTAGAAGTAGGTATCGCTTCCTGATTCGAGCTGCTGCAAAGTAACGTTTGTGGACTCGTCCATAAAGTTGAGGACGTAAGCCGCCATAGCCGTACTAACGATAGTACCCGTTATGATGATGACCAGCAGCAGAGACAGCAAAGTAGTAGCGATGACAGTCATCAGTTTTTTGAAGATGATAAAGGCTTTGCTGTGTTTTTTCTTTTTCTTTTTTGGAGATGTTGGCGGAGCTTCTCTCATGTTGCCATCAAACTCGGGAGAAGGCTCGAAGTGTTTATTTTTCATTTTGTCAGAATGACCGTCTTAAAGCGACGGCAGCTCCTTTCAAAGATTTTATATTATTTATTTTTGTACATAAATATACATTTTATATTATAGCACGTTTGAGATGAAATGTTAATAGGTTTCCGAAAATTCAGCATTTTGTATAATAACGGAAAAACGGGCGATAATATTTAATGCAACACCGCACATGATAAACGTAAAGGGAGTAAAAATATGACATACAGGAATGCGAAAAAAATATATTTTACTATGGTCACTGCCATAACTGCCTCAGCCTTTATGGTGATATGCACACTCGGACAGGCTGTCCGCAAAAAGAAAGTTGAGACTCGTCTTGCGGCAGCAGCTATAGAACAGGATACTCCCGAATATACAGTCCGCGAGTACGGCGGACGGGCAGTAGTGTTCCGTGACGGCAGTGACGAGCCGTATATTTTCATAGATGTGGATATGTCGCTGCTTTCGGACATGGACAGGCAGCAGCTGAGCAAAGGCATAAGCTTTGATACCGAACATGAGCTGCGTCAGTTTATCGAGGATATCTCATCATGACTTTTTTGGCGGCTTGCGGTGCTTTTTCTTTTTTCTGACCGAGAAGCCGAAGTCGCCCAGTTTTCTGCCGATAGCGAAGTACTCACCGTGAGCAAAAGCCATGAGACCGCACTGTTGCAAGTTCAGCTTGCCCTTGCTGTCAATGTATTTTTCGTCAGCGTCGATGCCGACTATCTCTGCAAGGAACATGGTATGTGAGCCCAGGAGCTTGGACTCCGTAACTCTGCACTCAAGACTGAGAGGACACTCCTCGATAAGGGGAGCACTGACCTTCTGAGCAGGTACTGTGTGGAAGCCGCAGGCTGCAAGCTTATCCATATCCCTGCCGCTTTTGACTCCGCAGAAGTCAGTCTCGCGGCACATAGCCGAGGTAGTGAGATTTATGACGAATTCTCCCGACTCCTTGATGATGTCGTGGGAGTAACGTTCGGGACGCACGGAAATATAGGTCATAGGCGGTCTTGTACAGACAATACCCGTCCAGCCTATTGTGAGAACGTTGGTTTTTTCCATAGTGCCGCAGGTAACGAGGGCGGCAGGTACGGGAGCGAGCAGAGTACTGCCTTTCCAGAATTGTTTAGCCATTTTTTCTCCTTTGGTGATCCTTGTTTTTTACAGCTGACGATGTTTTTTCGTTCAGCATATACTTGTAGTCATTGAAGTTGTATTTGCCCTTTTCACGGGTGACAGTCCCGTAAAAGACCGCGTCCTTCGGACAGTTGCCGATACACGCCATGCAGTGTGTACAGTTATCGCCCCATACGGGCTTTTTGTCTTTGATGATGATATTGTTCAGCGGACAGACTCTCGCACATTTGCCGCAGCCTATACAGCTGTCGGTGGTGAAAAAGTCCTTTGCTTTCATCTTGTATTTTGACCATACGGGGTTGAAAGGGATAGTGATTATCTTTTCAAACAGGAAGATATACCGCGATTGCAGCTTTTCACCATTTTTTATCTTATCCGCGATCTCGTTCACTTTTTCACAGGCGTTTACAAGCCGCTCCTTTATCTCGTCCTTTGTCTGCACGGGATAGTGGCTGATGAAGTAGTTGCGCGGCATGACTATTTCGTTATAGCCCTTGAAGTGCAGCTTCTTGTGCCTTGCGATCTTTTTGGCAAGATAGCCCGATATACCGCCGTAGCCTGCACTGTTTACAATGAAATATACGTCTTTGCTGCCCTTCAGCGGCACTTTTTTGATGTAATCGCTGAAAAAGCGCGGCATTTCGCATACATACACGGGAGCGCATATAACGAAGGGCTTTTCCGAGCGTATCTCGGAGTAGTCCTTATTTTTTATCCTTTCAAGGAGATTAAGGCACTGATCGTCGGTCTTTTTTGCGATCTCCGTAGCCAGAAACTCCGTATTTCCTGTAGCCGAGAAATATAAGATCATATTATTCCTCCTAAATCATTTGCTTATTAATTATACCATTATTATTCCCGACTTGCAACTTTTATCATTATTTTTCGGAAAAACATTGACAGGGC
Organism: Ruminococcus flavefaciens; assembly: GCF_900108555.1. Lineage (GTDB taxonomy): Bacteria > Bacillota > Clostridia > Oscillospirales > Ruminococcaceae > Ruminococcus > Ruminococcus flavefaciens_P. Next base: position 337,373 of record NZ_FNWV01000002.1, read on the forward strand.
AGGAGATTCGACAAAATTCTCTGTGCCGAGGTGGTATAATGAGGCAAGAAAAGGCTGCAAAGGGCAGCAAAAAGGAGGTACAGCATTGAAAATAGATATAAAAAGTGAGAATGGAGCGGCAATTGCCACTCTCAGTGGTGAAATTGACCACCATAACGCAAAGGAGCTCCGCGCGGAGCTTGACCGTTTCATAGTCAGTGCGCAGCCGCGGCAGCTTGCCATAGATTTCGGCGGCATAACCTTTATGGACAGCTCGGGCATAGGGCTTATAATGGGCAGGAGCAAGCTTATGAAGGAATGCGGCGGCGCACTTGAGGTACTCAATCCGCAGCCATACATAAGACGTGTGCTGAAGCTTTCGGGCATAGAGAGGATTGTAAAAATAAGATAAAGGAGAAGAGAAATGGAAATACTCAACGAGATAAAATTCACCATGCCGTCACTGTCGGTAAATGAGGGCACAGCAAGGGCTGTGGTATCCTCGTTTCTGATACAGGCAGATCCTACGGTGGAGGAGCTTTCCGACATACGAACAGCAGTCTCGGAAGCGGTGACTAATGCGGTAGTCCACGGCTACAGGCACAAAAAGGGAAATATCGAGCTTACGGTGAGGCTGCTGCCCGAAAGGGTAATATACATAAGAGTCAAGGACAAGGGCTGCGGCATAGAAGATGTGGAGCAGGCAATGGAGCCGCTGTTCACAACAGCTCCCGAGGAAGAGCGTTCGGGGCTGGGATTTTCGGTGATGCAGTCGTTCATGGACAGGCTGAAGGTGAAGAGCACTCCCGACAAAGGCACTACCGTCACCATGAGAAAGAGGCTCTCAGCACATGGAGACTGAGACAAAGAGACCTCTTGCGGAAGAAAACCTGGGACTTGTCCATCTCTGCGCAAACCGTTTCCGCGGTCGGGGAATAGAATACGATGACCTGTATTCCGCAGGCTGTATCGGACTGCTCAAAGCAGTAAAGGCATTCGACAGCGGACGGGGAGTTAAGTTCTCCACCTATGCCGTACCTGTGATACTCGGGGAGATAAAGCGGCTTTTCCGCGACGGGGGAGCAATACGCATCAGCCGCGGTTTAAAGGAGCTTTCACTGCGTTTGCAGCGGCTTTGTGAGGAGTTCCGACAGCGTGAGATGAGGGAGCCTACCATAACGGAGCTTGCACAGCTTTCGGGTGAAAGCGAGAGCAATGTATCGGAAGCGTTATGCGTGAGCCAGCCCCTTATCTCACTTACAGCAGGTGACGATGACGAGGGGCAGACGGATATACCGACGGAGTCACCCGACGAGAGCATAACAGACCTGCTTGCGCTTCGGCAGATAATGGCACAGCTCGAACCTAACGACCGCGCACTCCTTGAACTGAGGTATTTCAAAGGGCTTACTCAGTCAAAGACTGCAAAGGCACTGGGTATGACGCAGGTGCAGGTGTCACGGCGCGAAAAAAAGCTCCTCACCCGAATGAGAGAGGAGCTTCTGAGCTGATATCACATAGCCATGTTGAAAAATTCATCTATTGTGACGTAGTCATCGTGAGTTGAGAGATAGCTGTAATATGACAGTATCTTTGAAGCGTCAACTGAGTCTATCTTGCAGTTGTTGTCGATATCAGCAGCATAGAACTGTACCTCATTGAATGTACTTTCCTTGCCTGTTGCAGTACGGGCGTATTCCGAAAGGATAGCTGACGCATCAACGGAATCGACAGAACCGTCGCTGTTGATATCGCCCGTTGCTTCGATAGCCTTGCAGTCTAAAGCTTCAAATTTTATGTTGTACTTTTTAGCGTAATCTTCTGCGGTAGAGCCTTTAAATCCTCTTATCACACCGTCGAAATAGTATTCACCGCTATTCTTGTCAGCATCATTGGAAATAGTGAAATTGATATTGTAATTATTCTCGGTGAAAGCCTTTGGATTTTCAATAACTGCATCAGGTGAAAGGATAGTTACTGTTTTGAGATTTTTGCAGTAAGCGAGAGCTCCTTCACCGATGAGTTTTGTCTTTGCCGAGAAGGTGATGTTCTCGATATTACCGCAGTTGCTGAAAGCGGAGCTGAGGACGCTTGTTATGGTTTTCGGAACGATGACATCGGTATTTTTTCTTCCCGAAGGATATACTTTGAGCTTTGACTCGTCCTCATAGAACATCATGCCGTTTTTGCAGAAATAGGTCTTTGAATAGCTCGGACCTGTTATGTTTTCAAGCGAAGGACAGTTTGCGAAAACATGATCGCCAAACTTTTTTATGCCGTCATTTATCTCCACAGAGGAAAGCTTAGCGTTATCGCCGAAAGAACGGTCTCCTACAACAGAGATATTGCTGCCGAATTTTACTGTTTTCAGTTCTTTTCCCCATACGGAAAAGGGCTTTATTTCGGTAACAGGCAGACCGTTTACCGTATCGGGGATATTGAGTTCCTCCGTATCTTCGGCGATACCTGCGAGAGTATAGTGGTCGAAGTAATACTGATATATACCCATAGCCACCTGTTCCTGTATCAGGTACTGATGCTCCTTGCGGCCGTGGTCTTTAAGCTCAAGGTGATCGTATTTTTCCTTTGCCTGAACGTATTCTGTCTCGGAAACTTTCTTTCCGTCCACTTCATAGAATACTTCCTCGGTCTCGGCATTGTCTATATTGTCATAGAAAGAATTCAGATGAACGAACTTGCCGTCCTTCAGCTCATAATACGACATGGAAGAGTAGCCCATATGCTTGTCTGACTGTACAAGATAAGGTGCAGTATCAGCGCAGTACACTATTCCGTATGTACCGAGAGATATACTGTCGGTGATATATCCGTCTCTGTATGTATATATCCTGCACATACCGGGGTGATATGCAGCTTCGGATATGAACAGCTCGGGAGTACCGTCACTGTCAACATCGTAAAGCTCAAATCGCGTACCGAAATCCTTGTCGGTGAAATCGTATTTCTCCTTATTGTCAAAAGCAAGTTTAAGCATATTGAAGTATGCTTCCTGCCATGTAGGATAATAGACCGACTGTTCATCTGCTGCAATGACAGATGCAGGAGATGCAAGTGCAGATACAGCCATTGAAGCTGCGGCGATGAGCGATAATAATTTGTGCTTTTTCATAGAAAGTCCTCCTTTTATAACTGCCTTTGAAGCAGCCCCCTTATAATATCAATTATACCTTGTTTTTACTGTATAATCAATCCCATGATAAAAAAATCTTCACCGTTACTTGCCTGCGTGGGACATCAATAGCCGAATATTGCTGAAATATGCAAAATATCGTTGACAATTCGGGCAAAATGGGTTATAATGATGTTGACAATTTCGTAAAATTGCTGAAAAATCTATATTGAGAGGGGTCTTAATATGTCAAGATCATTTTTTAAGAGGCTGGCAGCAGTTTCAGCAGCTGCCGCAGTGTTCATTCCTGCTTTAAACCAGCTTCCCGAGAGAGCAGCAACTGTAATGGCTGCTCCTGACGAGTACCATGATGACTGGCTCCATGTCAACGATAAAGCACAAATCGTTGATATGAACGGCAATGAGGTATGGCTGACAGGTGTAAACTGGTTCGGCTACAACGTTGGAAGCCAGATCTTCGACGGTGCATGGTCGGCAAACGTTCACGACTGTCTTGATCTTATTGCAGATCACGGCTTCAATCTTCTCCGTGTACCTATGTCCACAGAGATACTTCTTCAGTGGAAGGCAGGAAAGCCCGATCCCATAATCAAGCTCAACGAGTACAAAAACCCTGAGCTCACTGTTGAGGGAGTTGAGGGCGGTACACCTATGTACAGCTTTGACATCTGGAACAAGGTAGTTGAATGGTGCAGAGAGGACGGCATCAAGATAATGATGGATATCCACTGCGCTACCACTAATTCCGCAGGTCATAACTTCCCACTCTGGTATGACAGCAGCTTCAGTGAGAAGGACTGGCTCGATGCTCTTGCATGGTTCGCAGATTACTATAAGGACGACGATACCGTTATCGCTATCGACCTCAAGAACGAGCCTCACGGTAAAAAAGATGAGGGCAGCTTTGCAAAATGGGACGGTTCGTCCGATGCCAACAACTGGCGTTACGGTGCTGAAAAGGGTGCTAAGGCTTGTCTCGACAAGAACCCTAATCTTCTTATAATGGTCGAGGGTATCGAGGTATATCCTAAGATAGAAAAGGGCTATGACTGGAATTCACCTTCAACTGACTACGCTCACTACGGTGAGTCAGAGTATCAGCCGTATTACGGCGCATGGTGGGGAGCTAACTTCCGCGGTGCAAAGGATTTCCCTGTAGACCTTGGCGAACATCAGAGCCAGCTGGTTTATTCTCCACATGATTACGGTCCGTTCGTATACGAGCAGGAATGGTTCCACTTAACAGGCACAAAGCCAAACTGGACAAGCTATAAGTTCGATGAGGAGTCTCTCCTTAAAGAATACTGGCATGACACATGGGCTTATCTTGTAGAAGATCATATTGCTCCGCTTCTCATGGGCGAATGGGGCGGCTTCATAGACAAGGAAAACGATCCGTCAGGCGCAAATACTCACTGGCTCACAACTCTTCGTGACTACATGATAAAGAAGCGTATCCACCACACATTCTGGTGCTTCAATGAGAACTCCTCGGATACAGGCGGACTTATGTACGATAACTTCCAGAAGTGGGACGATGAGAAGTACGAATTTGTAGAGCCATCGCTCTGGCAGACTGCAAGCGGTAAGTACATAAGTCTTGACCACAAGATCCCGCTCGGAACAGCTGGCAACGGCGTTTCACTTGGCGACTTCGTAGCCTCAGGTGAGGGAAGCAACATGGACGGCGGTACAAGCGGCAGCGGCATAGTTGTTCCAAAGACAACAACTACTACAACAAAGCCTGTAACTACTACCGAAACTATAACAACTTCTGCAACAACGAGCAAGACTACAACTGAAACAACTACAACTACTACCACAAGCAAGACAACTGCTTCTGCAACAACTTCGACTACAGTAACAACTCCTCAGACAACAACGAGCGTTATTGATACTGACGGAGTATGGGGCGATGCTAACAGCGACGGCACTGTAGATATGTCAGACGTTGTTCTTATCATGCAGAGCCTTGCAAATCCTAATAAATACGGCGTGAATGGTACTGACAAAAATCATATCACAGCAGTGGGACTTAAATACGGTTCTGTTGTAAACAATAACGGAAGCGTTACAAACGGTGATGCTCTTGAGATACAGCTTTTCTTACTTGGAAAGCGTACTGATCTTACTCCAAAAGCTTAATAAGAACTGCGGCACGGTATTATCGTGCCGCTTTTTTGCCTATTTAACAATGGGGAGCAGATGTATTTGCATAGACTGATAATGAGCGTATTTCATAAATATTTACATAGGCTGCCGCTGATTGATAATGCAAACAAACCGTGTATTTGTTTAACATCAATGCATATGCATAACAACTAACAGTTTAGTCTTTTCAATGATTTTTTGTGAACAATTTATGAAAATGATTGGCAAAAGTCAATATCTATGCTATAATAAATACATAGATCAAGCGCGCTGATTTATTAAAGCTATAGACATATCAAAGCTATAGACATCAAATTATGACAAAGAGGTTTTTTAGAAATGAATATTATTAAGAAGGCATTTGTTGTTGCATCAGCAGCAGTTTTATGTGCAGCTCCGCTCGCACCATCAGTAGCAAACAGCGTATCTCTCTTTAAAAATACAGCAATCACAGCATCAGCAGAAGATAAATATACAGACAAGTACTGGCGTTTCCAGACAGCTTCAAGAGCAAACGGATATTATGAGTCATGGAAGTCTTACAGCGAAGTAAAGTGGATCCAAGCTGCATATAACTGGATACTTGACAATTATACAAACAATGGCGGAAGATCTAAGATAGTAGTTGACGGATATTATGGCCCAAATACAACAGCGGCTGTTAAGTACATCCAGAGAACAACTTTTAACAACAAGAAAAAAGGTTATACAGTTGGTAAAATAAAGGAAGATGGATACTGTGGAAAGGATACACAGGCAAAGATAAAGAAGATCTTCTATTGATCTTAACAAAAGACATTGATCGAAAAAGGGCGGACTTATTGTCCGTCCTTTTTATGTCATTCGCATTGGACAGTGAGCATGAAATATGCTTTACAAGAAACACAACTTATCCTGTACGCCCGTTTTTTATGCATTGCTAATTAAATATGCTGCCCCTACAAGCTAACTGCTAATGGCTAAGGGCTAAAGGCTATTAAAGGGTTGACTTTTTTTGCGTAATATAGTATAATTGTATGTAATGCTATTTATTATTAAATATATAAGGAGTGCATTGATATGGCTACAAAGAAGATGTCCAGAGAAAGCTACGACAAGCTCGTCGCTGAGCTCGATGACCTTAAGATCAATAAACGTAAGGAAGTTGCTGAAAGACTTAAAGTTGCCCGTTCCTACGGAGACCTCTCCGAGAACGCTGAGTACGATGAGGCTAAAAACGAACAGGCTATCCTCGAAGCTCATATCCAGGAGCTTCAGTATACCATTGACAATGCTGAGATCGTTGACGATGATAGCATTTCCGTTGACGAGATCGGTATGAGCTCCAAGATCACTATCAAACGCCTTGACAACGGCAAGATCGAAACTTTCACTATCGTTGGTACTAACCATGCAAACGTAAGAGAAGGTCTTATCTCAGACGAGTCTCCTATCGGCAAGGCTGCTATGAAAAAGAGAGTCGGCGATATATTCATCGTTGAAGCTCCCGCAGGCGAGCTGAAGTTCGAGGTCGTTGAGATCTCCAAGTAAAATGCGAAAGGACATTTAAAATGAGCGAAAATCAGGTAAACACCCCTGCTCAGGCTGAGGAAGAGCCTGTACAGGATATTAATATACTCAAGAAGGACAGACTTGATAAGCTTGCTGATCTGCGCGAGCTCGGTCACGATCCTTTTACTATCACAAAGTTTGACGTTACTGGTCATGCTGCTGACTACAAGAAGGAGTACGAGGCTAAGGAAGCCGAGATACTTGCTGCTGTAGGCGATGACGAAGAGAAAAAGGCTGCCGAGCTTGAAAAGCTCAATGAGAATATTATCCGTATCGCAGGTCGTATCATGAGCTGGAGAGATATGGGTAAGGCTAACTTCATCGACGTTCGTGACAAGTCTGACCGTATACAGGTCTATGTACGTTCAAACGATGTCGGTGCAGACCTTTTCAAAGAATTCAAGAAAAAGTGGGACATCGGTGATATCATCGGTGTTGAGGGATATGTTTTCAGAACCCGCAAGGGCGAGATCTCTATCCATGCAAAGAGCATCACTCTGCTCACCAAGTCACTTCTTCCGCTTCCCGAAAAGTGGCATGGTCTCAGAGATACAGATACAAGATACCGTCAGCGTTACCTCGATCTCGTTATCAATCCCGAGGTAAAGGACACTTTCATCAAGCGTTCAAAGGTAATATCTTCTATCAGACGTTACCTTGACGATCAGGGCTTTATGGAAGTTGAGACTCCTATGCTTGTTTCAAATGCAGGCGGTGCAGCTGCAAGACCTTTCGAGACTCACTACAACGCTCTCGATGAAGATGTAAAGCTCCGTATCAGCCTTGAGCTCTACTTAAAGAGACTCATCGTCGGCGGACTTGAAAGAGTTTACGAAATAGGCAGAGTTTTCCGTAACGAGGGTGTTGATACACGTCATAACCCTGAGTTCACACTCATGGAGCTCTATCAGGCTTATACTGATTACTACGGAATGATGGACCTTACAGAGAATATGTTCCGCCATGTTGCTCAGGAAGTATGTGGTACTACCTGCGTTCCTTACGGTGAGCACATGATCGACCTGGGCAAGCCTTTCGAGCGTCTTACTATGATAGATGCTGTCAAGAAGTACTCAGGAGTTGACTTCAACGAGATAAAGACTCTTGAAGAAGCTCGCAAGATAGCTGACGAAAAGGGCGTAGAGTATGAGAACCGCCACAAGCGCGGCGATATCCTCAATCTCTTCTTCGAGGCTTATGTTGAGGAACACCTCATTCAGCCTACTTTCATTATGGATCACCCGATAGAGATCTCTCCTCTTACAAAGAAGAAGCCCGATGCTCCTGATTATGTTGAGCGTTTCGAGCTCTTCATTACAGGAAGAGAAATGTGTAATGCTTACTCTGAGCTCAACGACCCTATCGATCAGCGTGAGCGTTTCAAGGCTCAGGAAGAAGCTCTCAGCCAGGGTGATGAAGAAGCTAACCGTACAGATGAGGACTTCCTCAATGCTCTTGAGATCGGTATGCCTCCTACAGGCGGTATCGGCTACGGTATCGACCGCCTTGTAATGCTTCTCACAAACAGTCCGTCTATCAGAGACGTACTTCTCTTCCCCACACTTAAAAGTCTTGATAAATAAACCTGAATAAAACCACATACAGGCGGCAGTTGCCGCCTGTTATCATTAAAGGATATATTTATGAATGATAAAAATAACAATAAGCCGATAGCAGATGACGATGAAAAGCTTGACATAAAAAAGAGCGTTTTCCAAGTTAATAAGGAAATGCAGCAGAAGCGTCAGGAAGAGCTTGAAGCTCAGCAGGCTGAACTGGAACGTCAGTACGCTCAGCGCGAAAAGGAAAAGCAGGAGGCTTATGAAAAAAAGCTCCTTGATGAAAAGATCGAGCTCATGCGCTTAAAGCAGGGACTTATTGAAGAAAGCGAAACTATCCATGAGGAAAAGGAAGAAGAGATCAAGCTCACATTTGGAAAAAAGATAAGCAATTTCTTCTATCATAACAAATGGTGGCTGGGACTTGGCGCATTTTTCGTTTGTCTTGGCTCTTACCTCATATACGATATCGTTACGAAGCCCCGTCCCGATATGGTAATTCTTATGCTTTGCGATAATGCTGTTGTCGGTAACTCGGCTTACCTTGAAGAGTACTTTACCGAATTCGGTGAGGACTCCAATAAGAACGGGAAAACAGAGGTCGCTGTGTACTATATCCCTTACGGCGATGACGATTACACCAATTACCAGAACGGAGTTACAAATAAGCTTACTACTTACCTCAATAACGAAGAAAGTATTATGATGATCGGCAATGAAAAAACCGTTACCGATCTTATCGTTACTCCTGAGGAGTATCTGATAGACCTTAGTACACTGTACCCCGATAATCCTCATGTAGAAAAGTATTTCTTCTACCTCAGGGATACGGATATTGCCGATAAACTGGGAGTTCCAAAGAGTTCGATCACCGATGATATGTTCATTGCGCTCCGCAAGCCTAAAGATGTTATGGACGCTTCACAGGAGGAAATGCAGGAGACATACGATAAGGATATAGCTACGATCAACAGAATAATCAATGACCTTACATAAATAAAACCACCCGTTAAGGGTGGTTTTTATCTTCTGCGTTTTCGTTTGGACAGGTGTTTTGATGAGAAATCATCTAAGCTCCAGAGCTTTTGCTCGTCATAACGCTTTGAATTGTAGTAGACTTTTTTGATCGGTATTGCATTGACTACTTCCCTTGCAAAGGCATAAAACGCTATTATTAAAATGATCCCTATGCACAGAAAAAATATTAATACCACACTGGAGCTTCTTAAAAGATCATTGTTTTTATAAATGAACAGTAGCGATATAAATAAAACTATCAACGCAAACGCTGACCAGAAAACGGATTTCAGTCTTGATTTTCTTGGAAGCTTGTCAACTCTCATTTCTCCAGTCTGTCCGTTCATGGCATATGTGAATTCTTCATCGTTATACTTTATTTTCAGAAGCCACACGGGCACAAGATAATATGCAAGCTTTCGGTTACGCATATACTGATTCAGACTTTCATTCATAAGCCTGTCCAGTTTTTCGCTTGTATCCAAAGGCTCTTCATCATCCTTTTTCAGTAAAAAAACAGCGTTTATGTAAACGTTATAATCCATCCTTAAGACCGAGTCTGTCATTTTCATTGCGTTTTCAGCACCTATAATATACCTGCTGGCACAAAATCCCGTAAGGCATGACTCGCTGAACTCCTCCGCCTCGCTGTAATCATAGGGCAGCAGTGTGTAGAAAACATCTTCTTTCACGTCTGCATCATTGGCAAGTATGGGATAATCATTTACGATAACGCTGTAGCTTTCCTCGGGCTCGTATTTACAGCTGTATCGCCATACGGGTATGTAATAACCGATAATATCATTCTTGGCGGACTTGCTGTGGAACTCCTTCGGTACTCTTCTGAACTCAGACAGGTATTCGGTATACTTATCCCAGAACTCCGCTGATGTTACTTTGAAAGGTATCACCTTATCGGGACGGATATCGCCGTCAAGATCAGAGGGGATTATCACATAGTGCTTGCAGTATGGACATCTGGCAGACGCATAAAATGACTTTGTTACTATTTTTCCGCCGCATGAAGAACATTCAAATTCCTCAAGCTTCTCCTGCTCGTAAGGCTCCCAGACGTATTTTGTTCTGTCCACCCAGTCGAAATCCGAGAGCTTGTCATCGGCTATTTCATTGAAATGGGAACGAACATATTCAAGGTCGTATTTTTTTGAACAGAAACGGCATACCATGCTCTGATGATCTATATCAAAACGCATCGGTGCTCCGCAGGACGGACATTTATATTCGGTCACATCTGCCATTTTATCCACCACCTAAAAATCAGAAAATAAGATATTCGATAACGGAATTGGACATGAGGAAGCCTTTGGCGGTCAGCCATATCCTCTCGCCGTCAGTCTCTGCATAGCCGTCCCTTATAAGGGGCGGCATTTTCATTTCTATATCACTGCGATGCTCCGAAACATCGCTGAGTCTGAGTCCCTCTTTTAGACGCAGACGAAGCATTGCGAACTCCTCAAAGCCGCAGGGGCTTTCGTCCGTTACCGTTACGTTCTGGAACTCACTTGCTATAAAATCTGCAATATCACGCTCAACCGCAAACCTCTTGCCCTGATAGCAGGAATGTGCAGCAGGACCTATGCCGAGGTAGTCCTGACACTTCCAGTAGCGGCTGTTGTGTCTGCTCTCATAGCCTTGCTTTGCGAAGTTCGACACCTCATATTGCATAAATCCGCGCTCTTCAAGGAGTCTCACCATTTCGAGGTAAAGCTCCGCAGAAAAATCATCGTCGGGAAGTCGGCGGCGTATCTCATCACAGTCGAAAGGAGTGCCGTTCTCGGTATTTAGTATGTAAGCCGAGATATGCTGTATGGGCAGAGCCGTCAGCCTTTCCGCGGAGTATTGCAGGCTCTCCTTTTTCTGGTCGGGCAGAGCTATCATAAGGTCGCAGGAGATATTCTCAAAGCCTGCATCTGCCGCATCAAGCACAGCCTGTTCCGCTCTCGCCGCAGTATGTACGCGCCCAAGAGTTTTAAGCTCGTCATCTATCATGGACTGTACGCCTATGGAAAGACGGTTTATGCCTGCGCCGTGCAGGTCTTTCAGCTTATCCGATGTTAGTGTACAGGGATTTGCTTCGAGAGTTATCTCCGCATCGCTGTCGAGAGAAAAACATCTGCCTGTCTCGTTTATGATGCTTTCAAGCTGACAGGCAGAAAGAAGTGACGGAGTACCGCCGCCAAAATATAATGTATCAACTTTAGTTCCGCAGTCACCGTAATGGCGGATATTCCGCAGAACTGCTCCAACGTAGCTCTCTGCCTGTGATTTAGTCCAGTTTACAGAATAAAAATCACAGTAGGCACATTTCTTGCCGCAGAAAGGTACGTGGATATATATACCTAATGTGCTCATTTGTATGCGTCAATTCGTATGGACTGTTCAAGCTTGAAGAAAAACGCATGAACTATCCTTGGAACAAGAAACATTGAAAGAACAAGTCCCAAGACCATAGGTATTTCGTAAAAATGCAACCAATCGTTATATTCTGCGTTAAGGTAGATATAGACAACGAAAATAAAGGCAACAAGACAGTATAGTGCATCAAATATAGTTGCTCCCTTACCGTTTACACAGAGATTTCCGCATTTTGGACAGGTCTTTCCCTTTGACCTCATATTCCCTGCCATAGCTTTTCTCATGGGAGTAAAAGTCTTTTCGCCGCAGTGCGGACAGGTGTATATACTCATTATTATTCCTTTCCTTCCTCGGTCACTGTCTCGGCTTCCACCTCAACAGGTTCAAGCTCCTTTGCAGGCTTTGCAAGCGGAACTTCGCCTGCAAGCTTTGGAGTAAGTCCGAGACGTACTGCTTTCTTTTTCTTCTTGCGCTGACGGAATATGCTCAGGAAGTCCTCGGGGTGTAGTACCATAAGCGTAAGGAGCATTATGAGCAGAGCTCCCAGCATCTTAGGCTTTTCATCGTCCCCCGTAACAAGTGCGATAATAAACACGACTATCGCAGTCACGCAAAGACTTGTACGGGATTTCTCACGCAGTCTTATCCTTACTGCGCGCAGTACCCTGCCTGCGTTTGTATTCTTTGGTATGAAGTATTCGGTGATGACCGTTATCAGACTTGCGGCAAGTATCACCGCAAGCAGTACGATAATGATATAGTTTATCATAATAGCCTCCCGTTCTCAGCTGTCAAGCTTCAGAACGCTCATAAATGCCTCCTGCGGAACTTCTACTGTTCCCAGCTGGCGCATACGCTTCTTACCTTCCTTCTGCTTTTCGAGCAGTTTCTTCTTACGTGTGATATCACCGCCGTAGCATTTGGCAAGTACGTCCTTGCGCATTGCCTTTACTGTCTCACGGGCGATTATCTTGCCGCCGATAGCTGCCTGTATCGGTACTTCAAACATCTGACGCGGAATGTTTTCTTTAAGCTTTTCAGCTATCTTACGTGCTCTCGAATACGCCTTATCCGTATGGATAATAAAGCTGAGAGCGTCCACGATATCGCCGTTAAGGAGTATATCCAGCTTGACAAGCTTGCTGGGAACATATCCCATCATCTCATAGTCAAATGAAGCATAGCCCTTTGTACGGGATTTCAGTACGTCAAAGAAGTCGTACACTATCTCGTTCAGCGGAAGCTCGTAATGAAGCTCTACACGGGTATCGTCAAGATACTTCATGTCCTTGAATACGCCTCGTCTGTCCTGACAAAGTTCCATGATATTTCCTACGTAGTCCGACGGTGAAAGTATGCTTGCCTTTACCATAGGCTCTTCTGCCACCTGTATGACGGCAGGATCGGGGTAGTTTGTAGGATTGTCGATATACTGCACTTCACCGTTGGTAAGTGTTACCTTGTAGATAACAGACGGTGCAGTTGTGATAAGGTCGAGGTTGTACTCGCGCTCAAGACGCTCCTGTATTATCTCCATGTGGAGAAGTCCTAAGAAGCCGCAGCGGAAACCAAATCCAAGAGCGATAGATGTCTCAGGCTCGAATGAAAGCGATGCATCGTTGAGCTGGAGCTTTTCAAGTGCTTCTCGGAGGTCGCCGTACTTTGCTCCGTCAGCAGGATAAATACCCGAGAACACCATTGGATTTACCTTGCGGTATCCCGGGAGCGGCTCGTCACAGGGGTTATCGTCATTTGTTACGGTATCGCCCACCTGTGTATCGCCGATGCTCTTGATAGATGCTGCTATATAGCCAACTTCGCCTGCTTCGAGGCTGCCGTTGTTCACAAGATTTGTAGCGTCCATGAAGCCTGCTTCAACTACATTGAAAACTGCTCCTGTAGCCATAAGGCGGATATTGTCTCCGACCTTGACTCTGCCTTCTTTTACGCGGACGTAGATGATAACGCCCTTGTAGGAGTCGTAATAGCTGTCGAAAATAAGAGCTTTCAGCGGCTTTTCGGGATCACCCTTCGGTGCAGGGATATCAGTAACTATCCTCTCAAGGACTTCCTCGATATTTACGCCCATTTTAGCTGATATCTTAGGTGCGTCCATTGCAGGGATACCGATAACGTTCTCAACTTCGCTGCACACTCTCTCGGGATCAGCTGAGGGCAGGTCTATCTTGTTGACTACGGGTACTACTTCAAGGTCGTGCTCGATAGCAAGATAAGTATTTGCAAGTGTCTGTGCTTCTATGCCCTGTGATGCGTCAACTACGAGAATTGCGCCCTCACAGGCTGCAAGTGAACGTGATACCTCATAATTGAAGTCAACGTGACCGGGAGTGTCGATGAGGTTGAAAATATAGTCCTCGCCGTCCTTGGCTGTATACTTCAAACGGACTGCACGGGCTTTTATGGTGATGCCGCGCTCACGCTCGATGTCCATATTGTCGAGGAGCTGATCTTCCATGTCGCGTATGGCAACAGTCTCGGTCTTTTCGAGAATACGGTCGGCAAGTGTGGACTTGCCGTGATCTATATGTGCTATAATACAGAAATTTCTGATCTTGTCGTTAGCCAATGTTTTACCTCTTTTCAAACATATTTACTCAGTATAATTATATCAGATACAACGGTGTTTGTAAAGAGGTTTGTTACTTTTTAGTGGTTAGTGCATAGTGATTAATGAGTATAATTGTAGGGTACGCCGCCCTCGGCGTACCGCTAATTACGATGCAAACAACGTGAACGCAGTGAAGAGGCGAGTTCCGCTCGCCCGTCAATTACGTGTAAACCTAAAATGACGGCTGTAGGGGCTGCCTTTGGCAGTCCGTAAATTACGCATATCCTAAAATAGCACACTGTAGGGGCTGCGTCCTCGACAGCCCGTCAAAATGTATAGAAGTACGAACGGGGCGATGTGGTCATCATCCCTTGCATATTACAGCATACATAACAGTTGCGGGTTACACGGGCGAGCGGAACTCGCCCCTACAATTCTGAACATTACTTTATTGCGGAACGCCGAGGGCGGCGTTCCCTACATGTGTTCTTATGATGCTTGTAATATTCAAACGGGCGGATAATATCCGCCCCTACTTTATCGGCACACTTTAAGGCAGCCCCTACAATTCTATTCGCGGCTATCTACTCACTACTCACTAATCACTATGCACTAACAACTAACCACTAAAAGTCCTCATACAGCAAAAAGGGCGACCAATGGCCGCCCCCATAAATTACGCATTACGAATTACGCATTACGCATTACGCATTAAACTATCACTGTCCGAGGAGAGACAAAGCTGCATCGACAGCTCTGTTTTTCTGTTCATCGTATTCCTCGAAAGTATTTTCAACTGTATAATCGGGAGTAAGACCGATACCGTCATAGCACTCGGATACAGTAGTTTTATATTTTGCAACTGTAAGGACTACCGCGCCCTTTTTGTCGAATTCGGTAGTCTGCTGCATAACGCCCTTGCCGAATGTCCTCTCGCCGACCAGTACAGCACCGCCGAAATCACGGAGCGAAGCTGCAAACAGTTCAGCCGCGCTTGCAGTATTATTATTCACAAGGACTACCATAGGGATATCGAGCTCGGTAGCGTCTGAGTAAACAAGAGTCTCGCTGTGACCGTCCTTGTACTCGGCTGTAGCTATAACGCCCTCGGGAAGAAGGGGATCAACGCAGTCCGAAAGAGAATCGACGATACCGCCGCCGTTATCACGAACGTCAAAGACTATAGCCTTTGCACCGTTTGAAGTAAGGCGTTCGAGAGTATCAATGAACTGCTGAGGAGTGTTCTTCTTGAAGCTTTTTATTTTGATATAGCCTACGGTCTCGTTTAACATTTCGCCTGATACGGTTATCATTTCGATAGAGCGTCTTGTGAAGGTATAATCCTTATCGATACCGTCTCTGCGGATAGTGAGCTTTATCTCTGAACCCTCAGTACCGCGCATGGACTCAACAGACTCCTCAAAGCCTGCCGAACGAACGTCAACGCCGTCAATAAGAGTTATGATATCGCCCACTTGCAGACCTGCATCTACGACAGGGGAGTCCTGCATTATTTCTTCTATGCGGATATAGCCGTTATCGTCCTCGCTCAGAGAAAGACCAAGACCAACGAGCTGACCTTCGTCCTCGTTCTGTTCGCTAAGGTATTCTTCTTCGGTAAGGTATTTTGAATACTTATCGTCAAGACCTGATATATAGCCTTTGAGGATACCGTCGCTCAGTTCGTTTTCGTTGATATCTCCGAGATAGTTCTCACGGACGTAAGAATCCAGCACTTGCAGCGAATTGTATTTTTTACTTTTTTCGTTTACATCGACGACCTTTTTATTGAAGCTTTGGAGTGAGAAGAAGGAAGTCAGTATGAACGTTACCGCAGAAGCTATAGCGATAAGGCTCAGTGCGAGACCGAGACTGATTTTCTTATTCATATTATCATCGCTTTCTGACAAAAATTCGGGCAGTTGAGTAAACTGCCCTTGTTTTTGATATTAACTGTTTTACGGACTAACGTAGCCCATAGGATCCTGAGCAACACCGTTCACACGTACTTCAAAGTGGAGGTGAGCACCTGTTGACCAGCCTGTAGAGCCGATATATCCGATCACCTGTCCCTGTGATACGCTCTGACCTACAGATACGCAGGCAGAAGCAAGGTGACCATAGAGAGTGGAGTATGTACCGTCGTGTGAGATAACGACATAGTTGCCGTAACCGTCACCGCAGCAGTTTCCGTTCTTTGCATAATCGTGTGTACAGCTGTTGTTTACGTAAATTACTGTACCTGCCTTTGCAGCGCAAGCAGCACCGCCGTGGATACCAGCGTCACCAATATCTATACCTCTGTGGGTAGTGCCCCATCTGTAGCCGTAGCCGCTTGAGATGTAGCAGAAGCCCGGTGCAGGCCATGAGAAGCCTGATGCGGAAGGAGCGGGGATATAAGCAGGTTCGCTGTATGTAGGAGTATAAGACTGACCGCTCTGTGCAGCCTGCTGAGCTGCGGCAGCCTGAGCCTGACGAGCAGCTTCCTGTTCAGCAGCTACTCTTGCCTCATAAGCTCTCTGAGCTTCCTCAGCCTGTCTCTGTATCTCAGCCTCTATCATAGCATCGAATTCAGCGTTCATAGCAGCAAGGTCAGCCTTGTCGCTTTCGAGAGTCTGCTGTTCGAGAGTGATACGGTCAATTTCAGCCTGAGACTGTCTTGTCTTTTCATAGTAGACTTCCATCTCGGCATCTTTTTCTTCCTTACGCTTTTTCTGATCGTCCTGTTTCATAACAAGAGTAAGTCTTTCGGACTCAAGAGCCTGCTTATCCTGTTCCATTTGGTTGATCTCGTTAAGGATATCATTGATAAGCTCTTCATCGTATGAAGCGATACGGTTTACCATTTCAACACGCGAGAGCATATCGTAAAAGCTTGATGTACCTACTACAACAGTAGCGAGGTTTTCATTGCCTGTAACGTACATAGCGCACAGACGCTCTTTGAACAGCTCTACCTTCTTGTCGATAGCTTCCTGCTGATCCACGATAGACTTATCAAGTGCATCGATATTATTCTGAGTAGTTTCGATATCTGCCTCGATGCTTGCGAGCTCTTTTGTGAGGAGCTCGATATTATTCTTGATGATCTCTATCTGGTCTTTAAGAGTATTCTGATACTGCTGTTCAGCGTTTTTGTTTCCTTCGAGTGAGTCGATCTGGGTCTGAAGATCTGCGATCTTTGCTTCGTTTGCTTTTCTTTCTTCCTGAAGTTCAGCGACTGTCTTGGCAGAAGCCTTTGTGTTGCTGCTGCCTGATATCATAGGATATGCAGCGATAATGCCGACTGATAATGCTGAACAAGTAACAAAAGAAAGTGTTTTTTTGACAATATTTAGCTTTTTCATAATCAAGCTGCGTATCGGACTGAGAATATGCTGTCCGAATGCACACTCCTTTCATAAAAAATTTTCATATTACTTCTTACAGATCAAACGTCAATATGCTTTCTTGTACTTATAACACTTCCGAGAGCACCAATAAGTGCGCCTGCAATAAGGTAAGCAAGTACGACTATTAGTCTGATTTTGTCGAACGGGATAATGCTGTTTACACCAACGGTGTTCATTATCATACCCTGTTCTGTTATCATATCATATACCGAGCTGTAAACAGCCCATGTGATGAAATACGCGCCTGCGCCTGCGAAGAAGCCTGTTACCATACCTTCAACGAAGAAAGGCATACGTATGAAAGCGTTCGTTGCGCCAACGTATTTCATTATCTGTATCTCCTCACGGCGGGCAAAAACGCTTGCCTTTGTGGTATTGGAGATAATGATCATAGAGATTATCGAAAGAGCGATGATGATAGCACCTGCGATAAGTGATACCATTTTTCTGAGCTCTCTCAGGAATTCAGCCACCTGCGGTGAAGCAGATGCGCTCTGAACATTTGCAACAGCTGATATCTGAGCGGTCGTATCAGCGATAAGGTCTGTATTTTTTACAGTAACGCTGAAACCGTCAGGCATAAAGCTTGCATCAGTGCCGATATACTCATCGAATATTTTCTGAGCATTGGGGAGATTTGCTTTCTGTCTTGAAAGACCGTCCTCCTTTGAGATAAATGTTACTTTATCAATATTTGGGATAGCCTTGATAGCTTCTTCTGCCGCTGCATTTTCCTGTTCGGTAGTACCTACCTTCATGAATACAGCAACTTCGTTCTGGCTTCCCAGACCTTTTATCATTGAGTTGAGGTTCACATAGAAGAGACCTGCTATACCAACGAGAAGAAGGGAAATGAGGAGCACACAGAATGTAGCGAAAGCCATCATCTTGTTTTTCCAGATATTTTCTACGCCCTGATTGGCAAGATATCTGATACCGCTTACTTTCATTCTGCACCTCCCTTAGTTTTTTCGGTCAGTGCAGCCAGCAGAGCCTCGGGTGAGTCTGGATCATCTTTTTTGATGCTCTTGCTGAGGTCAACATCGATATTGTCCGCAAGCTTCTGCATATCTTCTTTTTTCTCGGCGGAAGGGCCGTCAGGTACACCGCCTATAGCGGAAATGATATCATCTGCGGTCATATTCTCGATAGGAAGGTCGATAGTCTCCTCCGTATTGACCAGTTCTGCTTCATCAGCTTCCTGAGGTATATCGTTTATTCTTTCGGCTTCGCTTACGGCAGCTGCCATAGCGTCGGCAGGCATCTCTGAGCCGATATCGGCAAGGAGCTCATCGTTAGCACCTGAGATGACTTCATCGAATACGATCTCACCCTCAGTAATATTGATGATACGTCCGCCGAAGTGACGGACAAGATCGTGCTCATGTGTTACCATGAGTATAGTAGTACCCTGATCGTTGATACCCTTGAGGAGCTCAACGATCTCGTATGAAAGCTCGGGATCGATGTTACCTGTAGGCTCGTCTGCGATTATGAGCTGAGGATCGTTTACCAGAGCTCTTGCAATAGCCACACGCTGTTTTTCACCGCCCGAGAGTTCATCGGGGTAAGAGTTTGTTTTTGCATGGAGTCCTACAAGACTTATAACGTATGGGACTCTTTTGCGTATGTATTTGATCGGCGCGTCGATAACTCTGAGAACGAAAGCGATGTTCTCATATACTGTCATTGACGGGATCAGTCGGAAATCCTGGAATACAAAGCCGAGAGTACGGCGGAATTCAGGTATTTTTCTTTTCTTCAGCTTGTTGAGGTTATAGCCGTTTACGGTAACAACACCGCTTGTAGCGTCTATCTCCTTGAGAAGCAGTTTTATCATAGTACTTTTGCCCGCACCTGATGAACCTACAACGAAAGCAAAGTCGCCGTCGTTGATCTTGAGGCTGACGTTATTGAGAGCGTCAACGCCGCTTGAGTAGGTCACGGATACGTTTTTAAGTTCTACCAATGGGTTACACCTACCTTAATCTTTGGGACGGGGGAACGTCCATAGCTCAGACAACGGATATACCGTTATCAGAACTTGACAGGATTAGCAGACAGGTACTTCTTTACCATGAGGGCGATCTTGAATATGATAGCGTGATCGAACTCACGAAGATCGAGACCTGTGAGCTTCTTGATCTTTTCGAGTCTGTAAACGAGTGTATTTCTGTGAACGAATAATTTTCTTGAAGTCTCTGAAACGTTGAGGTTGTTCTCGAAGAACTTCTGGATAGTAAAGAGTGTTTCGTGATCGAGTGACTCGATGCTGCCTACCTTGAATACTTCGTGGAGGAAAGTCTCACACAGAGTTGTAGGAAGATGATAGATAAGACGAGCGATACCGAGGTTGTCGTAGCTTACGATGACCTTGTCTGTATCGAATACCTTGCCGACTTCAAGAGCCATCTGAGCTTCCTTGAATGAACGAGCAAGATCCTTAACGCCTACAACGGCAGTACCGATACCAACGTTAACTCTTGTATAGAACTCGCTGCTGAGAGTATCAGCGATAGAACGAGCAAGCTTTTCGAGGTCCTTTGAGTCAACAGCACTCTTGAGCTCCTTGACGAGGACGATATCAGTTTCAGTGATATTGAAAACGAAGTCCTTGTTCTTGTCAGGGAAGAGGTTCTGGATAACATCATAAGCCGAGATGTCGTTAGCTGAGATTATTCTGATAAGGAATACAGCACGGCTGATCTCTGCATTGAAGTGGAGCTCTCTTGCCTTGATAACGATATCGCCGGGGAGTACATTATCGAGGATAACGTTCTTGATGAAGTTATTTCTGTCATACTTCTCATCGTAGTACTGCTTGATATTTGAAAGTGCGATAGCGAGAATGCTTGCATACTTAGCAGCAGCATCGTCAACACCTTCAACGAAAACCGCATAGTCAGGCTTTACTCTTGAGCCGAAAGGCTTGTATGTGAAGCCGTCGCGGATAAAGATATCGTGTGAATCGCTGAGGTCGAGTGAAACGAACTCGTTTGTAGTACCTACACGGGACAGGTCACTGCAAGCGATGATTGTTGCGGTCTCATCAACTACACCGATAGTAGCGTCGATAGAGTCGCGCATCTGATGAACTAAACCCTGAAATAATCTGTTGGACATGATTTACATCCTTTCTCTTAATAAGATCTTTATTTTGAGCGGACCTTCAAGGAAAGTCGGGGAGGTATCAGTTCCTCAACATATTACAAATTGTAACACATTTTTGACCCGAATTTGTTAACAAAGTGTTAACATTCGTCTGAAGGCTCACAAACATGACTTACATATATGTTGGATTTTGTTGAACTTGCACAAGAGAATTAAATTCTTTGTAACCAAGCTGTAATTTTTACGGTTTAAAATGTAATTTTTACATTTTCTCAGGTCTGTCGATGTTGAGTATCTCCAGAGTATTCCTGAGTGTCTGACGAACAGCAACGCTGAGAAGTATACGTGCGTCTCTGAGCTGTTCATTCTCCGCATTCTTTACGCTGCAAGCGTCGTAGAAGCGGTGGAAGAGAGTAGCAAGATCAATTGCATACTTTGTTATCTTTGCGGGATCGTAGCTCTTTGCTGCAAGGTCGATCTCCTTAGGAAGTGAAGCAAGATGACGGATAAGCTCTATCTCTCTTGGGTCTGTAAGGAGGTCAAGGTCTGCGGACTCGGGTACGTTTATGCCTTCCTCGGCGAGAGCCCTGAGCATACTGCAAATTCTTGCATGAGCGTACTGTACGTAGTATACAGGATTTTGCGAAGTCTTTTCGATAGCCAGACCGAGATCAAACTCAAACTGTGAATTTGCTTCACGGAGATTGAAGAAGAAACGGGCTGCATCTATCGGTATCTCATCGAGGAGAGTTACCAGCGTGATAGCCTTGCCGCTTCTCTTTGAAAGCTTTACGGTCTCACCGTTGCGTACCAGTCTTACCATCTGCATGAGAACTACGTCAAGCTTTGTCTCGTCAACACCGAGAGCGTTGAGAGCTGCTTTAAGTCTCGGAACGTAGCCGTGGTGGTCAGCACCGAGAACGTTTATTGCCTTGTCGAAGTTACGTGTTACCAGCTTGTCATAGTGGTAAGCGATATCGGGAACGATATATGTGTAAAGACCGTTGCTTCTCTTTAATACGAAGTCCTTGTCAAGACCGTATTCCGTAGCCTTGAACCAGACAGCACCGTCCTGCTCGTAAGCCTTTCCTGCTTCCATGAGCTTGTCAACTACAAGTTTAGTTTCATTCTTTGCGTGGATAGTGCTTTCTCTGAACCAGTTGTCGTAAACGATGCGGTACTTTTTAAGGTCGCGCTCCAGACCTGCTATATTAATAGGAAGAGCGTAGTCAACGAGAGCCTTGCGGCGTTCCTGTTCCGAAACGCTCTCCATAGCCTTTCCGTTGATGTCGTAGAAGTTCTTTGCGTGTTCGATGATATCAGTTCCGAGGTAAACGTCCTCAGGCATCTCGAACTCTCCGCCTTCACCGCTGCCTTCATATATTACAGAGCAGAGCTTATCGGTATCGTCCTTGTACTGAGCGATGAGCTGCTGACCCTTATCGGAGCAGAGCTGTAAATATCTGAGCTCAAGTGACTTTCCGAACTTTTCGATCTGATTGCCTGCGTCATTTACGTAGAACTCGCGCTCTGCGTGATAGCCTGCCCACTGGAGAACGCTTGCGAGACAGTCACCGATTGCACCGCCTCTTGCATTACCGATATGCATAGGACCTGTGGGGTTTGCGGAAACGAATTCAACGAGAACTTTCTTGCCCTTGCCGAGCTCGGTCTTACCGTAGTTTTCACCCTCCTCGAGAACGTTGCGTACAACGTCCGAGAACCAGCTTCTTCCGAGGAAGAAATTGAGAAATCCGGGACCTGCAACTTCGGCTTTCTCGAAGATAGTGCCTTCGAGAACGAGTTTTTCGCATATCATCTCAGCGATCTTTCTCGGCGGCATTCTCAGAGCCTTTGCACAGACCATAGCGGTATTTGCAGCAAAATCGCCATGTGACTTGTCGGCAGGTATCTCGATATTGAATGACGGAAGCGGAACTGTGGGAACTGCTTCCTCGGCAACGAGTCGTCCGAGAGCGTCCATGATTATCTCACGGAGTCGGAGCGATGCAGAGTTAATAAGGTCTGACATTATATCTATCCTTTCTTGTCAGGTTCAGTTCTGAGCCTGCATTGTCATGATTATCTCGTTATCTGAAAGATACGAGGAATTTAAGTCGAGGGTATACTTTAAATAAAGCCTTCCGTTTTCGGCGAGAGTGTTTTCGATAGCGTGTGTGTAAACGCCGATCTGAAGGTTTCCGTAGGGAGTACCGTACTGGCAGAAGTGCTTGCGTCCGATCTCGAGGGAAAGGACTGAATTTGCAGAGCCTTCACGGGTTATGGAAGCATTTTTGCAGTCATCTACTTTAATAGTAGTGACCGAACCTTCAAAGCCTGTTGCTGAGGTATCTTCATAGGAAATGATGTCCCAGCCGTTTTCTCTTTTGAAATTGGCTTTTGTGAGAAGCTCTGTCTCGTTTTTTTCATCTTCCTGCCACTGGATACTCGTAAGGGAAATCAATACATTATTTTTCAAAACAATCTCCTTATAGCATCATAATTATTTTATGATATCATAATGATATCGGGATGATATCAAGGTGATATTAAAATGATATCAATATGTCCTGTCTGCGTTATCGACAGCCTGTTCGATAAGAACGTCGATAAGCTCATCATGTGAAAATCCCAGATCTTCCATAAGCTTCGGGAAAACACTGTTTTTTCTTAGTCCGGGCATAGTGCCTATCTTGTTGAGGAGCAGCTCGCCGTCCTCTGTGAGGAAGAGGTCGACTCTTGCCATTCCCTTACAGCCCAGTGCCTTAAAAGCCTTTATTGCTGTTTCCTGCGCCATTTTTTCGATATCTCTTGAGAGGTCGGCAGGAATTGTAAGATCATCACCTGTACTTACATTAAAATCCGTAGGATCGTAGGGCCTGTTTGAATTCTTTATCTCGCCGATAGCCGAACAGACGGGCGAATCGTAGCCATATACAGCTGCTTCAAGCTTGCGAGCCTTTACGTATTTTTCCACAACGACTTTATTGTCGCTTGAAAAAGCGAGCTTTACTGCACTTATGAGCTGTTCTGCGTTTTCAGCGAAGCTTGTGCCTGCGTTGCTGCCGCTGTTGGCAGGCTTGACTACCATAGGAAATCCAAGCTTGTCAGCGATATCCGTGCATCTTTCGTCAAGCTGATTTATCTCGCGTTGAGTGATGAGCTGCCATTTTGCAGTCTTTATATCGTAATCGTCCATTACCATGTGAGTGTGGGATTTATCCATACATGAAGCGGAAGCAAGTACGCCGCTTCCAACGTAGGGTATTCCCGAAAGGTCGAGAAGTCCTTGTATAGTGCCGTCACCGCTGCGCTTGCCTGTGAGTATGGGAAATACTACATCTATTTTCTTTACTGAGATCTCACCGTTTTCGATAGTGATTATGCCTCTGTGGAGCGGATCGGGTGATATAAGTGCGGAAGTGCAGTCTGTATTCTGCTCCCATGTCCCGTCAGCGATCTCATCGGGAGAACCCGGGAAATAAAGCCACCTGCCCTTACGTGTTATGCCTATGCAAATTACTTCATATTTATCTCTGGGAATGTTCTGTATAACTTCCGCAGCGGACGCAAGAGAAAGGTCGTGTTCGCGCGAAGTGCCGCCAAAAATCACAGCAGCCTTGATCTTTGCCATATGTTTCTCCTTTTAAATAGTAGTCTCTATTTTTTATTGTCATTTTCAAGTATCACTATATTTTATCACATTTCACAAAAAACTGCAAGTATTTTTTGCGAAAATGCGGAATAGGACAGTGAATTTCGCAAGGATAACGCATAGCGGACAATTTTCAACTATCGAAATTGTGCATAATGACAACAAAAATATCTGCTTTTCATCAATTTGACGGAATACCCCTTGTTAAAAATGACGAAGCATAAAGCAAAAAGAGACTGTCGTAAGGCAGTCTCTTTTTATGAAAGTGAGTGATTTAAGATGTTGTCATAAAACAAATACCATTATCTGATACCAAGTGTATCATCTTCGGGCTGAAGCTTGTCATACTTCAGGATATAATCATATATCTCCTGTACAGTAGTGAAAGCGACTCCCACATAGCTGTCTGCACAGCCGTAATATATAGCGATGCGTCCTGTATCTGCATCTGTAAGCGCTGCACACGGAAAGCACACATTCGGCACAAATCCGCGTTCTTCGTACCACTCCTCGGGGGTGAGGATATAATTCGAGCAGCGGTGAAGTACTTTCGAGGGTTCATTGATGTCGAGTATCGCCGCGCCTATGCTGTAAACATAGCCGTTGCAGGTGTTAACGACACCGTGGTAGAAAATGAGCCAGCCCTTGTCCGTCTCGATGGGGGCAGCTCCGCCGCCTATTTTAAGGTTTTCCCACCAGTTTTCACAGCGTCCCATGACATGACGGTGACGCCCCCAGTAGACCATATCCTTACTCTCTGTGAGGAAGATGTCGCCGAAGGCTGTATGACCGTTGTCACAGGGGCGAGAAAGCATTACGAAATTACCGTTTATCCTGCGAGGGAAAAGGACCGCGTTACGGTTGTAGGGGAGAAAAGGGTTTTCTAAGCGGGTGAAGGTCTTGAAATCGGTAGTTTTCGCAATGCCTATCGTAGGACCGAATGCATCCTGACACCACATTATATAATATGTGTCCTCAACTTTTACAAGACGTGGGTCGTATGCATATATCGGCATGAAAGGTTCGCCTTTTTCATTGGTGAAGGGGATCTTTTCTTCATCGAATTCCCAATGAATGGCGTCTTTGCTCCTTCCAAGGTAAATATGAGGGATACCGTTTCGCTGCTCACCGCGGAAAACGCCAATATATCCGTCGCCGTAAGGGGTTACGGCACTGTTGAAGATCCTTGCCACATTCGGGAGAGGGTTCCTGTCGATAATGGGGTTTTCGCTGTATCTCCATACGGGAGAGGTGCATTTTTCGGGCTTATCCTGCCATGGGATCGAAGGCAGGCTTTCTCCGATGATTTTAATATCCGCCATAATATACTCCTTTAATTAAGGGTGACTTAATCGCCTGATTAAATTATACCATGCTTTTACATAAATGTCAAGAGGCAAATTAAAAATTAAGTGAGTATAAAGAGAGATCTCTGATTTATGCGCGATTTGTTGCAGCCGAATTTACATAATGTTATAGACTACGGGCGGCATATGAGGTATAATTATATAAAACGGAGGGAAACGCTATGAAATACACAACTGAACATACTATCAAATATGACGGAATACATTACTTTTGCGCGGAAATAATGGGCTCTCCTGTGACCTGCTATGTGCTGAAAGGCAGTAACGGTGATATGCTCATAGATACGGGGATACCGTTTATATACAAGGCACTTGAGGAGTACATTTCGGGCTTCGATATCCGCTATATACTGCTGACTCACGCTCATGTTGACCATGACAGCAATGCGGAAAAGCTGCGGAAAAGTCTTGGTGCTGAGATACTCCTCGGAGAGCGTGACAGGGAGCTAATAGGGCATTACGGCAGGCAGCCTGTCAAGGCGACGCTCAGACGGTACAGGCTTCGTAATGTGCAGCAGGATATCTGCGGACGAATGAGGCTTTTCAGCACGAAGCCCTATGTGCCTGATATACTTCTCAACAGCCGTAATACAGGCATACTGAGGGAGCTTGGCTTTGATGCCGATGTTATCATGCTTCCGGGACATACTCTCGGTTCTGTGGGAGTGCTGTCGGACGGCATATTGTACTGCGGAGATGCTTTCACGGCATTATGGGGTAAGCCTGACATAACTCCTCATGCAGCTTCGCTTAATGCTATGGCACGGTCACTGGAAAGGATAATTGAGATATCTCCGAAGTGGCTTGCCTGCGGTCACGGGCTGCCTGTGAAAATGAGAGATGCAAGATCGGTGATGAAGAAATATCTGTTTTCAAGACAGGACTTACTTAAATGATAACTTAAAGGAGAGGACGATATGAAAATATATGAGTTTATAAACGAACTTTCGGACGGTCGATTTGACGAGCAGCTTAAAAAGCTTTACGGTAATTCGGAGAGGGCTGTACTCAGGAACAGGGCTCGTTATCTGAGTGCGGCTGAGAATTTTTCAAAACTCTATCCCGAATGTGAGGATATTCGCGTATTTTCGGCTTCGGGCAGGACGGAAGTGGGCGGAAATCACACCGATCATCAGCACGGCTGTGTACTGGCGGCAGCTGTGAGCCTTGATATCATCGGTATCGTAAGGTTTCATGATGAGGGCGTTATACGTATAAAGTCCGAGGGATATGCGGCTGATGAGATAGGACTTGATTCATTTGAGGTGAATGATGCGGAAAAAGGGACTTCTGCTGCGCTTGTCCGCGGTATAGCAGCGAAATTTGCGGAAATGGGCGTGAAAACAGGCGGCTTTGATGCTTATTTTTCGTCAGATGTGCTCAGCGGAAGCGGTCTGTCGTCTTCGGCGGCTTTTGAGGTCATGATAGCTACTATTATCAATAACGGCTATAATGAGGGCAGGGCAAGTGCTGTGGATATAGCTAAGATAGGAAAGTACGCGGAAAATGTCTATTTCGGCAAGGCAAGTGGTCTCATGGATCAAATGGTTTGCGCGGCAGGCGGCTTTGTGGCAATTGATTTTGCTGATCCTGACGAGCCTGTGGTAACTTCGCTGGATTTTGACTTTGAAAAGGCAGGATACTCGGTCTGCATAACCGATACAAAGGGCAGTCACGCTGATCTTACGGAGGATTACAGTGCGGTATCAGCCGAAATGAAACACGTTGCCGAAGCACTTGGCTGCGAGTACCTTCGCGATGCGGACGAAGATGAATTCTATGCGAAGCTTCCCGAGCTGCGCAAGACCTGCACGGACAGGGAACTGCTTAGAGCTGCTCATTTCTTCGCTGAAAATACGAGAGCTGTTGACGAGGCGAAGGCTCTTGTGGACCGTGATACGGAGTGGTTCTTTGAGCTGGTGAACGAGTCGGGAGCTTCATCTGCGGAGCTGCTGCAAAACCTGTATTCATGCAGTTCGCCGCTGGCTCAGCAGATACCGCTGGCGATAATGCTCAGTAAACGTTTTCTTAACGGTGCAGGTGCTGTGAGAGTTCACGGCGGCGGCTTTGCAGGTACTATACAGGCTTTTGTGCCTAACTATCTCACGGGCGACTACGCTAAGGAAATGGAGCGGATTTTTGGCGAGGGCAGTTGTTATGTACTGTCGATAAGACCTGTGGGCGGTTATGAGTTTAAGATCGGCTGATGAAACAAAGCATAACAATGATGCATTATTCGAGGGACATATATTATTATGAAAAAAGTCATTACAATTTTACTTATAGCCACTGCATTTCTTATAATGATAGTTGTTTTAAGGAATATATTTGCTCCTAAAATCAAAATTGATGTTATAAACAGTCGTTTTAATTCGGATAGAGCTGAAATAAATGGTGAGATATACTATAGAGCATATGACGGTGTGTATAAAGCTGCCGAAAATCAGAAATATGAATGTCTGATACCATTTGATGAACCGAATACAGCGACTATTTTTACAAAGGAAAAAAACTGTATATATACTGCTGTAAAAATTGACAATTCGATCAGCATCACAAAATATGATCCTGACGGAAATATAACGGGTGAGCCTTTTATTCTGGATAAGCCCGATGTTAATGTGATTGCAATAGACAATAACAGTGTTTATGGCAGATATGGCGACGAAAATGATGTAAACTTCGCTGTATTTGATATGAACGGCAAAACGATCAATAATGATCTGCCCGAATATGAATACTCCGATGACAAATTTTCGCTTTTAGGTGATGAGGAAAATACCTATTACACTTCTACAAATTATCAGGTGGATTATATCGGAAGAAGTAAAAATTATGCTGCGTACATTGGCAGGGAGTTTTCAGCTGATTCAAATATATTAACGATAATCGACCTTGAGTCGAATGATACAAAGCAGATCGATTTTAATGAAATGTTTAAAGGGTATTATGTATTTGGTAATATTAAAGATGATGCCTTATGTCTGGTCATGACTGATTCTTCGGACAGACTATCTTTCGGGGGCGGACATAGTAAGGAATGGGATATTTATTCTCTTGACCTGCATAAATACGATATTTATGTGTTAACAGACCTGAAAAGCGGAAAGATCACAAATCAGCATAAAACACGCAAATACGAAAGGATAATCTACGCTGATGCTGAAAAGGCAATAACATATTATGGCGGAAAATATATAACCTATTCGACAGATAACTGGAAAGAGATAAAGTCGCAAAAGGCTGACGAAATAAAAGAAAACGGAAGTTATTTTTTTGATACCTGCGGCGATCATGTCTTTGTCTTTGATGATAATACCGACGAAGTTATCAATAAATTGAGCATTGAATAATGGAGGAAAAAGAAATGAACGGTTTCCCTGAGTTTATGAAAAGAGAAGCGAACAAAATTCCTGCTCAGCAGCAGAATACTCCCGATATCGAGGGCTACTATTATACAGCTCCCGATGGCAGTCAAATGGCGTTCTGGACTTATACGGCTGACAGAGTTTCAAAGGAACACGTTCACGATTATGACGAGTACATGATATGTGTGGAGGGCGAATATACCGTTACGATAAACGGCGAGGCTACTGTACTTCATGCAGGTGATGAACTGTTCATACCCAAAGGCACGGTGCAGGGCGGAAGCTGTAAGGCAGGCACAAGGACTATCCACGCTTTCGGAGGAGAAAGGGTAAAATGTACGAAATAAAGGAATTTTCAGCGGATATGCAGCAGGACGTAAATGACTTTTTCGCTAACGTTTTTCCTGATGCAGGAAAAGCTTATGAGCCTGAGGGCAGACACGCTGCGTTTGCTGATGCTGAATATAATTTCATCGGGTTCTGGTGCTTGTTTGATGATGACAAGCTTATCGGTACGGTCGCTGTGAAAAAGCTCAGCAATACCGAGTGCGAACTGAAAGGGCTTTACCTTTATGAAAAATACCACGGTCAGAAGCTGGGATACCGCCTTGCAAAAATTGCGGTCGATTTTGCGAAAAACAGTGGATTTCATGAAATAAAGCTGGATACCATGTCAATTTATGATAAAGCGATACGGCTTTATGAGAAGCTTGGATTTGTACGTTCTGAGCGATATAACGACAATGAAAGAGCTGATATATTTATGAAACTGGTGTTTTGAACACTTTTAGAGCACAAATTATTCATGTTTTATGCGTAATGACATATATAAAACAATAGAAGGGTATATTTTTGGAAGTGTATACAAATTGCTGTTAACTTTACGCAACAAATGAGCAGTAACAAAAAATGGGGAGTATAATAATTACATGAGGACACGAGGTCTTCAGATAATTACTATATTTTATTCAGAAAGGACTTACTAAAAATGAAGAAGTCAATCAAAAAGATTACAGCAGCTATCTCAGCAGCAGTAATGTGCGCACTTCCAATGGCTAATGCACTCTCAGCAAACGCTGCAGGCAGCGGTCAGAAGAAGACGTTCAAAACTTACATCACAATTAAGGCTGGCAACAAAGGTCTTTATGAATTCGAGTATGACAGAAGATTTAACGGTACATACAAGTACTCGATGACATTCCAGGGCTATAAGAATTACGTTGGTACTCGTAGCGAATTCGGTCACACTGTTCCACAGACAGGAAGAAGCTGCCTGTTCATCGACTCTGTGTCACTTGATCATTTTAACGGCGTTGCTGCAACTGAATTATATGATTGCAGCGATTTATCAGTTAAGGCATCTGATTTCAAGCCGGGTTCAATGTATAACAAGATAATCTGGGCTTGCAGCAACTACCACAAAGGTCACTGGGAATACTGGGATGACTTCGAGAACAATGTAACAGAAGAGGTCGTACTCCTTGGTGATGCTAACAACGATGGTATAATTAATATGCCTGATGCTACAACAGTTGCTATGTGGGTTAGAGGCAACAAGAGTATCAAAGTTGGTAATGAAAAAGGAGATATCAACTTAAAGGCTGCAGACGTTGACGGCAACGGCGTTGTTAATGACGCAGATGCTGTACTTATTCAGCAGTATGATCTCAGCTTGTTTGACAGCTTCTCTGAAAAGCAGGTTGACATTATCAGATAATCAATACTTATAATAGTATATTGCTCAAACGGCGCAGACCTCTTTCGGGAGGTCTGCTTTTTTATTTCATATTACCATAGTTATGCTTTTAACAGAATGTACCAGACGTATAATATCACAACTATATAAAATTTATATGACAGATATAAAGAAGTAAAGTTGCTTTAAAATTAGAGGATTGTGACAAAAATTTGTTAACTTCGCGCAACAAATCTACTGTTTTTTGAAAACTGTGTTATAATATGCATATGAGGGTGGAAATCCTCAATAAATTACTATTTTATATTCAGAAAGGACGAACCAAAAATGAAAAAAACACTCAAGAAAATGGCAGCAGCAGTTTCAGCCGCAGTAATATGCGCACTTCCAATGGCAAGCGCATTCTCTGCAAGTGCAGCACAGGATAACAGAACTTTCAGAGTAAATTATTTTGTAAAGTGGGATAACTCAGATGTTAAGACCACAAGTATTACAAGAACTACAAAGAAGGGACTTACTTACGTTACAAGAAATAAAATGTCAAATGTAGGCGATTTTGACGGCAAGCCAAACGGCTCAGGCGGACAGACATACAATCATGAAAATGTTAACTGGAAAAAGAGCACAAATACAGAAATGAACAGATGCCTCATTTATAACGAGACATACAAGACCACATATGGTGATATCTTCGAGCACTACCTTGTAAGCGACACAGCTCTCAAGATAGAAGCTAAGGGAGTAAACGGTGCAAGAGCTAATGAGAGAATAACATACGAAGCAGTAGTTGTAGGTGATGCTACAGGCGGCTATAATACAAGACAGCTCAAGAACTTCAATTATGACGGTATAACAAAGGCAGACTATGAAAAGGCAGAGGCTCTTATTAAGGCTGGAAAGAAGGATATCAAGTCATATGCACAGAGTGTAAATTTCGATGATCCTGCTTCAGAGTCTCTCAGAACTCTTAGAGCTATGCTGGCTGCAGATGTAAATAACGACGGCAATCTTTCAACATCAGATGTACAGGCTATAAGGGGCTACGTTAATAAGAAGATCAATGACTTATCTGTATACGCAGGTATGTCAGATCCTGATTTCTCAAAATTAGTTAAGAATTATTAATTCAAAACCTCATTGCTCATACGGTGCAGACCTCTTTCGGGAGGTCTGCCTTTTTATTATACTTTGGTACGGCAGTTCTTGCTATTTTTTGCACTGTATGATATACTGTAAAAAGGAGGTGTTTGCTATGATAAGAGAAATAACCGAGAACGATTTTGACGGGCTTATGAAGCTTTATATGGAGCTCCACGATAATCCGTTCCCCGAAAAGAATGGCAGGGTATTGTCTGTCTGGCACAGGATATTCAATGACGACGATCATCATATCATCGTTGCAGACGAGGACGGAGTTATTGCAGCTTCTTGCGTTTGTGTAATTATCCCTAACCTTACACACGATCAGCGTCCGTACGCTTTTATCGAAAATGTAGTCACTTCCGAGAAATACAGAAGAAAAGGTCTGGCTACAGCCTGCCTTGACTATGCACGTGAAATCGCTTTGCGCCATAATTGCTATAAGATGATGCTGATGACGGGTTCAAAACAGCAGGGCACTCTTGACTTTTATAAGAAATCAGGCTATAACAGCTCCGATAAAACTGCCTTTATTCAGTGGCTTTGAGGTGAGAATATGAGAATAAGGAACTTTGTGCCTTCCGATGCCGAATACATAATAGGCTGGCTATCAGATGAAAGAGAGTTTCGACTTTGGTGCGCTGACAGATATGACCATTTCCCGATAATAGCCGATGATATCATTGAGCGGTACTTCGAGGATAGCAAGGGTGGACGTTTCCTTCCGTTTACTGCGGAAGACGAAAACGGTTCTGTAATCGGACATTTTATCCTTAGATATCCAAGTGATGATAAAGCGGTCCTTCGGCTGGGCTTTGTTATACTTGATAAGTCCGCGCGCGGTAAGGGCTTTGGCTGCGAAATGGTAGGACTTGCAAAAAAATATGCTTCCGAAGTCCTCAACGCTCGAAAGCTTACATTAGGTGTTTTTGAAAATAATACTTCTGCCTATAAATGCTATCTTTCAGCGGGCTTTGTCCCGTCAGGGGAGTATGATTCGTTTCAGGTTTTCGGAGAAAACTGGAAATCTATAGAAATGGAGGTCACATTTTAGGGCAGTGTTTCTTTATCAAGAAATAAATGTTTATTGTTAAAATAAAAAAATATTTATTTTGCTGTTGACATCAGCCTTCAATCGTGATATAATAATATAGTCGCAGATGACACTACACAATATATCGCGGTGTGGAGCAGCTAGGTAGCTCGTCGGGCTCATAACCCGAAGGTCGTTGGTTCAAATCCAGCCGCCGCAACCAACGTAATATCGGCACTTTCGAGTATTCGGAAGTGCTTATTTTTTATGCCAAAATGAGTAAAATACATCAACCGTACATCAACGCGGTTTAGTTTTGCTCTATATATCGCCGAGATTCACTGAGAGTTTTTTAGAGTTTTAGAACGATATTGCGGAGTTTGTTAACCTAGGTTAACAATTATTTAGGGTTGACTAATCGTTATATAGATTATATAATATAGAGAGAATTAAATATGAATAATCAGCGAGTCTGTCTGTTACTTAGAAAGAAAAAAGCGCCCCCTATGAGGGCGCTTGATACTATTCTTCGTTGTAATCAATATCAATTATATTGGAATTCATCACGTCGTCAAATGTTAAGTTAACTCTCACACCTGAGCCAATGCGTACCGCTGTCTCTATTCCTCGACCTCTCAGATCTGTAATCACTGCATCTCCGATTTTGCTATTGAATGCCTTCTCGTCTGGTGGAGGCGTATTAACGCTATTTACGAACTCAGTGACTTGCTGAGGCTCCCAACTTTTTGGAACAACCATGTTTACTTCTTTGCTAAAGTCTACGTAGAGTCCGGATGAAGCTGCTCCAACTGAGGGAAGCTGCTCAACATTGATGGTTGGAAGACTGCAGTTAATGTTTTTATTATCCATATTTTTTTCCTCCGGATATAATGGAATAAAATGCTTTTTGGGTAAATATGTATTTCTTGTATAATTTGTTTGAAAGTTATATAAGGAAGGACGATATTCATTATTATGCCAATACGCTTCACTTTTTCTATTGTTACTTGATTTAGCAGGAGCATCATATAAATCTTTTAAAGCACCTGCCTTATCGGCCATGATCTCTTCGAAAAGTTCGAGGCATTCAAAGCCATCGCTCAGCTCATGAACAATAGTATCGACCATCTCATCAGCGGATTTGCCAATCTGATCTAGACCGTATTCTGAGAAGATGTGGTTGCAGTGTACTTTGAAGCGATTTAGTTCGCTCCTGCTTTGTGAAAACATCTTTCCGCTACGAAAGTTTACACTGTTGATCATGAGGTGAATGTGCCATGTATTTGTGTCAAGATGGAGCGTTATAATGACCTGGTACCCACGCTCATAGTAGTATTTTGCTATCTTGCATCCCATTTCCAGGTAGTCTTTTTTTGTGCAGTTGTTTCCAGCTGGAGATGGAGCAATTGTTATCTGTCTAAATTGTCTGCCGCCAGTCTTCTGGTTTGTTATTTTAACAGTCTGAAATTCTTCCAGGAAGTTTTCAGTGATGAAGCCAAGGCCAGTGACATATTTACGGTCATCGGTCTTAAGCGTATCAATGAGATAATCTAGAAGGCTTTTAGTGTCTTCCGAAGATCTTCCATTTATGTTGACGTCTTTAACAATTGACATTAGTTTTCATCGCCTTCCTGCTGTGCTTTAAAATCCGTAAGTTCTTTGCTAATTAATATAAAAATCTTTGTCACGTCGCAGAGCTTGGCGTATGTCTTGTTTATAAGCTCATCTGAAAGCTTGCCATCACGCTTAGCACCCTTAAGCTGGTCGCTGATTTCAATAAGCGAGCGCGATATAAAGTGTGATTTATCGAGGATTATGATACCATCGTCTGAGAAGATACGATGCTTTACAAAGGTTGTCTTGTCCATGTTAGCAGCTTCAGCAAGCTGAACAAGTTTGTTATGTTCATTCTCCTGTAATCTCATTTGAAATGTTTTATCTGCCATAATTATAGCCCCTGCCTATATAATATTACAGTTTGCAACTGTACTGTCAGTACTGCACGGAATCTTGCAATTCCTATCATTACACAATTACACAAAATCCAATCATCTCTGGGTTTATAACCAATTGATTTATAAATCATTTACTTTACCTCTTACTTCTCATCTTCGTTACTATTCGGAGCATTAAGCTCGTCTGCTGTCTTGAGTCTAATACCTTTGAAGCCCCATACCCTTTTCTGACGTGGCCCAACCTTTTTAAATTCAATATTGGGGTTGAAAGCAAGTACACTCTCTTTGAATTCTGCTTTTTCGTCAGCGTCGAGGGCGTTCTCATTGCACCAGAGTTTATATGCCTCAAAGAGAGAGGCTGCAGATATCGAGCCATTTTCATCAATGACGGTACGGTCATCTAAGAAACTATCGACGGAGTGTAGAGCAGCGATTCTACTTTCGAGATAAGCCTTTCCCTTGGGAGACATTTTGAAGTCATATCCAGACTCGACAAATCCCTTAAGAGTTCTTGCAGCCAAGGAAAATACAACGTTGCGTTCTTTTTCAAGTTTTGTCAGGAGCTCTTTATCTTGCTTTTCAGGAGGGACGCTATATTCGAACGGAATAAAGACCATACGGCGATATAAAGCCAGATCTGGATTTTTATAAGTATAAGGCTTGTTCGATGCAAAGAACAGCTTAGCTGTAGGAACAAACTGAATGGGATTCTCGCGGAGCGCTCTTGCACTTATACGTTCACATGCAACGATAGATTTGAACATTTGCTCGTTATCCATAGCTTTTGAGCTATTGTCATAAGAAATATTTAGTTTTTTACCAAGAAGCTGTATCACGAAGTAACCATTTGACAACTGCTGAAAATTGATGTTGGAAACGAGCTCGGGAGCCACGACACCACTGAGGAAATCTAAAAGCGTTGACTTTCCACCATCGGTTTCGCCAATTAGAAAAACCGCTTTTTTCACATTTATAAGAGATGAAATGCCATACCCGAGTGATATCAGTATACACTGTAGATTCTCGATACCTGCTGAGGTCTTGATAAAATTTAAGAAGCTTGGGCAATCATTTTTGGTACATTGCTCGAGATATTCAACGTCTAAAACATAATCAAAGATCCATTTGCTACGGTCTGTGTTGAACTCTCCAGTGAGAATATTTAGGACCCCATTTTTAAAATTTATTAGGTATTCCTGCGCTCTTTTTGCTGCTTCGATATTGAACTGGAGATCGGCATTTTCGGCGAGTCGCTTTGCAACTTCAGCTATAATTCCACTGCTAACCTCGTATCTGTCTTCGGAATCGATAAGATTACGAATAACCTTCAGCAGATCAACGCGTGATATCTTCTGCCAATGTGTATTGACGTTGATATATGTCGTCTCGTCGTCAAATCTTAGAATTCCAAGGTGAGCTATCTCACGAGTGAGTTGTGTTTGCGCGTTCTTATCGGTAACTCGAATGAGCGTAACACCTGCAAGGATTGCTGTGATTCTAATTGATATTGCAGTCATTCTATATTCCTTTCTGCGGGGGCATAATGCCCCCGAATTGAAATTATTTTATTGTTTTTTTGATAAGTTCCGACATTGCTGCCTGAGCCTTGGCTCGACCTTCAAGATCGAGGCTAACGTAAACTTTTGCCGTGAATGAAGTGCTTTCGTGTCCCAGTATATCGCTCAGATACGGTAGTGGAACACCACATTTCACCGCTTGCGATGCGTAAGTATGACGCAAACAGTGAGGGTGAAAGTCCGTAATGCCGATGCTTTCAGCAACTGCTTTGAGCTTCTTCCTTACGGTACCAGGGTCGAGGTAGTGACCGAGCTCGTTGGATACAAGCCATGGATTCTCCTCGTATATACCGTATGACTGACTAGCCAGCTCCTTTTGCCACTGAATATGTGTAAGCAACTTATTAGCTACATCCGGCAGCAGTGGTACTTGTCTCCGTCCCTTTGCAGTCTTGGTCTCTTGAATTCGAAGTATAGTCTTCGGCTCTCCAACCTTAGCCTCGAAGTTGGTCACCCTGTTGAGTGACTTAGTAATACTGAGATAATATATCCCTCTATCGCAGCACACGTCATTATGCTGCAAAGCGCAGCATTCACCGAGTCGCAAACCGCAGAAAAGCATAAGTATCAATGCTATTTGGAGCGAATCTCCTTGCATTGCGTCAGCGAATCTGATTATTTCTTCTTCTGTAAGTACACGAATCTCTGGTGTAATGACATGAGGTAACTGTATGTAGTCAGCTGGATTATGGTATATGAGTTGACGTCCTACCGCGTGCTCCAACGCCTTGTGTATCATATTTAACATATTGCGTATAGTCTTCGCGCTGAGGGCTTGGGGTGATGCATCCAAGTGTCCACACTTTTGAAGATAAGAAATGAAGTTTTGAAGATCATCAGCTGTCAAGTTTTTGAGTTTGATGTCCTTAACCTTGTGACGCTGAACATGCCTCAGGTAGCCGTTATAATTCATTCTCGTGCTGTCTTTGATAGCAACAGAGCCGAACTTATCGAACCACTGCTCGAGGTATTCCCCAAATTGCTGGTCGGAGCACAGCACCGGTTTTCCGGCGCTGATTTCCGATTTGTTTTTAGAAAGCCATTCGTCGGCCTCCTTACGGGTGTGAAACTGGCGGTATATCCGCTTCTTAGTTCCGTCAGGTAAAGGAACATAGAGTGCGGCGCACCATTTGCCGTTGACAAGTTTATACTTCGTACCCTCGCCGTTTGCTGCTTTAGCCATTGAGTCCACATTCCTTTTTAGGATTTAAGCTACCAGAAGTGTTTTGAGTCAGCCAATCATCAAGAGCGTTGGATGGATACAAAATTCTGCGACCGACTCTTATGTGCGGTATCTTGCCGTATCGTGTCAGCTTTCGTACAAATGATAAAGAGAGCCCTGTTTTTAAGGAAACTTCTACGGCAGAGAGACACAGATCACTTTTTTTCATACTATCATTGCCTCCTGTTCTGTTTAAGATGTTTTTGCCACGCGCGACTTGGAATGACCTCCACTATAGAGGGCTTAACCATTCCAAAATTATTATAAAGGAAAATAACAAGGATTAAAATTCAAAATCATCGAATTATAAGCGAATATTAAGTTAAATGAATTTCGACTATAAAACGTCGAAAAAATAAGGAGAAAATAGTGAAGACAAGAAGAATAATATTTTTTGACTTAATAAAGTCTATATTTGAAAAAGGAAATGTTAGATTTAGCGGTAATATGATTGTAACAAATGGCAATCAAGTTAGTGAAACAAAGTTTAATATTTCTGCTCAACAAAAGTTTACTAAAATTTTTGTCGCAGCGTATTCTGGAATGAAAATTGTAAGTAATAGTAAGCCAGAAAATGAAAAAACTATTGAGCTATATAAACTTATTCAGAATAGTAATATCTATTTTCAGTCTTTAGAGATTGATATAGATGAAAAACGTTTGAATTCTATATCTGATAAAGTTAAAGCAAAAATGTTTTGCCATGCGATTACAAAAAAAATATTACCATTTGTTTTTGACGGCAATGATCCAGATGAAGATGCAGAGAATGAATTTGAACTAGTGGTTAGATCATTAAAGCTTTATTTTGATAGCTTTGAGCTTGGATATATGGTTCATGAATATGCAAGAGCTAAAGATGTTGAAACAATCAATGATAGTAAATATATGCGGTACATAAATCAAAAGAAAGATCTTTATGCAGTTCCGATAGATAGAGGCGTAGTTATAAACATGATAATTGTATCAATACATATTGCAGCTATTAGTATTGCTAAAAAGCTGGATGACGAGGAACGTTATACTTTGAAAAGCTTGATAGGAGCTTATCAAAAGTATCCTTTTAAAGATGATGAGCTATTTATTGATCCATTTGAAATCCGTATTGATTCTTCAAATAAAGCTAATGTAAGATATGACCGAGATTCATATTTTCCATTGTCTCCCATAGTTATACGACCACAATATTTCATACCAAAGTGTTTTTATTATATTACACCAATCAATGATTCCATAATTAATGAGTATAAAATAGAGTATGGAAAAGAATATGAAAAGTATGGGCCTTATAATTTTACTCATGATGATCTTGATAGACTACTTCATATACGTGCTGCTGAAGACTATCGTATGAAGCACCGTAGAGAAATCTCTGAGTATTATGAGCAGGTATTGAAGTACGTGGAGGATGTTATTCACCGTATTACTACAGCTAATTACAGTAATATTATTCGCAAGGATAGTAGTGATGTTAAAGCTTGTCAAGAACTGACTAAGCACTTTAATATAGATTATGAAAAGATTCTTAGTTATATCGAAGAAGATGATTGTGTATTAAAATGTTATGAATTGATAGAGTGTGAATTAAAATCTTTTATTTCGTCTTTTGAAAGATGCATACCTAAGTTAAGTGAAGATTTGTGTATTTTTCTTCCTGATAATATTAAGCAACACTATGCTTTTATAGGAAATGAACTAAAATCTGCAAATCTAAGTGATGCGATTAAGCTTAGGGATAAGATAATAAACGATTCAACTGTAAATTTCAAGAATATTAAGAAATCAAATATGCAGGAAAACATTGGAAATAATGAGAATGTCGATTTCAATTTAAAATCTAAAAATAGCGTAGATTTGGAAACCACACGTAGGTATTTGAAATTAGCTGAAGAAATAAGTAATAGTAAAGAGAACTTATATAGAAGAATATTCGATGTATTAAATAAATACTATGATAACATTGAAAACACTATAAAAGAGTAATTTGAGTGGTTATCATTGATATGTGTGTCCAAGTGTCCACAAATAGCCTCCTATATAATAGAAAAAACTCGCCCATGAAGGGCGAGCAGTAAATCATTATTTTAAGAAATTACGTAGATTAGCTATATGTTCAGCTTGAAGCTGATCCGTGACATGTGCATACAAATCAAGGCTTATCTGAATAGAACTATGTCCGAGCAGTCGACTGAGTGTTTTTATATCCATACCACTCTCCAGACTGCGTGTAGCAAATGTGTGCCTTATTCCGTGAAAATTGATAACACGAATATTATGACGTATCAGCAGATTTCTGAATAAGTCACCGAAGTTACTTGGATCAATAGGTAGTCCATTTGGAGTAATGAATACTAGTCCCAGATCAGGAAGGCCTTTTTCTTTTATCGTCTTAGTCTGCTCCTCATGGTATGCTGAAAGCTTTTCAGCAATCTCAGGCAGCAGTGGTATAGTTCGGACTGAGTAAGTGGTTTTAGGCGTGCCTATTTCAAGAATAGTTTTAAATTGTCCGTTCCTATCTGGGTTTTTGATGCGGTTAAGGCTTTGAGTAATACGTATGTAGCTTTCTCCGTTAAGATCAATATGCACATTTTTCCAGGGGAGTCCTAACAATTCTCCCTTACGCAAGCCTGTATAGAGATCAAGCAATACAGCCATACCTATGCGTTCACCATCAAGGTGCTTTTGTAGTTCTTTTTGCTCTTCGACAGTAAAGTATAGACGTTCAATTTTCACCGATCTTGGTGGAGATACAAGATCAGCTATATTACGTGGAATATATCCAAGCTTATAGGCTCTATCAAGTCCAGTATGAATCATTGCATGGAAGTTTCTCATCGTTTTAGGGCTCAAACCACCTTTTCCATCAAGCCTACCGTTCTTGAATTTTTCCTGATAAAAGGTTTGTAATCGCAATGGTGTTAGTTCGCATAGTTTGATGTTACCGATTGTTGGTTTAATATGCTTTTCAATATAAGTTTCATAGTTAATTAGACTGGACGGTTTTAATGCTCCTTCACAGTAAGTATCGTACCACAACCGCATCCATTCATAAAAAGTTGTCTTGCAGGGCTCAGTGTAGTTATAATCGCGAAGATCTGCCAAAGTTTTATTGACCTTTTCTGTTACTTCGTGTTTTGTTTTGCCATAGAAGTATTTTCGTTTAGGAACTCCATGGTCACAGTATAGAGTTACAACTCCACGCCAGCGTCCATTTTTATCCTTGTAGATGCTTCCTTCACCGTTACCGTTTTTTACCATCAGTAGTCACCTCTCTAGATATAGGTGTAAGTTTATTATAAAGCCTGTGGTAGCATGACCGAGATATACCAAGCTCTCGCATAGCTTCTGCAGGCTTCCTATTTCCGCAGCGTACTTCCGCCAGCACTTCACGCCAGTTTTCAGGTAAAAGCTTTGACGGAGGTCCAAA
Source organism: Ruminococcus flavefaciens (assembly GCF_900108555.1). Lineage (GTDB taxonomy): Bacteria > Bacillota > Clostridia > Oscillospirales > Ruminococcaceae > Ruminococcus > Ruminococcus flavefaciens_P. The sequence continues at coordinate 378,669 of NZ_FNWV01000002.1, forward strand.
GCGGACGTTTTCCTTTTTGGCTGCTTCGATGCCTTCGCGCTCTGTGTCCTTACCCGATGCCTTGTCGGTGATAATGTTCTGCTCAGGTACTCCAAACTTAGTCAGAGCTTCGAGTTGACGATCTTCGTTCTGCTCACGGGTAGAGACACGAGCATATCCATATATACGGTTGGCCATTTTACCTCCTAACTGTTCCAAAAAGTGGTGGAGACTTTCGGAACATTTCAAAAGTCAAAATACCACTTTTTGGAACGCTTTTTTAGTCGTTTTTCGGGTGTATCATAAAGTGTACTTTTTGAAACTTCAAAATACACCCCCATAGCAACTCTCATAGATGTCTTCACCGCATATGTATTTCACGTCTTTGAGTGCTTCCTGGAGCAGGCTTTGATCAGCAAGCATATCTTCTATCTCATCGCAGGTATAACCGTAATCAAGAAGTAACTCAACGTCCGAGCTATCAACTCCATAACAACCGCAGTATGCAAGTAAGATTTCCTCATGCATGTTGTAATAAGGAGAATCATCATAATCATACCAGCTCACATATTTTGAACGGTAAATTTTAGGCTCGAAGTGTGATCTTGTGATTTTACCGTTCCTGTCAATATGAAGAATATCACCCTCGTCCGTATTGATACATTTGCTCTCGAACTTATGTAAGCCCAGTTGCTTCAAAGCTTTCTTCATAATGCTTTCAGTGCTTGCATATACATACAGCCCGATTGTCTCGAAGTGGAGCAGGTACATCGGATTGCTGCCTTTTATAATGTATAAGGAGTTATACTGATCCAATACTGTGAAGGTGAAGTTACCCTCAACTGTCTCAGCCATATACTTTAAGCTGTCAAAATCTAACTTTCCCTGTTTCTCTATTAGTTGTACGCCTATGTAGCTGTCGGTGTCAATATATGAAGTAGGAATAGTTCCGTCTTTACGAAGATCTTTGTCATTCCAAAGAACGCCATTATGGGCAAAGGCGAACTCTTTGTCAGCATGACCTGCGAAGGGATGATTGTTGTAATTCTGCTTCTTATCGCCCTGAGTAGCAAGCCGAGTATGCCCCATGATGGCTTTTGTACCGTCAGGAGCGTTGAAGTGTATCTTATGCGCTACCTTCGGTCTTTTGAAGATAGTGACTTTGCCGTCTTTCACATAGCTGATACCAGCTGCATCAGTACCTCGTTCTTCAGCAGCATTTGCCAGTGCCTGAGTGAGTTTCCTCAATACCCTATACGGGACGATTCCTTTATAATCAAGCCAGCCAAACAATGCACACATAATTATTCTGCCTCCTTATCAAGAACATCAATAATCTTTGTATATTCTTTAGCATTTAAACTATCCTTCACTACATCACTTATCATATCAACAAATACTGTTCCGGCTATCAACAATGCTATCTTCAGTATCTCTGCGGCAGGACTTCCTGCCGGTATAGTTTTTATCAAATCTGTAAGTTTCATTTAAATATCCTCCTCTGTATTGATATCATCGTTTACGTAAAGCTTACGCTCTTTTAAGTATTGTATAAGCTCTGGCTGCTTTATTGTGTCCACAAAGTCACTCCATGACATATTTGACAATCCTTCGTCTGTATGAGTAATAGCAATATCACATATAGCATCAACCAGTTCCAATACAGCAATAAGCGTATTATGCTTCAAAGTGCCTCTGAACAAACGGAACTCAATAGTTGCATAATTCATAAGGTTTACAGCAGCATATCTGCCGTTATTTCCTTTCTTAGCTTTGTCCAGTATCTCACGACCTGTCTTCTCAAAACCATATCGAGCTGCCCAACGGTTCATGCTGTATTCTGTACGGCGACTGAATTTCAGCATCTCATTCCAGTGATGTTCAATGAAGTACAGTATACGACTGATAACTTCGTCTTGTGTATCACGATTTTCTCCGAAGCAGTTTCTGTTTACATGAACATGAAGTCCGCAGGTACTTGTCTGATGACTTCGATATCCAAGATATATTGCCTTTTTCATGATATCATCCCAACAATAGTTCTTGTGATATTCAAGAGACATAGGGTGAGATACAAGTTCCATTCCGTCATCTAAAGAGCCGTCACCTTTGATGTAGATATGCTCATTATCTTTATTTGCAATAGCAAGTATCTCGTCTGCATTGTCACTATCTTTACCTGCTCCGTCTATCTCAAGTTCTACGCCGAAATATCTGGAACTATCGCCATAGAAGATAGGCTCTGGCTTATACCCGTAGTCATGGATACTGCGGCATTTGTCCACTTCATCATGATAACAATCGCTGCAATAATCATAACCGTCCAGATGATAAGCATCATCTTCGTGAAGGAGCGTATCACAGCAAGAACAGCGAGTATAGTGGTTGTGATAGCAGTTGCTGCATAGAGTTGTATAGTCATCTCCATATGATTCGTTTGTCCAGATTATTCGTCCGCATCTGTCGCAGGTAGTAGTATGGTTTTCAACACAGTCTGCGCAGACTATATCGCCGTCAATAGTTTCATAATCCTCATCTTCGCCTATAACTGCTCCACAATGCGAGCAATACATGACGTTATTGTTTTCTTCCATTGTTTATAACCTCCGAATAATGAAAAGAGCCAGCCCACGAAGGGCTGGCATAAGTTTTAATATTCACTTGCAAGTAGCATGGTACTATGATCATCGTCATCAATGATATACAGCTTCTCTGTGATAGGTGTATCCGACGGTATCATGTACACCTTTCGATATTCGGGTTCTTCTGAGATGTGAACAATTGACTGCATCGAGCCTAACGGACTAAGCTCAAAGACTTGGAGATAGTCCTTTGGAGCAGGCATATGTTCTACACATTCCCACAGGAACAGCTGCAATTCTAATGGGATAGTACTGTCTACACCGCATGTCAGATATCGTTCGTTATTGAACATTGCTTATTTCTCCTTCCTTATAATAAATTGGTGACAAAAGTCTTGTCATCATAATAATATATATATTGAAAGAGAAAAAATACGGAGCAGGCTATAAACTGAGAAAAAAATAAAAGCTTTTATTATGATAATAATTATTATCATAATAATTATATACATATAGAAAATCAAAATAATAGGAATTTACTCTTGACTATGCTATTTGTAGCTCATATAATATAGAAAAAGGGCACTAAAAAACATATGCACTTCTTTATTACCGTCAATTACGGACGGCAATGATGTTTAAATAACGGATTAATGCAGTAATAATCATTGTATTACTGTCTAAAAAGGAGAATTATGATAATAAATACAGGAATGAGGACTGATATCCCTGCGTTTTACTCTGAGTGGTTCATGAACAGGATACGTGAGGGATATGTTCTGGTACGAAATCCATATCGTCAGGACTGGATCACGCGATATGAGCTAAATCCTGATGTTGTAGACTGCATAGCCTTCTGTACTAAAAATCCTGCTCCGATGCTAAAGCATATAGATGAGCTACAGCGTTTTAATCAATACTGGTTCGTGACAATAACTCCATATGGAAAGGACGTTGAACCGAACGTTCCATCGAAGGAACAAGTTATGCAGGATTTTATTGCACTTTCGAAGAATGTAGGTGTTAACTGTATTGGTTGGAGATATGATCCCATATTTATTGATAGCACATATACCATTGAACGTCATATTTCGGACTTTCAGAATATGTGTAATACACTTTCTGGTTATACTAGAGTATGTGTTATCAGCTTCATTGACTTGTATGAGAAAGTCCTCCGCAATTTTCCTCAGGTCAGAACTGTCACTCCACAGGAACGAATAGCTATCGGAAAGGCTTTTGCAGAGATAGGACAGCGTTATGGTATAACGATAAAAAGCTGTGCTGAAGGAAATGATCTTGCTGAATACGGTGTAGACTGTAATGGCTGTATGACCAAAGAGACATTTGAGGCTGCAATTGGTTACTCCCTCAATATACCAAAAAAGAAATCACAGCGTACTGAATGTAGCTGCGTTCTTGGCACGGATATTGGTGCATATGATACCTGTGGACATTTCTGTCGATATTGTTATGCTAATTCAAACAGGGAAAATGTAATACGAAACAATCGAATTCATAATCCATCTTCACAGTTTATTGTCGGTGAACTTCATGAAGGTGAAGTTATTCATCAGGCAAAACAGATAAGCTGGATAGACGGACAGCTGTCGTTTTTTGAATAGTTATTTTATCCTCTCAGTATCGAGAGGATATTTTTTTGAGAAATTGTACTATGCAGTAAGAATGTATGACAAATCGACTTAAATACCTGCAATAAATAATTATATAAATATATTATATAATATATTTCCTTTGTATTATTCTATAATCAATATTTATTATATTATATATACCTATAGATGCAATGTATTCAGTTGGTTTGTAACAATTCTAAATCAATACTAACTGGAGGAATAACCAATGAAATCAAGAACGACAGCAAAGACTATCAGAATTCCCAACGACATCTATGCTGATATCGAGAGGGAAGCAGCCAAAAAAGATACTTCTTTCTCGAAGGAAGCGATTGATCGTTTAAGACACGTTGACAACAGTCTTACACCCGATATTCTGGCAACAATACAAACAATCATTAACAAATCACTTGAAGGCGTGAAGACAGGTTCTTGTAAACCAATCAAAGAAGCACAGGAGGAGGCAAATAAATTATGGAAAAACAAATTATCAAAGTGATAACTCACGCAGGAGCTAACAAAGAATATATCAGAAACGCTATGCATTATATTGATAATGAGGATAGTGTTGGAGTAAGGGGATATGGAGTTGTAGAAAGAGATCCTGACACAGCCGCAATGCAAATGAGCTCTACGGCTAAGTATTATGGCAATGAAGGAAAGAATCAAATGATTCATTACATGATATCATTAACCAGAGATACTGCACCAAATGCTGAAACTGCTATGGAAATAACTGATAGAGCATTAGAGCCGTTTAAAGGAAAAAATCAGTTTCTTACTGGAGGTCACAGAAAAAAGACGAAACAATCAGAATATCATACTCACACTTGCATTTGTACCACGAACTACGAGACAGGAAAAATGCTTCATTCTACAAACAAAATCAATTATCAGATCGCTCAACGTGTTGCTGATATAACTCAAAAAACAACTGTACTGATCATTGAAACCCAAAAGGATATAGAAGAAGAAAAGTACTCTCAAAGTGATAATGCTGATAGTGAATATTACAATGCAAAGAAAAAAGTATTTAAACGTTACTTTTATCCGAGAAAGAATAGCATAACAGATCAAGAATTTATCAATAAATAAGAAAGTAATTTGGCAATGATTGAATACATATCATTGCCAAGCAGCTTTTCATTAAATTAGTGGAATCTTTTATCATAATAACTAACATCATTTTTATAATTTATTGTCTTATATTCTGAATTTGAGTTACAAAAGGTTTTTATGTAAACATCTACAATATGTATATTTTGATGCTTAGATACAGCGCGTAGGGCGTATTATAAGAAAAAATATACAAATGGTAGTGCACTTATTTATGGATTGTTACAAATTCTTCTTCAGCAAAGCAATATTAACAAATTATTCTCATATATGTGCAAATAAAATGTTATTATAATAATATAAAGAAGAATTCTTTATATTATTAAATTATATTTGTAAAAGTAATAAAAAACATGCTTCGAAAAAGGGGATGAAAATATGAAATTTAATAAGCTATTAGCTGGTTTTACTGCTTGCATATGTATGATTGGAAGCATAAGCAATACCTTTACGAAAAACACATTAATTTTAGTTGGTTCAGCTGATGATAGTTCTAATACCACCAAAGTGTGGAGCGGAAATTATGATACTTCGTGGTATGACAATACAAAAACAGAATTTCAAATAAATACAGCAGAACAGCTTGCAGGTCTTGTGAATTTAAATATATCTGGTGACACATTTAAAAACAAAACTTTTTACCTCCAAAATAACTTTAGTTTCAGCAATTATAGCTTAAACTCAATGGATACTTTTGAAGGAATTATCAACGGAATGAATCATTCTATATCAGGATTAAAAAATCCATTTATAAAAAAGAATAGCGGTACTATCGAAAAAATATCGTTCAATTCGAACATAACCTCCCAGGATTCATCCAAAACTCCATTAATTGGAATAATAGCAAACGAAAGTAATGGAAATATGTTCAATTGTAATGTCAGCGGCTATATCACATGCAATACTCCTGCATCTCAAAATGGCATGAGTTACCCGTATGATAACATATATATCGGTGGAATATGTGGTAAACAAACTGGAGGAATGCTTTTAAACTGTAGCTCTTCCGTTAATATAACACGTTCTACAGATCGCCATTTCTCAGCTATGTATGTGGGAGGAATATGCGGTTATTCGTCAAGTGCCACTATAAGAGAATGTACATATACAAATGGAAGTATTAATGCAACTGCGACTCCACTTCAATCTAAAACCGTCGTATATACGAGTAATGTTGAAACTATAGACAGCGTAAATAAAAAAATATATTATGAATGCTATCTACGCTATGACAACGTTGATTCAAAACTATATGTTGGAGGTATATGTGGTAATGCTCAAATTGTGAATTTTTATTCTTGTAAAAATTCTGGAACTATTATTTGCAAAAATAAAATAAAAGAAGGAGCAACCCCTTCGATAAATTATGAAACAGGAGAAACTATTTCAACATATACTAATAATTACGGCAATACATACTATAATCTAAAAAAATGTTATCGCTTAAACACCGCTAATAAAGGTAAACCAACAGTAACTGTTGAAACCAATGTAGGCTGTATATGCGGAAGTACATCATCTTCAAATTTTTATGGATGTTCTAATTCAGGAACAGTAACATCAAATAACAGTAATTCGACACAAATATGCGGATATAAAGATCAATTCACCAAAATAGAAGAAAAAGATCCATTAAAAATAACAACTACTACAACCAAAATAACAACCACTTCAACAGTAACTAGTAAGAAAACTACAACAACATCAAAACCAACCACGACAACTAGTAAGAAAACTACAACAACATCAAAACCAACCACGACAACTAGTAAGAAAACTACGACAACATCAAAATCAACCACGACAACTAGCAAGAAAACTACGACAACATCAACAACTACAATTACATCAAAAATATCAACAACTTCAACACTGCCGCCTCTCGAACTTGAAGAAAACAGTATTTCTCTTACGGTAGGAGAACAGTTTGCTATTACCGCAAATCAATCTAACTTGACTTATGAGTCAAGTGATAAGAGCATTGCAACAGTTTCTAAATCAGGAGTAATAACTGCAAGAACTATCGGCAGCGCAATGATTTTCGTATCAAATAGTGATGATGATACTGTTATCCTCAGGGTAACTGTATCAAAAGGAAAGAATAATGTCGAGTTTGACGAAGGAACAGGTATATTGACACTCAAAGGAGCTATAACTGTTGATGATATAAAACCATATAGAAACAATAACAAAGTCAAGAAAGTTGTTACCGAAAAAACAACAATATTCCCTGAAAACAGTAAAGGCCTATTTTCTTCACTTTCCGCCGAAACATTTGAACTTGAAAATGCAGATACATCACAGGTAACGGATATGAGCGATATGTTCCTATACTGTACTAAAGTGAAAACATTAGATCTAAGAAGTTTTGATACTTCAAACGTTACTAAAATGGCAGAAATGTTTGATAACTGCAACAACCTTTCATCAGTATATCTTAGCAGCTTCAATACTTCAAAAGTAACAAATATGTGTAGTATGTTCATTAACTGTCCGATGATTTCATCAATTAATATCAGTAATTTTGATACTTCAAATGTTACAAATATGAAGCAAATGTTCTTTGGATGCGATAAACTTATTAATCTTGATCTAAGCAAATTCGATACTTCGAATGTTAACAATATGAACAGTATGTTTGCTCAATGCTATAGTCTTACATCACTTGATCTGAAAAACTTTAATACTTCACGAGTAACTGATATGGGAAGTATGTTTGCAAACTGTAATCACCTAACTTCATTGAATATCAACAGCTTTGATACATCAAATGTTATAAATATGGAGACAATGTTTTATAATTGCAGTAACCTTACTTCATTAGACCTAACAAGTTTTAATATTTCATCATTAATAAATGCAGATAGAATGTTCAACTTCTGTTCAGATCTCAAAAAGATAATAGTATCTAACAAATGGAAGATTACATCGAAAATTGTTAATACTGTTTTATTTAATGGCTGCAATTCATTAATTGGTGGAAATGGAACAAAGTATAACCCTGAAATAATCAATACTCAATATGCATGCGTTGACGAAAAAGGTAGCCCAGGTTATTTTACAGCATCAGCTGACTATGTTTCAACTATAATGTTTTTTGGCGATGCAAATTGCGATGACGAAGTTGATCTGTCAGATGCAGTACTGATTATGCAATCAATTGCCAATCCAAATAAATATGGATATGGCGGAACATCACCCAGTGCTATAACACAGAAAGGAATGCTACAGGCAGATGTCGATATATCGACTAAAGGCCTTACAGGAAATGATGCATTGAAAATACAAAAATATCTTCTCAAAATAATAAATACTCTTGATCCTAATCAATAATAATTACAAATATTCCGTCCATTGGACGGAATATTTGCGCTATTAAAGTAAGATAAGCAGCGGATCATACAATGTCACTCTGGACAATAATGTGTCTCAGGGAAATATAGTGTTCAATACCCTTAAAATTACCTTCGCTAACGGTAAATGGCTGTGAAACTATCCTCAGGGATTGACTGTAAAAATAAAGGCTGTATATACAGTGGACGATCAGTTCTTATTAGGTGACGTAAATGGAGATAAACAGATTAATGCTGTTGACGTATTATCTGTTCTTGCTTATTACGCGCTTATATTCACAGATAAGGACGGCGATTATAATCAGCAGCAGAAAAAGCCAGCCGATGTGAATAATGACGGTGCAATAAATGCGGTTGATGTGTCAAATATTCTAGCATACTATGCTTATGTATCGACAACAAAAGAAAATGTTGCAGCATTAGAAGAATACATAAAAACAAAATAATAGTCATATCATAATCCGATAAAGACTGTAATTAAATGCATATATTTACTATGCCGCCTTCGTGGCGGCATTCGTTTTGGAAAAACATATTAAAGATTCATATAATAATAAAAAAGAAACAGGAGGGTGATCCCTCCTGTTATTTTTATATTTTAGGCTCAAGTCCTGGGAGATAATCAATAAGTTCTATACCGTAATTCTCAGCTACAGTATTTCCAAGCTCTATTGAAGCTATATCACCTATAAGATTCGGGGTATGTGCGTCTATGCCGATAATAGCTGTATTTACTACTTCATGAGCTATTCTAAGAAGCCTGTCAGACGGATAATGAAGTCCATTTTTGAGTCCTATAAGGTTGATTTCTATTGGAAGCTCATGCTCCTTGAAATACTTGCATAATCGCGTGTACTGTTCTACCCTTGTGGATTCTTCACCAGCATAATATAATAGATCAGGGTGGGCTACATACTTATATCGTCCTGAGTCCATACCTTCGATAATCAGGTCTATGTATCGCGTAAACTGTTTCAAGCTGTTTGTGCCGTGTCCATTATAGTGGGAATTGTATTCAGGCTCGTTATAATGCTGACCGAGGATCATATAATCAACAGGATAACCTGATAGCAACTGATCCTGCTTCTCCATGAGCTCAGGAATATATTCAGATTCAAAGCCTATGTATATAGTAATATCCTTTTCATATTCTTTTTTGAGCGAGAGAAGCGATGAGAAATAATCATCAAGATCTGACGGCTGCATTCTTATAGGAGATTCATAATCATTGTCATATACCCAAGGACAATGATCTGAGAAACCGAGCACCTTTAACCCGCTTGCAATAGCCTGTTCTATAAACTCTCTATCTGTACCTTTACCGTGCTTACAACGATATGTATGCGTATGATAATTCGCTTTCATACTATTCTTCCTTTCATATAATTTTATTAATGAAATTGCTTCATAAGAATAATATATATATCAAGAATTCAAATAATCATATATATTCTAACACGACCATATTCTTTTTTCAAACAAATCAAAAAGCAAATTTATGATATCAATTTAGTATTCGCTTGTGAAAGACGGTATGATCTACCTTGGTTCTCTTCCGTCAGATGAATTGATGTATATGGATTCTCAAAATGTTAGTGAAACAATATGCAATATTATAGCATATTCATTGATAAGAAATGAATATAAGGTGAGTTTGAAATCTAAAAATAGCTCTTCTTCAAAATGAAATCAATCCTAAGTATTGGTTGTTGAAGGCCGTTAAGACGACGATCCCATTCGATGATATATACATTATCGAACTGCTGGGCAAGGATGTCCTATTTTGAAAATTAGTAAGAATTATTATGGCCTCTTCGTCATTGGGGAATCTCCGTTTCTTATTGACTTTTGCGCTTAGATGTGATATAATCAAGGTGTAAAACTCAAAAGTGATATGTATTTGCGTTTTGCACAGTGGATTATTCATATACATACTCAATGCATATTTGATTCAGAGTGTTCAATAATACTCACTACAGGCAGTAAGGAGATGAGATATATGTCAAGGAAAACGTTAAAAGCCTTATTCCATATGGGAGCTAAAGAGTATAAGACAGAGTACGATAACAGATATAATGATGCTGATACTATTCACCTATCTGTAAATATCGGAGAGAATGCTGCATTCATTTGTCAGACCCCTGAGATATACAAACAGATAATATCGATTGAGCGTTTGGATAAAGGTGTTGAATCATTGACCAATACACTGCCTCAGCTTGTAATATCTCAGTTCACATCCAAATGTCTTATTGATGAAATACTCCTGACCAACAACATAGAAGGTGTTCACAGTACCAGAAAAGAGATCGGTGAAATTCTTCAGGATCTATCAACTCGTGATAAACGCAACAGGTTCGTTGGTCTTGTTGCTAAGTATGCAGCTCTTGAAGATGATCACACAATGTCTTTTAAGTCCTGTCAGGATATACGCAAGGTCTATGACGATATCTTCTATGAAGAGATAAAGGCAACTGATCCTGATAATCTGCCTGATGGTGAATTGTTCCGTCGTTCAGGTGTCGAAGTTCAGTCAGCTACTCAGAAGGTTATCCATAAAGGAATATCGCCCGAAAGTAAGATAATCGATTCAATGAACCAGAGTCTGAATGTGCTGAATGATGATGATATCGACATTTTCATCAGAATATCGGTATTTCATTACCTGTTCGGGTACATTCATCCATTCTATGACGGAAACGGTAGAACGAGTCGTTTCATCAGCAGCTATCTTCTTTCAAGACAACTCAATCCTCTGATAGGATTCAGATTATCATATACGATAAAAGAAAACATATCCAAGTACTATAAGGCTTTTGAAGTATGTAATGATCCGCATAACAAGGCAGAACTAACGCCGTTTGTGGAGATGTTTTTGAATTTAGTTGAGATATCGTTACAACAGTTGCTGGAGACTCTTGAAGATAAGAAGTTTAAGTGGGATTACTATTGCCAGCGTATCGTTAGCTTACCAAATGCTGAAAAGACTGATATCTCTCATATGTACGAACTGCTTATCCAGGCAGCTCTCTTCTCCAATATCGGTATCTCTCGTGAAGAGCTTCTTAATGAGTTGCAATTGTCAGAGAACACTGTGCGAAGCAGGTTAAAGCTTATTCCTGCTAATTTGCTTATTGAAAACCGCCAGAGAGGTAGGAAGTATTATCTTCTTGACCTTGATGCGGCTGATAAAATTTTTGAAGATTCATAATGAAAGCACCGCCTTCTGTGGCGGTGTTCTTTTACGTATATTTTGATAACAGAATAAATCATTTGAGATTTGTAATAATAAATGGAACTGCATCTATCATTTTCCTTTCACTGTCCCATGACAGTTTTCCAAAAAATGATAAGGAGTTGAAATGACCTCTTGAACCTAATATGAATGCGTTATTACTCTCTGCTCTTCGGCGATGTACAGGCAACTTATGATCTGTATTATTGAAGTAATACTTGTTGAAATAAATGTAAACCGTTATCTCCTCGTAGCCATATCTGAAACGTGTACCGACTCCATCAGGATTCCATGCGAAATACAAGTAACGAAGCTTAGATACACTAAATGAAGCATATATAGGCTGTTTGCTTTTTTTCACGGCATTTAAAATCTCTTCCTGAGTATGGTAAAGCATATTCTGCTTTGATAAATGCCTTTCGATTTCTATCTTGAAATCTACCACTGAATGACTGTTTTCCGGCTGATAACCGTCAAGAAGTGTGTCAGGAAGCTTAAGTTTTTCAATGTTCTTTTTTATTACATCTGCATCTGCAGCAAAATAGTATTTATTATCGTAATAGCGTCTCTGCCTTTCTATGGCATCGTACACTTTGTGATATACGACTTGGTTAGGATAGTAATTATAATTCGAAAAAATCGAAATGCCAGTGTGATAGAAGTATTCCAGAATAGCCGCAGCACAGCCTGCGCTTCTGCTCTGACCGTATTCGCACTGACAGATGATATCCTTACCGCTATTGTAGGCTTTTACAATGAACATAGCCATATCATCTGCCTCTGGGAAATAAATATCGTATGTATATCCCTTGCGTTTGAGAACCTCAAGATCAAGATCCTCAAGCTCGCTATAGAATACGTTCTTGCACACTCCGCTGTAATCCACATGGGTATAGTCCTTGTCGATACGCTTAATAGCAGGATCGTAGAAGCTGATTACAACAGTATTAGCTGGAAATGATCCTTCTGCTATAATACGCTCGATTACTTCTCTTGAATATACAGTTACGGTCATCGAAACCCTCCATATTTTCTCTACAAAGCCCTCGATTGATTATCTATATTTTCAATTTAAATCAGCTTGTTAATATACGCAGTTGTGATTTCTGCAAAATCTCCCCAGAAAACACGACTAAACAAACGTTTTTTAAGTCCATCATGTGCTTCTTTCTGTGAGAAGGTCATCATGAAACGCTTGCTAGATTCGTAAAACGCATTGAAAAGAAGTATAAGCTCGTCCTGCGTTTTCTCCTTTCCTGCAAGTTCCTGTATATCATCTACAAGAAGAACATCTGCCTGCAAATATTTCTCACGGAACTTCTCTGCTGAACCGCCATTGCTGATTATATTTGTAAGAGAGGAAACCATATCCGTTGTTGTTGTAAGAATCACATTAAGCTCATACGCATTCTGCTCAATCGCATTTTTAACAGCATATAGCAGATGAGTCTTGCCTGTTGCTGTGCCGCCGAATATTGCAAGCGGCTTTGAGTCAGCATTTTCGGCAAACTGCTTCGCTTTATCAAAAGCTTGGCTGTTTGTTTTGTTGACCTCAAAGCTGTCAAATGTGAATCTGCTGCCCTTCTTATTTTCCTGCATAATTCGACCTCCTTATCAATAATCCCTTATTGTGTATACAGGATGGCCTGTTCCATATCCCTGAAAAACCTGATTGTTCTTAATTGTATAGACTGGATGCCCTGTACCATAGCCATGATATAACTGATTACCTCTTATTGTAAAAACTGGATGTTCCGTTCCAGAACCTTGGTATATTTGATTTCCACTAATTGTGTAGACAGGACGTCCAGTACCATAGCACTGATAGACCTCATTTCCGTTAATCGTGTAAACAGGATGACCAGTTCCATAACCTTCGTATACTCTCATAACAAACCTCCGTTCCGTGCACAGCACATATATGGCGTTGTTGGCTTATCAGCATTTATATAAAAAACTGACCTTTATGCAGAAATTCCACTGCATATCCCAGTGCATCACCGGCTACCCCGCCTATGAGGCAGCCGAAGAATTTAACGTTATTGCGCATTTGTCTCTTCTAAAGCAGACAGATTTTGTGTGTTACTTCGTATTTTTGTCAATGTTGTTTATAAACTTATCGACATAGAAGCCTTCGTACCTGTCGGAGACAGTTACTAAATTAACATCTATTTTTTGGCAGAATCGACTATAGGCATCTATGTACTCGCCGTAGTCCTTTTTATCTTTATAGGAATAATTCTCCTTTAAGTATATTGCGTTTATGCTGTCGTAAATCGGAAACATATTTGGATAACAATGATGACAATACTTCGAAGCAAATGATAGGAGAAATCGTCCTCTTGTTTTAGCAGCCTTTGCTAAATCGATAACAAGAGCTGCTGCAACATCTATATCTTTGGTTCCTATTCTTGATTGAAAACTCTTGCTAGCTATGAAGGCTGCAAGTTCTCTGCTCTCGTCTGCCAATTCTGATTTTCCAAAAGACAAGTGTGTGGAATACTTTGAGTTTATTGTTTTTATCTGTTGCAATGCTGTCTCACAATCTACTTTTATTTTGAAGCTGTCTAGAAAATCCAACTCGCTCTTGAACCAAGGGAAAGCTTCGTTGTTGGTTTTGAGATCCTTTTTGAACTGCTCGTAGCCTTTTTTTGAAACCTCGTAATTTAACATAAACATACCTCCCGAAAAACAAATGTGTGTTTTAAGTTGTGATTTATAATCTGCCAGCCTGAAACCGAACTTCCGCTGACAAAAAAGTTTTTATTACAGTTCCCACACCTGTTATCATTCATCAATTAAAGTCAGAAACATTGAACACTGACCTAAACCAATAACTGATAATAATAACTATAAACTATAACACTGAACATGAACATTAACCGTTCATATTCAAAAGGCAAGTGTAAGAACTGTAAACGGAAAACACTTTAGATGTCTATCTCAAATTCTACGGTACTGTTAATGAGATCGAGTGCTGTCTGAGCCTTGGCAAGCATATCGGACAGTTCGATATAACGCTTGTTGGCTTCCTCTATATCGTAATTGGTATATTGGTAATCGAGAATCGCACTGTTACCGGAATAGCCTGAACTTACGCGGACTTTGGGCATAGCGTCCCTCATTCCGCTAAGTAAAGAGCACTGTTTGTTGAGTTGCGGAAGAAATACGAGCATCTCGTCGATGGTCATATCAAATTCTGGAACAACAGTTGTTGTGTTGAATATATTTAATGCGTGCTTGAGTTTGCGTATCTTCCTCTCAACTTCTGCCTGAGCATCACGCATTTCCTTGAAGTTATACTTTGGACGAACAGATTCGATGTCCTCCTGAAGCGCAGCAACAAAGGTCTTTGTTTTTCCCTCACGAACCTGTAATGTACGCAGTTCGTCGTTAAGCTGACGCAGCATCTTCGCTGCTTTTGCGGATGTAATTAACATAAGTATTTCCTCCTTGAAAATAGCCTTATTATACTTATTAACTGAAGGCGGTTACTTCAGCGCTCCGTATTTTACAAATGCAGAGCATCCTCCGTTCGCCTGTTTTGTCTGTCCCCGATATCCTGAATTTTGATTCTGACATTTCCCTGTATCCATAGGGCTTATGACCTCTAACCTCGACCCCCAACGGTCACAAACAATTCTTATTCCTGACCAGCAGGCACAAGTCGCACAGTATTTCGCATCGCAAGTGTACTGATACATATACTTACCTCCTGACTTAAAAACAGCTCAATGAATACGTTTTTCTTCTGTGATTATATTATATCACAGGGCATAGGTCAAAACCGCTCTATGTCGTATATGCCATTAGCACTTTACCACTTCGCTATGGAAACGTATAAAGTCTGAAACGTCAAAAGAAGGTATCTCGTTATAAAGCTCAAGCATAAGACGGATAATTGCTACCGATTTCGCTTGAGTGTTGATGCTCCTTTGAGGATTGAATTCGATATCCGTAAAATGAGTATACCCTTTGATTTTTTCGATTTCTTCGGGAAGGAGTGTTTGTTTAACGGCATTGATATAAATATAGTCGTAGAAAACGGTTTTGGGCTCAAGCGGAAAATCTATACCAGAATAATTGAAACCCAAAAGAGCTCCTGAAATATAAAGTCTATCGTCTCTTTTTGATTCTTTGGGACTAACGTCCAACAAATCACGATATGGACCTCCGTTTGAAAAAACTTTTGAACTCTGGAAAATATTCTCTAATGTGTATCCGTTAAGCTTAAGATTGAAAGCACTCAGCTTAACGCCAAGGTCAATTATCCCCTTTGTACTTATTTCCAGAGGAGTTGCTTTCTTATTGGCTGTTTTTACTGCATTATGCAGTGCGACAATGGATCTTTGCTTCTGAGCCAAAGAAAAGCCTGCGAACCATTGAAACTCGTACTCGTTTTTGATGACCTTACCGTTTGATGTAGAATAAACTGGTCTTATCGCCATAAACTATACCTCCTGTCTAAAATTAGACAATGAATATGTGTTTTTCTCTTCTGTAATTATATTATATCATAGAGGATGGGGCGTTTCCGCCCCAACACCAGTTAAACAACTTCCCATGCGAGTTCCTGTATCTTGTAGATCATTTCCTCGCAAACATCATCTATCTCCTTGCTATTGCTATGCTTGGAAAGCGCTAAAGAACAAGATTTACCTGTTGTGAGGCAACTAAGGATAATTACTATGTGATTGCACTTGTTCTCATATTGTACTTTGATATCCCTGTTATGAAGAGTTAAGTATCGATCCACAAACACATCACTGTTCCAAATTAAGCTCGGATTTGAAAAAGGATGTCTTAATCGATTTAGCCCATTCTCTGTCTGCCTGCCTACTAACGCTTCTCTGATAAGATCATGCTCTCTTACGGAATCTGTAATACTAAAATTGATGATCTTTGGTTCTAAGGTCATGTCCTGTATCAAGCTGATAAGATACTCAGTATCATCATCTGTCTGGTCAACAATCGTTGAGATGTTAAATCCTGTGTCAAGGCAGTAAAGATTTACACAGATCCATCCGTTATCCTCCCACATACCATGAGGATAAAAGTATACATTGATTTGACGATCATGAAGTTTGAATATAAAGCTTTCTTCGCCTGCTCCTTTCCAACGCTCCTCAATGGTATCCTCATAGCAACGACAATACTTTTCTACAAGTATATCCCATAACTCACTATATTCTTCTTTAGATTCGATCGCTTCTATATTGAAAATTTCCAGTTCCTCGACATCAAGTGCGAGCCAAAGTATCATTCTTATCAGTTTTTCTGTATTTTGAGCTGAGCCGTCATAGCATCCGCTCACACTTCTCATAATGTTTGGGCAATACATTTCGACTGAAATTAAATCATTACAGTCAAAAAAAGCAATTTCTATTTGACGACAGTTGTGTTCTATTCTGTTTTTTTCGGTACCCTCAACTCGGAACTCGACATAAGCCTCGAAGAATTTCTGACATACCTCTACCCATGCCGGTCTTGTATAATAATCCATATGTTACCTCCTGAAAGAAAGTCATGGTTTTGGTTTTCTTCATTATACTACTCAAAAATTTGAAACCCGAAGATTCAGAGGGGTGAATAGAAAAATCTCCTTTTTACACAGATTGACAGTACTCAAAATGTGCAGAATGTATATGTGCTCTGTGAAGTGCCTATGTTTTTACTGTGATTATATTATATCAAAGGAGGATGAGTATAAATGAACTTGTGCCTGCATGGTATAATAATTATTTTCGTGCTTTTTCTATTTCATATTATAGCAAAGGACATAGGGCGTTACTGCCTTATGTCCTATAGCCTAATTATAATATCAATTTTTATTCTGTTGCTCACGGATAAACTCATTTATGATATGAGCACACTTTTGATAAGACTCTGAATCTAGAATCTTGATTATTTCACGAATAGTCGCCTTTGCCGCTTCTTCGGAAGAAAAGTCAGGAGTTATCGACTCATGAAATTTAGAATTGTCTGACGCAAGAATAGCTCCTTCTTTTTCACCAATAAAGCTATAACCCTGCGCTTCAAAGCATTCTCTTGCCTTACGATATAATTCTTCATGACCTTTTTTGGTTTCCAAATGAATAGGTATATTGATTTTTGATACATTTGTTATTGGTAGTCCTCTTTTCCAATTCAATTCAAAATGGAAACTGATATTAGACCATTCATCAGCAGAAATAATACTCCAAAATTCGTTTTTATAGTTTCCAAATTCTAAATTATTGAGGAAACGATATTTTCCATTTGACAACGCTTCCAACTGGTGAGCAATCCACATATCCTCATAGTATCTTGTCATATCTTCTGATAAAAAAGTTGTACTCATAATTTTCCTCCTTATTATTATATCACATCGTATGTGACATTATTGACTTACTTATTTTTCGTACTTGCTGAGAGCATTTCTTAGTGTTTCGGCTATTTGTTCACGCAAGTTTTTAGGTGAAAGTACCTCTACTGCGTCTGCAAATTGTATTGCCCAGTGTAGCATTGAGGCTTCGCTTGCTTCAACGTGAACTATCATCATATCGTCAGGCAGCGTTTCAATCCTGTTATTCGTGCCAAAACTATCCGCAACATCGTTCATCATATACTGTTTGCATTGAAATGTGATATGTACGGGAGTACCGCTCCACAGATTCGGATGCGTTTTTATGTAATCGGAAAGCCTGATACCTGCCGAAAAGCCTTTCAACGTTCTCAGTTGAGTTGCAGGCTCATCGTTCTTGGTGCAGTCCTTGATACGATCAATACGGAAATGTGTAAGATCATCGTGCTCCGGAAGATTACATATCAGATACGAGTGGCCGTTCCTGGATACTATCTGATATGGATTGACGTTATAAAGCTTCTTTTTACCGCTACTGTCAAGTTTATATTTCAGCTTACCATCTATCCCGCAATCACAGTAGTGGAAGGATGCTTGTTTTCCGTCTGCGATAGCACTTCCAATGTTTTCGAGTGTAATATAAATCTCTCTGTTTATTACCTTATCGCAAATCTCCATATCTGTATTCTTGATAGTAGAGAGAAAAAACTTGCTTGATAAGCCTTCAAGACGACCTATTAGGCTGAGGCGTTCTTTCTGTGAAATTCCGTCAGAAGCAAGCACATTGTCGATAAGCAGACGCAATTCTCCATCCATAAACTCATGAACATAATACCAATCTGTCAATATCACTTCGCTTTTTCCGTTTTTACCTTTACGGATTATAGTATCATTTTCATGTTCGCTGCCACGATATCTTATGGGAAAACCAAATTCGATCAACTTTGAAAGATTGCGTTTAACGGTCTTTTGAGCGACATTCATTCCATATTCTGATTCTATAAGATCTTGTATCTGCTGTTGAGAGAGTCTGTGATCAATGTCTGAGTGCTTTTGTAAAATATGAAGAATGTCAAGTATAATCAATTTCGGTGGTTGACTACCTGCCATAATAAGAAACCTCCTGTTCAGATATTTAATGAATTAAATGCGAGATGAAAAGGATAGCCTTATATACTAAATTAAATTTCATCGTCATGGTATTTATCATATAAGACAATTATAACATTTTAATTCGATGCATTAAAGGATATTTTGTTAACAATATACCAGATTTGCTGTTTTGTGGTAATGTACAAGTGTATGTCATTAATGTTGTATATAATGAATATAAAGTGTCTTCCTGTAATGTGAAGATCAGTTGTTTGATACTATATCCTATACTGTGAAAGAAGATACTGTAACTGATGATGTGTATATATGTATCCTCAGTATAACTATAAAGAATTCCGCCCATGACGGGCGGAATTTCATTTTATATGATTTCTAATTGTATCTTGCTGCCGCCCCATTCAACGACTGTAAAACCTGTTCGCTCAAAGGTCGATAACTGCTGCGGTTCGATATCAATTGCCTCATCCAACGGAACATATGCCATAAATACACGCAGTAAGCTGTCAGGTGCAGGTGTTATGTTCAGTTTGGCAGAATCAGTATAGGCATCGCTCTGGAAAGAAATGAGATTATACCTGTTATGCTCCATTAAAGGCAGCCAGTATACTATGAACTCGTTCATTTCATCTTCGGTCAGTCCCATATATGAGAGCTTTTCCTTGAGGAAACTCTCTGTATCGCTGCCTGCGACGCAGAAGCCCTTCGAGAAGTCGAATCTTGTACGGCAGTTTACTGCGTCCCAGAACAAATACTTATGATGTGTACCATCAACCTTGTTCAGGAGTGTGCCGTTAGGATATGCTGTTACGTCCCAGCCGTTGTTGTACCTTGGGTAGGTCGTATAAAGGTCTGAAGAAGTCAGTTCAAGCTCAACGTGAACGTCGGTCTCTTTCTCGGGGTAGAGATAGATGACTGGCTTATCCATGTATACCTCGTAAACGATCGTCGGAGTTTTGCCATCGTCTTCTACTGTTCTGATCCAGCCATATTGACCGCAGTATTCGGTAAATATCCATTTATCGTTATTATCCTGATATCCTAATTCTGAGAGATGAGTACCTTTATAAATAATTGCTACATTCTCATAGCTCTCATCCGGGCCAAGATATAATCTTAGACAATCTGTAACAGTACGTATTGGTCCGCCGAAACTGCGCTGATCAGGTTCTAAATATTCTGTAGCATTCCGATTTATGAGTTCTTTTCGCATCATTATTAAGTCAAATATATCTATCTTGTTATCACGGCAGAAATCAACTGCTCTCCAGTTGAAAAGTGTGATATCTGATGCAGAAAGAAGCCACTTTTGCATTATCAAAGCATCTGAAACAGTGAGACAGCCGTCTCCGTTGACATCACCGTTCGGTACCCATTCCAGTTTGCATGACAGTTCGACCTTGTTGTTCCCTTCATTTACGACTTCAAACTCAGGTTCGCAATAGCCGCCTCCGGCCATATCAGATATGATGTAATAATAGCTGTCGGGATCGTATACGTTTATATCATCGACTGTACAGGGGTTTGACGTTATACCATAATACTCTGTTTTACCGCTTGCAGTGACCTTCATAATGCGGAACGCATCATCACATTCAGGAATACCGATCAGTTCACCCGTATCCTTATCATACAGAGTGATAGTTGTTGAATATGATGTGGTCTTTTTACGGCTTTTTAGTTTTATTACAACATCGGCAGTTCCATTGTCGTATTTTGTGACGGTCATATAATCTTCAGGGATTATTCTGCCATTTTCATATCTCGGATGAGGATCGGCCGTTTCAGGGATCAAATATCCTTTTGGCGGATCACTCAATCCGAATGAAAAATTATCTGCGTCAAGGTGAAAACCTGTGCTCTTGTCAATTGCCGGATTTGTATAAAGCCAGAATGGCTGACGGTTCATAATGCACTCGCCTTCAGGTGTGTCATAGCTTACATTTGTCCATATATAAGGAGCGTCATCTTCGGGAACAGAAATAGGCTTGCCGGTATCATAGTCAACAAGTGTATATCTCATATTTCCCTTAAGCAGTACGGTCTGTGCATCATCTATAACCACACAGTCGGCAAGTAATGTCTTTTCTATTGCAGTGGGTGAATTGGAAATAAAGTAATTTTCGGTATAGTCATACGCTATCTTTGCATACCCGTCTTTTTCAGCCTGAAATACCCGGATCTCATGTTTTGTACCGCCGTC
>NZ_FNWV01000020.1 GCF_900108555.1 Ruminococcus flavefaciens
CCAGTATCCATTAAAAGATCAGCCACCTCGTCCGCGCTATAGCCATAATCCAGCAGCATTATGACATCATTCTCGTCTGCGCCAAACAAATGAGCCATCTCGACGAGAGTTTCCTCATATGTTGTGAAATAGTCCTCGTAATCACCATACCACCATTTGCAACGTGAAAAATGAGAATATGTAGGAGCAGGAGTAAATTGCGAGCGTGTAATATTGCCGTAGCTGTCAATCTTTATGATGTCACCTTCGTCAGCTTCGATACGTTCAGAAGCAAATTTATGTAAGCCGACACGTTTCAGAGCATTTTTCATTATGCTCTCAGTGCTGGCGTATACGTAAAGACCAAGAGACTCAAAGTGGAGCAGGCATAACGGGTTGGAGCCTTTCACAAGATACAGGCTGTTCTTATCATCAAGCAAACTGAAAGTGAAGCTGCCTTGCACCTGCTCCGCCATATATCGGAGACTATCGAAACTAAGCTTGTGCTGTGACTCAATGAGCTGCACTGCTACGTATGAGTCAGTCTCAATCGCGGTAACAGGGAGCTGCTTCTCCTTCCTAAGCTCTTTATCATTATAAAGTATGCCATTGTGAGCAAAGGCAAAGGAAATATTGCCAGCGCTTCCACCGAATGGGTGGTTGTTGTAATTATATTTCTCATTGCCTTGCGTTGTCATCCTTGTGTGACCCATGACGGCAGTAGTACCTTCCGGCGGATTGAAATGAAGCTTATGTGCCGCTTTCGGTCTCTTGTATATGACAATCTGACCGTCTCTGACATAACTTATCCCTGATGCATCTTTGCCCCTCTCCTCAGCTTCGACTGCCAATGACTGGCAGAGCTTTCGGAGAACTTTATGGGGAATAATGCCCTGATAATCGAGAAATCCAAATAGACTGCACATTTATTCTACCTCCTCACTTCAGAATGTTGATGAACTCATCAGGATGCTCCATTTTCTGGAGTCTTTTCAGAACACGGTTAATTTTTCCGCTCAAGTGGCAGGCTGCTAATATGGTGACAAGCCTAAGCACTACCTGAGCATCTGAATGCCTGAATTCGGTTATCGGGAATTTCGGTAATTTTTCTATTATTTCTGGTTTTTTCATTTTTACATTTCCTCCTGGATTTCTATTTCTTCGTTGATATAGAGTCTGCGCTCCTTTAAGTACTGAACCAGCTCTGGTTCTTTGAGTGTTTGAACAAAGTCTGACCAAGACTGATTTGCAATCTCGTCCTCTGCCATATTAAGAGCCACATCACAAATAGCGTTAACCAGTTCCAATGCAGCTATCAGCGTATTATACTTGAGCGTGCCTCTAAACAATCTGAACTCAATCGTCGTCCAATTCATTAAATTCAGCGCAGCATAACGCCCATTGCCGCCTTTCTTCGCTTTGTCCAATATTGCTTTTGCTGAATTTTCATATCCATATCTGCTTGCCCATCGTGCCATGCTATACTCACTGCGCCGTGAAAACTTGAGTAATTCATTCCAATGCTGCTCAATAAATAGCAATATATGGCCAATTACGAGCTCTTGCTCTTCCTGATCATCGCCGAGACAGGAGCGATTGACGTGAATATGAAGTCCACATGTTGATGTCTGATGGCTTCGATATCCTAGGTATATAGCCTTTTTCATAATATCTTCCCAACAGAACTGCTTATGATATTCAAGACTCATAGGGTGTGTTACCAGCTCCATACCATCGTCCAATGATCCGTCCCCCTTGATGTAGATGTGCTCAGCGCCTCTATTAGCGATAGCGAGTAGTTCATCGGCGTTATCACTATCCTTGCCACCACAGTCGATTTCAAGCTCAACGCCGAAATATCGGCTTGAATCGTCACCGTAAAATATAGGTTCTGGTTTGAAATTGTAATCATGGATACTTCTGTTTCTATCCACTTCATCCCTGTAACACTCACCGCAGTAGCTGTCGCCATCGATGTTGTAGGCGTCGTCTTCATGGAGCAGGGCATCACAACAACAGCACCTAACGTAGTGGTTGTGGTAACATGACGAACATAAATTGGTGTACTCGTCGCCATAGCTATCGTCCGTCCAAATGATCGAGCCACATCGGTCACATATCGTGGTATGCCGCTCATAACAGTCCGTGCAGACTATCTCGCCGTTCACTTCCTCGTAATCTTCGCCCTCAGCTATCAAAGCACCGCAGTGGGAGCAATATAGCACATTTTCTTTGTTTTCTTCCATTGATAAAACCTCCGTAAAATGAAAAGAGCCAGCCCCGAAGGGCTGGCATTAGTTTTAATATTCACTTACAAGTAGCATGGTACTGTGATCCCCATCATCGATGATATACAGCTTTTCAGTAATAGGTGCATCTGACGGTATCATGTATACCTGTCGATATTCGGGTTCTTCTGAGCTGTGTGTTATAGACTGCATAGAACCCGATGGACTTAACTCAAACATCTGTAAATAGTCCTTCGGAGCAGGCATATGCTCTACACATTCCCACAAGAACAACTGCAATTCCAATGGTATGGAACTGTCAACACCACATGTCAGATATCGGTTGTTATTAAACATTATCATTCTCCTTTCATAATTATTATTCGATAATCAGTAATTATCAAATTAATAATATATATTGGAAAATAATAAATATTTTAAATTATGTACTACATAATAATGGAACGCCGGAGGCGGCTTGCTATATAGAGACAAATTATAGTAATTATACTTGTATTTGTACCTTATATAGATACCGTATTTCGGATACCAAATTCATATAAAGGAGCAATCATTATGGCACAGAAAAACAAGAAACCTGGACATTACAGGGACGAAACTGAAAGGAAGGGAAAGGTTACATCTGTAAGGTTGTCTGATGCCCAATACGAAGCTATACAGAGAAATGCAAACAAACATGGCCAGTCCATGAGTGCATACATGGCAAATGTGGCATCCAAAGAAAAAACAGGACTAACACCAGCTTTGATTGTTCAGATGCAAAATATGTTCAACAACGCTTGTCGTGTTGTAGAACAGAATGCACCTGAGGAAGTCGATAATATGCAGAAGGAGATGAAAAAAATATGGCTCAAATTGATGTGATCAGAAACACATATGGTGGATTATCTTATTTGAGACGTGCATTAAATTACGTCTCAGACGAACGTGCTTTAAACGGTTGGGGATATGGCGTGAACCCATATTCCGTAAATATGGCTTATCGCCAGATGTTAGCCACAAGAAGGTACTTCGGCAAGGTAAGTGGGAATCCTTTAGTCCATATCGTCATTGCGTATGATATTTCCGTAAAGGATTTAGCTACGGCTGCTATGTACGGTGAGTATGGCGCTAAGTATTTCGCAAATCTATATCAGGTGCTATGCTGTACTCACGAAAAGGATTTTGAATACGGTTACTTTCACACCCATATTATCATTAATTCCGTTAGTTATGTGAACGGATATATGATTCAAACCGGATATGAAGAAATGTTGGCATACTGCAAATATCTTGAGGGAATAATCGGTCAGAAATGCTCTTTCACTTTTGATAATAAAGCAAATAAATGATATAATATTATAATATTTAGATTCGTTTTCTCTTTTCCCCACCTATACACCGCTATTATAAAAAAGTCCTCCCATTGGGAGGACGGCGGTGTAATTGCTTTGATTCTAAAGTCACACATATATATTATTAAAGTGAAGAAAATAAATGATTGGAACTGATCTTTTAAATTAAGGATTAGGAGGTTAAAATGAAAAATATGAGAGAGATTTTTATCTCAAGATTTGAGACCTTCACAGATGACTTCCACTTCGACGATTGTAAGGCTATTTGTAATCTAACCATCGATATTAAGGAGAAAACTATTAGCTTGGCACATGAATCTGGCGATGCTCCGTCATTGTATGTGATTTTACTGATTATGAGCGTTAACAGGCATTGGCTCCGTATTGTTGATAGCTTTGAAAACTCTTCCGATATGAGCCGCTATTTCCTGCTCACACGCTGGATTAATTATGAGTCATCAAATTTTTATCTCTCGCATGAGGGGGATAATGGTGTGACTGTGATTGATAAGTGCCTGATCAAGTGCGGCGATGATGGCGGCATTAGTTCATGTACATTGTCGCTATTAGATTATCATTTGCTCGTGGAATATGACTCGAGGTTTAGCTTTACCACGCCTAAAAGTCGGCTGAAGGAACTACGAGAAGACTATGGCTTTAAGTATCTGAAGTAAAAAATTCAATCAGTATAGAAAAAGAGGCTTCCCCATAACGGGGAAGCTTGGCTGTTTGTATGCTCTTGGATAGTTCTGAATTGCCATTATCCGTGTCTTATATGCTGCTCCGACCAACTGGTCATGACAACGAAAATAGTGCTTGACAATCGTTGAAATCCATGATATTATGAAGATACCATAAAGAGTACGCGAGGGACAAGCCCTTTGACCGTACAGCAACCTGCAAGGATGTAAGGTGCTAAAGCTTGAACGATGGGATGATAAATGATGCTTATTCAGCGATCCTGTCGTAACGAGGGGTCGCTTTTTTGTACTCTTATGGAATAATTTATAAGGAGTGCATATACTATGCGTACAATCAGAGAAATGTTAGGAAACGACGAGAAGGTATGGGTATATCTCAACAGTGAGGACACTTGGAAGGAGTTCACCAGTATCTGGCTATGAAGAGTCAGATGATGATGATTTTAAGTTTGAGGATTAATCTTGTTGAGATGACATTTGTAATATAATATGGAAAGCCTCCCCCGTCATGAGGAGGACAGCTGTTGATACTGTAACTGTGACCAACTGTACATGAAGAGTTTAACTTATATTGCTCTTATAACGCAAAAAGGCATACCCTCACCAATGAGAGTATGCCTAAATCTATACATGGGGCTATTCTGTTTCAATCTGATTTAAGCTTTATGGTTAATGCTGGACGAACTATAAAATCCTTATTAACTGACCATCCTTTTGTATTAGGCTTGTAAGTGTTATCAATTGTCATTGCTAGAAATTGATTAGCTCCTGGTGATCTAAGCCACCATTGCATCGAATATTCTACATTTTTTTGTGTTGGAGATTCAATTTTATTATATTCATCATAACTTAATAGAAATATATAATCCTCTGTATCATTTCCTCCTGAAGTACCATACTCAATATTGTTATTATTTTTACATTTTGTAATACTAATATGGTCTTTTTCAATATCTGTAAATTGATTATAAAAATCATCATTTAGCCACTGCCGTAATGAACATTGCTCCCATGTATTATCTCCTTTATTAGTATTATATGCCATTTTAGTTACTTCATTTTTGCATAAAAGAGTTAAATAATCATTAGATTTCTCAATAATATGCCATTCATATTGACCAAATACAACTATATCACCTTTCTCCGCTATGTTTAATTTACAGAAACTTAAAAAAGATTGTGAATCTTTATAATTGTATAAATCTGATGAAGAGAATAGTGAAATAGCCTCATCATAATGAGATTCTTTATAAAGAGAATATGCTTTTTGATAATTACATTCTATGATTTGTATTATAGAATCCTTATAACCACATATATTACTGAATTCATTTATTGCTTCATCATATTTATCATTTGATAATAAAGAAAGAGCTTTTTTATATTTGCATTCATTGATTTTATCATTTGAGTCTTTAAAGTTATTTATATCATTAAATATATTTATGGCATCTTCATAATCGCCGTTTGAAAGTAAAGAAACCGCTTTATTATACCTTGATAATTTATACATACTTCTTCCAATTATAATTCCAATAATTAACAATGCAAACAAACCGCATGTAACTAAAGTAATCTTTGTTTGTTTTTTTGCAACTTCTTTTCTTTTTTCAGCATCTCGTCTTGAGGCTTCACGTCTTGCTTGCGCTATATCTTCTATTTCTTTTATTTTATGTTTGCAAAATGCTATTATTTCTGAAGAATCTTTATAGCTGGAAATGCTTTCAAGTTTTATAATAGCAGATTCTAAATCAGTAATAATATTACTATTGCTTAGTATTAGAGCATCATTATATATTTTTTCTTGAGCAGCTCTCTTAGCTTCTTCTGCTGCTCGTTTTTCTGCTTCTTGTTTTGCTTGTTTTGCTTTATTTGCAATTTCTATTTCTATTATCTTTTTATTATATTCTTCTATTTTTTGAGAAGCATCCTTATAATCAGATATATTTTCAAGTATTTCAATTCCTGATTTTATGTCAGCAATATTATCGTTAATGCATAAGCTTATTGCATTATTATATATTTTTTCTTTACGGATTATTTCTGCTTTTTCAAAACATTCTTGCGCTTTATGTGAAGCATCTAAAAACTCACCAAGTTGTTCAAATTGTTTTTGTGCCATGATAAAAGACTTTTCACTTGTTGCTAGATTCATTGTATTTTGTGCTGTATCATATCTAATTTGCAACTCTTTATTTTTACACTTTTCAACTATTTTTCTAGAATCAGCATAATCTCCTAAAGCACTGAATAACTTTTGAACTTCGATGCATTGCTCGACATTTTTGATGGAATTAAAACGGGAAATTGCATGTTCATACAAACCCTGTTGATTATATTCAAATAATCTCTTTTCAATCTCTTTACCACCAAATCGACACGCCTTGCGGTAATTATCAGATTTAGTGAAGTCTTTTTGTAGTTTTACGAGATCATTTTCATTTGATACATTCATTTCAGCACATAATTTTCCGATATATGCTCTATATTCCTCAACATCTTCATTGAGTACCTGTTCAAAGAAATTAACTGCATCATTCCATTTTTCGTCTTCAAGACAAAGATAGCCTCTCTTTATATAGTTTTCTACGTTAATACCCCTTGAACCTTTAATATCAGCCTGCTGATGCGACCTGTTTTTAATGCTTATATCATCTTTATCAGTATTAAGTATCTTTCGTATACCTCTTACAAGATCCTGCATAAAGCCAAGTTTAGACATATCCTGTGCCTGAAACATAGACAGAGCATCTGGAAGATCATATGGATTCATGTCCTTGTATGCAGGTATTAGAGTTCTTTCTTTATCGTTTTGCATAAGCATTAAATAACGACTCCACTCATTATGAACCCATACGGCGTTGAAGTATTCAGGCTTTGTTCCGACAACAACCATTACCTTAGAACTATTTAAAGCAGCGAAGATATATGGTTCATATTCCCTTCCGAGTTTTGATTCCAAGGTAATTCTTGAGAAAAAGACTTTAAATCCTTCTTGAGTAAGACCATAATAAAGCTCCTGCGCAAGAACAGAATCTTGTGTGCGTTTACCATTTTCATCTGTTTCCTTGTAGCATATAAACACATCAAATGGCTGTTCTTTGTTTGATATTTCTAGTATACTCTTTTGAACGTTATCGATATAAGTTGCTTCTTCCTCATAGACACTGCGTTGTGTTACATCTGCATATTCTAAAGCTGCCTGATAATCTGGATCGTTCAATATAGATCTGAACTGTGTTCTATGACAGGTAGGAATCTTCTTTTTAGTAATAGGATCATCTACATACTCTATACCATAACGGCATAAAACCATCGACCAATATAACTCAGCATCTGCACTAGTATTATTTGCCATTTTTTCATATATTTCCGCAGCCCTGTCAAATTCACATTGCTGACGGAAATGATTTGCTCTATTAAATAGATTTAGGTTCTGTTCATTGTCCGTCTTGGGTAAGGTTTGTTTTGTACCGCAGTATTCACATTCACAGATAGTAAGTCCGTCTTTAACTTCTAAAGAACCACCGCACATTTTACATTTAATAATAGCCATTATCTCGCCTCCCCATATAATAATGAATTATTTTTTATTTCTTGTAAGACTTACAGATCACATTTCGTTCGGAAAGCTTATTCTGTATCTCATGTATATCATTGATATCCGCACTTCCGTCTGAAAGCTTTATGGCTAAATCATTAAGTTTGTTTTTCAACAAACTCTCTGACTGTATTGTTTCATCAGAAGAAACAGGATCGCTGTACTTAAAGGATTCAGCAAGTTTACTCAATTCTGCTTTTAAAGCCTGATCATTTGTTAATGATGGCAAACCCGACGAAATATTGCGAAGTTCTAACATAGAAGAAGTTACGATTTTTTGTGATTCTTCTATTTTCTGTACTTCTTCATGTGCAGCTTCAACACTTATGCTGCAAATCAGTGCGCCAGACAGAACCAGTGTGCAGATTATTATTGCTGCCCATGTTGGAAAAGGAACAAAACCGCCAATAATGATAAGTGCAACCGATATTATGGTTTGAGCGAAAAGGTATATGTAACCAACTCTAAATACAGGAAATCCAAGAAACTTGCTTTTTATAGTATCACCATTATCAAATGCAATTTTAAATATAGGAATTTGTATCAAGATAGCAATAATCTCAAATATATAGGCTGTCCAGAAAACTCCGTCTTTTGAAAATGGTACTAGAAATGCAAACACGCTGAAAGCGATTACAATTATACCAAGAATCATCAGCACCTTGTTTTTATGGTTATTCTTCATTAGTATTTTCACCTCTCTTATTTCCACAAATATTGCAGAAGTTACCAATTATTCCTTTATTGCCGCAGGAACAATCCCAAGTGTCGGCTTTATCTGGTCTTTTTGAACCACAGATATTACAGAAATTACCTATAATACCTTTATTACCGCATACACAGTCCCAAGTATCTGGCTTATCTGGCTTTTTTGCCCCGCATAAATTACAAAAATTACCAATGATATTTCTGTTTCCGCATGAACAATCCCATGTTTCTGCCGGAGCAGGCTTTTTGCTGCCGCAGTTATTACAGAACATACCAGTTGCATTATTACCACAACTGCAAATCCATGAATCTGTTTGAGCCTGTTGTGATGTTGAATGAGAGTCATCAGTATTTGTTTTATTAGTTTGCATACCGCTAAACATTTCTCCTATCTTAGGTGCAATATTTCCTGCTGCTGCAAGTCCGATTCCCATTCCAAGCATATCACCCATAGCACTGCCAGCTGAACCATTTATAGTCATATTGCCTATGCCTTCAGCATATGCTTTCTGAACCTCTGCCTGGAGGACATCTTTCTGGTTATATCCCTTTGCACGCATGATCTCAGCTTCTGTAAGCCCCTGTAATCGCTGTGACTCTGCTTCTGCCTGAGCACCTATGACGCGGCGTTCAGCTTCACGCTTAGCTATTTCTGTTTCTGTGAGCTGACGCTGTAATTCTGCTTCACGATGCGAAGCTTCGATAGCTGCCTTGCTCTTTTCCTGCTCTGTACGATATAGAGTTTCAGTCTGAGCCTCTATAACTTTTATATTTGCCTGTGCCTGAATCATTTTTGCCTGTAAGGTTACTGTATGAAGATCACGTATACGCTTAAAATTAGGATCATTTTCAGGCAATACTATACTTGTGACATAGAACTGAGGTATAGTAAGTCCGTACTCTTCAAAAACACTTATTATCTTTTCTTTCAAATTATCTGATATAAGGTCAAGTTTTTCATCAATTTCCAAAATATCGATATCGTTCTGCTTTATAACAGAAGAAAGATTTGTTTTGACGGCATTAGAAATCAATGGACGGAAGGCCTTTTGCAATGACTTTGTAAAACCATCTCCTTCGGATTCCCATGCAACACCACTTGTAGTTCCAACCAGTTTAAGGATAAGGCGACGTGAATCTGAGACCATAAGGTTCATTTCGCCAGATGCTCCGATTTCAAGAGGAGTTCCTGTTAGCGGATCAATAAAGCGAACTTTATCAGGTGTACCCCATTTAACGCCCATCTGTACAGTTTTATTTATGAAATATACTTCACATTGGAATGGAGTATCTGCGTTAGTAGGAAGGGAGTACAGTTTCTGCAAAAGCGGCAGATTCTGTGTTTCAAGGCTATGTCTGCCTGCTCCGAACAAATCAAGAGCCTGTCCGTCACGGAAGAATAAAGCTTCCTGTGATTCGCGAACTACAAGCTGTGAACCAAGATTAAAATTCTCTATCGGGTGTCTCCATACAAAAGTATTATTATCACCCTCATACTGAATAACGGAAACCAGTCCTTTTTTTCGCTCATCTCCCATAGCACTGGCTTTGGCAACATCAAAGGTTGTATTACACATAGGACAAGTATAATCTTTTGGGAGAGATTTGAACAATCCTTCAGAAAAATCAGTTATTCGCCCGCAAGTCGGGCACTTTACACTATGTTTGCTCATTACTTTTTACCTCCATCAAACCAAAAAACAATTTCGAATTGTTCTTTTAGTAATTTTTAACCTATACCCAGAAAATATGTAATTAAGAAAGCAATGCATCCAATAGCAATAAATATTAAAACTGAAATCTTTTTTTCTTTTCTACTTTCTATTTTTGCTTCTTCATATTCAGCTTTTATTCTCTCATCTTCTTCTAACCTTGCTTTTTTTGCTTTCTCCGAACATTCAATTACTTTTTCCTTAGCATCTGAATATATTCCGAGTTGCTCAAATTGTTGTTGAGCTATGAGAAAATCTTCTTCACTTTTAGCAATGCTCAATGCTTTTTGAGCATTATCATATTCAATTTGTAGTCTTTTTTGCTGACAGTTATTAATCATTTGCTGCGAATCTAAATAATCAGTTATTTCACAAAATACATTTTCAGCTTCAAGGCATTGCTCAATACTATTTGCCTGATTGAAAAGCAAAGTGGCTTTTTCATACAAACCCTGTTGATTATATTCAAATAGCCTCTTTTCAATCTCTTTACCACCAAATCGACACGCCTTGCGGTAATTATCAGATTTAGTGAAGTCTTTTTGTAGTTTTACGAGATCATTTTCATTTGATACATTCATTTCAGAACAAAGTAAACCTACATAAGCTCTATATTCTTCGACGTTTTCATTAAGTACTTGCTCAAAGAAATTATTGGCTTCTTCCCATTTTTCATCTTCAAGTGCAAGATTACCGCGTTTTAGCAGATTTTCGACATTTGTACTTGTCGTTTTATGAACAACAGATCCTTTTGAAGCTTTAGGCTCATTCTTTTCAGTATTTAAAACCTTCTTTATTCCACGAATAACATCGTTAATGAAGCCTATTTTTGACATATCCTGAGCCTGCAAATGAGAAAATTCTTCAGGTAGATCATAAGCATCCATATCTCTGTAACATGGAATAAGTAGCTTACTTCTGTCTTCACGGACTATTTTCAGATATCTACTCCACTCATTACGTACCCATACTGCATCAAAATATTCTGGTTTTGTACCTATGACAAGCATGACTTTTGCAGAGTGTAAAGCTGCGTATATGTAAGGTTCATATGCTTGTCCAAGCTTATCTTCAAGCGTAATTGCGGCATAGAAGACTTTAAATCCTTCCTGTGTAAGCTGATAATAAATATCATTAGCAATAACAGAATCAGGTGTACGTTTACCATCGGCATCTGTTTCTTTGTAACATATAAACACGTCAAAAGGCTTTTCATTATGTACTATTGCAAGAATATCCTTTTGCAGTCGATCTATTTCTGCTGCTTCACGTTCATAAACCGAACGCTGCGATGCGTCTGAATGTTCCAGAGCAGCAATATAATCTGTGTCTGTCTGTACAGGTTCCAGTTGTGTTCTGTGACAAGTAGGTATCTTTTTGAGAGTTACAGGATCTTCAACATATTCAATACCGTATTTACACAGAACAAGTCCCCAGTAACTCTCAGAATCCTTGGGATAATTGGTCACAAGTTTTTCGTATAACGCCTGAGCTTTATCGAACTCTGATTTTGAACGAAGGTTATTCGCACGATTAAATAAATTTGCAGCTACATCATCATGAGCTTTAGGAAGTGTCTGCTGAGTACCACAGTATTCACATTCGCATACTGTTAAACCTTCAGTAATCTCTAATGAACCACCGCACATTTTACATTTAAATACTGCCATATTATCCCTCCGATTATTATATTTCTCTTATTCCAAAGAGAGTTTTTAGATTATATAGTTTTAGTCAAATTTAATCTTTAATACAGGGCGCACTCCAAGTGAAACATTAGAAGTATAACCCCAATAATCTATTTCCCCATTTGAATCAACACAAACCGCACTTTTTTCATCAGTTCCTGGAGAGCGTAACCACCAGGAATAATCACATGAAAGAGTATCTTCATCTAAAGCCTGTGCTTCATCAATACTTAACAAATATACATAATCTTCCGTTGCATTTTCGTCTTTAGTTTCGTATTCAATATTATCCGTATTTTTGCACTTATTCAATATAATCATATTTCTCTCATAGTATTCAAATTTATTATAAAAATTCTCGTTCAACCATGATCTTAATGTACTATTGGGCCATATCGAAGATCTACCCTTCTTATCAAACGGCTTATTACATATGGTTTCTTGAGAAAGAAGTGTATATCCGACTGAACTGGCTTCAATAATTATCCATTGATTATCTCCAAATGTAACTGTATCGCCAACTCCTTTTATATAAAAATCCAAGCCTTCTTCATTCAAATAGTAATTAGAATCCTTATACTTTGATATTAACCTAAAAATATCGGCTGATGCTTTATAATGACCATTATTAAATAACAAAATTGCCTTTTGATATTTTTCTTCGTCAGTTAATTGATCTGAATTTATATGTTTATCGTTTTGCTCATATTGTTTTTCTTCGACAGGTAAATTCATTGAAAAATCAAAATTCCCTTTATATACTATTTTTCCATAGCACATCGGACATTGCAAATTCTTTTCTTGTAATTGCCAACTAGTAAATGATAATTCTTCACCGCATATAGGGCAAGTTATATCAACAAAATCATCATCAGATAACCTCTCTAAATTAATGCTCTCGGTATCAATAGCATTATCAATAATATCTTTATTATCTGTCAGAACTTCTAAGCTTTCCCTAATTGAATGATTAACTTCATTCAAATATTCTTTTAAACTTTCCCTGATTGAATGATTAACTTCATTCAAATATTCTTTTTGTTTATCATCTCCGAATCTAAGAATTTTGGCATAATTCTTGCTTTTAGTAATTGATGTTTTGTATTTCTTCAATTGATCCTTAGTTCGACATTTATATTCTATAAGAAGTTTAAATATATATGCTTCAGCATTCGTGGGTTCGATATTTAAAACCTTTTCACAGAATTCATCTGCACGTTCAAATTCACCGTCTTCCAAAAATAGCTCTATACGTTGCAAAAGCGGTTCTATTTCACTATTTACTGGCTTTGAAATTCCTATTATTTTAGTAGAAATATTTTCAGGAGCAATAACCTTCTTGATACCACGAATAACGTCATTTATAAAGCCGATTTTTGACATATCCTGAGCTTGTAAGTGCGCAAACTCCTCTGGCAGTTCATAAGCGTCCATATCTCGATAACAGGGGATAAGAAGTTTACTTCTATCCTGACGGACAATCTTAAGATAACGACTCCATTCATTTCGCACCCATACTGCGTCAAAATACTCTGGTTTTGTACCAAGTACAAGCATGACATTTGCTGAATGCAAAGCAGCATATATGTAAGGCTCATAGGCTTGTCCTATTTTGTCTTCAAGGGTTATTGCAGCATAAAACACCTTAAATCCTTCTTGTGTAAGCTGATAATAAATATCATTAGCTATAACTGAATCCTGAGTTCGTTTTCCGTCTGCATCGGTTTCCTTATAACAAATAAACACATCAAAAGGCTTCTCATTATGGACAATTTCAAGGATATCCTTTTGCAAACGATCGATTTCAACAGCTTCTCGTTCATATACAGAACGTTGCAAAGTATCAGCGTGTTCGATCGCTGCAAGGTAATCTGTATCAGTCTGTACAGGTTCAAGCTGAGTTCTGTGGCAGGTAGGTATCTTCTTTAAAGTCGCAGGATCTTCAACATATTCAATACCATATTTACACAATACCAATCCCCAATAGCTCTCTGAATCATCAGGATAATTGGTTACAAGTTTTTCGTATAATGCCTGCGCTTTATCAAACTCTGACTTGTAACGCAGATTATTAGCACGGTTAAAAAGACTCGCTGCTGCGTCATCATGCGCTTTAGGAAGTGTCTGCTGAGTACCACAGTATTCACATTCGCATACTGTTAAACCTTCAGTAATCTCTAAAGAACCACCGCACATTTTACATTTAAATACTGCCATATTATCCCTCCAATTTATATATATATTAATTATATTTGCGAATAGAATAATTTTGAATACATTCTATAAACTAATTATAACATTTATATTCAATAAATTAAAGGATAATTTGTTAATAATACACTAATTATGAGATTTTGTCAAATTATACAATCATAAGTAATTAAGCTTGTATAATATGCAATAGTTAAAAAGCTATAATTCGTCATATTCCAAGCTTTTTATACTTATCGGATAACCTATCTCCTCTAACTAAAAAAAGCATTTATATATAAATGAAAATCGGGGCGTAAAGCCCCAAAAATAAATCATTTCTTATACTTCAACAAAGCAAAATTCATAAAATAACAATTGTATTCCTGCTTGAAATATGATATAATCAAATCAATATAACCTCACTGCTTGTGAGATTTCGGAGGAATACAATGATAACAGGCGTCATTAAGAATAAAATCGACAAGATATGGACCGATATATGGGCTGGCGGTATCACAAATCCGCTGACCGTTATCGAGCAGCTCACATACCTTATGTTCATACGCTCACTTGACGAGAAGGAGCTTGAAAACGAAGAATTTGCCAATATGACAGGTGAAACTGCCGACCTTATATTCCCGCAGTCGGAAATAGGTCAGGCTATGCGCTGGAGCAAGTTCAAGGACAGGGACTCCCGCGAGATATTTGACCTCATTTCACAGAGAGTATTTCCGGCGGTAAAGAAGATGAAATACGGCAAACTCCCCGACTTCGATGACAGGGGCGAGCTTATCGAGATACCTGACCGCGCTGACGAGGAGCAGGTTCAGACTGCTTTCTCACGCTATATGGATAGTGCTGTGTTCGTTATACCCAATCCGCAGGTCCTCCAGAAGATAATCACAGGTCTGGACGACCTTTACGAGCACGACATCGCCAACCTCGATATGCAGGGCGACCTCTACGAGTATATGCTTGGCAAGCTCAGCACAGCAGGTCAGAACGGTCAGTTCCGTACTCCAAAGCATATCCGTGAGATGATGGTGGAACTTGTTGCTCCTACTCCCGATGATATTATATGCGATCCTGCCTGCGGTACTGCGGGATTCCTCGTTTCTGCGGCTGAGTATATCCGCAAGCACTATGAGGACACCATGACCGACCAGCAGTGGGCGGACTTCTCAAACAAGACCTTCACAGGCTATGATACCGACCACACCATGCTCCGTATATCTGCAATGAATCTCATGCTGCACTCTATCACCAATCCCGATATCGACTACAAGGACAGCGTTTCCAAGCAGAACAATGTCAGCGGCATATATACCGTATGTCTGGCAAATCCGCCGTTCAAGGGCACTGTTGACGCTGAGAGCATCAACGACAACCTCAAGGCAGTTACCAACACGAAAAAGACAGAGCTTCTCTTCCTTGCCCTGTTCCTGCGTCTTATGCAAAAGGGCGGACGCTGTGCGTGTATCGTTCCCGACGGCGTACTTTTCGGCTCGTCAAAGGCTCACAAGTCTATCCGTCAGGAGCTTATCGAGAATCATCAGCTCAAAGCCGTTATCTCCATGCCCAGTGGCGTTTTCAAGCCCTATGCAGGAGTTTCCACGGCTGTGCTTGTGTTCGTGAAGACCGATGCAGGCGGCACGGATAATGTGTGGTTCTACGATATGAAGGCGGACGGCTTCTCCCTCGATGACAAGCGTTCGGAGATAGCCGAGAACGATATTCCCGATATTATTTCCCGTTTCCATAACCTTGACAGTGAAAAGGACAGGGAGCGCACCGAGCAGAGCTTTTTCGTGCCTAAGCATGAGATAGTTGACAACGACTACGACCTGTCCATTAACAAGTACAAGAAGACGGAATATGTGGCTGTGGAGTATCCTCCCACGGGCGAGATAATGGCAGACCTTGACGGACTTTACAAGGAGCTTGGAGGTGTGCTGTCGGAGTTGGGAGGACTGCTGAATGGCTAAGTTAGGAGATATTTGTACTCTTGTTAATGGTTATGCGTTTAAGCCGAGCGATTGGTCTGAAAATGGATTACCAATAATAAGAATACAGAATTTGAATGATACCCAAGCGCCTTTCAATTATTACGAGAAAGACATTGATAAGAAGTATTATGTTGAAAATGGCGATTTATTATTTGCATGGTCTGGAACACCAGGTACATCATTTGGTGCTTTTTTCTGGAATAGAGGTAAAGGTATTCTAAATCAACATATTTTCAATGTACACCCCGTTGATACGATTGATAAAGCATTTTTTAGGTATGCACTTAACGGGAATCTTGATGTTATCATATCAAAGGCTCATGGTGGAGTTGGCTTACAACACATAACCAAAAAGGAATTAGAACAAATTGAAATCCCCATACTACCACTCGAAACCCAGCGCCAAATCGCCGCCAACCTCGACAAAGTAACCCACACCATAGACCTCTGCAACGCTATCCTTGAAAAGCTTGATATGCTCGTCAAATCACGGTTTGTGGAGATGTTTGGTGAGCCTGTCCTAAATTCCAAAGACTGGAAAATGGCTACTATAGGTGATATTGTAACTGAGGTAAAATATGGCACAAGCCGCCCAGCCGTTGAAGGTGGTAAATACGCATA
The DNA here is from genome assembly GCF_900108555.1 of Ruminococcus flavefaciens. Taxonomy (GTDB): domain Bacteria; phylum Bacillota; class Clostridia; order Oscillospirales; family Ruminococcaceae; genus Ruminococcus; species Ruminococcus flavefaciens_P. The sequence goes on from NZ_FNWV01000020.1 coordinate 16,793, forward strand.
TCTGCGAATGAATAATCTTACCTATGACGGGCATTTAGACCTTACTGATCTTAAAAGGATTGATATTCCAGATAACGAGATTGAAAAGTGCATTGTTCGCAAAGGTGATGTTCTGTTTAACAGGACAAACAGCGTAGAACTTGTAGGAAAAACCTGTGTTTTCAATGAAGACGAAGATATGGTCATAGCAGGATACATTATTAGGGTAAGATTGAAGCCTGTTATGCTACCTTTGGTTCTGTCATGCTTTATGAACACAGATGCTTTAAAGGCAAAATTAAGAGATATGGCAAAGGGTGCTGTAAATCAGGCAAATATAAACGCACAGGAGCTTCAGTCGATTAAGGTTTATTTGCCGCCCCTCGACCTCCAGCAGCAATTCGCCGTCTTTGTAGAGCAGACCGACAAATCGAAATTGGCAGTAAAACAGCTGCTCGAAAAGGCTGAAACACTGAAAAAAGCATTAATGCAGGAGTATTTTGGATAATGAAAATCAATCTTAAAAAGAACCCTTCGTTCATATCAACACCATACTACATTTATTTAGCTATTCTTTGCTTTGCGGTAGCATTCCTTTTTATATCTTATTATATATGCGAGAATAAAAGCTGGTGGAGTAATTTATGGCTTAATTTTGGCTATGGTACATTTGCTTCCTTTGTTGTTTCCCTTCTAATTGATATTGGAAATACAAAAAGAAACCAAAATATACTCAATACAAAATATCGTATTATAACAAGCGATTGTATCGAAAGATGTTATCGTCTTCGCGAGAAAGTGCGTAATTCTATGGAAGAACTATATTCTTACTATGAACCAATGACTTATGATGAATTTGTTGATGAAGGATTGAATCCAAATTATAACCCTGATGAAGTAAGCGAAAATTGTTACGACAGAGTTCTATCTGCTGTTGTGTATGAGGCAGATAAACTAAAGGAATCCGCTGATAAATTAGTTGAAATAATACCAATATGTTTTGACGATAGAATTAATGGAAAAATGCGTCATAATTTAAAAGTTATTTCTTCTTATTGCAACTCTATCCGCCAATATTATAATGAAGACGAATACAAATCATGCGTTTATAGAATAAAAAGAGTGAAAAACTATATTATACGTTCTTTTCCAGAACTTAAAGATGATTTTTTAAATCCATATACTGATGATGAAGATGAATATGATGATTAATAGATAAACTGAAGTATATTCATATGAGGAGTGAGTTTATGACCAATTTTGAGTTTCTGAGCAATATAGCTGAATACGCCCTGTTCGCGCAGGCTGCCATAGAAGCCGAAAAGGTCTGGGCCTCCTCTCCTGCCATGTGTGCGGTGGGCTGCCGCAAGGCTCTGGAGCTTGCCGTGAAATGGGTGTATTCCGCAGACAAGACCATAGATATGCCCTATAAGGACAACCTCCAGTCCCTGATACATGAGCCGACTTTCCGCTTTGCCCTCGACGATAAGACATGGGGAAAGCTGCCTTTCATTATCCGTCTTGGCAATCTGGCAGTTCATACGGAAAGAGCAGTCAATAAGTCCGATGCTCTTCTCTCTCTGGAAAGCCTGTTCGAGTTCATCGAGTGGGTGGACTACTGCTACGGCGCGGACTATGTGGAGCGGCATTTTGACGCCGCCATTATCCCCGATGAGAAGGTCTCCGTGGACTCTAAGAAGATAAAGGAGCAGGAGTCCCTCATCGAGCAGAAGGACAGCGAGATCAAGACTTTGCAGGCTAAGATAGCCGCTATGTCCGCAACTCTCACAGCTGGAAAGGAAGCCAGACAGAAGCAACGCAGCTTCAAGCCTGCCGACCTCTCGGAGTTCAAGACACGCAAGATATATATCGACGTTGATCTGAAGTTCATGGGCTGGAAGTTCGGCGGTACTGATTCCGATGTGTGGGAGGAGTACGAAGTCAACGACATGAACGGCGTTTTTGGTCAGAAAGGCTATGCGGACTATGTTCTCTTCGGCAGGGACGGTCTGCCACTTGCTGTTATCGAAGCCAAGCGTTCAAGCAAGGATCCCAATATCGGCAGAAAGCAGGCTGTGCTCTATGCGGACTGTCTGGAGCGCAAGTTCGGCAGACGTCCCATGATGTTCACCACCAACGGCTTCGAGACCTATTTCTGGGACGATATGTCCTCTCCACAGCGTAAGGTCAGCGGATTCTTCACTAAGTCCGACCTTGAAAAGCTCATGAACCGCCGTGAGATGCGGAAGAAGCTGTCAACTATCCCCATAGATGACAAGATAACCGACCGCTACTATCAGAAGGAAGCTATCCGTGCTGTGTGCGACCATATCGAAGAGGGCTTTCGTAAGGCTCTGCTTGTAATGGCTACCGGAACAGGAAAGACCAGAACAGCTTCAAGCCTTACTGATGTTCTCAGCCGCGGCGGATATATTACGAATATACTGTTCCTCGCCGACAGAACTGCACTTGTCAAGCAGGCAAAGGACGACTTCAAGAACTACCTGCCTGATATGTCACTGTGTAATCTGTGCAGCAATAAGGACGACAGGAGCGCACGTATTGTCTTTTCCACATATCCTACGATAATGAACGCCATAGACAATACAAAGACCAAGGACGGAGTGCCGCTGTTTTCACCTGCGCACTTCGACCTCATAATCACCGACGAGAGCCATAGAAGCATCTTCAAGAAATACCGTGCCATATTCGAGTATTTTGACGCTATTATGGTAGGTCTTACTGCAACACCAAAGACCGATGTTGACAGGAATACATATGATTTCTTCGAGGTCGAGAATGGTGTTCCTACCTATGCCTATGTTTACGAAACGGCAGTGTATAAGGATCATGTGCTTGTTCCTTACTATAATTACGAAGTAAAGACCAAGTTTCTCGAAGATGGCATAACCTACGATGATCTTTCTCCCGAGGATAAGGAACGCTATGAGGACGACTTCGCCGAAGACGGCTATATGCCGGATTTTATCCCGTCCGCTCAGCTGAATAAGTTCGTATTCAATGAAAAGACAGTGGATACTGTATTGCAGGATCTTATGGAGCGAGGAATCAAGGTCGAGGGCGGTGACAGACTGGGCAAGACTATCATTTTCGCTCAGAATAAAGATCATGCTGAGTATATCGTGCAGCGCTTCAATAAGCTATATCCTAAGTATAACGGCAAGTTTACTCATCGCGTGACCTGTGATGATACATATGCACAGACTATAATAGACGACTTCAAGCAAAAAGATATGCCTGTTATAGCTGTATCTGTTGATATGATGGATACAGGTATAGATGTTCCCGAGTGCGTGAACCTTGTATTCTTCAAGAAAGTTCGTTCAAAGACTAAGTTCTGGCAGATGATAGGCAGAGGTACACGCCTCTGCAAAGGGCTGTCATGCATTGACGGTATAGATGGAGAGTATACAGATAAGTGCCGCTTTCTCATATTCGACTACTGCGGAAACTTTGAATACTTCAGAGAGCATATAAACGACTATGACATAGGCGAGACCAAATCTCTGACCGAGAATATCTTTTGTAAGCAGGTACGGCTTATACATAGCCTGCAGGAGAGCGCATTCTCAGCCAAGGAATTTCAGGACTTCCGTACTGAGCTTGTGAATACCTGCTATATAGGTATATGCAGCCTTTCAGATGACCTGGTATCAGTTCGCCTGCAGAAGCAGTATGTAGAGAAGTTCAGGAACAAGGAAAGCTTTAATGACTTATCAGAGATGGATAAGTATGAGCTTACAAAGTTTATAGCTTCTCTTATAACATCAAATGATACAGATGAATATGCCAAGCGCTTTGATAACTTCATGTATGGATTTATGCTTGCTCATATGGATCAGATGCCTACACTGAAATACATGAAGAGCCAGCTGATCTTAACAGCTGAACTCCTTGAGAGTAAGTCAGCTATACCTCAGATCCAGCAGAAGATAACTCTTATAAAGGATATTCAGAATGATTCCTTCTGGGATAATGTAAGTATACTTACTATGGAAATGATACGTAAGGAACTTCGAGACCTTATGCAGTTCATTCACGACGGACATAATCTGAAGCCTAAGATATTCACAATTCTCGATGATCCAGTTATATCAAACCAGGAAGGACAGGCTCTCGGACCTGCGTATGATTTTGCAGATTACCGTAAGAAGGTAAATCGTTACATCGAAGAGCATAAGGATGATACGGTTATCTATAAGCTGAATCATAACCAGCCTCTATTTAAATCTGATTATGATGAACTTGAACGTATTCTCACACAGGAACTAGGTGACAGTGAAGACTATAAGCGTGAATACGGAGATACACCTTTCGGTCTGCTTGTGCGTAAAATAGCCAAACTTGACCACGATAGTGCCATGTCTGCATTCTCAACTTTTATCAATGACAGCTCACTCAATCAAAAGCAGATAGAGTTTATCCTGAAGATTATTAACCATATCGAGAACAATGGCTATATCGAGGACGTGAAGATACTTATGAAGCCGCCGTTTGATAAGCCATACAGCTTCATCAAGATGTTTGATCCTCAGACAAGGAACGCTCTGCTGCAAACTATAGAGAGCATTAAGAATAATGCGCTTAATATTGTAGCGTGAATAATTAATCAGGTAAAAATCAATGATATATAATAGAATCGCCCAATCATGGGCGATTCTTATTTTATCTTGACAAAGTTATCTTCATATGATATAATCAAACAAGAACATATATTCTGCTTGCAGTGTAGGGAGGCAGTTTTCATGTGTATGTCTTTAAGAATAGAGCCAAGAGAAATGGCAGAAGTTCTCAAAAAGATAAGGAAAATGAATTTAGCTCAAGATATGTCGATAAAGCTTGGTAAGAGCCTTATCATGTCTGGTGACTTATATCCATCTGATATAGCACCTGTTCTTGCACCGAACAAGTATGGGAATGTGGCTATATTTCCAATGGCGTGGGGATTTACATATAAAGCTACTACCAAGCCTCTTGCAAATTGCCGTGTAGAAACTGCTGATAAAAAGGCTCTTTGGAGAGACTCCTGGTACAGACGAAGATGCATCATCCCTGCTTCTTGGTATTATGAATGGGGCTATCCTGTCTATGAGGATGATAGCCGTAGCATGATCGAGCATCGCAATACTAAGAAGGTCAAATTTACCATACAGACCGAAGGCTCTGATAGAACTTATATCGCAGGACTTTATCGTTATGAGGAGCATTGTGATATGCAGGTGCCTGTGTTTTCTGTGCTCACAAGAGAATCTGCAGGTATAGTAAAGGATATACATGACCGAATGCCTGTCATACTTGACAAGAACAACATTCAAGAATGGATACGTCCCGACGGAGATCCCAGTGCTATAGTTGAGAAGGCACTGTCCAATATGGTATTCGAGAGAGCAGTTGATTATCCTCGGTTTCCACCTGAGACCATTACAGCATGAGGAGTCGGCAATGCCGACTCCGATTCATTTCAAAAGGGTGTCGTTCATATTTGCAATATGTCAAAAACCGAAAAAGCATTTGTGTGAAATAGTTTTTTGTATTTCAATAGACCACGATATATTGCTACTATATTCCTTGCTCATATTCCCTGAGCTGACGGTAGAAAGTGTTAGAACGCAAGTCCATTTCCTTCTGAATCACCACAGCCCTACAGCAGATAATGCTTGACTTTCCTGACAAAAAATACTATAATCATTATATAAAGCAAAGGTGCTGCGGTATTTACCGTATGCACCTTTTTTGTATTGGAGGAAATAATATGAGCAAAAGACCTGTTATAGGCGTTATACCTCTTTTCGACTACAATAAAACCAGCTATTGGATGCTTCCCGGGTATTTCGGCGGGATAATTGAAGCAGGAGGTCTGCCTGTTATGCTTCCTCTGACGAGCGACAGTGCTGATATCGAACAGATAACATCTATGTGTGACGGCTTTCTGTTCACGGGAGGTCAGGACGTTGATCCAAAGCTGTACTCCGCAAGAAAAATAGGCGCCTGTGGCGAGTGCAGTCCCGAGCGCGACGTTATGGAGGAACTGCTTCTAAAGCGGGCAATGGAAGCTGATAACCCCATACTCGGCATATGCCGCGGCATACAGTTCATAAACGCCGCACTTGGCGGAACTCTGTGGCAGGATATACCCTCCCAGTTCTCCGATAGTGTGCCGCATTGCCAGAAGCCGTCTTCAAGGATACTGCTTGAACGGACGATATAGGGATCCTGTCCGTAGTATTCGATGATACGGGTAAGCTGTTCACGCATTTCATCGGAGAATTTACCGTTCATAAGCTGCTTTGCGAACTCATCAGCAAGAGAAAAATAGCCCTCCTCGGTTCGCTGTTTTATGCGCATATCCCAGAAATTATTGTCAACGATGTATGTATAGTAAACGTCAGAGCCTACATAGAATGAATCATGCGGTTCGAGAACTTCGTTTATATCAGGCTCTGTATTGCGGATAATAGCTCTCGCAAGCAGCATACCGCAGGCTTTGCCGCCTATCATTCCCGTGCCTATCATGTGGTCACGGACGCTGAAATAGTCCTCGGGACGGAAGTGCTTCTTGACCATCTGACGCATTTTTTTATCGCGTGTCATCATGATATTACACATATTAATGCACTGCTCGGTTATATCAACGCCGTTTTCATAGAGGACTTTTGCTTTCTTGAACGATCTGTCCCATGAGTCCATGAACTGATCGTCTGCTGAGCGCTGTGCATTTCCGAGTACCTGATAGAAGCGGCTGGACTTGACACCGTCAAGAATAGGGCGGAAACGCCCTGTTTCAGGCTCATAAGTATGTGGCTGAAACATGGTGTCGGAACTTCTGTTCCACACCTTTTCCGGACGGACATATACGTTCTTTTTATCCGAATATACATCAAGAAAAAGCTGTGTTGTGTTCAGTATCTTATTTATAGCATGAACGGAGTGCTTTCCTCTGATTATAGGGAAAAACGCAACTGTATCAAGTATGAACAGAAACGGACAGGTCACGCGGAAAAAGTTGCCCATCATAAGGTCAGTTGCCCACATCGCCTGCAATTCCGAAAGGCAGTCGAATATGTAAAAGGCGTCCCTGCCTGATTTCTCAATCTCGTTATGTATATCAACGGTAAAGGTCTCGAATCTGTGCGAAAGCGGAACTTCGATAGTTTTTACCTCTGGACAGTTCTCCACAAGTGGTTCGTGACTTGCAAATCTGAAATATATGATATTCCTGCCGTCTGCAATAGCCTGCCTGAGATAAGGCTCCATGAATAGCCTGAATTCGGAAAGCTCCGAAACTCGCCATACAACATTGTCGCCAAGCCTTATATTGTCCAGTGCTGTGTCCATTTCGGGTATTCCCGATAATATCCTGTCAAAAGCAGCCATAAAAGCACCTCCCTTTTATTACAGATTTTTAGCATAGCAGACTGCACCTTCGAGCCTGTCGTAAGGCGGATAATTATTGATACGATAGTATCCAAGCTTTTCATAAAGCGATACGGCTTCTCTCATCGCTTCACGAGTTTGCAGCACAGTACGCTGAAACTTCATTTTTTCTGCCAGTTCTTCTAACATATTCATCATGTTTTCAGCGATACGATGTCGGCGGTATTCAGGTTCAACCCATACTCGCTTGATTTCCACATCTGTATCTGAGTATCTTTTAAGTCCCGCACAGCCAACAGCGATATCATCAATACAGGCTATGAGCACAGTGCCTATGCTTTCGGATATATTGTAAGGGATAAAGCCTTTGCGGTTCTGAACTCCACCTACAAGGCTACTGTAGTATTCCTCTGTAGATAAATAAAATCTCTGAAAATCCCTGTTGTTGCCGTCAGTCCATTTATATTTTATCTGTAACACCGTATCACCTCCAAAAACGCAAAAACGGTGCTGAATACTCAGCACCGTTGCTCTTTACTTGCATTATATCATACTCGTTTTATTATGTCAAGTTTTTCCTTGACAATTTCTTGTATCTGATATATAATTATCTCAGACAAGCAAAGGCGCTGCGTTTTTTCGCAGTGCCTTTTTTCTTTTTGGAGGGATACTATGAAGGACGGATTTATAAAAATAGCCTGTGCAACGCCTGATGTTAAAGTTGCAGATTGTCAGTACAATGCTGACAGTATAATTGAACTCATCACCGAAGCTCACAGCAAAGGCGTTAAGATCGCCTGTTTTCCAGAGCTATCTGTTACAGGCTACACCTGCAGTGACCTTTTCTTGCAGGACGCGCTGTTAAGCTCTGCAAGACATGGGCTTGTCAGGATAATCAGAGAGACAGAAAAACTGAATATAGTTTCACTTATCGGTGTACCCCTTGCAGTCTGCGGAAAGCTGTATAATTGTGCCGTTATCGTAAACAGAGGCAAAGCGATCGGTGCTGTTGCAAAGAAGAATATACCGAATTACAGCGAGTTTTATGAAGTCAGACATTTTACCGCTGCCAACGAAAGTCTGTGTGCGGATATTCAGCTTGACGAAGATTATTCCGTTCATCTTGAAGATACTATTTTCACTTGCAGGGAGCTTCCCGAGCTTACCTTCGGAGTTGAGATCTGCGAGGATATGTGGGTAAGCTCTCCACCGTCGGAGCGGCTTGCAGCCTCGGGAGCTGTCATCATATTCAATCTATCCGCAAGCGATGAAGTCATAGGCAAAGCAGACTACCGCAGAACGCTTATAAAAGCACATTCGGGCTCGCTCGCCTGCACCTATGCCTACGCCGATTCGGGTATAGGCGAATCAACGCAGGATATGGTCTTTGCAGGACATAATATAATAGCGGAGAACGGCTCTGTTTTAGCTGAGTCCAAGGCGTTTTCAAGCGGACTGACAATTGCTGATACCGACATAAAAAAATTATCCCACGAGCGCAGAAGAATGAACTCTTTTTCTGCTTGCCCGAGCTGTAAAACTGCATATTTTTCGCTTGATGTTACTGAGACGATCCTTGACAGAGCTTTCCAAAAAACTCCGTTTGTTCCGTCCGACAAAAAGGCACTTGACAGCAGATGTGAAGAAATACTCACCATGCAGGCTGTCGGACTTATGACACGTCTGAGGCATATTGGCTGCAAAACGGCTGTACTCGGACTTTCGGGCGGACTTGATTCCACACTTGCCCTGATAGTTGCCGTTCACGCATTCGATATGCTTGGACTTGACAGGAGCGGTATCCATACCATAACCATGCCATGCTTCGGAACTACCGATAGGACGTACAATAACGCCTGCTCGCTGGCAAAAGCTTATAGTGCAACGCTTACCGAGATAAACATCTGCGCGAGCGTAACCCAACATTTCGCTAACATAGGGCAGTCGCCTGATGTTCACGATGTGACATACGAAAATTCACAGGCAAGAGAACGCACTCAGGTGCTTATGGATAAAGCAAATCAGCTCGGGTGTATCGTTGTCGGCACAGGAGACCTCTCGGAGCTCGCCCTCGGCTGGGCGACCTACAACGGTGACCATATGTCCATGTATGCGGTGAATTCGTCCATACCGAAAACCCTTGTGCGCTGGCTTGTAAACTATGAAGCTGAAATATCGAACGGTGAACTGAAAAAAGTTCTGTCTGATATACTGGATACTCCTGTCAGTCCCGAACTTCTCCCACCTGAGAAAAACGGCACTATATCACAGAAGACTGAGGATATCGTCGGACCGTATGAGCTTCACGATTTCTTCATGTACTATATGCTTAGATACGGATTTTCACCTTCAAAGATATTCCGTATCGCCTGTCTCGCATTCGCAGAAACATATTCTAAGGAATTTATAATGAAATGGCTGAAAACATTTTATCGACGCTTCTTCATACAGCAGTTCAAGCGCTCATGCCTGCCCGACGGTCCGAAGGTCGGAACTGTAACTCTCTCTCCACGCGGCGACTGGCGTATGCCAAGTGATGCTTCCGCTAATATTTGGCTGAAAGAATTGGATAACATTGATTGATAACGTGATCGAATTGATACACAAACGAACTTGCAAGTGGCTGTGAGATTCTTATTATTTTCCTACACTTTTCCTACAGTTTTAAGATTTTTCTGCAAAGGCAATAAGCGCCAAATCAGCTTTTTCCCCGAAAAACAGGTACAAAACAGAATCCTATTAAAACACAAGAAACTGCCGAAAATCCGTCAGCGTCGGCTTGTGGTCCCGAAGACCGTGGGTTCGAATCCCATCTCCCCCCCCTCATGAAATAGGCACTTTCGAGAAATCGGAAGTGCTTTTTTCGTTGTTTTCTAATATTTTTTCTAATATAAGTGATTTCTAATATGAAAGTCCCCGCAGCTGCGGGGACTTTCTGTATTATAAAGTATTTTATCTAACCTCAAAATCTTCAGGCACATTAAAATGTATATAATTCACCTTCAAATCTTTTGGAACTTCAACCTTTTCCTTTGCCTGTTCATAGGCATCAAACAGCGAACTTACCGCTGCAAGGCAATTATAAACGCGGTCAGTATCTTCTCCGAGTATTTTTGAATTTAACAAATCATAAACAGCATCAGCGACAGGAATATAGTCCGATATCTGACATTTATATGAAGTAATAGCAGTATTATCAGGATACACAAATTTTAACTCATCACTGTATATAAAAGCTCCGTCAAAGAACTTTTCTCCACATATCTGCGGTATAAAATAAAGGCATTCTTCTGCAAGCAGTTTATCCCCAGTAACAGCTGAGGTAGCTTCTATGATATTATCAAAATCTTCACGCGAACTTACCTTATTGAAGTTTTTAAGAAATTCAGCGACATTTGAACGTAGCTTCTCCTTACCTTCTTCCCCTTCATAAGGATAATTGGTAATGGTATCGTCATCCTGAACGATAAAGAAATACTGCTTTTCTGTTACATATCCGTCCGCTTCCCATTTCTTCGTTATTTCAGCAATTTTATCTCCAAGCTCAGGTACAAGGATATCATTGATCCTGCATTCACCGATAACTTTTGATCCAATGGCGGAATTGAAAATTTTTACGCATACAGCTTTCTGATTACCGAGACGCTTGATAATGTCCTCGTTAATAAGATCCCAATAATAAGAGGCTTGTCGGGCTCCACCTTTATAACCTGTACGAACAGCATCACTGCTGTAAACGCTCCATGAGTGAGAATGTCCTGCAAATTCTGACGTTATCCTGCATTTTACATAATTATCAGCTACTGCTTTTAATCCACGCATAAACGAAAAGGCAAAAGTACCCAAAGCTAATGCGTAAGCGGTTTCACAGTCCTGTCCCAAGCCAGTACTGTTTTCGGCGAAATGCATTTTCATGGCATCAATATACATATCAAAACCAAGGCAAACAATTCTCTCTTTAACGTCAAGCACTAATGGCTTGATACTCATTTCCAGTTCAGGAATATAGATGATCTCACCTCTGGTCTCGGCTCTAAGCTCTATCAAGTTTGAAAAATCTCCGTCAAGTATTCTACTGAGTATTTCTTCTTTAGTCAATATTTCAGGCTTTTCGGAGATAACAGGCTCAGCAGGTTTATTGATCTCTTTGTTTTTCTTTTTGAAAAAATTAAAGCCCATATCTTTCTCCTATTCGTTATAATCATTCAACGTAGTACGCTTCGTCATGTATTATCCATATTATACACCGCACTGTCGCCAAAAGTCAAGAATACGTATATGAACGAAGAAGTCCCCTCGTGGGGACTTTCTGTATCATTTTTTCGTAAGTTTTGGTTCTGTCATGGTACTAAGCTAAATCAGAATTTAGAAGTTCCCTTTCTCGTCTTCCTGTAAAAAACAAATCCGTCCTCTTCTTTTATGATTTGATACCCTAATTTTTCGTAAAAAGCGTTTGTCCGTACATTCCAGCTTGGAGTGTCCAGATTAAATTCCTCGGCAAATGGGTAGTACTTTTCTATGCACTCCATTAAATGAGTTCCATAACCTTTTCTATGATAGATGCTGTCAATAAAAATTCTGCCAATGTACACAGTATTTTTTGTTTCGTCCGAGAATATGA
>NZ_FNWV01000007.1 GCF_900108555.1 Ruminococcus flavefaciens
TAAGTGCGGAACGGATAAACGCTGAAGGCATCTAAGCGTGAAGCCGACCTTAAGATAAGATATCCCTTCGTAAGAGTAAGACCTCTCAAAGACTATGAGTTTGATAGGCTCAAAGTGTAAGCGTGGTGACACGTTCAGCTTGCGAGTACTAATCGGTCGAGGGCTTTTCCTTTTTACTTCTGAACTTCTTTGTTCTTGCCTCGCATTACGCTTTATTCGTTTCAAAACTTCACAAATATTTAGTCGGTGCTTATGGCAATGAGGTCACACCCGTTCCCATTCCGAACACGGAAGTTAAGCTCATTCGCGTTGACGATACTTGGCTGGTGACGGCCCGGGAAACTAAATCAGTGCCGACACTCTAAAGGACTACTTCTTGTAGTCCTTTTTTATTTATGGTCTTGAATGATAGATTATAGGGCGGAGCTGTATGCCGTTCAGAGCTGCTTCTATTGCTTGTGGGAGCATTGAAAATTCAGCCACAAGTGACGCTGGCTTGTTTATCCAGTCGTCCTGTATCATTGGAACAAAGTAATAATTCTTGCGGTTGAAAAGCACTCCCAGATTTTGGGCAGAGCCCATAAGTGAGTCATTGGAAGCTATTGCAAGTACAACGGGCTTGCCGCGGCGAAGATGAGATTTTACAGCCATAGTCACAGCTGTATCGGTAATTGATACGGCAAGTTTTGCTGCTGTATTTGAGGTGCAGGGAGCAACTACCATTATATCTGTCATATCCTTAGGACCGATAGGCTCAGCGTCCTCGATAGACATTATAATGTCCTTTCCTGATATCTTTTTCAGCCTTTTGATGTTTTCTTCGGCTGTGCCGAAGCGCGTTGATATAGAGGCGACGTTTTCAGACATTATCGGAATAAGCTCTGCACCGTACTCCGCAAGTATCTCAGCCTGTTCAAAGCTCTGCTTAAATGTGCAGAACGAGCCTGTCATGGCATAGCCTATCTTTAGTCCCTTTAAAGCGTTACTCAACGGCTTCACCCCTTTCCCATATCATGGAGCTAACTGTTTCTGCGATTATCTCCCCCGATGTGACGGGAGCAGTTTTTCCCGGGAGTCCAAGTGCCCATATAACTCTGATACCATGTTCGAGAGCGGCATCGAAATCAATTCCGCCCGGTTTTGAGGCAAGGTCGATGAACAGAGTGTTTTTATCAAATCTTCCGAGCATATCATCGTCGAAGATAAGCTTTGGAACTGTATTGAAAACCAGGTCATAGCTGCCGTTAAGACGGCTTGTGGGGATAGCTTTTATGCCGTGGAGCCTTGCCTTTGCAGTACCACGGGAGTTGTGTACAGCCGCGGTTATATCCGCACCGAAGCCCTTCAATATCTCAGCAAGAGCTGTACCTATCCTGCCAATTCCTACTATGAGGACTTTCAGTCCGTTGAGAGTAACGGGAAGCTCTTCAAGTGCAAGCTGAACAGCTCCCTCGGCAGTTGGTATGGCGTTTTTCAGACTCATTTCCTCACGCAGGAGATAATCGTATATCGTATGTTCGGGTATGGCTTTTCTGAGCTTGTCATCGACTCTTCCTGCATATATAACAGCATCGGGAGCAAGCAGCTCCTCAACTGCGGCTATTGATATGACAGAAGAACTGCACGGTGCAAACAAAGTTCCCTCGCTGTTGAGTGGGGGCAAAGGCAGTACAGCGCAGTCATATGAGCGGACTCCTGTACGGTCGGCAGTTTTCAGATCAAGGTCATCGGGTATACGTTCACGGTCGAAGCCGAGAACGCTTATTTCAAATTCGCGTGACAGTCTGGCAGCACAGTAAAGCTGACGCATATCACCGCCTGTGATAAGTATTTCAGGTCTTTTCATATATTTCTCCAATCTGCCCTATGGCAAAGAAGTGATTATCTCTAATCAACCTATTATATGAAAAAGCAGGCGGAAGTGACAATATATCAATATATAAAAAAGGCGTTTCCATTGCGGAAACGCCTTTAACAATACTTTTATTATCAGTCGATAGGAAGGATCCAGTTGAATGTATCCTCTATCTTGCCCCACTGGATACCTGTCATTGTATCATAGAGCATCTGTGAGATCTTACCGATCTTGTTGTCGTTGATCTCCATAACCTTGTCGTTCCACTTGAGGTGGCCAACAGGTGAGATAACAGCAGCAGTACCTGTACCGAATACTTCGTCAAGCTTGCCAGCATCGTAAGCATCAGCGATCTCCTGGATAGTGATACGTCTTTCCTCAACTTCGATGCCCTTAGACTTGCAAACTTCGATAGCGGACTTTCTTGTGATACCGGGGAGGATAGAGCCCTGAAGCATAGGAGTTACTACCTTGCCGTCGATAACGAAGAAGATGTTCATTGCGCCAACTTCTTCGATGTACTTCTGCTCAACACCGTCGAGCCAGAGAACCTGTGAGTAGTTCTGCTTGTGAGCCTCGTCCTGTCCGATAAGAGAAGCAGCGTAGTTACCGCCTGTCTTAGCGAAGCCCATACCGCCTCTTACAGCGCGGACATACTTGCTCTCAACGTAGATGTTTACAGGGTTAAGACCTGTTTCATAGTAAGCTCCCGAAGGTGAGAGGATAATGATGAAGAGGTACTGAGCACCTGGCTTAACACCGAGGAACGGATCAACAGCGATGATGAATGGTCTGATATAGAGTGACTCGCCTTCCTTTGAAGGAACCCAGTCCTTTTCTACCTTGATGAGTTCTGTAAGGCACTTCATGCCAAGCTCAACAGGAAGCTCAGGGATTACAAGTCTCTCGTTGGACTGATTGAGTCTCTTGAAGTTTTCCTCAGGACGGAAAAGCTGTACCTTGCCGTCAGCAGTTCTGTAAGCCTTTAAGCCTTCAAATACTTCCTGACCGTAGTGGAGACACATAGCGGCAGGTGAGAGCTCGAGAGGAGCATAAGGCTTGATCTCGGGATCATGCCAGCCCTGTCCCTCATCATAGGGCATAACGAGCATATAGTCTGTGAAGATGTGACCGAAGCCGAGCTTGTCGCCTGGCTGTGGCTTAGCCTTGAGGCTTGCTGCTTTTGTGAATTTGATTTCCATTTTATTCAACCTTCTTTTAATAATATTGACCTGTTAATCTGTGACCGAGAAGTAATTCTTCTCGTAAATGCGCTTGCAGACGAATATAGTTACAGCAGCGGCAAAAAATGCCAGAACTGTTGAAGTGATAGAAGCTGCAAGAATGACTTTACTTTTTTTGCTCATAAAAAACTACTCCTTATCTCAGATCAGAGAAATCTTTCAATAAATAATTATACCATATTTCTGTATGTTTTTCCATAGTCGAAATGCTAAAATACTGCACAAAATGAGGTGTTGAAATATGTGCAGTATATCAGTCGTCAAAGGTTCTGACGCGTAGCTTTGCTCCCAGCTCGGCAGCAAGCTTCTTTGAAGCTTCTATCTGCTCGGGAGGGATAACGTCAACTACTGACATTACGATCTCAGCTCTGCCTATTTTTACGCAGTCCTTAGTGAATTTCTGGAGAGCCTCGAAAGCGTTGTCAAATCTTGGGCGTGTGACTTTCATGTACTCGTCCTCAGTGCCTGCATTAAGGCTGATAGAGATTATATCAAGGGAATAGCAAAGAGCCTTGGAAATACTTCTGCCGTGGATAAGATCGCCGAGACCGTTCGTGTTGAGTCTGAGCTTGGGACATCCTTCTCTGCTGCGGAGATAAGCCGCAGTCTCAAGTATCATGTCAAGACGCTCTGTAGGCTCGCCGTAGCCGCAGAAAACTATCTCTCTGTACTTTTTGAGATCGCGCTTTCTGAGGTCCATGATTATCTCGTCCCATGAGGGTTCATGCTCAAGCCAGAGCGGATCTGAACCGTATGCACCGTCAGCATGATTGCGTATGCAGAAAGTGCAGTTGCAGGGACATTTATTTGTAAGGTTGAGGTAGAGGTTATTGCCTACCTCATAAGAAATAGTCATAGCTTTAATCATATTATTCACCTTCGTTATTATTAGTTTCGGATTTTTCTATACACTCGTATATCCAGCCTGCTATCTTTCCGGCTTCTCTGAAGTCTGTTCCCGATATAACGGCTGCACCGTTGGTGATGGGTTCATCTACAGTAGCGCGGCTGATAAGATATTCGTTGTACCAAGTGGAGATGATACCTTTGTTTTCGGCAGCCTCAGTAGTAGCCTTTGCGAATATCTCTTTGCCCTCTTCATCGAAAAAGATATCGACAACGTATGTAGATTCACCTGAGTCGCTGGGAAGTATCTCCATTGAGCAGTCAGTGATATGGTCACTTGTGAGGAATGGTTCTGTGCTTGCGTCCTCACCCATGCGGAAGAATATCTGACTTTTGGCTGCTGTAGTCGGTTCGGTAGTTTGCTCCTGAGTAGTCGTTTTCGGAGCGGTCGTTGTCTCAGTGCTGCTGTTTTTGGATAACGGATTGCTGCAGCTTGTTAGCATTAAAAGAGCAGATGCCAATAATAAATACTTCTTTTTCATAATATTCCACCTTTTCAGGGACGCACACTGCGCGTCCGTATTAAGCGCTAAAATCCGATCATTCTATATATATACGCGGTACACGCTTGGAGATGCCGCAGACTACTTCGTAGCCGATAGTTCCGTATATCTGAGCAAGATCATCGGCGGTTATGCGTTCGCCGTTCTCTTCGCCTATGAGTATCACGATATCGCCCGACTTAGCTTCGGGAACGTCCGAAACGTCTATCATGAGCTGATCCATGCAGACTCTGCCGACTATTTTACAGCGTTTTCCGTGAACGAGCATTTCGCCTTTTGAGCTGAGAAGTCTTGAATATCCGTCAGCGTATCCGATAGTAACGGTAGCGATACGCATTTCATGGTCAGCCACAAATGTGCGTCCGTAGCTTATGCAGTCGCCCACATTTACAGTCTTGACATGAGAGATAACAGCTTTGAGCTCCATAAGCGGTTCGAGACCGTCGGGGATATCAAGGCTGACATCGGGGTGCAGACCGTAAAGGATAATTCCAGCTCGTGAAAGAGTGCTGCGTGAGCTGTTTCTGTAGCAGGTAGCCGCACTGTTCATAAAGTGGAGATGTTTTAGCTTTATGCCGTGGCTCACAAGTACATCGTATGTATCGGTTATGAACTTCTCCTGCTTGTCGGTGTAAGCGATATTGTCGGGATCGTCGCTGTCTGCAACAGCAAAGTGTGTATATATACCCTCAACAGAGAGCTTGTCGATCTTCATCATAGCCTCTATCTCGGCGGCGCAGGCTTCGGGAGTATCATGCTTGAGACCTATTCTTCCCATGCCTGTATCTATCTTTATATGACATCTTATGGGCGCAGGAGTGTTCTTCACAAGCTCCTGAGCATATTCTGTGGAAACAACGCCCTGAATAATGTTGTATGAAGCTATCTCGTGAGCGTACTCGGGGGGAGTATATCCGAGAATGAGGATATCTGCATCGGGAGCGAATTTCCTTACAGCTATAGCTTCATCAAGGTTTGAAACGGCGAAATACTTTATTCCGCACTGCTCAGCCAGACAGCGTACGATGTGCTCATCGCCGTGACCGTAAGCGTCCGCCTTGACTACAGCCATTATTTCTGTACCTGCTGAGTTTAAGCTCCTTATTATTTCAACATTTTTTCTTAGCTTGGGGAGAGATATCTCAGCCCATGCTCTTTTGAGATACGGCTTCATTTCCGTTATCAATCCTTTCTTTATGTCAAAGTTAAAATTTAATTACAAGTTAAAAAACGCCTTGAAATAATACATAATTTATGTTATACTTTTTAGTGTATGATTTTTTAGAGAAGCGAGGTGTGTCATGCTTTTCTCACTTGATTCGGGTATCGAAGTAATGCCTGCGGAGACTATTGAGACAGACGCAGGGCGCACTGTCTGCTTTACAGGTCACCGCGAAAGCAGCGTGATACCATATATGAAAGATCCTGTTTACAGCAGGATAACCCTGCGCACTGTTCAGCTCATGCTGTTCAGATACATAGACATGGCTGTTGAATACGGCTACAAAAGCTTTATAAGCGGACTTGCCGTTGGTACAGACCTGTGGGCGGCAAAGTATATACTCAATAAAAAACGTGCTGACAGCAGCATACGCCTCATCGGTGTCATGCCTTATCTGCGCCATGCAGAGCGTTTCAGCAGCAGCTACAGGGAGATGCTTGAAGATGTGGAAAAAGGAGCGGATATGCTTCTTACCACAAATACCGATCCAACAGTAGTATATGGCAAAAGCCGCACAGGAGAGAACACCTCTCCCGATCTTTACCGTGTCAGGAATTATTTCATGGTAGATCATGCTTCTGCGGTAATATCCTATTTCAACGAGGGTTCGTTCAAATCGGGAACATATCAGACGCTGAACTATGCAGTCCGTCAGGGGCTGAAGATACGGCGTTTCGGTCTTGAAGACGCATATTCCGTCATTGACGAGTGCGGAGCTGATATAGAAAGCATACGCAGAAAGCTTGTTTTTATGGAAAATGTCTTTGATCTTCCCTATTAATTATATCACATAAAACTTTTTTTGCAAGTTTATTCAGATAATTTTTCCTCAAATAAAAACTGAGTTAATGAATGTCTGTTCTTTTTCAACAGACTGTTGAATTGTGTGTTTAAACATGGACAAGCAATTCATTCATGTTGAAAATGTGGAAAACTTTGTGGATAACCGTATTTGCGCCAAGAAGTTTTTAACTTTGTTTTTTGGAAAACTTTTTTATTCATTTCCCGATGTATATTTTTTAGAATATAACTTTATACGATCAGTTTATATCCTTTGTGATATTAATAACATATAAAACAAAACTGTAAAAATACATGAAAGGAGCCAATGAAATGGCAAAGAGAAAAAGCGGACATATAGCTGTCCCATTCCTTATCACTATCTTTATCGGACTTATTATCGTAGGAGGCGGTGCATACGGAGTTTACCGATATTTCGACTTGGGAAAGAAAGAGGAGCTTACTGAACCCATACCGCGAGAGGTCGATGAGATAACCTCTGAGGACAGTCACACTATGCTTCTTATACTTGACGTTCCCGAAAAGAATTGTCCGCCAACTTTTGTACTCATGCGTTCGATGCCTGTAAAGAAAGAGGTAGTATTCATAGGCATCCCTTCAAATACTATCTACCTTTTAGATGGTGAGCAGAAGAGCATAAACGGAAGCTACGGAAGCGGCGGTGCTGATTCTGCTGTTGATTTTGTTTCAAAGGTGTTCGATCTGCAAATAGACAGATATATGAAGTTCAACGCAGATGCTGCAAAGAAGGTCTATGATATTTTCGGTGATGTTACTTATCCTGTCAACGCTGATATCGCAGGCTTCCAGAATGACGGTTCAAGCCAGCTCCTCAACGGCGATCAGGCTCTTACATTCGTTACATACAGAATGTTCAAGGACGGAGAGAGTGAGAGAGCTTTCACAGCAGCTACTTTCCTTTCATCAATGCTCAACCAGACAGACGGTGAGCGTATTGCCTCTAATATGGACGACAGCTTCAATATCATCATCAACATGGTCGAATCAAATGTAACATCTAAGGATTATAAAGACCATAAGACAGCTTTGAAGAATATGTTCAAAAACGGCAAATCCATTTCTTCTGCTATCTCACTGGACGGTACTATCTCAGGCGAGGACTTTATCCCAAGTGACAAATTCCTTGACGATATCAAGGAGAAGTTTTCAGAAGCAAAAGAAGTAAAGTAAGATGAAGATTTTTGATACTCACTCTCATTATGCAGACCATGCCTTTGACGAGGACAGGGAGCAGGTGCTTGCCGAGCTTCCCGACAAGGGCGTTGAGCTTGTGATGCTTGCAGCTTCTGATATGAGGGACTGCGCTGCAAATTCCGAGCTTGCGAAAAAGTATGACTATGTTTATGCTGCCGCAGGCATACACCCAGAAAGCCTTGACGAAACACCTGAGGATTATCTTGACTTTCTAAGAGAAATCATCGGTTCAAATCCTAAGATAAAGGCTGTAGGCGAGATCGGTCTTGACTATCACTATGAGGGCTATGATCGTGAAAAGCAGATACGCTTTTTCCGCGAGCAGCTTGCACTTGCTGCTGAGCTTGATATGCCTGTCATAGTCCACAGCCGCAACGCCACCGAGGACACAGTGGAGATACTGAAAGAGTTCCGTCCGAGGGGAGTAGTCCATTGCTTTAGCGGTTCTGCTGAAACAGCAAAGGAAATATTAAAGCTTGGAATGTACATCGGCTTTACGGGAGTCCTTACGTTCAAAAATTCAAAAAAAGCACTGAAAGCACTGGAGGCTGTTCCGCTGGACAGACTTCTCATGGAGACTGACTGCCCGTATATGGCACCAGAGCCTTTCAGAGGCAGACGAAGCGACAGCTCGATGATAGCTTTCACGGCTGCAAAGGCTGCCGAGATAAAAGGAGTTCCCACAGAGGAGCTTATTGATATTACCTGCCGCAACGGAATGAAGATGTACGGCATAGAATAAAAAGTAAAGGAGGAGTCTTGATGTATTACTGCTGCGGAGTTACAGACAAGGGCATAATGCCCCATAATGAAGATGCTCTGCTCATAAATAAAAGCGTTATTGATTCAGGCTCTTCCGAACAGAATGTATCGGTCCCGTTTATTGCGGCTGTATCTGACGGGGTATCGGGCGAGCGTTCAGGCGAGCTTGCTTCAAAGATGTGTCTGGAGCTTGTACGCGATATTGATTACAGCAGAGAGGTAAAGCTTGACGACGAGCTTCTCGGCATACATCAGAAGCTTGCGGATTACAGCAGGTCTGATCCCGAAATGCACAATATGCAGGCAACTCTGTGCGGTATAGCAGTAGATGAGACAGGAAATATCCTCACATTCAACGTTGGCGACTCCCGCCTGTATCGTTACCGCAGCGGACGTATCAAGCAGATATCCCGAGACCAGTCACTTGTGCAGCTGCTCATTGACGAGGGAGCTATTACCAGTGAGGAACGCAAGAATCATGTCCACCGCAATATTATTTTCCCTGTTTTCGGCAATCAGAAGTCAGCACCGCAGATAGATACTGTAGTGCTTGAGGGTGGGATGGAGTACGGTGACCTGCTGCTGCTGTGTACGGACGGACTTTCGGATTATGTCTCGGTGCTCGATATCGAGGAGATAATAGAAATGCCGAAAAGTCTGGATATGCGGCTTCATATGCTGGTGAAAAAGGCTCTTGATAACGGCAGCAAGGACAATATATCAATTATTGCAGTCGCATATTATGAATAAACACAGGGAACGGCTTAAAGTTGATACTGGTATAGAAGTATAGCCCCAACGCATTTGAACTGCTTTGGGGCTAATTATTTTAATTACGACTTGCCAGATAACTTGCTGAATGTATGAACGGGATTCCAAAGGGACTGTGTTCCTTTGGCAGAGTCCAGAGACAGCGTCGCTGGTCGCTGTTCACAGTTTTCAAAGAACAGCGAAATGATACGAAGGCGCATCGCAAAGGGTGAATTCAAAAACAGTCCAGTGGACTGTTTTTGAAGAGGGTGACTCCCTGCTGTGCAGGGAGATGTCTGTAGGACAGAGGGTGCCGGACCCGATTAGGGTCGCCTTGCAAGAGAAGGCGTTCCCTACCGCATTCTCGTTCAATTGTTTTGCTGTTAACGGGCGGATAATATCCGCTCTTACTTTTTTATTACGTTGCATTTTATACTGAAAAAAGCTTTGATACTGTGAAAGAATTACGTTAAAATGCGGCACTGTGCGGTCAAGCTCATAATGAGCAGTAAATTTGTCCTACCATTTTTTTTGCGGAATATTACCTTTGCAGGAAAAATTTCGATTTTATGTCTTGACTTATAAGGTCGAAAAGAGTATAATTTATATTGTATGGCGAATACTGCTTTTTATTTTATATATTAACTTGGAGGTATTTACAATGAGCAGAGTTTATAACTTCAGCGCAGGTCCTGCAGTTCTTCCTGAGGAAGTCCTCAAGGAGTGCGCAGAGGAAATGATGGATTACAAGGGTTGCGGAATGTCCGTAATGGAAATGTCTCACCGTTCAAAGGTATATGATGAGATAATCAAGGAAGCAGAAAAGGATCTTCGTGATCTTATGAATATCCCTGACAACTACAAGGTTATCTTTGTACAGGGCGGTGCTTCACTTGTATTTGCAGGCGTACCTATGAACCTTATGAAGAAGGGCAAGGCTGCTTACATCATCACAGGTCAGTGGGCAAAGAAGGCTGCTCAGGAAGCTGAGAAGTACGGCGACGTAGTAAGAGTTGCTTCATCTGCTGACAAGACATTCTCTTATATCCCTGACTGCTCTGATCTCGACATCCCTGACGATGTTGACTATGTATATATATGCGAGAATAATACTATCTACGGAACAAAGTTCTGGGAGCTCCCTAACACAAAGGGTCACGAGCTCGTTGCTGACGTAAGCTCATGCTTCCTCTCAGAGCCTGTTGACGTAACAAAGTACGGCGTTATCTACGGCGGCGTTCAGAAGAACGTTGGTCCTTCTGGCGTACAGATCATCATCGTTCGTGAGGATCTTATCGCTGACGGCCCTGCACTCAAGTGCACACCTACAATGATGGACTGGAAGATCCAGGCTGATAACGAGTCACTTTACAATACACCTCCATGCTATGGCATCTATGTATGCGGCAAGGTATTCAAGTGGATCAAGAAGATGGGCGGACTCGAGGCTATGAAGAAGCACAACGAAGCTAAGGCTAAGATCCTTTACGATTTCCTCGACAGCAGCAAGATGTTCAAGGGCACAGTTGAGAAGAAGGATCGTTCACTCATGAACGTACCTTTCATCACAGGCAATGAAGAGCTCGACAAGAAGTTCGTGGCTGAGTCAAAGGCAGCAGGCTTTGAGAACCTCAAGGGCCACAGAACTGTTGGCGGTATGAGAGCTTCTATCTACAATGCTATGCCTATCGAGGGCGTTGAGAAGCTCGTTGCTTTCATGAAGAAGTTCGAGGAAGAAAACTCGTAATAATTCATAATGCATAATGCATAATGCATAATTACAGTGATGTGTTATACTTGAGATATCGAGCGTAGCGAGCTCCGCAATTATGAATTATGAATTCTTAATTATGCATTTCAAAATCAAACAGAAAGAGGTTTACTGAAATGTACAAGATTCAGACATTAAATAAGATATCAGAAGTCGGAACAGATGTATTTGACAAGAGCAAGTATGCAATTTCTGATGATTGCGCTAATCCTGATGCTATAATGGTTCGTTCGGCAAAGATGCACGATATGCAGTTCGGCGATAACCTTCTTGCTATCGCTCGTGCAGGTGCAGGCGTAAATAATATCCCTGTTGAGCGCTGCGCACAGGAGGGTATCTGTGTATTCAATACTCCCGGTGCTAACTCAAACGCTGTTAAGGAGCTTGCTATCTGCGCACTTCTTCTTTCTTCAAGAAAGATCGTTGAGGCAGCTGAGTGGGCAGCTTCACTTAAGGGCACACCTGATGCTCCTAAGACAGTTGAGAGCGGCAAGTCAAAGTTTGCAGGTCCTGAGATCGCAGGCAAGACTCTCGGTATCATCGGTCTTGGTGCTATCGGCGGTAAGATCGCAAACGCTGCTGAGGCACTTGGCATGAAGGTCATCGGTTTCGATCCATACCTTTCAGTAGGTGCAGCTCTTCACCTTGAGCCTTCTGTAAAGATCGTTGCAGATATCAACGATATCTACAAGAACAGTGATTATATCACAATACATATGCCATATACACCACAGACAAAGAACACTATCGACGCTGAGCAGATCGAAATGATGAAGGACGGCGTTCGTCTTATCAACCTTGCAAGAGGCGAGCTTATCAACAGCGAGGCTGTAGTTAAGGCACTTGCAGACGGTAAGGTAGCTAAGTATGTAACAGACTTTGCTGATGATGTAGTTCTTGGCGTTGAGAACGTTATCGTTCTTCCACACCTTGGTGCTTCAACACCTGAGAGTGAGGACAACTGCGCTATCATGGCAGCAGAAGAGCTTATCGAGTACATCGAGAACGGTAATATCAAGAACAGCGTAAACCTTCCTAATGCTTCTATGAATGCTGTAGGCACAAAGATCTGCATCATTCACAAGAACGTACCTACAACTATTGCTTCTATCACATCAGTAGTTGGTAACGAGGGAATAAACATTGAGAACATGGTAAACGCAAGTAAGAAAGACTTTGCTTACACAATGCTCGATGTAACAAGTGATGTACCTCCAACAGTTGAAGGCAAGATCAACGCAGTTGACGGTGTTATCAAGGTAAGAGTTATCAAGTAAGATAATGATAATAATCAAGCCCCGAAGCTATAGCTTCGGGGCTTTTTGTTGTTAACGCAAATCATAATTCGTAATGCGTAATCAATTGTGTCGGCTTACGCCGACGGATTAAAGAATTATTTTGATCCTGTCCGCCATTCGGCTGACACCAATAATTACGAATTACGCATTAAGCATTACGAATTATAAAGATTTGCTTGTGATATAGCGTTTTTTCACGTTCAGCAATGTAGCCGAGAAAAGGAGATATCCTTTTAATTCTCTGAAATAGGGGATAAGCTCGTCATCGTCATATAATGTCAATTTGATTATGAGCCGCGAGAATACGAAGAAAAACCCCACTACTATCAGCCACCTGCTCTGTGATATGGAGTATCCGTGGAGTATCATTCTTATCATAAAGATGAAGAATGCAGTGATAAGCAGAGCTGAGAGGATATCCATACCAATTATACAGTAAAGGTAGGAAAGGTTCTTTTTTACAGCAGCAGCATAGTTGTGGAACTGCTGTGCAAGCTGAGCAGCTTCTGCCGCTATACCTGCCACAGGAAATATTATCATCAGGCGATAATGCTTTTTCATATTTACAAGTATCGTGAATATCAGAAAAGCAGCAGGAAGTATGCAGTACATTATCACAACTGTGATATAATTCAGCGGCAGTTCATTTCGTGCAAGGTTAATGAAGTCAGTAGGCGGTTTGTAGTCTGAACCAAGGTCGTTAAGTCTGATAAGCTCTTTTGGGCTGTTATAAATGTAAAAAACAGCGTGAAAAGCGGACATGATGAAAACGAATAAATAAATTATAGTACTTGATAAAATGTATTTTTTTCTGTCAGTGTCGCTCATATTTCTGCATATGGGACAGAGAGAGAAATTGTCGTGTATTTTTGCGCCGCACTTGTCACAGTACCGCATTACAGCTTCCAGCTGTCACAGAGCTTATGGATAGCTTCTGTGAGCTGGCGCATATCGGCATTTGTTCTGCCTTCCGAGTCTTTGATAAGAGCCGAAAGTCTGTCCGAAGCAGCAATGAGGTCGCTGTATGCAATGCTGAAGTTTGCGGTGTTTTTCTTCTTTGGTATCGGTATAGGCTCAGCGTCAATGGTTATGACATTTTCGGCAATGTCGAATTCAGCACCGCTGTACGGTACATAAACATCTTTGCCCAGCTCATCTCTCAGACGCTGTGCAAAGCTTTCTGAGGAGCTTGCTTCACCGTGGTTGATGAAGAACCTCTGAACTCCCGAAACGGCTTTAGCCCATTCGAGAAGTCCGTTCACATCAGCGTGACCGCTGATACCCGGGAGCTGAGTTATACGTGCAGCGACCTTGACTGTCTCACCGAAGAGCTTGACGCGCTTTGCGCCTTCCACAAGGCTTCTGCCGAGGGTGTTGCTTGCCTGATAGCCGACAAAGAGGATAGTATTCTGCTTTTTCCAAAGGTTGTGCTTGAGGTGATGCTTGATACGTCCTGCTTCACACATACCGCTGGCAGAAATGATGACCTTCGGGCGTTCATCGCTGTTTATTGCGATAGAGTCGTTGCTTGTGACTGTGCGGATAAGGTCGGGGAATCCGATAGGATTGATGCCCTGACGAACGAATGAAAGAGCCTCTTCGTCATAGCAGCTTTCACGGTTGTTTACGAAAATATCTGTAGCTTCGTTTGCGAGAGGGCTGTCCACATAAACAGGGAAGCCGTCGTGACCTTTGACAAGTCCCTCGGATTTGATATGTCTTATGAAGTAGAGCATTTCCTGAGTTCTTCCGACAGCAAATGAAGGTATTATAACACTTCCTCCGCGGTCAAATGTCTCTTGCAGCACCTTTGCCAGCGATGTTGTGTAGTCTGTAGG
The DNA here is from genome assembly GCF_900108555.1 of Ruminococcus flavefaciens. Taxonomy (GTDB): domain Bacteria; phylum Bacillota; class Clostridia; order Oscillospirales; family Ruminococcaceae; genus Ruminococcus; species Ruminococcus flavefaciens_P. The sequence goes on from NZ_FNWV01000007.1 coordinate 14,166, forward strand.
GCGGTCGTGGACACGATTGCCGTATGTGGACTCCATTACAACATAGTCAGCCTCAGCGAAATGCTGTGGGTCGCGTATGAGAGGCTGGTGGATATTGCCGATATCGCCTGAGAAAGCAATGGTCTTTGAAACGCCGTCCTCAGTAAGAGTGAGGAGGATACTTGACGAACCGAGGAGATGACCTGCGTCACGGAAAAGCACCTTTATACCCTCGTATATCTCGACTTCCTTTTCGTACTGATGAGGTATAAATAGCTCGATAGCACCGAGAGCGTCCTCCATAGTGTAGAGCGGCTCATAGTTAGGATCGCCGCGTCTTTCAGCCTTACGGCTGCGCCATTCTGCTTCAAATTCCTGAATGTGGGCACTGTCGCGGAGCATAACGCTGCAAAGGTTTGAAGTAGCTTCCGTAGCGTGTATCTCTCCCTGAAAACCGCCCGAGTAGAGCAGAGGCAGCAGACCTGAGTGGTCGATATGAGCGTGAGTGAGGAGAACGAAGTCGATATTTGAAGGTGAAACAGGTATCTGAACGTTCTCGAATATATCTTCACCCTGCTGCATACCGAAGTCCACAAGGAACTTCTTGCCGCAGGCTTCTATATAAGTGCAGCTTCCCGTAACTTCGTGAGTTGCACCGATAAAAGTCATTTTCATTGAAAAACCTCCTTTAGTAAATCAAAATTTGCAGCGTGACGCTGAACACTTTCTCCGCGCTTAAATAAATCTGATAAACAAATTATAGCCGCGAGAGACAATGAATTAATAGGTAAATATCATCGCGTGATTTGCTAAATTTTGATTTGAGCCGTTAGCCATTAGCCCATTGTAGGGGCGGATATTATCTGCCCGTGTATGACTTGCGCAATAAATAGCATGAACCAATGTGTAGGGGAGGGCGCCCTCGCCCTCCCGCGTGGGTATTTATTATTATTATTATTATTATTATTATTATTGCGGGAGCCCGAGGGCGGGCTCCCCTACAAATGTAAATATAATTTATCTTACTTATATTATACCATATTTTACGGCTTATGTCTATAATTAAACTGCGAAAAATGACTGAAAACTGAAAAAACTCCCAAGCAGTTTAATGATAAACGATAAATAATTATCGTGCGAAATATACAATGAAGTGCTGAAAACAGCTACCTGTTTATGTTTAATCGTACAATATTTAATGATAAACGATAAAAAACAGTTGACAAACATTAACGGCTGTGCTATTATTTAGTCACAGAAACGGAGTAACTCTATGTTCTGATAATGAACAAATACTTTACAAGGAGCGATCAATATGAATAAAACGAAAGTAGAAGCCATGATAAAGAGAAGCAGCTTTATTGTAATGATAATAGCTGCTGTAGAGACAGTTCTTTCGGTGCTGATGGCGGTAATGGAATACAAAAACTGTAAAAAAATGTCTCCTGAAGTCTTTAAGATGATGCTGCCAAACAGTGTAAATATGCTTTTCAATGCGTCAACATTTATTATTGAGATGGTCGTATTCTACAGGATATTCCGAAGCGGCAGACCGTTTACAAGCGGCAATATAACAGCGGTCAGAGTTATAGCTGCACTGTCGCTTATCGGCAGTATCGTTATTGCATTGATAAGGCACAGCGCAGGTATGCCAATCATATCGGCATTATTCACTTCGATCTTTTCGGTATTCGGAGCTGTAGTTTTTCTGTTCTTTGCCGAGATAATGCGCTACGGAAAGCTTCTCCAGATCGAATCTGACGAGACTTTATGAGGTGAGGGCGTATGTCGATAATTTTAAGACTTGACCGCGTAATGGCTGACAGAAAGATAAGCCTTAACGAGCTCAGCGACCGTGTTGGGGTAAGCAATGTTAATTTGTCAAAGCTGAAAACAGGCAAGGTGAGTGCGATACGTTTCTCCACGCTCAATGCCATATGCAAGGCACTGAAATGCCAGCCCGGAGATATACTGGAATTCACAGACGACGAAGAATAAAAATTTTTTTAAACTCTCTGCACAATTACTCATTCCTCATGTGTGTTATATATGAAAGGAGGTCACAGCAATGAATAATGACAGTACTGCATTATACGCATTCAGAAAATACGGAAACACAGTTCTGCGCGCAGCCTTTGCGTTTTGCGGCAGCTATGCCGAGTCAGAGGACATAGTTCAGGACGTTTTCCTTTCATTACACACATCTCCCAAAACCTTTAATGACGACGAACATCTTAAAGCGTGGCTCCTTAGGGTAACGATAAACAAGTGCAAAAACCTGAAAAGAAGCTTCCGCTTCAGCCGTACCTGTTCTATAGATGAGCTGGAACAGTCCGAGGCTATATATGAGATAAGCACCGAAGGGCGCGAACTGCGCCGACAGATATCGGAGCTCCCGCGGAAGTATGCCGAGGTAATATTCCTTCATTATTATGAGGGCTACAGCATAAAAGAAATAGCCGGGATACTTGAAAAGAATGAAAATACGGTTGGTTCATTACTGAAAAGGGGACGGGAAAAGTTAAGAGCTGAACTTGAAAAGGAGGATGAGTCATGCGGAGAGACGATTATAAAGACGCTCTGAATGAGCTTCAGCTCAGCAGTAAATTCCGTGAAGAAATGGAGAAAAAGCTTGCAGGAAGCGAGCAAAAAACAGAAGATGAGTACGAAGACGTCGTAACTCATGTTGACGTAATAAAACCAAAGAGATTTCGCGGACTTGCAATAGCTGCGGCATTTGTTATATGCGCAGGAGCTATCGGCGGCGGAGCGTATTACAAATACAGTGAAAGAAGCGGTATAGAGCCTCATGGCGAGCAAAGGATATATAATGACCGTAACTGTCATTTCCCCTTTGCTACACTTCCGCTCCATGATGCAGTATTCAATGCAACCGACAGAGTCGTTAATGCGACTGTTGTGGGTTATGACGATATAGCAAAGAAGCTTTGTGATTATTTTGAAAGTATTGAATGGAAAGAATTAGAAGTTGAAAAAGATACAGTGTATAAAGAGAGTTATATGTACTTTTATTCAGGTGTCAGCTTTTCGATCAATAATTATAAAGTCGTTATAAAGTCTGATGATAATGCATATGTGACACGAAGGATAATAAAAGACACCAGCGGAAAAGAACTGGACGAAGAAAAGGATTTTATCCCTGAAGTGATCTTTAATTCTTACGATTATTATACGTATTCTCTGCCTGAGGGAACATATTATGAGCTTCTCAGTATGCTTCTTGCGGAAAGAACAGGCGGAAATGCTGATTTCTGCGGTATAAAGGCAAGCTTTGCAGGCGCAGAATACCATACTCTGAGAGACGGAGGAAAGGTATCGGATATACAGGCGTTTTCTCTTTCACTGGTCTTTAATGAGCCTTTGTGGAGCGAGTGTACGGAAGAACCTGATGAAGATCCCGATGAAGAGCCGATCACACTCAAACTGCAAAACGGCAGAGAGCATTATCTGATAAGCGTGTACAGAGACGCTTTTGTATATATCAGTAAGACTACAGACGGCGTAGATGGAGAAGAGATAAGTAAGTATCGCTGTAAAGATAATCCGCGCATATATGACGAGGTAAAGGCTGCACTTAGCGAAAACGACAGCTATTTGTGGCTTGAAAAGTGTCCGATAGAGCTTGAACATGAAGAAGCTGTTATTATCAGGAAAGAAAAGGGCATAGAAAAAGCATATTGTGTTGCTTCTACGTGGTATACTAAACTTGCCGACATACTTGATACCTGTGACTGGACTTACTATGATGATCTCTTCTATATGGAAAATCTTCCTGACGGTTCGGTTCAATATTCGATATCTGATGAAAAATTAGCAGAAAACGAGAATACTTTCAAAATAGCTATCGGTGATCAGGTCATTATAGTAAATGACAATGATCTTGTCACTTTGCAGGGAGGCAACAGATTTAGTATAAGCAATAGAGATTATGAAGCTTTAAAAGCTTATGTGGATGATATTGACGGACAGTCTATGAGAGATTTCGAGATATCGGACTGGTTCATTGAAAATATGCTGGTACTTGGCGATCAGTCGTGTTATAACGTATACCGTAATGATCCTGATGATGGTATAGATGTTTATAGTGCCGGAACTTTATCATTAAACAAAAAAGAATTGGCAGAAATGAGTTCAAACTTGAGATCATTCATGTGGGAAAGACAGGACGTTTCAGAATTTGATGAGAAAAGTGATATTAACTTTGGCGATGATCTAATGTATTCTGATCATATCTCCATAGATAAAAACGGCAATATGGAGATCAATCTCTTTAACTCCACTTATTATTTCCACACCGATGATCCAAGATATGAAAGGTTTTATGAAAGCATAAAAACAAAGGAAGAATAGATATATTCAAAAAACAACATGATATAAGGGATTTTTCAAAGCATTTCTGTCTTTTCGGTCGGGCAGAAATGCTTTGGCTGTTTTATTGACAAAATATCCCCTTAGATGTATAATCTTAGTGTGATGCGATGAAGTATCGGATAAGAATTTTATGAGAGGGGAATATATGGAAATACTGTCTCTTTTAACAAAAATGATACTTACCTTTTGTGCAGTTAATATATATGCGGTCTCACTTATGTATCTTCATGGAGCAATGAAAGTCCTCGTCGTAATTGTTGGTATATTATTTGTATTTGTCCTTTGCGCAGTTCCGTGCAGCTCCCGTGAGGGCGGCAGACTTGGGCGTATGCACCGCGGCAGCCATCTGATGAAGATATTCCTTGTTGATGTAACTGCTGAGACAGCAGGCTGCATTTATTATGCAGTATGCGGAAAATGGGGACTTACCCTCACCATAAACTGCATCATAGCGTTTATCCTGCTTGCACTTATGTTTCTGGTATCGGCTGCAAGGATATACACAAGCTCTGTCCAGATAGGCATAAAATGGCGAATATTAGGCTTGATATTCGCTTTTATACCCGTGATAAACGTTATTATCCTTTTGAAGATGATAAAGCTCACTGACGCTGAATACAGGACGGAATGTGACAGGCTTGCCCTTGACTGCTCCCGTGAGCAGGAAAGAGTCTGCGCTACGAAGTATCCCATACTCATGGTACACGGGGTATTCTTCCGCGATGTGAGAGCTTTCAATTACTGGGGAAGGATACCGCAGGCACTTGAAAAGAACGGCGCAAAGATATACTACGGCTGTCAGCAGTCAGCGGACTCTGTTGCAGGCTGCGCCGCTGAGCTTAAAGCGAAGATAGACGAGATAGTCGCAAAGGAAAAGTGCGGCAAGGTAAATATCATAGCACATTCCAAGGGCGGACTCGATTCAAGATATGCCATATCCCTGCTCGGAGCAGGCGATAAGGTGGCAAGCCTTACAACTATAAATACTCCTCACCGAGGCTGCCAGTTCGCAGATTATCTGCTGTCGAAAGTTCCTGAGAGCTTCAAGAACGGACTTGCCGACAAATACAATGCTGCTCTTAAAAAGCTTGGCGACACCAAGCCCGACTTCATTGCGGCAGTCACCGACCTAACTGCTTCGGCTTGTGAACAGATGAACAGCATATGTGAGGACGTTAAAGGCGTGTACTATCAGAGCGTCGGCTCACGTTCGGTATCGGCTATGGGCGGACGTTTCCCCTTAAATCTGACCTATAGTTTCGTGAAGTATTTCGACGGACCTAATGACGGACTTGTTTCCGTTGAGTCTATGAAATGGGGCGAGAAATTCATTTTTGCCGAGCCACACGGTAAAAGGGGAATAACTCACGGCGACATCATAGACCTTAACCGCGAGAACATAAAGGACTTCGATGTAAGAGAGTTTTATGTGGGGATAGTAAAGGAACTTAAAGAAAAAGGCTTCTGAGATATTGACATATTCGGAGTTTTTTTCTATAATATAAGTATCATATATCGGACAATTCATAAAGGAGGTATTTTTATGAAGAAAACAAAGCTTCTGGCAGGGGCACTTTCAGGAATAATGGCAGCAGCTATGGCAGCTTCGGCTATGACCGCATCAGCTGACGCATTAAAGCTGGGCGATCCTACAGGCGACGGCATTATCGATTCAATAGACGCTTCATATATACTCAGCTTATACGCTGATCTTTCCGTAAACGGTGAAGAAATAACAGATGAGATACTTGAGATCTGCGACGTTGATAAGGACGGCAAGGTGAATTCACTTGATGCTTCACTTATCCTTTCTTATTACGCAAATCAGTCTATAGCCGATACAGAGGTATCATTGGAGGCTTTCATCGAGGAGATCTGCAATAAGGCTGTTTCATGGTGGGACGAGAACGCAAAAGATCTTGTATATGATCCCACATTTTCATTGAGTTGGTACGATACATTTAGTGAGGATATTCCGTGGGGAAAATGGGATCCTGATTCGAATACATGGAGTGAAAGTGGGCTTTGGGATAATGAAGCCCTGTGGGGGCCATGGCAATTGTGGTATACTAACCCATCTGCATTGATTGACGGTGAGCTTTCGGATACAGAAATTACAGATGCTCCAGGATCTGCTTCTTCATCTCCATGGATCTGGGGATCTTCATACAATCCGTGGGGCAGCTTGTGGTCATTTAGTGACGAAAACGGACAAGCCGTTACAACAGAAGAAACGACTTCTGATGACGGCTATGCAGGCAGCATGGACAGCAGATACTGCTTATGGATAGACATTGCAGAGAATAAGGACTATGTATTCAACGATGATTTCATAGAGGTATGCTTCAAACTCAAGGATAATATCCCTAAGAAAGACTATCCTGTAAGATTTATCACTGATTTCTCAACAGTCAATGGTAATTCTCTCGTGCCTGATAAGGTAATGCAGGGTAATATCAGAGTAGGCGGCAGCATCGAGGCTCAGGACGTTTCATCAGAAACAGGCTTCGTTGCTTACGGTGACAATGTTTCCGCAAATCCAGGAGAGGAAGTACGCTATCGCATAAACCTCAAGAACAATCCGGGTATGGCTGCTATGCTCGTATGGGTATACTATGATTCAAATGCTATGGAAGTTGAGAAAATTACTCCGTCAGGCGAATTTGCTGAACTCGCTGATACTGTTGTTACAGGCGAAAAGCCAAAGAACTAAAGATCTGTTGAAGCTCCCGATGACCGTGGTGCTGATATAAAAGTTTATATTGATCTATCTGGGAGCCCTTTCCGAGAAAAGGGCTCCCTTTTTTATAAGTGGGGCTTTCAATAATTAGCATAAATTATTATATAATTATTGCAATAATAGGGCTTTTTTAATTGTTTTAGTTATTTAATATATAATCTATTGACATTGTGATATCCAATTTATATAATGTAGTTAGAAAGATATTGATAAATCATAAGGGGGTATGATTATGAATATTAAAAAGATTATAACAGGTGCAGTAGCAGGAGTAAGCGCACTGGCGGTATGTATGCCGCTGAATATAAGTGCAGCAGCTCCGGAAGAAGAATATGTTGAGTGTGATGATTTTCCTCTCATCTCATACCACATATTGGACGATCATGTCGAAGTTGTAAAAAATCCGATTTTAAAGGAACTTGAAGCTCTTATCGCGGGGGGAACAGATAAGGCTAAAGAGGCTGAAAGCGAACTGGCGAGCCTGCTTGCAAAGGTGCTGACCAATGAAGTCGTAATAAAAGACACAGTAAACGGTCTGCCTGTAACAGAGATAGCTTACCAGTGCTTTTACGGAGATGACAGGATAAAGTCCATTATCCTGCCCGATACCATTGTTGCAATAGAGGGAAGTGCTTTTGAAAAGTGCTCGGGATTACTGTCCATAACCATAAAAAATCCTGACTGCAATTTAGTATCGGGAGTCTACTATTCCATATCCAATGACACTGAAAGAGTGGAATGGAAGGAAGGCAAAAAGCGTTATTCAAAGTATGTCCCTAAGTATAGCGGTACCATATACGGCTATGAGGACTCTACAGCGCAGGCGTATGCGGACAAATACAATTTTAATTTTGAACTTCTCAGTGACGGAACACACGCTGCAAAACTTGGCGATGTTAACGGTGACGGCAGGATAGATTCTGTAGACGCATCGAATATACTTGCTTCGTATGCAGTATTTTCAACAGGACAGGCTTCACCTACATCGACTGAGGTCGCCGCAAGCGATGTGAACAATGACGGCAAGATAGATTCTATCGACGCATCAAAGGTACTTTCGTTCTATGCTTACAGTTCTTCAAGCGGAACCCTGAGTTTTACCGATTATCTGAAGAAATAACAAGAAAAGCCCTCATTCGAGGGCTTTTTTCCATAATATCCGAATTTTTGCCAAAATCGCCGTTATGTAATCTTATGTAACAGTTTTTTTACTTGACATATTTAATGGTATGACTTATAATGATAACAGTATTACTTTTGACCATTTGACCTATTTACAGGAGGGATATTATGATATGCAAAAAATGCGGAAGTGAGCTTCCCGAGGACGCTCTGTTCTGTACAGAGTGCGGAGCTTCGCTTGCAGAAGAAAAAAACGAAGACATAAACGAGGTATCATCTGTTGATACGGATACGGACAATGAAAAAACTTCCATTTTACCACACCTTGAAAAAGTAATAGCTGACAATGAGGAGACGCTCAGTCTCACACAGGAGCAGGTACAGCTTCTTAATGATGAGCCAACGGAGATACTCAGCACTACCGAGAAGATAGATATACCTGAGCCGTCACCGATACCGCCTGCCGAGACAAGCTTTGAGAAGCCTGCTGAGTTCCCGAAGCAGGAAGCTCCCGCACCTGAGATAAGTGCTCCCGAGAGCTTCAACGACAACAGCGATACCATGAAGATACCCGTACAGCCTGAGTACGGCTCGGAAAATGCAAATAAAGACCGGTATACAAATGAGCCTAAGTACAGTATCAATGACAGTGTACAGCCGCCTGTGAACGATACACCTCAGTATCAGCCGCAGCCCCAGGAACAGCCTGCAGAACCTGTGCCTGCACCAATGCCTGTACAGGAGGACAAGCCAAAGGCTCGCAAAAAAGTCGGCGGCGGTCGTATCCTCGGAGCATCTGTGGTATCAATATTTACTATACTTTTCCTCATGCTTTGCAGCTTCCTACTTGCAGTAAAGCTCGGAGCCAACGGAAATGTCATAAGAAAGAGAGCCGCAAAGCTTGACAGCGAGACAGTTCTTTCTGCTCAGTATGACGGCAAGGAGCTTTCAAAGACCTTCTATGACTCTATGGGATTCAGAACAGCAACAAGAGGCAATGCCGATGAAGCAGGCTTCAAGAGATATATGCTCAACACTGATTTCCGTGAGTATATGGGCAGAGTTGCTGACAATTACCTCGATTTCATCATAGACGGCGAGGGAAGTGATCCTTCACTTACTTCCGAGGACTTTGTAAACGATTTCATAAAGGCTAATAAGGGCGCAGCAGTCAAGGAGTTCAACTACGACTTTGATGACGATGATTATGAGCTCATAGCCAAGAACCTTGATAAGGACAATTTCACTGATTCACTCAGCATAAGAAAGTGGAACAGAAAAGTCGGCTTCCCTGTAGACAGGCTCAGCTTCGTATTCTCATATATAACGATAGGCATAATCGTTGCATTCTTCCTGCTTTTCCTCATCTGGATAGCAGCTATAGTTGACAAGCGCGCAAAGCACGTTACAGGATTCTTCGGCTTTATATTCACATTTACGGGAGCACTTTTCACTCTCGGCGGACTTGCGATACTTATCGGTTCGGCAATGGGCTTCACATTCACACATAAGGTAGGATATTACCTTGCAGAAAATCTGCTCCTGCCGTTCACTTTGATTATCATTGCAATAGGAGTAGCCGAGCTGTTCATCGGATTTGTATTCAGAAAGACATACCTCGGTATAAGAAGAAAAGCAAAGAAAGCCGCAGCAGCTGCCGCAGCCGCAGAAAACGCTGCTAACTGATAAAAACAGCGTTGCACAAGTATGATACATATATAAAAGTTTATAGTTGTTTATTGGGGAAAACCTTTCTGAAGAAAGGCTTTTCCCCAAACCCTTTTCCAAAGACTTTTTATCTGATTTTTTCTCAGATAGGGCACTCCCTGCATTGTTGCAGGGCTTTTTTATTTTGGGTGTGCCCTATCTGAGAAAAAATAAAACAGGAAGTTTTAGGGGAGGAGTTTGAGGAGAGACCCTTTTTCAAAAGGGTCCTCCTCAATAGATGACCATCAAGCTTCTGTATGTGTAACAAACTTGTGAAACGCTGTTTTTGTCATTTATAGCATAAAAAAACAATGAAAATTTGTGTTAAACGATAGTTGATACTTAATATGAAATATGTTATAATACGGTATGAACGAATTATTAACGGAGGAATATTATGAAAGCAGGTATCATAGACAGTCCGAACAAATTCGGATTCTGGGAATTTTCCATAGGCGAAACAATGGATTTTATAGTTGCTGCTGATATCAGTGAGCTTTCAGGCTGTGATGTGCTGCTTGTTTCTGAGGAATACTGCGGCGGAGCGATAGGCACGTTAATGGAGAATATCCGTGCATCGGAAAAGCTTTGCAGGATACCTGCGGCTGCGGTGACATCTGAGAGGAGCTGCGAAGATCAGGAGATACTTTTCACGCTCGGCTTTGATGATATAATACTTCTTCCTGCCTGCCCTCAGCTTATACAGCGCAGGGTCGTATCGCTTGTAAAAATGGCATCTAACTGCTGCTCGGAGAGAATAATAAACCTCGACAGCCTTATGAAAATGAAGGACGCAGAATGTGGAGCATTTTACGTATGCACAGATGATTTTGAGAATATATACAAGTTCGTTCGCAGGATACTTGAGCGCACTAAAAAGAACGCACAGGTACTTGTACTCACTATCGAGGACAGCAAAAACTGTGATGCAATGTCTTGCAGGAATGAGATAAGCACACTGTCCCATGCGGTAAAGCTCTGCCTCAGACGCGGAGATATGGCAACAGTCTGCGGCGACAATAAGATGCTCGTACTGCTAATAGGTGCTGATGATGAGGGCGGACACCTTGTTGCAAACCGTATCGTCAGCAGCTTTTACAGCGAATGTGAGGATCAGGACCTTGAGCTGACTTACGATATACGCGCAGTCAGAGCATAATGAAAAAAAGAAGCTTCCTTGAACGGAAGCTTTTCTGATATTAAGATTTTTCTTGCTATTTTTGACGTATTGCTGTATAATTGTAATGTAGGATTATTCTGAACTGAAGTCAGGAGGAATGATATGAATAAACTAAAGGTATTTGCCGTATTATCGACCGCATTTGTGTCGGCTTCAATTTTCGGCAGCTGCGGAAACAATAACGAGCCAAAATATATCGACGGACCTGTTATAACTGTAGTAACAACAGAAAACAAAAACGTTAAAACGACCACAACAGCTCCTGCTACTACGACTGCTTCAACAAAAAAGCAGAAAGACAAAAAGACTGTCACAACAGAGGCAGAGACCACCGAAACTGTCACTGCTAAAAATAAAAAGAACAACAAGTCAAATAAAAAGACTACCTCTGCGGAAACTGAAAATGTTACTTCAACTACCGAGTCTGTATTTCAGAGCGATGACGGTACATATGTTGAGTATCATTTCCGCAATGCCAAGCTTCTGAACCAGCATTTCGAGAAGCACGGTGCGGAGTTCGATGACGATTTCGGCTATGAGACCGCAAAGGAATACGAAAAGGGAGCCAGCGATGTTATCAATAACTCGGAAGCTCTTCATAAGACCGAAGCTGAGGACGGTGACGGCGTTTATTATATTGAAGATACAAACGAATTTGTTATCCTTTCCACAGACGGATATATAAGAACATATTTCCGTCCGAACGGCGGGATAGATTACTATAACAGACAATAAGCGAAGGGAGCGGCTTTAAATGAAAAAAGCGGCAGCAGCAGTAATTTCAGTACTGACAGCGGCAGCTATGTGCGGATGCTCGGGAAAAAGTTCAAAGAGCAAAAGAGCTGATGAAAAGGAAAGACCTACATCATGGTCGGTGGAACAGCGCACACTTGACGATGTGACTCCGCGTGACGGCGAAACACAGATATATGTAAAGCATGACGAAGAGGACGATGACATTATATACCTGATACAGGGCATTCTGAGTCCCGATCCTGTAAACGACAAGGACGAGGCTCTTGACGTTATAGCTTCATATTCCGAGGTAATGGGCTTTAACGACGTATATTCAGAGCTTCAGTTCCGCGGCACAATAGAATACGATACCAAAGTGGATTATGTATTCGACCAGTACTGCGACAACATGAAAGCAGGCTCGGTTGAGCTTACTGTAGATCATATCAGCGGCAATAAGCCCGAGATACTCATCAGCAATTATATGGATCTCTGGAACTTCAATACAAAGCCGAAGGTAAGCGAAGCAGAAGCTATAAAGTGCGCCGAAGCAAAATACAAGGTGGATAAAGGCGCTAAGGCTGAGCTGAAAATACTCAGCGGACCTGTGCTTGCGTGGTGCGTTCCTGTGACAAATGAAAATGTCTGCGAGGTATATATTGACGCAGGAAACGGCGATATAGTACAGGAAACCAGATCATATGCCTGATACATAAAGAAAAAGGGGATACATTCCTTACGGAACATATCCCTTTTGCTTTGTTATTAACTTTTTATCTTACTTAACAATGAACTTGTCGATCTCTTTAAGGAACTTATCAGCATCATCTGTGTGCGCATTAAGCTGGATTGGCTTTGAGAGGTCGAGGCTGAAGATACCCATGATAGACTTAGCGTCTATAGCGTATCTACCGGAAACGAGGTCAATATCGAAATCATACTTCATAACGATGTTGACGAATTCCTTTACGTCGTTGATTGCCTGAAGATTAACAGTTGTTTTAGTCATACTATACCTCCTGTTTTCAGATGTCTGGGTTGTTTTTTTTCTTGTTTATTTCTTTTTCTGCGGCTTTTCCCTTCCGCAACTATATAATAGCACTATTAAAGCGCGGTGTCAAGCCATTTTCTGAATTTTCGTCATAATAGTGCAATAGATTGACACAGGAATAGCAATTTTTATGGATAGCAGATAACTATTAACAGTGCATAAAAACACAAAGTAATAATTGTGCAAACTATACACACAGCAGAATGTGCATATTTTATAAACTATGGGTGAATTATGTATAAAGTATATTTTATAACCTTTGGCTGTAAGGTCAATCACTATGAAACTGAATGTATGAAGTCGCTTTTTCGTGAGGCAGACTTCGAGATCGCGGAAGAATCGGCGGACGCAGATGCAGTTGTCATAAATTCCTGTACGGTCACTTCCTCGGGGGACAGCCGTGCCCTTACGGCTCTGAGAAAGGCTCGTGCCGAACTTCCTCATGCGGTCATAGCTCTTACGGGCTGCTATCCGCAGGCAAACAGGGAGGAAGCCGAAAAGCTTTCCGAGGCGGATATAATCGCAGGAACAAAGTTCCGCAGCCATATAGTGGGCATGGTGAAGAACTGCCTTGAAACGCGGTCGCACATGGTCGAGATAGAGGATTACGGCACTGACGATGTGTTCGAGCCGCTGAAATGCACCCGTTTCGACAATAATACCCGTGCATTCGTGAAGATACAGGACGGCTGCAACCAGTTCTGCTCATACTGCATGATACCCTACGCAAGGGGACGCTGCCGCTCGAAAGCCCCCGAAGTACTGCGTGATGAGGTAAGAGCCATAGCGGAGAGCGGCAAGAAGGAGATAGTCCTTTCGGGAATAAATCTTGCATTTTACGGCAGAGAATGGGGACTTGACCTTGCTGATGCTGCGGAGATATGCGCGGCTCAGGACGGCATAGAGCGCATAAGGCTGGGCTCATTAGAGCCCGAGATGATGTCCGAGGAACTGCTCATGCGGCTGAAAGCCCTGCCTCAGTTCTGTCCACAGTTCCATTTGTCCCTGCAAAGCGGCTGTGAGCGGACACTTAAAGCCATGAACCGCAAATATACCGCTGCGGAGTACCTTGCTCTTACTGAGCGTATCCGCAGTATCTTCCCCGACTGCTCCTTCACTACGGACGTAATGGTGGGATTTCCGCAGGAAACAGACGAGGACCATGCTGAGTCGGTAGAGTTCATACGTAAGGTAGGCTTTGCGAAAGTCCATGTGTTCAGATATTCGCGGAGAAAGGGAACAAGAGCCGACAAAATGAGTGGACAGGTAGCCGAGAGCGTCAAGACTGTAAGGTGGCAGGAAATGACTGCCGCAGCAGATGAAACCAGGGAAAAATATCTCAGCTCACTGGTAGGCAAAACAGTGCCTGTGCTGTTCGAGCGTGAAAATTCTACAGAATTTCACCGCGGATATGCACCTGATTATACACAAATAAAGATTTCTCGAAAAAATCCCGAAAAAAGTTTGCGTAATCAGATAATTAGTGTTATAATAGAAGAGTATGGTCACGACTGCTGCATTGGCAGTCCCATTGATGAACTTTAAATAAAATTCGGAATGCGGAATTAGGAATTAGGAATTGATGTATCGCCTTACGGCGATGAATTAAAAAAGATTAATTCCGAATTCCGAATTCCGAATTCCTAATTAAAATTGAAGGGAGACTGAATTATGTCCGTATTCAGAATTTACGTTGAAAAGAAGCCTGAATTTGCAGTAGAAGCTCAGTCTGTGCTCAGTGATATAAAAACTGCACTCAGACTAAACATTTCAGGAGTACGTATCCTTAACAGATACGACGCAGATAAACTCAGTGAGGAGGATTTCAAGGCAGCTATAAGCACTGTATTCTCAGAGCCTGCCGTTGACGTTGTATATGACGAGCTTCCGCAGATATCAGAGTCTGACAGGATATTCGCTGTAGAGTACCTCCCCGGACAGTTCGACCAGAGAGCCGACAGCTGCGAGCAGTGTATACAGATACTCCGTCAGGGTGAACGCTGCCGCGTAAGAAATGCCCGTGTATATATCATCTCAGGTATCATAAGCGATGATGATTTCGCTAAGCTCAAGGCTTATATCATCAACCCTGTCGAGAGCCGTGAGGCTTCACTGGAAACAGTAAAGACTCTCGATACAAATTACGATATCCCTACAACAGTTGAGGAGCTGGAAGGCTTCATCAACCTCAATGCACTGGGACTCCATGCATTCGTTGACAAATTCGGTCTTGCTATGGACTATGACGATATCAAGTTCTGTCAGGACTATTTCCGCAACGAGGAAAAGCGCAATCCTACTATCACAGAGATTCGTATGATAGATACTTACTGGTCTGACCACTGCCGTCATACCACATTCCTCACAAATATTGAGAACGTAAAGATAAATACTCCTTATATAAAAGATACATATGATATGTATATCAATGTACGTGAAGAGCTGGGCAGAACGGACAAGCCCATTACTCTTATGGATCTCGGCACTATCGCTGCCAAGAAGCTTAAGGCTGACGGAAAGCTCCCCGACCTTGACGAGAGCGAAGAGATCAATGCCTGCTCTGTAAAGATAAAGGTAGACATCGACGGCGAGCTCGAGGACTGGATACTCATGTTCAAGAACGAGACTCACAACCACCCTACAGAGATAGAGCCTTTCGGTGGTGCAGCTACCTGCCTCGGCGGTGCTATCCGTGATCCGCTTTCGGGACGTTCATATGTATATCAGGCAATGCGTGTAACAGGTGCGGCAAATCCGCTCGTTCCTGTTGAAGATACTATCGCAGGCAAGCTCCCACAGAGAAAGATAACTCTCGGTGCTGCAAACGGCTACAGCTCATACGGCAACCAGATAGGTCTTGCAACAGGCCATGTTGCTGAGGTATACCACCCCGGCTATGTTGCAAAGCGTATGGAGATAGGCGCAGTTCTCGGTGCTGCTCCTGCTGAGAATATCCGCAGAGAAAGACCTGTACCGGGAGATATCGTTATCCTTCTCGGCGGCAAGACAGGCCGTGACGGCTGCGGCGGTGCAACAGGCTCATCAAAGTCTCATACACTGGAGTCTCTCGAACACTGCGGTGCAGAGGTACAGAAGGGTAATCCGCCTGAGGAGAGAAAGCTCCAGAGACTGTTCCGCAATCCTGAGGTAACAAAGATGATAAAACGCTGCAACGACTTCGGTGCAGGCGGCGTTTCAGTTGCTATCGGTGAGCTCACAGACGGACTTATCATCAACCTTAACGCAGTACCTAAGAAGTACGACGGCCTTGACGGTACTGAGATAGCTATTTCCGAGTCACAGGAGAGAATGGCAGTAGTCATCGCTCCCGAGGACCTTGATAAATTCCTTGAAGAGGCTGCAAAGGAGAACCTCGAAGCTACACTCGTAGCAGACGTTGTTGAAGAGCCTCGCCTTAAAATGGTATGGAACGGCAACACTATCGTTGATCTGTCCCGTGAGTTCCTCAACTCAAACGGTGCTCCCAAGTTCACAGACATCGAGGTTGAAGCTCCTCTCCCACGCGCTGAGGAAGAGATCGCAGACAAGGCTGAGTCATGGACACAGCTCATGTCAAACCTCAATGTATGCTCACAGAAGGGACTTATCGAAAAGTTTGACTCCACTATCGGTGCAGGCACAGTCCTTATGCCATTCGGCGGTGTATATCAGATGACACCTTCACAGGCTATGGCTGCAAAGATACCGGTACTCAAGGGCGAGACAAATACCTGCTCACTCATGGGCTGGGGCTATAACCCTGATATATCCGAAAAATCGCCTTATCACGGTGCAATGCTTGCTGTTATCGAGTCTATCGCAAAGGTAGTTGCAGCAGGCGGTACATATAAGAAGTGCTGGCTCACATTCCAGGAATACTTCGAGAGAACACAGAACGATCCTCTCCGCTGGGGCAAGCCTATGGCAGCTCTTCTCGGTGCATTCAAGGCACAGCTCGAGCTCTCATGCGGTTCTATCGGCGGTAAGGACTCAATGTCAGGTACATTTGAGAATATCGACGTACCTCCTACACTTGTTTCATTCGCAGTATCAACTGCAATGGCAGACAAGATAGTTTCAACTGAATTCAAGAGCGCAGGAAATACAGTTATCTCTATCGTTCCCGAGTATGATGAGAACGGACTTCCTAAGTTTGACAGCATAAAGGCTTGCTTCGACAAGGTAGAGAAGATAATCGCCGATGACCGTGCAAACGCTATATGGACAAACGGCTACGGCGGATTTGCCGAGGGTATCGCAAAGATGTGCTTCGGTAACAAGATAGGTTTCGAGTTCACTTCATATCTCAGCAGCAATGAGCTGTTCAAGCCTTGCTACGGCGCATTCATCATCGAGCTCAAGGGCAGCGCAAACAGCGATGAGAACGTTATCGGTAAGACTATTTCCGATTACAAGATCATATGCCGCGATTATACTCTCAGCCTTGACAATCTCCAGAGAATATGGGAAGCTAAGCTCGAACCCGTATTCCCATGCCGCATAAAGACTACAGATACAACTCCTCAGACATATTCTTCACCTAATCGTATACAGCTTTCAGCTTCTACAAAGATAGCAAAGCCGAGAGTTCTTATCCCTGTATTCCCGGGAACTAACTGCGAATACGATACTGCAAGAGCCTTCGAGAAGGCAGGTGCAAAGCCTGAGGTAGTAGTTATCCGCAACCTGTCCGCAGGCGATATCGAGGAGAGTGTAAGATACTTTGAGAACGCTGTAAGACGCTCCGAGATAATCATGATCCCCGGCGGATTCAGCGGCGGTGACGAGCCTGAGGGAAGCGGTAAGTTCATTACTGCATTCTTCCGCAATCCTAAGATCAAGGACGCTGTTCACGACCTCTTAAAGAACCGTGACGGACTTATGCTGGGTATCTGCAACGGCTTTCAGGCACTTATCAAGCTTGGACTTGTTCCATACGGCGAGATAATCGACATGGCTGACGATGCTCCTACACTTACATTCAATACTATCAACCGCCACCAGTCAATGATGGTAAATACACGTATCGCTTCCAACAAGAGCCCGTGGCTCTATGGCTGCGAGGTAGGTGATATACATACAGTAGCTATCTCACACGGTGAGGGACGCTTCGTAGCACCTGCAAGTCTTATACAGCAGCTTGCAAAGAACGGTCAGATAGCTACACAGTACGTTGACCTTGACGGCAATCCGACAATGGATATCCGCTATAATCCTAATACTTCTATCGAAGCTATCGAGGGTATCACTTCACCTGACGGTCGTGTATTCGGTAAAATGGGACACTCCGAGCGTAAGGGCAGCTACATCTGCAAGAACGTTGAGGGTGAAAAAGACCAGAAGATATTCGAGAGCGGCGTTAAATACTTTACATGATGATATGACCATAGGGGGAATTTTTTATGAGTCATGCATTTAACTTTTTAGGGGGAGAAGAACTTTCACAAATAGGTGCAACATGGTTTGTATCATATGCATATCATGAATTTATGACTTTTGAACATATGAATTGGAAAAAGGTTAAGACTTTTCCATCGCGTATAGAAAAGTTTAATAATAGTAAAAAGTATCATTTATATTGGCTGTTTAAGGTATGTGATATGGATACAGAGAAATTAAAAACAAATAAGATAGAGTTAGCACCTGATAAAACAAAAGCAATGGCTAAAGAATTGCTGGAAAAGTTGTTGCTTGAACAGATAAATGGTTGATGTAATCTAAAGAGATACTTAATTAAAGGACGACTTTACGTCGTCCTTTTCCTATTGACAAATGATATAAAGTGTGATATTATTATAAAAATTTTATATTGGAGGTCAAACATGAAAATCAAAAAATTAACAGCATTAGTTATGGCATTTACTGTTACGTGTGGGGTAACACAGGCAGTAAATAACTATTCTCCCGTCAGCTTTACAGCTTCGGCTGAGGAGCAGATCAGTGAGGCGGTATCTTTCGATGAAGAGACAGGTACTCTTACTCTCAGAGGAGACATTTACTATTCAGATGTGCAGGAATACAAAGGAAAAGCTAAAACTGTAATAGCCGAAGAGGGAACAGTTCTTCCGGAATACTGTTCAGAACTTTTTTCAGGCTTTAAAAATGCCACAAAGATAGACCTCAGCAAAGCTGATGCAAGCAAAGTAAAATATATGACGCATATGTTCCGAAGCTGCTCAAACATGACATCTATTGATCTGTCTAATTTTGATACATCAAACGTTGTATTAATGAACGGCGTTTTTGAGAGCTGTGACAGTCTTCTTTCAATTGACCTTTCAAGCTTTGATACTTCTAAGGCTGAGACGATGTATGGAATGTTTTATATGTGTTACCACTTGCAGTCACTTGATCTTTCAAACTTTAATACGGTAAATGTAAGCATTATGAAAGATATGTTTGGAGGATGCAGTGAATTAAAAACTGTTTATGTAGGATCAAAGTGGGTCACAGATGGCGTTATAGATGATAGTCATATGTTTGAAGACTGTAATGCACTTACAGGCGGAAACGGAACAAAATATGACGAAAAGAAAATTTCCATAGAGTATGCACACGTAGACGAAGCTGATAACCCCGGATATTTTTCTGTACGTGAGGGCGGATCTTATGAAACACCTGCTGAACTGAAAAGTACAATTGTAAAAGACGGAGCATTAACTTACAGAGTATTTGAGGATCACGCAGAGGTACTGAAGTGTGATGAAAAAGCAGAAGGCGATATCGTTATTGCAGACAAGGTAGACGGAAAACCTGTTACCAAGATAGCAGTTGATGCATTCCTTTTATGTAAAGTTTCATCTGTTGTAATGCCTGATACAGTCAAGGAGATAGGAACAGCTGCATTTTCTTCATGCAGTATTTCCGAGAATTTTAAAATATCTAAAAACCTTGAACGTATAGGTGTTGAGGCGTTTAATTGGGCTTCGATCCCGTCATTGGAACTGTCTGTTTCCTCAGATGATATGGAATTGGCAGCATTTAGCAACAGTAATTTTGAAAAGATCGTTTTGTCTGATAATGTCGAAAAGATAAAAAATGGTTTGTTCTATAATTCGGCTATTAGGGAGCTTACTATTCTGAATCCTGATTGCGATATATATGACAGTGAAAAAACTTTTGGCAGTGTTCATACTATTATAGGTCACAGAGGCTCAACAGCAGATGCTTATGCAAAGAAATACGGTATTCTGTTTTATGCACTTGAAGACAAGCCTGTTGTATACGGCGACGCTAATGATGACGGCACAGTTGATATGTCTGATGTTGTTCTCATAATGCAGAGCCTTGCAAATCCTAACAAGTATGGTATCAACGGCACAGATGAAAATCATATCACTGACTTCGGACTTAAAAATGCCGATGTCAGCAGAGGTGAGAATAATGCGCCTAACGGAGTTACCAACGATGACGCATTGCTTATCCAGAAATATCTCCTCGGACAGGTTTCCACATTAACAGTTAAAATGCCATAAGCATTTATATCGGCACGGTTTTTACTGTGCCGATTTTTTCTGCTTTCATAAGGGGGCTGAAAAACGCGTTTTTTCAACGGAAAATCATTGAATATCAAAAAAGTTTTTAGTTATCAGTTGTTAGTGCATAGTGATAAGTATGCAATGATCTCTCTGTACTGCGTACTTATCATTAAATACCGAACGCTAACAAATATTTTTTGAATTTCCATACAAATTTAGGTGAATACTATTGTTGATTATCACGGAGTTTCTGCTCGCTGTGCAATGTTCATATTTTTGTGTTGACTAATGGCAGGAATTAGTATATAATATTTATTAAGGTTACAGGTGTTTGCTGTAACAAATAACGAAAAAGGAGATATGCTATGAACAATATTCTATTCGCCGCTTCTGAGTGCGTTCCATTTATAAAGACAGGCGGTCTTGCTGACGTTGTTGGAGCACTTCCGCAGTATATCGACAAAAATCAGTTCGATGTAAGAGTTATTATGCCTTATTACACCTGTATACCCGAAAAGTACAGGAATGAATTCAAATATGTTCACCACTTCTATATGGACTACGGTATGAGAAGCGAGGGCGTTCATGTCGGTATAATGGAGTATGAATATAACGGTATCAAGTTCTATTTCGTTGATAACGAGTATTACTTCAAGTGCGATACGCCATATTCTCCCGATCTGAAATGGGATATAGAGAGGTTCACTTTCTTCTGTAAGGCTGTACTGGCTATCATGCCTGTTATAGGCTTCCGTCCTGATATTATCCATTGTCACGACTGGCAGGCTTCTCTGATACCTGTGTTCCTTCATTCTGCCTTTGCTACAAATCCGTTTTTCAGCTCAACAAAGAGCATTATGACTATCCATAACCTGAAATTCCAGGGCGTATGGGATATAGATACATTCAAGTATAATACAGCTTTGCCTGATTATATGTTTACATCGGATAAGCTGGAGTTCCACAAGGACGCTAATATGCTCAAGGGCGGTCTGGTTTATGCTGATTATATAACCACAGTTTCCGAGACCTACGCTCAGGAGATAAAGTATCCTTTCTACGGCGAACAGCTTGACGGACTCCTCCGTGCGCGTTCAGCTTCACTGAGAGGTATCCTCAACGGTATCGACTATAAGGTATTCGATCCTGAAAACGATGAAAAGATACCTGTGAAGTTCACTTCCAAGAACTTCAAGACCAAGAAAGCCGAGAATAAGGAGAAATTGCAGGCTCAGCTGGGACTTCCCGTTGATAAGAACAAGTATATGATAGGTATTATCTCCCGTCTTACCGACCAGAAGGGACTTGACCTCGTAAATTACGCTATGGAGCGTATCTGCGATGAGAATACACAGTTCGTCATTATCGGTACAGGCGACCCGAGATATGAGAATATGTTCAGGCATTATCAGTGGAAGTACCCCGAGAGGGTTTCGGCTAATATCCTCTATGATGATAATCTGGCTCACAAGCTCTATGCGGCTGCTGATACTATCCTTATGCCTTCGCTTTTCGAGCCCTGCGGACTTACTCAGCTCATCGCGCTGAGATACGGCACTTTGCCTATAGTCCGTGAAACAGGCGGTCTGAAAGACACAGTACAGCCCTACAACGAGTTTGAGGGTACAGGAAACGGCTTCTCATTTGCCAACTATAACGGAGACGAGATGCTGTCAACTATCAATTATTCCAAGAAAGTCTACTTCGAGCACCGCAAGCAGTGGGACGAAATGGTAAAACGAGCTATGGAGCAGGACTTCTCATGGAACAGCTCCGCCCGTCAGTACGAGGGAATGTACAACTGGATGATAAATTGGTAAAAATATTGCGTGAGGGCGGACTCGTTCCGCCCTTACTGGTTTAATTCATAATTCATAATGCATAATCGTAGGGGCGAGTTCCGCTCGCCCATGTATGCCTTACGATGAAAATAACATGAGCACGCTGTAGGGGCTGCCTTTGGCAGTCCGAGCCTTACGTAATAGGTAACATGAAACAATTGTAGGGGCGAGTTCCACTCGCTCGTGTACGCCTTACGCTGCAAATTACATGAGCGTACTGTAGGGGAGCCCGCCTCGGGCTCCCGTCATTAACGTACAACTCAAAAAATGTCACACTTGAGAGAGAATAATATGTTTTTTGATAAGATATTTGATGCTTTGACGGACAGTACCGAAAAACTGCTTGAAAAAGAGGCAAGAGTCAGAGGACTTGATTACAATGAGGTCAAGGCTGACGCTGATTCGGGACTTCTTTTAGACGGCTGTAGCTTCGGCAGGAAATATGCCATAGTCCGCAACGGAAAGAAGTCCGTGCTTCTGCCGTATAATGAGCTTTTCTGGGTGTTTGCCAAAGGAACCGATGATGCCGAAATGGCAGATGTTTACTTTGTGACGGTATATCATATCATGTACCAGATAAACAATATGAGAAAAACTGATGCCGTAAATATCTGCGAAAGGATACTTGCAGCCGACAGAGCGGTCCTCATCGGCTTCAAAGAAGAGTACGCGAAGATCTATGACGAGCACCCCGATGACTTAAAGGAAGTAAAAAGGCAGTACCTGATAGGTTCGGTATTTCAGGAACTGAAAAAGGACGCAGAGGAGAGAAAAGAAAGGGGAGAGTATGAGACTAAGCCCTCTCCTGTAGCTCCCGTACAGCAGGAAACTCATGCAGAAAAGCCCGAGCCTGTACAGGAAAAAGTCTCTGAGCCTGTGCCCGAGCCTGAGAAAGTGCCGGATAAGTTCGATGAGATACAGGAAAGGCTCATGGAAGCTTACAACAGGCTCTGCGATGAAGCCGATTTGGACACTCCCCTGCGCACCGAAATGGCAATATGCGAGGCTGCTCCCGAGATAGGCGAGCAAATGAAGAAATTCAGACGCAACGCCATATTCTTGTGCGATAAGGAAACTCCCGAGGGCGGGATACCCGTGGGAGCAAGCAAGATAGGCGGATTTTCGGACCTTCCTCCCGATATGGAGTACCCGACCATGACAGGCTTTACCTTCCGCAGAAAGGGACAGAAGCCCGAAGAAGCAAAGGTCTATCCCAAAACGGCTATGCACCTTGCAGTGCAGATAAACCTTTATGAGCTTGCGGAGAGCGGTGCGGACACAGAGGGGATATTCCCGAAAACGGGTATGCTGTATCTTTTCTGGAGCGGCGAAATGGACGATACTATATTCGATCCCGAAAATAAATACGTATTTGTACGTGCTGACCAGCCTGAGCTTGCTCAGGTGAGCAAAATGATATGGTGGGACGGCGATATGTCCGCGCTTAGACGTACAGAGCCGCCCCTGTCTTATTATGAGGACGCAGACGATGAGGACAATGGCAGATTTGACGATATATGTCCCGAGGCGATGGTATCCTTTGCTGATATGACGGAGTATTCTCGTGAGGAACTGCTGAGTATAAAGGGATTTTCGGAGATAGACGAACGAAATGACTTTGAGCTTTCAGATCATGGCAATAAGCTCCTTGGA
Source organism: Ruminococcus flavefaciens (assembly GCF_900108555.1). GTDB lineage: Bacteria > Bacillota > Clostridia > Oscillospirales > Ruminococcaceae > Ruminococcus > Ruminococcus flavefaciens_P. The sequence continues at coordinate 38,044 of NZ_FNWV01000007.1, forward strand.
GTTCCGTGGGGCTGTAATATACCTTATATCGAGAAAGACGAGATACAGCTTTTGCAGCTCAGATACAGTGTGGGCTGCGTGTGGTCGCTGTTCTGGATAATGAAGAAGCAGGACTTTATTGACCGCGATTTTACAAATATACATCTGGACGCTGACTGCGACTGAGCAAAAATACAAACAAGGAGCAAATAATGTTAAAAGGCGCGATTTTTGATATGGACGGTCTTATGATAGACACCGAAAAGCTCTATCTCAAATTCTGGATACTGGCGGCTAAGGACTACGGCTATGATATGAAGCCCGAGCACGTTTACGCTATCCGCAGTATGGCAAGGAAATTTTCCATACCCAAGATAAAGAGCTTTCTGGGGGAGGACTGTCCCACAGAGGAGATACGTGCGCACAGAACAGTGCTTATGAACGAGTACATAAAGGAAAACGGTCTCGAAGTGAAAAAGGGACTGTTCACTCTTCTGGACTATCTCCGTGACCACGGTATAAAAATGGCTGTGGCAACGGCTACACCAAGTAACAGGACTAACGAATATCTGCGTACTATAGGTGCTTATGACTATTTTTCGGCTATGGTGTGCGGAGACATGATAACCAACGGCAAGCCTGCTCCCGATATATACCTTACGGCAGCTGAAGAGCTGGGACTTCCGCCGCAGGAGTGCGCTGCGTTTGAGGATTCGCCCAACGGTATAACAGCTGCCCATGCAGCAGGCTGTCACGCCATAATGATACCCGATATGACCCAGCCCGATGATGAGATAAAGCCGCTTCTGTCGGCAGTATATGACAGTCTTGACGAAGCGATAGAGTATTTTGAGAGGAGCATGAAAGAATGAGCGTTTCGGAGATATTTGAGATACCTAAGTTCTATTACTTCGAGAGCGGCAACGACTTCTCGGGAAGCAAGGGCGATTTCGCATATAAGATACTGAACGGCGATGTGCTTAAATGTATGACATGGCACGGCAGGCTCTGCTCCATGAAGGCTGAGATAGAGCATGAGGCGGAGTTTGAACGTACACAGGAAGGCTTCGACAATATGATAAAATGGCTGGAAGAGCAGTATAAATCATAATTCAGCTTTGCCGAATTATGATTTTAGCCGTTAGTCCTTAGAGCTTAGAACTAAGAGCTAAGAACTAAGTAGTGGCGAGTGCCACTCGCACGTCAACCCAGATGCAGGCAGCATGATCATTCATATAGGCAGGTGAAGCAAAAAAATGGGAAAACTCCAATGTGCAGATGAAGTATCGGCATCAATGCATCTGGATATGCTTATAAATGAAAAGAAAATACTGACAGAGATATGTACTATAAGAAAAAGACAGCATCTGAACAGTGTAAGATCACAGCTGGAAAAGTATAAGTTCATTGACGTCAGAGAGAATGACAGACTTCAGAACGGTCAGCTCTGGCTGCTTGCAGGCAGAAACGAAAATGAGCTAAAAGCTCTTAATGTAGGGCAGAGCCGAGATATACGGAATGAGATAGAGTATGATGTAGGTATAATGTATGGTACTATAAGCGGTAAAAGGGTAAGCTGTCCATACAAACAGCTCAAAAAGGACTATGAAGAGCTTACGTTTTATGAGGTGGATATCGACAGCTACATTAAAATGCTGTTTGGCGGTATATGCGAATGTGACGGCATTGTAAAGATCATGTTTGAGATGTCAAAGGAATATATGGCAGAAGCCGCTTTAGCTTACAGGACTGCGGCTGAATACTGGAATTTCAACAGATCAGGCATGGATAAGAAAGCCTATTACCGTATACTTGATATGCCCGAAATACTTGGAAAGTAAATAACCGTATTTTAACGGCTCCGCAACTCTCGGCTCTTAGTTCTAAGTTCTGAGGTCTTAGCTCTAATTTTGTGTTGACAAACGTGTACAGTGGGATTATAATTAATGTGTACTCACTAACCGCCGTCGGGCGGTTAGTACTCCGAACTCTGTTCGGAGCAGCGCAAATTTTTTGTAATATAGGAAATTTGCGCAACACATTTCTTTATGTCAAGCTCATTTTGCCTGAAGGGCAAAACAAAGTGCAAGAAAATGTTATAACATCAATGGATTTTCTTGCACTTTGACCACTAAAAATCGGCTTTTATAAGCTGCAAAATCCGATTTTTAGTGGGTGAGCAGACATTAATTATATTGAGTAAATATATCTGCTCACCCATAGTTTTGTAATAATATTTTTATGGAGGAAATATGGACATTATAATTGTAGGATGCGGCAAGGTAGGAAGTGCTCTTGCGCAAGTCCTCAGCGATGAACACAACATCACTATTATAGATAAGAAAGAGACGCTGGTAGAAACTGCAATAAACGATTTCGATGTAATGGGAATATGCGGCAACTGTCTACAGACCAATATCCTTGAAGAAGCTAATGTTTCCAAGGCTAATATCTTTATCGCTGTTACCACTTCCGATGAAGTAAACGTGTTATCATGCCTTATTGCAAGAAAAATGGGTGCGCGTCATTGTATCGCGCGTGTTCGCAGCCCCGAATTCGACAAACAGCTGGTATTCATGCGTGAAGAGCTGGGTATCAGCATGATGGTAAATCCCGATTACAATGCAGCCAACGAAATAGCCAAGGTACTGCGTTACCCCGAGGCTATAAATATAGAGTCTTTCGCTAAGGGCAGAGTCGATCTTGCAGAAATACGTATCACAAGCGGAAGTATCCTCGACGGTGTAGCTCTCAGTCAGCTTTCAAGAAGAATGAGGCTCGATGTGCTTATCTGCGCAGTACAGCGCGGCGAGGAGCTCACTATACCTAACGGCAACTATGTGCTCCGCGCAGGTGATAAGATACACATGACTGCTTCACACAGCAACATGGTAAAATTCTTCAAGAGCATAAGTGCGGCTTACCGTGAAAAGCGTGTAAAATCGGCTGTACTCATAGGCGGCGGAAGAATTGCTTATCATCTTGCTCAGCAGCTTATAGAAATGGGCGTCAAGGTAAAGATCATAGAGATCGACCGTGACCGCTGTCTTGAACTGTCTGACAGGCTCAACAAGGTGGATATCTCCTGTGCCGACGGTACAGACCATGATATCCTTGAAGAAGAGCGTGTTTACGATGCCGATGCAGTTGTTACCCTTACGGGAATTGATGAGGAGAATATACTTCTTTCGCTCCTTGCCAAGAACAACGGCGTTGAAAAGGTCGTAACAAAGGTAAACAGAATGTCTCTCATGCAGCTTTCCGATACTCTCGACCTTGACAGTATCATCTCGCCAAAGACTATCACAGTCAATCAGATACTCCAGTATGTGCGTGCAAAGCAGAATTCTCTCGGAAACAGTGTAACTACGCTGTACAGACTGGTCAATGACAGACTTGAAGCTATAGAGTTCGTAGTCCGCGACAAGAAGGAATATGTAGATGTTCCACTGAAGAAGCTGAAGCTTCGCAGCGGTATCCTTATTGCAAGCATCGCAAGAGGAAATGAACTTATCATACCAAAGGGCGATGACTGCCTGCAGGTAAACGACAGCGTTGTTGTCGTTACTACTACAAAGGGTATGCACGACCTCAGTAATATCTTTGACTAAGGAGTTCGCCTGACTTTATATGAACTATAGAATGGTATCTTACATTATGGGACAGATACTGAAAGTCGTTGGACTTTGTATGCTTCTGCCCATATTAGTAGGTTTTATTTATGAGGAGGACCATGTTGTGGCTTCCTTCGGCATTCCTTTTCTGATAATTATGGCAATAGCTATTATTTTCACTGTAAGGAAGCCGAAAAACAATTCAGTATATTCCATGGAAGGCTTTGTGAGCGTTGCGGCTTCATGGATAATGATGTCATGCATCGGAGCTCTGCCTTTCATTATCTCGGGAGAGATAGACGATTATCCCAGTGCTTTATTTGAGACAGTTTCGGGATTTACGACAACGGGTGCGACTATCCTTGACGATGTTGAGGCAATGTCAAAATCCTGCCTCTTCTGGCGAGCCTTTACTCACTGGCTGGGCGGTATGGGAGTACTTATGTTCGTTATCGCCATTATGTCCAGCAACGACTCGCGTACCATGCATATGATGCGAGCTGAGTGTGCAGGTCCGAAGGTGGGACGGCTTGTATCAAAGTCGCGCTTTTCCGCACGTATACTCTACGGCATATACATAACACTTACGGTCTCTGAGGCTGTACTGCTGCTTTTCGGCGGTATGCCGCTCTATGATGCTATTATCCACGCCTGCTCGTCGGCAGGTACGGGAGGCTTCTCCATATGGGGTGACAGCATCGGTCACTATGACAGCGTTTACATCGAAATGGTAGTGGCAACTTTCATTATCCTTTTCGGTGTCAACTTCAACCTTTACTACTACCTTATAATAAGAAAGTATTCGCTTGCTTACAAGAATGAAGAGGTAAGGACTTATTTCGGCGTTATCATAGCTGCTACGGCTATTATTGCATTTAACGTCCACAAGCTCTATGACGGCGTAGGCGATACTCTCAGACATACATTCTTTATGGTAGCTTCTACCATAACCTCGGCAGGTTTTTCGACTACGGATACTGCCAAGTGGCCTGTATTCTCGCAGACGCTGCTGCTGATGCTCATGTTCGTGGGCTCGTGTGCAGGCTCTACAGGCGGCGGTATGAAGGTATCGAGAATAATGATACTTATAAAGACAGGTATCAAGGAACTTAAATATATCACAAATCCGCGAGCTGTATCTTCTGTAAAAATGGACGGAAAGCCCGTTGAGAAGGACGTTGTCCGCGGTGTAAGCAATTACCTGATATTGTTTATCATGCTTATGTGCATATCTGTATTGCTGGTAACTCTCAACGGCTTCACCATTGAGGAGTCGGCTTCGGCAGTAATAACCTGTATGAACAATATCGGCTTCGGTGTGGGACGATTTGGTCCTGCGGGAAATCTCGGCGGACTCAATGCATTTTCAAAGGTAGTATTATGCTTTGATATGCTTCTTGGCAGACTTGAGATATATCCGCTCATAATGCTCTTCGTGCCGAGAAGAAGGTAAGCTTTTAAGACCTGCATATGCTTGGGGTGCTGTGCAGGTCTGAAATATGATATTAAAATGGGAGGAATAAAAAATGAAGAAGGTCGTATCAGCTGTCGTATCGGCAGCAATATGCTTTACGTCTATGGCATCATTCCCTGTACTGGCTGCGGGCGTTCCGCAGGAATATATGGTTACAGGCGAAAACGTAGGCGAATCGGGCAAATGCGGTTCAAATGCCTACTGGAACTTTGAAGGCGGAAAGCTTTCTGTTACAGGCTCGGGAGCAATGGCAAACTGGACTTCAAGTGCGAAAGTACCGTGGGCCGATATTGCGCAGCAGATCAATACTGTTGAGATCGAAAAAGGCGTAACAACTATCAGTTCGTATGCTTTTCTCGGCTGCTCAAGCCTCGGCTCTGTAACTATTCCCGACAGCGTGACTGAGATAGGAATGAGTACATTCACAGGGTGCAGATCACTTGTCTCTGTTGATATCCCTGCAAGTGTTACAGTCATAAGCAGAGAAGCGTTCAAGAACTGTTCTTCACTCAGCACTGTGATCGTCCGCAACAGGCTTTGCAAGATAGTAGGTGATTCGCTTACTATATGCAATTCGATCTCTGACAATAAAGGCGTTTTCAGCGGTACTATCATGGGCGTTGATAAATCGTGGGCTCAGACCTATGCAAGCTCCTTCGGATACAGCTTCAAGCTGCTGGGAGATCAGCCGATCACAACTACGACCACTTCAACAACAACGACAACGACAACGACTACTACAACCACAACAACTACTACTTCAACAACCACAACAACTACAAAAACCACAACTACAACAGCTAAACCAACCACAACCTCTGCAACTTCTACTACAGTTCCGGTAACTACTACAACACCTGTTCCTCATAGTGAAGACTATATGCTTGGCGATGTAAACGGAGACAAGCTTATAGACTCTGTTGACGCAAGCAAGGTGCTTGCAGAATATGCTGCTGTTTCATCAGGAAAGGCTTCAAAGCTCAGCGAAACAGCATTCAAGGCTGCCGATGTTGACAAAAACGGCATGGCAGACTCAGTTGACGCTTCAAAGATACTGGCATACTACGCTTATACATCTTCTGAAAACGGAAACGTAAGATCATTATCGGAATTTTTAGAGAAATAAAGCAAAAGCATAGATAGGGAGTGCATAGGGGAAATCAAAATAACACTTTCCGGAGGGGCGGATGGTGCTTGAGAATGGAGAAATATGCATGAAAAAAATTGCTGCCGCAGCTATTGCGGTGATAATGAGCGTTTCATCAGCTTTTTGCTGCCCTCAGACAATATCTGAGGCTGCTGTTCCTCAGATCATCTCTATTGAGGACAATACCGTACAGGAATCGGGCAAATGCGGAAACAGTGCTTACTGGAGCCTTGACGGCGGAAAACTTTCTATCACGGGTACGGGAAATCTCGCGGACTGGCTGTCTTCCGATAAAGTACCGTGGAGCTCTTACAGGAGCCGTATCTCTTCCGTTGATATAGCCAGCGGGATAACCGGCATAGGTTCATATGCTTTTATGAACTGTTCGAGCCTTTCATCGGTAAATATTCCGAATACAGTAAAGGAATTGGGAATGAGCGCGTTCAATTCCTGTTCTTCACTTGGTTCTGTTGAACTGCCTGTAAGTGTTTCTGTTGTCAGCAGAGACTGCTTTAAGAATTGTTCTTCACTCAGAAGTATTACTTTTTACAATAAAAATTGTAAGATAGTAAGCTCTTCCGAGACTATATGCAACAGCAGTAACGGCACTACAGGTTCGTACAGCGGAGTCATAAGAGGATACAGCGGTTCATATGCCCAGTCTTATGCAAGCGGCTATAAATATCAGTTCCAGCTGCTCAGCGGTGAGCCGCCTGTGGCTACTACGACCACTGCAAAGCCAACCACTACAACAACGACTACTACAACAAAGAAAACAACAACTACCACTACTACGACAACAACGACAACCACTACTACTACAACATCTGCGCAGGTAGTAAGTGTAAGTGCAAGTGTTGGCATAGGAAAAATGCCTAACAAGACCACCTATACAATGGGCGAGGCTCTCGACCTCAGCGGCGGTACAGTTCTGCGTTCGTACAGAGAATTCTACAGCAACGGCAAATACGAAGATCATATCCTTGATCCTATCGACATGAAAGATGCTGCTTACTGGAGAGACGGTGTATACATAAATACCGAGGGCTTCAACAGCAATGAAGCAGGCAGACACAAAATAAGTGTCGGATATACTTACTCAAACTCTACAGCCTTTGCAGAGTTTGAGGTGGAAGTTGAGCCGCCAAAGACTACAACTACCACAACTACGACAACCACTACTACAACTACGACAACTTCTACAACAACGACTACTGCGACCACGACCGAAACTACTACATCTGTGTATGTTGTAAGTGTTGATCCGAAGATAGACATAGACAGCCTTCCGAATAAGACTACATATACTATAGGTGAGGATCTGGACTTCAGCGGCGGTTCTGTTATAAGGTGGTATACAGAGTACTACAGTGACGGTACACACGCTGATATCTTCCTCGAAAGCCTGAAAATGGACGAGCTTTCGTTCTGGAGAGACTCTGTATATATCAATACATCGGCTTATGATAAAAACCGCGAAGGAAAATACACTATAAATGTGGGATATTCCGTTCAGGGAAGCGTTGTATATGCAGATTTCACGGTAGAAGTCGTAAAGCCTGCAACTACGACCACCACGACAACAACGACTACTACCACAACAGAGACAACGACAACTGCCACAACTACGACTGTCCATGTTGAAAGGGTAGCTGCAAGCCTTGAAATAGGTCATATGCCGAATAAGACCACTTATACGGCAGGCGAAGAGCTTGACCTCAGAGGAGGTACGCTTATCCGCTCTTACAGAGAGATCTACAGTGACGGTACATATAAGGACACGTTCCTTGATGCTGTTGATATGGATAAGGTAAATCCGAGAAGAAACGGTATCCGTCTTGACGATATAGCCTTTGCCAATACTGAGGAAGGAACTTGTAATATAAGATTTATCTATATTTACAATGATTCCGAGGCGTTCGTTGAGCTTCCGATAAATGTGGAAGCTCCCGTAACGACTACAACTACCACCACAACCACTACAACGACAACAACTACCACCACGACTACTGCGCCTAAGAATGTAAAGCCATCCATACGTATAGAGTCACTTCCTGATAAGGTGGATTATGAAATGTTCGAGCCATATGACCTTGCAGGCGGTACAGTAAGGATAGGTCATACAGGTCCTGACGGCAAAGAAAGGTCAGAGGTCGTTCCGATGGACGACAACAGAGTAATCAAAAAGACCGATTACAGGGCATGGGAAAGAGGAGAATATACATTTATCCTCAGTTATACCGAAAACGGCATTACCGTGACCGATTCGTTCGGAATGACTGTCGGCATTGTAAAAACGCCTATTACAACAGAAGCAACAACAACTACTACCACCACAACAACTACGACGACAACAACGACTACGACTACCACAACAACTACTACCACAACCACAACTACGACCACTACAACGACTACAACAACAGAGCCTGTAACTACCACAACGGCAGATCCTCATTTTACGGCTTCGATCGAAATAGTGAGAATGCCGCATCAGACCGAGTATGAGGTCGGCGAAGAATTAGACCTTTCAGGTCTGTATGTAGCTGTATATCATACTCAGGGCGGCGTAACACAGCGTATCTACAGAAGCGACAGAGTTGCTTCAAGTCCCGACCGCTATGAAGTAAGCGGATTTGACAGTCTTACTCCGGGCGTAAAGAATATCACGATAAAGTATAAGGTATTCAATGCAGATGCCAACGAGTGGGTATACGCGACCGTAGAGTTCGACGTAACGGTCAAGGAGAAGGAGACTACCACAACTACAACTACAACAACCACCACTACTACAACTACTACAACAACAACAACGACATCGACTACAACAGCTACTACCACCACCACAACTCCGCCAGAGCCTGAGATAGTACTCGGCGATGTAAACGGAGACGGCAAGGTAGACTCAGTAGATGCCAGCAAGATACTTAAAGAATATGCCCGCGTTTCTACGGGATATGGCTCTATACTTGACGAAAGACAGAAGGCAGCAGCCGATGTTGACGGAAGCGGAAGAGTTGATTCCATTGACGCATCTAACGTATTGGCGTTCTATTCTTATATTTCGGGCGGCGGTACTATAACCGACATGAAAGAATGGCTGAAATAATAGCTAAGTATCTATGACAAAATCCCATGCAATAATGGGAAAAATCACAAAAAATAATGAAAATGGACGGCTTTTTGAGGATCACCCTTGACAAGCCGTCCTTTTTTGGGTATAATATATCAGTGCGCAGACTCTATACCTTTTTATGGAAGGTCTGACGCTTATATTATTGAAAAGGAGGAAAAATATGCCTACATTTAACCAGCTCGTTCGTAAGGGAAGAAAGGATCTTGAGACAAAGTCTACAGCTCCTGCACTTCAGAAGGGTTACAATGCAAAGAAGAAGACACAGATCAACCAGAGCTCACCTCAGAAGAGAGGCGTTTGCACTGCTGTAAGAACTGCTACTCCTAAGAAGCCTAACTCAGCTATGAGAAAGATCGCCAGAGTTAAGCTCACAAACGGTTATGAAGTAACATCTTACATTCCTGGTATAGGTCACAACCTTCAGGAACACAGCGTTGTTCTCATCAGAGGCGGACGTGTTAAGGATCTCCCTGGTGTGCGTTACCACATCATCAGAGGTACTCTTGATGCACAGGGCGTTGCTAACCGTAATCAGGCTCGTTCCAAGTACGGTGCTAAGAAGCCTAAGCAGAAGTAAGATACTTCAGAGCAGTCAGCGGCAGGCTGCATGAATAAAGCCGCACATTATCAATTGAATAGGATAACTACTACCGCAGGGTAATGCGGAGATCATATAGATTTATTCGATAGATCCTCTGCATTGGCTCCTGACACACCGATCGGCGAAGCAATGCCGATATACGGCAGTAACCGATCAGGTTTGAGTACCTATGAATTCATCAATCTATATGAAGGAGGGAAGCGAAAATGCCAAGAAGAGGTAAAATCGCAAAGCGTGATGTATTACAGGATCCTGTATACAATTCAAAGCTCGTTACACGTCTTATCAACAATATCATGTTAGACGGTAAGAAGGGCGTTGCGCAGAAAATAGTTTACGGTGCATTTGAGATCGTAGCTGAAAAGACAGGCAAGGATGCTCTTGAGGTGTTCGAGCAGGCTATGGAGAATATCATGCCTGAGCTCGAAGTAAAGGCTCGCCGTCTCGGTGGTGCTACTTACCAGGTTCCTATGGAGGTTCGTCCTGAGAGAAGACAGACTCTCGGTCTCCGTTGGATCACTAAGTACTCCAGAGAGAGAAACGAGAAGACTATGAAGGAAAGACTTGCCGGTGAGATCCTCGATGCTCTTAACGGCACAGGCGGTGCTTGCAAGAAGCGCGACGATACACACAAGATGGCAGAGGCAAACAAGGCGTTTGCTCACTACCGCTGGTAAGCGTCATTGTAAAAGGAGTAAATTATGTCAAGAGATTGTTCACTTGAAAATACAAGAAATATCGGCATAATGGCCCACATTGACGCAGGTAAGACCACAACCACAGAGCGTATCCTTTTCTACACAGGTGTTAACCACAAGATCGGTGAAACACATGAAGGTTCCGCTACTATGGACTGGATGGAGCAGGAGCAGGAGAGAGGTATCACAATTACTTCCGCTGCTACTACTTGCTACTGGGCAGGCCACAGACTTAACATCATCGACACACCTGGCCACGTTGACTTTACAGTTGAGGTTGAGCGTTCACTTCGTGTACTCGACGGTTCTGTAACAGTTCTCTGTGCTAAGGGCGGCGTTGAGCCACAGTCAGAAACAGTTTGGAGACAGGCTGATAACTATAAGGTACCACGTATGGCTTATGTAAATAAGATGGACATTATGGGTGCCAACTTCTATCATGTTATCGACATGATGAAGGACAGACTTAAGTGTAATGCTGTTCCGATCCAGCTCCCGATCGGTGCTGAGGACGAATTCAGAGGCATTATCGACCTCGTTGAGATGAAGGCTTACATTTATACAAACGATCTCGGTACAGACATCAAGGTTGAAGATATCCCTGATGATATGAAGGAGATCGCTCAGAAGTATCATGATGAAATGGTTGAGCACGTTGCTGAGCAGGACGAAGCACTCATGGAGAAGTATTTCGAAGAGGGCGAGCTTACTCAGGATGAGATCAAGAGCTGCATCAGAAAGGCTACAATAGCTAACCACATGGTTCCTGTAACCTGCGGTACTTCATACAAGAACAAGGGTGTTCAGAAGCTCCTCGATGCTATCATCGACTATATGCCTTCACCACTCGACGTTCCTGCTATCAAGGGTGTTAACCCTGATACAGAGCAGGAGGAGGAAAGACCTTCTTCTGATAACGAGCCATTCTCAGCTCTCGCATTCAAGATCGCTACTGACCCATTCGTTGGTAAGCTTGCGTTCTTCCGTGTATATTCTGGTGTTGTTAATCAGGGTGATACAGTTCTCAACGCTACAAAGGACACTAAGGAGCGTTTCGGCCGTATCGTTCAGATGCACGCTAACCACAGAAAAGACCTTACAACTGTTTACTCAGGCGATATCGCTGCAGCAGTAGGTCTCAAGAATACAACCACAGGTGATACACTCTGTGATGAAAAGCATCCTATCATTCTCGAGTCTATGGAATTCCCAGAGCCTGTTATCCAGCTCGCTATCGAGCCAAAGACAAAGGCTGGTCAGGAAAAGATGGGTATCGCTCTCGCAAAGCTTGCTGAAGAGGATCCTACTTTCAAGACATGGACAGATGAGGAAACAGGACAGACTATCATCGCTGGTATGGGTGAGCTTCACCTCGATATCATCGTTGACCGTCTCCTTCGTGAATTCAAGGTAGAGGCTAACGTTGGTGCTCCTCAGGTTGCTTATAAGGAAACTATCAAGGGCAGCGCAGACATCGACTACAAGTACAAGAAGCAGTCAGGTGGTTCAGGTCAGTACGGTCACGTTAAGATCAGAGTTACTCCTAACGAGTCTGGTAAGGGCTATGAGTTCACAAACGCTGTTGTCGGCGGTTCTATTCCTAAGGAATATATCCCTGCTGTTGACGCAGGTATCCAGGGTGCAATGAAGGCTGGTATCCTTGCAGGCTACGAAGTAGTTGACGTTAAGGTAGAGCTTTACGATGGATCATACCACGAAGTTGACTCGTCAGAAATGGCATTCAAGATCGCCGGTTCTATCGCTTTCAAGGAAGCTCTCAAGCAGGCTAACGCAGTTCTCATGGAGCCTGTTATGAAGGTTGCAGTTATCGTTCCTGATGAATATCTCGGAACAGTTATCGGTGACCTCAGCTCACGTCGTGGACAGATCCAGGGTCAGGAGTCAAGATCTGGTTCAATCCAGGTTGACGCTCTCGTACCACTTTCAGAAATGTTCGGTTACACAAGCGACCTCCGTTCAAATACACAGGGTCGTGGACAGTACACTATGGAACCACACAGCTATGAGGAAGTTCCAAAGAGCATCGCTGAAAAGATCATGGCTAACAGAGCTAAGAACTAAAAAAGCTATCCGCCCGTTTTATGCGGATATATGGGTAAAACGGGCATATATAATAAAATTACGTGATTCAGCTATAATTTTTTTACTGAAACACTTGAATTTCCAGAAATAATCTGATATAATACTATTATACAGATTTCTGAAATCTATTCTAAGGAGGAATTTCCCAATGGCTAAGGCTAAATTTGAAAGAACCAAACCCCATGTAAACATTGGTACAATCGGACACGTTGACCACGGTAAGACAACTCTTACTGCTGCTATCACAAAGACTCTCGCTCTGAAGGGTCAGGCTCAGTATGAGGCTTACGATATGATCGATAAGGCTCCAGAAGAGAGAGAGCGTGGTATCACAATCAATACAGCACACGTTGAGTACGAGACAGACAAGCGTCACTATGCTCACGTTGACTGCCCAGGTCACGCTGACTACGTAAAGAACATGATCACAGGTGCTGCTCAGATGGATGGTGCTATCCTCGTTGTTGCTGCTTCTGATGGTCCTATGGCTCAGACAAGAGAGCATATCCTTCTTGCTCGTCAGGTTGGTGTTCCTGCAATCGTTGTATTCATGAACAAGGCTGACCAGGTTGATGACGAAGAGCTCCTCGAGCTCGTAGAGATGGATATCCGTGATCTTCTCTCAAGCTATGATTTCCCTGGCGACGAAACACCTATCATCAAGGGTTCAGCTCTTGCAGCTCTTAACGCTCCTGATGATCTTAACGATCCAGCTTACAAGCCAATCCTCGACCTCATGGACGCTGTTGATGAGTACATCCCAAGCCCTGAGAGAGACGATGCTAAGCCATTCCTTATGCCTATCGAGGATACTATGACAATTTCAGGTCGTGGTACTGTTGTTACAGGTAGAGTAGAGCGTGGAAAGCTCAACGTAAACGAGCCTGTTGAGATCGTTGGTCTTTCTGACGAGAAGCTCAACACAGTTGTTACAGGTCTTGAAATGTTCAGAAAGACTCTTGACTTCTGTGAGGCTGGTGATAACGTTGGTGCTCTTCTCCGTGGTATCACAAGAGATCAGGTTGAGCGTGGACAGGTTCTTTGTAAGCCAGGCTCAATCCACCCACACACAAAGTTCAGCGGTCAGGTTTACGTACTGAAGAAGGAAGAGGGCGGCCGTCATACTCCTTTCTTCAACAACTACAGACCTCAGTTCTACTTCAGAACTACAGACGTTACTGGCGTTGTAAGTCTTCCAGCTGATAAGGAAATGTGTATGCCTGGCGATAACGTTGCTATGGACGTTGAGCTCATCACTCCTATCGCTATCGAAGAAGGACTCCGTTTCGCTATCCGTGAGGGTGGTAGAACAGTTGGTTCAGGCGTTGTTACAAAGATCAACGAATAATTTAGTGCTCATAAAAATATAACGACTTTAGGCGGTCGTGCTTATAGCATGGCCGCCTTTTTACGTTATCACATTGTTATAAAATAGTCAAAGGCAGGTCGATATTATGGAATACATTCTACAGACCCAGCAGCTCAGTAAGCAGTACGGAAAATTTCATGCACTTACCAATCTTACTTTAAATGTTCCAAAGGGTGCAATATATGGTATGGTCGGACGAAACGGCGCAGGTAAAACTACATTAATCCGTATTATCACGGGTCTTAACAATCCTACTTCGGGTGAATACTCACTTTTCGGAGTAAAGAATAGTGACAAGAAGCTTCTTGAAGTCAAGAGAAAGACAGGAGCTGTTGTCGAAACACCTTCACTTCACCCCGATATGTCTGCAAGAGATAATCTTATCCAGCAGACAAAGGCTCTCGGCATATCAAACGATAAGATAGATGAGCTCCTCAAGCTTGTAGGTCTTGCTAATACAGGCAAGAAAAAGGCTAAGGACTTCTCTCTCGGTATGCGTCAGAGACTTGGTATAGCTTTCTCACTTGTTGGTGATCCCGAATTTCTTATCCTTGACGAGCCTATAAACGGTCTCGACCCACAGGGTATCATTGAAGTTCGTGAGACCATTCTCCGCCTCAATCAGGAAAAGGGCATCACTATCCTTATCTCAAGCCATATCCTCGATGAGCTTGCTCGTCTTGCAACACATTACGGCTTTATCGAGCAGGGTCATGTTATCAAGGAAATGAGTGCCGAGGAGCTTGAAAAAGCTTCACGCAGATATGTTCGCATTAACGTTAATGATACAGCTGCTCTTGCAGAGGTACTCAACGGTATGGGTGCTGAATTCAATATCACATCAGAAAATGAGGCTGAGATCTATACACCTGTACAGGTAACTCCTCTTGTACTCGCTCTCAATGAGAAGAACTGCTTCGTTAACTCCATGTCAGAGAATCACGAAAGTCTCGAAAGCTATTTCATGAATCTTGTAGGAGGTGCTCAGAATGTCTAATTTACTCGCAGAAGGTTTCAGACGACTCTTTAAAGGAAAGCGTTTTTACATTGTTCTTGTTATTATAATGGCTATCCCCGCAGCTGCCTGTATATTCATAAAGATCTTTGAGAAAAGCAAAGTGAATGTCGGCGACGGATTAGTATTCGCTATGATAGGCACAATGACTATGTTCATAAGCATTGCCGCAGGTCTGTTTATCGTACAGGATTTTAAGAACAATACAATACGAAATAAAATAATCATCGGTCATTCAAGGACTAATATTTATCTTGCAAATCTGATAATATCATTGACGGTTGCCTTTATTTATCAGGTAGCTTACTGGCTCGTACTTATTGCATTCAGTAAAACTTTGCAGAAATTCAAATCATTCCCAGGCACGGAAGTTTTCCTTAATATGCTTTTTACAATTGTTATCTTATTTGCATTCACAAGCTGTTTTGTATTCCTCTGCACTTCAATGAGAAATACAGGCGGTTATGTACTTTCACTTATGCTTGATACAATTGTAACTATGATAGCAGGTATTATATATACTTTCGTAAAAAATAAGATAGTCAGAAATGTTATTGAGTATGGTCTTCCAAGCGTGCAGATAGACGGATTTAAGTATAATCCAACAAATGTTGACGATAAGTTATGGCTGATGATACTTATTGATCTTGGTATATGCGTTGTTTCAACCATTGCAGGTATAGCAATATTCAAAAAAGCTGACCTTAAATAATAAATTCAGAAGCTTCCTTCGGGGAGCTTCTTTTTTATGCACTTTTCCGTAATGATGATACTATATTATATGTTGAAATAGATACCAAAACATCAAAAAACAAATATGCACAGTAAAAAAGTACTATATTTCATTGCTAAATCTGTGAAAACAATGTATAATGTTAATATAGAAAGTATAGCTTTTTATCAGGAGGGTGTTAAAATGAATAGAAAGTTGAAAAGACTAACTGCCCTGCTAATGGGAGTAGTGACTGTTTTCGGAAGCAGTTCGGCATTTGCTCCAAAGCAGAGCGGCAGTATAATGAAAGCTTCTGCGGCAGGGAAGATACTTGCATTCCCAGGAGCTGTAGGCGGCGGTAAATACGCTACAGGCGGTCGCGGCGGAGAGGTGTATCATGTAACTAACCTCAATGACAGCGGCGAAGGCTCTTTCCGCGACGCTGTAAGCAAATCGGGAAGAATAGTTGTTTTTGATGTCAGCGGCACTATCGAATTGCAGGGAAATATACTCTGTTCGAGCAATGTTACCGTAGCAGGTCAGACTGCTCCGGGCGGCTCGGGCATAACGCTGAAAAACTACAAAATGGGTATGTCGGGAGACAATATAATCTCTAGGTATATAAGCTCCCGTCCCGGACCTTATGCGTCAACAAGTTCGGGCAATGACGCATGGGGCGGCGCAAAGGGCTCAAATTCCATAATCGATCACTGCTCAATGGGCTGGACTACCGATGAACAGTGGGGACTTTACTCCAATAATACAAACTATACCGTTCAGTATTCCGTACTTGGTCCTGCGGACTCATGGGGCGGACACAAAAAGGGACTTCACGGCTTTGGAATAATGCTGGGAAAGGGCGACCTTACCTTTGACCATAACCTTATCATACATAATGTTTCCCGAAACTTCCGCGGAAAAGTGCCTGACCAGTACACAGCCGATTTCACCAATAATATCATCTATGACTGGGGCTATCAGACGACTTACGGTACTATCGGACACCTTAACTACGTGAACAATACCCTCAAAGCAGGAAATTCCACTACTGGCGGCTATCACTATATGTACGTTGACAGTACCACAAAGCCTGAGAATTTCAAGGTATACTGCGCAGGAAACCGCCTTATAAACAAGGACGGCTCGTTCCACAGCGTCACTAATGACAACTGGTCGGGCGTTACTGTCAAGGACGGAATAGGCATAACTAAAAACAACCTTTACAGCAGCACGGCTTTCCCCATAAATTCGGACGGCGAGAACCTGTCCACAGCTATGACTTGCGAAAGTGCGGCTGCTTCATATGACCATGTTATAAGCTTTGCAGGCAATGGTATCTCACCCGATAAGCGTACAGCTATTGATAAGCAGTGCGCCGAGGAGACTAAAAACGGTACGGGACAGTGCAGCGGTACTGCGGCATATGACTCGTCTGAGGCTAATCTCTCAAAGTACAACATAAAGTGCGGAGTTACCTACAGTTACCCGTCAGCAGTTACGAAAAAGGAAATAACCGATGCCGATAACGACGGCATGGACGATAGCTGGGAGCTTGCCCGTGGACTTGATCCCACCGATCCCGATGACTATGCAGACGATTACTGCGGTCAGGGATACATGAATATCGAGTATTACATCAACGACCTTACGGTGAATTCGTTCCCCGAGGGCGTTGTGAAGCTGTCTCCTACAGACGGCAATTACACATCTGTTCAGACTGTATCTGCCTTTGAGGAGATAGAAGCCGATTCGTTTTCGGATAAGAAAGGCATAATCGTCGAGGAATATTCGGGCAGATCAAATAATTTAGCTCTTGTTTCTGACGGCGACTGGGTGAAGTATAGCAGAATAAACTTTGGAAGCGGAGCAAATTCTTTCAGCGGATGGATGGGCGGCTATCCTTCAAAGATCGAACTCTATCTTGACAGTATGGACGGAACTCCTGCCGCAGTCATAGATTACAGCGGCACAAAATCGCTGAATGATTATCATACATTCGAGACTAATATCAAGACAATAACAGGTACTCATGACCTGTATATGGTATTCAAGGGCGAAAGCGAATATCTTGTAAATCTGTGCTCATTCAAGTTCGGAAAAGACAAGCTGCCTCTTAGCGGAAAGCTTTTCAAGAGCGTTGAGGTAACTGAACAGGCAAATCCCGACTCATGGAAGATAGCTTCAGATGCAGCTGTAGGCTCGCTCATATTCGGCGACAGGGACTTCAAGATCTCGGAGTTACAGTCGAACCTTGAAGGTGCGGAGATACTTCTTACCTCATGCGACGCCAAGGGGACAACAGGCGATGCTGCGTACTTTACGGCTGGCAGCGATATGTCGCTTTATGTGGGACTTGACAGCCGCGTAGAGAATGTACCTCAGTGGCTCGGCGATTATTCTCTTATGAGAACGCTGTGCAAGTCTGATAACGATGTTACATTTATGATGTATAAAAAAGAGGTCAAGGCAGGGGAGAAGGTAACTCTCGGCAGCAACGGTCAGACATATAAGTGCGTTAACTATATCGTTATGGGAGTCCCTGTGGTCAATATCGCTCCCGTATACTCTGTTGGAGATATAAACAATGACGGATATATTGGCATATCCGACCTTGTTACCCTGCAAAATCACCTGCATGGAAAGATGCTGCTGATACAGGAGCAGTTTGAGTATGCTGATATAAACGGAGACGGAGATATAGACGTATTCGACAGCGTTGACCTGAGAAAGCTTATTATCTCGGGAATGAAGATCATATTGGACTAAGTTGAGAGTTGAGAATTGAGAGTTGAGAGTTAATGTGAGCGCAGCTCACGGCGTTCCTTTGTAGGGGCGGATATTATCCGCCCGTTAGTAACGAAATAACTGAAAATATAATGTTGTAGGGGACGGTGACTCCCTGTAGTACAGGGAGATGTCAGCAAAGCTGACAGAGGGGCGCGGCTCCTGTTTGGAGTCCTCGACGTCCCTTAACAGATACAACAATAATATTTGTGGGGCGATGTGGGCATCGCCCCCCTACAATGAGCGATAATGAAGCGGTTTCACCATTTAATTATCGGGCGAGCGGAACTCGCCCTTACAATGGGCTAACGGCTGAAATCTCTATTTAGCAAAGCTAAATAGAGATTTTTATGTCAAAGCGTTCCAGCCAGTAATTTAGCTGAATAAAAAATGCGATAGTCTGGGGCAGGTTCATGAGCTGACCGTACCACTGTACGTGTTCCTCATGCCGCAGCAGCTTTTCAAGCTCCTCGCGTTTTACGAGCTGAGTGAGCCTTTCACCGCCGTTGTCAAGGATATTACGCAGCTTCGCGGTAACTCCCTCAAGAAACGCAGGATTATGAGTTTTCGGATAAGGACTTTTCTTGCGCCACAGGACTTTTTCGGGCAGCCATTCCTTCATGGCTTCGCGGAGAAGTCCTTTTTCTCTGCCCATATAGTCCTTGTACTCCCACGGCACGTTATACAGGTATTCGGCTATTCGGTAGTCGCAGAAGGGCACACGGACTTCAAGTCCGCTGTACATGGACATTCTGTCCTTGCGGTCAAGGAGAGTCTGCATGAACCAGTGGAAATTCAGCTGTGTCATCTCGCGCATACGGTATTCCAGGGGACTGTCCTCAGGGAGCTTCATTGCGTAGTCGGCAGTCTTGCGGTACGCACTGTAAACGTATTCCTCGGCATCTATCTTAGCGGCGTAGTCGTCGCAGATGAAGCGTTTGCGGTAAGCAGTGCTCTGTGCCCACGGGAAACCGTCAGTCATGCGGATATCCTTATCCCTGTACCACGGATAGCCGCCGAATATCTCGTCTGCGCACTCGCCCGAAAGTGCAACTGTGCCGTATTTCTTTATCTCACGGCAGAAGAGCAGGAGAGAAGCGTCCACATCTGCCATTCCCGGGAGTCCCCGCGCTTCTGTGGCTTCATCGAGAGCGGCTATAAGCTCGGGAGTATCGACTACTGTCCGGTGGTGGTCTGTACCCAGATATTCAGCCATGCAGGAGATGTATTCGGGATCGCTGTCAGGCTGAAAATGGCTGCTTTGGAAGTATTTATCGTTGTCGCGGTAGTCCACGGAAAATGTGGAGAGAGTCTTGCCCTGCTTTTTAAGTTCGGAAGCTGCCACTGAGGATATAAGGCTTGAATCCAGTCCCCCCGAAAGGAATGTGCACACAGGCACATCGGAGACAAGCTGACGGCGGATAGAGTCAAGAACAAGCTCACGGACGTGCTCGGCGGTCTGCGCAAAGCTCTCGCGGAGCTCATATGCCCGAAGCCGCCAGTACTCCCACAGGCTCAGCCCTTCCGTGCTGTAATAGCCGCACCAGCCTGCATTAAGCTCCTTTACTCCGCGAATGACTCCGCAGCCTATTGTTCTTCCCGGAGCAATGAGAAGAAGCTCTGCCGCGCCTTGAGCGTCTATTTCGTGTGGGATATCAGGGTGTTCGAGGAGCGCAGGGAGTTCCGAGGCAAAGATGAGCTTGCTGCCCGTATCATAGTAAAAAAGCGGCTTAACGCCTATCCTGTCACGGGCAAGGAAAACGCGGTGTTCCTGCTCATCGTATACCGCAAATGCAAAGATACCGTTGAATTTGTCAACGCAGGAGCTGCCCCATTTTATGTAGCTTTTGAGGACTACCTCCGTATCGGAATGAGTATCGAATGAAAAATCCTCGGACAGCTCTTTTCGGAGCTCGGCGGTGTTGTAAAGCTCACCGTTGTATACTATCGTATATTTTCCGCAGCTCATAGGCTGTCTGCCGCCGTCAATGTCAATGACTGCAAGACGGGTGTGTATAAGTGCAGCTTCACGGGTCAGCATCATGCTGTGCTGGTCGGGACCGCGGCGCAGAAGCGCACGCTGCATTTTCTCGTAAATTTTCATATCCTCGCGCATATCTTCAATAAAGCTTATAGCTCCTGCAATTCCGCACATAATATCTCTCCACCGCTTTCCAGCATACGGCACGCTGATCTTAGCCCTTAGCCTTTAGCCCAATGTAGGGGTGGATATTATCCGCCCGTGTATGACTTGCGCAATAAAATAACATGAACCAATTTGTAGGGGAGGGCGCCCTCGCCCTCCCGAGTGGGTATGTATTATTATTGCGGGAGCCCGAGGGCGGGCTCCCCTACAAATGTAAATTATGGTTTATTATATGAAAAAGACCTCTGATGTGTGTCAGAGGTCGTGAGATATTATTTTTGTTTGCGGAGTCCCGAACGTATGCCGTCCATAATAGTGTTGCGCGCTTTTACAGCGTCCTCCTTAGAGAGGGGGGGCGTGTCGCCGAGAGGATAATCAAGTTCCAGCTCAGCATATTTCGGCTTTGCCATATCGTGATAGGGGAGCACATCAAGGGCTTTCAGATTGCTCAAAGTTGATAGATACTCACCAAGCGCGAAAAGCTCCTCATATTTATCTGTTATCCCGGGGACTACAACGTGGCGTATCCAGACAGGTATGCCAAGATCGCGGATATGCTCGGCAAATGCGAGGATATTGCGGTTCCCTTTGCCTGTAAGCTCCCTGTGGCAGTCGTTGTCGATGTGCTTTATATCCAGCATCACAAGGTCGGTATATTTCAGCACTTCGTCTATCTTTTCGTGATGAGCAGGATCGTAAACTCCTGCGGAAGTGTCAAGGCAGGTGTGTACTCCCTTGCTTTTGGCAAGTGCAAAAAGCTCTGCAAGGAATTCGGGCTGTGCAAGAGGTTCGCCGCCTGTTGCGGTGATACCGCCTGTTTTAAGGAATTCCTTGTACGAGTCATACTCTTTCATAAGCTCCTCAGCGGTAGTCTCTTTGCCGCCTGCAAAGTCCCATGTATCGGGATTGTGGCAGTATTTGCACCTCAGCGGACAGCCCTGAAAAAACACCACAAAACGTATTCCCGGACCGTCAACTGTTCCGAAGCTCTCTGTGGAATGTATCCTTCCTGTCATAAACTGCACCTCTGTTCTGCATAGTCCATTATTTCAGCTTTGTCGTTGTTAAGGTCGCCGTCTATGACGTGACCAAGTATCTCATGCAGCATCGAGCCTATTTCCGAGCCTTTAAAGCCCAGTACTGCAAGGTCGGAGCCTTTTATAACAAGTCCGCGGATATTTCTGCACTCGTTATTGTCAACTATTTCATGTCCCATTGCGATAAGCTTGTCAAAGAAGATGTTCTCCTCGAGTACAAATTCATTTTTAGCCGAATTATCGCACTTCTTCATGACCATAAGGCTGAAGAACAGCTCGTCCCCGATATTGGACATCATTTTCTTCACATCTGCGCGGCAGCGTATCTTCTTGCTGTGGTTGGCGATAAGTGTGGAAACATCGGCTATGGACTTATTATCGTAGCGAAGCTCTCTCATAAGCTCCCGAGTCATTTCCGCACCTACGCTGTCATGCTTTTTGAAGTGTCCACGACCATTCTCGTCAAGTGTCATACATACAGGCTTGCCGATATCGTGGAAAAACAGAGCTCTGCGGAGAAGAATATCCTCGCATGGAGCAGAAGCCAGAGCGCGGACGATATGCTCCCAGACATTGTATTTATGGTAGGGCGAACGCTGGTCAAGCCCGATACATGGCTGAAATTCGGGGATAACTGCGGTGATGATGTCACTGTATCCAAGAAGCACATCAATGCAGTTTTTACCGCATATGAGCTTGTCGAGCTCCTCGCGTATGCGTTCACGGGATATATTTTTTAGATCGTCCCTCATTCTGTGGACGGCTGCTGCGGTAGCTTCGTCGATGGTGAAGCCAAGCTGCGAGGAAAAACGCAAAGCCCGCATTATCCTGAGAGCGTCCTCGCTGAAACGCTTTTCGGGCTCACCTACACATCTGATGACACCTGCTTCGATATCGTTTTTTCCGCCGAAAGGGTCGATGATGCTGCCGTTTTTGTTCATTGCTATGGCATTTACGGTGAAATCGCGCCTTGCAAGGTCTGCGGTTATATCAGATGTGAACTCTACCCTGTCAGGACGGCGGTGGTCGGAGTATTCACCGTCAATGCGGTATGTGGTTATCTCAAAGGGCGAGCCGCCGCACAGTACGGTAACAGTGCCGTGCTTTATACCTGTGGGTATCACCCTGTAATCGCGGAAAACCTCAAGTATCTGCTGGGGAAGAGCGTTTGTGGTTATATCAATATCGTGGCATTCTCTGCCCATTATGCCGTCACGGACACAGCCGCCGACCATATATGCTTCAAAGCCGCAGCTTTCAAGCTCTGTAAGTATCTGCCGAGTATTCGTATCTATATTCACAGTGGCTGCCTCCTTTCAAATCATAATTTTGCGCAGCAAAATTATGATTTAGTTGAGAATTGAGAGTTGAGAGTTTTGGTGTCGCCTGCGGCGACATTATTTAAATAATGTGAGCACAGCGAACATAATTATACTACTTTCTACTCACTAATTACTAATCACTAAAAACTATTATACTGCAAATGCGGCTTTTTTGCAAGTCGTTTTAGATCATACAGCAATAATGGACTGCTTATCGCGTTTTTTTGGTGATTAGGCAATATGCGCAATACGAATATGTTGTTTTTGGGCTGATTGCTCAATTGCTTAAAAACGTTAAAAAGTGTATAATAAAAAAAGAGTGGGGATATCTAAAAAAAACAAAAATATTCGTCCAAAATAGTAATTTTAAGGCTCGTTTAAGCAAAATTTAAGATTATTTCAAGGTGCAGCCATTATAATCTAATCATAGTCAAAACTTGGTTGACTTTGAATGGGCGATATTAAAAAAGGAGAATGATGTTTATGAAGAAGAATGGCTTAAAGAAGCTTGTTGCAGGCATTTCAGCAGTATGTGTTGCTGCTTCTGCACTTCCTGTTTTCAGCTTTGCAGCTGATGCCGCAGTTTCAACAATGGTCGGCGATGCCAACAGTGACGGACAGGTCGATCTTTCCGATGCCGTTATGATAATGCAGGCACTTGCCAATCCTAATAAGTACGGCGTAGGCGGTTCGGACGAACACTCTATTACTGAACAGGGCTGGAAAAATGCCGACTGCAACGGCGCAAATGACGGTGTATCCACAAACGATGCGCTTGCTATCCAGATGTATCTCTTGGGCAAGGGAGAGCTCAGCAGCGGCAAGACAGACGTTCCGCCTGTTACAGAAGCTACTAAGATCCACCTCAAGAACACTTCTATCGAGGTCGAGGGCGATAACGCAGCAGTAGACGGTACTACAGTTACTATCACACATTCGGGTGAGTTCTACGTTGACGGTACTCTCGATGACGGACAGATAAACATCAATATTGCTGATACAACAGCAGATGCTGAGACAGTAAAGATATTCCTCAACAATGCAAATATCACAGGTAAGACTGCTCCTGCTATCTATGTTACAAATGCGGAGAATACCTCTATAAACATTGTTGACGGTACTACTAATACTATTACAGACGGTGACACTGCTTATTCAGGGGACTTCGCAAAGGCTGCTGTTATAGAAGCCAAGGACGACCTTACTATCAAGGGCGGCGAAAAGGGAGACGGTGTTCTTGAGATCACTGCAAATACTCAGGACGCTGTTTCTTGTAACAACGACATCAAGTTCAACGGCGGTGATATTACTATCACAACTCTGAACTCTACAGATAAGACTGACGCTGTAAAGGGCAAGAAGTCTGTTACTGTAAAGAGCGGCAAGCTCAAGATCGAAGCTGAGGGCGACGGTATCAAGTCAGGCAAGGGCGCAGTTGCTTTCTCAGGCGGTTCTGTAACTATCAAGGCTGGCAATGACGCTGTACAGGCTGAAACAACTATCGACATCAGCGGCGGCAAGCTCATTGCAGGCGGCGACAGAGGTCTTACAGCTGTAACAGGCGTAAACATCACAGGCGGTACAGTAATTGCTACTGCTACTGATAATCAGGTAGATGAAAAGCTCCTTACAGGCACTACTCAGACTACTGCACTCCTCAATTGTATCGCAAATCCCGAAAATGAAAAGGACGGTACATGGAGCAAGGACAATGCAATAGTTACAGACAGTGTTGATGTCAAGTATCAGAAGAAGTTCAAGTATGTCCTCTTCAGTGATACTTCTATCAACGGTGCTAAGTCATGCGGCTTCAAGAACCTTGCAACAGGTAATGCTGTAACTCATACAGACGGCAAGCAGACACAGTTCCAGCTCAGCCTTGTAACTGTATTCAATAATGTTGATCCTTCAGGCGTAAGCAGCGGTACAACTACTGATCCTACTACACCTGATGATCCTACACCCGTTACAGACGAACTGACTATCACTCTTTCCGATGCAGGCATGGTCACAAATGCATCATCTGAGGCTAAGGTAGAGAACAACGTCTGCACTATCTCTCAGCCCGGTAAATTCACTGTAACAGGCGAGATGACAGGTGGTCAGATCGTAATTGACGTTGACAAGACAGCTTATCCCGATGGAGTCGTAGAGCTCGACCTCAGCGGCATGAGCCTTACAAATACAAAAACTTCTCCTATATACGTAGCGTCTATCGCAGACGAGGTAGTTATCGTTGCCAAGAACGGCACAGAGAATACTATCTCTGACGGTACTGAGTACACAAACGCTGACAACGATACGGGAGCTATCTACTCCAAGGACGATATAAAGTTCAAGGGCAAGGGCAAGCTCACAGTAAACGGCAACGCAGCAGATGCTATCGTAGGCAAGGACGATATCAAGATATATAACGGCACTTTGGTCGTTAACGCAGCTGATGACGGTATCCGCGCAAAGGATACTCTCACTATCGGCAATACATCATCAGACGGTACAGAGGTGGACTATTCCGCCCTCTCCGTAACAGTAAAGACAAAGGCAGGAGACGGCATAAAGGCTACTTCTACCGATGTTTCTTCAACAGCAAAGCAGCTCGGACTGGTAACTATCAACGGCGGTACAGTAAATATCGACTCTTACGCTGACGGTATCTCAGCAGAGCAGTTCTTCACCATGAACGGCGGCGACCTGACTATCAAGACTTATGAGGGCAGCTCCTACGCAGGAACAGGCAGCACTCAGGGCGGCAATACTCAGGGCGGCTTCGGCGGCGGCAGACCCGGCGGTGGCGGCGGAATGGGCGGCATGATGGACGGAAATTCCAACAAGACCGATATCTCCGCAAAGGGCATAAAGGCAGTAGGTCTTTATGACGAGGCAGGTACTACATGGCAGAGCGTAGGCGATATCACTATCAATGGCGGTACTATCACTATCGACTCTTCCGATGACTGTATCCACTGCGGCGGCAGTATGCAGCTTATCGGCGGCGAATTGAAGCTCTCATCAGCAGATGACGGTGCTCATGCCGACCATGATCTCACTATCGGCACAAAGGACAGCGGCAAGTACGATGATATCGTTATCGCTGTAGAGAAGTGCTATGAGGGTATCGAAGCTCAGAAAATTTACCAGAACAGCGGTTCTGTTATCGTAAACTCCACTGACGACGGCTTCAATGCAGCAGGCGGCAGTGACGGTTCGGGAATGGGTAACACAGGTATGCCTTGGGGACAGGGCGGCGGCGGTTTCGGAGGCGGCGGCTTCGGCGGCAACTCAGGAAACTATCTCCTCCAGTTCAACGGCGGTTTAGCAATAGTTAACGCTACCAACGGCGACCACGACGGTTACGACTCCAACGGTAATATTGAAATAAACGGCGGCTACATCATTTCAAACGGCAACGAACCGTTTGACTGCGGTGACGGCGGCAGCACTATCTCAGTAAAGGGCGGAACATGGGTATCCAACTGTTCGTCAGGCGGTATGAGCATGGGCGGCAGCGAGATGTCCGCAAGCGCAACAGCTTCAGCTAATGTATCCGCAAATACAAGATTATCACTGGTAGGAAGCGACGGAAAGGTAATAGTATCTTTCATCGTAGACAAGGCTGTAAGTCAGTTAAAGGCAGGCGGCAATGGAACATCGGGCGCATCTTTCTACACAGGCGGAACCCTTAACGGTTCTACATATTTCCAGCAGGTCGATCCGACTCAGCTTGCAGCCTTTGGCGGTACTCTCTCAGGAGGTACGAAGTGTTAATGACTGTAAGGAAAGTCGTTTTCGATAAATGATATTCTTTACAATTTATCATAAAAGCCACAGTGTAAGCTGTGGCTTTTATGATTTCAGAAACAAAGAGTTAGAGCAGAAGTAAAAAGTTGAGAGCTTAGAATTGTGGAGTCGCCTTCGGCGACATTATTTAAATAATGTGAGCGGAGCGAACACATTAACTCTCAATTCTCAACTCTCAACTCTGAACTAAACGATAATACAAAGCCCCGAAGCAATTAAACTGCCTCGGGGCTGAACTTTTATATGATGTAATGTGACTTATTATTGCGGATTTTCGCCGCCCTCGCCGCCGCCTTCGACAGGCTGCTGCTCAACAGGCGGAGCAGGAGGATCTGTTGGTGGTTCTGTCGGAGGATCAGTAGGTGCTGGAGCCTGAGTTGTAACAACAGGAGCCTGTGTAGTAACTACAGGAGCCTGAGTTGTAACTACAGGAGCCTGAGTTGTAGGAGCAGCTGTAGTGTACTGAGGTGCTTCGGAAGTCTCGGAAACATAGTAAACTGTAAGCTTTTTGCCTTCCTTGTTGCTGAAGAAGTCACCAGCATGGACTACCTTGCCGTCTACCTGTATCTCTACTACAGTATTAGCCTTGCCGTAGGAGTTCTTAGACTCAACGAACTGATAATTGAAATCAGTTATACCTGCCTTGTCAAGAGCGTTCTTGTACTGGTCAACAGTCAATCCTGCATAGTCAGGGATATAAGCTGAGGATTTGCCCTTGCTGACCTTTACCTTGATGACCTGTCCCTGAGCGATCATTTCGCCCTTCTTGACGCTCTGCTCAAAGATCATATCATTTTCGTAATCATCATTGTAAGCGTAATCAGCATCGAGTACAAAGTGGTCTTTCCACAGTTCCTTTGAGTGCTCATAGAATTTTCCGACGAGATCAGGCATCTCAGTGTCTGCTGCATTGGTCGTCTCGGCTTCGTCTATTACATTCTCGGTAACTGACGGACGTTTCGGCTTTACTGCTGTGTTATCCTCTTCCTCGGGATTTGAGAAAAGATTGATAATGATCACTGCAAGTGTCATAAGTATTGCAAGCAGCAGAAGTCCGATGATTATCGGGACTTTTATACGGTCAACGGTATTGACCTTTTCATATTTATAGCTGTCATTTCGGCGTGACTGAGCACTGCGCTGGTGTATCACATTCTGAGGTTCAGGCTGCTGATACTGCTGCTGCTCATATGCAGGCTGTTCGTAGACAGGCTGCTGATACTGCTGCTGTTCATATGAAGGCTGAACAGGATCAGGGAGCACTGTTGTATTTTCGAGTTCTTCCTCTTCTTCCTCGGAAGGCTGCTCGAACAGTCTTGTAACAAGCTCTGTGATAGTCTGTATACGGTCTCTGCCGTTTAAATTCATACCTTCCATGATAACTCTTGATACATGGCGCGGAATACGCGAATCAAGGTCATGTGGCTCATGCAGGTCGTCGTGCTTCAGACGGCTGAGTGAGTCAACAGGCATACAGCCTGTAAGTGCTCTGTAAAGGAGAGCACAGACTCCGTAAACATCAGTCCATGAACCCTGACGGCTGCTGCTGTTTGCAGAATACTGCTCGGGAGCTGCATAGCCCTTGAAAAGCTCGTATTCAAGGCCTGCATTGGCAGTTCTTACAGCTGATACGCAGAAGCCTGAGAGCTTCAGCTCGCCCTTGTCTGTGATATACACAGTATCGGGACTTATTGCACGGTGTATGATACCTGCGTTATGGAGTATGCCGATAGTGGTAAAGAGCGGCGGGAATATCTTTGAGACCTGTTCCCAGCTCAGCTCGCCTGCATTTTCCTTGAGATAATCCAGCATTTTAACGCCGTCGATGTACTCAAAGATAGTGTAGGTAGTATTATTCTCGGCAAACATATCGAGAATAGGCGGTATATTGGTATTGTTCCTGAGTCGTGCAAGAGACTTGTTGAGCTCTGTATATTCCGCCATAAAAGCCTTGTATTTAGCAAGGTTGTTATAGTTTACACTGATAGTTGGTTTGTTCTTTACACGGGTGCAGAGATTGATAGGGACATATTCTCTTATATGCACTTTCTTTCCTGTAGAAATATCAGTGCCTATATATGTAGCACCCTCGCCGTTGTATTCCAGAAGAATACCGCAGAGGTACTTGCCGTGGAGTATTGTACCGGGTGGGACATACATGGGCTCGTGGGCGTCGCTCTCAACAAATCCGCATGACGGACATACATGAAGCGATGCGTCGTACTGTTCCATGCATCTGTAGCAAAATTTACTGTCTCCCAAAGCAGCTCCTCCTCCTAAAAATAGTCGATGCATAATAAAGGCATCATATCTATTTTATCAGTAAAACAGAAAAATGTCAACCATTTAGAGCCTTATATTCCTCATTCTCATGAATTTGTATTTTTTTTGTAATAATTTCACGAAGTTTTTTTCTTAATTGTAACATTTGAGGTAAAAGAAAGAGGTCTGAAATTGCTTTCAGACCTCATTATATTATATATTTCCGTTATTAACAGAAATTATCTTCATTGAACTGAACTTGAATGTGCCGTCATCTTTTTCGGTAAGGCGGAATTCAACGTTCTTTGATACGTTCTTGTCCATCCACTGTGGGAGCTCGTCAACATAGTCAACATTGAGAGTATAGGTATTGCCATTCTTGACGATAGACTTTATCTCAGGTGAGTATGTATGAGTTATAGGCTTTGATCTTACGTTATACACGCCGTCTGCATAGTAGAAGCGTGATTCAATAGGACCTACTGTTGCGTGCTCAAACGGAGGCAGGTTTTCGCCGAAAAGCTCTACTGCATACTTCTCAACATCTACATCAGGGATAGAAACAGTATCAAGTGTGAGCTCATACTTTGATATCTTGCTTTCGTCCATTATGATAGACCATATAGTAGCTGTGATTATCTGCTCGGATGTAAGCTGTGAAGGGTCGGAGAATGGCTCTATATCCATGATAGCAGCAGGGTATATCATCTGAGTGAAGCTGTCCTTTTTAGCTTCGCCCGAAGTGAAGCTGCGAAAAAATCCGACGCACTTGATAATGGTAGCGATAATGCCGATAACTGCAAATATGGTGAATATTACGCCAAGAACAGTGAAAAGGCGTTTTCTCTTGTATGGGTCGCCTGCGGTGAGCTCGTCGGACTCAGTATGCTCACTGCGCTGTGCGATAAGCTCGTCGGGATCTTCATCAAGTATGCGTCCCAGAGCAGAAGTTATCTTGCCCTTTGGCTTTTGAGGAGCAGTTTCCGTAGGCTCAGAAGCTTTTTCTGCTTCTGTCTCAGCCTTTTCTGTAACTTCCTCGGCAGCTGATGTCTCAGTCATTTCTGTATCCTCAGCAGCTGATACATCTTCTTCCTCAGTGATGAAGCTGTCCTCGGCAGGCTCTTCGTCAGATACTACAGCAGGTGCAACTGCGCCCATCTGTGCTCTTCTCATTTCGATGACCTGCTGCTGCTTATCAGCTGAAAGCTCGTCAAAACGCTCTTTGAGCTCGGGTGAGAGCCCTGCGATTATATCCTCGTCTGAGAGTACCAGTGGCTCACTTGGAGCTTCGGCAGCTTCTTCCTTTGGTGTATCCATATCTGCAATGGCTTCTGCCGCGTCCTCGCGGATATTGTCCAGCATATTGCCTACAGGATCGCTGTAGCTTTCGGTACTCTCGCTGTCCTCGGGGTGATTTATAGCAGCAATAGCTGCGTCAATAAGCTCTGTTGCCGACGGAGACTCATCTGACTCGAATAATCCGTCCTCGGGAACAGGATCTGTATCTGTATCGGGCTTGGGTTCTTCCTTGCCCTTATTCATAAGCTTCTTGAAGAAACCGAGCTTCTTAGGCTTTTCTGTTTCTTCTTCCTGTATTTCGGGCACTGCTTCCGAAGCAGCTTCGCCCAGAGCTTCTATAGCTTCATCAACGTCTTTCTCGGCAGGAGGAGCAAATGTACTGATATCGCCTGAAACAACTGTCTCGGGCGCACTGCCTTCGATCTCCTCTGCAAGACGCTTCATTTCTTCGATCTGGCGGAGTTTTTCTTCTTCTGCATCAATACGATGATACTTAGCTTCTTCCTCGGCTATGCGCTGTCTTTCAGCTTCCTCAGCCAGTCTCTGACGCTCAGCTTCTTCCTCGGCAATACGCTGTCTTTCGGCTTCCTCAGCCAGTCTCTGACGCTCAGCCTCTTCCTCGGCGATACGCTGCCTTTCAGCTTCTTCGGCAAGTCTCTGACGCTCAGCTTCTTCTTCGAGCCTTCTTCTTTCGGCAGCTTCCTCTGCAAGGCGTTTTTTCTCCGCAGCGGCTTCTGCGATCCTGCGTGATCTTTCTTCTTCCTCAGCTATACGCTGTCTTTCAGCCTCTTCACGGGCAAGTCTGCGCTGCTCTGCTTCTTCTGCAAGACGCTGTCTCTCGGCAGCAGCCTCAGCAGCTCTTCTTGCTCTTTCAGCTGCTCTTGCTTCTTCAGCAGCAGCTTCGCTGGCAAGCTGAGCCTGTCTTTCTCTTTCAGCTTCTTCGCGTCTGAGTGCCTCATAATCAGGAAGCTCTCCTGTTATGACGATCTTCTTTTTCTTTACAGGCTTTGGGAGCTCTTCGCTCATTGGGATAGCATCGAATACCCTTGTTGTCTCTGCCGAAGCTTCTGTATGCATGACTTCGGATATGATATTCGGTACTTCTTCCTCTTCCGCCTGCATTTCAGGCTCAGAAGCTTTTTCTGTCGGCGGTGCGAACTCCCATACAGAAGGCGGTGTATCCTCATGATACTCCTCAGTGGGAGCAGCATCATCAAGGTAATGCTTTTTCTCGTCTTCAAGTGCGTGGAGCAGATCATCGACCGACATATCGTCGAATTTGCTCTTTCTTACGGAACGGGGAGTATTATGGCTGCGGGCAGGAGTACTCCCACCGCCGCCGCCGTCCATAAGACTGTTGAGCATATCGTCAAGATCTTTTCTAATAGCCATTTCGACCTCCAAAAATCAAATAAAAACTGGATATATAACTAAGGCAGTTATCTTACCTGACCGTTTCCGTTTATCAGATACTTAACTGTTGTAAGTTCAGTAAGTCCCATAGGACCTCTTGCGTGGAGCTTCTGTGTGGAAATGCCTATTTCTGCGCCGAAGCCGAATTCTCCGCCGTCTGTGAAGCGTGTTGAAGCGTTTACGTAAACTGCCGCAGCGTCTACCTGCTTCTGGAATTTCTGTGCATTTTCAAGTGAACGTGTGATTATGCACTCTGAATGTTTTGTGCTGTACTTTCTTATATGAGCAATAGCTTCATCTATATCGTCAACTACCTTTACAGCGATGATGTAGTCGTCAAACTCTGTTGCATACTCTGTTTCGGTAGCCTTTTCTATGGAGCTGCCGAGGATAGCGATGGTCCTGTCACAGCCGTATATCTTTACGTTATGTACCTTGAAGCGTTCAGCAATGAGTGGCAGGAACTTGTCTGCGATATCCTTGTGAACGAGAAGGCTCTCGATAGCGTTGCATACGGAAGGACGCTGAGTCTTTGCGTTGTCGGTCACTTCAACTGCCATATCAAGATCGGCAGAAGCGTCAACGTAAACGTGGCAGTTTCCTGCGCCTGTTTCGATAACAGGTACGGAAGCGTTAGTGACTACAGCCTGTATGAGACCTGCACTGCCGCGCGGGATTATAACGTCAACGTAGCCGTTGAGACGCATGATCTCGGTAGTTGTCTCACGGTCGGTCTTGTCCACTACCTGTATCATATCAGCAGGGAGTCCTGTTTCTTCAAGAGCTTTTCTCATTATGCTTCCGAGGCATACGTTGGAGTTTATAGCTTCCTTGCCGCCCTTGAGGATAACAACGTTTCCTGTTTTTAGGCAGAGTGCAGCAGCATCAACGGTAACATTCGGACGTGATTCGTATATGATAGCGATAACGCCCAGCGGTACACGAGTCTTGATTATCTGCAAGCCGTTGGGACGGTTGCCGCCGCCGATTACCTCACCGATAGGATCGGGGAGATTGATTATATCGTAAAGGCTCTTTGCGATGTCCTCGATACGCTTTTCGTTGAGCAGGAGCCTGTCCTGCTTTGCTTCCGACATACCGTTAGCCTTAGCGTTTGCGATATCCTTTGCGTTTTCAGCGATTATAAGGTCTTTGTTTGCTATAAGTGCCTTTGATATCGCTGCAAGAGCGTCATTTTTCTGTGATGTGGAAGCACTTATGGCAGCAGCTTCCGCAGCCTTGGCTCTTTTGCCCAGTTCCTCTGTATAACTCATAATTACACCTCGTTGTTAGTGGTCTGTATTATTGTTTTGCTTTGAAAAGAGTGCCTATTTCCTTATTTTCAAACAGGTCATAGAGCTTTTCGGGATCTTTTCCGTTCATTATTATCATGTCTATGCCTGCATTTGTAGCTATTTTTGCAGCGGTTATCTTTGTGGACATACCGCCTGTTCCCAGACTTGTTCCTGCACCGCCTGCCATAGCCTCTATCTCGGGAGTTATCTTCTCGACAACAGGTATGGGCTTGGCATCGGGATTTGAACGGGGGTCATCGTCATAGAGAGCGTCTATATCCGAAAGTATCAGCAGCAGATCGGCTCTTGAAAGCTCCGCAACGAGAGCGGAAAGGGAGTCGTTCTCGCCTATTTCAAGCTCCAGCTCATCAATAGCGATAGTGTCGTTTTCGTTTACTATAGGGATAACGTCCATACCAACCAGCTTCTCCACAGTATTCATGAAGTTTTCGCAGTGGTTTGGGTTATTGATGATAGTCTTTGTTAGCAGTATCTGTGCCACTGTTACGCTGTATTTTGCGAACATATCGTCGTATACGTGCATGAGCTCGCACTGTCCGATAGCGGCTACAGCCTGTTTTGTCTTGGTATCCTTTGGCTTCTCGGGGAGACCGAGCTTTCCTGCGCCCAGACCTACAGCTCCCGAAGATACCATGATTATCTCACGACCTGAGTTGTGAAGATCGGAAATAACGCGCACCATATTTGTCATTCTGCGTATATTCAGCTTGCCTGTCTTGTGGGTAAGTGTGGAAGTACCCAGCTTTATGACGATACGCTTTTTTTCTGATATATTTCTCATAGGATCAGCTTCCTTTAGTTGACTTTATTCTGCGGACAGCCATTCTGCCACGCCTTTATATTGCTGCATACGATGTCCACAAGGCGTTCTCTTGTTTCGAGAGGTGCCCATGCTGTATGCGGAGTGATCACGCAGTTTTTTGCACCTTTAAGGGGAGTATCCGGTGACATTGGCTCTTTTACCAGTACATCGAGATAAGCAGCTGCTATCTTTCCGTCATTGAGAGCCTTTGCCAGGTCGGCTTCGTTTACAACTCCGCCTCGTGAAGTATTTATCAGCATAGCAGAGGGCTTCATATGGGATATGAGCTCGCTGTTGATGATGCCTGCTGTCTTGTCTGTAAGAGGACAATGGAATGTGAGCACATCAGCCTTTTCTGCGGCTGTATACAGGTCTGTGACCTCATACGGGCAGTCCTTGGGCTGAGTTCTTGTGCTTATGACTATATTCATGCCGAAGGCAGAGCCTATCTGAGCTGCCTTGCGTCCGATAGAACCGTAACCCACAATGGAAAGAGTCTTTCCTGCAAGCTCGGCAGTAGGTACGGGGAAGTATGAGAAAGCAGGTGAACGCTCCCACTCGCCGTTCTTTACAGCGATGTCGTAGTCCCTTATACGGCTGTAGCGGTCAAGTATGTAAGCAAAGGTCTGCTGTGCAACAGCGTCAGTGGAATACTGACCTGCATTGCATACAACGATGCCTTTTTCTGCGGCATATTCTATATCCACATTGTTGAAGCCCGTGGCGAAAAGTCCGATATACTTGATATTGGGACAAGCGTCCATAACTTCCTTTGTAATGAGCACCTTGTTGCAGAGCACTATGTCTGCATCTCCGATATTAGCAGCTGTTTCCTCGGGGGGAGTAAGTGGGATTATCCTTACGTCGCCCAGCTCTTCAAGCTGAGAAGTGGGGATATCTCCGCTGATATTGACTGTATACCAGTCAAGGACTGCAATTTTCACAGCTTAGTCCTCCTTGTCTTTCTTGTCGGAAGAAGCTTTTTCCTCAGCTGTTTTTGGCTTTACGAATATAGAAGTGAACAGTGCTGTGACAATGAGTATGAGTTCGATTATACCTACAGTGTAGAAAAGAGTTTTATTATTTGATACCCATAAGAGAAGTGAAAGCGGAACAGCTATAGCGAAAATAAGCTGGAAAGGCTTTTTCTGTACCGCAAATCTGTAGCTGAAAAAGATGATAGAGATAACTGCCAGAGCAAGGTGCATCGAGAACGGGAATGGGAAGATAGTCGGATTTTCTGCGTCTGATATCTGGGCTAAACAAGTAAACATATTTGTAAGGTTCATATTATCTCCTGACCTCCGCCGTCCGTAATATATCTGAAATGGGGCGGAATTTATAAATTTGCAAAAGTCTGCACATTACAGTATACCATAAACAGCGCAGAAATTCAACTATTTTTTAAAAAATACACAAAAAAATTATAACGCATTTTTGCGGATTTTCGGATGTTTTTAACAGGGGGTTGAATTTTTTTCCCAACAGACGTATAATATAGTGAGTAGTGATCAGTTCCGAGTCCTTAGCCGTTAGCTTGTAGGGGCGGCGGATTTAATTCGGAATGCGGAATTCGGAATTAGGAATTGTAGGGGCGCGTTCCGCGCGCCCGTGCTCCTGTAACCTTTATGTATGCCATAACTACTGTAGGGCTGCCTTTGGCGGCCCGCATATTGAAAATTGAGAATGAAGGGACGCGCATTGCGCGTCCGTAAATTGATAATCCGTAAATTGATAAAAATGAGAAAGAAGGCGTTATGATGATATATATGCTGGAAGATGAGGCAGGTATAAGGAACTTCGTTATATATGCCCTTGAAAGCTCGGGAATGACCGCAAAAGGCTTTGAAACGCCTTCTGCTCTCAGAGAAGCTATGGCGCAGGAGCTGCCCGAGCTTCTGCTTCTTGACCGTATGCTCCCCGAGGAGGACGGACTTTCTGTACTGAAAAAGCTGAGAAGCGACCCCGAGACCCAGAAGCTCCCTGTTATCATGCTCACGGCAAAGGATTCGGAGCTTGATAAAGTCGAGGGACTTGACAGCGGCGCTGATGATTATATCGCAAAGCCTTTCGGTACTTTAGAGCTTATCTCACGTATAAAGGCACTTCTTCGCCGCACTGCTGATATCCCTTCCGAAAAGCTGGAATTAGGCAAAATAACCGTATATCCTTCAAAGCATGAGGTTTTTGCGAACGGCAGCAAGGTAGTGCTCACCCTTAAAGAATATGATATGCTCATATTGCTTATGAAGCACAGGGGAGAAGTCTTTTCCCGTGATGACCTGCTGAAAGAGATATGGGGCTATGACTTTGCAGGCGAAAGCCGTACAGTCGATGTTCATATAAGGACTCTCCGCCAGAAGCTGGGAGACTGCGGCGATCTGATACAGACCATACGCGGAGTCGGATATAAGGCAGGTGACGATATTATTGACTAAAAAAATATTTATCGGCATCATAACTATCTGTGCGATATCGGTCATAGCGGCTATAATGCTCGTAACTGCGCTGATGTACGACAAATCGGTGGAGTCGGCGGAAAAAGAAGTGAAAAATCATACTCTTATAATATCCTCCGCCGTTGAAAGACTTGGAGAAGATTTCCTCGAAAGCAGTGATTTCGGCGATGATATCCGCGTTACATGGATAGATCAGCGCGGACAGGTGGTTTTCGATACGGAAGAAGCTCCCGAAGCTCTGGAAAATCATTCCGACAGAAAAGAGATTTCCGAAGCCTTTGAAAAGGGCGAGGGCAGCTCATCACGCTATTCAAAGACTATCATGCAAAAGACAATAAATTACGCTGTAAGGCTGAAAGATCACTCTGTAATAAGAGTTTCAAGTGTACATATATCCCTTGAAGCACAGCTGCTGAAAGTATTGAACCCTATGCTGCTCATACTTGCTGTAGTCGTTGTATTTTCCGTACTTGCGGCAACGAGAGTATCAAGAAATATCGTAAGACCTATAAATAATATCGACCTTGCTCACCCCGATACGAAAAAAAGCTATAAGGAGCTTGCTCCTCTGCTGGAAAAGCTGCGCAGTCAGAATAACAAGGTAAGCCGTCAGATGGACGAGATACAGAGCAGCCGTGAGCAGTTCGGGCTTATGACAGAGTCAATGGACGAGGGACTTATAATCACCGATCCAAAGCTGAATGTGCTCACCTGCAATACCAGTGCGAAAAAGCTTCTCGGAGCAGGCGCATTTACGGAGGGTCAGAGCGTTTACGCTCTTAATAATTCGGAGGATTTCAGAAGATGTATCATGAATGCCCTCGGCGGCAGGCGTTCGGAGTGTATCCTGCGTACAGGCGGCGGTCAGCGCGAAGTAATTGCAAGCCCTGCAAACAGTATAGACATGGTATGCGGACTTGTGGTGTTCATCATGGACGTTACCGAAAAGCAGGAGCTTGAGACTATGCGCCGCGAGTTTACGTCAAATGTGTCACATGAGCTGAAAACTCCGCTTACGACTATCTACGGCATATCCGATATGCTGGCAAACGGCATGGTCAAGCAGGAGGACGTTGCGCAGTTCGGCGGAAATATCCGCAGCGAAGCCGAAAGGCTCATCAATCTCATCAACGATATAGTTTCCCTTTCAAAGCTTGACGAGGACTCTGCTCCCCGTGAGAATGAAAGCGTTGAGCTTTACAGCCTTGCTGAGGAAGTCCTTGAAAGACTGAAGCTGAGCGCAGAGGAAAAGGGTGTGACAACAGAGCTTACAGGCGAAAAGGTGTCGCTTATCGGAAGCCGCACCATACTCGGCGAGATACTGTACAATCTCTGCGACAACGCCATAAAGTACAATGTCAGCGGCGGCAGCCTGAGTGTCAAGATATCCCATATACCGCAGAGAGCTATCATAACTGTAAGCGATACGGGTATGGGAATACCGCAGCAGCATA
Source organism: Ruminococcus flavefaciens (assembly GCF_900108555.1). Classification (GTDB taxonomy): domain Bacteria; phylum Bacillota; class Clostridia; order Oscillospirales; family Ruminococcaceae; genus Ruminococcus; species Ruminococcus flavefaciens_P. Next base: position 75,984 of record NZ_FNWV01000007.1, read on the forward strand.
TAGGACGTATTTTCGAGCGTTTCTACCGCGTTGACAAGAGCCGTTCGCGTAAAATAAAGGGTACAGGTCTCGGACTTTCTATCGTTAAGCATGGTGTTATGTACCATAACGGTACTGTAAGAGTTGAGAGCGAGGCAGGCAAGGGCACTGTTTTCACAGTAGAGCTGCCTATAGAGAAAAAACAATGAGGTGTTTCAATGAATAATGGCATTACTGCCGCAGAGCTTGAAAAGCTCGATAATTCGGAATATAAGATAATAGATATACGTGACAGCTCCGCTTTTGAGTATGGTCATATAGACGGAGCTGTGAATATTGCGCAGGAGGATGTACTTTCCGCGGAACTGCCGCAGGATAAAAAGCTCATAATCTGCTGCCGCAGCGGTATTATCAGTGGAGATATCGCAGATAAGCTGTGTCAAAAAGGCTTTGAAGCCTATAATTTAGAGGGCGGCTATGTTGACTGGCTCCGCATAAAAATGGAGAACAGGGAAGTCACGGAGGCTGTAGAGCTGAGTATCAGGAAGAAGTTTAAGAAGTCAATATGGTGTAAGTTCACAAAGGCTATAAACGAATACGAGCTTGTAAAGCCGAATGACAAGATAGCTGTCTGTATCTCGGGCGGCAAGGACTCAATGCTCATGGCAAAGCTATTTCAGGAGCTGAAACGCCACGATAAGTTTCCATTTGAGCTTGTGTTTCTTGTTATGGATCCCGGCTACAGTCCCGAAAACCGCCGCGTTATCGAAGAAAATGCACGTTCTATGTCCATACCTGTGCATATATTCGAGTCGGATATATTCGACTCTGTGTACAATATCGAGAAGAACCCCTGCTACATATGTGCGCGTATGCGCCGCGGCTATCTCTACAGTCACGCAAAGGCTTTGGGCTGCAATAAAATAGCTCTCGGACATCATTTCGACGACGTTATCGAGACTATCCTCATGGGTATGCTCTACGGCGGACAGGTGCAGACTATGATGCCGAAGCTCCACAGTACCAACTTTGAGGGCATGGAGCTTATACGCCCCCTTTATCTCGTTAGAGAAGCCGAGATAAAGCACTGGCGCGACTATAATGATTTGCATTTCATACAGTGTGCCTGCAAATTCACTGATACCTGCACTACCTGTGCTCCCGACAGCCGCTCCGTGTCGAAGCGTCTGGAGATAAAAAATCTCATTGCGGAGCTTAAAAAGGTAAATCCGCAGGTTGAGAAGAATATCTTCCGAAGCGTTGAGAATGTCAATGTGAATACGGTCATCGCCTATAAGGACAACGCAGGTGTTCACCGTTTCCTTGATAAGTATGATGATGTAAAGGAATGAATTTGAATATTTCTGCATATATGTAGGGGGAACTGCTTATTGGGCGGTCTGCGATGTTACATTAAGGGACGCCTTCTCTTGCAAGGCGTCCCCTCTAAAAAAACAGTCCACTGGACTGTTTTTTTATTCACCCCTTGTGATGCGCCTTCGTATTATTTCGCTGTTCTTTAAAAGCTGGGAACAGCGACCAGAGACGCTGTCTCTGGACTCTGCCAAAGGAACACAGTCCCTTTGGAAACCCGTTCATACGCTCAGCAAGTTATTTGGCAGGGCAAATTTTAAACATTTAATTAGCTCCGAAACAGTTAAATTATATCGCCACTTTTTATTTTTGGACACTAAAAAGGACTGAGTAAACTCAGTCCTTTTTGCTTATTTCCAGAATATAACTGCGTCTTCAAGAGTATCTATAAGGCTTGGGAAGTGCTTCATAATAGTGCCTTCTCCCCAGTTGAAGAGCTGACCGAAGATGAATACCATTGTCAGTGCCATAGAAATACCCGAAAGAACGTATCTGCTCTTGTGAACTGAGGGATTTGAACAGCCGCGGAATATGCCTATCATAGCTGCAAATGTCATAAGTGGCATGATATCGAATACATAGTGTGTGATAAATCCGCCGAGACAGAAGTCAGCCCATGCAAGGAATACGGACATAGCAAGGCATATAGCCAAGAACCATCTTCTGCAGCGGTCGCCGAGCTCCTTTGTTTTCGGTCCGAAAGCCTGCGGCTGGAGAAGTGTGCCGAAGAGGATAACAGGGAGTGTGAGTGCTCCGAAGCCTATTACCGTATATACGTATGAGCCGTAGTTTTCAAGTCCGTTGAAACCTGTTTCAAAGAAGGGGAATGCAGGCTTTGATTTCGGCATCTGCAAGAAATAGTGGTATATAGCTGACGGTAGATTTGAAAGTCTGAGAGTATTTGCGTGGATATCGCTGACTGTGAGCTGGTATGCTGCACCAAAGTCGAACGGTGAGCCAAATCTTGCAGCGTTGTACTTCATTATAAGTGCTGCACCTGCAATAAGCGGAGCTACAAAGCTTGCTGCAAGTCCGAGACGATAGCCGAGCTTTTCCTTTTTGTCAAGGAGTATGCCGATGAAGAAAGGTACAAGAACTGCGCCGCAGAGTGCGACTGTAGGACGTGAAGCTACTGAAAGTGCAAGAGCTGTACCGCCTATGATGAGCAGGACAGGTTTGAGCTTCTTATTTGCAGTGGTGCAGGCTGTCATGCCTGTGAATAAGCTTATCATAAGGAAGCAAAGTCCCGAGATAGTTGGCAGAGTATAGCGGTCTATCTCATTTCCAAGCGTCCAGAAGCCCATTGTGGCTGCTGCCGTAGGAAGCATGAGAAGCAGAAGCAGGAGCTTAGGCTTTATTTTGAGAAGCTTTAAGGCTGCAAGTACAGTAAGGCACATGAAGAGTATGCCTATTACTGTGTAGAAGTTGTTTGCCATTGCCAGTGTTGGCAGCTTGCCTGTTAATTTATAATAAGGATAGTAGAATGTGAGCACGGGAGCTACGCCGAAATAGCTGTAGTATTTACCGTTATAGTATGCCAGATCCCAGTAGGCGAAAGCCTGTGAATTGCCGCGGAGTCCCGAATCATACACATTTTCAAGCTCATCAAGAGCGGGATCGGCGTCAAGGTCAAGGTATACCTGATCCTTTTCAAAGGCATCGAGAGTCATGGCAAATGGATCGTCGGTATATTTTTCAGTACCTGTATACGGTCTGCCTTCCTGATCAGGCTGACGGAGGCAAAGTCCCGAGAGAGTACATAGTACTATAACAGCGGCAACAGCAATAACGTGAGAACGCTTCTTGCTGTCGTAGTCCACTGCATAAAATCCGAAAGCCTTTATTGCAAGACAGCCTATAACTATAATATAGAGAAGAATAAATCTAAGGTCTGAGAAAGAATAGGGAACAGCGCTTAATGCGCGTATTTTATGGATATTAATGGTTTTGGTAACGCCTGATAATGTAAGTGTGAGTGAGTTGAGCTTTTCGTATGGTTCAAAACAAAGCGAAAGCTCTGAATTTCTGCCGCAGGTGCGCTTGTGCTGAACTATGATATCCTGAGTTGAGAAGTTTTTGTCTGTCATGGAGAGCTTTACATCAAATGGTGTTGATGAGCCGCCTTCAGCGTCAAGGCTTACAAGAAGCACTCTTGCATCTTCGGGAATATTGTACATCTTCATGTCAGAGTCGCCTGTAACGGATATATCGTTATCAGCTGAGCTCTCAGCATTTGCTCCGAGGGTGATATCGGAAGTCGATAAGGTCTGATCTGTCTTTTGTGAAGTGAAGCTTTTTCCGTTGAAAATAAGCACTTCCGCAGCAAGTATAACACAAGCACATATCGCACTCTTTTTAAGAAAAGCACCTATACGCGGAGCTTTATATCGTCTTGCAAGTACAGCTCCGAATACTGCGGCACTTGTAAGGGCAGAGCCTATAAGCGATATTCCGCTGTTTCCGTCTATCATGCCCACTGACGTTACCGCACTGAGCAGTACCATTGCGCAGATAAGACAGCCCAGGGCAGCTGCAAGGTTTTTCATTGTTGATTTTGAGGCGTCTTTTTTCTTATTGTCACTGTATTTCTTGTCGCAGATATTCATTATCGACAGTGATATGAAAAATATTATCGGCGGTATGATTATTGACCAAAGCATTTCTTATAGCTCCTTAAAAATTATTTCTATTATTAGACGTTAACATATCTTTTTTCTCTTGTATAAAAGCAGAAAAAACTATTTTTTTCGCAAATTATACCAAAAGACACAGACATATATATTATACTATCAATACGGTGTCAAATGCAAGCATAAAAAACAGTAGTATATAGCTTTTGGTGGATTTTCGTCATATTGTACATATTTTTCCATGTAATAAAAAATCATTGCCCGGCTATAATACTATCACGGCATCAAAAAATTATTAAGGAGATAACAGAAATGAGCAATAACAGCAATAACAATGGTGTAATGACTGAAAAGGGCAGAGAGGCTCTTGAAAAATTTAAGATGGAGTCTGCAAACGAGCTCGGCATTGACCTCAAGAAGGGTTACAACGGTGACCTTACTTCCCGTGAAGCAGGTTCTATCGGCGGAAGTATGGTCAAGAAGATGATCGATTCTTATAAGATGCAGTAACTCTTTAAGCAGCTCATAATTAATATGTATTCAATAACCGCCGCAAGGCGGTTATTGTTTATATATACAACTATAATCAACTTTTAAACAAAAAATATTCAAAAAACTATTGACGAATTATGTGCATATATGATACAATAAGTGTGTGTTAATATTACATATTGACTAAAAACAAAATACTAAAAACGAACCGGAGGTCGTAAAATGAAAAGAAAAATCGTATCTATCATGGCAGCAGCACTTATCTTAACACCTGCTTTAGCATCAACTCAGAGCATAGCTGAAACTGTTGCAGCAACAAATTATCAGACATATTTAAACGGCGCAGTTTACTCTGTAAAGCTTGACGGCTTAATTTATCAGAGAACTGTATTTTTCCCTAAGGAAATGACGTCGTCCAACAAGAAATATCCTGTAGTTGTATGGGGAAACGGTACATTTGTTACATCTACCGTTTATGAGGAGATCCTCAGCGAGATCTCATCAAAGGGCTATATCGTTGTAGCTTGTAATAGCCGTTTCTGCGGACCGGGAGTATCAGAGTCTGCATCTGTTGACTATATCATCAGTGAGGGTAAAAAGTCAAGCAGCATTTTCTATAACAAGGTAGATGCTGAGCATATCGGATCAGCAGGACATTCTCAGGGCGGAATGAGTGCGGTTAATGCTTCAAGACTCAATTCAAAGATAGACTGTGTATTCGATATACAGGGCTGTCAGCCTGCGTATGAAGCAAGCAAGCTGAAAGTTCCGACTTTCTTTGTAACAAGTACAAATGATATAATAGTAGGCTCTTCATGGGTAAAGGATTCTTATGATGCCTGCAATGCTCCTGCTGTATATGCAAGTGTAAAGGGCGGCAGACACTTAGACCCGGGCGATGCTCATGCACCTGCAATTTTTGCTGAATATGCTGTAAAGTGGTTCGACGCTTTCCTTAAAAACGACAGCAGTGCAAAGGCTGTTTTCCTCAAGGGCGGTGCTCTTTCCAAGGACAGCAGATGGGTCGACTATGCTTCAAAGAATTTCTGATCAAGAATAATAAACTGAAAAAATCTTCGGCTCCTGTGTAAACTCACAGGAGCCGTTGTTTTTATTAAAATATAAAATACCCGATGGCAGCGCATACTGTAAGTGTTATCAGGGCGGAAATAACGCCGTACATTAACTTTATGGCGGTTCTGTTGGCAGTTTTTATTCGGTCGGCTGATATCTCATCAAGGGGCTTGCCTTCCATAAATGCGGCGATCTCCTTGTATGTCTGGATATTGTTCGCTTTCTTCATTTTTTCGACCTTGAACGCCGTAAATATTGCTGCTGCGGCGATAACTGCCCATATAACACCGCCTGCCCAGCTGAGGTACTTTACCAGCGGAAGCGGCGTTACAACCATGAGTATTAACAATACCGCAAACAGCCATGCCATTGAATTGAATTTTTTTACTTCACTTTTGTTGATCTCGTTTTTCATAGTTTCAACATCTCCTTTTACTAATTCGTCAAGAGATATATTGAAAAGATTTCCGAGAATGAGAAGGCTGTGGATATCGGGATAGCTCTTGTCGTTTTCCCAGTTTGAAATAGTCTGGCGGCTGACGTAAGCTTTCTCTGCCAGCACCTCCTGTGACCATTTTAATTTGTTTCTGTGTTTTTTGATCTGATTTCCGATCTCCATTTTTTCCTCCTTCGGAACTTTTCGCTTGACTGACACCAGTATATCAGGACGAAGAAAAATTTGCCACCAATCTGTTTTTACAAGTGCTGAAAAATATGAAAAAAGATGTTTACAAATGCTTGAAAAACCATGTAAAAGCCCGTTGACATAACGTAATACAGCCAAATCCGGACAATCAAAAAAGACGGAGCAAAAGCCCTGTCTTTTCTGGATAATATTACTTGTTCTTTCTTCTTACGACTACAGCAACAAGCTCGGGACCGATATTTGCTGACACTACTGCACCGATGTTGCCGAACATCTCAGCCTTCTTGCCTGTCTTTTTAGCTATCTCTTTCTCGACTTCCTTTGCGAGGGTATCGTCCTTGCCGTGTACCATGATGTATGGTGTCTGCGGAGTCATATTCTTCTCGACTATCTCTGCCAGCTTTGGAACGATATTCTTTTCGCCTCTTATCTTGTCAACAGTTGTTGTCGTGCCGTCAGCAAAGAGTATAACGGGCTTGAGTCCGAGAAGCTCGCCTGCAAAAGCCTTTGCAGCGGAGATACGTCCCGATTTCTTAGCGTACTTGAGGGTGTAAGGTACTGCATATATGCCGCTTACGTTGAACCAGTCCTCAAGATAAGCGATTATCTCTTCCACCTCTGCACCGCGGCGTATCTTCTTAGCAGCTTCCATTACAGGATAGCCGTAGTAAAGAGTATAGCACTTAGAGTCGATGTTGAAGATGTTGAGTTTGCCCTGGGCATCGGGATTATTCTCGAAGAAGTCATTTTTGCCGATGATAGAGTTATTGTACGTACCCGAGCCCTGAGAGTTTATGGAAACGCTGATAATATCAGTATATCCCTGATCGTAAAGCTCTTTGTATGTCTCTTCAAATGTAACGGGAGATATCTGGGAGTGCTTGGGTATCTCATCGGTATTTTCCATAAGCTCATATACTTCTTTTGTAGACTTGTCGTATATCTCTCTGAAGCTTTCACCGCCTAAAGTAAGGGTGAAGGGAATGACTTTTATTCCCAGCTCTTCGATTATCTCCTTTGGAAGGTCGCAGCATGAATCTGTAAGTATTGCGATCTTTGACATTTTTGTTTCTCCTTTACCATTGGTATTTTGTCAGTTTTCCCTCACGGGAAAGGTCGGGATAATCCCATTGCCTCAGTACCTCATACACAGCTATTGCCACTGAATTTGAGAGATTGAGACTGCGCAGCTCATTGCGCATAGGTATCCTTACACAGCTTTCGGGATTTTCGTGAAGAAGCTCTTCGGGAAGCCCCTTGTCCTCACGTCCGAAAACAAGATAGGCGTTGTCGGGATATTCCGCATCACTGTGGACATTAAGTCCCTTTGTAGTGAAGTAGAAGAAGTGGCCGTCCTTGTTCTTCTCGAAAAAATCCGCTAAGCTGTCGTAATATGTGATGTCAAGCTTGTCCCAGTAGTCAAGCCCTGCACGTTTCAGGTGCTTGTCGCTTACCTCAAAGCCGAGGGGGCGTACAAGATGCAGTCTTGCCCCCGTAACGGCGCAGGTTCGGGAGATGTTTCCCGTATTCTGCGGTATCTGGGGTTCTACGAGGACTATATTAAGGTTTTGCATAGGTCTCCTCTGAATATATTAATATGTGTAAAGTGCCTTTATACAGCAGTTATTAGGCGTAAAGTCTATGCCAAGGGCTTCCTTGATGTTGCCGTCGCTCATATCTTTGAGGTCTTTGATGTAATCATAGGTATGATCTACAGCAGGAGCTTCTTCTTCGCCTTCGGGTACTTCTACAGCATGGAAGATAGAAGCCTTGTTCTTCCAGTCGCCTAAGAATACATAGGACTGTCCGCTGCCGCAGGAAGTAACATAGTCGTATGTATCATAGTTTATGGTCTCGCCCTCAACAGGTGCGCCCTTGGTATAGGTGATGACTATTGCGTAGTCAGCAACACTTACAGGACTATCCAGATCAATAGTCTGATAGCCGTGGTAGTTGAGAGTTGCGTCCTGAGAATACATCAGCGTCCTGAAGCCGCTGTCATATATCTCGATCTTTATGTCCTGTGCCTCATCAAAGTCGTTATATGTACCTACTGCGGAAAGATTTCCTGCGCCGTGGAAAACGTTTGCAACAGTAGTTTCATCGCCGCGCTTTATGTATCTGTCATTCTCGTTTCCGACGTCATGGCTGAGAACGGAAGAATACTTATCGGAAATTCGGAAGCTTACGATATCATTCAGCGGAGTATCATATGAAACATAAAAATATGAACCCAGCAGACCTTCGGTGCTGTTATATGCTATCCATGCGCCGTCCTGAGAAGCTTTTTCGTCGAAGTAGTTCTTCGGGAAGTTGTCGTCCCAGCCGATGATAGTGATAGCGTGACTGGGAGTACCGCCTCTTGGATCGTTCATGGTGATATAATCGCCGTACCATTCCTTCTTATCAGAGCTTTCGGGGATATTTGCATAAACGCCGCCTCTTGAGCGGAGAGCGTTCTTTAAGGCGTCTCTGCCCTTATCCGTAAGGATAACAGCACTTTCAAGAGTAAGACCACCGAAGCCGCGTGACAGAGTTTCAGTTACCATCCATGCGCTGCCGCCCATTTCTGAGTTTGGAGCATCGACCTTTTTGATAAATCCGTCTGACTTGTTTGTGTCCCATACAAGATTGATTATACTATTGGGATCAACTGATATGCTGCTGCCTGTTCTGACGGTATAGCTCGTCTCCATGGAAGAAGCGGCAGCATAAGCCCAGCAAGCGGCTTTTTCGTATGATTTGGTTTTGAATTCGGGTGTTTCGCTTAAAAGGTTGAAGTATCCTTCATCACCGTGAACATAGTTATAGGTGAATATATCGGGATCTTTCTTGATCTGAGTCTTGGTTGTGGGCTCGGCTGACGCATCATCAGTCGTGGTCTCTTCTGCCGGTCGTGTTGTTGATGCAGTTTTATCTGACTGGCTGTTTTGCTTGTTTGAACAGCTGTACATTGATAATAGACCTGTTATCATGACCAAAGTGATAAGTAATTTTTTCATGTGAGCCTCCTTTTTGTAAACAGTATAGTTTACTCGTTTTTTCAGATAATACTATTGTCCGCAATGCGGATAATAAAATACGGAGTTTAATGAAATGAACATTATGTCACTTGCCAAAGGTGCTGCTGCGGGAGCAATAGTGGGATTTGCCTGTTATGCTTTTTCTAATGCGCGCCCTATGAAGAAAATGAGCATAAAGCGCGATGCGGGAAAAACACTTAAAGCCGCAGGAAATCTGCTTGAGGATATAAAATCCGTTATTATGTAGCTTCACCTGAATTTCGCCTGAATCCAAGATAGCTTTCGAGGATAAGGACTGCTGCGACTGCGTCAACAACAGCCTTGCGCTTTTTGCCGCGTGTATTCGTAACATTAAGCGCGTTGTGAGCTGATACAGTAGTGCAGCGTTCGTCCCAAAGCTTTACGGGACAGCCTGTGAGTTTTTCCAGCTCTTCGGCGAAAAGCTTGCATTTTTCAGCTCTTTCGCCGACTGTTCCGTTCATATTCATAGGATAGCCCACGACTATCTGTTCAGCGCGCTGCTCTTTTGCGAGAGCGGCGGTCTTTTCTATACATTTGTTGAAGTCCTTTTCGGCGATGACAGTTACGGGAGAAGCTATCATTTCGCTTTTTCCGCAGACTGCAATGCCTGTTCTTGCATCGCCGAAGTCAACTGACATTATAATCATGTTATGTTCCTTTTTTATCTGTAGGGAACGCCGCCCTCGGCGTTCCGTTTGTTATGAAACGTGTTCCGCGGAACGGTGGGGGCGCCGTTCCCTACAATGAGCTAACGGCTCAGTTCAAAATTTAGCAAATCACGCGATGATATGTGCTTTTCGTTTTATGATCTCTCGCGGCTAAAGCTATATTTTGTACAAAGACTTATGCGCGGAGGAAGGGGGCAGCGTCACGCTGCTTACCACGGCTTTACTGTGCCGATTATGTCCTTGACGGAAGATATGCCCTTGCTGTCAAGCCAGTCGTTCATCTCTTCCACTATCTTCACGGGAGCATATGGATCGGTGAATATAGCTGCGCCAACCTGTACTGCGGAAGCTCCTGCCATCATGAGCTCGATAGCGTCACGTCCCGAGGATACGCCGCCCATACCGATAACGGGTATCTTTACGGCGTTTGCAACCTGCCATACCATGCGTACAGCTATAGGGAATACGGCAGGACCGCTCATGCCGCCTACATTATTATGAAGTATCGGTCTGCCTGTGTTTATATCTATCCTCATGCCGAGGAGAGTATTTATAAGTGATACTGCATCAGCACCTGCTGCTTCCACAGATCTAGCGATATCGGCTATGCTGGTAACATTCGGTGAGAGCTTTACCACGAGAGGCTTTTTCGTAACTGCGCGGACTCTCTTTGTTACCTCGGATGCCATTTCGCAGCTTGTACCGAATGCTGCACCGCCCTGCTTTACGTTAGGGCAGGAGATGTTCAGCTCTATCATGTGAACATCGGTATCCTCCAGCTTTGCGGCTACCTCTGCGCACTCATCGGGAGTAGAGCCTGCGATATTCGCAAGAACTACAAGATCCTTTGTGAGCAGGTAGGGGAGCTCGGTCTCGATGAAGTGGTCGATACCCGGGTTCTGTAGACCTACGGAATTGAGCATACCCGAAGGAGTTTCCGCAATTCTCGGAGCTATATTGCCTGTACGCAGGTGAAGTGTAGTGCCCTTTGTGGCGATACCGCCAAGCTTATTGAGCGGGAAGAGCTCTTCGTATTCTCTGCCGTAGCCGAACACGCCCGAGGCAGGGATTATTGGATTTTTGAAGTCTACGCCGCAGACTTTTACGGAAAGATCAGCCATTACCAGAGCACCTCCTCAGCATTGAATACAGGACCGTCCTTGCAGACATGAGCGAAGTATTCCTCGTCATTTCTTACAGTTCGGCAGGCACAGCCAAGACACGCACCGATACCGCAAGCCATACGCTCTTCAAGGGATATCTGGCAGAATATACCGTTTTCCTTGCATATAGCAGCCACGCCCTTGAGCATTGGTATAGGTCCGCAGGCGTAAACTGCGTCGATGCCGCCTTTTTCAGCAAGTTCCTTGAGGGGCTGTGTTACGAAGCCGTGGATACCTGCCGAGCCGTCATCGGTGCAGAGGATAGTTTCTGCGCCTGTTTTGCGGAAGTCGTCCTGTAAAATAACTGCGGAAGCATTTCTGAAACCGCTTATTGCCACGGCTTTATCGCCGTAAGCTTTTGCAAGTGGAAGCATTGGAGGAGTTCCGATGCCGCCGCCGATAAGTACTATTTTATTATAAGAAGGTTCAACAGTGAAACCGTGTCCGAGAGGGGCGAGCATATCTATAAGGTCGCCTTTGTTGAGCTTTGCGATCTCAGCAGTTCCTTCTCCTCTTATTTCAAATACTATGCGCAGAGTGCCTTTTTCCTTGTCGATACCGCATATTGAAATAGGTCTGCGGAGAGTATAGCCCTTTGCTCTTATGTGAACGAACTGTCCCGGACAGGCAGCAGCCGCCACTTCGGGACATGAGATAGTGAAGCTGTATATCTCACGGGCAATTGCGGTTTTGTCAGCAATTATATACTGACCCTGAGTATATTTCATATTGACCTCCTTGAATATAGCGATCAGTTATCAATGAGTAGTCATCGGAAGCTATCTGATAACTATGCACTAATAACTAATAGCTCGGAACATAATTTTACGTCGTAAGATTATGATTTATATTATTATACCATATTTTTTTAAACAAATCAACGTTCAGGGAAAAAGATTTATCGTTTTTTGCCGCATATGACGTAGAAAAGAAAGGGCTTGGTTTGTACATATATAATAATGAAGAGAAGAAAGGGGAGCTGTCGTGAATATGACTTGCTGTGAAAAAGCTTGAAAAAAGCTGAAAAGCTGTGAAATACAATGATAAATCACAAAAAACACTAAAAAACAGCCCAAAACATCGCAGGATAAGATTTGCGGTTCATATGAACTTATGATATAATCATATCATCGTCAGAGAGGAGATGAGGACTATGAACAATAGATTTATTCCAGGTACAACAATGAAATTTTCAGAGCAGGCTCGTGAATCTGCTTTTTCCATGATATCACCTGTCCTTGAAGCTACAGGAGGACTTACACTTTCTCAGCTGTCAAAGCTCACAGGGCTTGAAGGCACTACTATCCAGAACTGGATAAAGCGCGGCTGGGTATCTGCTACAAAGGGTAAAAAGTATTCCGAAAAGCAGATAATAAGAATTATCCTTATCAATATGCTCAGAAAGGCTATGAAGCTGGAGGACATTGCAAATCTTATGAATTATATAAACGGTGATGTTGAAGATACTTCAGATGATATTATAGAGGATATCCTGCTTTATAATATCCTTTGCAGGATAATCTTCACAGCAGAGGACGAGGGGGCGTTCGATACCGAGCATATAAAGACTCTGGTATCCCGTGAGTTAGCGGATTATTCCAAGGAAGTCAAGGACATTGACAAGCTCCGAAAAGCCATGTATGTCATGGTTATGGGGTACAGGAGCGGTTGCCTGAGGACTGAAATGGAAAAGGGGCTTGAGGTCATTCTTGAAGAAAAGTAAAGAACGGACACATTTTACATGATATAAGGATCAAAGGGAGGCTTTAATAATGAATGTTGTAACAGCATTACTAATGAGCAAAAAGAAGATAATTAAGTTATTTGAAGTATCAAAGGCTTATTCAGCAGACAGTGCAAAGTCGTTCGATGAACTTGGTATATTCAATCCCGAAGCAACATTTGAATTGCTGTACGACAATGTGATATCTGCAACAGAGGACGGAAAGTATTATCTTAATAAGAATTAAAGCTTAAACTCGTATTTGAATATACCAAAAAGGAGAATAATTATGGCAAGCATTTTACCAGCATTAGTTTTAAGACAGAAAAGAATAGTAAAATTACTTGAAAAAGCAGGAGCATTTTCAAAGGAAACTGCCAAAGGGCTTGATGAGATAGGATTATTAAATCCGAATACATTTTCTGGTTTGACCAAGAAATTAGTAAAATATAATGTAATATCTGCAACAGAGGACGGAAAGTATTATCTTAACAAGAATTAATGCTTTGGACCTGCTGTAAGGGGGAATTATTATGGCAGTATTCGTACCACCTGTATTCTTAATAAGGAAAAAACGGATAATGAGATCACTTATGAAAGCAAATGCATATTCACCTGATACTGCGAAGAGACTTGACGAGATAGGATTGCTAAGTCCTTACAGTTTCCCGTTCATTACGCTCAGGCTGGTAAGGCGAAATGTCATATCAGTAACAGATGAAGGAAAATATTATATAACACACCAGTAAATGTAGTTTAAAGGAGAATTATTATGCCAATTGATGTAAGAGAGATCAACAGAAATGCTCCAAGGAAGCCAAGCTTCAAGGGCGTTAAGTGGGCTGTTATAGGTCTTGCAGCAATTCTTGTAGCTGCAAATTCATTTACCATAGTTCCTGCAGGTAATACAGGTGTAGTTCTTACACTTGGAGAGGTCTCTGCAAATCCGCTTTCTGAGGGATTTCACCTCAAAGCACCATTCATACAGCAGGTCGAGGATATGTCCAACAAGATACAAGTGTTCAACGCTACAGCAACAGCTGTCTCCCGTGACCTTCAGACTGTAAACAGCGAGATCGCTGTAAACTACAGACTTGTTTCAGACAAATCACCTGATATGTACAAGAATGTAGGTCTTGAATACAGCACTATCCTTGTATCTCCCGTAGTTCAGGAGTGCATGAAGTCAGCTACCGCAAAGTACAACGCAGAACAGCTCATTACAGAGCGTGAGTCGGTAAGTACCGAGGTAAAGACCGCTCTTGACGAAAAGCTCAATATTTACGGTATCTATATCGAGAAATTCAATATCGTAAACTTTGACTTCACAGAAGAATTCAACAACGCTATCGAAGCAAAGCAGGTGGCTGAACAGAACCTGCTCAAGACCAAGACCGAACAGGAGCAGGCTAAGGTAGTTGCAAAGACTGAGGCTGAAAAGAAGGTCATTGCAGCAAATGCCGAGGCAGAAGCAATACTCGCTCAGGCACAGGCTCAGGCTGACGCAAACAAGCTCCTTGAAGAGTCACTTTCAAGCAAGGTAATCGCTTACGAGCAGATCCAGAAATGGGACGGCGTAATGCCTAAGGTAACAGGCAAGGACGGCGGACTCCTCATAGATGTTAACATAGATGAGTCTGCAAATAACGCTGCGGCTTCAACACCGCAGAACTGAAATGGATAAACTTTCGGGGGGAATAATAAAGCTGCTCTCGGAGCGGCAATGATCTCCGGCCTCCGCAAAAGGGGACGGAGGAGGAGATCCGTTCATCATCTACCAAGATAGGGATAGAAGCTCGGGGTATAACAGAGAGCTTCACGTACATAAAAAATGCGGCAAGTCTGGGGAGACTTCCGCAAGTTGGGGTAAACATTATTTCATATATTAGTTCATGAATAACTAAAGCTTATGTAGGGGTACATAAGCTTTTTCTTTTTTCTTTCTCCGCGTAAAGATTTTGTTGAGGCTTTAGCTTTAGCCGTGAGAGACAATAAACGAATGGCATATATCATCGCGTGACAGCGTGACGCTGCACCCTTTCTCCGCGGCGCAGAGCCTGCGCTCCCTTGCTCCGCGTGAGAGATTTATCGGGACTTTAGCTTAAGCCGCGGGAGACAATAAACGAATGACATATATCATCGTGTGATTGCGTGACCTTGTTGTATTAATTCGGAACTCGCCCCTACAATGCGCTAATGTGACTTGCATCATAAGGCAGGGGCGGATACTATCCGCCCCTACTTAGCTCTTAGTTCTAATTTCGCCCCTACAATTGTGAATTATGAATTGATTCGAGGAGCTTTTCGGCGTTGCGGTAGAAGATAAGCTCCTTTTCCTCGTCTGTGAGGGGAAGCCTGTTTATCATGGCTATCTCGTTTGCAGGCTCGTCCCACGGGCAGTCGCTTCCGAAGAGGACTTTATCTGCGCCCTGCATACGTATTATGCGCAGGAGCTGTTCGTCCTCGATATATCGTGAGATAACTCCCACATCGAACCACAGATTGTCGAATTTTCCTGCTGTGTATTTTTCAATGTCGTCCCAGAGCTTCATGCCCCCAAGATGTGCGGCAACTATGGTAAGCTTCGGGAAAGTCTCCGCTACAGCCGCAAAGCTCTGTGGAGTTGCTCTTATGATATCTTCGGAGTAAGGATCCCAGCCGCCGTGGAAAACGGCTATAAGTCCAAGCTCGGCTATTTTTTCGTATATTGGGAACATTCTCTCCTCATGGGGACAGAACTTCTGATACTCTGAGTGAAACTTAACGCCGCAGAGTCCCAGAGACTTTATACGCTCAACCTCTGCAACAGCGTCCTCAGCGTCAGGGTGGACAGTTCCGCAGCAGTAGATACCGCCGCCCATTATTTCAGCCGCCCAGTTGTTGATAGCGGTCTGCTGTGAGGGCTTTGTGGCTACAGGCAGGAGCATAGCGCGGTCTATGCCGTTCTCAGCCATTTTTCTGCGCAGTCCGTTTAAAGTGCCGTCAGTTGCGGGAGTTATGCCGCTTGTCTCGGAAAGTCCAGACATAGCGCGTTCTGCAAGGGTGTCAGTGAATGCGTGGGTGTGAAAATCAAAATATCTCATGCAGCAGCTCACTCCATAACGTGTTCCATTGCGTGATAGAAGATAGTCTTAACATGGTCATCGCAAAGGGAGTAGTAGATAGTCTTGCCCTCGCGTCTCGAGCTTACAAGGCGAGCCTGTTTCAGCACTCTCAGCTGGTGGGATATAGCGGACTGTGTCATATTGAGCAGCCTTGCAATATCACAGACACACATTTCACTCTGACAGAGTACGAATATTATCCTTATCCTTGTAGCATCGCCGAAAATTTTAAGAAGCTCCGCAGCCTCGTAAAGTACAGCTTCATCGGGCATGACCTTTGAGACCTTGTCAACGATTTCGTTATGCACTCCGTGAGTGCCGCAGATGTGTTCGTCCATTATTTCCTCCTTAGATATTTGGGAATATGAGAATGCCTGCTATTATAGACGCTATACTCAGTAAAAAGCCTATGGTACAGGTAGTGCAGGCGAATTTATCGTAAACGTATTTATTGTTTCTTGTGAGAAAAACAGTGTGTTTCTTGTCACTTGGGTAGAGTTTGCTTTGAAGAAAGCCTTCCTCGGGGAAGATATTGGGGTATTCCGTACCGTCAACGATGTAGTATGCCACGTTAAATCTGTTTCGCGGACTTTTGTCTATCCTTGAAAAAGAAGCAGTGTGCTTTTTCGTGAAGAGCAGTCTCACGAAGAATACAGTCAGGAGTATCATAGATACTGCGAAAGCGAGAGCGATAAGGGCAGCAAAGCCGAATACCAGCCATATTACCTTTACGCCCACTATTACTGCAAGCACCGATACTACCAATATAACAAGAATGATCTCCATGACCGCGCCCCCTTTACGGTTATGATATCTGCTTGTCCGAGCATTATATATCACTATAAGTATAGCATATTTTTCTCATTAAATCAACAGTTATGTTTTTAGGTAATATCAGGCGAAGGCTGAATGTATTATCTCCGTAAGCTCTGCACCGTGTTCCGTGAACTGTTTTAGCTGGCTGAGGAGCTGCTCTGCACGGGCGAGACAGTCCGCAGAGGTCTTGCCGCGGAAGTACTTGTTTTCGCTTTTGCAGTCGATGAGATAGCGTACAGCAAGCTCACCTGTGAGCCATAAAATGCCGTAATACAGGGAGTTCACCTCATCATCTGAGAGTATGCCGCCAAGTCCCTGAGCAAAGCCTGCGGTTATATGGCGGACAGGCGACAGGTCGGTGATGCCGTTTTTGCAGACCGAGCGCACAAGGTCGCCGTAATCAATGGCTGCATAGCCGCACATGACCGTGTCAAGGTCTATTATGGTCGTTTTATGGGCGATTATTATATTATCCGCTTTTGCATCGCCGTGTATGATACGCTTTTGCAGTGAACTGTCGAACACCTGTCCCAGCGTATCACGGAGCTTATCGAGAGCCGCCATTACATCTCTGTCTATGCCGTTTTTTGAAGCAAGTACAGCGAAATATCCGTCAAAATCGTGAAATCCTTCGATAGCAGGAGTGCTGCTGAGTTCACTGCCGTCCATAATGCGGATAAAAGTGCCGAATGACCGTCCCGCAGCCATTGGTTCAGCCGAAGCTTCTGCGGTCGCCGTTATATATCTGTAGATACGCCATACCTTTTCATCTGCGGCTGCATAGTTTTTATCGCCGCAGGAGATAAAATGCGGAACGGCAATATCACAGCCGCCGACTTTCGCAAAAGCTGCTTCAATGCGGCTTATGTTGTCCATAACAGCTTCGGGAGCACGAAATACAGCCCTGTTCAGAGATTGGAGCACGCATTTTTCGCCGCCGCAGACAGCAAGAAAGGTTCGGTTTATGTGACCTGCCGAAAGCTCTGTGAGTGCGTCAGCTTCGGGAAGTCCGAAAAGCGTTGGTATATTGCGGATATCCATGATATCACCTCCTGTTTGATCCATAATTCATAATTATATGGGCGAAATTAGAACTAAGAACTAAGAGCTAAGAATTGTAGGGGCTGGCGTCCTCGACAGCCCGTGCCTTACGTAATAAATTCCATGAGCGAACTGTAGGGGCGAACATTGTTCGCCCGAGCCTTTAGCCCTTAGCCGTTAGTCTGTAGGGGACGGCGTCCACGACGACCCGAGTCTTACGATGTAAACAACATAAACGCGCTGTAGGCAGCATGACCTGCGCCCGTGTGTCGAAGCAAGTGAGAGAAAATCGAAAAGGGCGGATAATATCCGCCCCTACAGTTGCGGAACGCCGAGGCGGCGTTCCCTACTCACTACTTACTTATTTCTACTTACTAATTCTTCAGGCTCTGCATAGGTGCAGGGATACGTCCGCCGCGGTTGATGAACTTAGCAGGCGACTTCTCGCGTATAGGCATAACAGGACCGCTTCCGAGGAGTCCGCCGAATTCGAGGGTATCTCCCTCTTTCTTGCCTATAGCAGGGATAAGACGTACAGCAGTTGTCTTTGAGTTTACCATACCGATAGCAGCTTCGTCTGCAATGATAGCAGAGATAGTCTCGGGAGTTATCTCGCCCGGAACTACTATCATATCAAGTCCTACAGAGCATACAGCTGTCATAGCTTCGAGCTTTTCAAGGCTGAGTACTCCTGCAACGGCAGCGTCTATCATGCCTGCGTCCTCTGATACGGGGATAAATGCACCTGAGAGTCCGCCGACTGTAGAAGAAGCCATTACGCCGCCCTTCTTTACTGCATCGTTGAGCATTGCGAGGCAGGCTGTAGTACCGTGAGTACCGCACATTTCCAGTCCCATTTCCTCGAGGATATGAGCAACACTGTCGCCGATAGCAGGTGTAGGAGCAAGTGACAGGTCAACTATACCGAAAGGTACGCCGAGGAGCTCGGAAGCTCTTGCGCCGACGAGCTGACCCATACGTGTTATCTTGAATGCAGTCTTTTTGATTATATCTGCAATTTCATTTATTGAAGCGTCAGGGTACTTTGTAAGAGCTGCGCGGACAACTCCGGGACCTGATACGCCAACGTGTATCTCGCAGTCAGGCTCGCCCACACCGTGGAAAGCACCTGCCATGAATGGGTTATCCTCGACAGCATTGCAGAATACGACCAGCTTTGCAGGTCCTATGCAGTCGCGGTCTGCGGTCTTTATTGCAGTTTCCTTGACTATCTGACCCATGAGCTTTACAGCGTCCATATTTATACCCGACTTTGTAGAGCCGATATTTACAGATGAGCAGATGTTCTGTGTAACGTCGAGAGCTTCGGGGATAGACTTGATAAGTGCCATATCTCCTGCGCTGAAGCCCTTGTGTACAAGTGCGGAATATCCGCCTATGAAGTTTACGCCGCAGGTATCAGCTGCTCTCTGGAGCGTCTTTGCGAACTTTACTGTATCACTGTTCGGACAGGCAGCAGCGAGCATAGCGATAGGAGTTACCGAGATACGCTTGTTTACGATAGGTATACCGTACTCAGTCTCTATCTGCTGACCGACAGCAACGAGGTTTCCTGCCTTTGATACTATTTTATTGTAGACCTTCTCGCAGGCTTTATCAATATCCGTGTCGATACAGTCAAGGAGAGAGATACCCATAGTTATAGTACGGATATCAAGGCACTCGTCCTGTATCATGCGGATAGTTTCAAGTATATTATATACATTAAGCATTGAGCTTTCTTCCTTTCATCAGATACTGTGCATTGAGTTGAAGATATCCTCGTGCATTGTGTGGATAGAGAGACCAAGCTCAGTGCCGAGGGTGTTCATTCTTTCTACAAGCTCAGAGAAATCGCCCTTGATAGCCGATATATCCACCAGCATTATCATAGCGAACATATCCTGAAGAACGCTCTGTGTTACCTCTATTACGTTAACATTGTACTCAGCGCAGATACCGCTTACCTTGTGGAGAATTCCCACAGTATCCTTACCTATTACAGTTACAACTGCTCTCATGATCAAAACCTCCGTTTTATTGTTATTCGGTGTATCCCGAATGATTGATATAATTATAACACACTTATTCCGAAAAAGCAACAGCCACGGGAAATTTTTTCATCTAAGAACTTAGAACTAAGAGCTAAGAACTAAGAGCTAAGAATTGTAGGGGCGGCGTTTCGCCGCCCGTCAATTACGTTTAAATCACAAATGACACACTGTAGGGAACGCCGCCCTCGGCGTTCCGAGCCATTAGCCTGCGCCCCCTTGCTATTTCAAAAATTATATGTTATAATATTAGAATATCAAAAAAGAGGTGATACCATGAAGCTAATGGACTGCCACACACATACGCAGTTTTCGGTTGACTCCGAGGCTGATATAAATAAATGTATCAAGCGAGCGGCGGAGCTGGGACTTGCCGCCTATGCCATTACCGACCACTGCGAGTGCAACGGCTGGTATAAAAAGGAGCACTATTCCGAGAACGAATGGTATCTGCGCGAAAGCTTCGATTATGCTGCCGACTTTGAGAACTCCGTATCTGCGGTGACTGCGCTGAAAGAGAAGTGGGCAGGAAAGCTCAACCTTATCTGCGGCGTGGAGCTGGGACAGATAATACATGATACGGACGCGGCGAAGATAGTCAATGCCGACAAGAGAGTCGATTTCATCATAGGTTCGGTGCATCAGGTCAGGGGTGAGCAGGATTTTTACTTCATAGACTACGAAAAAATGACCATGGACGAGATATACGACCTGCTTGAGCGTTATTTCAAGGAAGCCTATGAAGTCAGCAGAACTGATCTCTTTGACGTTTTCGGTCATATTACCTACTGCCTGCGATACATGAAGCAGAGGAACGGCATAAATGCCGATATAAGCCGATATGACGATGTTATCGCGGATATCTTCCGTGATCTTGCACAAAACGGCAGGGGCATAGAGATAAATACTTCGGGACTGAGACAGGGCTTCGGTGACTGCTTCCCGAACCTTAAATATGTAAAGCTTTTCCGCGATATGGGCGGCGAGATAGTCACAATAGGCTCGGACTCCCATACAGTTGAGGATATAGCCGCCAACTGTGCTGACGGAATAGAGATAGCGCGAGCGGCAGGCTTCACAAAGCTTGCGTACTTCAAAAAGAGAAAGCCTTATTTCATTGACATAACATAACGGGGGATATATTATGAAAGCGAAAAGAATATTATTGCTGAGTCTGGCACTTATTACTGCGGCATCTTCATTCGGCTGCGGCAAAGAGAGCAGCAAGTCCGAGGAAAAGTCATCAAAGGCTGAGACAACTGCGGAAGCGACAGAAGAAGCAGAAGAAGAGACTACGAAAAAAGACAAAAAGGACAGCAAAGGCGGAGATGTTCTTGACGAGATGTCATTAGGTATGCTTGGCTATGTTGAAAAGAGCAAGCAGACTTCCGCAAATGTCAATGCTTCTTCGATCTATAAATCCATTATGACTGTTCTGACAGATGAAGAAAGCAAATTCAGCGGCAATATCATATACGCCAAGGCAGGTGAGGGAGATTTCGGAGAAAAGCTCAGCGAGTATTATTCTCCGCTCAATGAGCTCGAATATGTGGCTATTATTGACGACTACGGTCAGCCTAAGGCAGTTATGTGCTGCGAAGGCACTTCCCGAAAGGATAAAGTCGGAGTTTACGGCGATGTCGAGGACGCTGACGATATCAGAGATATGAAGTGGAAGAAAGTTCTTGAAAAATTCGGCTTGGAGTACGGCGAATATACCGATATAAAGCTTGAAAAGGTCGATAATTCCTACACAGGCAGCAATTACAACACTACACGCGAAGAGCCGCAGGGAATAGACTTTGATGATATTGATGCAGTGGAGTCCTGCGATCTTGCTGCGGCTATCGCGTGGGAGTACAACCGCGGAGAAAAAGATATCCCTGTATATCTTTACGGCAAATGGAGCAAGGATACGCCTTTTACGGCTATTACAGAGGAAACTGACTGGGAGATGCCCAAACACGGCGACATAGAGTATGTTATGGAATACAACGGCTTCAGCGTAACAAATGTCTATTGCTGGGACACCGAACGCGACAGGAAATATGTGGGCGATGCAGATATGGGATACGGCTATACGAACTTTGTCGGCAAGACATGGGACGACGTACTTGATTACTACGGCTATAAGCAGGGCGAATACGTTGAGTATTGATAGTCCTGAGAACTAAGAGCTAAGAACTAAGAGCTAAGAGCTAAGAACTAAGTAGGGGACGAACAGTGTTCGCCCGTGTCCCCCCTTACGATGCAAATAACATTATCGTTGTGTAGGGAACGCCGCCCTCGGCGTTCCGCAAATTACTATGCAAACAGCATGAACGCACTGTAGGGGCGCCCTTTGGGCGTCCGTAAGGTATGATCAGATTACAACGCGCCGCCACAGGCAGCCCCTACACATGGCTAAAGGCTGAGCTTTATTATTAATGAAAGGAACTGATATTATGAAAGACATTGTAAAAATATTACAGCAGAATGCACGTATTTCCAATGCGGCATTGGGTGAGATGCTGGGTATATCCGCGGAAGCAGCCGCAGCAGAGATAGAAAAGCTTGAAAAGAGCGGAGTCATCAAGGGCTACAGCGTTATCGTTGACGACGACCTCTACGACAAGTCAACTGTTTATGCAACTATCGAGCTTAAAGTTACACCACAGCGCGACTGCGGATTTGACGACATTGCAAAGACTATCATGATGTACGACGAGGTGGAGAGCGTCAGCCTTATGTCATCGGGTGCTTATGACCTTGCTGTTGAGGTAAAGGGCAACGACCTCAAGGACGTTGCATTCTTTGTATCAGAGAGACTGGCTACTATTGACGGCATACTTTCAACTTCCACACACTTTATTCTGAAAAAATACAAGGAAAAAGGCATCTTCATTGACGGTGAAGAGCCTGATGAAAGGGGACTCGGCTGATCGTGATAGATTACGATAAAGTCCTTTCAAACAAGATAAAGGACATCAAACCGTCTGGGATACGTAAATTCTTCGATATTGCAGGCACTATGGACGACGTTATATCTCTCGGAGTTGGCGAGCCTGACTTCAATACACCGTGGGCTATCAGAAAAGCCGCTATACAGGTGCTTGAAAGAAAGCATATCATCTACGGACCTAACAAGGGACTTGCTTCTCTGAGAAATACTATTTCAGCACACATTGAGAAAAAACATGGCGTAAAATACGATCCCGACAAGGAAGTGATCGTTACGGTCGGCGGTTCTGAGGCTATAGATCTTGCTATCAGAGGTCTCCTTGACCCCGGTGACGAGGTTCTTGTAGTCGAGCCCTGCTTCGTCTGTTATGCGCCGCTGGTAGAGCTTGCAGGCGGCGTTCCTGTGTCTGTGCCCACACGTATTGAGAACAACTTCAAGCTCACTCTCGATGACTTCAAGGACAAGGTCACAGACCGCACAAAGCTTTTGATACTGCCTTTCCCGAATAATCCTACAGGTGCGGTAATGACAAAAGAGGACTTAGAGCCTATTGCGGATTTCCTCCGTGATACCAATATAATGGTACTCAGTGACGAGATATACTCCGAGCTCACCTACGGCAGAAAGCATTTCTCCATAATCGAGCTTGAGGGTATGAGAGAGCGTACTATCTACGTTAACGGCTTCTCAAAGGCTTATGCCATGACAGGCTGGAGACTGGGCTATGTAACAGCTCCCGAGCCTATAATATCACAGATATCAAAGATACACCAGTACGGCATCATGTGCAGCCCTTTCATAAGCCAGAATGCGGCAGTTGAGGCACTTACCGCCTGTGATAAAGAAGTAGAGAAAATGGTTGAGGAGTACAATATCCGCCGCCGCTATCTTGTGGGCGAATTCAACCGCCTCGGACTTACCTGCTTCAACCCCGAGGGCGCATTCTACGTGTTCCCGTGTATAAAGAGCACAGGCATGACCAGTGAGGAATTCTGCGAAAGACTGCTCTTTGAGGACAGAGTTGCGGCAGTTCCGGGAAGCGCTTTCGGTGAGAGCGGCGAGGGGTATATGCGTATCTCCTACGCTTATTCGCTGAAACACCTTATGGAAGCTATCAGACGTATCGAGAAGTTCCTGAAAAAGCTGGAGGCTGAGAAGAAATGAGGGTAAAGACAGCGGCAAAGGTCAATCTTGCACTCGATGTCACAGGAAAGCTCCCAAACGGCTATCATGCCATAGAAAGCGTGTTCCAGACCGTGGGGATATATGACGAGGTAACAGTCGAGCTTACCGAAAGCGGCATAGAGCTTAGCTGTGATGTTCCCGAAAGGTTCGCAAGCTCCGATCCTATCCCGTGTGATGAGCGAAATATCGCATATAAAGCTGCAAGATTTTTCTTTGAGCAAAACGGTATGGACTGCGGCTGCCGTATACATATTAAAAAGGGTATCCCCTCGCAGGCAGGTATGGGCGGCGGAAGCACCGATGCAGCGGCTGTTCTCTTCTGTCTCGGCAAGCTTACGGGAAAAAGCGTGAAAGCTTCCGAAAAGCTTGGTGCGGACGTTCCGTTTTTTCTTATGGGCGGAACTGTCTACGTTGAGGGCATAGGCGAGAAGTTAACTCCTATTTCCGATTATTCGGGACGTATACTGGTTATCGCAAAGGGTAAAGAGGGCGTTTCCACGGCTGAGGCTTACGGGAATATTGACTCTCTTGAAGCTCCGCAGCACCCCGATGCAAAAAAGCTTGCTGAGGCTATTGAAAAAGCTCCCGAAAAGGCTTATGAGTGGTTCGGTAATCTCTTTGAGCAGGCTGTACAGCTGGAAGAGGTTGACGACATAAAGTCTGTAATGCTGGATAATAACGCGCTCAGTGCAGTGATGACAGGCAGCGGTTCGGCAGTTTTCGGACTTTTTGACAGCGAGGAGCAGGCTGAGATATGTGCGGAAAAGCTTGAAAGCGCAGGTTATTTTTCGGCAGTATGCAAAACAGTCTCGGAGAGCTTTACCGTGATTTAACGGCAGGAAAAGGAGAGAACGCATATTAAGTGTATAAGATTTTTCTTAGCTTTTATATTGGCGGCGATTATTGTCGGTTGCGGCAGAGCAGGTACAAGCAGCTCCGAATTGCTTGATGATTTTTCATATGAGAGCACAAGTAAAACTGAGAAAGAAGAGGATACTGTGTCGGAAGCTAATAACGTAAATGCAGCAGCTGAGGACTTTCTCGGTCAATGGGAATACACTAAGAATGATGAATATATAATGCTTGCTATTGTTGAACTCGATGGTGAGTATCAGGCTGCGGTGAGTTGGAACGAAAGCACTGGAATGACTAAAGAATGGGAATATACTCTGAAATACAAAGACGGAAAGCTTGTTTGTGATAGTTATGGGTTGAAGTCGGAAATCAATGAATCAAAGCTTGCCGCTCAGGGAGATGTCATTGATTTGTCGGATATTATGAAAACAACTCCGAATCAAACGGCAGAGTTTTATATGACATCGGAAGGTATCTGTTGGAATAATCTGTCGGAAGGATCAGCAAAGGATATCGTGTTCAAGTTTTTGCAGAATGTGGGATAAACACTGTTTCGCGATGCTTACATTATATCATAAAAGGAAGTTCGGCAGTATGCAAAACAGTCCCCTAAAGCTTTATTATTACAGAATAATTATGATGAGGAGCGTACATTGGTACGCTCTTTTTTATCAAAAATTGAACAGTTTTACTTTTTGTTCGTTATTTTGATGAAATTTAACAAAATCTATTGACAAGCTGATATAATTCAGTTATAATTATGGTGAAAATCGGCGGCAAGTTCGATTTATAATAATTTTGCTGAAAGGTGTTGAAAAACAATTATGGGAAAATTTATCATCAAGACTACCAAGACTGGCTTTACATTCAGCCTGAAGGCTGGTAACGGAGAGGTGATCGCTACAGGCGGAGAGGTATATAATACACTCGCAAGCGTTAAAAACGGCATCACAAGCGTTATGAAGAACGCTCCCGAGGCTAATCTTGAAGATCAGACCGTAGAAGGATTTCAGACTGAGACAAATCCGAAGTTCGAGATTTACAAGGACAAATCAGGCGAATTCAGATTCCGCCTTAAAGCAAGAAACGGCGAGATCATAGCCGCCAGCGAAGGCTATGTAAAGAAGGACAGCTGCAAGAAGGGTATCGCAAGCGTAAGAAAGAACGCTGTGGACGCTCCTGTTATCGAGCCTGAGCCTGATAAAAAGTAAATAAAAGTGTAAGGGTGTGGTAATTCGTTTATCACGCCCTTTTTATAATTCGGAATGCGGATTTCGGAATTCGGAATTGTAGGGACGCGCATTGCGAGTCCCTATAGCACGTTCATGTTACTTGTATTGACAGGCACGGGCGGCGGAAGGCAGCCCCTACAATCCTGAGTTCTTAGCTCTTAGTTATAAGTTCTTTTTTCACTAATTGGCTATTGACAATACCTATGCTGTTAGTATATAATAAATGTGGCGGAGCTTCTGCGTGTTAGCAGCGCAGGAGCTGTTTAGTACCGCTGTTTACTGCTCTCTCCCGTGAGTCACCACCGATGGGAGCAAAACTATGAAATTTTCAAAAATGCATGGCATCGGCAACGACTATATCTATGTGAACTGCTTTGAGGAAACTGTCAGCGAGCCCGAAAAGGTCTCTGTAGTCCTCAGCGACAGACACAAGGGCGTTGGCGGCGACGGTCTTGTACTCATCATGCCATCGGATATCGCGGATTTCCGCATGAGGATATTCAACGCAGACGGCTCTGAGGCTATGATGTGCGGCAATGCCACACGCTGTATCGGCAAATACGTCTATGATATGGGACTTACCGATAAGACTGACATTACACTGGAGACAAATTCAGGCATAAAATATCTGAAGCTTTATTTAAAGGACAATAAGGTGGATTCTGTTACTGTGGATATGGGCAAGGCTATACTTGTGCCAAAGGATATCCCCGTAAACAGCGATCTTGACCGCTTTGTGAGTCAGCCTGTTGAGATTTGCGGCAGAACATGGGATATCACCTGTGTTTCTATGGGGAATCCACACGCAGTTATCTTCACAGAGGGCGTTGCGGAGCTTGACCTTGAAAAGATAGGTCCTCATTTCGAGAACCATGAGCTCTTCCCCGACCGCGTGAATACGGAGTTTGCTGAGGTCATTGACGAACACACTCTCAATATGCGCGTATGGGAGCGCGGAAGCGGCGAGACCTTCGCCTGCGGTACAGGCACCTGCGCCACAGTAGTTGCGGCTGTGCTCAACGGTATCTGCAAACAGGACGAGGAAGTACTTGTGCATCTTCGCGGAGGAGATCTGCGTATCACCTATAAGTCGGACGGAACCGTGCTTATGACAGGTCCTGCCGAGTACGTTTTCGAGGGAACTGTTTCCGATGAATTCATCAATAAAGCAAAGGAGAATGTTGTATGCCGCAGCTGAACGAAAACTTTCTCAGACTTGAGAAAAACTACCTTTTTATAAATATTGCAAAGAAAATAGCAGCTTTCAAGGAGGCTCACCCCGAGGCTGATATCATAAGAATGGGGATCGGCGATGTTACGCTTCCTATCGCACCTGTTGTCATAGAGGCAATGAAGAAGGGCTGCGATGAAATGGGCGTAAAGGAGACCTTCAAGGGTTATGAGGACAGCGGTGCAGGCTATGATTTCCTGCGTGAAGCTGTTTCGGGCTATTATAAAAGCTTCGGAGCTGATGTTGCTCCAAACGAGATAAGGATAAATGACGGTGCGAAGTCAGACTGCGGAAATATCGTGGATATCTTCGGCGACGACAATACTATCCTTGTCACAGACCCTGCATACCCTGTTTATGTGGACTCTAACCTTATGAGCGGCAGAAAGATAATCTATGCCGACTCAAATGAGGAGAACGGCTTTGCTGCAATGCCAGATGAATCGGTACACGCTGATATCATCTACCTCTGCTCACCTAATAACCCTACAGGTTCGGTATATACCCGTGAGCAGCTGAAGCAGTGGATAGCCTACGCAAAGAAGAATGATGCTGTAATTATCTATGATTCGGCTTATGAAGCGTTTATCACCGACTCTGATGTGCCCAGGAGCATATTCTGTATCGAGGGTGCTAAGGAGTGCTGTATCGAGATGTGCTCACTTTCAAAGACCGCAGGCTTTACAGGCATGAGATGCGGATATACCGTTATCCCGGATGCTTTAAAGGTAACTGCAAGCGACGGTACTGAGGTGTCTGTATCTCAGATATGGGGCAGACGACAGGGAAGCAAGTTCAACGGCGTATCCTACCCTGTACAGTGCGCAGCAGCTGCTGTATTCACTCCCGAGGGCTTGAAGCAGGTGCATGAGAATATAGCTTACTATCAGGAGAATGCGCGTATCATATCCGATACTATGACAAAGCTGGGCGTTAAGTTCACGGGCGGTGTAAATTCACCGTATATCTGGTTCAAATGTCCTAATGATATGAAGAGCTGGGATTTCTTCGACCTTATGCTTGAAAAGATAGCAGTTGTGGGAACTCCAGGTGCAGGCTTCGGAAAGAACGGCGAGGGCTGGTTCAGACTGACTTCATTCGGCGACAGACAACGTACTATCGAAGCTATGGAGCGCTTTGAAAAGCTCGTAAAAAATATGTGATGAAAAGGGCGGACTTCCGCCCTTATTTTTTGTTTAGAGTTGAGAATGGAAAATGTAGGGGCGCCCTTTGGGCGTCCGCAAGGTATGATGAGATCATCACGGGCCGCCGAAGGCAGCCCCTACAGTGCGGTATTTATAGTTTATGCGTGATTTACGGACGACCAATGGCCGTCCCTACGGTGCGTTTATGTTGTTTGCATCGTCAGGTATACACGGGCGAGCGGAACTCGCCCCTACAAATATTCTCATGTTACGTAATTGAATATCACGGGCCGCCGAAGGCAGCCCCTACAATTCCTAATTCCGAATTCCGCATTCCGAATTAAATCCATCGCCCCTACAAGCTAAAGGCTAACGGCTAATGGCTTGGAATGCCGAGGCGGCGTTCAACACTATGCACTGAGCACTAACAACTGATAACTTTTTAAAGTTTTTATTCACAGAAATCTATTGACATAACGTCTGAAATATTATATAATAATTATGTTGTATTTATTTGCATAATATTACTTTGGCAGTATATGCAGCTTTGTTTTAAATCATTATCCGCAAAGGGCGATATATATACAGTTCCTGCGGTATAAATATGATAATGAAAACAAATTTTGGACGGGGATTATTACGTCCGTCTATTTTTGCGAGTCGGATCCTTTGGGGATCGGCTCTTGATCTATATATTTACAAATGAATAAAATAAGCGGCATTTACCGCCTTTCAGTAATAATAAAAAATTATGATACAAACTTTTGATTATTTTTACAAAAAGGAGGTAATGCACTGTATGGATCCAATCATCGCTATTGTCCTTATCGTTGCTGCTCTGGCAGCAGGCGTTGGCGCGGGATATGCTCTGTTCTACAAAAAGGGCGTTGAGGCAGGTGTTGAAAAGCGCAAGCACGACGCAGAAGCTATCGTAGGCTCTGCTGAACAGCAGGCTGAGCGTATCATCGAGGACGCTGAGAAGGATGCCGATAATAAGAAGAAAAGCGCACTCATCGAAGCAAAAGACGAAATACATAAGCTCCGCACCGAAGCAGATAAGGAGATCAAGGATCGCAGAGCAGAGCTGTCACGTCAGGAAAGACGTATGCAGCAGAAGGAAGAAAACTTAGACAAGAAAACTGATAACCTTGAAAAGAAAGAGGAAACTCTCAATCAGAAGATCAAGACAGCTGATGAAAAGCTGAAAGAGGCTGACTCTATAAAGAAGAGCCAGATGGATATTCTGGAGCGTATTTCCGAATTCACTAAGGATCAGGCTAAGGAGTATATCATCTCAAAGCTTGAGGACGATCTGGTACACGAAAAGGCTGTTAAGGTTGCAGCGTATGAGCAGGTCATCAAGGACGAATGTCAGGAGAAGGCAAGAAGCTATATCTCACTGGCTATCGCTAAGGTGGCTGCCGACCAGGTATCAGAGGCAGCAGTTTCCGTTGTCCCGCTTCCGAATGATGAGATGAAGGGCCGTATAATCGGTCGTGAGGGCCGTAACATAAGGACTCTCGAAACTCTGACAGGTGTTGATCTTATTATTGATGATACCCCTGAGGCTATCACTATTTCCTGCTTTGACCAGATCAGACGTGAGGTCGCAAGGATCGCTCTCGAAAAGCTTATCGCTGACGGAAGAATCCACCCCACACGTATTGAGGAAATGGTCGAAAAGGCTAAGCGCGAAGTTGAGTACCGCATCAAGCAGGAAGGTGAACGTGCTGTAATTGAGACCAATGTTCACGGTCTTAATCATGAGCTTATAAAGCTTATCGGCCGCCTTAAATTCCGTACAAGCTACAGACAGAATGTCCTCGATCATTCCATCGAGGTCGCCAAGCTCTGTGGAGTTCTTGCTTCAGAGCTGGGAGTTGACGCAAATATTGCAAGACGTGCAGGACTTCTCCACGATATCGGTAAGGCTCTTACCGCTGAGATCGAGGGTTCACACGTTCAGATAGGCGTTGATGTTTGTAAAAAATACAACGAAAATCCTGTTATTATCCATGCTGTTGAGGCACATCACAACGATGTCGAGCCAAAGACAGTTATTGCCTGCATAGTTCAGGCAGCCGACGCTATCTCCGCTGCAAGACCTGCCGCAAGAAGCGAAAACTACGAAAGCTATATCAAACGTCTTCAGAAGCTTGAGGAGATATGCAACTCCTACGACGGCGTTGAGAAGTGCTTCGCAGTACAGGCAGGACGTGAAGTCAGGATCATGGTTATGCCTGAGGTCATCAATGATGAAAAGATGGTCCTCGTTGCAAGACAGATCGCTCAGCAGATCGAATCTGAAATGGATTATCCAGGTCAGATCAAGGTCAATCTCATTCGTGAGAGCAGAGTTTCTGACTACGCTAAATAATGTTTTTATGCGGTAAATAGTGAACGCAGAAAGTTCGGCTGTCGGGCATTATGCTCGACAGCCTTCTTATTTTATTGTGGAAACATCGGGAACTCTGCTCCCTGTGCTTTCAGAATAAAATACATCTTAATGGTAAAGGGGGATCTTAAATGAAAAGGTATTCGTTTCTAAAGGCAATGACATCATTGGCAGCAACGGCTTTGATAGCTGCTGCTATGGTCCCTGCAAGTGCAGGGGCTGCATGGAAAAAGGTCTGTACACTTGGCGACCTTAACAATGACAGTCAGGTAAATGTGGCGGATATCGTCGTGATTTCAAAAAATCTGCACGGTACTGCCAAGCTTGACGATAAAAGTATTTACCGCGTATCCGACTCGCAGAAGTATTCCGTAGAGTACGGCAGCGGTTCGCGCAGGGACGCTCTGATAAACAACGGAACGATCCAGAAAGCAGATCTTAATTTCGACGGCTCTGTTGATATCTATGATCTTGTGGAGCTGAGAAAAAGCGTATTGAACTCAAACTACAGGGGCGATGTTGTTCAGTGGGTGGCTGAAACTACCACCACAACCACTACAACGACGACAACTACTACGACTACAACTGCCACAACGACTACGACCACCGCACCTAAGAAGGACTTTATCCCTGCACCTGTGTATGATATGTACGGAACTCTGCCTTCACAGGGCGACGCAAATCTGATAATATTCTATGTCGATTTCCCTGACTGCAAGTTCAGTTACGAGCCGTCTACGGAAAAAATAGAGGAAATAGCATTCGGCGGCGAGAATAAAAACTCGAAGATGTACCCCTTTGAGAGCTTTTCTGCTTTCTATTCCAGAGCTTCAAAGGGAACTATGAACCTTCAGGGCAAGGCTTACAGATATACCTGCAAGAACAATATAAGCACCTATCAGGGCGATGTGTATAAGGCTGACTTTACTACGGAAGTAATAAAGAATATGGACAGCATCGTGGATTATTCCAAATTCGATGCCGACCATAACAAGGAAATAGACGCTATACTCTTCTGTGTACCGAGCTCATCTGACCAGGATGACTGGTGGCCGTGTGCAGGCGGCTTTGGCGGCAATTACTGGATGAAGGTGGACGGTATGTCCATAGGCCATGTTATAACAGGAAATGCCGACATAAAGAGCGACAGCGACTATGTAGACTTTACTTCCACTTATCTCCACGAAATGGGACATTGTATGGGACTTCCCGACTATTACCTATACGGCGTTGATGACTTTGAGGGTATGCACGGTTCGGCAGGCTATGACCTTATGGACGAAGCTTTTTCCGACTTCAGCGCGATATCAAAGCTTATGCTGGGCTGGTACAGAGAAGATCAGATACAGGTCTATGACAGATCAAAGGGCAGTCAGACATTTACTCTTACAAACGGTCAGTCAGACGAAGGAAACTGCTTGATAATACCGAATAATTCGCTTAACAGTGAATATAAATCCGAATACTTTATCCTTGAGTATACCACTCTTGATGAGAATAACAGTCAGGTCAAGGGACATTTCTGGTGGAGACCTACGGGCAGCGGTGTAAGAGTGCTGCATATAGAGGCTACGGAAGCCGATGACGGCTGGCGCAAGTACTTCCTCTATGAGAGCGGAAATGACGAGTATACCAACAATAATAATGGCAAACGCTTTATAAGGCTTGTCGATGACGGCGATAAGGATAATCTGCTGAGAGAAGGCTCAAAGGTGAACGGAAGTACCAACGGTTTCAGGTGGTATGACTCAGGCGGCGGTCAGACTATTGATCCCGGAATTACTATAACCGTGGGCAAAAAGAGCGGAAACAGCTACACCGTTACTGTAACACCTAATAATTAAATACTGCATGAAATGCAGGAAGGAAAGAAACATAATATGGCAAAAACATTATTTCATTCATCCGAAAAATCAAACTTTATACTGAATATGACGGAGGAGCAGTTTTCAAAGCTTGCTTCAAGAGGACTTGCGATTGCAATGATGATGGCTCCGCTGTTTACGCTCGTACCAGAGATATCTTACAGCACCAGCGATTTTTCAGAAGGCTATATTTCAAATTATACTTTTTCTGCGGGAGGACTTGTTTTAGGCGGCGTTATCGCAATGATAATCACTATCATCGGTCTGATGAAAAAGTATATCAGTAAATGGAATATCTTCCCTGTATGTGCTATGGCAGCAATGGTGCTGTGGGGCGTAGTTTCGCTTGTTAAAGGTGTTGACCTCAGCATATCGTTTTACGGTTATCCCAACAGAGGCGAAGGATTGCTTGCGATAATCTTCTATTTCTGCTTCTTTGCAGCGGCTGCATCGCTGAAACGTGAAACAGCGTTAAAGACCATTGCTGACGGTGCCGTCGGAGTCGGTGTGCTGAACAGTGCGGTATCGCTTATTCAGATATTCACAGGAGAGCTCAGCCATTATAAGAGCAGCACACTTGGTGAAGAAATATATGCTGCTTCGGGACTTTCCATGTCTCCGCTGTTCCTTGCAATGGCACTTTCACTTGCACTTACTGCGGCATTTGTAGGCTTTATCACATCAGAGAGCAAGGCTCGCAGGATAATATTATTCTGTTCGGCAGTGCTGATTTCATTCGTAATGATGTTCACTTATTCCCTTATAGGCATATGCGGTTTTGTACTTGCAGTGATAATAGCTGTAATAGCTGTATTTGTACTTAAAGCTCCGAAGAAGCGACTTGTATGTCTCCCTGCAAGCATTGCTGCGGCAGGAGCTGCGATCGCTCTGGTTTTTGGCGGAGTTATAGGAAATATCAATTCGTACAGACTTTACGACGGAAAGCTGCTCTGGTGGTGTGACAGCTATATGAGAGCCTGTGCATCGGGTTCTTACGACAGCAGTAAAGTCGATATAGATGATACTTTAGATGTATATTCCTATCTCAACAGCAGAACTATGGATATCATCGAGAATAACGCTCTTGTAGGAACAGGTCCCGACCAGCTTGCTTTTGCGCTTATCAATACTTCGGCAGAGATAGATCCTAATATGTCTATCCCCGATTTCATGACATCAGAGGTCAACAGAGGCACGTTTGACAAGGTGTACAACGAGTATCTTTACACAGCGGCTACAAGAGGTGTACCTTCACTTATCGCACTTATACTTGTTATCGTTTCAGCAGTGGTCCTCGGCATAAAGTCGTACCGCAGAAGAAAGACAGCAGAAGCCTTTACTATAAGTGCATTGACTATAGCAGGTGTGCTTATATTCTTCATAGGCTGCAGCAGCATAACATTTGCACCTGTATTCTGGACAGCCGCAGGTGCTGCCTGTGCAGGTATCGTTACAGATAAGGAAAAGAAGGCACAGAAAAAGCTTGCCAAGAAAAAGTAATGATACATTATAGCCGTTAGCCGTTAGCCATTAGCCGAAAGAGTTCGCTTACGCTCACATTATTAAAATAATTTGCTGAAGGTGACACATTGGCTGACAGCTAAAGGCAAAAGGCTAAGTGCTAAGTATGTAAGCGCCGACTAACAAAAAACTCTTGATTTTTTGTAAATATATGATACAATGTAAATAACGAGGAGCAAGTAAGCTCCCGATTAATACGGAGGTGTATGTATAATGGCATATATTATTTCTGATGATTGTGTAATGTGCGGTGCTTGCGCAGGTGAGTGCCCTGTAGGCGCAATTTCTGAGGGCGATGGCAAGTACACTATCGACGCTGATGCTTGTGTTGAGTGCGGTGCTTGTGCAGGCGTATGTCCTGTTGGTGCTCCTAACGCTGAGTGATCAAAAAAAGCGTAAGCAGTTCCTTATATCGGAACTGCTTATTTTTTTACTGTTTATTATTCGCAGCAGCCTGAGCGTTTTACGAATGAATTACAGTCGGTACACTCGGGTACAGTAGGATCAGATTCATGTGTGCCTACTGATATGCAGTCGAGAGAACAGTAATTCTCGGATACAAGGTTGTGGCGGCACTGTGAAACGTCACACTTGATACTTTTGTTTTTCTTCATTTCTTCCATGATAAACATCTCCGATCATTGAATTGTCCTTATGGACTATGTATATTCTGCCACAATAATTATGAATTATTCGTTATGGATTTATTACAGCATGAAAACAAATTGGGAGAAATATTGACTTTTGTGTCGGTTTGTGTTAATATAATCGTTGAGGGAGGGATACTCTCTCTTAATGATATTTTTACGGAGGGGATCTATATGTCAAATTATGATCAGAACAATGGCTTCGACAATTCTCAGTTCGATGCTTCAATGAGCGCTTCGGGCGTTGAGAATGTAACAAAAAAGGGTAAGGGAAAAAAGGCAGCTATGATAGGGGGTATATCTGCGGCTGTAGTAGTAGGCGGCGGTGCAGCAGCTTACGCTTTCTCTGACACAGTAAAAAATCAGGTAAAGCTTCGTCTTAGCAAGCCTGAAAAGTATTATGCATGGGTAACTGAGAAGAATTCTTCGACTCTCGGAGAAATGCTCAGTGAAAACTATAAGAAACGCCTCGACAATATGAAAAAGGGACAGGAAGTTGACCTTTCTGTTTACTATGAGGCAAACGATAACGTGAAAGACCTTATCATCGACGAGATCTTCGGCGGAAGAAGCGGCGATAAGGAAACAGATCAGATCATCGACGTTATCGAGAATATCGACAAGCTCTCATTGTCCGCAAGTCTTTCTGCAAAGAAAGGCAATATGAAAACAAATGTGGGCCTTGATGTCAATGACGACCGTATCGTAAGCTTTGACGTTGCAGGAAATACAGATGAGATGAGCTATTTCTTCCGTGTTCCCGAATTAAAGGAGCAGTGGCTCGGCGTTGACGCTTCAGACATCGGTGAAGAGGCAGGAATGTCTGAGATAGTTGAGGCGTACAAAGAGATACTCAAGGATCCCGGTTCGTTCCTTTCACCTGAGGATCTCGAGACTGAGGTCAACAGATATGCAGGCGTATGGACAAACTATGTTGACGAAGTAAAGCTTGAAAAGAGCGAAGAGATCGACATCTGCGACATCACTGTAAATTACACTGTTGCTACTGTTGAGCTCAACGACAAGGACATGGATAAGCTCGAGCTTGAATTTCTCAAGGAACTGAAAAACGACAAGGTCATCAAGAAGATCGTTACAGACAAGCTTGACGTCATGGACGAGGACGATTTTGAGGAGCAGATACAGGACGAGATCGACTCTGTAAAGGAAGACCTCGAAGATGATGATTACGATAAGGATACTATTGTTACAATAGATACTTATATCGACGCTACAGGTACTATCCGCGGATTTAATTTTGAATCTGACGGCAATTCAGTATTTATGGCTCTCGGCAAGGACGGTGACAACATCAGAGGCGAGATCAAGGCTACTGACGAAGACGGTGAGGTTCCTTTCTCTGTAAAGCTCAATGCTGAGGAAAACGGCAAGAAGTACAGCGGAGATATCACTTTCGCATATGAGTCTTATTCATATCGTGATGATGAAAGCACTACTAAGGAAGCTGTATTGAATTTTGACGATTTTGAAGTTGTTGACGAGGACAAGGGCTATGTAAACTGTGATGTTTCTATAAATATCCCTGACCTTGATCCTATCGACATTTCTCTGAATTCTGACGGCAAGAAGCAGGATATCAACTATACTATCCGCCTTAACGGAAAAGACTACGGTAAGATAGGCGTAACATACGGCATTAAGTATGGCGTTGACGTTGATCTCCCTGACAAGAGCAGTGCTTGCATGATCGACAAGGATCAGATGGAAGATTTCGACATCGACAGCTATATAACAAGCGATGAGATAAGCAAGTTCGTAGAGGATAAGCTTCTCCAGATCGGCTTTGACAAGGATATGTCCGAGAGCGCAGCTGAAAGCGTCAAGGAAGGCTTCGATGAGCGCGCAGAAGGTGGTTCACTCTTTGACGATGATGACGACTGGGACTATGATGACGATGACGACTGGGACTATGATGATGATGATGATATCATAGGCGGTTCAGACAACTCAGGCTTCAAGTATGAATTCAACCGTGATGACTTCAACTATGACGACTACAAGAAATACTACACCGAAGAAGAATTTGAAGAAATGCTTGACGAGATGGAAGAATACTACGAAGAAATGAACAAGAAAGCTTCATAACAAAGCATAAGGAAAGACCTCCGTTTATCGGAGGTCTTTTTGTTTAGCCCTTAGCGAGTGAGTAGTGATCAGAAAGTAGTGATCAGAAAGTAGAAAGTAGATTGTAGGGGCTGCCTGTGGCAGTCCGTGCCTGACGCTGTAAATAACATGAGCGTACTGTAGGGGCGAATGACCTTCGCCCGTATTTCCCGTAACTGTTATGTATGCCGCTCCTATAATTACGAATTACGCATTGACGGGAGCCCGAGGGCGGGCTCCCCTACAAAAGCAACATATAACAGAAAGGGCGGATAATATCCGCCCCTACGAGCTGAGCCAGCTCGACCGCTTCCACGTTGTCGCTTGTTTCACTCGCTCACTCTTAACAAAATCTTTAATCGTACATCGCTTACAGCACGTTTAACTACGAATTACGCATTGATACTACTCACTACTTACTACTCTCTAATTTCAAGAGTTTAGAAAGTATTACATTTGCGGCATCGAACTTGCTCATAAGCTCCATTTCTTCATCGCCGTCTTTGGTTATCATGGTGATGATATTTGTATCAGTTCCGAAGCCCGAACCTGCTTTTCTCAAAGAATTAGCACATATCATGTCGCAGTTCTTCTTTGTGAGCTTCTTGCGTGAATTCTCGATAACATTATCGGTCTCCATTGAGAAGCCGCAGACCACCTGTCCTTCGCGGCGGTTCTCGCCGATATATTTGAGGATATCGGTAGTGCGCTTCAACGGTATGCTCATATCGCCGTCGGACTTCTTTATCTTGCTGTCGGCAGTTGTTACGGGAGTATAATCAGCGACTGCGGCAGCCTTTATAACTATATCTGACTCATCAAGGCGTTCCTTTACTGCGCTGAACATATCCTCGGCAGACTTTACGGGAACAACATTCACGAACATAGGCGGCTCAACGTCTGTATGTGCAGCAACTACGGTAACATCTGCACCTCTGAGCATAGCAGCTCTTGCAAGTGCAAAGCCCATTTTGCCGCTTGAATGGTTGGTGATAAATCTTACGGGATCTATGCTCTCACGGGTAGCACC
Organism: Ruminococcus flavefaciens; assembly: GCF_900108555.1. Classification (GTDB taxonomy): domain Bacteria; phylum Bacillota; class Clostridia; order Oscillospirales; family Ruminococcaceae; genus Ruminococcus; species Ruminococcus flavefaciens_P. Next base: position 113,960 of record NZ_FNWV01000007.1, read on the forward strand.
TGCGGTAACGAGCACCTTCTTACCTGCAAGGTCTTTCTCGAAAGCAGCCTCGCGGACGATGTATTCCAGAAGAGTTTCCTCGTCTGGGAGCTTTCCGTCGCCGATATCACGGTTGGCAAGCATACCTCTTACGGGCTCTACTATCTCATAGCCGAACTTTTTCAGCTTTTCGATATTGTCCTGAACGATAGGATTGTGGAACATATTATGGTTCATTGCAGGAGCGATTATCTTCTTGCAGGTGCAGGCCATAACAGTAGTTGTGAGCATATCGTCTGCGATACCGTTTGCTATCTTGCCGATAACATTTGCGGAAGCAGGAGCTATCATAACTACGTCAGCCTTTTTTGCGATAGATACGTGCTCCACGCTGTATTCAAAGTTACGGTCGAAGGTATCTATCAGGCACTTGTGCTGAGTAAGAGTCTCAAAAGTAAGCGGATGAACAAAATTAAGGGAATTCGGAGTCATTGCAACATGGACATCTGCCCCTAACTTTGTGAGCATACGCGCAAGGTTGCATATCTTGTATACGGCTATAGAGCCTGTGACTCCGAGTAAAACTGTTTTTCCTGTAAGCATGGTGAACGCTTCCTTATATATGAAGTTCGTTAGCGCACTCTTCGCCTTTATGGCAGGCGATAAGGTTGCTGACGGTAGTTTCTGCGATATTGCTGAGGGCTTCTTCTGTGAGGAAAGCCTGATGTGAAGTAACGATGACATTCGGCATGGAGATAAGTCTTGCAAGAGTATCATCGGCGATGATATGTCCCGAGAAGTCCTGGAAGAACACGTTTGCTTCTTCTTCGTATACATCGAGGCAGGCTGCACCTATCTTACGTGCCTTTATGCCTTCGAGGAGAGCCTCTGCGTCAATGAGAGCACCTCTTGATGTATTTACGATGACTACGCCCTTTTTCAGCTTTTCCACTGACTTGCTGTCTATCATGTGGTAAGTCTCATCGGTGAGAGGGCAGTGGAAGGAGATTATATCGCTTCTGCTGAAAAGCTCGTCAAGCTCAACGTACTCGATATCGCTGTCCTTTGCAGGGAACTTATCATAAGCGATAACGTTCATTCCGAAGCCGCGGCAGATGTTGATGAAGATGCGTCCTATCTTACCTGTACCCACAACGCCTACGGTCTTGCCGTGAAGGTCAAAGCCTGTAAGTCCGTTCAGTGAGAAGTTGTGGTCTCTTGTTCGGATAAAAGCCTTGTGTACGCGGCGGATAGAAGTGAGCAGGAGAGCCATTGCGTGTTCTGCAACAGCGTAAGGCGAATAAGCAGGAACGCTTACTACTCTGAGCTTGTCCTTTGCGTACTTGATATCAACGTTGTTATAGCCTGCGCACCTTAGTGCAAGTATCTTTACTCCAAGCTCGGAAAGCTTGTCTATTACAGCAGCATTGACAGTATCGTTTACGAATACGCAGACTGCTTCACAGCCCTTTGCAAGTGCGGCTGTGTCCTCGTTGAGCTTTGTCTCGTAAAACTTGAACGTGATCTTGTTTTCCTTGCCGTATTTCTCGAATGAAGGAGTGTCATAGGGCTTGGTATCGAAAAAAGCGACCTTCATGTAATTTCACCTTCCAATATCATATAGCAGCTCAGCCGCCTGCTTATAGTATTACACTATCTTTGCAAATATACCTGCAAGTGAAGCGATATATGTTTTCTGGACTGTATCGGCAGGGATAGTCTCGCCGTTTATAGTAAGATCCATAGTTGCGCAGGCATTTGCCACAAGAGTTACATCATAGCCGTGATCCATAGCGGCACGGACTGTAGTATCTACGCACATATGTGTCATCATGCCGCATACGATGAGCTTTTCAACGCCGAGACTGCGCAGGCAGTCGTTGAGCTCTGTACCGAGGAAGCTGTTAGGGCAGTATTTTACTATAACAGTATCGGTAGGCAGAGGCTTTATCCTGTCTGAGATCTCGCAGCCGTATGTCCCCTCGACAAAAAAGTCGTCATCCAGCTGGTTGATATGCTTTATATATATAATGTGGCGGCCGAGTTCGCGGCTCTCTTTGATAAGGTCGATTATGTGATCCTCTGCCTGACGGGCGTTATGAAGCTCACAAGCTCCACCTTCAAAGTAATCGTTCTGTACATCTATGATAAGTAAAGCTTCTTTCATAATTCATATCTCCTCATATAATATTTTTAATTTTAGTATACCACATAGAGTTAGCTCTGTCAATCATTTTACCCGTTGTCATAATCACGAAAAATCCTGTTTTTTCGGTCAAAAAAATGTAAGGGAGTATAGTGCGGACAGGGCAGGTGCAGAAAAAACGGGAACAAAAGATAACAATTCGTATAATACATATCGTGTAATACGAATGGTAGGATAATGACACGCAGTATCATGCTTGCAGTTAAGTGGGGAGAGGTAATATTGAAAAATCAACGCTGCTATGGTATAATTGATATGTTATGATCCTTAATAATAAACAAATAAGAATTTGATAAGAATTATATAGTAGTATGATAAAGATGTTTTTGCCAAAATGAGGTATACTAAGATCACAGAATAAATGCAGGACGCTTTCGGGCGCAGCTGCGGAAAAGGAGTATTTTTTATGAGTACTGCTGTATTACATACAGAAAAGCTGTGCAAGACCTTCTCAAGCGGAGGATTTCAGCAGCACGTTATCAAAAATCTTGATATTGAGATCCGCGAAAAGGATTTTACTGTGATCATGGGGTCTTCGGGCTCGGGAAAATCAACGCTTCTGTACGCGCTTTCGGGTATGGATAAGCCCTCACTGGGTAAGGTTTTCTTCGGAAATGAAGATATATCAGGTTATTCTAACGATGAGCTTGCAGTGTTCCGCCGTAAGAACTGCGGATTTGTATTCCAGAGCATATACCTTCTTGAAAATATGACAGTGTTCGACAATGTTATGACGGGAGCACTTGTTGCACAAAAAAACTCTGCCGACCTTGTTAAAAAAGCCGAACAGCTTCTTGAAAAAGTGGGGATAAAGAAGGAGTGCTGGAAGAAGTATCCCAACCAGCTTTCAGGCGGTGAATGCCAGCGTGTGGGCATAGTTCGTGCAGTAATAAACGAGCCAAAGATACTCTTTGCTGATGAGCCTACGGGAAGTCTTAACTCCGCATCGAGCCATGATGTGCTCGATATTTTTACCGAGCTCCACAATAAAGGGCAGAGCATAGTCATGGTAACGCATGATGTAAAGACAGCTCTCCGCGGAAACAGAGTCATCTTCCTGTCTGACGGTACGATCAGCGGTGAGTATGAGATGCCGAAATTCGGTACTGATGATGTTAAGAAACGCCGTGACGGCTTGCAGGATTTCCTTGACAGAATGGGATGGTGACGGTAATGAGAAAGATCGTCAGACTGTCATGGGCGAACATCAAAAAGCACAAGCTCGAAACCGGTGCACTTGTTATACTCGTCATGCTTTGTATGCTTCTCATAAGCTCTTCCCTTGAAGGAATAAGCAGTATAAAGTCAATATTTCCGAATATGATGAAAAATACCGAAAGCTATGAGAACTATATACTTATTCCCGACAATGCCTATAACAGGGAATATGAAAACATTCTCAGTGCTGATGAGCGCGTTGAAAAAAGCGCGGCTTCAGAGCTTTTGTATAGCATGAGTACGAATTATCTGGACGATAAGGGCAAGGAACAGGCTTTGTATATGGCTTTTATCACAAAGGATAACGAAAATAAGCTTGAACGCGCCGAGATAGAGACTACAATGAGCGATGCCGAGATAGCTGATATCAAGCACCCTATATATATGCCTTTTTCTGTAAAGGACGGCATGGGCTATAAAGTCGGGGATAAATTTGATATGATATTCGGCACGAAAAAGTTCTCGTTTACTGTTACAGGTTTTTATGATACAGTCCTGTTCGACACATCAAGCGGCGGACTTAAAATGATAGTTTCCGATGAGGATTATCATGTGCTTGAAGCTGTGCTCACAAAGTATAACATACTTGTGTATAACGATAATCAGGGCAAGGGCGGAACAGACCTTGGGAATGAGCTGATAGAGGCTTTCGAGGATTATTCAAACCTTGATGTAAAAAGCGGCTACATGATGCTCAACTACAAGAATATCAAAGACGGAGTAGTATTCTTTACAGAGCTTATGCTCAAAGTTATGATAGCTATGGCAGCTGTTATTATAGTAGCAATTATCATAATGATACGCTACAGGATAGCAGGCGACATCAAGGATCAGATCGTTTCGATAGGCGTTCTTGAGGCTATCGGCTATACATCGAAGAATATAACATTCTCATATGTTATCGAGTATCTTATTATCTCGGCTGTGGGAATACTTCTGGGTATCGGCGGCTGTCTGATGCTCTCACCTGTGCTTTTCCGCACCAGCGAGATAATGTCGGGACACCGTATTTACAGCAAGATCACTCTGTCACCTATACTTCTTACAGCAGGCGGCATAATCCTTTTTGTTTCGCTGATAGCCTTTATAAGAGCAAACATGGTAAAGAAATATCCTCCTGTCTGCGCATTCCGCAAGGGCTTGGGAGATCACCGCTTCGGCAAGGAGCGTTTGCCCCTCAGAGATACAAAGAAAAGCGTACATCTTCGTCTTGCCATGAAGGGCTTTCTGAATAACTTCAAGCAGAATATAGGACTTACCGCATGTATCACTATCTCTGCGATCGCTATTGTATTCAGCTTTGTGATGTTCAGCTTCTTCAATGACGGCATGGACGCTATAGTAAAGAGTGCTGGCATGGAAATGAGCAACCTGCGTGTTGAACTTATGAATTCGGCAGATGCTTACGAATTTGCAGCTGAAGTCGAACAGATGCCCGAGGTAAGAAAGGCTACTCCAACATCGGGTCTTTCACAAATGATAAAGCTTGTTGACTGTAACGAGCTCATGTTCCCTATGGCGTTCAGAGACTTTAAGGATACGGAAAATATATTCCCTATAGAGGGACGTTTCCCCGAGCACGACAACGAACTTATGATAACAAATATGTGCTCAAGGTCTGAAAATATAAACGTTGGCGACAGTGTTACACTGGATTATCTCAACGTTAAAAGGAAGTATATAGTAACAGGTATCGTTACCTGTCTTACCAACGGCGGTATAAACATCTATCTCACAGAGGACGGTATGAAGAGGCTGATCCCTACATACACTCCCAATACTGTTGAGGTCTATCTGAAAGACGGCGTAAATGCTGAGGATTTCAGATACAGGCTCACTCAGGAGTACGGCAGGAGCATCTCTGATATGTCAGATGACGAAAGCACAGGCAGTTCATATGAGGACAGAATAAAGGCTGAGGCAGACAGACAGATAGCTGATCTTATGGCAAGCTACGGCGTATCTCATATCGAATATGCTATACAGGCAGGGGACACGGTCATTAAAGGAAACAGCAGCGGATTTATGATAAAGTCTGTTATGAACATATTGGATATTATGAATACCCAGCTTTCGGGGATCGCACAGGCAATATCCGTCACTACAACTTTATTCATGCTTATATCTGCTCTTGTGGTAATGATAATACTGTTTATACTTATGGAGTCAAGCGTAAGGAGACAGCGCAAGGAACTGGGAATAATGAAGGGTATGGGGTATACCTCAAAAGAGCTTATGTTCCAGCTGGCATTCAGGATAATGCCTGCGGCATTGTTCTCGGTCATTATCGGAACTCTTATTGGAATTGCAGCTGTCAATTTGATAACGGGCTATATAGGCTATATAGCTATCAACATTCCTGCGGTCATAGTTCTGGATATATTACTGCTTCTCTTCTGCTTTGGCTGTGCATATATCGGCGCAAGGAAGATAAAGAAGATATCAGTATACGAGCTTATGACGGAATAAGGAGGAGAGATATGAAAAAGAACAGAATAGCGGCACTTGCAGCTGCGGTGGCTATCGCCGCAGTCTCGGCTGCGATACCTGTAAAAGCAGAACATGATATAGTTGAAAATAAATCCTATGACAGCCACGATACGCTTTCATGCATCGGCTCTGTCAGCAAAACTTTTGCGGCAATGGCTGTCATGCAGCTTGCCGATCAGGGCAAGGTGGACATAGATAAACCGATTACAGAGTATCTTCCTGATTTCACAATGGCTGATCCGAGATATAAGGACATAACGGTGCGTATGCTCATGAATCATACTTCGGGCATCATGGGAACTACCGAAGGAGATTTCATGCTCTTCAATGACAGAGATACAGCTCCGCATGATACCATGCTAAAGGAGCTGAGTACACAGAGACTTAAAGCTGATCCGGGGAACTTCGGGGCTTACTGCAATGACGGATTTGAGCTTATTGAGCTTATAGTGGAGCAGGTCAGCGGACAGTCGTTTACGGATTATATAGAAGAGAATATCTGTAAGCCTCTCGGTATGCAGCAGACAGGTACAGCATGGAACGTTTTCCGTACAGATGAACAGGTAAAGACCTTCTGGAACGGAAATGTGCTTCTGGCTACAGATTATTGTATGGATCTGGGTTCGGGAGGAGTACATTCAACAGCGTCTGAGCTTTGTACATTCGGAAGTGCGTTTTTCACAGGCGATGAGCGTATGCTCTCCGACAAGGCAAAGAAGGAAATGAGCACAACATCGGTCGAGGACAAATACGAGGACGGATTTGGTCTGGGCTGGGATCGTGTCGATTATGCAGACTACAGTGCGGCAGGGGTAAAGGTAATAAGCAAGGGCGGAGATACCGTAAATCAACACGCAGGGCTGGTCGTTGCCCCTGACGAAAAGATAAGCGTAGCTGTTCTTTCATCGGGCGGCAGCAGTATGTATGATGAGCTTATGGCAATGGCTCTTATGGATATAGCACTTTCGGAAAAAGGCATAAATATACAGCACAATACACCCGAAACGAAGCAGACTGTTGATACTGTTCCCGAGAAGTATCTTGCTTATGAGGATATATATATATCAGGAGATTCTGTATATTCAGTAACATTCCCTGACAGTAAGTATATGGAGATCACCAACATAAGCAGTGATAAGCGCGAGAAACAACAGTATATGTACACTTCCGATGATGATTTCGTCCGCATGGAGGGGGATATCTCCTCGGGCAAGGCTGTACAGGCAAAGCAGCAGGAGGTCGTTACATTCCAAAAACGAAACGGTGTAGATCATATCTGCGGCGATAATTATTATGAAGTCGGCAGAAAAAATAAGCTTTCCATGTCCTCATACATGATGCAGAGAGCAGAAGCAAATCCTGTCAGTGATGCTGTACAGTCGGCATGGGACGCAAGGAACGGAAAGAAATATTATTTATACAACGGAAAGTACTCCAATACCTGCTACACGGAATATCCATGTGTAAAGATAAAAACTTTACCCGAAGCAAAGGGATATGTTTCTTCCTGCAAGATGATCGACGGCAATAACTTAAAGGCAGCACTTGTTATGCCCGGCGGAAGAGATCTGAAGGATATGACTGTCAGAAGTGAAAACGGTTATGAGGTATTGGATATAACCAACTGCGCTCTGGAGTTTATTTCCGAAGATGCTATCCCCGAGCTTGACAGCAGTATCACAGAAGTAAAGCTCAGCACTAAAAAGGCAGAATGGTTCAGTATCGGAGCTGCGGAGAACAAGACTCTGATACTTGATATACCTGACAATGCAGCAGTGTATGTATATGACCAATATGACAGAGTGACCTATTCGAGCTATATGACGGAATACGGCAATTCAGTACCTCTGCCTGCAAACGGAAAAATCGTCTTTATCGGTGAAGACGGCGGAGTTATAAAGATCTCACAGTAAAAGGAGTAATGTAATGAAATATCAGTGCCTTATGATCGACGATGATGTGACTATCGCAGAAACTACTGCGGAGTATTTCAATATTTTTGATATCAGCACAGCCTATGTTACCAGCTTTGAGGACGCGGTGAAGTTCCTTGAAGAAAATCAGGTATCGCTTCTGCTGCTGGATATCAATCTTGGTGAAAGATCAGGATTTGAACTGTGCAAACAGGTCAGGGCACAGTATGATATGCCTATACTGTTCATAAGCGCGAGGACAAGCGATGATGATGTCCTTACTGCGCTGAACATAGGCGGCGATGATTACATAAAAAAGCCTTATACCCTTAATATCCTTCTTGCAAAGGTAAAGGCTATACTTAAACGATATGAAAGATCAGCGGAGGCGGCAGTTGCTGTCTCCGCCAAAGCCGTTTCATCGGGTGATACCATGAAGCAAAGGGAAGTGGTCATAAAAGACGGACTTGTTCTTGACACGGGCAGGCGCAAGCTCATTAAAAACGGCGCTGAGGTCAGCCTTAAAGCTATGGAATACAAAATGCTCGTATATCTTCTTGAAAAGCGCGGATTTGTCGTGACAAAGGACGAGTTCCTGAAAAATGTCTGGGGAGATGAATTCATAGGGGAGGGAACTCTTGCGGTGCATATACGTCATCTGCGCGAAAAGATAGAAAGCGATCCAAATTCTCCTGATATCATCAAGACTGTATGGGGAGTAGGATATATTATCGAGGACGGAGAGGCAGGACAGGAAGCATGAAGTTTTATATCAGGCTCCTGCTTACCATAGCCGCTATAATCATATGCGGCATAATAATATTTGCCGGCATAACAAGCTCTTACAGGAGCAGCAAGACAGATACGCTGTTATTGAATGACATCACACAGACTGTGAAGGAGCAATGGAACGATATAGGTGCTTTTGACAGTGATGCTTTCAGCGATGAGATGATAATTTTCAATAGTGACGAGTTCGTTGTGTATTCCGATGTAAGCAGCGAGCTGAAAGATGTGAATTCAGTTGAGGAAGCTGTAAATAAGGGCTGTCTGTGTCTGTCGGTGGCTGACGGCAGCCGCCTGCTGGGCACGATAATCATACCCGATCCCGATAAAACAAAGTTCAATATAGCGAAACGAAAGCTCATTATGGCTGCGCTGTTAATGGCGATGATGTTTATTCTTGCAGGTACGATGTATGGTGCCTACGTAAGAAAGAATATTATAACCCCGTTTAAGGAAATGGAGCAGTTCGCCGTGAATGTAGCTTCGGGAAGTCTGGACGAGCCTATAATGCTGGAGAAGAACAATCTCTTCGGAGCGTTTACGGAAAGCTTTGATATCATGCGTGAGGAGCTTAAACGTTCAAGGCAGGTCGAAAATGAATTGAAGCAGAAAGAAAAAGAAATGATAGCTTCCCTGAGTCATGATCTGAAAACTCCTATAACAGGCATAAAGCTCATTTGCGAGCTGCTTATGGTAAAGGTAAAAGATGAGTATGTGGGTGAAAAAGTCGGCAACATTCATCAGAAGGCTGAACAGATCAACATTCTTGTCAGTGATCTGCTTTCTTCTGCACTTGAAGATCTCGGCGAAATGAATGTAAACTGCTGCGATGAGAGTTCAGAGATACTGCACGAGCTTGTTGCCGAGCATGACAGCCGCTGTCTTGCAAATGAGGGCGTGATACCGCAGTGTCTCATGCGTGTGGACAGACCAAGACTTTCACAGGTCATTGGCAATATAATCAGCAACTCATACAAGTACGCAGGCACGGTCATAGATATAGGCTACAGCATAAATGACAGCTACCTTGAGATGTACATACGGGATCACGGTGCAGGAGTTCCTGCCGATGAGCTTGACCTGATAACGAGCAAATTCTACCGCGGCAAGAAAAACTCAGTGGGCAAGGAAGGCAGCGGCCTCGGACTGTATATCGCAAGCGAGCTTATGGATAAGATGAACGGCGAGCTTATATGTTCAAGCCCGAACGATGGCTTCTGCGTTACGCTGATGATACCGCTTTCATAAAAATGCAGTATAATAATTAAGGAGTATGGCTTTTGCAAGTCATACTCCTTTTTTAACATTATTTCTTTGCGTCATTCTGCATGAATTCGTCCATTGAGATAACACTCTGCTTTGCAGTGGAAGCATATGTGTAGTACGCAAGTATCTTTGAAGCATCGACAGAATCAACTATGCCGTCTTTGTTTACATCGGCAGCAGTTTCCTGCTTTTCGTTGAAGCCGCTCTTCTGATTTGTCGATGTCTGAGCATAATTTCTCAGTACGATAGAAGCGTCAACAGAATCTACTCTTTTACTGTTATCCACATCACCGAGAGAATAATCCTCCTGTATTGCAGGCTCGACAGGAGTTACGGGAGTCTCGGGATTTTCAGGGATAGTGAACTCTATTGACTTTCTGTTGACTTCGAGCATCTGGTTAAGCATTTCCGTAAATTCGGTACGTGTTGCCTTTCCGTGAGGATCTATCAGACGCTCCTCCTTGGGTGCGCCCTCCTCGCCCTTACCGTCTATGATATGCCATGTACAAGCCCAGCATATAGCCTCCCAGTGGTCGAAGTCCACCTCGTAATAGTCCATGAAGTCATCACTTCTGCCGAAGTCGATAGAACGCTCATAGCCCATATATTCCGAGAAACGCATCATCATAAGCGCTACATCTTCTCTTGTTACCCATTTGCCAACGCCGAATGTATCGGATACAACATAGGGATAACCGAGGCAGAGAGCATTTTTCTCGCCCCAGAGCAGTGCGTCCTCATACCATGCACCGTGCTCTACATCTGTAAATCTTGACTTCAGTCCGCTAACGCTTGGCTTTCCTGCCATTTCATACAGTGTCTGTACAGCAGCCTCTCGTGTGATAAGCTCTTTTGTGTCAGTTATAGCGTCATCGTTGTCCTCATACACGGGGAAAGAGCCGTTGGATTCAGCATTGAGCTTTACTGTATTGTTAATGGCGAGGAAGAAGATGTTATCCTTGCCTGTGGAAGTATCTCCGCCATAGTCGATAGTCCATGCGGTGAATTTGCCGTAGTTCCATACATCCTGTTTCGCACCCTCGTTATAGGTCTTTATAAGATACGGATTGCGGCTTATGTCAAGTTCCGTAAAGTCGTTTATAAAAGCCTGCAAGAAGCGCAGATTTGCATGATAGGAAAGATCAAGGCTTTTAAGGTGATTTTGCATACAATCCAGATAAGCAAGCTTTGGATTATGTGAAAGGTCAAGCTCAGTAAGCTCGTTGTAAGCACAGCTGAGCTTGTTCAGCTCGGGATTATGGCTAACGTCAACACTGGTCGCACCGTTATTGGAGCAGTTGTAATACTGCAAGCCCGGGCACTTGCTGACATCTATGCTTCCGAGTTCGTGGTTGTCCCAGACATTAAGTCTCTTCATTCTCGGACAGCAGGTAACATCAAGTGTCTTGAATTTATTTCTGAAAGCGTCAAGGTGCTGCATATTGGGATTATGGCTCAGGTCAAGCTCGGTAAGCTCACAGTCGCCGCACATAAGATGTTCAAGCACGGGGTTTTTGGAAACGTCAAGTTTCTTCAAAGGATTTGAATTACATTCGATATATGACATCTTGGGGTTTTTAGTAACGTTCAGCGATGTCAGCTTGCAGTTGTAGCAGTATACCCATTCAAGAGTCGGAAGATTTGAAAAATCCAGTGACGTGAACAGATTATCCGAACACCATATACCTGTTATCTGCTGGTTCTTGCTGAGGTCCATTGTCTCTATCTGATTATCCATGCAGTAGAGTCCGCGCAGTTCCACAAGATACTCGATACCCTTTAGTGATTTTATCTTCTTTCCGTTGCACCATACGTTTCTTGCATAAAGTATTTCTTCAGGATCAAGAGTGCCGTTTCTGTCCTTGTCAAAAGCACTTGAAACATATTCCCTGAAATTAGCATCGGGGAATGTTGAAGAAGTTATCTTTACGGACTGGATACCGTCAGTAAACGCGGCATCTCCTTTTATATCGGGCTTTATCATTCCGCCGCCCAGCGTCAGCATCATTGCCGTACAGCCTGCAATGAGCTTTGTTATCCTGCAATCCCTTTTTTTCATCATTCACTACTTCCCTTCTTTTCGCCGTTTAAAGGCATGATTTTTAGAAAAACGTATACATAAAGAATGTACATAAAATCAAATCATAAACATCTCAAAAAATTCATTTTACCGATCTTATCAAGTTATAATACATTGAAAGGAATCTGTTTTTATCATATCACAAATCAGCGTATGTGTCAATATTCTGGCGAAAACTCCGCAAAAAATGCAACTTTTCCACATTTTGTCCCTCATCATATTTTTCTCACAGCAACACCGATAAACAGTAATATTGCTCTTGACTTTTTCACTAAAATACTGTACAATTTATGTAATGTTATAGATGTTTTGTGCTCACGAAAATGATTATTTTTAAGGAGGATCAGGTTATGAAATTCAAAAAGGCATTATCCATACTCGGTGCATTGGTACTAAGCTTTTCATACGCTTCATCGGCTGCTGTATGTACTTCCGCTTCACTTATCTCAGATATCGTAGACAAGGTAAATAATGATGTTTTCAACTATTTCAGTATAATCGAAGAAACAGGCGGATACAGCAGTGCAGTTATAGCTATGGAAGAGCCTGCAAGTACGCTGGAATTCAGAAACATTGAAGAGAGCCAGCTCAAAGCTCAGCCGCCTATGTATTATGCAGGCACTATTGAAATCGGCGGCGAAACATATCATGTATGCAGACGCAAGGGATTAACTTACACCGAGAAGATAGAAAATCTCGAAACCGATTATAACGATTACATTTTTTATCATGTATGCCCTGACGGCAGTTCATCTGAGGAATTTCCCTCTTTCCCGCTCTATGAGCTTATCGAGGGTGCAAAGCATTTCGGACTTAAAACAGGCAAAATGAGCAGTGTCAAGTTAGACGAAAACACATATAAATGTAACTGCGATACTACTGCGCTGAAAAAAGAGGGCGTTGAGACTACAGGCAAGCTGTATTCGGATCTTTCGATGATGAGAGCCAACTATATGATCATTGATAACTACGTTTTTTATTCGCCTGAGTATTATCTTTTACGCGGCAGCAATATGTACGCTTATACAGGGGGCTGCTTCACCGTAAACGCCAAAGAGTACCAATTTCTCTATACCGAAAAGTCTGTAGACTCAACTGTGGACATCAACCTTAACAGGACATCGGTGTATGAGCTTAACTCCGAAAACGATATATGCATTGACTGTCAGATGGACGACAGCCTTGAAGGTAAATACGCAATGGTCTATACATTCTATACACCGTATGATACCAATTCACTCATCACTTTCAGAATAGTAGAAAAGGTTGCGGGTATGGACATGGAAGAATTCTTCAGCAGCTATTCAAAAAAGCAGGGTATCGGCAATGATTATTCCTACCGTTCATCAGAGCTTATGACCACCTATACCGAAAACGGCAATGAATATGACCTCTATAAAGTAATTTATCATTTCATCGGTGAATTTCGGTCGTACGATGAAGTATGCTATTTTGCAGTCCGCAAGGACACCGATGATGCCGCTTCTTACAAAGACACTATGAGCGTATACGATCATATGAGTCATATCCCCGAGCTTGAATCAGGCAGCGAAATATTTGATATCGAGCTTGCTTTCCACAACTGCGGTGCAACGGGTGATATAAGCGTTATCAAAAACGATATACGCTTTGAAAAAAGAGAAGCCACCGAAATAATAGCAGGTGACTTCAATAACGATAAAATTATAGATGCGTTTGACATCGTATCAGCAAGAAATGCTATCATCTCAAAACTTGATGATGAAAATGCCAAAACGGACGGGCGAATGGATCTTAACAAAAACGGAAGCTTCGATATTGCGGATTTAGTACTTCTTCAATCATTCGTCCTCGGAAAAATAAAAACCTTACCATAAAACAACGCGTCACGCGATCACGCGATGATCGTTTATGTATCGTAAAATATCCCTCGCGGCGTAATATTTATGCTTTGGAAAATTATGCCGCGGAGCAAGGGTGCAGCGTCACGCAATCACGCGATGATCGTTTATGTATCGTAAAATATCCCTCGCGGCGTAATATTTATGCTTTGGAAAATTATACCGCGGAGCAAGGGTGCAGCGTCACGCTGCCTTAGATTATCTTGGTTGACCATTCTTCGATATTCCAGATGTTATCGGCGATATCCATGTAGAATTCCGGTTCGTGGCTTACGATGAGAACAGTTCCCTTGTAGTCCTTTATAGCCTTTTTCAGCGACTCCTTTGCGTCAACATCAAGGTGATTTGTGGGCTCATCGAGTACGAGGAGATTTACTTCCTTCAGCATTATCCTGCATATCCTTACCTTTGCGTTTTCACCGCCTGAGAGTACCCTCATCTGTGATGTGATATGCTCTGTAGTGAGTCCGCACTGTGCAAGGGCAGCTCTTACTTCTGCATTTGTCATTGAGGGGTATTCTTCCCATATAACATCGAGTGCAGTTTTTGATGTGCTTTCCTCTTCCTGCTCGAAGTAACCGTATTCCACGAACTGGTCATGCTCAACATAGCCCGATATAGGCGGGATTATTTTAAGGAGAGTTTTCAGCAGAGTGGATTTTCCTATGCCGTTAACTCCGCGTATAGCTATTTTCTGACCGTTCTCGACTTTTACGGATATAGGCTTTGTGAGCGGTTCATCATAGCCGAGGACTACGTTCTTACAGTCGATGACTACACGTCCGGGAGTACGTGCTTTTCTGAACGAGAATGTGGGCTTCGGCTTTTCGCGCATAAGGGTTATCTTGTCCATTTTATCAAGCTTTTTCTGACGTGACTTAGCCATGTTTGTCGTAGCGACTCTTGCCTTGTTGCGTGCGATGAAGTCCTCAAGGTCAGCGATCTCTTTCTGCTGCTTTTCGTAAGCCTGTTCGATCTGCTTCTTTTTCAGTTCGTACATTCTCACGAAGTTGTCGTAATCGCCTGTATAGCGCGTCATAACTGCATTCTCAACATGGTATACCACATTTATTACGCTGTTCATGAAGGGTACGTCATGGGATACAAGTATGAATGCGTTTTCGTAGTTTTGCAGGAAGTTTGTCAGCCATCTGATGTGGTTTTCGTCGAGGAAGTTTGTAGGCTCGTCGAGTATAAGTATCATGGGATTTTCAAGCAGCACCTTTGCCAGCAGTACTTTTGCTCGCTGACCGCCTGAAAGCTCCGCAACGTCCCTGTCAAGACCAATCTCATTAAGTCCGAGTCCGTTCGCGTACTCGGATATTTTTGCGTCTATGGTGTAATAGCCGCTGTAATCGAGAATACTTTGTATCTCGCCGACTTCCTCCATAAGTGAATTCATTTCCTCATCGGAGCAGTCTGACATTTTCTCATAAAGGGTGAGCATTTCTGCTTCAAGCTCCGAGAGGTGGTCGAAGGCTTCACGAAGCACATCGCGGATAGACTTGCCCTTTGCAAGTGTGCTGTACTGATCGAGATAGCCTGTGGTAATGTGTCTGCACCATTCTATTTTACCCTCATCAGGCTGGAGCTTGCCCATGATAATATTCAGAAATGTGGATTTACCTTCGCCGTTAGCTCCCACAAGTCCGACGTGCTCGCCTTTGAGAAGGCGGAAAGAAGCGTCATTGAGTATCTGCCTCGCACCAAATCCGTGGGTTACGTGTTCAACATTGAGTATGCTCATAATATCCTCCAATTTTAGACATATTATTCATTATAGCATATTTTTTTGTAAACAGCAACACTTAAAGCAAGAATATCGCGGCCTGTATAATTGCAGGTCTTTTTTATTGTCTGAACGTACCCTATCCGAAAAGATCAGGGGATAAATTTTGAAAAATTTGTCACTTTTTTCCTTTATGTGTCGAGTGTACTATATAGAACAGGTTTTTTCACAGAAAGGAACTTCAAAATGAAAAACAGATTTATAATGACGGCAGCAGCAGAGTTTCTTGCGGGCTCATAAGCTCAGATGTTAAAAGAATCTGTCTGGAAGAATCAAATGCTTACTTCCACGGTGAAAGATCAGCTGAGGAAGCAGCTAAACTCATGCAGAATCGTATTTCTATATTTGTCAGTGAAAAAGAACTGACAGGAAATACTTTTCATAATCCCCCCAATGTCGCACCTCCGTGTGGGGGTGCGCCTTTTTTTGATACATTCATGACACGATCATTGAAGTATATAATTTTAAATACAAGGAGTGATAAAAATGAAACTAACAAAAATCAAAAAGTCGATCTGCACAGCTATCACAGTTCTTATGGCTGCCGCAAGCATACCGACCATGGCTAATGCCGCTGATGATTACCAGGATACAGGCAATATCGGCGGTTTCGACTGGGAAGTATGGAATCAGGAGAGTAAGGGCAATTTCTCATGGGAACCCTCAGCAGGTTCGTTCACCTGCTCGTGGAGCGGTATCGAGAATTTCCTTGCGCGTATGGGTAAGAATTACGACAAACAGAAGAAGAACTACAAGGCTTTCGGAGATATAGTTCTGTCCTATGATGTTGAGTATACACCAAAGGGTAATTCTTATATGTGCATTTACGGCTGGACGAGAAGTCCTCTTGTGGAGTACTATATCGTAGAAGGCTGGGGCGACTGGAGACCGCCGGGAAATGAAGGCGAAAGCAAGGGAAGCGTGACCATTGACGGCAATACCTATGATATACTCAAGTCAAGACGTTACAACAAGCCTTCCATTGACGGTACACAGACGTTTGACCAGTACTGGAGCGTTCGCAGAACAAGCGGCTCTGCAAATAACAAGACCAACAATATGAAGGGTACGGTATCTGTTACAAAGCACTTCGATGCATGGGCTAAAGCAGGTCTTGATATGTCAGGTACTCTCTATGAAGTATCTCTCAATATCGAGGGTTATAAGTCAAATGGTTCTGCCAAGGTAAAGTCTATTTCATTCGACAAGGCAGATATCGTACCCGAGCCTGTAATTGAGCCCGTAAAGCCTGATGCAAACGGATACTATTTCAAGGAAAAGTTCGAGGACGGCACAGGTGATTGGGCAGGCCGCGGCGATGCGACAGTCAAAACAAGCTCAGAGGGATACGACGGTTCAAAGGGATTATTTGTTTCGGGACGTACCGAGGAATGGAATGGTGCTTCTATAGCTCTTGACAGCAACACATTCAAGGCAGGCGAGACCTACAGCTTCGGCGTTAATGTTAAGCAGCTTTCGGGTTCTGCAACACCAATGAAGCTCACTCTTCAGTACACTGATCAGGACGGAAAAGAGATCTATGATACTGTAGCAGAAAAATCCGCTTCAGATGAATGGATAGAACTTTCCAATTCTTCTTATACTATCCCCGAGGGGGCTTCAAATCTTATCCTTTACGTTGAAGCTCCGAAAAGTCTTACGGATTTCTATATCGACAACGCTTATGCAGGTATCAAAGGCACTAAGCCTCTTGTAACTCCAAGCGGTACAGTAAAGTCCTCAGATGATATGCGAGGCGATATAAACGAGGACGGCACAGTTGATGTTTTCGACCTTATACAGTTAAGAAAAGGTATTATCGACTTAAAAACCGGCACAGTTCCTGCGAATTACGATGTAAACGGTGACGGTACTGTCGGTGTGGCTGACCTTGTATGCTTGCAGAAGCATATTCTCGGTACATCATCTATCCCTGAACCAACTAAATAATATAGAAACTTTTATGTTTATCAATGAGAAAAGCCCCTTTTGAAAAAGGGGCTTTTTCCGATTAACTATAAACTTCTATGCAAGCACTGCGGTCATAAGGCGGTAAATGTTTACTCGTTATCATAACATTCACTGAAATAGATGAATTCTACGCTTATATAATTGGAAGCGATCACGTCGCCGCAGTAATATGATTTGTTTTTGAAGTCGATATCAAGATCGCACAAGTCGAAATATTCCTGTTTATCATTTGGACGGCAGCGTACCTTTATATGGCATGGCGCATCATCGTTTTTGCCGTAATCAACGCAGAACCCTAAGTGACTGCTGTCAGGATCATCGGAATAAATGTCATTGTTATCGGTTTTGACCAGTACAGTACCGTCGGCGTATGTATCCGTATGCTCTACGATATACTGAGTACCGCTTTCGAGTATGCCTTTATTCAGGAAAAATGACTTGTCGATATCTACAGTGGCAAAGTCTTCAAAGTGAGGATCAGCCTTTCTCTGTTCAGCTCTCTGCTGCTCCTGCTCTTCCATTTCTCTGCGGTATTCTTTAACTCCGTCTGCTTCATCTATCACATATACAAAGTCATTTATATCGTTGAAATTATAGGAAGAGTACTTTGCGAGCCTGCTGTTATATTCTTCCTCTGAAACTTTATCACCGCGATTATACCATATGTCTTTAGGACGATAATCAGCCTCATTTCTGTGGGCATCAAAATCTTCCCAGTCACTGCCGTGATAATAGTCGTCAATATCAAGTGAGTAATCCTCATTCATAGTTATGTACAGGTGTACACCGCCGCTTTCCTTATCATAAAGATAGATGCAGCTTTCATCATCGCTTATTTTAGGCATTGATGTGCTCATTATCGAAGCAGGTCTGCCGTATTCATTTATATCACATACATATTCAGAACCGTTATAGCGATAGATAAGAGTCTGGTAATAAGCGTTCTCGAAAAATACCATAAGCTCGGAAGTACCGTCAGCATTCATGTCGATATATTTGTACTGTACATCAATTGCATATGCTGTATGTATAAAATCGTCAATTACTTTCTGTCGCGCTCTTGCAATTTCTTCATCAGGTACAGGAGAAGATATATTGAAATTCTTTGCTACATATGTGGTAACAGTGGTCATTTCGGGTAAGGTCTCTGTCGATGAGGTAGTTACAGTTCCTGTTCCTGTGTTTGTTACAGTCGTACCTGTGTTGGTAACATTCTGATTTGCATTTGTGGTTATAGTCTGCTCAGGTATTACAGTAGTATCAGGTTTCCTGTGGAGCATAATAGCAGTCGTTCCGATAAGCACAGCCGCAGCTGCACAGCTTGCGGCAGCAGTAACTATGCGCTTTATCTTTGAACGCTTGTACTCTTCCGCATTGCCCGATACGGTATACTCGTCATTCTCTGTATATGTGTTATCTGTTTCTGTAATTCCTTTTGCTCTGTTGAATTTTTCCTTGCTCATTTTTAACATTCTGTCTTTAGCGTTTTGTGTAAGTATAGGAGTATCTGCTCCCATTTCCTTTATCTTTTTCTCATCTGCATTTTCAAGCACTTCAAACCCTATCTTTCTGTTCTCGTTCATATTTCTCCCTCCTTCAGATCATAGCCTTCAGCTGTAAGAAGTTCTTTCAGTTTTTTCAAGGCTCGGCTGCATTTTACACGGACAGTTGCAGCGGGCAGCGATAATTTTTTGCCTATCTCATTGGATCTCATGTTGTAATAATACTTGTGTATCATAATAGATGAGTCTGGTTCGCCGAGAGACTTTATACATTTTATCATTATGTCCTGAAGCTCTGACTGTTCAGCATTTTTAGCCACCGTATCCTCGGAGGGCAGCTGAGTTGTCATCTCCTCGATATAGGTCGTTCTGTCGCTCTTGGCGGACAGCGAATGGAACATATTTATAGCTTTGTTTGAGGCTATCCTGCCTATGTAGCCTTTAAGGTCGCCGTTTATGTTCTGTTTGCTGTCATAGCAGAGAAAAACGGCAGAAAAAACATCACTGACACATTCTTCTATGTCCTCGGCACTTCCGCAGCTCCTTAGCTTATTGAAAACGATCGAATATACATAGTTGATATATTCCTCAAAGAGTGCGTTCTGTGCAGCGGCAGGCGACTTTTCAAATAAAGCGCGGTATTCATTATCAGTCATAATATTCCTCCTTTTCAATTGTTTTTGCTGTGGTCTATCGTTTTCATTATACTTACTCAGGTAAAGAATGTAAAGTGTTTCAGAAAAACAAAAATTTTTTTGTCAGGGCAGTGTCCATATTAAATGTATGTAAAATAGCAAAATTTTGCTTGATTTTTGGAAAAGTGTAGTATATAATATGTGCATAATATAACGTTTAATATCAAACATTTAAAGGAGGGCAAAAATGAACAAGTGTATGAAGAAGATGTTCTCAGCTATGACTGCGGCGGCAGTGTGTGCTGTGAACATGACTGTTTTCCCTGCATATTCAGGTATCATCATAGACCATAACAGCAGCGGTGTCGATAAGGGCTACTATTACGAATTCACAAATAATGACAAGGACGGTACTGCTTGTGTTAATATGGAACCGGGCGGATATTACGAGTGCAGCTGGGGCAATGAAGAGACCTTTTCAACAGCAAGAGGCTGGAAGTTTGCTTCACCTGTAAAGTATTCAGACCTTGGCTATATTTCTTTGTGCTATATGCAGTATGTGAACATTGACGGATTTTACTCAAAAGACGGTTATGTAAGATTTGGTATACGTGTACGCAATTCCGACGGCAAGACCTTTACTATCCTTGAACAGGACGAATCTTCTGACAAACTCAGTATCGCCGAAAAGAACGACGGATACGAAAAGATCGGAAGCTTAGAATGTGTGGACGAATTCAAGGAAAAAAACATATGGGGAGAGTTCAGCGAAGTCAAAAAACAGAGCGTGGATTATACACTTTATTCTTTTGCGGACGAAAATTCTCCAATGTTATACCGCAGAGATGAGTCATTGGAAGCTAATTTCTTCAATGATAATACACGTTGGGTATGTGTCAGCGATAAACTTGATGCAATGGCAGCAGCAGGCTGCGATATAGGTGATATTACTGATATCACTTTATTTGTTGAGGCTGCACAGTCAAAGGGCGATGCCAGAATATATATGTCTGAAATTGAAATAGAGAATATGCACGAGCTTGTACAGCATGAGTGTGAAGATGAGGAAGCACCACTGATCCTGAGAGGATATTATGATGACGGTGTACGCACAGATCACTATTATAATTTAAGCAGCGGCTATCCTGCAAGAATGCAGGTGCTTGCTCCTTCGCTTTTCAAAGCTGACTGGGATTCGACAGAAAATAAATATAACAACGATCCGGTCTTCCAGCGCGGAAAGCAGTATAAGGAAGGCCAGTCCTATAAGGCAGTTGCAAATTCTTCCATAGATTATTCAATGAATATGGACGTGGAGGGAAAATACTTCACAGCTGTCTATGCGGATATTGTAGGACCTCAGACGGACGAGTATAACTACGCAGTGGATATATATATCGTTGATGCTTATCAGGACTGGAGCCCGAATTATGTTGAAAAAGTAGGAGAGCTTACAGCAGATGAACAGGATTATGATGTATATTACGTTTTATCGACTCTTGTAGGAAGCTTCAAGCCTGTCCGCAGACATACATATTATTTTATCAGCAAAGATGCAGAAGAAAACGGCAGGAACGGAAAGGTTTCCGCTAAGCATGAGCTTGCACCGTTTACTGAGTTCATAAAAGAAAAGGGAACGATCTTGGGCGAACCTGCAACGCTGACCGCTTTTGTGAACGGCGGTACAGCAAAGGGAAGTGTGGAGCTTGTAAAGAATGAGGTCACTATCCCAGAGTTTACTCCCGATGACGGTTACTATGCAAGAGAGCTCAGTAAGGTTTCTGTCGACTCAGAACATCGCTTCCGGACATTAGATGATGTATTCTATGATGTTGAAGGTGAGAATGTTTCCATGGAGGGCTATGCAGGCGAGAAGATAGACTGTAAATGGCAGAAAGGATCTGAGCCGTGGTCATCATCGGGTATAGATAAAGAGCATCATTCTTTCAGTATAATCAAGGATCGAATAGATAGTTTTGACTGGAATGATATTGGAGGTGTGGTTTCTTTCACAGATCCTGCTTCCGATGACTCACAAGAGACAGATGCAGGCACAGCTGATCTGATAGGCGGCTTTAAAGATGATGAAAAGGTCTATGTGGATTACAGCGTTGACCTCGGAGAGCTCAGCGATGAGGGCGAAGAGTCAAACGTTATCATAGGCGGATATGTACAGTGCCATAATAATGATTATCAAGCTAAATCTTCATGGAACGGCTTTTTCTGGGATAACGGAGAGTGTCAGAACTATAATATACTTATCGCCGATAAATGGGATAAGGAAATAGGAACAGAGATAATTGATTTCCCTGCACGTGACGTTATCGAACTCGGTACTATAGAGTCTGACGGTGTGGTATATAATGTAAAGGAATATTATCCCGAAGCCGCAGCAAGGATCACTCCTTATATAATAGTATCACGCGCTGAATCGCTTGCTCCGTCAGAGGCTGAGGATATCCCCGAAAAGTTTACACGCTATGAAAATACGATATGTATTACCGATATTGTTGAAAAGCTCAAAGCCTTTGATCTGAAACTGCATACGACACAGTTAGCAGGTTTTCAGATGCATACCTTCCATAATGCAGGCTCGGCTGTCATAAATACTGCTGAGATCAAGGTGATACCCGATGAAGAAAAGCTCTATACAGCTGATGATGTTCAGAAGCTCAAAGACTTCATTCTCGGAAAAAAGGTAGATATTGATAAAGATACGAACTACGACCTCAACGGCGACGGCTTATGGGATACATATGATCTTTGCCTGATGAGAAACAGGATTGAAAAATAATATTAAAGTAATAGGGACGAATGATCGGTCATTCGTCCCTTATTTTTTATAAAAAAATCCCTCGGTACGATACCGAGGGAAAAAATCAGAAATTACTATATTTTGTAAAAACAAATGTGTATGAATGAAGTTGTCTTAGATAGATCACTGACCTTCGTGGAAGAAGTATGGGAGCGCATCGTAAACGTAATGTCTTACATAGCCCCACCAGTGAGTTTTGCCCTGAGCAACCATGAAGTAGAAGTTGCCCTTTGAGAAGTCAGATGTATATACGAACTGGCTCATCTTCTTCATTTCGTTGACCTGTGGGTTAACGTTTGGATAAGCTATATCATCTGAACCTGTTGCTGCGAAGATGAAGTATTCATTCTTTTTGAGACCTGACTTGTCGATAGCGTTAGCGATTGACTTAGCCTTATCGTATGCTGAATTTCCGCCCCAGTGATCGCCGCTGAGCGGCATGAAGTAGCCAACGATGTCGAGGCAATTCTCAAGAACAGCCCATGTTGAAACTGAACCCATTGAGAAGCCGCCGTATGCTCTGTGCATTCTTGACTTCTGGAGTGATGCCTGTGAAGTATCTCCGCCTGCATATGTTGAATATTTGCCTTCAACGAAAGGAACTACGCTCTGACGGAACTCGCTGTAGAATCTGCCTGCCTCAGTCTTGTTGAATGTAGGTGTAACAACGATAAGAGGCTCCATGTCGCCGTTCTTTATCATGTTGTCGAAGAGGTTCTGCATCATTGTGTCGTTCTGACCGAAGAGAGTATTCTCGTCCTCTCCGCCGCCGTGCATGAGGTAGAAGATATTGTACTTCTTGCTCTTGTCATAGCCGTAAGGGAGGTATACGTTAAGGTTGTTGTAACCGTTGATACCGTTGTAGCTTTCCTTTATTACCTTACCCTGCTGGCTGCACTGGTTGAAGTAGTTGCCCGGAGCTTCCTTGAACTGAACGTTTGCATTGTAGTTGAAGTTAGATGTACGCTCAGGAACTTCGCCGACTGTACCGCCGCCTGTTACAACTGAGGACTTTGTTCCCTCTGATGCAACAACAACGTTGTCAAGGTAGAAGTCCATTGTATCGCCTGAATCAGGGAGTGTTTCTATGTAGAGCACCATATCGCCTGAGTTGTCAGGAATTGTGAATGATGTGTTTTCGAGCTTTGTCCACTGACCGCTCTTAGCACTTACCTTTGCAATGCTTGTGTATACAGCTGAGTCGCCTTCGCCCTGCTGGAGTGACATCTGGATAGTTGCGTCATTGCCTGACTGCTGGAGAACAGCAGCACTGAAGCTGTATGACTGTCCTACTACGAAGTCAGAACCAAGAGTTACAGCTGCACCGTTCCACTCAGCTGATCTGCCTGAAACATAGAGAGCCTTGCCGCTGTAGTTGCTGTCTGCGCTTACTTCTACAGAAGCATCGCCTCTGCCTGACCAGCTCTGAACGCCTGAATCAAATGAATTATCGAGGTATGTCTTGTTTACTGCGGCAGCTTTTGTAGTTGTTGTAGTTGCAGCCTGAGTTGCTTGTGCCTGAGTCTGTACTGCAGCACCGCCGCCCCAGTTTTCGCCGCTTGTTGCCCAGCTCTCTGGAAGTGTCTTTACAAGACCTAAGAGATATTTCTGGATAGTAGCAGCATCGCTGTTTGTGATACCGCTGCCTGCCTGATATACGTCAGCGTTTGCAGCAGCCTTTTCAGAAAGTGCATACTTGTTAGGATTTGCAAGTGACTGCATTATCATAACTGCATCTGAAAGGTCAACATCACCGTCAACGTTTGCGTCGCCCCACTTGCTTACCTTAGCTTCGAGAGCAGCCTTAAGATCCTGTGTAACGATAGGAGCTGTTGTAGTAGTTGTGGTGGTAGTTGTAGTAGTTGTGGTGGTGGTTGTTGTTGTTGTCTGCTGAGTAGCATACTTGTCCATGATCTTGATGATATCGTTGTAGAATGACTTAGGCTGATAGTTGCTGAATGGAAGCGGTGAACCGCCGTTCTCACGGTATCTCCAGCTTCTCTCATCAGTTGTGCCCCAGAGAGTTACGCAGGAAATGTTCTTAGCGTGCTTGCATATTACCTCGAAGATCTCGGGGTAGAGCTTGTTGTTTGTACCGGTGCTGTTAGTGATATCGAGCTCTGTTATCTGAACGTCAAGGCCGAGACTCTCAAACTTCTTGATAGCTGTCTCGTACTCACTTGCGGAAGGATATTTTGAGTCAAGGTGTGACTGCATACCGATACCGTCGATGTAGTCGCCCTCTGCCATTACCTTCTTAGCCATGTTGTACAGGTCATTGGTCTTTGCAGTCATGTACTCGTTATAGTCGTTGAGATAGAGCTTTGTTGTCTTAGGAGCATACTGTCTTGCATATTTGAATGCATTGATAACGAAGCTGTCGTTACCGTATACTCTTACCCAGTTTGAATTATAGGAAGGTCTCATTCCGCCGCCGTCGTTAACGAAGAGCTCGTTACAAACATCGTAGGAATGGAGCTTGAGGTTAGGATAATTCTGCTTGATAGCAGCAAATGTATTCTTTATCATGCTCTCGAGACGCTTGTTCATTCTGTCAGGTGATACGTCTCTGCCGTTTTCCTGGAACAGTGAACCCGGAGTCTGGCTATACCATACGAAGGTATGACCGCGAACGCCGATTCCGTTCTGCTCAGCGAACTTGAGGATAGGATCAGCACTTCTTAGGCTGATATTTACGTTATCACCGTTTACGCCTGCAACGATAGAATCAGGCTTCATTTCGTTCTCACAAGTGATAGAATTGTAATTCTGCTTGATGAAATTCTGTCCCTGTGATGTATTTATTTCGTTTGCACTTACGGAAGTACCGAGTCTGAATAACGGACCTGCGTGATCCTTAAATCCGTCTCCGCCCTTCTTGTAGGTATAATCCATGTTCTGGTGTGCAGCAACGCCTATTCCATGTGTAATTGGGTTCTCATCAATATATGGCGGATTAAAAGTGCCTTCGCCTACCTTGCCGCCGCCTGTCTTTACAGATGACTCCTTGCCTGACTTTGATGCCTGAACCGCGTCAATATAGAAATCGCAAAGGTCGCCCGAGCTTTCGGGAGTCTCGATATAAAGTACCAGATCGCCTGAATTATCAGGGATAGTGAACTTTGTATTTTCAAGCTTTGTCCACTCACCGCTCTTAGCGTCAGCTGTAGCGATCTGTGTATAAGCAGCACCATTGCCGTCGCCCTGCTGGAGTGACATCTGCATTGTTACCGTGCTGCCTGACTTCTGAAGAACAGCAGCACTGAAGCTGTATGTCTGACCGGGTACGAATGCACCTGAGTCAAGCGGAATTGCACAGCCGTTCCACTCGTTTGATCTGTCGGATACATAAAGGGACTTGCTGCCGTCATAGTAGTTCTCAGAATCGACTGAAACTGACGCGTCGCCTCTGCCTGACCAGTCGCCCTTGCCGCTTTCGAATGTGCTTGTGAAGTAGTTGCCGTTTGCATCAGGCTCTACTGTAGGTGTTGCAGGAGTTGTTGTTTCTGTTACTTCACCGTCGAGACCGTTCTCGTAAACTCTTACGCTCTTTACGTTAGCCTGACCGTTTGATCTGTAGCCTTCGATATTAAGTGAAACTTCATAAAGTGTACCCGACATATCAAGACCCTTCTGGCTCCATGCGTCGAAGTGCTTGCCTACGTGGATAGTACCCTTCATGTAGTTTGTCTGATTGTTAGCCGAGCCGCTTCTTTGACGTATGCTCCAGTACTGTGGGAAAGTAGCAGTACCGTCAAGTGATGGCTGGTTGTAACGCATTGTCTTTGCAATGTCGTATGTATTTCCGTCAAGAGTTACTGTACCCTTGTTTTCAGCACCGTTTCCGGGTGGTCTCCAGTCGCCCCAGCCTTCAACGATATAATATTCCATAAGAGGATTTCTTGTCCAGCCATATACACACATATACGAGTTTCCTCTTGGTGTGTACTCAACATCATAAGTAAGTGTGATGTCCTTGCCTATGCTCTTATAGTTCTTCTTCTGGCTGTCATAGTTCTTGCCCATACGTGCAAGAAAGTTTTCAATGTTGCTCCATGAGCAGGTGAAAGAACCTGCACCGGGATTCATTGATGCCTGACCCTGTCCGTTCTGATTCCACATTTCATAGTCGTATCCGCCGATATTGCCTCTTGTCTGCTGGTCAGCAGCATTTGCTACTATAGCAGTAGGGACTACAGGGATACTCGAAGCAACCATCAGTGCAGTAATGCCTGCGCTGACAAATCTTTTGAAGCTGCTCTTTTTCATGTCAATCAAACCTCACTTTCGTTTCGTAATAAATGATATCCTTTACAATTAAAGAAAATCGCAAAAGCTTGTGTGACTTTTGCGGCGTTTCTTTATAATCATTTTATTACATTTTTATGAACGGTTCAAGTCAAAATTTGCTCATTATACCTAATTCGCCGAATTCAAGCCATTGATGCTCATTTTTAATTGCTTTTTTACTACTTCTTTAGTTGATTTCACAATTTAAGGTTGTAATTTTTTTATTTTTTATACTATCAGTAGGCTGATTTTTAGCACAATAGTGATATTTTTCGTTTTCGCTAACCAAAAATTAGTATATTATTGCGGTCGTTTAATTTACAAAAGGAATATTTATTTTAAAAAAATACTCTGCGAAAAGACAAAATTGTTGGTTTTGCACTTTATTGTACTGATTATCTGCTCATTTTTATACTATATGCTGTTGGCAGTGGCTAACTATGCTTTAATTATATAACATAAAGTCAAAAAGCAGGAAAAAGCCAAAATATGATATTTTTTTAATGGTGATGCACCGTGTGATATGACATAATATTTTTGAATTAATGTAAATTGTTTTATTTTACTTCACTCAATAGATTGTATAAAATGAGCAGAATATTACATTTTGCAATATTAATATAAAAATTCATTTAATTATTAGCTTTTTTATGCAATTAATACACAGTGACAATAAAATGGACTTTTTCACCCTGATTTTTTTACTTAAATCAGATATAAAAATCCTGTACAAGGCTTGAAATAGCCTTATGCATATGCTATAATATTTACGTTGCTATTTTTTAGAAATATATTTGACAAATGACGCAAAAATCATATAATTATTTTTATAACACTGAAATTATTTGATAGCAGCAAACGAGGATAATTTTATCAGATGAGGTGGAGAAAATTGAAAACCAGAATGAAAAGCCGTAGTATCGCGGGGATACT
This sequence comes from Ruminococcus flavefaciens, assembly GCF_900108555.1. Taxonomy (GTDB): domain Bacteria; phylum Bacillota; class Clostridia; order Oscillospirales; family Ruminococcaceae; genus Ruminococcus; species Ruminococcus flavefaciens_P. The sequence goes on from NZ_FNWV01000007.1 coordinate 141,713, forward strand.
ATGTCTTGGTATGCTGCTGCGATCAGCTTCATACCTTCCTGCAAATGCCGATGCAAACGCACAGGTGACATTCAATGAAGTTTGCTCGAAAAACACGGTCTATCATGCAGCAGACGGGGGCTGTTATGACTGGATCGAGCTGTACAACAACAGCAAGACAGAAGCCGATATTTCGGGCTGGGGACTTACCGACAAAGAGGATCAGCCCTTTAAGTATGTATTCCCCAGCGGTACACGTATAGGTGCTGAGGGAAGGCTTGTTGTTTTCTGTGACAGCGATGCGGCGGCAAACAATAAAAGTATCGCTCCGTTCGGTATTTCGGCTTCGGGCGAGACGCTTTTACTGTCAGACGCAAACGGAAATACGGTCAATACACTTACCGTCGGCTCTCTTGCGGAGGATACATCTTTCGGTCAGTATCCCGAGGGAAGCGGAGAGTATTACGTACTCAGCTGTACTCCCGATAAGAAAAACACAGAACCCGAGGGCACTAACGCTGTTCATGCTCCTACTTTCTCGCATGAGAGCGGCTTCTATGACAGCGAATTCAAGCTCACACTGACTGCCGATGAGGGCTGTGATATATACTACACAACAGACGGCAGCGATCCTGTATACGGCTCGAAGAAGTACACCGAGCCCCTTACTATCAAGGATATGACTGATACCGAGAACCGTCTCAGCGCACGTACAGATATAGTTCCCGACGGAGCAGAAGCTCCTCGCGGAAATGTTGATAAGGCAGCTATAATAAGAGCTGTTGCGGTGGACGGCGAGGGACGCCCCAGCGAATATATTACAAAGGTATTCATGGTAGGCAAGACCGCTTCTGGATACTATAAAAACATGAAGGTAGTATCTCTTGTTACCGATCATGCAAATCTTTTCGACCGCGACAAGGGCATTTACTGTCTCGGCAAGGTCTACGACGAGAATAAGCATGGCACTGAGGGCAAGTGGCCGTGGGAGATAAAAGCCAACTATTCCATGAAGGGCAAGGATTGGGAGCGTCCTGCGGTATTTACCATGTTCGACAACGGCGAAAAGGTCATCGAGCAGAACGTAGGTATCCGCATAAAGGGTGCGTACTCAAGATGCCTTGCACAGAAGAGCTTTAATGTTTACACACGCGAGAAATACGGAAAAGACGAGTTTGAATACGACTTCTTCTCGGGAAAGGCTACAAAGGCTAAGAACGGAAAGGCTATCAAGAAATATGACGGCTTGGTTCTCCGTAACGGCGGAAATGACAATACGGGAGCTTTCTTCCGCGACAGCATAAATCAGAGCCTTGTATCAGACAGAGCTTGTGCAACTCAGGCTACTTCGGAGTGCATCGTATTTATCGACGGTGAATTCTGGGGCATATATCAGGTAATGGAAAAGCTGGGCAAGAGTTATATAAGCGATCATTACGGCATTAAAAAAAGCGACGTTGCAATGATAAAGAACAACGGACTTGAAGAGGGAAGCGACAGCGACCTTAACGACTGGCGCAGAGCCTGTGACGGTATTTCCAACGGAAGTATGTCATATGACGAATTTTGCAGCAAGTTTGATATACAGTCATTTATGGACTATTTTGCAGCACAGATATACTGGTGCAATGCAGACTGGCCGCAGAACAACTACATGGCATGGCGTTCAAACGCTGTAGATGCCGAAAATCCATATGCTGACGGCAAGTGGAGAATGGTGATCTTTGATACCGAATCAGGTCAGGGACTCTACGGCACAGAGGATAAGGTATACTCTGCCGACTGTTTCAGACGTATACGCGAAAGCAATTGTCAGCTTGCAAGAGTGTTCAACAGCCTTATGAACAATGAACAGTTCAGACTGAAGTTTTCAAGAACTATGATGGACCTTGCAAACTATAACTTTACTCCCGACAGGACAAGAAAAGTTATAGAAAGCTACAAGAATACATTCAGACAGCAGGTAGTTGATACATATTCACGCTTCCATTCGGGAAGCTTATCGGGCTCAAACGCTGAAAGACGCTTTGAGGGCGACATGAATACCGTTACTGAATTCTATGCTCAGCGTTATTCACACGCAGAGCGCACACTTCGCTCTGCTGCAAAGCTTTCTTCCGAACCTCGCAAGCTCACTGTTGTGAACTCTGCCGACAACGGAAGTATAAAGCTCAATACCCTTGAGCTGGGAAAGATAAACAGCTGGAGCGGCAAATATCATACAGATTATGATATCTATATAAAGGCTGTACCCGTTGATGGCAAGACTTTTTCTCACTGGAAGGTTAACGGTGCAAAGATAACCAACGGTGACACAACTACAGCTTCTATCAAGGTAAGACTTGAAGGCGATGCAACTGTTGAAGCAGTTTATGCAGGCTCGGGAAATGAACAGTCTAAGACAACTACGACTACTACTGTAAAAACTTCAACAACTACCACAACTTCCACATCAAAAACTACTTCCAAGACAACGACCAAGACCACATCAAGCACACCGACTGTTACTACATCTTCCTTTAAGCCGGGAATAGTTTCTCTCGGCAAGGTAGTACAGGCTGAGAAGTACGATATCAAGTCAGGTATAGATACCGAAAACTGCTCTGAGGGCGGTCTTGACGTAGCATATGCTGAGAATAATGACTATATCGGCTTCAAGAGCGTTGACCTTACAGGCGTTAAGAATATTGATTTCCGTATCGGTTCAAACGGTGCAAGAGCACAGCTTGAGATACGCGTTGATGATCCTAATGGCAATGTTATAGGCAGAATGGATATCAAGAGCTCAGGCGGCTGGCAGACCTGGAACACACAGGCTTGCTCGATACAGGAGACCAACGGCAAGCATGATATCTACTTCAAGTTTGTTGGGGGTGACGGTTATCTCTACAATATCAACTGGTGGAGAACAGACAAGCGTGATGAGAATTACGCTCTCGGCGACCTTAACGGAGACGGAACAGTTGATATATACGACCTTTGCAGCATGAAGAAAGCAATTGTAAACGGTGATGTAAAGAACTTCAGTGCGGCAGACATGAACGGCGATGACGTTATCAACGAGACCGATCTTGAACTGCTCAGAAATTTCATCAAGGGCGACTGCAAGTAATACGTCCTCAATAAATGCCGTAAGGCAATATTATATAAGCTTGCTTCTGAATAAAATATAGTAAGCCAAACACCTGTCTTTAGCAGTTATCTGCTTTAGGCAGGTGTTTGGTTTATAGGGGTATTTTTTTGAACTTATGAAAATTTTTTGAAAAAGCTATTGACAAGCGAGAGATAAGGTGGTAATATATAGGTGTAATAACTGTACTATTTGACATAGTACACACGATACAGAAAGGAGATGCCTATGTTTTCTGTTGACCTGACAAGCAGGACACCCATATATGAGCAGATATATCAGAAGATAGTCGGGCTTATTCTCAGCGGTGTGCTAACCGAGAACGAACAGCTGCCCAGTGTAAGAAGTCTTGCAAAATCCACAGGTGTTAATCCTAATACAGTTGCCAAAGCTTATCAGGAGCTTGAACGAAACGGAGTTATATACTCTGTCCCGGGAAGAGGAAGCTTCATATCCGCACAGAATTTTGATGAATTCCGCAAAAAAGCGTTGACGGATTTTGATAATGCAGTGAACGAAGCTTTCGATAAGGGAATATCTCCTGAGGATCTGAAAGTAAGGATAGAAACACTATATATTTCTTACGGAAAGGAGCAAGAATAATGATAGAACTAAAAAATACAGTAAAAAAATTCGACGGCTTTACAGCTCTTGATGAAGTTGACCTGCGCATCGAAAAGGGAACTGCCTTTGGTCTGCTCGGCTCTAACGGTGCAGGAAAATCCACTATACTACGTCTTGTTTCGGGTATTTATTCCGCGGATTCGGGAGAGGTGCTCGTTGACGGAGAAAGCGTTTACGATAATGCAGATGCAAAGCAGAAGATATTTTTCATAAATGACGAGACCGTTCAGTTCGGAAGCTTTACACTTAAAAAGCTGAAAAACTATTATAAGGTTTTCTACCCGTCTTTTTCGGAGGAGATCTTTGAGTCGCTGAGAAAAAAGACAGGACTCCCCCTCGACAAGAAGATAAACACCTTTTCAAAGGGCATGAAGCGTCAGGCGATAGTGATAATCGGTCTTGCCTGCCGTACTGATTATCTGCTTCTTGATGAGGCGTTCGATGGACTTGATCCTACTATGCGTATCATAGTCAAGAAAATGCTTGTTGACGCTATGCTTGACCGTCAGCTGACGACAATAATCTCTTCTCATAACCTCAAAGAGATAAACGAGGTATGCGACACAGCTGCACTTCTTCACAATGGAAAGATAGTATTCTCCCGTGATATAGATGATATAAAGGGCAGCATACATAAGATACAGGTGGTATTCAACAAGAACGAAGACGGCTCTGTGGTCAATTATACCGAGGAGGATTTTGTCCAGGAGGATATAGAGATACTCCACTATGAGCAGAGCCAGAGTATATGCTTCATAATCGCAAAGGGCGACATTGATGCTATAAAGGCATCTCTGCTTTCAAAGCACCCGATGCTCACAGAGGTCATACCGCTCACACTTGAAGAAATATTTATCTACGAACTGGAGGTGCTCGGCTATGACAGCAGCGACAACAACGAAAGCGAATAAAAAGAAGGGAATGTTCTCTCTGCGCTTCAAAAGCAAGTTCTCTGAGGATATGAAGCTGTTCATTACAAATCTTGTATTTCAGCTGTTATGTCTCCCCGTTGTTGTGGGAGTCTTTCTGAGAGAGATGTATATCGAAAACAATAAGATCGTCGGTGATGATTCGGTATTAGGGCTGTTCATAATGATAGCCGCTATCGCATTGTGCCTGAGTATCGCAATGGGTATCGTGATACCCATGATGAATTTCCGATACCTGTATAACAAATCCCTTGTTGACATGAACTATTCACTTCCACTAAATAATCGTCAGCGTTTCTTTGCGGATTTCTTTGCAGGACTTGCAACATATATGCTTCCTGTATGCATTGGAGTTATCATAGCAGGAGCAGAGCTGCTCATAGGCTCCTGTTTCATAGAGATAAAAGAACTGTCAGAACTCATCTGCACTGCAATTCAGCTGGGTTCGATCGTGGCCGCAGGAATGCTGATCCTTTATACCCTGTCGGTATTCGCAATAACCTTTGCAGGCAGTACATTTGAAGCGATTTTCAGCATCGCAGCCGTAAATATAATGATACCCACATTTATATACTTTACATGGATGAATATTGTAAATGCGGCACATTTTGGACTCAACGGCAATTCTATCACAAGAAACTATACTTTCTTCACAACAAGTCCCATAGGCGTTTTTGGGTATATAATGTATGCTGATGACAAGGGGATCTTTGTCGGAAGAGGTGACAGTTCTTCGTTTACCGATACACTGGTAAATTCCATGTACCTGAATTTTATGGTAAGAATACTGCTGTTCATGGCTGTGCTTGTTGCAGTGACATTTCTTTTGTATAAGCACCGCAAGGCAGAGGACGTTTCAAAGCCCTATGTTTACAAGGCATTCTATTATATTATTATGTCTGTTGGAGTTTACTGCGTTTTCTCAATGATAAATATGATGAACATTTCAGGCGGATCTATTGCAGCTATTATCATAAGCGGCATACTCTGGTTCGTTATGGAAGTCATCAGAAGAAGAGGCTTCAAACGCTTCTGGACTGCTGTTGTAAGCTTTGCAGCAGCAAGTGCGGCAGTTATGTGCATTATCAAGGTGATCGACCTGACAGACGGACTGGGCAGAGCAAAGGTGATACCTTCGGAATCATCTGTCACTGATGTAGAGATAGATATATGGGGAGACAGCGACGCATTAAGAGAAAACAGGACATTCCACGACAAAAAGCTGATAAAAGATGTGATGAAGCTCAATAAGGAGCTTGTTGACCGCCATTTTGATCCCGATAAGTATGAGTATGAAATGTCTGGGCTTAACGTATCAAACTATTGGGAAGATGTAGCAGCAGCGTCCACTATCGGCAATTCAAAGGATCCCATGTACCGTTTTGACGAGATCACAATAAGAATGACATATTATACCAGAAGCGGCTCATCAATTATCAGACAGTACACTATCCCGTCGGAGATGCTCACGGAATTATACTGTGATATGTATACAAGTGAAGAGTACGCCAAGCAGGTATCGGGAGAGATATTCCGCAATAGTCTGAGAACTGACAAAAAAGAAAACGATTATGATGTTAAGTTAGAAGATGCAGGATATTGCATATTCAATCTCAGAGACAAGCTTGGAGCTTCAACGTCCAGATGGTTCTCAGTAGAAGAGGGCAGGGAGCTCACTGAGGCTCTGCGTAAGGATATGGCTTCGATGAGCGTTGAGGAACTTAAAAATTCTGAGTTCTATTGCGAGCTTGAAGGACAGACTATCAATTCTGCCTGCGTAAATACTGTTAAGTTCTTTGAAGATCATAATGTCAAATACAAAAAGACTTCTGAGGAACTGGCAGAAGAAATAGATACTTATTCCAATTATCTCATGATAACAAGAAATATCGAGTATGTTTTCCCTATAGTGCTGATAAAAGGTGCGAACTATGAGAATTATTATGATCTGTACACGGACAATGATGCCAATTACGTAAAAAACTATTTAGGAAAGTATTATAAGCTTGACTCCATACTCAGTCTTAACACCAGAAGGCGATCAGGCAGTATGGGGTATAACGATAAGCATATTGAGATAGAGGATAAAAAAGCCATCGAAGCACTCTTTGATATAGCAGTTCCTGTAATTACAGGTGAAAAGGTACTGGCAGAGATCGGCTACAACGATGTTGCACTTTATATCAAGGACGAACCTGGCAATAGCGAGATAATCGAAAATGCAATAAACGCCATGAAGATATACACTAACAGCGGCGAGTATTCTTCAGATTATATCGAGTTCAGATAACCTCGATCTTCTTAAAAAAATATGAAAGAAGCCCCTTTTAAAGGGGCTTCTTTCAGTAAATGCTAATATTATTAAAATCCGTCTTTCCAGCGGCGTATCTCGTCTTTGCTGAACGGAAATGCCCCTGTTACAAATAGATCCTTTTTCAGATATTCCTGCGTAAACCATGGAGTCTCCTCTCTGCCCTCTGTCCTTGTCAGTATATGGAAGCATACGGCAGGGATAAAACTCTCTCCTATGAGATAGCATTTTTCACCTTTCTCATTTACCGCTTCATCGACTATCAGGACGACATGAGTATCATCGCATATGATATCTCCGACACGGATATCATCGGGTGATATCACTTCAGATTCTTTTTGCAGAGAGAGCGTACCTGCATAATTCATTACCTCCTTGAGGTAGTTTCTGTACTGCTGTTCGCTGTTGTCGGGAAGTGCAGCAGGTATCTCACAGGAGAAATCGCCGAGGACAAACATTCTCTTTCCTTTGCGCCAGCGGTTATAATCGCAGACATCACCGTTTGAAAACTGAAATGATATCTTGTCATACTGCTTGTTCTCATAAAAATAATCGCTGTAAAGTCTTATTACACTGTCAGCGCACTGCTGATATCCTTCATCGCCAAGACTTATATCAAATATAGCGGCAACGTATGAGTAATCCATTGTCGTTCCGTCGTATACCGGGAGTTTAGTATTGTCGGGGAGAAGCGGATATTTACGCAGATACTCGGTGAAACTTCCTTCCTTTGCAGGAACACGTTCATAGCCCTCAGGCGGAAGAATCCTTGTTTCAAGCGTCGTACCCGAAGGTTCGATACACTGTATATCGGAGATCCTGTTTGCAGGCTCTATGGTGAGCTTTGCAGCCTTCCATTTAGGATTTACACGGATATAAACAGCAACAAGCAATGCTGCAATAACGATCAGGAAAAAAACAATACGAAAACGTTTTCTGCCTTTTGTTTTTTCAGAAATTACTTTATCATTTCCCATAATTATCTCCTTATCATTTTCTCTGCATGACTGTTGAACAGCAGAGATATATTTTTTGCTCTTTATAAAATATACCATAATCAAGCCTGTAAAACAAGCTTTTCGGATAATATTCAAAAAAATTTCAAAAGATGTCTTGACAAATGAGATTTTATGTGATATAATCCAAACATAAGCTATGAGGAAGACAAGCAAAGTATTGCCAATGTCTACAGAGAGCCGACGGGTGGTGCGAGTCGGTGATAAGCAGTGCTGTGTATCCCTTCTGAGCCGGAATGCTGAAAGTTCTCCAGTAAGCGTTCCCGTGAGTCTGCGTCAATGAATAGGGCTTGTCAGAGCCTGAAGTGGTGTTACGCAATAGCGGCACAATTTGAGTGGTACCGCGGGTAGTCAAGTATTGATACTCGTCTCAAAGAAAATCTTTGAGACGAGTTTTTTATTTTATTAAAAAAGGAGCGATTATTATGAGCGAAACGACAAACTTGCAGAATGCAGAAATAAGGATCAAGGAGGTCGCTGAACGTATTTCACACCTGCGTGAAGACCTCGGTATTTCCGTTGAGGAAATGGCAGAAATAACTGATTACTCCGTAGAAGAATACAAAAAGCTTGAGTCGGGCGAACAGGACTTCAGCTTTACTTTCATATATAAATGCGCAAATAAATTCAATGTCGAGATCACAGATCTCATGGAGGGCAGCAGCCCTGAGCTCAGCGGCTACACCGTTACAAGAAAGGGCGAGGGAGTACCGATCGTCCGCAGAAAGGGCTTTGCATACAACCGCCTTGCTTCAAAGTTCAAGAACAAGACTGTCGAGCCTTTCCATGTAGTTATCCCTTTTTCAGAAGAAGCACTTTCCGAACCTCTCCACATGGCAAGCCATGCAGGTCAGGAAATGGATATAGTTCTCAAGGGCACACTTCGTATGACAGTTGGTTCACATACCGAGATACTCCATGAGGGAGACTGTATCTATTACGACAGCTCTATGCCACATGATGAAGTTGCTCTCGGCGGCGAGGATTGCGAGATCTATGCATTTGTAATGGCTCCTCACGGCACAACAGGTATGACTGAATACCGCGAGCACGTTGCCGAACATCACCTTACAAATGTTGACAAAGCAGGTCTGCTTCACCCTGTTGCTGAGAAATTCGTCAAGTGCGAGACCAATGAGGACGGCATACTCAGCGCAGTTAATTTTGAAAATCAGGATAAGTTCAACTTTGCATACGATATCGTTGATGCAATGGCTGAGAAATGTCCTGACAAGACAGCATTGATCTACGTTGATGTTAATCACAACGAGCGCAAATTCACATTCAAGGACATCAAGAAATACTCCTGTCAGACAGCTAACTACTTCAAATCACTGGGTATCAAGAAGGGCGACCGCGTAATGCTCGTATTAAAGCGTCATTACCAGTTCTGGTTCTCAATAATCGCACTTCACCGCATAGGTGCTCTTGTTATCCCTGCATCGAATATGCTCAAGGAGCACGATTTTGAGTATCGTTTCAATTCAGCAGAGGTATCCGCTATCGTCTGCTCGGCTGACGGCGATATCACAAGCGAAGTCGATAAAGCCTGTGCTGTTTCTCCAACACTCAAAACCAAGATCATCGTTAACGGTCAGCGTGAGGGCTGGCATGATTTCAACGCAGAGCTTTCTGCATACAGCACACACTTTGAGCGCACTGCGGAGACTCCTTGCGGTACAGATCCTATGCTCATCTTCTTCAGCTCAGGTACATCGGGCAATCCTAAGCTGGTCCTTCACAGCTATCAGTACCCCCTCGGTCACTATGTAACTGCACGTTACTGGCAGAATGCCGATCCTAACGGTCTGCACTTCACTATCTCTGATACAGGCTGGGGCAAGGCACTCTGGGGCAAGCTCTACGGTCAGTGGATGTGCGAGGCTGCTGTATTCGTTTACGACTTTGATCGTTTCCACGCAGACGATATCCTTCCTATGTTCAAGAAGTACAATGTAACTTCATTCTGCGCACCTCCTACAATGTACCGTTTCTTCATCAAGGAGGACCTTTCCAAATACGATCTTTCATCACTTAAATATGCTTGTATCGCAGGTGAAGCTCTCAACCCTGAAGTGTTCCACCAGTTCTACAAGGCAACAGGCATCAAGCTCATGGAGGGCTTCGGTCAGACCGAGACAACTCTTACGATCGCAAACGTTGTTGGTATGGAGCCAAAGCCCGGAAGCATGGGCAAGCCTAATCCGCAGTACGATGTACAGGTGCTTCTCCCTGACGGCACTCCTGCCGGCGTAGGTGAAACAGGCGAGATCTGTGTAAAACTCAAGGACGCAAATGCTAAAGGCTACGGCGTTCCGGGACTTGCACTGTGCTACTACGGCGACGAGGAAAATACAGCCGAGACATGGCGTGAGGGCTACTATCATACAGGCGATACTGCATGGGTAGACGAGGACGGCTACTTCTGGTATGTCGGACGTGTTGATGATGTTATCAAGTCATCTGGCTACCGTATCGGACCATTCGAGATCGAGAGCGTTCTCATGGAGCTCCCGTATGTGCTTGAATGCGCAGTAACAGGCGTTCCGGACGAGATACGCGGACAGGTAGTAAAGGCAACTATCGTCCTGACTAAGGGCACCACAGGTTCTGAGGAGCTTGTCAAGGATATAAAGGAGTACGTCAAGAGCCGTACCGCACCTTATAAGTACCCTCGTGTTATCGAATTCGTTGAAGAATTGCCTAAGACAGTGGGCAGCGGAAAGATCCGCCGTGCTGCTATCCGTGAAATGGATAAGGCTAAATATCAGTAAGAATAAAGAAGCCCCTTTTCAAAAGGGGCTTTTTATGTTGCGTTATCTAATTTATGTCATATTTCAGTGCGTTTTCGCCTGTGTTATAATATTTATGCCATGCAGAGCGGTAGCACAGATATGCCTGATACAGTTTAACGTCTCCGTCAGGATCAATTTCGGGATCAGTTATCCAGAGGTTGCGTTTCCACTTATAGTTTGTGGCAGCATCGTTGAGTCTGAACACCTTGCCTGAGAGCAGATAAAATATGATCTGTGAACGGATTATCGGAGCAGTCGGATAGTTTGCATCAGCACATTGAGTAAGTATTGAATACGGATTATTCTTTTCTTCCGTTCTGTCGTAATAATGCCTGTATTTGGCATCAGCAATATCATCAAAGCGGATATTCCTGCGCCTTAGAAACATTCGTACTTTGATATGATCGCTTTCGATGATTATTTTTGCACCGAATATTTTCTCGGCTATATACAATAATATGGAAATTATCTCCACTGCGCCGCAAAGGATAAGTATTCCTAAGAATATCTTTGCAGGCAGCTCGTCAAATACCGTAAATCCGAAAAACACAAACAGTAAAAATACAGCAGCGGCAACTCCCCAAGGGATAATGATACCGTACAGGAAAGCTCTTGTTTCGTGTCTGATCTTAAATTTCATTTCAGTCACCTCAGCATAAAATATATCGAGCTGATCGGCGCATGATAAATATCATGCGTTTTCTTTTTTGTCCTGTTCTTCCTTTGAATAACGGTTTTTAAGCTGCTGATTCATCCACGCCGTATGTTTTCTTGCAACAAGATAGTGAACGCAGCAGGTAAAGAAGTATATAAACACAACTGCGATAAAAGTCAGGAATACAGACAGTGGAGTTATCCTGCACCAACCGAACATTTTCAGCAGCATCACTGTAATGAAGAATATCAGCAGGAAATGAATGACCCACAGTACCACCGAGACCTTGACACTTTTGGGATCAAAGCAAAGAAGTATGGCTGTTGGCAGAGCTGTGATAAAACCGCTGAAAAGTATCTGCCAGAGTATGACGTTTTCCATTTGCTGTCCCGAAAATGTCAGATATACAGCCGCAGCTATTATAACAGCTGTAGTTATGTCCACAAAATAATGTAATAATGAGATAAAAAATTCCTTTATCATCATTCAACCTCCTCAATACCGAGCTTTGCCTTCAGACTATGTACATATTGCCTTGAGATAAGGACTTTCTCACCGTTTTTCAGATGTGCTTCAAGCTTTCCGCTGAAAAGGGGAGAAAGAAATTCTATCTTTTCCATATTTACTATCATGGACTTTGAACAGCGCACGAAATCCAGCGGCTTGAAAAGTTCCTCAAGCTCATAAAGCTTATATTTTACCTCGTAGACATCTGAACGGCAATATGCAAAAACTCGGTTCTCATTGGATTCAAAATAGTACACGTCCTGATAGTTCAGACGTGCTATCTTGTCATTCAGATATCCTGTGAGTTCTGTATTGACAGTCTTGAAAGAAAGCAGCATGGAAATAAGACGCTGATCGGGTGACGCGCACCTTACAATAACAACGTCTTCTTCGTCCGGCTGAGGGGATTCGATTATAATTCTCATGATCGGCCTCCGCTTTATTAGTATTTATAGTGTTGGGACAGTATTGCAAAATATCCGTCAGATCTCCAGTGAGCCTCCGTGCGGCAGCTTATAGACTTTCGCACGTTTTTTCATGTGCTCCTCAAAATCTGATGTATCAATTTCAGAACTGAACGGTGGGAAAGTGTCGTCAAAATGTGTCAGCAGAACGACTTTCGGAGCAAGCTTGCCGCAGATATTCGATGCAAGCTCACATATATTCTTTGCGCCCTGATACGGGAAAAATGCGAGATCGACACCTTTCGGGTAATCTATATCATCTGCAAGAGCAAGGCTGCCGAGTATAAGGATACGCTTGCCGTAAACTTCCACAACATAGCACAGCGTCTCCTTTTTTTCAAGGCAGGAGGTTATCTTTTTCAGCTTTCCCGTAATGCCTTTCAGGTTATATATGACGCGCCTGCTGCATACAGCTTTCAGAATATCCCACGCATTTAACCTGATATGTTTCCCTTTGTATGCAGTAATGTGAAAATCACCCACGCTAAAGGAAGAGCCTGCTGTTATAAGTTTAAGATTTCTTTTTTTTACGCCCTTTTTGCAAAGGGTATGGTACGGTGCTTTGGTGCAGTACACAACGGTATCTTTTTTTACGATATCCCTGATACTGCTGATATGGTCAAAGTGTCCGTGTGAAATAAGGATATGGCTGCAATCGTCATAGGCATTTGCAGCTAACTTTATCCTGCTGTCGGGAAACGGAAAAAACGGATCTATCAGGAGCTGTGAGCTGCCCGCAGTAATTCTTACGGAAGCTGTACCGTACCATGTGATATTGATCTTTTCATTCATAAGCAAGCTCCTTTGCTGTATCGTTGATATGATTTTATCATAAAAAATGGCAAAATTCAATCATTCACACAGCTTATTTCAAACCATATATATGATAACACATATCAAAAGCAGCTGTCAATGCAACTTACCCCCTAAAAAACGCAACTTACATATTGAGAATAACGGATAAAAGTCATGATTCCGCAAGCCTTTTCTTGAAGCTCTCGCCGTACATTCTCGATACATGGAGCTCCTCTTTGGTGGAAAGAACGGCAAGAAGAGTACGGTTGAAGCCGTTTTTGTATCCGACTGTACGTTTCATATTTATAAGTGTGGAACGGGAGATACGGAAGAAATCCTTTTCCGAGAGCATCTCCTCAAGCTCGAACAAACGCTGCTTAATTTCGTATTTTCCGCTTTTAAGAGCTGCAAACACCTTCTTTTCGCCTGTTTCAAAGTACAGTATATTTTCCAGCGGTACTTTAGTTATCGAGCCTTTATTCACTACCATTACCGCAGCAGCCAGTTTCTTGGCATCAATGTCGTTGCGGATAATATCCGTTTTCGTGTCGGTCTGTGTATTCTGAGCGTAGTCTGTACACTGCTGACGTACACGGAGCATTTCAACGCCAATGGCTATCCTGTTTGCGAATTGTTTAGCGTGAAGCGTATAAACGTTAGGCTCGGCGTAGCCGATGGTCATGAAGCCGTAGACACGTTTATCAAAAGTCAGCGGCATTACGTGGACATTCTGTATAGCTCCGAATGAGAACATATCCGGATATATGTCCACAGCGCGGAACATAGCCGTTTCACCGTTTATAAGATAGTCCTTCAGATAGATACATTTTGCATTTTCATCGTCCTGTTCTGTAAGATTTACGCTGACGCTTATCTGATTGCGGATAAGGTACTTGTGGTTTTTGATGAAGTGCGAAAGCTCCTCCTGCGAGCGGACTTTGTACAGCTTTTCCTCGAAGCAGCTGTTTCTGAACTCCATATCAGCTTTCTCCTGTTTATGCAGCTCGTCAAACTTTGCGCGGACATTCAGCTTGCTTTTTCTGCCGCAGCCGCAGCTCTCACCTGTAATGACACAGTGCTTCTTGGGTTTGAGCTGTTCTGCTTCCTCACCTGTTATAAGGGAATGGAGCAGTGCCACAGCTCGCTGACCGCAGAAATGAGTATCGGCTGTAAGAGTAGTTATAGATACGGCAGAGTTTGAAGCATACGGCGAATCGTCAAATCCCGTAACGAGTATATCCTCGGGAACGCGGAGTCCCACGAAGAAGAGCTGCTTTATCAGTGCGTATGCTATCTCATCGTTGAGACAGACGATAGCATCAGGCTTTTCTACAGTGCCGTATGCGATATCCTTTGCAAGAGCTTCCGCCCCCGATATCCAGTAGCCGCCGTAGAGGAGATTTTCCTCGCCGCAGGGCAGTCCGTATCTGTTCATAACTTCAACAAATCCGTCGATACGTTCATCGGCGATACTCTTTTCGCCGCCGAGACAGTATACAGACTTGCAGTCGTGTTCTGTAATGAGATGCTCAACTACTTTTTCAAAGTTTTTCTGATTTTCCAGACCGATGACATTTGGCAGCAGATTTGACTGACCTATAACGACTACAGGACATCGGCAGTTTTCGCGCAGTGATCTTTCAATAGGCGGTATCAGGTTCTTATGAGTTGAAAAAGTGTGCTCTACAAAAATAACACCGTCGTATCTGTCATAGTCGATAAGGCTGTATATCCATTCCTCATTGTGGGTATACAGTTCACTTGTCTGAGGCATAGAGAACGTAAATGTGCGGTATCCGTAAGCGTTGGCTTGGTTTTGTATCCCGAGGATAAAACCGTCATTATGATCGTTTTTAAAGTCTGAAAATATTACAGCTATTGATTTGTCTGCTGGCATAAAAACGCCCTCCTTTGTGTTTTTGTAGTAGAAAGATAAATATATAATGTATAAGAAGCAGTAATTTATGACGAAGTGTACATTTTGAGTGACGAACTGCATATATTGTCAGCTTGTCAAATGGCTGGCAGCTTAGTTTTGATTTTGTACATTTCGTCGCAGAAATCTGCTTTTTGTCGCGGAAATCAACGTCTTATCCCGAAAATATTGAGTTATTCGGCGCGGTATGATAAACTATGATCACAGACAGGGAACAAAAAGTTTCCTGACAAACGAAAAAACTATATCAATACAAATGGAGGAAAAACACTATGAAAAAACTGGCAAAAGCTATCGCAGCTATATCTGCTGCAACAATTCTCGCTATCCCTGCAAATATGACAGCATCTGCTTATCTTGTGGATACAGGCAAGTCATTCAGCAATCCGCTGATAAACTATGACTTCTCAGCAGGAAGAGGTCAGCAATGGCAATATGAGTCACTTCAGAAAGACATTCCTGTGCTTTCAAAGGTAATTCTTGAAGCTAAAGGCAAGTACACTTACTATGCAACTACTGACACAAG
Source organism: Ruminococcus flavefaciens (assembly GCF_900108555.1). GTDB lineage: Bacteria > Bacillota > Clostridia > Oscillospirales > Ruminococcaceae > Ruminococcus > Ruminococcus flavefaciens_P. Next base: position 157,380 of record NZ_FNWV01000007.1, read on the forward strand.
ATGTAATGAATACGGCAACTGTGATATGTTTGCACTTCTGCCTCTTGAAGTTGCGACAACTTCAAAGATCAATAATGCCCGTCCCTATGTGGATAATCTTTCTGTAAAGACCAAAGCAGGAAATTACTACGCATTGGTAATGGAGTATTCAGATGTTTCAAAGACCGATAGCCACCGCAGGCGTCCAAGCATTAAAGTTAACGAAAAGGCTTGTGATTACGGACTTAGAATGCTTGAAGGTCCATATTTACAGAATATCCTGAATAACTTCTATATTGACCACCCGGAGGATATCACTTATTACAGTGTAACAAACGGCGGTTATACAGGCAATATTTACCTTGATAATTATTATGTTGCAGGAATGAGGCTTTCAAGCTCAGACCGCTATACAACATTTGATGAGCCTGTTCTTGAGGAGAAGCCCAACGGAAACGGATTCCGTACAAAGATAACATTCCATATCAGTGATCCTACTCCTGATCCGACTGTCTATATGGGAACATCGGGTTCTACATCAGGCTCACGCACATTTGAGTTCCTGAAGAACGTAAAGCTTACCTGTAACGGAGATCAGTCCTCAGCTGTAAAGGATTATATCAAGGTAGGCGGTATTTCAAAACAGACCATAGCTGTTCCATGCAGCGATTATCTTGGATACTGTGATAAATTTGAGGGAGTTATCGGCTGCCCGCACATTGAAAGACAGCTTAAAGGAGTTACCCGTGAAAACTTCCTTAATAACAAGTTCAATGCATATAAGCGAGTAGGTAATACTGTTTATATCTACACAGGCAAGAATTCAGGTATCGGCGATCGTGACTGGTTAAACGGTTCAGGCAGCACAAAGTTTGAAGCATTCTTCCGCTGCGGCGGCAGAGATATCTTAGGACATTGCGATGATCTGAGAATATACCTTCAGAATTCTACCACAGTATGCTTCTATTCAGATGCCACACCTACATCTGTAGGTACTCAGTATTATTCCATGAGTGCATCTACTCTCCTTAGCAGGCTCGACCGCGGCTGATAAAGCAGGATAACATAGTCAGATAAATACCTTAAAGCAGTCTGTAGCGATACAGGCTGCTTTTCATATTTATGATATCACGTTTTTTGACTGTGTGTCAATGCAACTTACACCTTTGAATATGCATCTTACCGGATGAAAAAAGCAACTTACTTTTAATAAAAAAGGACGGCAATTGCCGTCCTTTTTTTGTGAACCCACCTATTTTATCAGCTTAGAATAAGCTGCTGATGATATCGAGCCAGTATCTGAGGCTGTTGATAAACAAATTGAGTATCACATCGCATACAGAAGTAGTTTTTGTATGTACCAAGTCTACATATTCACCGTTCTCGTTGTGACCTGTGCCGTCCATAGGGTCGACAGTGTATGTTTCAACGAATACTCCTTCATTTTCATCGCGGATAGAGACGCAGACATTTCCTTTAAAATCTGATCCGGCAAATGCTCTGTAATTGCCCTCGCCGTTTTTACTGATGAAATCATTCAAAGCCATTTCTTCAAGCTGTTCGTATGAATAGAATTTCACACTGTTCCTTTCTGTGTTTTGGATATAAGTCAGCTTTAAAGTATGACCGTCATCTGCATCATCTGTCCATGTAAGTATTATGCCGTCTTCTGCTTCCTGAGTACGGAAGAATATTTTTCCGCTATTGAAATATGCAATACCATAGCCGTCAATAAAACGGCAGCTGAACTCTAAGTCTGTTCCGAACTGAGCATCATAGTATACAGCTGTTTCATCGTTTCCGCTGAACCAGAAATAACCGTCAGAGCCCGTACCGCTCAGGTCGTCACATCTCCAGAGGCCTTTTGCGAAGTGTTCCGACTCTGCCATAACAGGGTTATACAGGTCGATTTTCTCGCCGTTTTCGTCAGTACATTCACCTGTCAGGCGATCAATGCGATAGAAAGGTATTACAGACATCTGATCGAGATAGTACGGTTTGTCAACGTAATGAAGGATAACGTATCTGCCGTCTGTGATCTCCATATCTATGTATTTATTACGCTTGCAGGTCATTGCTTCGTAATAATCGGAAACAAGCTGCATTATCTTGTCGTTGCTAAGGTAGTTAAAGGTCTCGGGAGCTGCGTCGGAGATGTATTCAAGCTCGGTCGTCATGTTGTGGATATCCTTAGTAACTGCCTTGTCCTCCCAGATAGTAACGATTTTCTTTTCAGTATAGCCATAGTCATAAGTGATCTGTAACTGATCGTTTACAAGGCTGAACTGTGCAGGGTGCTTTGTATCTGAATACGGATCAATGATAGTGCAGTCCTTTCCGTTGGCATCAAAATAGATGTAGTACAAAAAGCCTGCCTGATTGGAAACGCTCCATATACCCTGTCTGAAAGAAGTTACACCTGTATCCTGCGGAACGTTTTCAAGGTCGATCAGATTATTGTTATCATCAATACAGAGCAGTCCTCCGTTATATGAATGATAGTTTATTTCTTTTCCGTTTTCGAGCTTCACATTAATGATAACTTCATATCGCTCGTATGAAGCTTCAACAGATATGGGGGCTTTTCCTGTTACTTTTGTCACGTATTTTTTGGCGAATTCGCAAAGCTGGGGATTTGAGTAAAAAGGTACATTTTCTTCGCCTTCATACCATAAGTCTAATGTATCTGTTTCTTTGTTGTCCCAGATTATAGATGCGGTATTATTGTTTGAAGCTACCATGCCCTTGCGGACAGAACCTTCACTTGCAACAGTGAGCTCGTTATCTGCCATTGTGTAAGAGAAGTCGGTTCTTTCGCCTGTTATTCTGTCGATACAATAGCCTGTCCTGCCGTCCTCATTGAAATAATACCATGCGGCTGCATTTCTGAGCACCCATGTACCGTTTGTGAATGAGTCTGCACATTCTCTTTTTACGTTGAATGTATATTCAGTCGTTTTAAGACCTTCCTGCTGTGCAGTAAGCTTTATTGAGAACGGATAAGCTCCGCACTTATATGTACGCTCTTCATAAGAACCTGTAACATTTTCGCCGTCAGTAAGTGTACCTGTCATAGTAGGGAGCAGAGTGAGCTCGTCTGCTCCAACAGGTATGATTATATCTGCTCCATTGTCGATATCCACATAGAATTTATCTAACCCAGAGATAGCGAGCATATTGATTATCTCAGCGTGTTTTTCGGAATAGTGCTTTGAGAAAACATTGTCCTCATTGCCCTCTGCATATGCAGAGATAGTCATATCCTTCTGAAAGCTAACAGGAGCAGTATAGAGCTGATAATCTCCGTTGTCCACAGAATAATAAATATCCTTGCCGTCAGCACAGCTGAGTGATATCTCAGTTCCTGGGGCAAGTGCATCGCTGTATGTTGAGAAATGCACAGCACCCTCGTCGCAGGTCATAGCTCTGAGACAAAGATTGCCTGTGAGGTATTCGGAATCATAGTCATAGCTTTCATACAGATCGGTCCAGTTCTGTCCGTCTGAACTGAAAAAGCTTTGATTATCGCCGAATGTTTTCATTATCCTCTCTTCATTTACAAGCATAGATGAATTAGTGAGGTTATTGTTAAAATCGGAATTATATAAAGGCTCTCCATGGTTATTGTATGAGAATTCACAGGCTATATGATATCCCTGAGTACCGTTAATCTTTGCAACAACGGCAAATGTTTCACCTTCGCCGATATGAACAGGTTCGGCAAGGGTTATTGTCTGATAACCTATGTGATCAAGTGTGCCTGTTGTGGCAGTATGAGCCTCGCCCGATGTAGGCACATCAGCATCGGTAACGCCTGTATAAACAGTTATTTCGTATTCATCATCAGGCACACAGCAGTTCAGCATAACATCTGTTATGAAGCCGTTTTCTTCTGCTGTATACTCATTTGAGATATATGTACAGGTATCGCCGTCCTCGGATATACCGAACTGACCGCTGACACCGCAGTCATCGTATGAATACAGATGATCGTGCATCTCGGCTCTTTCTTCTTCAAAGAACTGCATCTCATCAATAGAGTTATCATAGTAGGATACCCAGTAAAAGCCGTTATCGCCCCTGTCAACGCCCCAGCTGTTTTTTACCAGCCATGCACCGTTCTTTCCGGGGGAAGTATTGAAGTTGTCGGCAGGATAATCGTCGTCATAGCCAACGATTATAACAGCATGGTCAGAACCGCAGCTTGATTCGTTATATATTGCGGAGTTGAAATAGTTATATGACTCGTCCTCGGAAAAACGCATTGAAAGGTATATCGCATGACCTTCACATACCGCACGTTTTGCTGTATTGAGGTTTGCGTAGAACAGATCAGAGTCGGTTATCCTTTCATAGGTCGTATGATCGTAAAAATCAATGCAATGAGCATCTGTCACATGAAGCACTGACTGCTGCTGCAATTCCTTTCTGGAAAGGTCAGATGTGTATTCCTCATCGTATGGCGCAGCAGCTTCGGAAACTGCGCCTATCCAGTTTGTTAGCAGACCAAGAGCATCTCCTGCATTTGCTCCGCTGCCGAATTCGATGGAACCGTCGCCGTATTCTTCCGATACCATATATGTACCGAGATAGCGTTCCGAAAGATCTATATGCGGATCTTCTGCCATTCTGTCTGTTTCGAGAGAGCCGAGCATAGCGTGTGCCCAGCAGGTACCGTAACCGCCCTGATTTTTTACAGATGAGACAAGTCCTTTTGTACGCAGGTCGAATTTCGACGGAAGTTCATAATCATCTTTTTCTGTCTCTGTTGATACAGCGATATCAGCCTGTATCGAAGTCGGGGAAGGGTACAGGTGCTGAACTTCTGTATCCTCATTTGCTTCTTCCGTTATCTCGGCAGTATCGGATACTTCGTTTTCCGTATTCTCATCAGCAGCAAAAGCAGCACATGGTGTGTATGGAAGTGTCATTACAAGACCTGACAGAAGTGCGATAGTTTTCTTCATTTTCATACTTAATATTCTCCTTCAAATTTATTCTGCAATAGTTAGTTGTTATAAAGTGGATAATTGTGTATAAGATCGATCGTACATATAATACAATCGTAGCAAAAAGATGAAATGTTACGTATTTGAGAAAAATTTTTTCTTCAAATTTTTTTGATGCGCAAATTATCCTGATATATAGCGGATATTCCAGCATGAAAATTTATCGGTAAAACAAAAGCTCGGGCAATGCCCGAGCGAACAAATGATATTATTATTACTGTCATAGTGTCTGCGCGTAACGTCCATGAATTGCAGTGACAGCCTACTTGTTAAGAGGCAGTGATATCCTGAATAAGCTTCCTTTTCCCTGTTCGGATCTGGCTTCACACTTGCCGTTATGGAGAGTAACTGTCTGCTTTACGATAGCCAGACCGAGTCCTGAAACGCCCTTGCCCTGACGCTGACGCTTTGTGTAGTATTTATCCCATATACGTTCAAGCTCTTCGGGAGCAATCCCCTCGCCGTGATCGGCTATTTCAATAACCGCATTATTATTCTCGGATTTCAGTGTTACACCAATCCACTTATCCTCACCTGCGTGACGGACGGCATTGTCCATAAGGTTGTATACAGCTCTTTGCAGGCGTGAAACATTACCGCGGATATGTATATTCTCAGCGATATTCCGTTCAAAGACATATCCGTCCTTAGAATGAAGATTTTCAAAGCTGTCGGTGACTGAATTCACGACCTCGCTAAGGTCAACCTCTGTCATTGCAAGTTCTGTATCGGTCATCTGCAATTCGGAATACTCAAGTATCTCATTAACGAGAGCCGTAAGCCTGTCGGTCTCCTCAACGATGACCGCAACATCTTCCGCACACTGTTTTTCGTCCTCACGGGAGATATCTCTTATCATTTCCGCATAACCCTTTATCATCGTGAGGGGAGTACGCAGATCATGTGAGACATTTGCAAGAAGTTCGTTCTGGAATTCCTGCGACCTTTTCAGTTTATCCGCAGTATTGTCAAGAGTATCGTTCAGCTCGTCAAGCTCAGAACAGAAGCCCTCACGGAAAGGAATATCACTGTCTTTGTCGCCAAGCTTATGAGCTTTTTCTGTGAGCTGAGCAACAGGGCGCGAAAAGCTCCTTGACATGAACCACGCAAGCACAAAGCCGATGACGACAGATAAAAGAGTCACCCACAAAAGCTGTACACGGATTATCCTTGCCGTTGAACCCACTGCGTTAAGTGTCGTACCGATATAAAGCACAGCTTTTCCATCATTGCCGCAGAAATCTATATATCTTCCGTAAACATACAGATCATCGGTCTGCAATTCGGCTTCATTGCTGTCAGATGAGAGGAGCTTATCCAGAAACTCGCCGTAGTTTTCAGGAAGCTCCCTGTAATGTCCGCGCTCATCTTTAAGATCTGCTTTCATACCATTGAACTCAATGTCTCGATTTCTGTGGATCTTCTTGTATTCGTCTGAGGAATAAAGTATATTCCCATAAGTATCCGTAACGAAAACAAGTACCGAGTTATTACGTGAAAGCTCGTCTATATATTCGGTTATATCGCCGGAATTGCTCTGAGAAGCTATTTTATCGGCAGCCCTGACGGTATTGCTTATGACCATGCTATTGTAGAAACGCTGCAAGAATACGGTCTGCAAAAGCCACAGGACAGCGAAGATAACAGCAGTGAAGAATATAAAGTAGCCCAGCAGTTTGCGCTGGAAAGTCCTTGCTTTAGATCTCAAATTTATATCCCACCCCTCGCATGGTCTTGATACAGTCACGGTACTGACCTAATTTGCTTCGCAGCAGCTTTATCTGCCAGTCAACAGTCCTGTCAACGCCGAAGCTGTCATATCCCCATACCTCATTCAGTATCCTGTCACGGGAGAGCACAACGCCCTTGTTCCTGACAAGAAGCAGAAGAAGAGAATACTCCTTTGCAGTAAGATCAGCCTTTTCGCCGTCAACTTCAACAGTCATACCCAATGTATCTATTACAATGCCGCCAACACTTATGATACGTGCTTCTTCTTTTATTTCAGGCTTTTTCTTATGGCTCAGAATTACCTTGATACGCGCCATGAGCTCCATAGGCGAGAAAGGTTTTGTAACGTAATCGTCAACACCTACCTCAAAGCCGAAAAGCTTATCGAACTCAGTACCTCTTGCAGAAAGCATGATAACGGGGATATCCTTGAATTCCTTTATCTTCTTGCAGGCGGTAAAACCGTCGGTATCAGGCATCATTACGTCCATTACAATAAGGTCGAAATCTTCATTATGACAGGCATCGATAGCCTGCCTTCCGTCAGAAACAGTCACGATATCGTAGCCCTCGCGCTGAGCGTAGCGGCTTATGAGCGTAACTATATTAGGCTCATCATCGGCAATAAGTATCTTAGGCATAGCACACCTCCGCAGTATTATTGTTAATATTATACACGAAAAATGCTCCTTTGTAAATAACGCAGGAGCATTTTTGCTTAGATGTTATGCCTGCCGCCATAACATATTTCATCATGTTGTCTTGCAGTTTGCAAATGCTTTTGGGCAATACTGCTTCAGTCTGTATTTTGTGATGGTTTTCAGAATCTGCCGCCTCTGCCACCGCCGAAGCCGTTCATATTGCCGCCCATGTCACCGCCCATTCCGCCGTGCATACCGCCGCCCATCATGCTCTGAGGTATCTCGGACACTTCTTCACCGTTGATGATTATAGTACCGCCGTTGAATTCGGCTGTTTTGTCATAGTCGAACGATGACATCTGAGCTGTAACGTTTATTGTACCGCCGTTTACGTAGATAGAGCCGTTCGCGTCGATAGCGTCTGTATCGCCCTGACCGACCTCAACAGTGATGTAGCCGCCGTTTATCTCGATAGCAGTTTCGTATGCATTTGTATTTGCGGAAGCGTTTATGCCGTCATCAGTCGCATATATATTTATATCGCCGTCATTGATGAGTACGTATGTAGCTTCGAGTCCCTCAGAAGCTGTGATATCGAATGTACCGCCGTCTATCTGGAGCAGTGCGCAAGCCTGAATACCATCGCTCTTGCCGTTGATATTGAATGTACCGCCTGATATTGTGATAGTACCCTCGGTCTCGTCATTCTCACAGTGGAAGCCGTCCTTGTTTGTTGAGATATCAAATGTACCGTCGCTTACCGAGATAGAGTCGTTTGCTTCAAAAGCGTCAAGAGCAGACTTAACATTGTAAGTACCGCCTGTTATCTTCATATCGGCCTTTGAAGTGATACCGTTGCCGTAATATGAAGTAACATTCAGTGTACCTGTTCCGTTGAGAACAAGATCGTCCTTTGAGTATATAACAGCATCTGTATTTGTGTCGCCGTCAGATGTGAACTGACCGCTGACTGTAAGTGTGTTCTCACTGTCTGTAGTTGTAATGAATACCTTATCAGCTGAAACTATATATATTGCAGGGAGATCATCGTTTGTAATGCTGACTCCGTCAAGAACGAGCTGTACCTTTGCGTTTTCATTAGCTTCTACTCTTACAGTGCAGTTCTCGGCAGTTCCGCTTATAGTGTATACGCCCTCTTCTGTGATGTCAATGGTCGTATCGTCAGAAACACTTATGTTTTTTGCTTCGCTTGTATCGGCAGTCTGCTCAAGCTCACGCTCAGTATAAGTTACTTCTTCAATGTTTGAAAGCGGCTGTGCAGCGGCTGTATCTTTTTCCTCTGATACAATAGCTGTTTTTGTCTTGCTATCAGATGAAACGCTTATGTCTGCGTTGTTATTGCTTCCGCAGCCTGTTACTGCTGCTGCGAACATTGCTGCAATAAATGAATACATATATATCTTTTTCATAATAACTCTCCTTTTTAATACATCGGGTGTGGTTTTTGTTTCTATGTCTGTATTATACAGGAGCAGTTTGTAAGTTAAATGGAGCCTGAGTGGAATATCTGGGGAGTAATGTGGAATTTCAAAACTGTTTTGTGATAAGTCTGTGAATTAAGGAGGTATCAGCTATTGCTGACACATTAATACTTATGCAGTCCTGAGCTTCGCGCTGAAATCATATCCTTTATATATAGGAAGAAAAGCGGCTTTTCCGGACTCCAAAAAAATTCAAAAAAATTTTTGAAAAGCTGTAACATTTGATATTGGTGTTCCGAATGTTGTTTATGAAAGGTCGATCTTAAAGATTTTATGAAAAGAATTCGGAGGAAAATTAAAATGAAAAATATTGTTACTATTATGGCTGCCCTTGGCATTATGTTTACATCAGTTCCCGTTAGCACTGCTTATGCAGCAGACGCTGCTCAGACTTCCGTAGTATCGGAAGCTTCACCTGCAACAACAGACATCGAGCATCTCGCAGGTCAGTGGAAATATCAGGCATCAGATACAGATCTTTATGTAAGTATAAGCCCTACAGATTACGGAACTTTCGATATAAATAAAGACGGAACATACACTTTTACAGACAATAACGGAAAGAAAACATCAGGAACAGTTAAATTCAGCGTTGAAACTATCGGCGGTACACCTTTCCAGTGCATAAGCCTGTATGAAGGTCAGGAGAGAATGTTCGGCGGATATTATCACAGCGATGATCCCGACATCATCTATCACGGAAACAACCACTTCTCACGTATAATTCGCAAGGAAGCAGCTGAAGCAAAAATGTCTGATTTCGTAGGAAGCTGGAAGTATCAGGAATCAAACGGCAACAGCACTGTTGATGTTTCTGCAAAAGATGCAGGCAGCATGGAAATAAATGCAGACGGCACATATAAGTTCACAAAAAATGACGGCGTTGCAGAAACAGGCAAGGTTTACCTTGGCGATGAAACTATAGGCGGCACAGTATTAACTACACTCAGATTTTATAACGGTTCTGAACAGAAATTTTCAGCTACTTATCTGTCAGAAAGACCTGACGAGCTCCACATCGGCAACGGCGGTATGATGCGCCTTGTTAAGGAGTCCGCTGCGGCTGCAAAGGTCAAGGGCAACGGCGATGCAAATTGCGACGGCAATACAGATATGTCCGACGTAGTACTTATCATGCAGGCATTATCCAACCCAAACAAGTACGGTACAGAGGGAACAGCTGCCGAGCATATCACCGCAGCAGGCGTTAAAAATGGAGATGTAGACGGTGACGGACTCACTGTAAATGACGCACTTCAGATACAGAAATATCTCTTAGGAGAACTCAGCCTTTAAGTTAATGATCACAAGCACCGACCATATGGTCGGTGCTTTGGCGTTTATTGACTTTTTATATATTCTTCCAAGGGTAATACATCTTCTTCTGTGGTTGAAGCATACGCATAATAAGCGAGTATATTCGATGCATCGATCGCATTTATTGCGCCGTCATAGTTTACATCAGCAGCAAGCTTTTGCTCATTAGTATATCCTGGGTTCTTATTTGTAGACGTAAGTGCATAATACGCAAGGACTGATGAGGCGTCTATTGCATTGATGAGTCCGTCGTTGTTTACATCACCAAGATCATATTTGATCTTGATTTTTTTCTCTCCTATGACCTTGATATAGCCGTTGTAGATACCTTTTGTGAATACGTAGGTCATCTGTAGTCTGCCAGCGTCATCCTGCTCCGTATTAATAAAGGTATCAGCGGCTATTCCGTCATTTGTATATGAAATGCCAAATGGATAGAGCTCGCCTTGTTCGGCAGTTTCGGGAACGATAAAATCAATGGTGAATAAACTGCCTTTAGTCAGCTTGTTCTCATCTGAATATGCATAGAATACAAGCTGTCCTTCTTCCACCATTGCAGAGCCAGTTGTGAAGTCCTGCACTGCCTTTCCTGCGGTTATTACCTCGCCATTGGAGTTCTCCTTTACAGTCAGACGGGTATCATAAAAGAAGTGGAGCTTGATGCGGCTGACAGGTTCAGTTGCACCTGTTATGCTGAAATATACACGCTGGACAGTACCCTTTGCGTATTCGGGCTCAAGTCCGATCTTGTCGAAATAAAGCATTATACCGCCTTTATAATCCTTTGGATCGATTTTCGGCGAATTCCATTCTCTGGGCTGTACCCAGCTTCTGCGGTCATATGGCACTTCCTCATCGTCCTGGCAGTTAAAGGGATTTTCCGTGACAGACTCACTTGCTGCAGCTGAGGTCAATATTGAATCTGTTTTTAAGATAAGATAGGGGAAACAATGGAAAAGCGAGAATACAAACGCAAAACTTGTAATTGCTGATATAAACCGTTTAAAGCTCTTCTTTTTCATATTGGACCTCCTGTGTAGCACGTAGCAGACTTTTAAATAAGAATTATTCGGTCGGCTCGAGACTGTTTATTATCCTGAGCAGATATTTCTGTATTTTCAATGCGTCATTTCCTGTAAGTCCCTTGACTGTTGTATCAACATCTGCCTGTATCTTGCCTTTTTCGGTTATAGCACTTGCCGCTGTTCCGCTCACGTCATACTTATTAGGATTAGCGATCGACTGCATTATCAGTACAGCGTCGGAAAGATCGACTTCACCGTCGCAGTTGGCATCGCCCCAGAGCAATTCCGTGATCTGAGTATCAGGAGCGTATACCGCCTTTATGACAACATTGCTGTCGACAGGTTCAAGAACAGCCTCAGCACTTGCCGCGCTTCCAGATGTAAAATCAGCACCGCTTATATCCCAGCGCAGGAACTTATATCCCGACTTCGGAACAGCTTTAAGCGTTATGGGCAAGCCCTGCGAATAATCACCCTGCCATTTGCTTTCAGCACAGTCAAGAGTAAGCGTATTGAACTGTATACAGCCCTGATCGGCATTATTGTCCAGAGTTACCTGATATGTTTCACTGCTTACCTTGTCGCCAAGGTACTCGATAAGCTGAGATTTGGCATATTTGGCACGTACCTTCCAGTAATCACGCAGTCTATTGGTCTCGAATTCAAACTTTCCTTCCGCATCGGCATCAAGTTCACCTTCGCTTGTATAACATTCATATGAGAAGCGGTCAAAGGTATCTGCCATTGGAGCTTTATACACTGAATACAGTTCTTCGAGCCTTCGCAGAACGTTGTCAGCTCTGTAGTTTTCATTGCAAAGATCGAAATATATTCGCATGAACTCGGTACGTGCTTTCTCGCTTTTGTTGAGCATATCAAAAAGAATATCGTAGTTCCAGCCTCCCGACAAGGTCTTTGTCTCGAAGAGGTTATCCGCTTCGGCAGAACCGCCGTAAATTCCCTGACCTGATTCAGTATCATACAATACAAGGCGCAGCTTACCGTCAGCATAGGGATTAGTACTGTCAACAGTTCTTGTTTTCCAGAAAGCAGTATTATTGAATCCCGAGTCCACATTGCCTATGATCAATTCCACAGCCATATAGTTCATAAAGCCTTTCATGTCTATGATCTCGGCGAAGTTATCGTAGATATCACCGCTGTCAGTATTGTATTCAATATCGCTGATCTGTTGGTAAATATCCATTATCTCGGTATCATGCGGTGTATCACTTTTGACACATATTACATCATTGCTTTTGACCTTGTAATGGTCGGCGATGAATTCCTCGTCAATTTTTTCTGTAATATTATAAAGTCCCCAGAATTCACCGTCAATGAATAAAACACATTCTGTCTGCATCAGTGTTCCGAAGTTCCTGTCTGCTGCCAATTCCTGATTGAGACGATCATGAAGTTTGGTTTTTGTATCATTGCCTCCGTTTCGGAGCGATATGCTGTCAAATGAATCAATAACTTTTCCTTTGACATTTTTCAGCTTACCGTTAAAGAAGTCATGATCCATTTTTCGTGGACCGTATTCACTTCGCGCATTTAAAGTGAAGCTCTTTTGCGCTGACTCACGCGACGTGCCTCCGCGTATACGTATACCGATATTCGCACTGTACGAAGCCTTGCCGTTCTCAAATACAGTTATATTTGCAGGACGCTCCCATTCTTTTCCGCTCATTATATAATTTGAAAGACCGGATTCAGAATCGGCTCCTTTTCCATTTACATATATTCCTTTTTCGTAATCAAAAAGATTGTCGGGATCGGTCACGAGAGATATAACGCGCATATTTCTTGTGTAATCATTTTCGGGATACCCTATGAAATATGTATTTGAAACTATCGGACTTATATTACCCTTAGTATCTTCCGCGATTGCTCTGACTATCATTGCCTTGTCCACAGGCTTTTCGGGAGCAGTATAATCACTGAAATTTACGTCGGTTATTGCGGAATACACATTCTCTTCCGATGACTTGTCATATACAGATATGGGAGACTCATAACGCTTTGAATTTACTGTCGGATCACTGCCGTCAAGTGTATAATAAATGTTATATCCTTCGGGCACAGAAAGAGAAAGCTTGAAATCAGTGTCATAGAAGCCGCTCCCCTGTGAAAAACTCGGCGTGGGAACACTTATCATAAAGCCACTTTCAGGATTTGAACTATCGGGAGAAAGCTCCTTCATCACTCCGAAGCTGTCACTTCCGTCAGGAAGCCTGCCATATGAGGTATTATCCGCAAGTGCAGGTATCTCGATATATTCGATCTTATTGCCATTTGCATCTGAAAGCAGCAGGGTGTCGCCGTTTTTTGAAAGTCCGAACTTCGTTCCTTCTATTGCGGTATCATCTTTCACATCGCAGTACACTACATAAAAACCGCCTGCCGCAATTACAGCATTCTCAGGGAAAACGTATTTATCAGGCGTATCCACATCATCGGAGAGTGAATATCCGCTCAAAGAGACAGCTTTATCGGTGGGGTTATAAAGCTCCACAAAGTCATAGAAATTGCCGTCAGGTGCAGCGGCAGTGGTATTTTTCGTGCAGATCTCATTGATAACTACGGCTTTTTCATTATCTGCACCAGTTGTAAGAAGCGGTACATGATCTGCAAATGTAAAAGCTGTTATTATCATGCAAGCCAATGCTTTTTTATAAGCTTTAGAAATATTAATATCCATAATTCAGTTATCGAAGCGTTTTTCGGAGTTCGTATGCCTGCTGAGTATGATATGTTCGGATTTCACAGGCGATACACGAATGGGTATACTTATGCTTGTTTGCTTTTATTGTTGATATCTTCATATTATTATCTCCTTTAAGATTTTTTATATTAGACCAACAACATGGCTGCCGCTGTTTTTACACCAATATTATACCTTATATCAAATTAAAGGTCAAGCAGTTATACGGCGTATTGACTAAAACACAGTTATAATAACCGCTGACTTTGAAAAGGCAGAACAAATATTAGATAAGAATTCCGTTAACGAGGAAACGGGTGCTTCAAAAGACGAAATTAATCAACTCGACCAATTGCTGATACAAAGCAATGAAACCAAATACATATTTAGTCCGCATACTCGACATCTCCTCCATTGATGTAATTGATCTAATCAAATCATCGCTGCGCAAGTTTGAAAATTGCATTTTTTCTACATACTATTCCGCTATTTAAAGCCTTTTTTAGATAAAGTTTAAGACTATTTTAAGAATAGCGCGTTAGTATGTAAATGCATTTATTGTTATTTTATTTTTAGGAGGATGAAAAAATGAAAAAGAAAAACATTCTTGCAGGCATATTATCTGCCTGCATTGTCGGCTCAGCATCAGTCCTGACTCTCACAGGCTCAGCAGCCGACAAGCTGTACGGCGACGCCAACTTAGACGGCTCGGTCGATATGTCGGACTGCGTTCTTATTATGCAGTCGCTGGCTAACCCCTCAAAGTTCGGCACTACAGGTACAGATGAAAAGCACCTTACCCTCGACGGTGCAGACCTTGCCGACGTTGCTGACCGCGGCAACGGTATCACCGCAAATGACGCCCTCTCTATCCAGCGTTATCTTCTCGGCACAATAAAGAGCCTGCCCGAGAGCTTCGCAGAAGGTGGCAATGGCGACAGCTCCTCAAATGACGAGACAAGTACCAAGATACATCTCAAGGACAATGCTGTAACTGTTGAAGGACAGTACGCTGTGGCAGACGGCTCAAAGGTCACTATCTCTCATTCGGGAAGCTATACTATCGACGGAACTCTCTCTGACGGTCAGATCTACGTTGAAGTTCCTGATACTAAGGCTGATAAGGATACGGTCAAGCTCATATTCAGCGGAGTCAACATCACAGGCAAGAGTGCTCCTGCCGTATTCATAAAGAATGCTGACAAGACCTCGATCACGATCGCTGACGGCACCGAAAATACTCTCTCTGACGGTACTGCTGCATATACGGGCGATAATGAGAAATCCGCCGTTATCGAAGCCAAGGACGATCTTACAATAAAGGGCGGAGACAAGGGCACAGGAACACTTACCATAACCGCTAACGTTCAGCCTGCTATCGAATGTAACAACGATATCAAGTTCACAGGCGGTATCACAAGCATTGATACTCTCAACGAAACAGAACCAAATGACGCAGTAAAGGGCAAGACCTCGGTTACAGTCAAGGGCGGCAAGCTCTATATCGACTCCAAGGGCGACGGTATCAAATCAACAAAGGGCAATGTTGATCTTGCAGGCGGCGAAGTTGTCATCAAGTGCGGAAGCGACGCTGTACAGGCTGAGACAGCTATCAACATCAGCGGCGGTGATATTTCTGCCTTCGGTGATAAGGGACTTACAAGCGCAGGCACTATCAGCATCACAGGCGGCGAGCTTCTTGCAACAGCAACAGACTGCCAGTGCGAGAACCTCACCTCAACAGAGCAGAATACACTTATGTTCGACTTTGTCAAGGAGTGGTCAAAGAACAATCCTGTTACCATAACGGATTCTTCAAATAAGGAGCTCTTTGACAGGAATACGAGCAAGAAGTTCAGATATGCAATAGTTTCATCATCAAAGATAGGCAGTGACGAGTATAAGCTCTTCACAGGCGGAATAAAGATGAAGCACAGCACAGGCAGCACCTTCAAGGCAGGCAAGCCTGCTTCATACAAGGAAGTCAATAATGATATGGAGAACGAGGAGCAGCTCTACAGCGAGCTCTTCAGCCAGAAAAAGATACACAAGATCGACGTCAAAATGGACGAAGCAAAGTGGGAAGAACTTCTCAAAAACGCAAGCAAGGAGGAGTGGAACCCCTGCGACGTTATTATCGACGGCGAGGAATACAAGAATGTCGGTATCAGAACAAAGGGCAACAGCTCACTTATGATGGCTCAGAACGGTAAGTACAGCTTCCGTATCAAAATGGACAAGTACGATAAAGAAACAAACTACCACGGTCTGACCGAGCTCTGCATGAACAATATGCTCATGGACGCTTCATGCCTCAGAGATATAATCTGCTACAACGCAATGTATGAGGTAGGCGGTGTTGCTCCTCATGCTGCACATACAGATATGTACCTCAACGGCGAGCTTTACAGCTTCTATCTGCTGGCTGAGCAGCCGGGTACTACAGTTGCAGAGCGTTATGCTGTAGATGATGATTCTGTACTCTACAAGGCTACAGAAAGAGCAGGCAACGGCGGCGGCTGGGGCTTCGGCGGCGACAGCTACTGCTCATTCACAGAGAATATGACTCCCGACAGATTTGATGTTAAATTCGGTAAGGACGATGAGTACAAGCACATAGTTGATATACAGAAAGCTATCAACAAGCTCACTCCTACCGATTACAAGTTCATTGAGGACGTTATCGACGTACCGAGCTTCCTCAAGGGCTTTGCAGTAAACTCTATCTTCTGCAACTACGACAGCTATAACGGCTCACTTGCACATAACTACTATCTTATGTACTCAGGCGGAAAGGCATATTTCGTAGGCTGGGACTACAACCTCTGTCTCGGCAACTTCACAGGCGGCGCAAGCTCAGTAACATCTGATATCACAACAAGTCTCTATCAGTCAACTGTTGAAGACCGTCCGCTTGCAAAGCTTCTTCAGGTGCCCGAATATTATGATATGTATGTGGACATAGTAAACGAGATCATGGACTACTACAGCGATCCCGAGTCATATGTTGCTGATTATGCAAAGAAGATACGTTCACACGTAGAAGCTGATCCCCGTGCGTCATTCACAATTGATGAGTTTGATGTAAACACCTCAAAGAGTGCCGAGGGACTCCAGTACAGCGAAGAAGATACAGGCATGGGCTGGGGCAACTGGAACGGCAACGGCGAAGGCGGCGGCTGGCAAGGCTTCGGCGGCGGTGACGCTAACGGAGGAAACGGCGGCTGGCAGGGCTTCGGCGGCGGTGACGCTAACGGAGAGAATGGCGGCTGGCAGGGCTTCGGTGATGCAAGCTTCGACTGGGCTAACGTAGATTGGAGCAATATGGACTGGGGCGACATGGACTTCGGTGATATGGACTGGGGCAATATGGACTTCGGCGGCGGAATGTTCGGCGGCGGTCAGACCTCAGTTGTTGACTTCCTTATCAAGAGATTTGAGATTATACGCGAAGCACTCGAAAAATGATCGGCATATTGCTGTAAAGCGATAATACCGATAAAATAGTATAAAAAGACGGCTAATGAAGGCTTTAAAGCTTACATTAGCCGTTTTTTGAATATTAATTTATCAGTCTATACTCAGTCCAAGTAATATTTTCTGTATGTTCAGCGCATCACCAACAGTCAGACCGTCACCGTTCATATCGCCGTATATTTCGCCCGGCTTTGTAAGATGAGTTTCAGCTGTGCCGTTTATTCCGTATTTATTCGGATTTGCAAGAGCCTGCATGATAAGGACCACATCGCTCATATCAAGCTGACCGTCACAATTAGCATCGCCTTTCATTCCCATTGGGAGAGGAGTGTCAACTGTTACGACAGAAGTTGTGGTTACAGTTGTTGTGGTAGTCGTCGTTGTAGTGACAGAACTTGTAACTGTAGTTGTTGTAGTTGTTTCTTCGGGAGCTTTCCCTAAAATGTCCTCAAAGAAAGACAGATCCCATACCAATCCTGCCTGCCAGTCAAGAGCAGGACTGTTTACCGACCATGCCTCAATGGAATCGGCATAGCTTTTCTGCGGAGAGGTCTTATCTGGAGCAAGACCGAGAGAGCGTACATACATATCAGCTGCCAATGTATAAGGACCGCCTGCCATAATTCCGTCGGGAGCTTTGGGAAAGTCCTTGTCGAGCTCATATCCCCAGTATTCGTCAACAGGATTTTGGGCATGATATGAACCGCAGCCTGTAACATACGAGAAGCCAAGGGCGTTTCTGCCGAAAATATAGTCCACAGCCTGTAAAGCACCGTTAAGGTATTTTTTATCGTCCGTTGCATCGTAAGCGTACGCCATTATCAGAGCATTATTTGTGATCGTACTGTTAGAGCCAAGACCGTAGCCTGCATATGACTCTTGCGGATAGGTGTATGGATCAAGCCACTGGATCTCTTTATACGGAACGCCCATACCATTGGTTTTCGTATCGTTTTCAAGATCAAGATACTTATTTGCGGTATCCGTAATGTTTTTCTTTATTGCTGCTTTATCAGCATTTTTTGTTTTATCGCTGAGGTAAAGCGAAAGAGTTCCGCAGCCCACCTTATTGTTTCGGTCAAATGCAGAGAATATACCTTGGGATTCAATCATAGGAAGATAAAGCGGAATATCCAGAGCAGAGCAATCTCCGATATTAACTGACGTTTCCTTTCTCTTGTAATCCTTCAGATAGTCATAGTAAGTTTCGTCACCCGTAGTTGCAAAAAGCTCACAGGCTGCCCAGTATGCTTCATCTTCAATATCAGAATTATATGAATCAGTATCGTGATAGGAAGTAAACGGAACAAAATGAACATCTTTCTCCCATGCAGCGTCACTGAATTTACCCGGTTTGTATTCAAAATCATCTTTGTATTTCATGATAGCTTCCCATGATCTTTTTGCATGGTCAAGGCATTCCTGCGCAAAGTCATCATCAATGCCTTTCCACAGACGAGCTGCCTGTGCTGCGCAGGCTATCATGTTAAATGTAGCACTGTATGTAGGCGGACAGATGAGACGCGGCGACAGTTTTTCATCGATGTAATCAAGGGGAGCATACGGTACAGGCTCACTCCAGAGGTTCCTTACCCTGTCATAAACAAAATCACCGTATTTTTCGCCCCATATGCTGTCCTTTTCGGAGTCAACGATCATTCTGAACATGAATTCAAGTTCATATCTTGCCTCGTCAAGAATATCGGGAGTATCGGCACAGTTTACAGTTCCGTTTGATATGCTGTACTCGTTTGGGATAGACATAGTCCTGCCGTCAGCCCATTTGCCGTCGGTTCCGTTTTTCTTTGACCTTTCGTACATATTCTGGAGAAGCCATACAGCATTACCGCCGCTTGAAATGCTCTTGCAATGATTTTCTGGATCATACCAGCCGCCCGAAACGTCCAGAGAGACTTTTTTATTTATATCGGCATTATATTCATAACCATAGTATTCTTTATACCATATCGGCTGAACATAAGCCGTGTCAGTTTTTATAAAATCCTTATGGGCGACTTTATTTTTGTCACCCGAGGTCACATACTTCGCCTCAACATCAGAACCCGAGCGTTTCTGATAGTAGTAATTGAGTGCGTTTCTGAGTGTGTTTTTATAGATATCATCACCTATGCTGAACTCATGACTGATGTGTTTACTGCCGTCCTTTTCATCGTCCATAACTATGGTATATACACCCGGAGTATCGAACTTTGAGAAATCAACTATATGGCAGTATTCTCCTGCCATCTCGTCATATCCGGCAGGTTCGCTCTTGCCTGTAAATACGGTCTTTCCGTCCTTGTCCACCAGCTTGAAATCGATAGATTCTTTATCTTTTTCGGTAACATATGTAGCTTTTTTGTCAGCTGTTGTGTAATATCCGAGCTGATTAATACGTACATCGTTTTTGGGAATAGTTAAGCCGTAATTGCTGTCACCTGTCCAGCCGCAGGTCGCAGCACCCGGATCTTCATCACAGGTAAGGCATTCGATAGACATATCATCGAACCATATCTCATCGCCCTCCTTAGCATTGCCCTGATACTTAGTACCTTTTGCATACTGAAATGTCCACTGACATCCTTCAATATCTTCGGTAGGCTTGAATATTCCCTCAATGGTCTGCCATTCGGTGGTGAGTTCCAATGCCCTTAACGCCCATTGACCTCCCATATGAGGTCCCATGTGCATATTCGATTCTTCACCGTCAAGTACGAAGTATTCTTCAAGATCGTTTAAAGTACCGATGAATGAGCAAAGCTCCATGCCATATCTGTTTCCCTTGACTTTAAAGCTTACTTTGTACTCATGACCTTTTCTGAAATTGAGACCTCTGTGTCTGAACTGAAGATCCCACTTTTCATGTTCTGAGCCTTCGGGAACACGGATCTGTATATGGTACGCCCCGTCCTCGATGTTAAAGCTTTGCTTTGCAGGATTTGATGAACAGATGTGCCATGGCAGAGACTTGTTTTCAAACGAAGTTTCGCCAAGTACCTGAACCGCTGAAGCAGGCAGGGGAGCAATATAAGCAGATGCTGATGATGCTAACATTGCCAGTGACATGATGCCTGAGATGAATTTTTGTGTTTTCTTATGCATTTTAAACCCTCCCTTATAAATATGCATTGTATAACTATTATATATGTTTATGAGAAAATAGTCAAGTTTTTGTAAAAATCAGTATAAGATAATTTTGCAATGCAGCCATTAGCTGTTAGCCGAAGGAGTTCGCTTACGCTCACATTTTTAAAAAAGTTATGCATCCTCAAAAAACGCTCGCGTAAAGCAGTGATACCCATATAGAAATTTTTATGCTTATTATTGAGAGACACCCTTTTGAAAAAGGTTTTTCCCCGAGTAATAACTATAAACTTCTGTATGAGCATCGCTGCTACACGCGAGCGGCTTTTTTATTCTGCTTTTGTCTTGTCAAAGAATGATAATTCCTCAAGATCAAAATGTCCCGATGTATTGTCAGTACTTAATTCAAATTGTATTTCGCTTGGTTTGGCATCTTCCATGCCATAATACTTCAGTATCTCTGCAAAGTCAACTTCTCTTTCAAAGCTGCATGGTACGCCGCATTCAATGGTATTTTCTGTGGGATATAGCCAGTACACAGGTTCAAATATGTCGCTTTCCTCAGTTCCCTTATCAACGTAATACTCTGTGCCGCCAATAGTTACGCGCTCCATATCGTCAGCTCCCGATAACCACCTGAGCCTTTCTTTTTCATCTGCACCGTCCACAACTAACACATTGAAGTTTTGACCGTATTTTATAAATCCTGCCGTTAGTGTAACAGTAATAGCATGGTTGGTGCTGTCGTTTTTAAATACCTGATCATCAGTTACAGCCTTTCCCGAATACTTTACGCTCAGCTCGTCATAGCCGTGATGATAATGCCTCATAATTTCTGACATTTTCCCATTCTGCCATAAATGTACCATTTTCACGGATAGCCGTTTTTACAGCTTTGGCATTGCCTCCGTAAGCACTTACTATATGAGCTGTACCGTTAACTTCTTTATTGAAATTACCAAGATATAATTCCGTACCGATCTCAGGTTCGGGGATAGACTTTTCCTGACCGAGAACGAAACGTGTAAGAAGTACCAGATCACTTATATTGAGCTTGCAGTCTCCGTTGATATCGTGAACAGCATCAATGGAGAAATCACCTGCATCAATGAGTTCTTTTCTCAATGCGATGATATCGAACATATCAACTGAATTGTCATGGTTGATATCTCCGCGTACACGATCGCCTGACGGATTTATTATCTCATTATATTTATCCGCTTCACAGATATAGAGATCATCGGCACAGAAATCCACAGCGTCGTTAGCTGTTATGGTAAGATAGGCTTTTGTAAAGCGATCAGCGGCTACTGAAAAATGGAACGGCTCTACAGACACCCAGCGTCCTGCGGGAACGGTCCTGCTGTATTTGTCAGCGAAAAACCTGCCTCTGGAATTGTTCTCGAACATGACCTCAAAATCAAAGCTTACAGCCTTGTCTGAATTCTGGAACAGCTTTATGCCGCTCACAAGATCATCGCTTCTGAAATCATACGGATCTATCTCATACATAAATGTGCGTTTGTTATCGCCCTCAGCTGATACGAGCACCGAACGCTCACCGCTGACAGAACGTTCATCACTGTATGAAGCCTGACAGTCTTCATCGGCTGTACCGACTTTTTCATCAGCATTCTCAAAGTCGAGATATACTGTTCTTCCTTCTTCGTCAGGTTCAGCAGGTCCATGCTTTTTATATGCAAAATCAGGTCCGTAATTCAACTCGGGAGTGATCTCCTTTGTTATGTCGAGAGAGTTCAGCTTGACGCTGCCGCTGCTTCTGTAACATTCGACATCGAATCCGATATTATACATATATCCAAGCTCAAAGCCTGCCTCGGACCACGCCTTAAAATGGTCAGCAACATTGACAGTATTTTTGATATTGCAGGTGCCGTCTATCTTTTCGGCTTGATTTTCCCTTGCAACGCTATAGTAAATATATTTCGGCGAGTTATTATCGCCAAAGCAGACCATCTGAGCTATGATGCTCCTGTAAATGTCATATGTAATGCCGTTTGATTCAAATGAGCCGTAATTTTCGTCATCATTTCCCCGGGGACGCCAGCTTCCCCAGCTGTCAATGATATAGAAAAGCTTATCAGGATCCTCCATACGGCCGTAAATGCCGCAGAAATTGTTCTGTCCCATATAGTCGATATCCGCATCATATGTCACATTGTATTCTTTCAGCTGAGATGCAAAAATATCTTTTCCTTCAAAGGCTTCACCTTTCATTGCATAAGAGTTCTCAATATTGCTCCAGCTGGCGGAAAAACCGTTATTTTCAGTGTTTTCGTAATTGATTTCTCCTATGTAGTTCTGCTGCCATATCTCATAATGATAGCCGTCTATATCTCCGTACTCAAAAAAATCAGCTGCATATACCTTTGATGAAGATATGACCGACGGCAGATTTACTGTACCCAGCAGACAAAATCCTGCTGTCAGGGCAGCTGCTGTTCTGGCAAACGATCTATGCATAATAATTCCTCCTCACTGAAAAAACAAATCAAATTCTGATATAACATATCCTCTTTTCATGCTATCATTTTTATATGGAAATGACAAATCATTTTTTGCTAAAAATCGGCGTAATGCCGCCCATAAAGATCTTTGGCTCGTCTGTCATTCCGAGAATATCACGATCACTGTCAGCCCTTTCATGCTAAATCTTTGCAAAGAAACATAATAAAGAAGCGGCTTTGGTCATTTCACCACAAAAAGAGCATATTTCACCACATTATTTACCATGTTAATTTTTCCTGTGTTATAATCAGAAAAAATGAAAGGACTGGTATCTATGAAAAAATTTCTCATTGCATTTATTATTTTGGCAGTTGCAGGCGGTGTGGGGTGGTTCTTCCTGCTTCGTCCCGAAACTATCTCACAGGAAACTCTTACGCATGACTTTGAAGCGCACCGTCAGGCGTATGAGGACATTGCGTACTATCTCGCAAAGAAGGACATCACCACTGAGATCAAGGATATACCCATGGCAGGGAAGCAGTATGACGGTGTCATGTATGAGGATACTGACGAGTACCGTGCATTTATGGAAGCCATTTATGTGATCATGGAGGAAGATCACGATGCGATAATCTCTGACGGTGAAACCGTGGAGTTCGTATACCACAGCACAGGCGGCAAATTTCGTAAGCTGTACGGCTCGGTGATATATAACGGTGAAGAGCAGGTCAAAGGCAAGGTCACTGTACCGCTGACGACCGACGGCTGGCACTTGTATATCGCACAGGGGTGATATCATGCGCAGATGTGTTTCCGCAGTACTGGCGGCGGAGCTGCTGTTGACGGGCTGTTCTGCCAAGATCGCGCAGAATGGTCCAAAGCCCATCGACAATACTGTATACACCCGTGAAAGCGCAGGGATACGCTTGCAGGACGATTTTTACGGGTATATGGATTTCGATCTTCTGTATGGCAGCGATATACCTGCCGATATGAACGAATTGAGCGCAGGTCAGCTTGTGAACAAACAGGTCGAGGATATCCTCTCAGATGAAATACTGACGATTGCCAATGGTAAAGACTATAGTATCGGCAGCGATGAACAGAAAATACACGACCTGTATGAGCAGTATCTTGATGCCGAAGCAAGAGACAGTGTCGGACTTGCGCCGCTTGAAAAGGGCTTTGAAGCGATAGAAAGCTCTCGGACAACGTCCGAATTCGTCCGTGCCTGCGGTATGCTTTACACCGAATACGGAGTAGCTGCGCTGCCTGCGGTGTATGTGTCGCAGGATCATTTCGACAGCAGCAGATACAGTGTTGTGCTCGGACAAATGGAACTTTTCTATTCGACAGACGAGCTTCTGAACGGCAGAGACGGAGCAGAGGAATTGCAGCGTCAAATGACAGAGCTTCTTAAAGCACTCGGGACAGATAACGCCGATGCTCTTGCTTACGATACGGTCACAATGCTGCTGGATATTGCCGAAAGCACCGCCGATACAGGCAATATGACAATTGAGGAAATGCACAATATCCGCAAGCCTGGGGAGCTTGCTCCTCTGATCGCTTCATATATCGAAAAGCTGGGACTGGGCGGACGTGATGTGATAGTGTACGACACAGAACAACTCGATAAAATATGCTATTTGCTGAACGATGAAAATCTCCCTCAGTGGAAAGCACTTGCTGAATGTGTGCTGATATACGGATACAAGGACTATCTTCCGCCGAAAATTTCCAAGTCTATGGGCACGGAAAAAAGCTCCGATGAGGAAAAGGCTCTGAACGCCGTAAAAAACCTGCTTTCGGACGAGGTCGGAAATATCTATGCGAAGAAATATCTTGACGAAAAAACGCTTTCTGCTGCAAGGCAGATGACGGAGGATATCATCGCGGCGTACAAAAAAGTCATCGAAACATCGGAGCTTTTGTCGGAAAGCGAACGTGCAGAATGTCTTGCAAAGATAGACCATATAACAGTAAATATCGGCTGTCCCGATGTGGAATATTACAGCAGCTCTGAGGTCTCGGGCAGTCTGCTTGAAAGCGTTGTAAGTATCAAAAGTGCGGCAGTAAAAGACAACTTCTCAAAGCTTGATAAAAGTCCTGATCCGACCGAATGGTATATGCCGCCGCAGACGGTCAATGCAGTCTGCCGCCAGCAGAGCAACAGTATTACCATTCCAATGGCAATGTTCAACGCGCCTTACTTTGACATTAATGCGGACTACTACACCAATCTCGGCGGACTGGGTTCTGTCATAGCTCACGAAATAGGTCACGATTTCGATGCGGAGGGTATCCTTTACGATGAGTACGGAAATTACCGCCCCGAACGTATCGGCAGTGACCGCACTAAGCTATTGTCCGATGAAGTTGCGGAATATTTCGGCAGCAGGCAGATCATGGAGAAATTCTACATCGACGGCGAACGGACAAAGACAGAAAACGCCGCGGACCTCGGCGGTATGCAGGTCATCGCCTCCATGACCGACAATAAGGACGAGCTGAAGCGTATTTTCGGGAGCTATGCGAATATCTGGGCAACGCTCTCTTTCGATACCGATACAGCGGAGCGTATCGCCGAGGACGTTCACAGCCCTGCGGAGATACGCGTGAACGGGGTGCTGTCGAGTGTGGATAAATTCTATGAAGCTTACGGGATAACAGAAACGGACGGTATGTATGTGCCGCCCGAAAAACGTGTAAGGGTGTGGTGATATGCAGTTTATATTGAAAATAATACTCCGCAATATCACGGTAAAGCCCCTGCGGACAGCTGTCATCGTGCTGTGTCTTGCGGCAGTATCGCTGACATTTTCGCTGTGCCTGACTATCAGCGTTTCCTCAAAGGCAGCTGTCGAGGAGCAAGTGCGCAGCGGAAACGGCAGAGCTGACATTGTATTGAGCAGCGGCAAGGGTTTTACGGAATTGCCTGTTCTTCCCGACGAATGTGACAGCCTGCCCGTTCTGCTTGCAAGCTCGTATTTTCAGATACATGATATCAACAATTACAAATACGTTCAGAAGAAAAACATCAAAGTCCTCGGGATAGATACTGCAAAGGCACAGGAACTCGGTATGCTTCCCGAATGTACCGCACCAAAAGACGGTGAAGCAGTCATCAGCTACTCGGTGGCACAGCGATACGGCTATGAGGTCGGAGATACGATGACACTGCCCTGTGCATACAAAACAGAAGTCACTCTCACGGTCTCGGAGATCGTGCTGAACAAGGGCTTGCTTTCAATTATGCAGCAGACGGTGATAGTTACTGAGGACACGGCAAGAAGCTTTCTGTCCGAACCCGAATTAAAAGCGACAATGCTCTACATAGACGCCCCCGACGGCATGACCTCTGAAATTGCAGATCAGCTGTCGGAAATGTATCCCGAACTTATCGTTCAGCAGCTCACGGGAACAGCCGAAACGGAAGATATGATCGAAAGTTTGACAAGGACATTTTTCATACTCTTCATCGTGACATTTCTTATGATACTGTTCATCATCACGGCTTTTGCAAAGAATATCGCAGCTGAAAGGCTGTCAGTCATCGGAACGCTCCGAAGTATAGGTGCAGAGAAAAAGACCGCGGCGTTCACGCTGCTGACGGAATGTGCAGTATACGGACTGCTGGGCGGTGTTCTGGGAACGGTGCTGTTTTACGCCCTCAAGGATATGCTTGTCGGTAATATGATACCCTCTGTGAACGGCTTGGGCGGCAGCGTTTCCGTGCCCTTTTACATACCGATTACGGGACTTCTGCTCTCGGCGGCGATAAGCTGTATAGTTTCGCTTTCAACGGTTATCCGCACATCAAAAACGCCCGTAAGGGACATCATTTTCGGCGGCAAGGACAGCGTATACCGTCCCCAAAATACTGCGGCAGTCATAGGCGTGACATTTTTCGTTTTCGCGCTGTTACTGTACTTTTCGCAGACAGGGGCTATCTCTTGTATCGTTGGACTTACGGCGTTTGTCATCGGTTTGTGCCTTATTGTCCCGAAGCTGCTGTCCGCGGTGTCGGCGTTTGCGGCAATGCGTACAAATGGCGGCAGTCTGCCCGTATTAAGGCTTGCTGTTATCCAGTCGGGAACGATAAAGACAGCCGTCACGGGCACAGTCATCTGCGCGGCGGCCATGCTGCTTACCTCGTCATTGTATATACTCTCGTGCTCGGTGGATAAGCTGTATTCGGTGAGAAATTACGGCTGCGATGCTATCGTGACCGATCTTTCCGAACGCGCAGAGCGTTATGATATCATCACCGCCGACAGCAGGGAGTTTATCTACAACACCGAAGAAACCGCGCAGGTAAACGGTAAAAACATGACGATAAACCTATTCGGATATAAGGGCTTCGAGATGTTTTCGGGACTTTGTGATCTGCCTGATGAGCTTGCCGAAAACGAGATAGCATTTGACAGGCTTATGATGAAGCGGCTCGGCATCAATGAGGGGGATAGTGTTACACTCACGCTGAAAAGCAATTCATTTCGTCCCGTAACGCTTACCTTGACGGCAGTATCGGGCATCGACAGCATTTATTTCGATCAGCGGTGCAATGCGGCAGTCGTAAGCCTTGAAACTTACAAAAACGTCTATCATGATTATCCGTCAACGTTGCTTGTAAAGGGTGATACTGAGCTTATGCGCAGGCAGCTTATCGACAACAGCGCGGAATTTCAGCTGACGGAAGAATATTACACATCATCTGATGAGGAGTCCGAAAGCATTACGGGACTGCTGAAAGTGCTTGCGGGAATGGGCGTTCTGCTTGCGGTGATATCCGTTTCGAGCGAGCAGATGATAGGTTTCACGCAGCGCAGGCATGAACTTGCGGTGCTGCGTTCTCAGGGAATGAGCATAGGGCAGCTCTCGAAAATGCTGCTCATAGAAACTATTCTGACAGTGATCGTCCCGATATTTATCTTCTTGACCGCAGGACAGGCTGTGATGATGTTCATCACGAAAACTCTCGGCAGTCTTGATATGAATATCCCGATCAGCTATAAAATAACGGGGCTTGTCGGATTTATCGCAGTCATGTCGGCAGCAGTCGTTTTGACAGTGCTGATACCGATCAATTCACTCAAAAAAATGAACGTTGCTGCCGAACTGAAACAGGAATAGGGGGAGCAGAATGGAAAATATCATCAAAATAGAAGAGATATGCAAGAGCTTCGGTGAGAAAGACAGCCGTACACAGGTGCTGAACAATATATCCCTGACAGTCGGCAAGGGCGAGTTTATTTCGCTTATGGGCGCATCGGGCAGCGGAAAATCCACGCTCCTGTATCTCATTGGAGGACTTGATACCCCCGACAGCGGAGAGATATTTCTTGACGGCAGAGACATTTCCAAAATGCGCGACAAGGAGCTTTCAAAGCTGCGTCGTGAGGGAATGGGCTTTGTGTTCCAGTTTTTCAATCTGGTACAAAATCTCACAGTCGAGGACAATATCCTTCTGCCCCTTGTCATGGACGGCAAAAGCCCGAAAAAATACCGTGACAGACTGGACAGTATCCTTGAAACGGTGGGACTTTCGGATAAGCGGCGCAGCTACCCGAATCAGCTTTCGGGCGGTCAGCAGCAGCGGTGTGCTATTGCAAGAGCAGTGATCTATGAGCCGAAAATACTCCTTGCCGATGAGCCTACAGGAAACCTCGACAGCAAAAGCGGCACGGAAATTATGGAGCTGTTCAGCCGTATCAACAAAGAAAAGGGAATAACGATACTTATGGTAACACATTCAGCGGAATGTGCGGCGTATTCCGACAGGATAATAACGCTGTCAGACGGGAAGATACTGCCTTGAAAACAAGCGGCAGATGTGTTATACTGAAAAAGGGTGATAATTATGCGAATAGCCGTCTGCGACGATGAGAAATACTTCCGTGATACGATATGCGAGGCAATAAATGCTTTTTATCAAAGTCTTGATGTGCTGTGTCTGCCCATTGCAAGCGGCGCTGAGCTGATCGCAGCCTTTGAAAAGGGACAGCGGTTCGATGCTGTATTTCTTGATATAGAAATGCCTCCGCCCGACGGTATGGAAACAGCAAGGCGGCTGCATGAGTTTTCAGCCGAACTGCCTGTGATATTCCTCACGAGCCATACTGAGCTTGCTATGGAGGGCTATGAGGTAGGAGCTTTCAGATTTCTGCAAAAGCCCGTTGTCAGTGAAAAACTGACACAGGCTCTCAAAGATATCGGGCAGCTCTGCGACAGGAAAAAGACTGTCTGTATCAGGGAAAACGGTGAGGAGCATTATATTTCTCCCGATGATATCATATACGCCGAAGCTGACAACAACTCGGTGCGCTTCATCACGGCTGAGCGTGAATATCAAACGAGAATGAAGATAACCGAAGCACTTACGATGCTTGATACGGCTTCCGACAGCTTTTGCAGGGTACACCGCTCGGTCATCGTAAACCTCGCACACATAATCAGCCGCAGCGAAAGAGAGGTAAGGCTTGACAGCGGTATCGTTCTGCCTGTCAGTAAAAGCTACGGAGACGAACTGAAAAAACGGCTGATGGATCACATAAGGCTGAACGCAAGGTAGGTGGTGCTGATGAAAACGATCGCACATTATTCAATTATACTGCTCGGACTGATATACGGAACGGCGTTCAGCTTCTGTACGGTCGTCACGCTGGGCGATCTATTTTATAGAAAAGTCAAACGTGTGATATTGTTTCCGATGTTCGCAGGAGTGATCTTCGGCATTACGGGATTTTTGCAGAACTCATTTTTAGGCGGTATCAATATGCTGCCGCTGTACCTGCTGCATACGGTAGCAGCCGTTTTTCTTCTTGCTGATAAAAGCAAAGGAAGTATTATTTCGCTGATCTGCGCGGAGCTGTTTTCCGGCTGTATGATCGGCAGTATACAGACGGCGGTGTTTTCGGTCACAAACGGTGCAGAGAGGTCATTTATCCAAGTGACTTTGCTGTATCTGACAGGCTATCTTGCGGCTGCTCTGTTTGTATTTCTTTTGAAAAGACTTGTCCGCAGTGAGGACAGAGAACCTCTCGGACTGCTGCAAATATTTCTGCTTACGGGCATTTCCTGTGCTGTCACATTGCTTGTGGACCGCAGTTTCACCATGTCCGACTACGTCCCCGATGTTTCACCCGAAGCGGCAATACCCTCAGTGCTTATGCTGATGTCGGTAAGCGTACTTCTCCTGCTCTCGGTAAAAGCAGATCAGGCAAAGCGTTTCCGTGAGATGAATGAACTAAGCGAAAAATATATGAACGTACAGGCGAAGCATTTCGAGCAAAGCAGAGCTGCCGATACCGAAATGCGTATGCTCCGTCACGATATGAAAAATCATATCACGGTAATGAACGGACTTTTTGATTCGGGCAAAACCGATGAACTGGGCGAATATCTCAAAGAGCTCGGTGATACCTTTTCGGACGCGCAGTCTGTCAATATCACGGGAAACGAGATCGCCGACGCGATAATTTATGAGAAAAAGAAATATGCCGAAATAAACGGTGCAAGTATTGTTACCGAAGGCAGTCTTAAAGGACTGGAGATAAGCGCAGTCACACTTTGTACAGTGCTTTCAAATCTGCTGGACAATGCCATCGAAGCCGCCGCGCAGACCGATACCGAGCGTGTTGTAACACTTTCAGCGAAGAAGTCTGGCAGCTTTTACTACATTTGCATCAGCAACCCGACTGCAAATTATGTTGATATATCCTCAGATATCCCCACAAGCAAACCCGACAGTGCGTGTCACGGTCTGGGACTGAAAAGCGTCAGAAAAGCGACTGAAAAGTGCGGCGGAACGCTGGAGCTGTCCTGTAAAGAAACATCAGCAGGATATATCTTTACGGCAGAGGTCATACTGCCTGCAAAGCAATAACGACCGAAGAATATGCGCATCACTGTTGAAAGTCGGAGCTTTGCATATATGAAAAGGCTTTCTCATATAATTCAGTGACTAAATATCGCAAAAGCGGAAGGAGAAACTGAAATGAGAAAAGTACACAGAAAGATAGTTAGCGGAGCACTTTTATGCGGCTGCGCTTTGTTTACACTTTACGGAGCATCACGCATAGCCGAAAGGACGGAAAACGGTGCATTGCCCGTATCAATTACAGATATGGAGAACGAAACTCCCGTAATAGTGCTTGATGCAGGTCACGGCGGAATAGACGGCGGCTGTACCTCTTCCGAAGGAGTTCCCGAGAAAGGGATAAATCTTGATATACTGCTGAAGCTAAGGGATATGCTTGAAGTAAACGGATTTGAGGTCAGGGTAACAAGAGATACCGACAGATCGATACATGATGAGGGGGTAGAGGGGATAGCGGCGCAGAAAAGCTCGGATATGGACAACAGACTTGCCATATTCAACGAGAGCGATAATGCTGTGTGTATATCGATACATCAGAATCAGTTCACAGACCCGAAATACAGCGGTGCACAGATGTTTTACTCGGGCAGCAACAGTACCAGCGAAGCACTTGCCAGTGCTTTACAAGGGAAGTTCAGGGAGTTTTTGCAGCCTGAAAACGACAGGGAAATAAAGCTGTGCGGAAAGGAGCTTTTTCTCTGCTATTACAGCAATAATCCCACAGTTATGGCGGAATGTGGATTTTTATCCAATCCCGATGAGGCTGCGCTGCTGAATACGGAGGAGTACCGTTCAAAGGTGGCATTTACGCTTTTTTCGGGGATAAATGATTATCTGGAGCAGAAGAAATAAAACAACGGGAGCTTTTTAGCTCCCGTTGTTACATTTTTATTGTTCTGAACGATAGTACTATACATCAAAACGATATCATTCGTTATGAGAAGCAGCTTTACTGATACTATCAGGTTTTAGGCTTATGCATTCTTCTGCTTTTCATAGGCTTCGCGGACAGCGAGGCAGAGCTGATCTGCGCAGGAAGTAGGTCTCCTGCCGCAGGTATTGCCTTTGAGCTTAGCTTCTATCTGTTCAACGGTCCAGCCGTCGAGTATTTTAGAGATAGCCTTGAGGTTTCCGTTGCAGCCGCCCACGAACGATATATTGGTGATAACATCGCCTTCTATGTGAAAGCTTATTTCCTGTGAACAGACCATATTTGTTTTGTAAGTGTAATCCATAATATCCTCCTTATTGATAATGATATGGTAAAAATAATTTATCTTGTTTTGATTTTATACTAAAAAACCATTTTTGTCAACAGACAGTTGCTGAAAATTCTGTGAAAAAACGTTATATGACAAAACTGTTATTTTTTACGGGCAAAATAATGTTTACAAATAGAGAAAAATATGATATTATATACTTACAGACAAAAACGAACATAAAAATGGAGGAAACAATGTCAGAACCCAGAAGAAGGATACGTTTCAAGAGCATTGCTATACTTGAAGCGGTAATTATACTTATACTTACGATCGCGCTGATATGGACAGCGTTTATCCGAGGCAGAGATGATGCAGTTGCTGCAAATTCCAAATCAAAAGGAACTGATGTGCGCAGGAGAGCGGTAATTGAGAAAGAAGAGACTTTTTACCAGCTTGACGGCAAGAAACTGCTCATGCATGACAGCTCGCTTGGAGAAGTATTCGTACCTGTTTATGCAGATGTTCCTGCAAGTACTGTCGATGTCAATAATATTTCTATGAGGAACGGATATGCTTATTATACGGAAAACGGCGAAGTTAATTCCGAAAACGGCATAGATGTTTCGGAATTCCAGGGCGAGATCGACTGGGAGCAGGTAAAGCAGGCAGGTATCGAATTTGCAATAATACGAGTTGGCTATCGTACATACGGCGGCGGAGTCGTTACATATGACGAACAGTTCAGAAACAATATCGAGGGAGCTCTTGCACAGGGCATAAAGGTCGGAGCGTATTTCTACTCGCAGGCAACTACAGCAGATGAAGCAGTCGATGAAGCTGATGCTATTATAGATGCTCTCAGCGGTTATGATATCACATACCCTGTAGTTTATGACTGGGAGCTGGTATCGGGAGATGCTGCACGTACAGACGATGTAAGCGTGGAAGCACTTGCGGATTGCTGCGTATCGTTCTGCGAAAGAATAAAGGATTCGGGATATACTCCTATGGTGTATCAGAACAAGACAACAGCAATGCACAAGCTTGATATACCGAGGGTCAAGGACTACGACTTCTGGCTTGCCGAATACAGTGACAAGCCGTCCTATTACTATGACTTTAAGATCTGGCAGTACTCAAACTCGGGAAATGTTCCCGGTATTGAGGGAAATGTTGACCTTAACATATGCTTTGAGCCATACGGCAGTAAAAAAGCAGATAAAGCAGATAAATCAGAATAAAGAAGGCGGATCATTGATCCGCCTTTTTGCATATATAAAACGACAGGGACGGCCATAGACCGTCCCTTAACTGATCGCTGATAAATAATGCACTTGAAATTATGCATTTAAATATGATCTTACAAGCACCTGTAAAAGCTCGTCACGGTCGATGTGACGAATAAGGCTTCTTGCATTGTTGTATGTTGTGATGTATGTAGGATCCTCAGAAAGGATATAGCCTACTATCTGATTGACAGGATTATATCCCTTTTGTGTGAGAGCGTCGTAAATTATGGTAAGATTTTTTTTCAGCTCTGCTTCCCTGTCTTCATTAACTGAGAACGTCATAGTCTTATCGAACATAGTATCAGCCTCCCGATTTGTGGAATACTTCTGGTGAAACGCGAATGGATCAAACAAGAAGCTTACTATTATTATAACCTAAAATCGGCGGCAATGCAAGGGTATAAAGGAATTTTTCCCGATTTGACCGAATTTCACTCTTTATTTTATGGATTTTGCACATCTGAGACAGTTTGAAAACGACATTTTCCACAGAAATCCTGCTGAAATTACATGGTCTGGCGTTAATTTTGTTTTATTATTTCGCATACAGATACTACAAATCGTTTTTCGCCGATGATATACTGTCTGAAACGGCAGTTTTCGATGTTTGTGACTATATCAGTTCCCGAAAAGCTGAATTCAGCTTCGTTCATAGGGTAGGAGATACCGACGCCGATAGCCTTTACATAGGCTTCTTTGAGAGTCCAGAGTCTGAAAAAGAGCAGAGCCTTTTCGCTGTCGGGAGTATCCTCGAACATTGCTTTCTCATTCTCTGAAAACACCCGTTTTACCACATTCGGACGGAAGTCCCTGACCTTTTCGCAATCGATACCGCACTCAAAGTCTGATATCATACAGGCAGCTATACCCTCTGCGTGGGAAAGGTTATAGTGTATATCTGGACGGTCTGCAAGTGAGGGCTTGCCCATTTCGTTTTGGGTTATGGGTGTATCCTCGGTGTAGTTTACATTTCTGAGCTTCATAGCTTCTCTCAGCATTTTGTGAGCGTAACTGTGGAGCTGTTTTTTATCGGTATTTGTCATTGATATCATAAGCATAATCATCACCGCTATCATTATACCACGTTTTACAGTATATTTGCAATAACTAATGACAAATGTCACTGAGATAGTGACAAACGATATCTTGTGAAAGTGTTGGCAAAATGGTATTATAAACACACAGGGAGCTCATATGAGCATGGTTTGGAAAATAAGGGAGAAGCTATGGAGAATTATTTGGGTATGTTTACAGTAACGCTCTATATGGGCTCGGCTTTTCAGACTTGCTGAGGCTAAGGTGAAAGGAGAATATTTATGATCTTGTTTTTTGCGATAATTTTATTGATACTTGGAATACGTCTGGCTGTTGATTACAGCGATGATAAAACTCAGAAAGCTAAATTGGTGGGAGCGATAATGCTGATAGTTATTGCTTTGGTTCTTGGCGGTACATATCTGGCACTTCGTGCTATGGCGGAAGCATTCGGTCAGTGTTTTGATCTTGGCTGCGAAACAGCCGAGGGCGTAGGAAGAATAGGTTAAGGAAAGGATATATTTATGTTTGCTGCATTTTTGATAACGGTAGCGGTAGTTGTGGTGTTTGTAGTTGTGGGACTGGTGCTGGAAAGCCTGAATATTGACCATGAAAGGCTGAAAAATGCCGTTCTTTATATTATCATTCTTGCAGGCGCGGTGCTTATATACTACATGGTCGGAAAATTCCTCATATCAGACCTTAACTCGTGTCTGCCCTTTGAAGGCAGAAGGCACTGATATGGCTTATATGTAAGACAGGAGGTATGAAAAATGTTATTGTTTTTGCTTATCATAATTATTTCGATAATAGGAATTATTGCTTTGTCAGGTAATGGCTCGAATGACAAGATCAGCGGAAATGCAGAAACTGACGAAAAAAGCAGATTAAAGGCAGAATTTAAGAGTGAAATAAAAGCGTTTATCATTATAGGATTTATTATTGCTTCGCTCTTTTTAGTCGGTTATATGGTTTGGAATGGTATTACAGATGCAATGTTTGTGTGGCTCGATCCCTTTGTTGATGCGCTGCACGAAACTCAGAAGCACGGATAAGCAGAGGTGGAATATGGAGATCATTTATATTGGGGCAGTAACTTTAGCGATAATAGGTATATGGATATTTTTAGCCTTTAAAGATACCTCTGAAACGAGCCCCGGCAAAGATAATAAAGGCATACGTATCTTTAAGATCGTATTGATGATCCTGCTGATAGTCCTTGTTTTAGGGATAATCGGCTTTATACAGGTTATGAATGAATTAGGGGATATGTTCGATTCCTGCTGCTCGGAAGTGCAGAAAATGGGATAAATGGCGAAAAACTGCCGAAATCAAACGTTGTTAACCAAATGTTACGTGGGTATTGACAAACAGGACCATTTGTTGTAAAATATATTATGTGTATTTATACTATCAAGACCTACACTATTATAATGTAAAGGCGGAAAACAAAAATGGGTTTATTCAAAAACGTTTTTGGCGCGAACGCTTATTCCAACCGTGAATTAAAGCGTATCGAACCTATTAAAAATAAAGTTCTCGAACTGGATGAAGAGTATCAGGAGCTCTCAGATGCAGAGCTCAAGGCTAAAACAGCCGAATTTAAGGAAAGACTTGAGGACGGCGAAACTCTTGACGATATACTTCCCGAGGCTCTTGCTACTGTAAGAGAAGCTGCATGGCGTGTACTTGAGAAAAAGCCTTATCCTGTACAGATAATCGGTGCTATCGTTCTTCATCAGGGACGTATCGCTGAAATGAAAACAGGTGAAGGTAAAACTCTCGTTGCCTGTGTTGCTTCATACCTCAATGCGCTTTCAGGTCTCGGCGTTCATGTCGTTACCGTTAACGATTACCTTGCAAAGACTCAGGCTGAGGAAATGGGTAAGGTACTTCGCTGGCTGGGACTTACAGTAGGCTGTATCCTTCACGGTCTCAACAACGATCAGCGTCGTGCTGCATATAACTGCGATGTAACCTATGCTACAAATAATGAGCTCGGTTTCGACTATCTCCGTGATAACATGGTAACTCACAAGGAAGATCGTGTTCAGCGAGCTCCTAACTTTGCTATCGTGGACGAGGTTGACTCTATCCTCATCGACGAGGCACGTACTCCTCTTATCATTTCGGGACGCGGTGATAAGTCCACTGACCTCTATGCTATTGTTGACCGCTTTGCAAAGACACTTACTTCAACTACTGTTGTTGAAATGGACGATAAGGTAGATCAGGAGTCTATCAATGATACTGCTGACTATATCATCGACGAAAAGGCTAAGACAGCTACTATCACACAGCGCGGTGTTAAGAAGGCTGAGCAGGCATTCAGAGTCGAGAACCTTATGGATTCAGAGAATATGACACTTCTTCACCACATCAATCAGGCTATCAAGGCTAACGGTGTTATGAAGAACGATATAGACTACGTTGTAAAGGACGGCGAGATCATCATCGTTGATGAGTTCACGGGCCGTCTTATGATGGGACGTCGTTTCAACGACGGTCTCCACCAGGCTATCGAGGCTAAGGAAGGTGTTAAGATCAAGAGCGAGTCAAAGACTCTTGCTACTATCACTTTCCAGAACTTCTTCCGTCTTTACACAAAGCTGTCGGGTATGACAGGTACTGCTATGACAGAAGAGGACGAGTTCAAGGAGATCTACAAGCTCGATGTTATTGCTATACCGACAAACAAGCCTGTTATCCGTATAGACCATAATGACCTTGTTTATACGACCGAAAAGGGCAAGTATGCTGCTATCATCGAGAAGATCATCGAATGTCACGATAAAGGTCAGCCTATCCTCGTTGGTACTGTTTCTATCGAGAAGTCAGAGCTCCTCTCTGCTATGCTCAAGAGAAAGGGCATAAAGCACGAGGTACTCAACGCTAAGCAGCACGCTAAGGAAGCTGAGATCGTTGCTCAGGCAGGTAAGTACGGTGCAGTTACCATCGCTACCAACATGGCTGGACGTGGTACCGATATCATGCTTGGCGGTAACGCTGAATTCCTTGCAAGAGCTGAACTGAGAAAGCGCGAGATACCTGAGGAGATCATCACAGAGGCTATCGGCTTTGCTGATACTGATGATCAGGAAGTTATCGAAGCAAGAAAGCTCTACCGTGAGCTCTATGATAAGTACAATGCTGAGGTAAAGGAGAAGGCAGTTGCTGTTAAGGAAGCAGGCGGTCTCTATATCCTCGGTACAGAAAGACACGAATCAAGACGTATCGACAATCAGCTCCGCGGACGTTCGGGACGTCAGGGCGATGAGGGCGAAAGCTGCTTCTTCCTCTCTGTTGAGGATGACCTCATGCGTATCTTCGCAGGCGACCGTCTTGAGAATATGATGAGAACTCTTAACGTTGACGAGAATACTCCTATCGAGAGCAAGATGCTCACAAAAATTATCGAGTCCTCACAGAAGAAGGTCGAGGGACAGAACTTCAGCGTAAGAAAGAACGTCCTCAACTACGACGACGTTATGAATACTCAGCGTGAGATCATCTATAAGCAGAGAGCACAGGTGCTCGACGGAGAGGATCTCCACGAGAGCATTCTCAAGATGATGGAGGATCTTATCAAGTCTACTGTTGATACATACCTTGTTGATGACGAGGTAAAGGACGACTGGAACCTTGTTGGACTCAAGGATCACTTCCTCGGCTGGCTCATCGGTCCCGAAGATCTTACTTTCGAGGACGGCGAGATCGAAGATGTAACTAAGGAAGATATCGTTAATGCTCTCAGCACTAAGGCAGGAGAGATCTATCAGGCTAAGGAAGAGGAATACGGCGCAGAGATCATGCGTGAGCTCGAGCGTGTTATCCTCCTGAAGGTAGTTGATACAAAGTGGATGGCTCATATCGACGATATGGAAGAGCTCAAGAAGGGTATCGGTCTCCGTTCATACGGTCAGAAGAACCCTGTTATCGAGTATCGTTACGAAGGCTTCGAGATGTTCGATGCTATGGTAGAGTCTATCCGTGAGGATACTATCCGTATGCTCCTTACAGTAAAGCTCCAGAAGAACGAAGCTCCCGAGCGTGAGCAGGTAGCTAAGCCTGATGCTCCTAATGCAGGTGCAGGCGACGGAAGCTTTAGTGATGAGCCTGTTCGTGTAAAGAAAATAGGCGATAACGATCCGTGCCCCTGCGGAAGCGGCAAGAAGTATAAGAAGTGCTGCAAGGCTAAGGACGCAGCAAACAAGTAATACAGAGGGGCGGTTTTCTCCGCCCCTTTTCTGCATTGATGCAGGATAGAAAGATATACCATGTTTTGAAAGAAAGGTATTATGAGGTGACATTATGAAGAAATATATCTTACCTGTTCTTGCACTGGCTCTTCTTACGGGCTGCGGCAAGGTAAGCGAGGTAAAGGATACAGACCGTCCTATAAATATAGTTTCTGGTACTGTTGAGGGAACTACAAAGGATATCTCGACTACAGATACGGAAGCCGATGACGATACCGTTTCGGGAACTACTACAGATAAGGCAGGAAATAAGGTATCAGGAACTACGACTACTACAAGTGCAGGCTCAAAGAAATCTGCTGTTACCCGTGCAAACGGCGGAAGCGGCGGAGTTTACGGAACTACAAGAGCTGTACCTGTTGCTCCGAAGAGCAATAATACCAAGAAAACAACAACTACAGCAGCTCCTGCAACAACTCAGCCTGCTACACAGTCTCCGAAATTCGATCCTAAGGATTGCAGCTCTATCTCATTCGGTTATTCTAACAGCACACCTAATAAAATAGACGTATCAAGACAATACAGCGACGGACAAGCACGTTCATATCAGGTGCTCAGCGCAGATACTGCCGAGATACAGAAGGCTATAGAGAAGGACTCTTCAAAGACTATAAATGATTTCGTTATAAAGAACGATTACGACTTTGACGGCTATCCTGATATCTTCATAATTGAAAAGCCTGATGACCTCAACAAAACAGGTAAGTATTACCACTATGACCCCGAAAGCGGAAACTATCAGGCGTGGGCAGAGCTTAACAGCATACATCTGGAGCTTGCAAGAAATGCCGCTGAGGATCTGCTTATTACCGTTGAGAAAAAAGACGATATCGAGTATGAGGAAAAGGCTTATTACTGGAATGAGAAAAATCAGCTCTCACTGAGAAGCTATACTCATAAGTACAAGGCAGGAGATACTATCCTCATAGAATATGTGGGCTATGATAATAGCGGTGCCGAGACATTCAGAGAGACACGCGATGAAAACGGCAATCTCGTAGGCGGAAATACAGGCAATCAGGCGCAGGGCGAATAAGCCTTTGCACAGGAGTAAATGCTTTCATGGACTGTACCTTACATGGTGCAGTCCTTTGCTGTAATCAAAACGGAAGAGTGATCAAATATGAGCGGATACAGTGCGTTTGCACGTTACTATGACGAGCTTACGGCAAATATAGACTATAAACGCCGAGGGGAGTTCTTCCACGGCATAATACAGAAGTTCAAGACTACAAAGGAGAATATCCTACTTGATCTTGCCTGCGGTACGGGAAGTATCTCCGAGGTCATGGCAGGTCTGGGGTACGATGTTATCGGAGTTGATAACTCTGATGAGATGCTTGGAATTGCTCTTGATAAGAAGTTCGACAGCGGACTGAATATACAGTATCTCTGTCAGGATATGCGCAAGCTTGATATGTTCGGGACTGTGGATATTACCATATGCGCCCTTGACAGTATCAATCACCTTGCAAGTCTTGACGATGTTAAAAAGGTATTTGAGAATGTTGCGTTTTTCTCGGAGCAGGACGGACTTTTCATATTCGATGTGAATACTCCCTACAAGCACCGCGAGATACTGGCAAATAATACCTTTACATATGAGACGGAACACGTTTACTGCGTGTGGGAGAATACTCTTGATCCCGATACCCTTGAAGTCAAAATGGAGCTTGAGTTCTTCGAGTGCGAGGAAAACGGGCTTTATTCACGAAGCTCCGATGGTTTCTCGGAAAAGGCTTACAGTGAAGAGGATATCGAGGCACTGCTTAAAGAGTGCGGATTTGAAGTGCTGGCAAAGTACGGCGATGATGCTCCCGAGCCGCCATGTGAGACTTCACAGCGTATAGTCTATGCCGCAAGATGTATCAGAAGCGGTCAGAAATATTGAAAGGATAAGTAAAATGGGAAATTTATACAGAGCTATCTCTGCTGACGGTTCGGCTTTCGCAGAGGTACTTGATGCTAAGGATATAGTTTCGGAGATAGAACGCATACACAAGACATCGGCTGTTATCACGGCAGGTCTTGGCAGACTTACTATCGCAGCTTCCCTTATGGGTTATATGCTCAAAGGCGATAACGACAGCGTTACTCTCCGTGTGGACGGCGGCGGTCCTTCGGGACAGCTTGTCGCAGTTGCAGACAGCCGCGGAAACGTTAAAAGCTGCGTAAACAATCCTGTTGTGGAGCTTCCGCTCAATGCGCAGGGGAAGCTTGACGTAGGCGGCGCAGTCGGCAGGGACGGTACTCTGTCAGTAGTCAAGGATATGGGACTGAAAGAGCCTTATGTGGGCGTTATACCCCTTGTTTCGGGCGAGATAGCTGAGGATATCGCAAGCTATTACGCTACAAGCGAGCAGATACCCACTGTGTGCAGTCTCGGTGTGCTTGTAAATCCCGACCTTACTGTAAAAGCAGCGGGCGGCTTCCTTGTACAGCTCCTGCCCTTTGCGGACGAGAAGTGCATTGATACTATTGAGAAGAATGTGGCTAAGATGCGTCCTATATCACAGATGCTGGACGAGGGCGCAACTCCCGAGGAGATAGCAAATATGCTCCTTGACGGACTTGAGCCTAATGTGCTCGATACAGCTCACCCTGAATACAAATGCGATTGCAGCCGTGAGCGCACAGAGAAAGTCCTTATCAGTATCGGAAAGGACGAGCTGAAGTCCATTGCGGACGAGGGAAAGGATACCTCTGTAAGCTGCCATTTCTGCGGTAAGGAGTATATATTCACTCCCGATGAGATACGCGGACTGATAGGGGAGTGAGACCATGAAAACAGCTGTGTTTGACCTTGACGGCACTATCGCCGATACTATTTACGATCTGGGCGACGCGGTAAATCACGGACTTGAAAAGCTTGGCTGTCCCACACATGATTACGAAGCATACAAGAAAATGGTGGGAAATGGTGCTAAGAAGCTCTGTGAACGTGCGCTTCCCGAGAATAAAAAGGATAAGGCCGGGGAGCTGCATAAGCTTTTCGGCGAGTACTATTCTCAGCATTATCTTGACAAGACAAGGCTGTATGACGGCATGAAAGAGACTATGGAGAAGCTCCGGAGCAGCGGAGTCATACTTGCTGTGGCTACGAATAAGCCTGAGGACGCAGCACGAAATATCATATGGGAGCTTCTGCCCGATATTGATTTTGTTAAGGTGCTGGGCGGAGTTGAATATCGTCCCGTAAAGCCAGACAGTGCTATTCTTATCGAGATATTTTCAGTCCTTCCCGATGAGGAGAACGAGGTATACATGATAGGTGACAGCAATGTTGATGTTCGTACCGCAAAAAATGCAGGGATACCCTGTATAGGCTGCGCATGGGGATTTCGCGGACGCGCCGAGCTTGAAGCCGAGGGTGCGGAATATATCGCGGAAAAGCCTGAGGATATCGCGGAAATCATTTTGAAGTGATAACTGGCAGGGACGCCCTCTCTTGCAGGGCGTCCCTCTTCCGAAAACAATTCACTGGATTGTTTTCGGAATTCACCCTTGCGGTGCGCTTTTTTATTATTTCGCTGTTCTTTAAAAGCTTGGAACAGCGACCAGAGACGCTGTCTCTGGACTCTGCCAAAGGGTTATGAACCCTTTGGAAACCCATTCATAGGGTAATCATATTTTTACGCAAAAAAGCCGCTGCAATTGCAGCGGCTTTGCCATTATTTTACGGTAATTGTCTTGTATGTGAGGTCACTGTCGGCATATCCTAAGATATAACGCTGGAGCTTCACAAGGTCTGCAACGCCCACCTCATTATCACCGTTGAGGTCAAGCTCTGCGGATTTTTTTCCTGCAACGATCGCCTTTCTCAGTGCCACAACGTCATATACGTCGATAATTTCATCACTGTTGATATCGCCCAGAATGATATCCTTTGTCTGTACAGGCTCTGTAGTAGTTGTGGTAGTAGTCGTAGTAGATGTAGTTGTCGTAGTTGTGGTGGTAGTGGTCGTTGTAGTCGTAGTTGTCGTAGTCACAGGCTTATTCTGTGGGTAGATGTTGAGGAATACGTCAAGGGACTCCAGAGGCTTGCCGTGGAAATCGAAAAGTGCCTGATTATCAAAGGAAGAACCGCCTGTCTCGGTGGCATCTTTATCGTAATTACGTGCAGTTGCCGTTGCCCAGCCCGAACCGTATTTTTCCCAGAGCTGCTTTTGCTGCTGCCATGGGATATCGGGTACTCCCAGCCATGCAGGCTCCCAGTAGAACACGCCTATACCGTGACCGTTGCAGTTGGCAACAGTCCGGAATACATCGGTAAGAGCTTTTGCCTGTCCTTCAACGGAGATATCATAGCGAAGGTCTACGTCTTTTGTGCTTGATGTTACTGTATTGCCGAAGGTATCGCCGTCCTCGTTGGTGTAGGGATAAGCGGTCTCTACTACCATGACGTACTTGTTGTACTTGTTTCCGATATCGGTGAGCACCTTGCGCATATTGTCCAGTGAGCCGTGCCAGTAGGAATAATATGAGCAGGCGAAAACATCGTAATCAAGCTTGCACTCGTTCATTACCTGAGCATACCAGTCGAAGTGTCCGCTGCCCGGATTTGCGAAATGATGAGCAATGAGGATATTTTTGTTGTAGTCGCGGACTGCCTTTTCGCCGCTGGCAAAGAGGTCGCATATCTGATACATATCCTTTTCATCGCAGAAGAAGCAGTTCGTCTCGTTGCCTATCTGCACCATGCCTATGTCGCTGCCGTTTTCGGTGAGGTACTTCACTACCCATGAAGTCCAGTTGTATATCTCGGTCTTGAGCTTGTTGTGGTCATGAGGCTGCCAGTACTTAGGACGAGTCTGCTTTGCAGGAT
Source organism: Ruminococcus flavefaciens (assembly GCF_900108555.1). Taxonomy (GTDB): domain Bacteria; phylum Bacillota; class Clostridia; order Oscillospirales; family Ruminococcaceae; genus Ruminococcus; species Ruminococcus flavefaciens_P. The sequence goes on from NZ_FNWV01000007.1 coordinate 200,810, forward strand.
CAGCCCAGAAGTCGGAATACTGTATATCGGCGAGGAGCTTCATGCCGTACTGAGCTGCACGTTTGCCTATTTTTACAGCAGTATCAAGGTCGGAGTGCCCGCCGCCGTAGCTGTTTCCGTTGCCGTCGTTTGGTTCGTTCCATATCCTGACGCGGATATAGTTTACACCGTGGTCGGCAAGTGTCTTGAAGATATCCTGTTCGTTTCCGTTATCATCGAAGAATTTCACGCCTGCTTCTTCGATAGAGATGATAGAGGATATATCCACTCCGCGTATGGGCTCACCGCCGTTTATGCGGCTGTCAAAGTTTGAGAAAGTAACCGAGTTTATGTTTACAGCAGCTGTTTTTGTTCTGATGTCGGTGCATAATGCAGAGGGAAAGGCTATCAGCGCAGCTGATGCCAGTGCGATAAAACCTTTGAATTTCATAATAAACTCCTTTTTGGTGTGGCTGTTATCAGTCATTCTTCTTACGTGTTCTTATCCACATCTTCTTGAATGGGTTTCGTACCTGCATTTTTTCAAAGTAGTGGTAGAGTATGTCCTGATTGCAGCCTGCGTCGGGAAGTGAACCGTAGAACTTTTCAAGTCCCTTTAAGTCCATGCCTATTTCCGAAGGAAAATCAATATCCTTTGCGGAGAATACTACCGCGCCGTTTACGGGAGTTTTCTCGAAACCGCCTTTTTTCAGGTGGTGGATAACGTTATCCATATGAGTCTTGTTCTGGAGCTGTGGGTTGTAGAATTTATGTGTCTTACTGCCTATAGTATGAGTCAAATTTTTGCCGCTGCCTGTTACAGTGCCCGAGATACCCTTTGTTTCAACGACAAGTACGCCGAAACGTCCGAAAACAAGGTGATCGACTTCACAGGCTTTGTTGTAAAGAGGGAGATAAGCGTTGTTGATTATCCTTATCTTGTCCTTTTTGCCCAGTTTTTTCAGATATTTTCCTACCTTGCGCTCGGCAGCTCTGCCCTTGCGCTTGCCTTTGCTGAAGTGTACGGATACATAAAGAATGAGCAGAAGTACAGCGGCAGCGATCACGGCTATCATTATCCATGTTTTTTTGTCAAAGGATAAAAGTGACATATTATACAGAAACATAATTTTTCTCCTTAAAAATGAATAATCCTGAATTTTGCGGCGATAATACATTTGTACCAGTGAAGTGCGGTATTTATCCGCCGTCAGTGGTTTCAAATCCCGAATAAAGAGGTGTTCTCAATATGTGGGACAAACTTGCTCTTATTCTTCTGATTATCGGAGGAATAAACTGGGGATTAGTCGGTATTTTTGAATTTGACATTGTAGCATGGCTTTTCGGCGGTGCTGACAGTGTCATAAGCCGTGCAGTTTTCATACTTGTAGCTATCTCGGCAGTATGGTGCATCTCTCTTCTCTTCCGCAGAGATGAGGAGCTTGCTGTTCAGAATATCGACCGGTAGCCCCATTTGACCGCTCCTTTGCCGATGCCGTAAGGAGCGTTACATAAGAAGCTGTTTTGTGGATATGCAAAAAGGGAGGCATAATGCCTCCCTTGAATTTTATGATTAGTCGCTGATGTAAGGAAGCAGAGCGATGTGTCTTGCTCTCTTGATAGCAACTGTGAGCTCACGCTGGTGGTAAGCGCAAGTGCCTGTTACACGTCTTGGAAGAATCTTAGCTCTCTCAGTCATGCACTTTCTGAGCTTAGCGAGATCCTTATAGTCGATCTTCTCGATTCTGTCAGCGCAGAACATACAAACCTTCTTGCGAGGCTTCTTTGCCGGACGGGCATTTCTTTCCTTTTCCATGACTTTTCCTCCTATCGTAATAAAGTAAAGTTAACTGACTCAGAACGGCACGTCGCCGTCACTGAGTATTTCCTCAAAATCGCTGAGGTTGCCGTAAGACATACTGTCATTAGCGGGCTGCTGTGGAGCTGCCTGCTGCGGAGGAGCGGAATAATTGTTATTGTAATTGTTCTGGGGAGCACCGTAGCCGCCGTTATTCTGATAACCGCCGCCGTTTGTTCCTGACTCTGACTTTGAACCTGTGAATTCAACGTTATCAACAAATACCTCTGTGGTGTAATGAGTTACATCAGAGTGGTTTTTGTCCTGATAGCTTCCTGTTCTGAGGTTGCCCTCAACACAGATCATGCTGCCCTTATTAAAATAACGGGTGATGAATTCAGCCTGCTGTCTCCATGCTACACAAGTGATAAAATCAGCCTGTCTTTCGCCGCTGTTCTTATCTACAAAGCGTCTGTTCACTGCAATAGTGAATCTGCAAGAAGCAATACCGCTCTGAGTTTGTCTAAGCTCGGGATCAGCAGTGAGTCTGCCCATTAAAATAACCTTATTCATCTGACCGCCTCCTAATTAATGAAGTAGAATTATTCAACAACTGTTACGAGTGAACGAAGAACGCCGTCTGCGATGTTAAGACGTCTTGAAAGCTCAGCAGGATAATCAGGCTGTGACTGGAATGTGTAGATCACGTAGTAACCCTCAGTCTCGTCCTCGATAGGATATGCAAGCTTACGCTTACCCCAATCCTCGTTGACTTCAACAGCTTCAGCGTGACGCTCGATTCTTTCCTTGAACTTCTCTACGAGAGCCTTCATTGGCTCTTCGCCGTTCTTGAGGCTGAAAACAACCATTACTTCATACTTAGCGGATACCTTTGCCATTTAGCACACCTCCTTCTGGGATCATGCCCGACAACTTACTGCGGGCAAGGATAATAATAGTATCTGTTTGCACAAGATACTCAAATATTATACCATTTCATTCAAGGCTTGTCAAGCATTTTTTTTGAAGTTGTTTCAAGATATTTTTCAAAAAAGTTGACATCTGACAAAGTTCATAGTATAATAAGGATATATGGGAGCGGTCGTGCTCCCTTTATTTACGAAAGGATATGGATATGAATGGAAACTTATAATATACTCAAAGACCTTGCTATCATATTTATATGTGCAAAGGGTGCGGGACTTCTTGCAAGAAGGCTGAGAGCACCTATGGTCGTGGGAGAGATAATCGCAGGTCTGCTCATCGGACCATGCCTGTGGAGAGGACTTGTCCAGCCCTCTGATTTCATAAGTCAGATGGCGGAGATAGGCGTTATACTTATCATGTTCTCGGCAGGTCTTGAAACGAATTTGCAGGAGCTGAAAAAATCGGGCTTTGCGGCGTTTATGATAGCCTGTGTGGGAGTATTAGTGCCACTTGTGGGCGGAAGTCTGCTGTATATGTGTATTTACGGCTTTTCAACATTCGGCTCGGACGAATTCTTCAAGGCTGTGTTTATCGGCTGTATAATGACGGCTACGTCGGTAGGCATAACGGTAGAGGTGCTGAAGGAGCTTGGCAAGCTCAAGACCCGTGTGGGACAGACTATACTCAGTGCGGCTATCATTGATGATGTTATCGGTATGATAGTGCTGACATTTGTGCTCGGATTTAAAGACCCGAACAGCAATACTCTCGTTGTTACGGGAAAAATAGGACTTTTCCTTGTGCTGTCACTGGTACTCGGATACATATTCTATAAGCTGTTCAAGTTTTACGACGAGAGACACGCTCACACAAGACGTATACCGATAATCGCTATAACTCTTTGCTTCATCATGGCTTATGTTGCCGAGAAGTATTTCGGTATCGCTGATATCACAGGCGCGTATATCGCAGGAATTATCCTCTGCAATGTACGTGATGCGGAGTATATCGACCGCCGTGTAAATATCAACGGTTATATGTTCTTTGCACCTGTGTTCTTCGTTGGTATCGGACTTAAAACCGATTTCAGCAACGTGGATTCGAGCATGATAGTGTTCTCAGTCGGATTTGTTATCGTTGCAATGCTCGCAAAGGTCATCGGCTGCGGACTTGTATCTAAGTGCTTTAAGTACAGCTGGAAGGACTGCCTTAAAATCGGCGCAGGAATGATGACGCGCGGTGAGGTGGCTCTTATCATTACCAATAAGGGACTTGGACTCGGTATTATCGACTCGTCATACTTTACGGCAGTAATACTTCTTATTATAGTATCAAGTATTGTAACACCTGTGGTGCTGAAGCTGCTTTTTGGCAAGTCAGACGATGCAGTTTTGGAAGAAAAATCATAATTTTGTGCGTACACGCAAAGTTGAGAGTTGAGAGTTAATGTGTTCGCTCCGCTCACATTATTTAAATAATGTCGCCGAAGGCGGCTCCACAACTTTCAACTCTAAACTCTAAACTCTCAACTTAATCAGAAGGAGAATCAATATGTTCAGAATAGGTCACGGTTACGATGTACACAAGCTCGTTGAGGGCAGAAAGCTCATTCTCGGAGGTGTGGAGATACCTCATACTACAGGACTTCTCGGACACTCGGACGCAGATGTTCTCGTTCATGCGATAATGGACGCAATGCTCGGTGCTCTTGCAATGGGCGATATAGGTCATCTTTTTCCCGATAACGATGACAGCTTCAAGGACGCAGACAGCATGAAGCTCATGGAAGAGGTATGCCGCAGAGTACGCGAAGCAGGCTGGGAGATAGGCAATATAGACGCTACTGTTATTGCTCAGTCACCTAAGCTGGCTCCACATATTATGACAATGCGTGAGAATATCGCAAAGGTGTGCGGCTGCGATGTTTCGCAGATAAGCGTTAAGGCTACAACTGAGGAGCATCTCGGCTTTACAGGCGAAAAGCTGGGTATGTCTGCTCATGCGGTCGCACTTATGTATAATAAGTAAATATATGCAGCAAAAAGGGCGGATAATTCCGCCCTTTATCAATATTCAATACGCTTATGAGAGCGGTACTTTCGGGAGCTTTACAGACTCTTTTTCCTTTGTGGTGGTCGTTTCCTCGGTAGGGGGCTGAGTAGCTGCTTCCGTTGCTGCCGTTGTGGGGGTAGTTTCCTTCGGTACGTTAAGCTCCGTAACGGCTGCGGCTGTCTGCTGATTGTCTGTGCTTTTTGCAGTTGTGGCAGAAGCGGCAGTTGTAGTTGTAACAGTAGTTGTTGAAGCTTTGCTCGTTGTTTTTTCGGCGGTCGTGGTCTGCTCGGTAGTCGTTGCAGTAGTCGTTTCGGCAGACGTTACAGTTGTGGTCGCGGACGATGATGCGCCTTTGTCCGATGAATCATCGTTTTTGCAGCCTGTCAGCATGAGAACTGACAGCAGCAAAACGGGTATTATCCTTTTCATATATTCTCCTTAAAACAACAGGCAGCCGCGTGGACTGCCTGTTTATTATTTATATTCCGTCTGTTTCAGGAATACTTGTTGTGATCACGTCTTCTGACTCGAATTCGATTATTTCAAGCTCGGGGCTGATGTACTTTTCCATTGTGACTTACCTCCTTTGGACAAATCTCAAAGATCATTATGCAAGATAAGCAGTTATATATTTATAATACTCATATGCAGCCTTGCCTATATTCTGAGTCTTGGCATCTGAAGAATTCAGTGCGCGGAAACAGTATGAAAGTGCAGAAGCCTTGTATGTCTTTGAACCGTATGTTATTGTCTGTACTTCACTGAAAAACTGTGGGTAAAGGAATGTACTTTCAAAGCAAGCCTTGCCATTCTTACCGTTTTGTGAATAAATTGAAGTTACACCATCACTGTCTTCGAGATCAGCTGACTCAGGAACTGTAAGACCATCTATATATACTCTGAACTTAGTAATTGAATCAAGTAAGAGAGAGATCTTTGCAGTTGTATCTTCACCAAAATCAGGTGCATATGAACTGAGGTCATAGCTTTCATCCATGAATGTGATAGCAGTATCTTTATTGTTGAAGTAGTTGTCAGATGCAATGCCGAGGTTTTTAAGAGATTTTGCTGCGTTCTTTGCCTCATCGGTATAATCAGTCGAAGAACCTGCTTCAACAGCTGCACAGTAGTCATTTACAGTGTATTTGAAGCTTTCGCCCTTGTCAGCGATCTTTACTATATCATCGCCATTCTTGAACTTGATAGTAACATCCTCACCAAGCTGTGTTGGGTAAAGATCATAGCTAAATACTTCGCTGTCTGCGTCAACAGATATATTTTTTACACCGTTAGGACCTGACAATTCAACACTGTCGACACTTGCAGCAGCTAAAGAACTTTTATCTGCATAGAAGTCCAGAGTGATAGAACTTGCAAGCTCTACCTGTGCCTCTGTCAGTGTTACCTCGTTTTCAGCGGCACTTGCTGTGAGGGCAGGTGGGAAAATTTCAGTACCGAAAGCTGTCGGTACACCGCCGACAACAGCCAGAGCACAAGCTGCTGCCATTGCTTTTTTCATAAACTTGTTCATAAAAAACCTCCTTATAAATAAAACAACCGCGTTGAGAAAAATTATCTCAAAAGCGTATTTTTACTATATTTAGCCTTGCGTAAATAGTTACAGCGGTCTTACTGAAACGAATTTCTTTTGATCGGTACTGAATATCTTATTAAATTTTTTCTATTATTTGTAAATTCTATGTGAATTATAACATAATGGAAAGCGTTTGTCAATAGATTTCAGAAAGTATATTGAAAATTTTTGTCTACAACCAGTAAAAATAAGCGGCGGTGATAGCCGGTCATAAAAAAAGCCATAGTACCCCGATGAATTCGGCAATACTATGGCTTTTTGTTTATTTCGGATCGAGACTGTCTATCTTGTGGAGGAGATACTCCTGTATGCGCAGGGCATCGTTTGAAGTTACGCCCTTGCTTGAAAGGTCAACGTCAGCGTTCACCTTTCCCTGCATAGTGATGTGATGCTCGTCAGTACCGTTGATGTCATACTTGTTCGGATTTGCAAGTGACTGCATTATCAGTACGATGTCTGACATATCAATGGTGTTATCGCAGTTAGCGTCGCCGTAAAGTGCATCGCCCATTGCGAAGCTTGTAGTTGCGGTAGATGTTGTAGTCTCTTCAGATGTGGTAGTTGCTGATGTAGTAGTTGTAGTGGTCGTAGTAGTAGTTGTTGTTGTTGTTGTTGTTGTGGTAGTAGTAGTTGATGTGGTAGTTTCCTGCTTTTCCTCTATTGGAGCCATGCTTGGTACACCGTCGCCCCACCAGTCCCAGCGGTCGGGAGTACGGTATTTATTGATCTTTTCGCCGTTTGCAGATGTCCATGTGAACACGTTGTCGTAGAGGTGTCCCTCATAGTAGTAGAACTGCGCCATTGCACATATTTCATCTGCGTATGTAGCGTATGCACCGTCGTCCTCAGCCTTGGTACACCAGCCTGTGTTGAAGCCTTTAAGGCTGTTTCTTATTACCTGATAGTCGTTCATTCCCTGCTCGTTGATGCATATCTCGGCAAAGTGGAGTATCTTTCTGATACCCATATGATTTGAGATTATGCAGTCATAGAAGTTGGACTCTGTAAACGAATACTGATACATTTCGGGTACGTTGTCCTCGGGCATGAACTTAGGATCGCAGTCCTTGAAAGCGGTAACGGCAGTCTGCAAAGTACCGTATGCGTGAGCGGAGTTTACTCCCCAGCCGTCCTCGTAGGCTGTTTCATGGTCTGAACCTATCTTGCCCTCGCCGAGTGTGGACTCTCTTGAGCCCAGTCCGAGGAAGAGAGCGTACATCTTTTCACGGTCAGTCTGTCCGAGACGTGTGGAGATAAGATCCCAGTGCTCGTCTATTTCCTTGTAGAGCGCGTACTTGACCTCCTGCACGGTCATTTTGTGGTTGATCGCACGTATCTCCGCTGTGGAAGCGTCCGCAGGAGTGTTTCTCTCGCCGAAGTTAAGCGGATTTCCCACGCCCTCTTTCTGGATATCACGTGAAGTGTCGTGGAGCGGATCGCAGGTCTCTCCTGCGAAGCACCATTCGTCTGCGGAAGCATGGAGCACAGGAGCAGCTTTTTCAGCTATTGTGGGCACGCAGGCGGCTGTACATATGGCAAATGCGGTCAGTATGCCGCAAATTCTTTTGAATTTCATTCGTATCACCTCAGAAATTTGAACCGTTCCAGCCCCAGTCGTTGGTGCTTGTGTACTTGACATACACACGGTCGGACGGTATGCCGATATTGTCTGTGAGAATGCCTGTGATATGGCTTGTGAGAGTTACAAGAGCGTTTGAAGAAGCACTGCCGAAGATAGATACCTCTACCATAGCAGCAGGAGCGTCCTCACCCTTGAACCAGAGGTCGTACTCAGGCTCGATGCCTACCATGAGCCAGCCCTCGGACTTGCCGGGGATAGCTGTGATAGCGCGTCCCATAGCGGATTTGATGGATATTTTCTGCTCCTCGGAAACAGATACGTTTGTTTTGACATTGATGAATGGCATAATATTTTCCTCCCTTTTTAATAAATTTAATTCGGAATTCGTAATTCGGAATGCGGAATTGAATGTGTCGGCTTACGCCGATGAATTAAAGAGTTATTTTTATTCTGTTTGCCAAATGGCAAACAACCATAATTCCTAATTCCGAATTCTTAATTCCGCATTATAAATCAGAATTTAGCAAAGCTAAATTTTGATGAGTCCGTCAGAGAGCATTTCCTGTGCTGCAAGCATTACGCCAAGCTTGCCGCTTGTGTAGGTTATGCCGCCCTGCATCCAGACTGCATATGGTTCACGAAGTGGTGCATCGGCTGAAAGCTCTATTGATGCGCCGTTTGTAAAAGCTCCTGCTGCCATGATGACCTGACTTGAATAGCCCGGCATATCCCAAGGCTCGGGAGTTACAAAAGAGTCCACGGGAGCACCTTTCTGTATTCCGCGGCAGAATGCGCAGAGATGCTTCTCGTCACCGAGCTTTACAGCAGTTATGATATCGCCGCGAGGCTCGTCCTTGCGCGGTGAACACTCAAAGCCGAGAAGTGTGAAAAGCTCACTTGCGAAAGTACAGGTCTTGATAGCATTAGCTACAACATCGGGAGCAAAGAAAAGTCCCAGAAGCATTTCGCGGTTCATACCGAGGGTACAGCCTACCTCCTTGCCCATGCCCACACAGGTAAGTCTGTATGAGCAAAGCTCCACAAGGTCTGCTCTTCCTGCGATATATCCGCCTGTACGTGCGATACCGCCGCCTGCGTTCTTGATAAGTGAGCCGATGATGATATCAGCACCTACGGAAACAGGCTCGCGGTCCTCAACGAATTCACCGTAGCAGTTGTCTACCATTACGATGATGTCGGGATTGCCTTTTTTTGCTGCAGCTGCCATTTTTTCGATATCCGCAATGGTGAAAGCTCCGCGGAGAGAATAGCCGCGGGAACGCTGTATGTAAGCGACTTTAGCTCCCTTTACGGCTTCGGTTATCTCATCAAGCTTTGGAGTGCCGTCAGCGTTAAGGTCTACCTGACCGTATTCAACGCCGTAGTCCATGAGTGAGCCTTTGCCTTTTCTGCCGCTGATACCGATAACTTCTTCGAGGGTATCGTAGGGCTTGCCTGTGACAGATACTATTTTATCGCCTGTTCTGAGCACACCGAAGAGTGCAACGGAAAGAGCGTGAGTGCCCGAAACAAAGTTGAAGCGCACGAGGGCGTCCTCTGCACCGAGTGCCTGAGCGAATACCTTGTCGATTACATCGCGTCCCATATCGCCGTAGCCGTAGCCTGTTGAGCCATAGAAGCAGGGCTCGCTTACCTTGTTGTCGGAGAAAGCTTTGAGCACCTTTGCTCCGCAGTATTCGGCATTAGCGTCAATTCTTGCAAATGCCTCTGCGCAGTTCTTCTCAGCCTGAGCAGCCAGCTCTGTGAGTCTGCCGTCGAAGCCGTATATCTCATTTATTTTACTGTTCATTTATTATCCTTTCTTAAATCATAATTTACATTTGTAGGGGAGCCCGCCCTCGGGCTCCCGCAATAATAATAAATACCCACGCGGGAGGGCGAGGGCGCCCTCCCCTACACATTGGTTCATGTTATTTATTGCGCAAGTCATACACGGGAGGATAATATCCGCCCCTATAATGGGCTAATGGCTCAAATCCAAATTTAGCAAAGCTAAATTTGGATTTAGTTTAGAGTTTAGAGTTGACAGTTATGGTGTCGCCGCAGCGACATTATTTAAATAATGTGAGCGCAGCGAACATATTAACTCTCAACTCTCAATTCTCAACTCATAACTTAATTATAGCGTTTTTAAGTGTCCGTGTCAACGTATTTTCGCGGAAAAGTCCTCAGACTTTATAGTTCTCCGCTTCCTTGATGAGCTTTACATCAATAAGTGCGTCGATGAGAGTGCCGTTTTCGGCGTATTCCTCGGAGAATATCTTGCCGTCCTGCCTTATTTTGCCGATAAAGCCGCCTTTATCGTAGGGGACGAGCAGCTTCATGCGTTTTGCAGTCTCGGGCAGATTTTTCATTATACATTCAAGGAGCTTGTCAAAGCCCGTCTGCTCCTTCGCACTTATCATAACTGTATTGTCGTCCTCGAACACCGTGTCCGTGAACGGTGCGGCATCAGCCTTGTTCATAACGTATATCTGCGGTATGCCCTCGCAGCCGAGCTCGTTGAGCAGACTTGCTGTGACCTCTGCCTGCTCTTTTATCTCGGGTGAGGATAAGTCCTGCACATTCAGGATTATATCTGCAGCAGCTGCTTCTTCAAGTGTGGACTTGAAAGCTTCAACAAGATTATGGGGAAGCCGTCTGATAAGTCCGACAGTATCTATGAGCATTACGCTCCTGCCGTCGGGAAGCTCTATTGAGCGCGATGTGATATCAAGTGTGGCAAAAAGCTTGTTTTCGGCAAGAACTCCTGCATCAGTCAGTGCGTTCAGCAGCGTGGACTTGCCTACGTTGGTATATCCAACTATAGCTGCGCACAGTACGCCGTCCTTTTTGCGTCGTGAGCGTGAGAAGTTACGGTGCTTTTTAAGTTCCTCAAGCTCAGCTTCAAGGTAGCTTATACGCTTGCGGATATGACGCTTGTCAGTTTCGAGCTTTGTTTCGCCCGGACCTCTTGTGCCGATACCGCCGCCCAGTCTGGAAAGGGCAGTGCCCATGCCTGTAAGACGTGGGAGTCGGTACTTCTGCTGTGCGAGCTCGACCTGTAATTTACCCTCTTTTGTCCTTGCGCGCTGGGCGAAGATGTCGAGTATGAGCGTAGTGCGGTCGATAACGCGCACGTCAAGTATCTGCTCGATATTTCTTACCTGTACGCCTGTGAGCTCATGGTCGAATATGACAAGCTCGGCTTCGAGAGCTTCAAGCTGCTCTTTCAGCTCCTCCAGTCTGCCTGCGCCCATGCAGGTGGCAGAGTCATAGGCAGGACGCTTCTGTATTATCTTTCCCACTACATCGGCGTTAGCCGTAGCAGCCAGCTCTGCCAGCTCGTTTATGGAGACCTCCGCGTCGAATTCACCTGTATCAACACAGGCGAGGACAGTCTTTATGGGGAGATCCTCAGTCTTGTTTTCGTACATATATTACTCCTTGTCAATAGTCTCACGGGTGTATTTTTCGGAAAGCTCTGTACCAAAAAGCTCTCCAAAGCAGCTGTTGTCGGCAATGAGCTTCAGCTTTTGCGCTTTGGAGAGCTGCTTTATTCGGTATTCGAGCTTTGAAGCGAGACTGCGGTTTTCACAGCTCCAGAGAGCTTCGAGAGAGACTGCTTTGTGTGAACGTGTATATTTCGCGCATTTTTCCGTTCTGCCGAAATGCTCGCTCATGCGGCGTTCCACATCAGTGGTAATGCCAGTGTACAGCAGGTCTCCCTCACATTTTATGATATAGATATAGTACATTGCTTATACCCAGAATGCGAACATTCTCTGGACTTCGTAAGCCATTTCGGGGAATTCTCTGTTGTAGACATCAAAGCGGAATGCCTGATTGAATTCCTGTACGCCGCCTACTACAAGTCCCCACATGACTGAGAACCACATAAAGGCGGATATGAGCTTTTTCTTTGTTGGGTCGTCAAGTCGGCTGTAGATGAAGAATATGATAGTGTATGCGCCGAGGAGAGACTGCCATGCGAAATCCACCATGTATCTTACTGCATAGCCGCTTTCCCATACGGAAGCAACGATGCCGAATGGTATGAAAAGGCAGGGGATAGCGATGTATGCTGCGTAAAGGAGCTTCTGCTTTCTTCCGCCGCGGACTTTTTTCAGTGCCTTGCCCGAGAGCAGATATGCGAACATAGGAAGTGCAAGGAAGAAAAGTCCCGAAGTATTTGCTGTGGAATTAAGGTCTGCGTAGAAAAATCCTCCTGCGTTCATAAACTGGAACTCAGTGCCGATAATAGGATAATAGGTCTTGAACATAGGCGGATTGAGGAAGTAGTTGTACAGGGCTGTCCATGAAAGACGGCTGTGGAACTGTGTCTTTGTGAAGTCGTTGATAGTAAGTGAATACTGTATGCCGAATTCAAACGGCGAGCCGAAACGGTCGTAGTTGTACCACATCTGCACAAGACCTATACAAGCCATTGGTATTATGGCACAGCAGAGGAAACGTGCTCCCGAAGCTGTGAAAAGCTTGCTTTCGCCCTTTTTGCCCGATGCTGATACACGGGGCAGTGCAAGCAGCATGAACAGTGCTGCGGTTATGCAGTAGAGTACAAGTGTAGGACGGCAGAGAACTGCTATGGCAAAGAGAAGTGAGGATATAGCTGTTCTGCTGAGTATGGGCTTTTCTGTACCTATTATGTTGGCGGAGAACATGAAATATACCGCCCACGTAAGCGCTGCGAAGCCTGCGGACATTGCCACCTCATAGAAAAGAGGTCTGCCGATGCTGAACCATACGCCGCTTACGGTCTGAATGAGGATAAGTCCCGCTATGGCTATTCCTGTGGGAGTTTTGGGGAAGAACTTCTTGAGGAATTCCTTGTAGAGTTTGGTAAGTCCTATCATGCCTATGACAGCAAACAGGAGGACTGCCATAGAATCGGGGAAGAAATATCCCGTAAGAAGATGATACGGCAGGAATACCAGTACAACGGGAGCTATACCGTAATAGCTGAAATACTGCTGATCGAAGTAAACATGATCCCACTGATAGCGGATATGAGCTTCATCAAGTGCGTCGCTGTTGTAGGGAGTAGGGAAGTTGTTGAGCTCGTCGGTCGGCTCGGTCAGCAGGTGAGTGCTGCCGTGCTCAAAGGCTTCAACAAGCTCCTGAGTCATCTGATTTCCCGACGGACGCTTCATTATATCGGTGATAGAAGTGTTGTCGAGCTTTGTGAAGGTTATGAGTACTGCCGCAAGACAGGCGATATCGGTTATGATAACGCAGGCAAGACGGAATATCTTTTTGTTCTTGGTGAAACTGTACTGCATGGTCTTGCTTTTCATCATGAGCTGCCAGAAGCAGGCTGCAAATACGATAAGGAACAGTCTTGCCCATGAGATGCTCATAGGTATCTGTTTGTTTAAGGTTATGCCTTTAATGTATACCATGCCCTCGTCAAGGGGAGATACTGTAAGTTTAAGGCTGCTCACATCGCCCGAAAGGTGGAGCTGTATATAGTGTGAATGGGGTTTGTCCTTGACAAGAGTACCCTCGGCTATCATCTTTCTGTAGTCGTTTGTTCTTGTTTCGTCCATAGCATCAATGGATACATTTGCAGCCTTGGTGTTCTTGCCAAAGTCGATATCCACGAAAACATCGGCAACCTGTTCGCTGATGCCCTTGAATGTGAAGGTAGTGGTACGGTCGCCGATAACGGCTATATCGTCTTTGTCGGGACGGTATTCGATATCGCTGCCGTCAGACAGCTCCTGTGCTGAAAAGCTCATTTCTCCGTAGCTGCCGAACCAGAGACGGAATGTGGGTATACTGAATATGGTGGCTTCAAGCACAGTGGCTATGAGCAGGGCTTTAACGAATGTTTGAACGGTGTGGTACTTTTTCTTTTTGTTGAGAGTACAGGCGAGCATGGACAAGCCTGCTGCTGCACCGAGCATGAGAAAAGCACCCTTGTATTCGCTAATCTTTATTATGCCGAAAGCCTCTGCGGCTGCTATGAATATAAGAAGTACCGCAGTGCAGCGCGAAAGACCGCGCAGGCTCTTGGTTTTGGGATTTATTTTGCTGTGACCGTTGATGTCGCATTTTATCTCATGCAGAAAAACAGCGGTCACTGCGACAGAGACCGCAAGCATTAAAACAAACAGGAACGTATTCATATAAACTCCGTATTATGGCGTTATGCCGTGATATTATATTCTTGTGGCGAGAAGCTGGGAATATTTTCCGCGGAACTGCTTGAAGCGGTCCTCGTCAATGGCTTCGCGTATTTTTTCGGTGAGCGTATTGTAGAAATAGAGGTTGTGCTGTACTGCAAGTCTGCCTGCAAGCTGTTCGTTTGCCTTGAACAGGTGGCGCACATAGGCGCGGCTGAAATTGCGGCAGGTAGGGCAGTCACACTGCTCATCGACAGGGCGCGGATCAGTTTCGTAGCACTTGTTGGTAAGGTGCATTATACCGCTCCATGTGAAAACAGTTGCGTGACGGGCATTGCGGCTGGGCATTACGCAGTCGAACATATCCACGCCTCTTGCTACAGCCTCGATTATATTTGACGGAGTTCCTACTCCCATGAGGTAGCGCGGTTTATTTACAGGCATATAAGGCTCTACTACGTCGATTATGCGGTACATCTCCTCGGTTGCTTCACCTACGGCAAGTCCGCCGATAGCGTAGCCGTCAAGGTCGAGCTTGGCGATGTCCTCCATGTGCTTTATGCGCAGGTCGTCAAAGGTGGAGCCCTGATTTATGCCGAAAAGCATCTGGTGCTTGTTTATGGTATCGGGAAGGCTGTTCAGGCGAGCCATTTCCTCCTTGCATCGTATGAGCCAGCGAGTTGTGCGCTCGATAGAGTCAGCAACATATTTATAAGGGGAGGGATTTTCGATACATTCGTCAAATGCCATAGCTATAGTGGAGGCAAGGTTGGACTGTATCTGCATACTTTCCTCGGGGCCCATGAATATGCGGTGACCGTCGATATGAGAAGCGAAGTATACGCCCTCTTCCTTTATTTTTCGCAGCTGAGCAAGGGAGAATACCTGAAATCCGCCGCTGTCGGTAAGGATAGGCTTATCCCAGTTCATAAACTTGTGCAGACCGCCCATTTGCTTTACTACGTGGTCGCCCGGGCGGAGGTGCAGGTGGTAGGTGTTGCAGAGCTCTACCTGTGTTTTCAGCCCTTTAAGGTCAACTGAGGATATGCCGCCCTTTATGGCTGCGGCAGTACCTACATTCATAAAGCAGGGTGTCTGGAAAGTGCCGTGAACGGTCTCGAAAGTACCTCTTCGGGCTTTATTGTCTGTTTTAAGAAGTTTGAACATAGCTTCTCCTTTGCATTTTATTTATCAGTCAAGGTCGAACATTTTGCCTTCATCGGGATTTCTGTCTTCGCGTCTGCCGTAAAAGCCGATAAGCTCTGACTTTGAATTTCTTATTGCAAGTATATACATATCCATGTTATTATGAGCGTCATGAAGTGCAAATACCTTATTATTCTTCTCATCTTCCTTGAACCACTCAACGCTCATTACGACCTTGCTCATCATTTCCTCGTCCATGTAGGTCTCAAGGAGCTTTCCTGTGAGGGGGGAAGCAGGAGCGTAGTATTTAACAGCAGCAGGATTTTCGTAAATTATCCTGTAATCCATATTGCAGATGATGATAGGTCCTTCCTCTGAATCAATAATTCCTTTAAAAAAATCAAAAAGTTCAGTGTCAGTCATTTTTATTTTTCCCTTCAATATTATTTTAAAGTATACACATACTGTCGCCGAAGCTGAAAAATCTGTATTTTTCTTCGACTGCTGTCTTATAAGCTGTCATTGTATTCTCGTATCCCATGAAAGCGGAAACAAGCATTATGAGCGTACTTTCGGGAAGATGGAAGTTTGTTATGAGTCCGTCTATGCATTTGAATTCATAGGACGGGTAGATGAATATGTCGGTATATCCCTCGTGTTCGGAAATATTGCCGTAAAAACTTGCAACGCTTTCAAGTGTGCGGCAGGTGGTAGTTCCTACAGCTATAACTCGTCCGCCATTTGCCTTTGTTTCGTTTATGAGGTCGGCAGTCTCCTTCGGAAGATAGTAATGCTCACTGTGCATTTTGTGGTCGAGAACGTTATCTTCCTTGACAGGACGGAATGTACCCAGCCCCACATGGAGAGTTACGAAAGCAGTCTTTATGCCCCGTGAGCGCAGGTCGTCCAGCATTTCGGGAGTAAAGTGCAGACCTGCTGTGGGAGCGGCTGCTGAACCAAGCTCCTTTGAATATACCGTCTGATAGCGTTCACGGTTCTCGAGCTTTTCCTTTATGTAAGGCGGAAGTGGCATCTGTCCCACATCTTCGAGAGCGGTAAAGAAGTTGCCCTCGCATTCGAACTGTACGATGCGGTTGCCGTCGTCCTTGACTTCAACGACCTCGGCGATCAGCCTTCCGCCGCCGAATGAGAAGCGTGTGCCCACCTTGGCTTTTTTGCCCGGACGGCAGATTATCTCCCAGCGTTTGTCGCCCTTCTGTTCAAGCAGAAGAAACTCGATGAATGTCTGGTTTCCCACTTTTTCACCGTAAAGTCTTGCAGGGATAACTCGTGAATCGTTCATTACCAGCAAGTCACCTTCCTTGAGGTGGTCGCATAGATTATAGAAGTGGTCGTGGGTTATTGCTCCCGTTTTGCGGTCAACGCACATCATTCGTGAGGCGTTGCGCGGCTCTATTGGAGTCTGAGCGATGAGCTCCTCGGGAAGCTCATAGTAAAAATCGGATTTAAGAAGTTCCATTAATATCTCCTTCTGTTTAGCCTTTAGCCCTTAGCCTTTAGTAGGGAACGCCGCCCAACAGGCGCCGCGACCCTCTGTCCTTCGGACATCTCCCTATACTATAGGGAGTCACCCTCGGCGTTCCGTTTGTTATGTAAGACGTTCCCTACATTGCGGGCGGATAATATCCGCCCCTACAAGCTAACGGCTAATGGCTAACAGCTAACGGCTGAAATAAAATTTTCAAGAATGTATTGACAATAGCTGATTTAAGTGCTATTATAGTTACAAGGTAGAGGCGCGGCTGCGAATAGTACCTGTACACGGGACGACCCGTCCGATGGTGTTCAGCGAAAGGCAATGCCGCCGAAGAGCTGTCTTTGGTAAATTCAGCTCTGGCTGCACACTCAACAGGTTTGCAGCTGTCATCATGCTTTGATGGAGAGCTATCGGCATATTTTATTTCTGATATGTCAACATTTCTATTATAACGCATGATGAGCCGGTTTGCAACCGGTTTTTGTTATTTTATGGAAAATTTTTTTAAGGAGAGGTCAATATGAAACAGTATAATGTTGGTATTATAGGCGCAACGGGCATGGTAGGACAGAGATTTGCAACTCTGCTGGAGAACCACCCCTGGTTTAATGTAAAGGTGCTTGCAGCTTCACCAAGAAGTGCAGGTCAGACATATGAGCAGGCAGCAGGAAGCCGCTGGAAGATGGCTGTTCCTATGCCGGCAGCTATGAAGGACATGGTCCTCATGGACGCAACAAACGATATCGAGAAGATCGCTGGCATGGTAGATTTCTGCTTCTGTGCCGTTGATATGAAGAAGGACGAGATAAAGGCTCTCGAAGAGGCATATGCTAAGGCTGAGTGCCCTATCGTTTCAAATAACTCCGCACACAGATTTACACCTGATGTTCCTATGGTAGTGCCTGAGATAAACCCCGAGCACATCGAGATCATCAAGGCTCAGCGTGAGCGTCTCGGTACAAAGAGAGGCTTCATCGCAGTTAAGTCAAACTGCTCTATCCAGAGCTATGTTCCTGCACTTCACCCACTTAGAAAGTTCGGCCTGAAGAACGTTCTGGCTTGTACTTATCAGGCGATATCAGGCGCAGGAAAGAATTTCGAGACATGGCCTGAAATGGTAGATAACCTTATCCCTTACATCGGCGGTGAGGAAGAGAAGTCCGAGCAGGAGCCGCTCAAGGTATGGGGCGAGATCAAGGGCAACGAGATCGTAAAGGCTACAGCTCCAAACATTACAACACAGTGTCTCCGTGTGCCTGTTTCAGACGGACATACAGCTGCTGTATTCGTAACATTCGAGAACAAGCCTTCAAAGGAAGAGATACTTAAACTCTGGGCTGATTTCAAGGGCGTTCCTCAGGAGCTCCAGCTCCCAAGCGCTCCAAAGCAGTTCATCCACTATTTCGAGGAGAATGACCGTCCGCAGGCTAAGCTTGACAGAAATCTCGAAGGCGGTATGGCTGTTTCAACAGGTCGTCTCCGTGAGGATTCACAGTACGATTATAAGTTCGTTTGTCTTTCACATAATACATTAAGAGGTGCAGCAGGCGGCGGTGTCCTCCTTGCTGAACTCCTTGCAGCAAAGGGATATTTTGACTAAGCGGGGAGCCCCCGCGGGCTTCCACGTTGTCGCTCGTAAACTCGCTGACTTTCAGAAAAAAACAAAGTCTGCTATCGCTTACAGCACATAATAATTAAGATGTAGGGAACGCCGCCCTCGGCGTTCCGCAGTTCAAAGGGCTATCGGGAACGTCAGCCCCATGAAATTAATAAATATACTGCATGAATATTGCGTAGGGGACGGCGTTCTCGACGTCCCATTCCATTTTATGAAAGGAAAATAGCTATGAAGAATACAATTTTCACCGGCGCAGCAATTGCTATAATCACTCCGATGAACGCCGACGGTTCTATCAACTATGACGAGCTCGGACGTATCATCGACGACCAGATCGCTAAGGGCACTGACGCTGTTGTTATCTGCGGCACTACAGGTGAGTCCGCAACTATGACAGATGATGAGCACCGCGACTGCATCAAGTTCGCTGTAAAGCACGTTGCAGGCAGAGTTCCTGTTATTGCAGGTGCAGGCAGCAACGATACACACTATGCTGTCGAGCTTTCAAAGGAAGCTGAGGCAGCAGGTGCAGACGCACTTCTCCACGTTACTCCTTATTATAATAAGGCTACACAGAAGGGACTTATCGCTCACTTTACAGCTATTGCTGATGCTGTTAATATCCCGATAATCCTTTACAATGTTCCCAGCAGAACAGGCTGCGGTTTCGATGTGGCTACAGTAAAGGAGCTTGCAAAGCACAGAAATATCGCTGCTATCAAGGAAGCAAGCGGCAATATCAGCTATGTTGCAAAGCTTGCTGCTGCCTGCGGTGATGATATAGACATCTACAGCGGTAATGATGATATGGTAGTTCCTATCATGTCACTTGGCGGAAAGGGCGTTATCTCTGTTGCTTCACACGTTATTCCAAAGGAAATGCACGATATGGTGCAGCTCTGCCTTGATAACAACTTTGCAGAAGCTATGAAGCTCCAGATCAAGTATCTTGATATAATCAATGACCTGTTTATTGAGGTAAATCCTATACCTGTAAAGGAAGCTATGAATATGGTGGGCTGGAATGCAGGTCCTTGCCGTCTGCCGCTCTGCGAGATGACAGAGGAGCATAACGCTAAGCTCAGAGCTACACTTGTAAAGCATGGACTTGTCAAATAACTGAACATTATCTTGTAGGGGAGGGCGCCCTCGCCCTCCCACGATATTCTAAGATATTTCGCGGGAGCCCGAGGGCGGGCTCCCCTACATTATATACGGAATTATATTTTAAAGTAAAGGAGAAAGAAAAATGACCAATATTGCTATTTGCGGTGCTAACGGCAAAATGGGCAAGAATATCTACAACTGCGCATCAGAGCGCGAGGACTGCAAGGTCATTGCAGGCATTGATATCTATACCAAGGAGTACGCAGATTTCCCAATAGTTGAGACTCCTGCACAGCTCCCCGTAAAGCCCGATGTAATAATCGACTTTTCAAATCCTGCTTCACTGGACGGACTTCTGGACTATTGCTTCTCAACAGGTACTCCTTTAGTAATAGGTGCAACAGGCTACAGTGACGAGCAGATCGCAAAGATCAAGGCTGCTGCACAGCAGATACCTGTTTTCTTTACATTCAATATGTCTCTCGGTATCAATCTCCTTGTAGAGCTTGCTAAGAAGGCAGCTGCCGTACTGGGCGATCAGTTCGATATCGAGATAGTTGAAAAGCATCACAATCAGAAGATAGACGCACCAAGCGGTACAGCTATCATGCTTGCAAACGCTATCAATGAGACTCTTGACAATTCAAAGCACTATGTTTACGACCGTCACTCACGCCGTCAGAAGCGTGAAAAGTCGGAGATCGGTATGCACGCTATCCGCGGAGGCACTATCGTAGGTGAGCATGATGTTATTTTTGCAGGAAATGACGAGGTAATCACACTTTCTCATTCCGCTGCTTCAAAGACAGTTTTTGCAGCAGGTGCTGTAAATGCGGCTGTATTCCTCAAGGATCAGAAGCCGGGACTTTACGATATGTCAAAACTTGTATAAGACATCTTCCCCTGATGTAGTTCCTATGTCAGGGGAGATTTATTTGATGAATAATTTATCGAAAAATGAAAGGGGAAAGTAATGCTGACACATATAGGTACACAGACTATTGAAACAGAAAGACTTATACTCAGACGATTTGAGTATTCGGACTGCGAGGCGGTCTTTAAGAACTGGGCAAGCGATGAAAATGTGCAGAAAATGTACTCAGAGCCTACGTATTCCACATTAGAGGAGACAAATGGACTTCTTGACAAGTACATCGGAAACTATACCCGTGAGGACTATTACCGCTGGGCTGTTATCAGCAGGGAAAACGGTGAATGTATCGGACAGATAGCATATTTCCTCGTTGACAGCAAAAATCATTTTGCGGAGATAGAGTACTGCATAGGTGCGCAGTTCCAGTGCAGGGGCTATGCTACAGAGGCTGCAAAAGCTGTTATAGCTTTCGGATTTGATAAGATGAACTTGCATAAAGTTCAGATATGCTGCAAGACTATAAATGCTCCTTCAAGGAAGGTCATCGAGAAATGCGGACTTACGTTTGAGGGCACTCTCAGGGACTATTTCTTTATGGACGGGCAGTATGTGGGCAGGAACTATTTCTCCATATTACGAGAAGAATACGAAAACAGGAGGTAATTTATGGCTGATATAGAAACACTTGAAAAAGTACGAGAATTGTTCAGAAATGACCGATTTGCCACTGAAATGGGAGCAGTCATCGATGAGATAGACGACCATTACGCAAAGGTGAGCCTTGTTATAAACGAGCATCACAAGAATGCTGTCGGCGGTATAATGGGCGGAGTTTACTTCACACTTGCGGATTTTGCATTTGCTGTGGCTTCAAACTGGCAGAAAGCAGGAGTAGTAGGACTCAACTGCGATGCTTCGTTTATCGGAGTGCCGAAAACTCAGCGAATTATCGCAGAGGCAAAGCTCATAAAGGACGGCAGGAGCATCTGCTGTTACAACGTGGATATACGCGATGAGCAGGGAAATCCTGTTGCTGCCGTGCAGTGCATGGGATTCAGAAAAGCGTAAAAAAAAGTCTCTTTTATCAGTTTGTACTGAATAAAGAGACTTTATTTTTATACAAATTCGGAGAGCCTTGCTCTTTTCTTTTCCTTTTTGACAGCGTACATCTTGTCATCGGCTTTGTCGATGACATCGTAGATAGTGTCGTCATCTTCTTCGGAAGTGATTATACTTCCGATACTTGCGGATATGGTATAGGGCTTTTTTACTATACTGTTTATGTTTTCAAGCTCGTCATAGAAGCAGTTTTCAAGCTCCTCCGCATCGTTTTCGTGAGCATTTGCGGTAAGGATAACGAATTCGTCACCGCCGAAACGGGCACAGACCCTTCTTGTGCCGCTGCACTTGCGTATAATGGCTGCAAGACGCTGTATAGCAAAGTCTCCCTCATTGTGACCGTAGTTGTCATTGATGTACTTCAGACCGTCCATATCTATAAAGCTTATCAATACTTTATTATGGTGGGCGATACTTTCTTTGAATATATTCTCGGCAATATTGAAGAAACCGTTGCGGTTATAGATATTGCAGAGGGGATCGATGACATACAGGCGGTTGAGCTCGTCCATAGCCTTGTTGATATGGCAGAGCTTGCGTATATTTTCAATTGAGATGCTGAGATCCATTGTAAGAGTATGGCACAGCAGACTTGATATAGGGAAATCACTGTTGGTGATTATGTAATATCCGAGGCATCTCTCGCTGAAATGGAGAGGGAGAAAATAATTGACTTCAAAGCCTTTGCCGAAGCCATCGGGGAACATATCCCTGCTCGGGAAAAGGTCAACGCTTCTTCGGCTGCCTTTATCAAGAATAAGCGGAGCTGTCATATATCTGGAATAGCCTGTGCGGCTTGAAAGGTCGGGAGCGGAAACGTAAGTCTCCTGCCAGTCCTCAATAAGACAGAGGCAGAACTTTTCAAGATTAAGGTCGTTCATGTTCTGAGCGATGACCTCAAAGGTCGAAGCTACGGTCTCGGCACCTGCAAGCTCGGCAGTGAGCTTATTGAGCGCGTGGATATTATTGTTCGTGACTTCCATGCGGTTGTAGGTTTTCTTCTTGTATGTTTTAAGGTCGTCGGCAGTTTCGTCTGTACAGCCGCAGCTTTCAGAGAAAACAGGTGACGATTTAAGTATAGTGGCTTTCGGCTGTTTATTGCCGTAGAGCAGATTTACAAGGATATCACAGGCTTTATAGCCTGCTTCAAAAAGCGGACGCTTTACAGTTGTAAGTGCTGGGGAAGAATTACGGGCGTTGAACGTATTGTCAAAACCTGTAACGATAACGTCGTCAGGTACTTTATACCCGTATTTTTCCAGTGAAGATACTACTGTAAGAGCCATGCTGTCATTGGCACATATAAAAGCATCGGGAAGTGAAAGTCCCGACCTTACGAATTCGTCGATAGCTTCCTTGCCGTCGTGGCTGCGGAAATTACCGTAAAAAACGCGCTTTTCATCAAGCTCCACACCGTTTTCAGCCATTGCCTCACGAACAGCATCAAAGCGCAGACGCGCTTCGGGATTTGCGAGAGGACCTGTTATGCAGTTGATGACCTTAGCATGATGATGCTTGATTATATGCTCGACCAGCTCTTTCATTACGGAGTAGTTATCGATACATATACTGTAGAACTCAGGATCGTCTGTAGGTTCAAAAACAACTGTAGGCTTGTGTGCGGCGGTTATATCACTGAGGAGCTTGTGACGGATCTCGGGATCGCCAAAAGTGTTTAGCATAAGCAATATACCGTCGAATTTTGAATAATCTATCAGGTCGTAGATACTGTATTCGCCGAGATCGAATCTTCTGTTGTTGACAAGTCCGCCGAAAGCAGCGAAAAATGACACGCTCAGCTGGTTCTCTTCAGCAGATCGGTTTATACCGCATATAATGTTGTTCTGATACTCTTCGTCAAGTGCCGAAACAACAACTGCGATCTTTTTAGTGTTCCCAGAATCCATATTATCCCCTCTAAAAATCAGAAAATAAGTTTATACTTATTTATATTATAATATATCCATATAAAAAAATAAAGGTTTTGAGAATTTTTTCGGTGTTTTACACATCTGAAAATGTTCCTCTTTGTGCATACCTACAAAAGAAAATTTAATAATATAAAGCTGTAAAATGGTAAAATCATAATATAAAGTGGAAAATATTACTGACCATTTTTATATAATGAGGGGAAAATCACTGCCGTCAAATTGTAAAACGGTGGGTGGCAATCAATATAATTTTTGTGTATATGCTATAAATATATAATATAGTTGAAAGGAAAAAAGTCAGCACAAAAAGTAATATTTTACAATAAATCTACCACTTGTAAATAGCATTTTTCCTCGAAAAATAGCAAGTTAAAGTGCTATCACAGTAGAGTGTATAAAAATACGCAACATTCAGCGGCTAAAATGTACAAAAACAGCAAAAAATGAGCAAGTGAAATTATTGTTAGCAAATTTTGACTTGAATAGTTCACAGAAATGTAATAAAATGATAACAGAAGCTAAGGAAGAGGAGGGACGCGAAAACAGCATAGTGTTTTTGTGCTTTTCCTTAGCCAAGACGAGAAGATATCATTTATTATTACGAAATGAAAGTGAGGAATGATCGACATGAAAAAGAGCAACTTTAAAAGATTTGTCAGCGCAGGCATTACTGCACTGATGGTTGCTTCAAGTATCCCTGCTGTTCCTGCTGTAGTAGCAAATGCTGCTGACCAGCAGACAAGAGGCAATATCGGCGGATACGACTATGAAATGTGGAATCAGAATGGTCAAGGTCAGGTTTCAATGCAGCCAGGTGCAGGATCATTTACCTGCTCATGGAGCAACATTGAGAACTTCCTTGCTCGTATGGGCAAGAACTATGACAGTAAGAAGCAGAATTATAAGAGCATAGGCTCTGATATCACTCTTACTTATGACGTTGAGTACACTCCAAGAGGAAACTCGTATATGTGCGTATACGGCTGGACAAGAAATCCTCTTATGGAATACTACATCGTTGAAGGCTGGGGCGACTGGAGACCACCCGGAAACGGCGCAGAGAGCAAGGGTACAGTAACTCTTGACGGAAACACATACGACATTGCTAAGACAATGCGTTACAACCAGCCATCACTTGACGGTACAGCAACATTCCCACAGTACTGGAGCATTCGTAAAACAAGCGGTTCAGCTAATAACCAGATGAACAAGATGAGCGGTACTATCCATGTCGGCAAGCACTTTGATGCATGGTCAAAGGCAGGCCTCGATATGTCAGGTACACTTTACGAAGTATCACTCAATATCGAAGGTTACAGATCAAACGGATCTGCTAATGTAAAGAGCGTAAGAGTTTACGAGAACGGTCTCGGTGACAATCCGAATCCGGGCACAACAACACCTGTACAGACAGTAAAGGCTGATGATAACGG
>NZ_FNWV01000004.1 GCF_900108555.1 Ruminococcus flavefaciens
TCTAAGGTAGGTTGCTCACGTGTTACTCACCCGTCCGCCACTAAGAATATCTAAGTAAACTCAAATATTCTCCGTTCGACTTGCATGTGTTAAGCGTGCCGCCAGCGTTCGTCCTGAGCCAGGATCAAACTCTTTATTAAAGTTGTATATTTAAATCTTTCGATTTAGATATCTGATCCAGTTCATAACGCTTGCGTTATTACTTCAAAGTGTTTTTTAGTCTTTTCTTGACTTTTCTTTTTTCAAAGAAATCTCAAGGGTCGTTACTTTTTCTTATTCGCATTGTTCAATTTTCAAGATGCTGTCCACCATCTCTTGCGAGACAGCTTTAATATTATATCACTTTCCGTCTGGCTTGTCAAGTACTTTTTCAAAATTTCTTCTAAAAAATTTCTCTCGACTGCTGTTTCTCAACAGCTCCTTGCCGGACAGTAAATATATTATAACACCTATTCCATGTTTTGTCAAGGACAAAGTTTTCAACTATATCAACTTTTAAATGTTGATAACCTATAATCAGTAGAAAAAGTGTATAAAAAAACAGCTGCTAAACGCAGCTGTTTAAATCGTTATTTTGTAGCAACTAATTGCTTCATGACTGTACCGTCGATCGACTTTATAGAAGTTGATCTGATCTTGTCAAGAAGTGTACTGCTAAGCTCAGTCATGCCCTTTGGATATGTACCCTTATAATTTCCGTTTTCATAAGAAGTATATACAACTGACTGAACATTATAATTCTTGACATAGATCTTATAAAATCCCTCGCCGCCTGCAATATTATTTATAGATTTGCTCAGCAAGCCGTTGTTTTTGCTGTTTGCTGATTCATCTTTTGCAGCTCCGGTACTCGCATCGATTTTTACGCCCTTTTTTCCGTTCCAATAGAAATAAAACTCTCCGTTGCCCATATAGATCTGCTTCTCGAGTTTATCCTTCAAATCACTATCGGTGTTAGGATCATTATATTTGTTGAGAATGCTTCTCTCATTGTCACATACGCGAGTAACTGCTGTCTGAGCCGCATTGAATACGATCTTAGCTTTTGAATTCGCATCTCTTTCGCGTGCTCTTCTAATAAAATATCCCCACGAAGGAATAATAATCGCCATTAATATGCCCATTATAGCTATTACTATAATAAGTTCCATAAGGGTAAAACCTTTTCTGGTCCTTTTAGCCTTCATAGATATGCACCTCCCAATACAATCTTTACATATATTATATCAAAAAGTTCACATTTTGTCAATAAAGAATCAGACATTCTGCGACAATTTTTTGACAACATTATTGTGCAATTTCGCCGAGAATACGTCGTTCTCTTTTTGTAAAAAAATGCTCCTCCCGATAGGAAGGAGCATTTTATTATTCATTTCAAGTATCTAATTCAATTAGATTATGAAGCCTTAAGAACTGCTGCAGCGAGAGCGTTGTCAAGCTTGCCAGATCCGCTGTATGTTGAGTAGTTGTCAACTGTAACTACACCAGCAGGTGATGTACCTGTGTATGTGCTGTCAACACAGATAGCAGCTGCGATACATACGCCGCCCTTGCACTGTGCCTTCCAAGCCTTGTTCTTAGCCTTCTCCATGTACTGATCAACCTTTGTCTTGAATGTTGTTCCGCTGTATGAATTACCTGTGATTGTTACAGTTGTTGCGTTACCGCCAGCGCACTCAATCTTTGTGATTGAACCAGCATCCTGAGTCTCTTCATCAACTTCAACGAGTGAAGTATTGATAGCCTTCAGGAGTGAGTTAGCTGCTGAGTTAGCTGAAGAAACCTTTGACTTCTTTACATAACCGAGCATTGAAGGAACGAGGATTGCTGCGAGAACACCGATGATAGCGATAACAACGATGAGCTCAATAAGTGTAAAACCTTTCTTTGTAGTTTTTCATAAGAAAACCCTCCTTAAATAATATAGTTTTGTGAAAGTCTTTGCTTTCACTTCATTTTTGGGTTCGGGGTTTTTTTAACTCCCTTTCCCTTCCCTGTGATTATAGTATACCACCTTATTCACATAATGTCAACAGTTTTTGAAAAAAAATTCCATATATAAAGGCACTTTTTACATCGGAACGGTAAATCGGCATATTTTTTTTAGCGTTTCCGTCGAAATGCACAAGTTTTTGTGAATAAGTAAAAATATAATACTTGTTTTTGTTATATTCACAGTCGTTTATACACTTTGTAAACCGATTTTTTGACCTCAATATGAACTTTTCATTTCCTTTTTTTATGTCTTTTCTGAATATTCCATTGTATTCATTTTAGAAAAAAACAATTATTTCTGTAATATCCAGTTAATATATTACGTATCGTAATAAAATGGTATATAATTTAAGTGATGATCTTTTAAGCTAATTTAAGTAACCGGCGGCACGCCAAACCCTATTTCCGTGTATTTATATTCTATCGAAAGGAGATTTTCCAAGTACATTTTATATCAATTAGCTGCACGCGCTGTCGAGGACGCCAGTGCCTACATATTATATATCTCTACTCCGCTGCTCACTTCACTACTCACTACTCACTACTCACTACTCACTACTCACTACTCACTACTCACTACTCACTACTCACTACTCACTACTTACTACTCACTGCTATGCACTAATCACTAAAAACTAACCTCTACTTATTATAATATAAAAGACCGCCGAACAAAAGTCCGACGGTCTGTATTCTTTATGCGGTCTTACTGCATTCCGCCTCTGGGTACTCCGCCCATCTGTGAGAGGAAGCGGTAGAACTCCTGCTTGTCGAGGCACTTCTCGAGAGCATCGACTTCGCCGATAACGTTCTTGGATACGAGTCTTGCGAGCTCCATATCCAGAGACATCATGCCCTGCTGCTTACCTGTCTGGATAGCAGACTGAACAAGGTGGATCTTGTTATCACGGATCATAGCTGAGATAGCGTCTGTAACGTTAAGGATTTCCATACAAGCGATACGGCCTGAACCGTCCTTCTTAGGAATAAGAGTCTGAGAGATAACAGCAACAAGGTTGTTAGCCAGCTGAGTTCTGATCTGCTGCTGCTGGTGCTCAGGGTATACGTCGATGATACGGTTGATAGTATCAGCGGCAGATGTTGTATGAAGTGTTGACATAACGAGATGTCCTGTTTCAGCAGCGGTTACGGCAGCCTGGATAGTCTCGAAGTCACGCATTTCTCCTACGAGGATTACATCAGGGTCCTCACGGAGAGCAGCTCTCAGAGCAAGAGCGAATGACGGAACGTCGTCGCCGATCTCTCTCTGGTTTACCATACATCTCTTATGCTCGTGAACGTACTCGATAGGGTCCTCAACAGTTATAACGTGAGCACTTCTGTTAAGGTTAACGAAGTCGATCATAGCTGCGAGGGTAGTAGATTTACCTGAACCGGTAGGACCTGTTACAAGAACGAGTCCACGAGGACGCATTGCGAAATCTGCAAGGATCGGAGGAAGTCCAAGATCCTCGAGAGTTGGGATATCGTTTCTCAGAAGACGGATAGCGATAGCAGGCTTACCCTTCTGGAAGTATACGTTTACACGGTGACGGTAACCACTTCTTGTTGTGAACGAGAAGTCGGTATCGTGGTGGTTATTAACGCTTGTCTGCTGTGCATCGTTTGTCATCTGGTGAACGATGTTGAGTATTTCCTCTTCGTCCATTTCGGGATACTGTGAACGCATAGTTCTGAGAGTACCGTTGAGACGAACAACAGGAGCGATCCTGTCAGTGAAGTGAAGGTCAGAACAACCGAGGAGTCTTACCTCGTCAAGTATTCTATGAATTTCAATTGCCATGTTATTTTCCTCCCTATATAGATAAAGCTATTATACTGTGTATGTAGCTCTTACAAGCTCATCTATAGATGTTTCTCCAGCCATTACAAGCTCAGCAGCATTGTCACGGAGCAGCTTTGTTCCGTTTGCCTTTGCAGCCTTTTCGATCTCTTCCTTAGTACCGCCTGCTGCGATGATAGAAGAAACGGTTGTTGTACAGTGAATGATCTCGTGGATAGCAGTTCTTCCTCTGTAGCCTGTGTTGTTGCATACAGGGCATCCGCCTGCTTCAAAGATCTGTATTGAATGATCCAATCCCATGAGGTCATTTTCTTCGGGAGTTGACATTCTTGGCTTCTTACACTCAGGGCAGAGAACCTTAACAAGTCGCTGAGCGATAACACCGATAAGTGAAGTTGCAACCATGTAAGGAGCAACGCCCATATCAACAAGACGAACAACTGTGGAAGCAGCGTCGTTTGTATGAAGTGTTGAAAGAACCAAGTGTCCTGTGATAGCGGCACGGATACCGATATCTGCTGTCTCGGTATCACGCATCTCACCGATCATTACTACGTCAGGGTCCTGACGGAGGATAGAACGAAGAGCAGCTGCGAATGTCATACCTGCCTTCATGTTAACCTGACACTGGTTGATACCGTCGATAGCCTTTTCGACAGGGTCCTCAACAGTTACGACGTTTACGTTTGGCTTAGCGATCTCACCAAGAGCAGCGTAAAGTGTAGTTGTTTTACCTGAACCGGTAGGTCCTGTAACGAGGATAACGCCGTGAGGAACTCTCAGCATTGACTCGAACAGTGTATAGTTATAATCAGACATACCAAGATCCGTGATCTTACGGAGTGCGATCTGTCCGGTTGAAAGAATTCGGATAACGATCTTTTCACCGTGTACCATTGGAAGTGAGGATACACGGACATCAAGAGTTGTTCCGTCAACGACCTGTGTGAAACGGCCGTCCTGAGGTACTCTCTTTTCAGCGATGTTCATACCGCTTATGAGCTTGAAACGTGTTGTCAGCGCACTGTGAACCGCACTGGAAATATTCATGAGTTCAACGAGATCGCCGTTTACACGGATACGGATTCTTGTATACTTGTCAAATGGCTCAATATGAATATCGGTAGCGTCAGCTCTGTATGAGTTTTCAACGATAGTAGTTGCAAGCTTAACGATAGGTGCGCTTTCAACTCTGTCCTTAGACTCGATATCAGCCTCAGTCATCTCACCGAGGTCGCCGCCCATACTCGAAACACCTTCGAGAACGCTGTCAACGTTCTGCATTGAGTAGCACTTACCGATAGCCTTATTGATAGCTGATGTTGTTGCAAGAACAGGAACGGTGTCCATACCTGTAGAAACCTTGATGTCTTCGAGGACGATGAAGTTTACAGGATCATTTGTAGCAACTGTAAGACGCTTACCTTGTACATTGATAGCGATTACGGTGTGCTTTCTTGCAAGTGCCTCAGGAACCATCTGTACAGCATCGCCATTGATCTCGATATTGTCGAGGTCAACGTACTGAACTCTCAGGTTTCCGGCCAGTGCCTTTGCGAAGTTAACTTCTGACATGAATCCCAGCTCAACAACAACGTCACCAAATTTCTTTGAACCGTTTGATGCTTTCTGAGCTTCAAGTACCTGCTGAAGCTGTTCGCTTGTGATAAGCCCTTGATTGACTAAGTAGTCACCAATTCTCTCGTTTCTCATAAAAAACCTCCGCTTATTTTCTGAACATCAGGCGTATCCGTCATACTCCTGATATTCTAAAATTGTACTTGAATTTTCCATAATTTATGTTATAATAAGATTATGTACTTTATAATATGAAGGAGGGGTAAAATCATGTTTGAATTTGAAAATATGCTCCACGATGAATTTACCGAGCTACCTTTCAAGATCATGTTTTACGTCATCATTTTCCTGTTTGGCATCTGTATCGGAAGCTTCCTCAACGTTGTCATTCTAAGACTTCCCGCAGGCGAGTCGGTGCTCGGAATAGGAAAATCAAAAGAAGATAAGGAAAAGGCTTCACACTGCATGACCTGTGGTGCCAAGATCAGACCGATCGACCTTATCCCGGTTTTCAGCTGGCTCATGCTCAGAGGAAAATGTCACAGCTGCGGTCAGAAGATCTCACCGCGCTATCCCATCGTAGAGTCACTCAATGGTCTCCTCTACGTTCTGACGTTTATGGTTTTGGATATTAATGTTAAATCCATAATAACCTGCGTTATAATGTCGCTCCTTATATGTATAGGATTTATCGACTGGGATACAAAGGATATTTACGTTGGCATGGTAGCCATTATTCTTATCCTTGCTGTCCCGTTACATCTTTTCTACTCTCGCGAGTATCATGATGTAACTCTCAAGAGCCGCATAATCGGTGCATTCATAATCAGTGTACCATTCTTTCTTATCGGTGAGATCAGCCGACCGATCATCAAAAAGAAGTTCGGTGAAGATTTCAGAGCGATCGAACTTGGTGATACATACCTTATGTTTGCAGCCGGTGCATTTCTTGGAACGCGGGCTGTTATCGCTTCAACATTTATTGGTATCATGACCGCCGCTTTCGGAGGTCTGATAGTGAAGATCGTCACAAAAGACTCAAAGTTTGCGTTCGGACCTTTCCTTGCAATAGGAATTGCGGTCGGAAGTTTGTGTGGAAATCAGATAGCTCAATGGTATCTGAATATGCTCACAGTCGAGTAAACAGTCAAAAATAAGTACAGGCAGCAGCATTAACTGCTGCCTGTTTTTTTACTTATTAATACATCTCGTCTGTGTATGAGTATACAAAATAGAGGTCGTTTGTGAAACTGAAGTTCGGGTTTGCATACGCAGTGTCAAATGCACTGCCTGTGTCACCGTGTGCCTGAAGCGTTACGCTTCCGCCCTCAGTCTCCATCTTAGGTCTCTGAACACCCTTGAACATGAACTGTGCAGGCACAGTCTTTGCTCTGATGTTGATATTAGTAAGCGGAATATTTGCTACCTGAACTGCTACAGGGCTTGAAAAAGCTCTGTAAGCATTATTTCCTGCACCGGCAGGAACATCAACAAATCCGCCGTCACTCTTACTAAGAACTATCGAGATACCGATATTTGCAGCCGAGAATAAATACGACTTATCATTGATATCATCTTCAATAGCTCTGTAAACTATATCTTTGTCAACGCTGCTAAGGCTTGGATCATTTGGAAGATTAACCACCTTTAAGTTTGACGCACCCAGAGAGTAATTAAAACTGTATACTGCATCCTGAGCATTGAAGAAAGCATCATTAAGATCTTTTTCTTCTGTATAAGACGTTGAAGATGTTATTTTGTCAGCGGCTTTTGTGTCGAAGGAGTATACTCTGTGAAGTATCTGACCCTGTTCAACATCATTGCCTTTTGAATCTTTGCAGGCATTGTTGCAAAGCTTTATAATGTGGATATTGCCTTTAAGATATTTAACATTTGTGCCGTCATAGCCTACTGTATTCTTGAAGTGTGAACTTCTGTATTCCTCGGCTAATTTAGCAAGATCTTCATCATCAACGCCGTCTACGCCATTAAAATCGATCTTATCAGATGTACATACAGATATATTTTCTGCATACTCCAGCTTCCCCTGAAGGTTAAGCTGGATATTGTTTGCATAAGAATATGTTTTTTCTGAAAGAGCTGTTTTATGGAACAATCTCTGTACAGGTCCTGTAATTGCCATTACTGCGACCATAAGGATCGAGAAGATAGCCATAACAACTATGAGTTCAATGAGAGTAAAGCCCTTTTTAATACGATGTTTCATTGACTTTCCCTCCTCATTATGGTGTTGCTGTTTCAGGCTGTACATCGAAGAAATCGAGATTGAGCTGGCCGTTTGCCTTCTTCTGCATTTCAGCGATCTCATCATCTGTCATACCTTCGGTCACAAGCTTCTCTGTAGTATACTTGATAGCTTTCATATTAACAACTACATTACCGTCAGCATCGCCGTAGTGCTTCTCAATCTTATTATATTTGCCGGGATTATCAGGATCGGGATCATTTTTCCAATATGTTCCGCTTGCGTGGATCTTAACAGTGATATCAAGATCTTCCTTATCAAGTACCTTATCGGTTCCGTCAGCTTTCTGACCATATACATTTATATGGTTTGCCGCATAAGGCGACTCAACCAAAACCTTATTTTTAAGATTGTTAGTTGCCTTTGAAGTTGCGTCGATATGTGTACCTACAAGTATAAGCAGACCGCCCATCAAAGCGAAAATGAAAATCGAAATGATCATTTCGATCAGAGTCATGCCCTTCAGCTTCTTTTTGCTTTTTTTCATAAGAACATTCCTCCTTTATGCACCTGCGAAGTACGAGATCTCGTATGTACCAAGTGCTGTATGAACTGATGAATTGTTTGTTTTTGCACCTGCACCGCCTGAGTTGAGAACTGCAAATTCGTTTTGAGCATCAATGATCTTATTAAACAGCGCGCTTCCTACGATAGGTGAGCTTATTGTACGTTCTACACCGTATTCATCAATGTATTTACATGATGTCTTACCCTGAACCTTGCTCTGGAAAGTTGTATTCGGGCACATAAATGTACCAACTAATGTACATTCATTCTGATACATATTGATTTCTGATCCCTCAGTACCATAGTATTCAATACCCCAGCTTGACTGTGGAGTAACTGTACAGCCTTCTGTAAATGCCTGAACACTATAACCACCGTTTGCTGATACCTTTGTTACAGTAGGTCTGATATCAGTCTTACTAATATCAAGTTTTCCGTCAATAAGGAAGCAAACCTTACCTTCTGATGTATCGCAGAGGAAATTAACATTGCTGTCACTTGCTGTGGAAACATTTCTCAGTATGATCCATATTCCATCGCCTGAACCCTTGATCTTAACATCTCCCTTAGGAGGAGTAAAATTTTTACCATCAGGATCGCCGATTATGCATGAACTGATTATCTCGCCGCCCTGCCATATAGTATTATCATCGACAGGCTTACCATCTGTACCATATGCATACGGAAGTTTATTTCTCTGCGCTACATTCTCAGTAGAATTATATAACGGATCGTCAGGCTCATCTATAAACGTATCATCATCTGCATTCAGACAGAATTTCTTAGGAACATGATCATGGTAAATTTTTGGATCATAGTCACCGTTTTTATCCATATTAAGTTCCTGTCTTACCTCATAAACATTCTTTATGAGTTTAGTTTTAGAATCTGCTTCTATAAATTCGTGTGAATCCGGATCTTCATATCCATAAATAGCCTTACGAGTCATATTTGTTGGATATGCAGGCTCCTTACCGCTTCCTGTGTATGCAGGGTAAATCGTTGTATCTACTTCATCACAAGCCTGTGATGCACCATATACAGTATTAGGATCGCCTTCCTTAGTATAATAAGTTTTAACAGCTACATCCTTAGGTACTTCATTGGCTGCATCTACAGTGCCATCGTCCTTGAGCCTATAGTATGTGAAATCACCTTCTGCTACTTCATCTCTGATGACATCAGTATCATTAGGATCAACCTTATAAGCTATCTTATCCGTAGTAACGACCTTGGTCTTGTCTACATTTCCATCGTATGTTGTTGGATTATATGGTTTCTTACTATAGATACCTGTATCTGTAACATAAAGTATTCCGCCATTGTTATTTATTGCATCCTTAGCTATATTCGCGTCATTAGAGCTCCAATCTATAACTACGTGCTTTCCTGCATAATCATATGCTAATTGGTAATTACTTGCTGGATCCTGAGCTACTTCACATTCTTCAACGCCTTCAAGTGGAGTATTGTCATAAATAGCATTAGGAATTTCAGCATATCCGGGAACTAATTCATTTACGTGCTCAATAAATCCTTCTTTTACTACATTTTCCTTTGCAGCATTGCTAACGCCTTTAATTACATCACAGTAAATTTTTCCACCTACACTTGTAGGCTTTCCGCCGTCCTCAAAAGAAAGTGTTCCTTCAACAACGAGGTCGCCCTTAATAGTTACGTTAGACTTGATGATACAATCATCGTGAACGCCTACATTGCCATTTATTTCACAGTTTTCAAGTGTAAGTCTGCCCATGCTGTATAAGTTACCGCCTGTTGTCTTAAACTGTGAATCTGTCTTATGAACATAAGAACTTTCCCAGTTGTAAAGAACAGTATTCTTCTCGGGTTTGCCGATATAATTATCGCCAACAGTAATACCATCGCAATCAACCCAGATATCAGAATCTGTTCCGACATCTGTCCTTGCTAACTCTTCTTTACTATAGCTTCTCTTGCAATTATATACAGTATACGACTTTGAAGGTGTATACTCATCAAGCAGATATACGTCAGCACCGCCTATATTAAGGTTATTCTTGAAGCTGTAGCTGCTTAATGTACCAACAAAGAGATTGAACGGAGCCTTGCCCTTACCATTTGCAGTGCTTGTTATCGCACCTGTATCGGGATTACGATTAACGACTCTGCCGATAGCAGCACCATCGTTCATACCTGCAATTGTCTTGTCAACATAAAGATAAGGAATATCCTTCTGAGTATAATCGGCTGTCATTTCGTAATCCAGATTAATGAAATTTGTATTCGACAAGCATACACTGCCCATGATAACTGTCTTTGAGTTAGGCATAAGTTTTACGCCGTTCTCGCTGACAGGGTTCTGTATATTTATTGCAAATGAACCTGTACCGCCTGCAAAATCGCCATTGATGAATGTTGATTTTGTCTCGATAACTGTGTTGTTATGAGCACGATAAAGTCCTGATGCGTCCTTGGAAATACCAAGACCAAGACCACCTGTGATCAGAGCACCGTTAGGGAATGCGTTACCGCCAACCTCCTGAAGACCGTCAAGACCTCCGGGAGCCTGCTGGCTGTGAGTTGCAGCTGTCTTACGAATGTAAGCAGTAACTGTTTCTTCTTCCTTACCAACTCTACAAGTAGCTGTGACCTTAACTGCTGTTACAGGTACCCACTTCATGCCTTGACCGTCTAAATCAGTGTATATATATCCTGTTGAATCAGCAACCGGGTCAATTCGGATTATGCCTTCTTTCCAAGTACTGCCGTCATAGCTTCCTATGACACCCAGTGTTCGATCGTTTATCTTCATCTCGACTTCGAGCGGATCGGATCCCATATTCTCGATTGCAGCAGGGACTTCTTCATTACGCTCCATTGACTGTACAAACGCATCGATTGCAGCTCTCGCTGTGTAACTTGCCTGTGATGATGCATATGACTTATGTGCTCTGTTACTCGATGCTGACGCAAGAGCAAGAGTACCTGTCAAAAATATTATCAACAGTGCCATTACACATATAACTGTAAACAGTACAGAGCCGCGCAATGTTTTCCTGTTCTCTGTTTTCATTTTTCTCTAACCGCCTTTCAAGTTATAACAATTGAATAACCTTAGCGTATGATATAGAAAGCCTGCATCTTAATTTGCAGAAGGAACTTCGTCAACATTTGGCTTGGACATTTCGTATACCGAGTAAAGTGTAACGATTATTTTAACATCTGTAGCATTTGATATCTTCTTATTGTCAGCCTCTATGGTTACTTCCTCATCACTATCCTTTGAATCCGGGAGTGATGCATTTGCAGCCTTTGCTGCATCCTGACCGAAGGTGTAATCGTCCATGATAACTGAGTTTATGTTAGCAGTCTTGTCGAACTTCTTGAGTTCCTCAAGATATGCCCATACAGCCTTCTTTGTGCCATGGATACTGATAGCATACTGTGTCTGCATGATTGATTCCTTAGCTCTCTGTGATACAGCTGTACTTTCAGCAGTCAAAGCCTCATATGCCTTTGCAAGGCTTCCGTCAGCATCAGCTGCCTTACGCATTTCAGCAAAGTTATCAGTCTGTGAATTATAATAGTATTCAATAGGTGTGAGCTTAGCTTCCTTGAGCTCTACCTTTCTGAGCTTTGCCTTTGACTTATCAGCAAATTCCTGCATATACTTATCAATAACTACAGGATCCTGTATTTCTGTGATAGGTACAAAGTTTGCAGTGATTACTGATGTATCTTCATAGATCTTTAAGATAGCTTTCTTGAGATCAGGGATCTCATCGATCTTAGCCTGGATCTCTGCCTGTGTTTTCTTAACGTCTTTAAGAGTGTTCTGGTGAGCCTTTACATCCTTATACTTTGGTTTTATAAGTGCAAAGAAACCGATCAGAAGAATTGTAATAGCTATAAGAATAGCAGCTATGATCTTATCTCTGTAATTAAGTTTCATTATTAGTTAGCCTCCTCATCTCATTCTGCCTTTTCAGCGTTTTCGCTGTCAGGTCTGTAAGCACTCTTGAAACCTGTCAGCTTAGCACTTGAGGTGAACTGAATCTTATCAACAGGTTCCTTGCCCTCTTCTTCGATCGTAGTTATACTGTATCCGCCGTAGCTTGAACCGCAGAACATTGGATCTGAAAGAATTTTGTCAACAAAATTTGAAGGAAGCTTCTGTGAATACTGATCCTTATTAGCATTACACTCAACTGTAAATGTGATCGTACCGTCTGTGTACTTAGGACCAATGATTTTGAATTCCTCGATCTTCTCTTTTTCGCAAGTTTCTTTAAGGACCTTTTCGATCTCTTCGTAACACTTGCCTTCAATGATAGGCTTTGACTGGAATGCATCATACGCATTGTTTACCTTTGTGTAGTATGCATTTACAGACTTCTTCATATCTATGAGGCGATCACGGTGTGCGAGATCCTGAGCTGTTTGAGGTGAATTAATGAACGCCTCACACTTCTGGATATCGTTCTTAAGATTCTTATCCTTGATGTAGTACCAAGCATATACACCGCCTGCAATAACAACAGAACCGATAAGAGCAGCTATCATAGCAACATTGCCTGAGCTCTCGCTTCTCATCTTGTTCTTTACAGCAGTACTGAAGTCAGTCTCAAGAAGATTGATCTTTTCGATCTCTCTGTTTCTCTTGAACATAGCACCGATAGCGTTAGCATACAGTGAGAATTCAAGATTTTCATGACCGTGGATCTGTGGCGGAACGTTGATAAGGCTTGTTTTAAGATCAAGCTTTTCAAGTTCGTCAGTAAGTCTTACATACTCATGAGTATCGCCGTAGAAGATTACGTTCTCTATAGACTCACCTGTGTTACGGCTTCTGTGGAACTGGAGCATACGGAAGATGTTCTCGTTAACGGCTTCAAATACATAGTCGTCTGAATAACCGTAGTCAGCAGCATCGATAGAAGCGAAACGTGAGAATGAAAGCTGTCCCTGCTCATAAAGGTTGAGAGAGATGAAGTTGTTGTCGATCTGTACAGCAAGGAGAGGCATCTTTGATCTGATCTTTGTATCAGCAAGAAGTACCTTTGTGATACAGTTACAGCCGATCATTACTGATCTGAGGGTAATACCAAGAAGCTTGAATATTTCCTTGTAGCTGTTAACGATCTCATAAGGACAAGCTGTAGCAAGTATCTTGTACGAAGGCTCGCTTGCCTCACTGCTGTCTGCGTCACCAACTATGATGTATGACACGCTGTATGAATCATCAAGATTGAGTTCTGCCTGCATCTGAAGCTTAACTGTCTTCTGGAGGTCCTGACCTCTGCCCTTGGCAACTGTCATTTCCTTGAAGATCGTAAGGTTGGATGAGATCGAAACGATCGCTTCCTTATCAGGCATTCTGTGCATTTTGATTACGTTGTTAATGAGTGTTGCAACTGCGGGAACGTCCTTAACGTGTCCGTTAACGATAAGTCCCTCTTCAACATTGACTGTAGCAGCGGAATTGATCTTGATCTTTCCGTTACCTTCAACACCTCTTACTACTCGTATATTTCTATCTGTAATATCAAATGAAAGCATTTATCTTTCCACCTTTCCTTATTAACCGTTTTCGAGGCTTTCCAGTGAGCCGTAAAGTGCTGGGTAAATACCGCATACAACCATTCCTATGATAAGTCCCATAAAGATGAGAAGGCATGGTTCAAGCATACCAACAAGTCGCTGAACAGCTGCATCTGATTCTTCTTCGTAGTAATCCGAAGTCTTTTCGAGGATAGTATCAAGAGCACCTGACTCTTCACCAACGTATATTACAGAGCAGAACATAGGCTCAAATATCTCTGTACGTGTTATAGCTGATGAAAGCGGTTCGCCCTGTTTAACTTCATCGACAACTGTTTCGAATTTCTCATCTACGTATGAATTACCGAGAATAGCTGAAGCTCTCTGAAGACACTCTACCATCGGGATACCACTTGAATAGAGTGAAGAAAGGGTTCTGGAAAATCTTCCTGTATAGATCTTTGTTACAAGAGGACCAAATCCCGGTCCTTTTATAAGCATTCTGTCAAACTTCTTTCTGAAGCTCGGCACCTTCATTGCATATCTGAAACCAAATACAATGGCTGCAACTATGATAACGAGGACATACCACTTAGTCTTCAGGAAGTCACTGATCGCCGCAAGTATCTTAGTGAGGAGAGGCATCTTGCTCTTGTCCTCAAACATATCGATAAACGTAGGCATGATAACAGTAAAGAGGAAGATAACTATTACGATACAAAGTACGAGCAGTATAATCGGGTAGACCATAGCGCCTCTGATCGTATTCTTGAGTTTATTTTCCTTTGCGTAATGATCGGACATTCGAGTCATTATGATATCCAGCGAACCGCTGCTCTCGCCCGCGCCGACCATTGAAATAAGAAAGTCAGGGAATGAACCTGCGTGCATCTCGAGAGTTGACGAGAAAGATTCACCTTTCTGTACGTTCTCGTAGATATCCTGCCATATTGCTCTCGCCTTTTCGTTCTCCTGCTCCTTGGTAAGGATATCGATGGCTTTTACAAGCGTCAAACCCGAAGTAAGCATAGCACTGAGCTGTCTGCAACAGAAGTTTAGTTCCTTCGTGTTGAACTTGTAGATTGATTTTGCGTCACCTGAATCGCTTTCCTTATAATCCTTTACATACAGTCCTTTTTCCTTGACTTTCTGTAAGAATTCCTGCTCATTTTCCGCATTAATGATTCCCTTGACCTGTCTGCTTCTTGCGTCCTGAGCTACATAGGAAAAACTCTTCATGAAACCACCTCCATAATTAATTACTTGTGATGAACGTTTCACACTGCCTTAATAATAACAATTATAACATTTTAATAGTTACTTTTCAATCGCTTTTTTGACATAAATAATCTACCGTTTTTTATCAATATTAACCAAGAAAAATACTATCTGTAATACTGACTGCTGCAAACGGTTATCTTTTTACAAAAACACAACATCAAAGGCAGCCCAATATATGGTATATGCACACGTATACCAAACATTGTTAAACTTCCACAATAATTATATCACACTCACTTTTAAATTGCAACATAAAAGCTCATATTTTCTGCTAATTTTTACAGAATTGTAAACTGCGGCAATTTGATTATTGCTAATTTAGTTATTTTGACTGTTATTACATAAAAACGTTGTATTCACAGTCGAAAAACCCCAGCGCATTCTGTGGACAAGTTCACTGTTTTAACTATACATACACCGAAATCGGTCTGACCTCTTACGTATACTATTATAATATAATGATTTTTGATGTAATATTCCCGCCGCTTTTTTTCAAAGCTCCTGTATCGTTTTCCAGAGCTCTTTTGCGACCTCCATATTCACACCTGCTGCCGCCGCAAGCTCCTCGGGAGATGCGCTGCGGAGATTGGTTATGGTCTTGTACTCCATAAACAGCTTCGCCGCCTTCTTTTCGCCTATTCCCCGTACATTCAGCAGCTCCGAGCTGTAGGTCTTTTTCTTGTGGCGCGAGTGCATGAAGCTTACGGAATAGCGGTGTACCTCGTCCTGTATCCGCGTCACAAGGTCGAATACCGACCTCAGCTCGTTTATCTGTATCTCTCTTCCCCCCGTTGCAATAGCACGGGTGCGGTGCTTGTCGTCCTTGACCATGCCAAAGAGAGGTATGTCCAGCCCTAATTCACGCAATACAGGCGCGACCGCGTTCACATGACCTTTACCGCCGTCAAGGAGTATAAGGTCAGGCTTTCTTGTGAAGTACTCATCGCCCTCACCCGTTACGATATGCATTAGCCGCCTTTTCAGCACTTCGTGCATACTGCCGTAGTCGTTCTGGAACTGCTGCTCCTTTATGGTGAAGCGTTTGTACGCCTTTTTCAGCGGTCTGCCGTCCTCAAAAACTACCATTCCTGCGACCATTGACTCCGACGAAAGGTTGGAAATATCGTATGCTTCGATATATCGGGGCGGCTTTGAAAGTCCCAGACTGCGCCCGAGCTGTTCAAGTGCAATGACCTCTTTTCCCGTGCGGTCATTCTTGATAGCAGCGTACTCCGCACTGTTGTTTTTTGCAAGCTTTAGAAGCTCCAGCTGTCTGCCTTTTTGCGGCACATGGAGCTTCACCTTGTGCTGTGCCTGTTCCTCCAGCATCTCCGTGAGCAGTTCACTGTCCTCGGGAATATGATCAACTATGACCGAGCGCGGTATGTCAGGCTTTTTATAGTAAAATTGCAGCATAAAGCTGCTGAGTATATCCTCACCCTCATCTGGCAGCGGAAGCTCAAATACAGCCTTATCGAAGAGTCTGTCCTCACGGTACATGAGCACAGAAATGTAAAGTCCATCGTAAAATTTTGCTATACCGATAACATCTGCGGACTCAACGCCGCTGTTGATTATCTTCTGCTTTTCGGAAGCTTTTTTCACTGCCGCAATCCTGTCGCGGAGCATTGCTGCTTTCTCAAATTCAAGCTCCTCGGCAGCCCTGTTCATCTCCTCTTCCATGCGCTCTACCGACTCAGCACTTCCGTTTTTGATGAACTCTATCGCCTGCTCAACTGCACTTTGGTAATCTTTTGCACTTATCCTGCCTCTGCAAACTCCCATACACTGCTTTATATGATAATTCAGACAGGGACGGCTTTTTCCGAAATCCTGCGGAAATTTCCGTTTGCAGGTGGGCAGCATGAATACTCGGTTTGCCTCGTTTACGGCTTCTTTCGTTATAGCTCCGCTGGTATACGGACCGAGATATCTGCCGCTCTGTTTTGTGTTTTTCTCGTTGGTTATGCGAGGGTACTCCTCATCTGAAATACGAATATAATGATATCCCTTGTCGTCCTTCAGAAGGATATTGTACTTAGGTTTATGCTGCTTGATAAGGCTGCATTCCAGCAGAAGTGCCTCGAATTCACTGTCTGTGACGATGAAATCATAATCGTACACATTTGAGACCATAGCCGCTACTTTCGGCGTATGATCGGGATTTTCTCGGAAGTAGCTGCTGACGCGGTTATGCAGGTTCTTCGCCTTGCCGATATAGATTATGGAACTATCCTTGCGGCGCATTATGTACACGCCGGGCGATGTGGTAAGTTTCGACGTCTTTTCGCGGAGATACGGTAATCTCTGATTCAATTTATCTCACCTCTGTTCTTAAAATGCAGAGGACGCCATCAGGCGTCCTTTTCAAATCTCACTTCATCTTTCTGACCTGTCGACGGATATAGCGGAACACCTCGTCCTCGCCCTTATCACGAAGCATGGTAAGGAGAAATTCCAGCTTTTTCGCTGTTGTTTTTTCGATCTTTCGACGCGGCTTGGCTCTGAGGAAATACTCCAGTGGCATTGACTCATTGTACTTTTCCTTGTTGTATATCTTTGAAGCTGCCACACGGTCGCAGAACATCTCAAAAATGAAGATATCAGGCATTTTCACTGGTTCCATAAGCTTTGTTTCGGGATTATAGTCTGTCCAGTACTCAAAGTGGTGGCGATTACGCCCCTTATGGTGCATCCACGCTTTTGAGCTGCCGTCCACTTCCCTTTCCTTCTCGTTTGGACTGCGGTCGCCCTGAAAGTATTTAACTCCCGGAATGAACTCCGTAGGCGAGAATTTTGACAGGTCATGTACAAATCCGCGCCATGGTATACCTGCTTTAACGCAGTGTATGAACACCTGATGTCTGTGCTGCTGAACAGTTTTTAAATGACCTAAAAAGTTTTGTATCTTCATTAAGTCACTCCCTGTTATAGCTGCCTGTTATATCAAGCACGCTCTCTTTTTCAATGAGTTTTCCGCTTATGATGCGTCTGCCCTCGGAATAAGTGGGATCAGAAAGCTTCTTCGCCATTATTCCAACGGACACCTCTGCCATTTTCGCAAGGTCAACCTCTACCGTAGTTATGGTCGGTATGCATATGCTCGACACTGTGTAGTTGTCGTAGCCGACTACGCTTATATCATCGGGAACGCGAACGCCCTTTGTCTTTAAAGCCGATATTACGCGAAATGCTGTCTCGTCGCAGTTGCATACGAAAGCGGTGGGCATATCAGCAGGAAAATCTATCTTTTCGTTGAGTATTCCCTTTTCGTTTCTGTCACCGATTAACCATTCTATGCGGTATTCAAGCTCATTTTCCATAACGCACTTGAGATATCCGAGATATCTGTCATTGATACTGCTGGTAGCGTTAAGGGTACCGAAAAAGCCTATCTTGCGATGTCCCTTGGAAACAAGATAGTCCGTAATCATATATCCGCCGTTGAAGCTGTCGGATATGACTGAATCAACATGATATCGGTTATCATAGAAATCCACGAATATAAGCGGTATAGTCAGCTTGCTCAATATCTCTATGTAGCTTCTGTGTACCTGTCCGATAACTATAACACCGTCAACCTTGCCGTCAACGATCATATTCGGCAGTATACCGTCCTTTTCGTTGTCAGCAGATATACATTCGTATACTGTGCAGACATTTATCTGCGAAAGCTGGTTAGAGATGCTCGCTGTAAGCTCCCAATAAAATGTACCTCTCGCACCGACGAAACGCTCAGACGTAAGAATACCCACATTTTTGCTCACCTTGGGTATGGACATACGTCTTTTCTCGCTCTTGGTATTTGAAGGCTTATAGCCCATTTTTTCAGCAGTTTCGCAGATACGCTTACGCATCTGTTCACTTACTCCGTCACGGCCTGCCAGTGCATTTGAGACCGTAACAACGCTGACGCCGAGCTTCGTGGCGATATCCAGCATTTTTACTCCGTTTTTCATAAAACTCCCCCGATCTATTAAGTTCTTGTAAAGCTATGTTATGCATAATAACTTGTTGCTGCCGAAGTAACGAATTAAATTAACCTTGTCTATTATATCATGCTTTAAGTAATAAATAAAGTAGTTTTGCAAATTTTGGTACATATGTCAAATTTGATATAGTTTTATTGTACATAATAACAAGGCTGCGGAGGTTATTCTCCGCAGCCTTTAATGTTTTCATCTTTATTGCCGCCGTATTCGGACATATAAGGGCAAACCTCATCGTAAGAGCTGCGCTGAACGCTGTCCTCTGCGGCAAAAGGGATAAGTCCCGTCGCATCTCCCCACGAAGCATAGGGGCAGATATATACCTCTTCTTCGGGCTCGGGAACGGGTATTTTTTTCTTGCTCATTTTATCATCTCCCACAGATATTATCTGTGAAAGCGAAGCTTTTATACATCAAAAAGGCACTTCCATTCGGAAGTGCCTTGATATTACTCTTCGGGTGAATTATTCACCGTCTGTGTTATATTTGGCTGTTCGCCTGTTGCCTCGTCTCCGTTTTTAACCTGCGGAGCGTCAGGCTCATATTTGAGTATGACCTTTTTGATCTCCTCATCTCGTGTAAGGTTGTATGTAAGCTTCAATGCTTTAAGAGCATTAGGGATATCCTTCTCCATGAGATAATTCGC
This sequence comes from Ruminococcus flavefaciens, assembly GCF_900108555.1. GTDB lineage: Bacteria > Bacillota > Clostridia > Oscillospirales > Ruminococcaceae > Ruminococcus > Ruminococcus flavefaciens_P. The sequence goes on from NZ_FNWV01000004.1 coordinate 19,590, forward strand.
AGCAAGCTTTGCAGCTACAGATACAACATCCTCATTCGGTCCGTAAGGTATGTCGTACTTCTTCATTACCTCGTTTATATCTTCCTGAGTAGGAGGCTTTATAGGACTTCCCTTGCGCTCGGCAACATCTCTGAGTTCATACGGAATGGCAGGATGCGGAGCAAATATAAGACTTGCCGACAAGAACAGAGCTGCATCATCGTACTCGCCCATATCCGTAAGTGCATAGCCCACATTGGCATAACATCTTGCTATTGCAACAGGTGAAGCTGCAACTTCAAGAGTTTCCTTTGTGGTCTCTATAAGCATTCTCTTGTTTTTAAGGAGCTTATACACCTCTGCAAGCTCAAATCTCGGGTTGCAGTCAAGCGGATTGTACTCGATAGCCTTTTCAAGTACGGGAATAGCATCAAGAGGCGAACCTGCTTCTGTAAGAAGATATGCATATGTAGTGATATATGAAGGGAAATCAAAGGGAGCACGGTTGAGCACCTTCTGATCCTTCTTGTATTTGAGCTGATACAGATTATCCTCAAATGGATTTCTCAGCGAAACAAATCTTGCTGTTTCGGTCTCTCTGTAGTCAATGGTTATCTTCTTGTAAAGACGCTCTGCAAGCGACTTTGCCTCTGTTGTATTCTTCTCATTTATGAGCTTAACTATCTTATTCTGCATTTCATCGAGGCGCATACCGTCGAGGTGAGTCAGTCTCTCGACCTCGTCCTTCTGATCCTGCGGCATTATTTCCACAAGAAGCAGTGCAGCGGCGTTCATGCCCTCTACGTTGCCCTCCTTGGCATAGGTCTCAGCCACGCCGCGGAGATATTTGGTGTTTTCCTCGGTAGAGCCTGTGAGCTTTGCTCTCAGCTCTTCAAGGATCTTGTTTTCTGCCATTGATTTTCCTCATTTCATCGCGAGATATTAAACAGTAACCGTCAGTATCAGCTGACGGTCACCATAACTGATCAGAAACCTCTCTTGGACATTTCCTTTCTGAACTTAGCGTCGATCTTATCCTGCTTCTTCTTAGCCTTGAGCTCAGCCTTTGTCATGTAAAGGGCATCGTTCATTGAAGAAGACTGCTGTCTCGGAGCAGAGTTTCCGCCTCTGTAACTTGTCTTCTGAGGTGCCTTATATTCATCAAATACAGGAACATTCTGCTGTGCCTGTGCCTTTGCCTGCATCTGTCTCTTTGCGGACTCATCGCCCATTGTTGAAAGAACGTCCTCAACTGATGTAAGAACAGGGCTGTTAGCCTTGAGTCCCTGTGTCTCGATGAGGTTCTTGTCAGCATAATCCTTTGAGCTTGCGATAGCATTGATAAATGCCTGTGAAGTTGACTTGCTGTGCGGATTTACAGCTATCTTTGAGATATTTGCCGAAGGGATACCGCTCTGCTGTACAGGCTTTCTCGGAACAGGAGACTTTACCTGAGCCTGCTGAACAGGTGCTGCAGGTCTCTGAGCCTGAGCCTGCTGTACAGGAGCTGCGGCTGCTCTCTGTGCCTGAGCTGCTGTCTGCTGAGCAGGAGCTGCCTGCTGACCTGCAGGTCTCTGCTGAGGCTGTGCGCCAACAGGAACGTATACAGGCTGACCGTTCTGGTCGCGTCCCACGAGCTTCATCTGAACATACTTGTATACAGGCTGATTATTTGCATCATATCCTGCAAGCTGCGGAACTTTGATTATCTGCTGAGGCTGCTGTGCCTGCTGTTTTGGCTGTTCTGCCTCATTTGTATTTGCACCTGCGCCCGGTGCTACATAATTATAATCACTCATAATATTATCATACTCCTCTTCTGCCATTACTGGCTCATTAAATGTTTGTGCGGAAATATTCTCTATCACCGTTTCATCTGCATCGCCAAGTACAGGCATATCCTCAAATATCGGTGCTGTCAGATCAGCCGGTGCCGAAATATCATCGATTATCGGTGCGGCTGTGTGATCTGCTTTGGGTATCTCATCAAATGCCGGGACTGCAATATCTTCAACAGTGGGGATACCGTCGCTTACGGCATCTGCTGCTTCCTGAGCCATTGAGATATCGTCAATGACAGGAGCCTGTATATCCTCAACGCCTGAGATGTCGTCAAGAACAGGTGCTCCGATATCGGGAACGGAAGGTATTGCTTCTGGAATAGGTGCTGATATATCTCCTATAGCAGGGATATCAAGCTCATCCATTTCCTTCGGCATATTCTCGTTATACTGAGGATAAACGGGAGCTGATACAGGGACACCCTGCTGAATAGTCTCATCATATCCGTACATCTGGTTCGGATCGTACATTTCCGCGCCCTGTAATGGCTCGGCAGGATAGATCATATCCGGCTGGATATACTGTCCGTCAGGCTGGATATACTGCTGATCCTGAGGTATATAAGGCTGAACGATCTGTCCGTCCTCCGTGTAATATACGGGCTGATCTCCGCCGTAGACAGGCTGCTCATAAACGGGCTGACCATACTGGTTCTGACCGTATACAGGCTCCTGAACATTATTATCTATAGAGAACATCTGCATTACGTCCTCTTCGCCCTGTACCTGTGCAGCCTGTTCGGGCTGAACATAAACAGGTGCAGGCTGTACGGGCTGACTGTTATAATTAAAGTCGAGACCGTCCATCTCCTCGGGCTCTGTACCGTAATTTACAGGTGCAGGCTCGCCGCCGGGTATCGCCGACTGCTGAGGTGTAGGGATAGCAAACTGTGCAAGAAAATCGTCCTCTGTCACAGTCACATTGTTCTGAACAGGAGCTGCCTGAGCATCGGGCTTCTGGATAGCGAACTGAGCAAGGAAATCGTCTTCCTCGGATGCAGCAGGGGCATTTTCTTCTTCACGCGGTACATCTATTGCAAACTGTGCAAGGCTGTCATCCATAGGTATTCCTGTACCGGGGATATTGTTTACGGGTGCAGCAGGCTCCGGTGCAGCATTCTCGGCAGGTCTGCTGTAATACTCGATAGCCTCGTTTGCAGCCTCTTCATCGGCTTTTCTTTTTGCCTCGGCAGCTGCTCTTGCTTCTTCCGCAGCCTTTTTCCTTGCTTCCTCTTCTTTTCTTCTCGCATCAGGATCTTTGGTTATCCTTGCAGTAGTATTTCCCAGCGGTACGATTCCCTCGTCGCCATATCCGAGCTTTTCGCGCTTCTTTTCTTCCTTGAGAAGGAGTGCCATTTCCTTCTTGTCAGCCTTTATAAGCTTCTTTGCAAGACTTGCCTTACATTTCTCACAAGTGATCTCTTTAAGGTCTGTCATCCTTGAAGTTCTGTGGAAACGTGTTACATTTTCCGGCTTCAACAGGTTTATACCGCAGCCGGTTTTCTTATCATTATCGGTACCGTGAACGACCTTATCATATGAAGAAGTTACCAGTGTTATATCCATAGTCCTCTCCCCACCGCAGAAAACTGCAGCCTCCGCTTTACGGCAGCGGACCGCCGATTTCCCAGATCGCCGCAGTATTTCCGCGCAGAACCAGTTTAAACTGCTGCGAAACCTGCATGATGCGAACAACTATACAAGTATATTATACATGATACTTCAAAAAAAATCAACACTTTCTAAAAAAATGACGCTAAAAATTATACCCGAATTAAAATTTTCGGTGAAAATAACAAATCGTTATTGATTTTTTTGTCAAAATTCTCCTACACTGTTTAAGTTAAATTAGGTAATGGGAATAATTTACATTTTATCAAATAATCCCCCTATATATACGGCGTTAAAGCGTTTTCTAATCAGATAGACCAAAATAATAAAGCTTACCGGTCATTATTTTACATAGACGTAAAAAATTATGAAATCGTGAAATTTGCTATTGCATTATCAGTGATTTTGTTGTATTATTAATAGTGTATTGGCAGATAAAAAAACAGTCTTTTTTATGAGCCGATGAAGCTTCTTTTGAAGGAGGAAAAAACGTGAAGCTCGTTTCAGTAGTAGTTCCGTGCTATAATGAGCAGGAGGTTCTCCCCATGTTCTACGAGGAGATAACAAAGGTGACAGGACAGATGTCCAAGGACGATCCCGAACTTACCTTTGAATATCTGTTCATCAATGACGGATCAAAAGATACAACACTTGATATATTACGCTCCCTCGCAGACAGGGACAAGCGTGTAAGATACATTTCTTTTTCCCGTAATTTCGGCAAGGAATCGGGTATGTATGCAGGTCTGAAAAATGCAAAGGGCGACTATGTTGTCGTTATGGACGCAGATCTCCAGCACCCACCGTCATTCCTGCCCCAGATGTACAGCTACGTCAAGAACGGCGAGTACGACTGCGCTACTACACGCCGCGTCAGCAGAAAGGGCGAGTCAAAGGTACGTTCATGGTTCGCAAGGCTTTTCTACAGGATAATGAACAAGATCTCTCAGACCGAGATCGTTGACGGTGCTCAGGACTTCCGCTTCATGACAAGACAGATGGTGGACGCTATCCTTGATATGTCGGAATACAACCGTTTCTCAAAAGGTATATTCAGCTGGGTAGGCTTTAATACCCGATACATAGAATACGAAAATGTTGAACGTCCCGCAGGTACTTCCTCATGGTCGTTCTGGGGGCTTTTCAAATACTCCCTCGAAGGCATCATGGCATTCTCCACAGCTCCTCTGGCAATAGCCTCGCTGCTGGGAATAATCACCTGCTTTATCGCGTTCATACTCATCGTTATAACAATAATCCGCTCTATATTCGGCTGGCTGGACGCTCCCGACGGATATCCCACAATGCTTTGTCTTATATTCCTTTTCAGCGGATTACAGCTCTTCTGCGTCGGTATCCTCGGACAGTACCTTTCCAAGACATATCTTGAAACAAAGAACCGTCCGATATACATAACAAAAGAAACTGAGGATATCTACAGACAGCGCAAGGCTGAAGCTCAGCAGAGCGGTGCTCAGAAGTCAGAAACATCTGACAATGAGAGCAAATGACTCTAAGGAGGTGCGGAGACATTGACTAAGCATATGAGACTTATAATCTCCGTACTGTTTATCGTTATCATCGTCCTTGCCGTCGCTATCACCCGTTTCTATTCAAACACGGATCAGAGTGCCGAATTAAGCGGTACTCAGCCTGCTGTCGAGAAAAAGCTGAGCGCGGATAATTCGGGCAACCACATTTTCACGGACAGTGCAGGTCTTTACGGTATAATCGACAGCAATGAGCGTGTGATCGTTTATCCCGAATGGCAGGAGATAAAATTCACCGACAGTGACCTCTGTATCGCTTCAAAGCAGATACGCGGCAAAAAGCTGTTCGGCTGCATCGACTATGAGGGCAACATCGCTATACCGTTCGTCTATTCGGACATTAAAAGCATAAAGCTTTCAGGACGTAATTTTTACGCTGCTGCATCGTCTGATGACAGCACGTATGTCATCTACGACCAGAACTTCAACCCATGCTTTTCAAGAGTATGGACTTCATACAAGGAAGATGAAGACGATCTGGTGCTCACCTCGGAAAACGGAGTGTACAGATATTCCGTAACAGCTAATGATATCATTTTCAGAAACGCTGTTATTAAAAGCGAAACAATGAACCACTCCTACGAGCTTGAGGTTACGAACAAGAACCTGCTCTCAAAGCTGAGTATCTCTTCACTTGAAAAAATGAGCAGGGCTGTTGACAGGTATATAGAGTACGCCTTTACAGGTGACAGCAGTCTGCTTAAAGATATAGATGCCGAGCAGTCCGCAGTCTTCCTCACTCTTTTCCCCGAGGATCACTCCGTTACCTCAAAAACACTCATGTCTCTTAACGATGTATCGGTATATTCATCTATATCCGATGATGATCTCGATCATTACAAGATATACATAACCGCAAATATCTCTACCAATTCTAAAATGGCAGACAGCAGAATACAGTATCTTAGAGGCGATTACAAAGCCATAATGGAATTCGTTTACGATCCAGAAAAGGGACTCCGCGTTCTTTCGGGCGACTTTGTTCCGAATAAGCTTTCTTATCCTGCAAAATCAGCCGAAAGCAAGCAGCCTGCGGATACAAATGAAAAGAAAAACGAGCAGCAGGCTCACTGACGGAGGACATATCAATGAAGAAAAAAACAGCATTCCTGTGCTCTCTCATAATGCTTATGACAGCAGCCTGCGGCAAAATAGACAGCGGCAGCGAGACAGATGAAGAGACCACTGCTGTCTCCACAGAAGAAACAACTGAAACGGAAACAACTTCAGAAACCGAAAATACCACCACATCGAAAAAATTCGGTGAGGAATTCAATATGTTCCCCGATATAAAGCTCGGTATGACAGAAGCCGAGGTGCAGGCTGTCATTGGGGATAATTACGAGCGCAGCGTTGAGAAATATCTTGATTCAGATCCTGATATGGCATATTATACCATTCCATTCGACAGCTGCCCGTTCCTCGGCATTGATATGGAGGGTTATGAGCTTTTAACATTCATTCCCGACGGCGAGCTTATCAGCATGAGCTATCATTTCGGAGTTATAGACAGGGACAACAACACCTCAAAAGATCACTCCGAAGAAGAGATTAAAGCCGTATACGACAAGCTCTTCGATCAGGTGCATGAATACTACGGCGATTATTATACCTCTGACGATAATGATAAAAACAGCCTCGGCAATATGAGGTGGAGCAATACCTACGGCAATCTTGCCCTTTGGGGCTTTTATTACGATGACACTAAAACAGGAAATGTTTCCTTAAACCTGATACCTGATGACTTCGCTCAGAAGATACTCGATCACGCAAAAGAAAATGCCGCAGCCCAGCAGTCCCGAAACAACAGTGTTGACATCTTGAGTCAGCTTAAAACAGGAATGTCTGAGGAAGATGTTTTCGCTGTTATCGGCAAAGATTACGACTATGAATACAGCGCAGGCTACAAGCCGTCTGTAGAATACGACTACAGCTTTACAGCCGACGAAGTTTGGGGTACAGGGCTCCGCGGATATATGTTCGTGGAATTTGATGAAAAGACCAACGAACTCACCTGCTTCGGCTACCATATCGGAGCTGTTGGTCATGTAGAGGATTGCAGTTATCCATATTCGGAAAGTGAACTTGAAGAAGCTTTCAATAAACTGCTGCCTACCCTTGAAGAAGAATACGGTAAAACTGATGAGCCTTCGGCTTTTTCAGGCGAAGGTATCAAGGACGAATACTCTTGGTCAATGGGTACAGATCAGCTCTGGGCTATATGGGGCACAGACCTGTGGGGCGCATCAAGCGGCGTAAACGAAATAATCGTTTCACGCTCCATTGACAGATAATATAAAGGAGAAATAACCATGTCAAAAAAAGTTGCAGTTATCATGGGAAGCGACAGCGACTTCCCTGTTGTAAAATCAGCTCTTACAGAGCTCAAGAAGTACGGCGTTGAATTTGAATGCCGCGTAATGAGTGCGCACAGAACTCCCGCTGAGGCTGCTGACTTTGCTTCAAACGCAAAGGCTAACGGCTTCGGAGCTATCATATGCGCAGCAGGTATGGCTGCTCACCTTGCAGGTGTAGTTGCAGGACATACAACACTTCCCGTTATCGGCATACCCATGAAGTCAAAGGCACTTGAGGGCGTTGACGCTCTCCTTGCTACAGTAATGATGCCTCCGGGAGTACCTGTTGCTACAGTTGGCATTGACGGCGCAAAGAATGCTGCTGTCCTTGCTGTACAGATGCTTGCTATCGCTGATGATGAGCTCGCTGCAAAGCTTGCTGCCGAGAAGAAGGCTATGGCTGACGGCGTTATCGCCAAGGACAAGGCTCTACAGGAGCAGATCGCAGCTCTCTGATATTGACCAAGACCACTTTCAACCAAAGGAGGTAAAACATGACACCTTCAGAAAGAAAAGAACGCTCGGAAAAGATATTAAAGGAAAAAGGGATCGGCATAAACCCAAATCTTCCACTTATTGAGGACGCTTCGCAGGTAAAGCTCAGAAGCCTTGATGATATCTGCAAAAGAGCAATCGCGGCTCTGCTGTCTACTCAGGCAGGCATAGAGCTCAGCGAAAACAACACAGATCAGTTGGGATTTTTTACAGGTCTTATGCAGCATTTCGGCGTTGACGGCTGCCTTAACGCAAAGGAGCAGAGGCTCATAAGCGGAAAAGGCTCTCAGCAGGACGCTGTAGACGTTGTATGGGAGTACGAATGTTACTGGTCACTGTTGTGGGCACTGGGCATCGTTGAGGATATCACAGAAGCAAACGCTATCTGCGACTGCACAGCGGCTATACGCGCCGTCTCTCAGTGTGAAAGCTTTGACGACTTCAAGAGCAGATGCTCTCTCAGGAGCACAGATGATATACTGGATATGCTCGACCTCTATTACCGCTATCACTGGGCAGTGGTCCAGAACGAACATATCGACAAAAGCTGTCCTGTCGGCGACCTTATGGGCGAGGTAGTATTCGAGCGCAGACGCGGTCTTGAATGGCTCATCTCCGATAAAGACGACTGGCACGATATAGAACTACACACATGATAGAAAATTTTGATACTCTTCTATTCGACCTTGACGGCACTCTCACAGACTCCACCGAGGGCATAGTTAAATGTATAGAATATGCTCTCACCAAAATGGGCTATGAGATGCCCGAGGATACGAATAAATTTCTCGGACCGCCGCTGTATCAGTCCTTTGCTGAGTTCTGCGGCATGAACGAGGAGCAGGTAAACGAGGCTGTAAGGATATTCCGAGAAAGGTACTCCACTGTGGGACTTTTCGAGAACCGCGTTTATGACGGTATCCCCGAAATGCTTGACAGGCTCAAAAAGGGCGGCAAAAGGATTATGGTCGCCACAAGCAAGCCCGAGGTGTACGCAGTTCGCATATTCGAGAAATTCGGGCTTGCTCAGTACTTTGAGATAGTTGGCGGTGCAAATATAAACGGCACACGCAACTACAAACACGAGGTCATCGAGTACGTTCTCGCAAAAGCGGATATCACCGACAGAAGCCGCGTACTTATGATAGGCGACCGTAAGCAGGACGCAGACGGCGCACATAAAACAGGTCTGAAATGCATGGGTATCCTCTGGGGCTTCGGCTCTATAGAGGAGCTTACCGAAGCAGGCGCGGACTACATCGCAGATACACCACAACAAGTCACAGATCTACTTTTAGGAAAGGATTGAATACTATGTTCAGCAATAATAAGGAAAAAGAAAAACAGCGTTTTACTGAGATAGCCTCACAGACTATCGGTTCATCAAAACAGATCGTTGTATTTGCAGACAACGAAACAGGCGTCTGCTATATGACTTCGACAGCAAGAGAGTCAGACATCATAATGATGAGAGATAAGTTCGACAAACCTCTTATCGCAAAAGACCTTATTAAAGATTAATAAGCCTACAATTTCCGTAATGATGCGGAATTGCATATATAATCATTTATATAATTCTCAAGGAGGAATTTTAAAATGTCAAACATCGAAAAGAAGGAACAGCTCTATGAGGGCAAGGCAAAAAAGGTTTACGCTACAAACGATCCTGATCTCGTTATCGTAGATTACAAGGACGATGCAACAGCTTTCAACGGCGAAAAGAAGGGCACTATCTCTGGCAAGGGCGTTATCAACAACAAGATGACAAACTATATGTTCAAGATGCTCGAAAAAGAAGGCGTACCTACTCACCTTGTTGAGGAGATCAGTGACCGCGAAACTATCGTTAAGAAGGTTTCTATCGTTCCCCTTGAGGTAATCATCAGAAACGTTGCAGCAGGCAGCTTTTCAAAGAGAATGGGCGTTGAAGAAGGCAAGAAGCTCCTCTGCCCTATCCTTGAATTCAGCTACAAGAACGACGATCTCGGCGATCCTTTCATCAATGATTACTATGCACTCGCTCTCGGTATCGCTACAAAGGAAGATATCGACACTATCGCTAAGTACGCTTTCAAGGTAAATGAGTTCATGGTAAAGTTCTTCAAGGGACTCAACATCGACCTCATCGACTTCAAGATCGAGTTCGGTAAGACTTCCGACGGCACAATTATCCTCGCCGACGAGATCTCACCTGATACCTGCCGCTTCTGGGATTCTACAACTCACGAAAAGCTCGACAAGGACCGTTTCCGCAGAGATATGGGCGGCGTTGAAGAGGCTTATCAGGAAATCATGAAGAGACTTATGGGAGAATAATCATATGGGCGGTTTTTTTGGTGCAGCCTCTAAAAACGACTGCGTTACCGACGTATTTTTCGGAACCGACTATCATTCACACCTCGGTACAAGAAGAGGCGGTATGACATCATGGTCGGAGGAAAACGGTTTTCAGAGAAATATCCATAGTATCGAAAACTCCCCTTTCCGTACCAAATTCGAGAATGATGTTGTGAATATGAGAGGCAAGCTCTGTATCGGCTGTATCAGCGATACAGATCCTCAGCCTATCCTCGTCCGCTCAAAGCTTGGCATCTATGCTGTATGCTCAGTAGGTATAATCCGCAATGCAGATGCTCTCGTTAACGAGCTCCTTGAACAGGGCTGTGCTAACTTTGAGTCAATGAGCAGCGGAAATATCAACTCAGGTGACCTTATCGGTGCTCTTATCGCACAGAAGAACAGCTTCGTTGAGGGTATCCGCTATGCACAGGAAAAGATCGAGGGCACTATGTCGCTCATTATCCTCACAAAGAACAGCATAATCGCTGCAAGAGACAAGTTCGGCAGACTTCCTATCATCATCGGCAAGAGAAGTGACGGCTTCTGCCTTTCAACAGAGTCCTTCGCTTTCCAGAAGCTGGGCTATACCACATATAAGGAGCTGGTCGCAGGCGAGATAGTTGAGCTTACTTCCGACGAATGTAAGACACTTGCAGAGGGCGATCCTTCAAAGATGAAGATATGCACCTTCCTCTGGACTTACTACGGCTATCCAAACGCTGTTTACGAGGGCGTTAACGTTGAAGTTATGCGTACAAGAAACGGCGAGATAATGGCTGAAAACGATATCAAGAACGGCAGACTTCCTGACGTTGACTATATCTGCGGTGTGCCTGATTCGGGTACGCCTCACGCTATCGGCTATGCTAACAGAAGCGGTATACCTTTCGCAAGACCTTTCATCAAGTATACCCCTACATGGCCAAGAAGCTTCATGCCTACAAACCAGAGCATGAGAAATCAGGTAGCAAAGATGAAGCTTATCCCCGTTCACGATCTTATCAACGGCAAGAAGCTCCTCTTTGTTGACGACAGTATCGTAAGAGGCACACAGATGAGAGAGACTGTTGAGTTCCTTTATGAGCACGGTGCTAAGGAAGTTCATATGCGCTCTGCCTGTCCGCCTATAATGTACGGCTGCAAATACCTCAACTTCTCAAGAAGCACTTCCGAAATGGAGCTTATCGCACGTCAGATAATCGACGAGTTTGAAGGTCCTGTAGGAATAAAGCACATTGAGGAATACAGCAACTCAGCTACAGAAAGAGGCCGCAGACTCAGAGATGAGATATGCAAGAGACTCCGCCTTACCTCACTTGAATTCCAGACACTTGAGGGCACAGAAAAGGCTGTAGGTCTTGACTCATGCGGACTCTGCACATATTGCTGGAACGGCAAAGAATAAACTTATAATCCGTCTCCCTGCCTGTCGGCAGGGAGACGGGCGACTATGGAGGTAAACCAATGAACAACAGTTTTTCAGAAAGCTACAAAAAAGCAGGCGTTGACGTTACCGCAGGCTACAAGTCAGTTGAGCTGATGAAGGAGCATATCGCACGTACTATGATAAAGGGTGCGCTGTCAGGCATCGGCGGATTTGGCGGACTTTTCGAGCTTGATATGACAGGTATCAGCAAGCCTGTACTCGTTTCGGGTACAGACGGTGTAGGTACAAAGATAAAGCTTGCATTTATCATGGACAAGCATGATACTGTAGGTATAGACTGCGTTGCAATGTGCGTAAACGATATCATCTGCTGCGGTGCAAAGCCACAGTTCTTCCTTGATTATATCGCTTGCGGCAAGAATTTCCCCGAAAAGATAGCAACTATCGTTTCAGGTGTTGCTGAGGGCTGCGTTCAGGCGCAGTGTGCTCTTATCGGCGGCGAGACAGCCGAGCACCCCGGTCTTATGCCCGAGGACGAATACGATCTCGCAGGCTTCTCAGTTGGTGTTGTTGACAAGGACAAGATCCTCCAGCCCGATACTCAGAAGGCAGGCGATGTTCTCATCGCTATCAAGTCAAGCGGTGTTCACTCAAACGGCTTCTCTCTCGTAAGAAGAGTATTTGACGTAAACGAGCAGAACCTCAATATGCACTTCAATGATCTCGGTACTACTCTCGGTGAGTGTCTCCTCACTCCTACACGTATCTATGTAAAGGCTGTTATGAGCCTTCTTGATGCTGTTAAGGTAAAGTCTATCTCACATATCACAGGCGGCGGCTTCTATGAGAATATCCCGCGTTCTCTCCCCAAGAACCTTGCTGCAAAGATCGAAAGAAACTCTGTACAGGTACTTCCTATCTTCGATCTTATCCAGAGAACAGGCGATATCCCTGAGAGAGATATGTTCAATACATTCAATATGGGCGTAGGCATGATAGTATCAGTTGACAAAAACGACGCTGACAAGGCTATCGCAGCTATAAAGGCAGCAGGCGAGGACGCTTACGTACTCGGCGAGCTCGTTGAGTCTGAGGAAGGCGTTATCATCTGCTGATAGAGTATTTATCCTATCATAATTCATAACATTAGCCGCAAAATTATCCGAATTCATTATTTTTGACTGTTTAAAGCAAAAAACACTGAAACCGACACATGGGGTATGGGATTTGGAAATTTTAAAAGGTCGTGATGTTTATGAAAAAACACATTCTTCTGGCTTCAGTGCTGCTTTCAGCTGCACTGACAGCTACACCGTTATACAGCGATGCAGTTGGAACTATAGATATGGACTTCAACTCCGACGGTATCGTTGACGTCTTTGATATGATAACCGCAAGGCAAAACAGCGAGATATCAAGAGCAGAGATCAATGCTCTCCAGAAATTCCTGCTGGGCGTAAACGGTAAGACTCCCACAGAGTTTGAAGTACAGACCAACCCTATAAACGAGGACTGTATCCTCGAACCAAAGGGCACTGTACATACAGGCGAGGGCACTTTCTACGGCGGCGGATATACAGGCGGTCACGCTATGCTTGACCCTGTATCCCACGATTACTGGATAGTTGCCATGAATCACTATGATTACAACGAAGCTCAGCTTGCAGGCGCATACCTTGAAGTTACAGGAGAGCTTGGCACTATAAAAATGCTTGTTACAGACGAGCTCCCCGAAGGCAAAAAGGGCGACCTCGACCTCTATACGGACGCTTTCCCGCTCATCGCTCCTGTTGAGAAAGGAAGAGTTCCCGTAAGCTGGAAGATAATCCCCCTTGATACCGCGGAGACTGCTCCTATCTCATTCAAATACAAAGAGGGCAGTACGGAATTCTGGTGCGGCGTTCAGGTGCGCAATCACCGCTACCCCATAACAAAGCTGGAATACCTCAATGCAGACGGCGAATTCGTTGAGATACCGCGCCGCCCGTACAATTATTTCGAGTCCCGTGACATGGGAAAAGGTCCTTTCACTTTCCGCATAACCGATATCTACGGTCAGGTGGTCATCGACAAGGATATCCCCCTTTCATATGACGATACGGAAATAATACAGGGACACGTTCAGTTCCCCGAATAATTTTTACTCTTGCAATAAAATAATAGGAGAAAAAATCCATGAAAAATATAGTTGTTCTCGTTTCAGGCGGCGGCACTAATCTACAGGCACTCATAGATGCCGAAAAATCAGGCATCATCAAGGGCGGAAAGATAACCTGTGTCATCTCCTCAAAGGAAGGTGCATACGCTCTTGAACGCGCAAAAAACAACGATATATCTACAAGAGTTATCCCGAGAAAGGAATACTCTGACAGTGTGACCTACAGTCAGGCTATACTCAATGCACTCAATGAAGAAAAAGCCGACCTTGTGGTACTTGCAGGATTTATGACTATACTTGATGAGTGCGTGACAAAGGCTTACGCATACAAGATAATCAATGTTCACCCTGCACTTATCCCGTCATTCTGCGGTGAGGGCTATTACGGACTCAAAGTCCACGAAGCTGCTCTCGCTTACGGCGTAAAGGTCAGCGGCGCAACAATACATTTCGTAAACGAAGAAGCTGATGCAGGTGCTATAATCCTACAGGGAGTAGTAAACGTTGAAAAGGACGATACTCCCGAGATACTCCAGCGCAGGATCATGGAAAACGTTGAATGGAAGCTTCTTCCTCAGGCGGTATCTCTCTTCTGTCAGGACAGGATAGAGATAGTTGACGGAAAGGCTTATGTAAAATAAAACTATGAAAAAGATTAAGGAATTATTGGAAAAACAAACTGTACAGAAGCTGTTTCTCTGCTTCTGGATGTACGCTGTACTCGGCTGGATATACGAGGTATTCCTCGAAGTCGTAGTATACAAATGGGGTTTCACAAATCTTGGAATAATGTTCGGACCATACTGCCCGATATACGCCGTGGGAGCTTTGCTGTTCCTGCTCTTCTTCGGAAAATTCATGAAGAAGGAAGGCGGCATCGGCTTGCAGATAGCCCGTCCGTTCATCATATTCTTCGGCTGTATGTTAGTCGCCACCACCGTAGAACTTGCAGGCACTTATGTCCTTGAATTCTTCACAGGTTCGTGGCCGTGGGACACTTATGCAGACTATGACATAAACTTTCAGGCAAGAATAGCTCTCTCCCCTTCACTCAGATTTGGTATGGGCGGATTGCTGTTCATGTACTTCGTACAGCCATTCTATGATTGGTTTCTCGCAAAACCAAAACGCAAAACACTCAATATCATCACACTTATCGTACTTGTGGGAGTTGTCACAGACTTCATACTCACACTGATAATAAGATACTGACAGACCATTATCCGAAAGGAGTTATTAATATTATGAAAAAGCTTGATTTAGCACAGGAACTCAGTTCAAACGCTTACCCAGGAAGAGGTATCGTCATCGGTAAGTCCGACTGCGGAAAGTACGCTGTTACTGCATACTTCATCATGGGCAGAAGCGAAAACAGCCGCAACCGCGTTTTCATCGAGGAAGGCAAGGGTATCCGCACAGAGGCTTTCGATCCTTCAAAGCTCACTGATCCCCACCTTATCATCTACGCTCCCGTAAGAGTTCTCGGCAATAAGCTCATCGTTACAAACGGCGATCAGACCGATACTATCTACGAGCTCATGGACAAGCAGCAGACTTTCGAGCAGTCCCTCCGCACACGCGAATTCGAGGACGATGCTCCTAACTATACACCTCGTATCTCAGGAATACTCCACTTCGAGGACAAGGGCTTCAACTACGCAATGTCTATCCTCAAGAGTGCAAACGGCAACCCTGAGTCATGTCAGAGATACACATTCAGTTACACAAATCCTATCGCAGGTGAGGGACACTTCATTCATACATATATGGGTGACGGCAATCCGCTTCCGAGCTTTGAGGGCGAGCCTAAGCTTGTAGGCATCAGCGGCAGTATCGACCAGTTCACAGATATGCTCTGGAACAACCTCAACGCTGACAACAAGGTATCTCTCTTTGTTCGCTACGTAAATCTTGAAGATAATACAGAGGAGACTCGTATAATCAACAAGAACAAGTAATATTTTATCTGTTGATTATTCACGCCGTAAACATCTTGAATAATTATGAAGATATCATTTGATCTTGACGAGACTCTTTTCGTAAATCCTGCGGAAGTCCCCACAGAGCCCGATCTGAAATTCCCGTATAACAAAATATACAAGGACAAGCTCAGAAAAGGTGCTGCGGAGCTTCTAAAATGGATAAACGACTTTGATACAGAGCTTTGGATATACACCACCTCAAACAGGACAGACAGGTATATCCGCGGTATTTTCAAGCACTACGGCATAAGGATAGACAGTATAGTCAACGCCGTCCGTCACGAAAAGGAAGTTGCACGAGGAAGAGCAAACTTCCCTTCAAAATATCCATCTGTTTACCGTATCGACCTTCATGTGGACGATGAAAAGTCCGTCTATGAAAACGGTATCGCATACGGTTTCAGAGTGTATCATATCACCAACGATGATACTGACTGGGCGGACAATATCCGCAAAGAGCTTGAAAGAATAAAAAGAAATCAGGACAGTTAACTGAGCCGTATAGCGGCTATATTAGGGGAAAGTGATAAAATGAATGTAGTTACTATAGACTGCCCTCACTGCGGTGCGGCAGTTGAACGTAAAAAAGATGAATACTTCGGAGTCTGCCCTTACTGCGGCTGCGAGGTATGCTTTGATGAAGCAAAAGCCGAAGCTGAGGTAGTGGGCTTACGGGATAAAGTAAGCGACCTGGACAAGCATCTCAATGCTGAAAAGCAGTATAAGCATCAGCTTGCAGCATGGGAGAAAAAACGCAATAGGCTGTACCTTATCACAGGTGCAATGTCCTTTGTGGGTTTCTTATGTGCGGTACTTAGCAGTGACACGGAAGACGCTTACATTGCTATAGGAGTTACGCTCATACTGGCTGCTCTTTTCGGTCTGCTTATCATTTCTCTTCTCAGATGTGCGGACTACCCCAAGCCTATTGACGCAAATACACCTAAAAAAGGCAGCTTCATAAAGGTATTCGGTACAGGATTTATTATCCTTTGCGGAACAGCTTTTCTTTCCGCGATCATATACGCTATATTCACTGCCTGATATTTTGATTTTTCTATATAAAGCCTTTGTGCTGAATAATTATACATAAAGCATTATTAATTATGAATTAATATAAGGAGGACATTTACCATGTCAAATGAAATGCAGTTAAAATACGGCTGTAACCCAAATCAGAAGCCATCAAGAGTTTATATGGCAGACGGCAGCGAGCTCCCTATCGAAGTGCTCTGCGGCAAGCCCGGCTATATCAATCTTCTTGACGCTTTCAACGGCTGGCAGCTCGTTAAGGAGCTCAAGGCTGCTACAGGTATGTGCGCAGCAACTTCTTTCAAGCACGTATCTCCGGCAGGTGCTGCTATCGGCAGACCTCTCAGCGATGATCTGAAGAAGATCTACTGGGTAGACGATCTCGGCGAGCTCACTCCCCTTGCAAGTGCTTATGCAAGAGCAAGAGGTGCTGACAGAATGTCCTCTTACGGCGATTTCATCGCTCTTTCCGACAAGGTAGACGTATGCACAGCCAAGATGATACAGCGCGAGGTATCAGACGGCGTTATCGCTCCTGACTATGATCCCGAGGCTCTTGAGATACTCAAGTCAAAGAGAAAGGGTACATACTGCATACTCAAAATGGACGAGAACTACAAGCCTGCTCCGATCGAGACAAAGCAGGTATACGGCGTATCCTTCGAGCAGGGACGCAATGAGCTTGACATCAACCGTGAGCTCCTCGCTAATGTAGTTACCGAGAACAAGGATATCCCCGATGACAAGAAGGACGATCTCCTTATCTCTCTCATCACACTTAAATATACACAGTCAAACTCTGTTTGCTACGTAAAGGACGGTCAGGCTATCGGTATCGGTGCAGGTCAGCAGTCACGTATCCACTGCACAAGACTTGCAGGTCAGAAGGCTGACAACTGGTGGCTGAGACAGTCTCCACAGGTAATGGGACTCCAGTTCGTTGATGATATCCGCCGTGCAGACCGCGACAACGCTATCGACGTTTACATCGGCGATGAGTACGAGGACGTTCTCCGCGAGGGCGAGTGGCAGCGTATCTTCAAGGTAAAGCCTGCTGTATTCACAAGAGAAGAAAAGAAAGCTTGGCTCGCTAAGAATACAGGCGTATGCCTCGGTTCAGATGCTTTCTTCCCATTCGGTGACAACATCGAAAGAGCTAAGAAGTCAGGCGTTGAGTATATCGCAGAGCCGGGTGGTTCTATCCGTGATGATAACGTTATCGAGACCTGCAACAAGTACAATATCGCTATGGCGTTCACAGGTATCCGCCTTTTCCACCACTGATATAAAATGCTCAGGCTGCGGTCAACATCTGACCGCAGCCTTGTATTATGGAGATATACATATGAAAAAACTTCATTTCACAGCTGTTATCGCAGCTGCTTTAATGGCAGTATCACTTTGCAGCTGCCTTGATAAAAAGAACGATACCTCAGATACTAACGCTTCGGCAGCTTCCGAAGCCTCAACTGAGGGAACAACTTCTGCTCCGCCTGTTCCCATGTCACCTGTGATCGAAAATACAGAGTATAAAAACGGCAACTACAAAAGCCACTCTTTCTCAATGTATGCCGAACCGAATATATGGAAGTATGACAGCTCTGAGACTGTTACTGAGGGCGGAGCTATGCCCTGCGACCTGAAAATGGTCACTGACAGGGATTTCACCACCTGCGGCTTAAAGATCTATGTTGCTGAGAACACGGACGGCAAATCCGCTCAGGAAGCCATAAGCTCCGAAAACAATGATAATATCATTTTCACAGGTACAACTGCTACTGCAAAATGTACCTTCTATTACTATGAATGGGCTGCAAACGATGATCTGCATTGCAGGTCTTATCTTGCGGACTTCGGCGGCAAATACCTTTGCGTCTATGCAGAGAGCACCAATTTCGGCTACGTAGAAGGCAAAATAACCGAGATACTCTCAAGCATAAGAGAAAACTGACATCGTGCCGCTATTTCACCATATCTCCTGATATCGTACCGTCAGACGAATTTTCTCGAAGCTATGAAAAAAACAGATATTTATGCGATATTTTTTTCTTTTCGTCTGTTGCTATTTTCAGAATTATGTGATATAATGTTATATAATGCGATAATTGCGCAGCAATACTGATATTTTCAGAAAAAAGGGGGATATATATGAGCAGCAATTATAATTCTATCTCACTAAAGAAACTATACATAACCGCAGCCGCTTTCACCATATTTTACATTATCATCTCTGTTATCGCTTATCTGACTTCGGGGCCTGTTTTCAATGCTCTCCTAAGCGATTCCATCAAGGATAATCACCCCGATATAGGTATGTCAGGCAAATGCAAAGCACTGCTGTGTGCGCTTCAGATAGTATGGCTGCCGTTTCTGATCTATATATTCAGCTGCATGGGCTGGGCTTTCTCGGCAAAACGATGCAAGCGAACGCTTAAAGTTGCCCCTGCCCTATGGCTTATAGGTTTTATCATAGAGCACGTTATGGCTCTGTTCATATCACATACTTCAATGGCTGAAAGCCATGTTTCGGGTCGCTGGCTGATACAGCGAACAGAATACGTGACATTCTTCTTCAGTATACTCCTTGTGGGCGCACTGGTGCTTATATGCACAGCTGCTGCACTCGGTATAGACGAGGACCGTCACGTTAAGCATTTAAAATACAAATAAGGAGCATAAAAATGCAGAAATCAAACACACTAAAGATCACATTACTTACTTCAGCTTTATTTTGTATTATCAAACTCGCTCTCGACATATTTTTCATAATGTATAATCATCTCTCACTGTATACGGCTCTTTTCGGAGAGACCGTAAAAAGTGAGACTCTTCCTGCCAATATCAAGTTCGGACTTATGCTGGAAGCCCTTATCGTTTCCGCACCTATATGCGTACTGGCTTCAATAAACTGTGCATACAAGGATCTCAAGAAAAAACGAGGCATAATCACCATTGTCCTTGCAGTATTACTTTTCCTTACAGATTACGGCTGCTCAATGCTGGTAAACCGTATCATACGCAACAATATCAAGGAAAAATACGGCAAAGACATCATGGACATCGTAACACAGGTAAACTCATTAAGAGGCTTGTCAGGTTTCCTGGTTTGTGCTGCATTCGTTATGGTATGCTGCTGTGCCTCAATAGAGATATACGGAGGAAATCTTGCAGAAAGCAGGAAATTAGAGGAGAAAAGTGCATAAACGTGCATTTTTCGGCGTTTTTAACATAAAAATACGCTTTTAGCGAATGAGCAGAAGGGGTTCTGTGCCGTTCGTTATAATATAATGATATAAGGGAAAAATCAAAAGGGGAAATTTGACTATGAAAAAAATTATTATCATTCTGTCATCTATTGTGCTCATTCTGGTCGCATCGTTGTTCGGTGCATACTTATACATCACTCACCCGTCCGAGGAGCATGAACTTAAAAACTTCAGCTTTAAATTGCCTGACGGCTTCGAGTGCATCGACTATACAGTCAATTATTCGGGAACTTACAAATTTTGGGGCGAGACAATATTCATTAGAGACATAGATACAAACTGCGATCTCGAAACGGTAAAAGATTACGTTTACCGAATCAGTGAAGACGTAAAGTTTGAAAAGCTCGAAGGATACCCGTATGATGGCTATTACTGTACAGCAAAGCCCGTTTTTGGGGACGAAAATGATGAAAAGAGCTTACAGATCGGGTACATTCTCGGAACAGATACAAACTATTTTAATATATACTGCGATTGCACTCCGTTAAAGGCAAAGATCATAAAACCTGTACTTGCAAAGATCGCAAAAACTGTAAAATACACCTCTGATTTCCGCCTCGCGGACAAGCCAGATGTGTATGACTGTGAGTATTTAAGCGTATACACAGGCTCAAAATACTATTGCTATGAACATGAAACTTATTCATCTGCAAAATCCGATTACATACTCTATTTAGATGAAAGATATGCTAATACAGACGATTTTCATAAAATAAATTATCCGTTTCTTGAAATAAAGGTCTACGATAATGGCAAATCACCTGTTGACCTTGCAGATGATGTATATAACGGTTTCCTTGAAACAGAGGATTCAGTAAAAGATACCCGTCCCGACGGATTCTACGATGAGGTGACGAGAGATCAGCTGGATATGTTCGGCTTAAAATGCGAGCTCGTCCACTCTGTAATGGATAAATATAATTGCTTCGATTATTATTTTTTCAACAATGGTAAATATACCTACCGTATTGAAGCATCATACTGCAAAGACATTGACGAAGCTGACGTAAAAGAAATGCTTGACGGCATAACAATAAAGGAAACGGTGCAGAAATGAAAAAAATAATTATAACGCTCTCATCTATCCTTGTTCTTGCAGCAGCAGGTTCTATAGGATATACATACTATATGACTCACCCTTCGGTAGAGTACAAAACCGACAATTTCAGCTTTAAAGTACCGAAAGGCTTTAAGCTTTTGGATGATGATGAACTCGGACTATATGATATGATGTTCAGCGGTCCTTTTCACAGCCGAATATATTTCGATGACTGTACCTATAACTGTACAGTAAAAGCTTACACAGAAAGTTCCGAAGACAAGGCAAAGGCTTTTGATATTGGTTCAGGGCTTGAATGTTATTCAGAGCATACCACAAATACTAAGTCAGAACCGCTGATACAATATGTTGCAGGAACTGATACCCGCTTTTTAGATGTAAAGACCAGCTGTTCTGCCATAAAAGGATTCCTTTCAGAAAAGGCTATAAAGAATATCATGAAGACGGTAAAGTACACCTCGGATTTCAGAATTGCTGATCTTCCCGAAGAATACGACTATCCCTACTTCAGCATAAAGACAGGTCATAAATATTTCGCCGCAGATAATGAGATAAACAATGATAAATCTCTGATTGATATCAAGATAAGATATACCGAGGGAGATGATTATTTCAACTCTTCCTACCCAGCAGTATTTTTGTCTGTGTCTGAGTCAGGCAAAACAGATCCTCCGTCCGAAATGCTTGACAAACGATATGAAAAATTTAAAAGCGACAGTGAATATTTTTTTGATCCTGTACGTGGTCAAAAAGAACTTTTCGGAATTAAATGTGAGTATCTCTGCTTTAAACAAAATTTTGGTGAAGATGGAGATATAATAAAGTACGAGCAATATGGCTTTGTCAAAGGCGATAAGAATTACCTTATCACTGCCGAGGGCTTGATAGACAAGGACGAATCAGCCATAAGCGAAATGCTTGACGGCATAACGATAAAATAAAACTCGGAGGGGACATGAGAAAAAAACTTTTTATTACTTCATTATTCTGCTCAGCTCTTTTGCTTTGCAGCTGCGGACCTTCATCTCTTATCGAAGAGAAGGATACAGAAACGGATACCACCGTAAATACAACAGAAGCATCTGCTGCGGATAATGAAGATACGAAAGAAAATATAACTGAAAACAGTGATTTTGAATATGTTCCCATGTCAGAACCCGACCTGAACATCAGCCTCGACGAAGATGAATTCCGCATCTCTTATTTCAGTATGAAGCTCCCTGTCGATAAAATGCGTATGCTCGATGAGGAAGAAAAAAGCAATGTGGACCCACGTGACACATACAGTTCCATTTTCATTCCTGACGGCGAATACGCAGAAGCTGACGGCAATGCTCTTGCAGCTGTCGAATGTTCAGGAAAACAGCTGCATATTCATTCATCTGACCTGTTTGAAGGCGATCTCGAGAGTATGAAGTTCACGGCAGCCGACGCAAACGGCGGTATTATCACCGTTAACGGTCTTGATGCCTATGAGATAACAGGCATCAGCAAAAATGACAGCTCTGTAGAGTTTGTAAATTACAAAATAAGCAGTCCTGATGGCTGTTTCATAAGTATAATGTTACAGGCTTCAAACGAAAAAGGCAGAGAATGGCTGGAAATAGTCAAGGAAAGTATTCTCGGAAGCATTGCCGCTGACGAACCTGCTTATGAGTCCAAGACCTTTTCGTGCCCATATTTCAGAATATCCGAAAGTGGGAACTGGTATATCGGTTCTGAAATTGCGCCTGATGACAGAGGACTTTACTGGGTAAGCTTCTACAATAAAGATACTCTTGCAAGCGGAACATCTTATACCGCATTTGATGCAAATATATCTGATACTACCATAAAAAAAGAAGTCAAAGAAGTACTTGAAGACATAGAAAAAGAAGATATTCTCGCAAACGAAGAAACCGAATTCAGAGGTCATAAGGCAAGGTATGTAAAGGTAAATAATCCTGCCACATACTTTGAATATGTATTCTATGAACTTGATGACTGTATTGCCTGTATCTTCACCAATCTGTCAAAGGATAACTACGATCAGCTCAAAGCGGAGTCTGATGAGCTTGTTGAGCAGTTAATTTTAAATGAATAAATATCCCCAAGGAGGAATTTCCCAATGAAGAACGTATTAGTAGTAGGCGGCGGCGGACGCGAACACGCTATTATAATGAAACTGGCTGAGAGCCCTAAGGTAGGCAAGATCTACTGCACTCCCGGAAACGGCGGTATATCCAAGTATGCTGAATGTTTCAATGTAGGTGCAACAGATGTTGACGGAGTAGTTGCTCTTGCAAAACAGCTCAAGCCCGATATGGTAGTAGTTGCTCCTGATGATCCCCTCGTACTTGGTATGGTAGACGCTTTGCAGAAAGAGGGCTTCATGACATTCGGTCCTAAAGCTAATGCCGCTATTATAGAAGGCTCTAAGGTATTCTCCAAAGAGCTTATGAAGAAGTACAATATCCCTACAGCTTTCTACGAGGTATTCACAGAGTCCGATAAGGCTATCGCTTACCTCAAGGAGCAGAATAGCTACCCTGCTGTTATCAAGGCTGACGGTCTTGCTCTCGGCAAGGGCGTTATCATCGCTCAGAATGAGGAAGAAGCTGTTGCTGCTGTACACGAGATGATCGACGAGCTCAAATTCGGCAAGAGCTCCGCACGTATAGTTATCGAGGAATTCCTCACAGGTCCTGAGGTATCTGTCCTCAGCTTCACTGACGGAAAAACTTTAGTTCCTATGATATCCTCTATGGATCACAAACGCGCTCTTGACGGAGATCAGGGACTTAACACAGGCGGTATGGGTACTGTTTCACCTAACCCATGCTACACTGAGGATATTGCTAAGGAATGTATGGAAAAGATATTCATTCCTACTATGAACGCTATGAACGCTGAGGGACGCACTTTTGAAGGCTGTCTCTACTTCGGACTTATGATAACTCCCAAGGGACCAAAGGTAATTGAATACAACTGCCGTTTCGGTGATCCCGAAACTCAGGTAGTACTTCCTATGCTTGACGCTGACCTCTATGAGATATTCGAGGCTATTTACAACCACGAACTGGACAAGGTGGACATAAAGTGGCATAAGGGAAGCTGTGCCTGCGTTATCATGGCAAGCGGCGGCTACCCCGAAAGCTATCCTAAGGGCATAGTTATGAACGGCTTTGACGATAAAGGTCAGGTCGAGGGCTGTTTCGTTTATCATGCAGGTACTAAGCTCAGTGAAAACGGCGAATTTCTTACAAACGGTGGTCGTGTCATAGGCGTTACCGCAAAGGGCGATACTCTTCAGGCTGCACTTGATAAGGCTTATGAGGGTGTATCAAAGATAAGCTTTGAGGGGGCTCATTTCCGAAAAGATATCGGTCAGAGAGCTCTGAAGGCTCTCAGCTAAGGAGCATATCATGCATAAACGTTTAAATAACGGTATAAAGTACTGTTTTATCGCAAATCTGCTGTTTTTTGCATTCAGCATCATATGCCTGATATATTACAAGACCTTCGACTATGAATCAGTTTTTTCAAAGATACTCGAAATAATCGCATACAGCGTGGAAATAGGCGGATTTTGCCTTTTCCTGTGGGGCGACTGGCTCATATCAACGGCTATGAGATTTAGGACTATGATGAAAATATGCATTACGATATATATCATCGTTGAAGCTTTAATGATGGTACTGGAGCTCAATTCCTACAGGCTCGACTTCTATCAGCCGTATTCGCTCCTGCTGGCTATGGTACATTCAGCTTTCTCGGGACTCACCTGCCTTACATTCTTACAGCTTGATCCCGATAAAAAGAAGCTGGAGCTTTTCACTATAATCAGCATTTCTATCATGTTCTGCGGAATGCTCGGCAATATCATCGGACTGCGTATTTATTTCAGTATCATGATAAATTCTGTTGCATTCGCTCTGCTGTTCTTCTCCATAGGCAAACTTATTGCCCGTGAGGATATCGAAGTGGACTGCCACGGCGATAAAGCCAGAGTTGCGGAATTTACAAGTTCTATCGTTGATGATTGAGAACGCTTTCATATATAGTCCGAAAAAGGAAGAAATTCAATGCAAAAGCGTTGAATTTCAGAAAAATATTTTTTGAGTTCTATATATCGCACAATAATATATGCCTGCATTTGTGAGTTTTCACAGTGCAGGCGTTTTTTAGTGTGTAGTTGTTAGTGGTTAGTTTAGGGGCGGTAGCATAGTCAAAAGAAACACGGGCGAGCGGAACTCGCCCCTACAAAAGAGACTCACCGTTTATACGAGGCCGCCTTGATATTTTATACCACTTTTACGGAACGCCGAAGATGGCGTTCCCTACAAAAAAGGCGAACCTTTCGGTTCGCCTTTAAATTTTATAATTCTGAATTCCGCTTTCCGAATTCCTAATTGATAATTCGCAAGCGAATTATCAATACATTCCGCCTGCGGGCATTGCAGGAGCTGCAGGAGTGTCCTCCTTGATATCAGCTACAAGGCTCTCAGTTGTAAGAACCATTGAAGCTACTGATGCAGCGTTCTGGAGTGCGCTTCTTGTAACCTTAGTAGGATCAACGATACCGGCAGGTATCATGTCTGTATATACCTCGTTGTAAGCATCGAAGCCGTAGCCTACCTTACGTGAACGTACTATCTTGTCGATGATAACGCTGCCTTCAAGACCTGCGTTCTCAGCGATCTGACGTACAGGAGCTTCAAGTGCCTTGAGGATTATCTTAGCACCTGTCTTTTCATCACCGTCAAGTGTTGGGATAAGCTTGTTTACAGCAGGCATAGCATTTACGAATGCTGTACCGCCGCCTGCTACGATACCCTCTTCAACAGCTGCCTTTGTAGCTGCAAGAGCGTCCTCGATACGGAGCTTCTTTTCCTTCATCTCGATCTCTGTAGCAGCACCTACCTTGATAACAGCAACACCGCCTGCAAGCTTTGCAAGTCTTTCCTGGAGCTTCTCACGGTCGAAATCAGAAGTTGTTGTCTCGATAGCCTTTCTGATCTGTGCAACTCTTGACTGGATAGCCTTCTTGTCGCCTGCACCGTCAACGATGATAGTATTCTCCTTCTGGATAACTACCTGCTTAGCCTGACCAAGCTGGTCGATAGTTGTCTCTGTGAGTTCAAGACCGAGCTCGGAAGAAATTACCTCGCCGCCTGTAAGAACTGCTATATCCTTGAGCATTTCCTTACGTCTGTCACCAAAGCCCGGAGCCTTAACAGCTGCGACCTTGAATGTGCCGCGGAGATTGTTGAGGATAATTGTTGTAAGAGCTTCGCCCTCAACGTCCTCAGCAATGATAACGAGCTTCTTGCCCATTTTTACGATCTGCTCGAGAAGTGGGAGTATCTCCTGGATAGAAGATATCTTCTTGTCTGTGATAAGAACGAAAGCGTCATCGTAAACAGCTTCCATCTTGTCTGCATCTGTTACCATATATGGTGAGATGTAGCCTCTGTCGAACTGCATACCTTCAACAACTTCGCTGTATGTCTCGGCTGTCTTGCTCTCTTCGAGAGTGATAACGCCGTCAGCAGTTACCTTTTCCATAGCCTCGGCAATGAGCTTACCTACTGCCTCGTCAGCAGAAGAAACTGTACCTACTCTTGCGATATCCTCGCTGCCCTGTACAGCCTTTGAGTTGTCAACGATAGCCTTTACAGCAACGTCTACAGCTTTAGCGATACCCTTTTTGAGTACCATTGGATTTGCACCTGCTGCGATATTCTTCATACCCTCACGAACGATAGTCTGTGCGAGAAGTGTAGCAGTTGTTGTACCGTCACCTGCTGCATCGTTTGTCTTTGTAGCAACTTCCTTAACGAGCTGTGCGCCCATGTTCTCGAAAGCGTCCTCAAGCTCGATATCCTTAGCGATAGTAACACCGTCGTTTGTGATGAGCGGAGCACCGAACTTTTTGTCAAGAACTACGTTTCTGCCCTTAGGTCCCATTGTTATCCTTACTGTATCAGCAAGCTTGTCGATACCTGCCTGAAGTGCTTTTCTTGCGTCTTCGCCGTACTTTATATCCTTAGCCATTATAATTAACTCCTTTATAATATAGTTTACAGTTGAGAGTTTAGAGTTGAGAGTTGTTGTGTCCCCTGACGGGGACAGATTGAAAAATTTTCCAATCAATCGGCGTAAGCCGATACATTAACTCTCAACTTTCAATTCTCCACTCTCAACTTATTACGCATTATTTTACTGTTGCGAGGATATCTTCCATCTTTACGATGATGTACTCTTTACCCTCGAGCTTTACGTTTGTTCCTGAATATTTAGAAATGAGGACCTTATCGCCCTTCTTAACTTCCATTTTAATGTCAGAAGTGCCGGGACCTACCTCAACGACCTCAGCTACCTCAGGCTTTTCCTTGGCTGAACCTGAAAGAATGATACCGCTCTTTGTAGTCTCCTCAGCCTCGACCATTTTTACGACAACTCTGTCCTGTAAAGGTTTGATAGTCATGATATATACCTCCTGATAATTAATTACAAATCAATGTTTAGCACTCTTTCTCTTTGAGTGCTAATTATATTTTACCACCTTTTTACAATAAATCAAGCCTTTTCTGCAAGCTTTCACAATTTTTGTCACTGTACACAAATCACGCCTTGTAAAGTGAATTTTTATGTGCTTTCGGCTGGTTTTTTATTGCTTTTTTCGCTCATTTCACACATAAGCATCACAGTCATCAGCACTAACATTACTGACGATACGGGCGAACCTCCGCTGTTTCTGCTCACTGTTACAACTGATACTTCCACTGTTTCGTATTCCATGAAATAGGGCAGTATGAGCCTGCATATCAAGAAGCTGATAAAAGCTGCGGCAATTCGCATAATTATCAGCGGTCTCAGCGATATCCTGCCTGATGAAACTGCCGAGAGCTGAAATATAACACATATTCCGCCAAAGGAAACCAGCGCACTTATGTAAGGCAGCAGCAGCCAGTCGCCGCAGGGCAATGCTGATACATTTGTAATATCAAGGAATGCGGCGACTAAAGCCTCGCCGCTCCTGCGGTCGAGGCTGGTGAGCTTCGCAAGGAGCTCACCAACTGCTGCTGCCGCCCCGATGCGAATAAGTACCGCATTCACCACCGAAAAAGCCATTATCATAATGCATATATCACCCATTGCTCTGCCGCTCTGAATTACCGAGCTTGTGAGCATTTCCGATGACAGACTGAATTTCTGCCTCTTAAAGCTCTCCTCGGCATCTTTCCTCAGAAAAAAGGACATAAATAAGGCAAGGATAAAGTTTGCGGAAATATTGGATATCAGTATTGCTGTGCCTGCTTTGTCGGAGCTGTAGAGCTGATGTGATATACAGCCGAACGTGAAGGCAGGACCTGCTCCGAAGCACAGTCCGGACAGCAGCTCCGCACGTTTTTTTGACAGTCTCCCTGCACTGTATTCCTCGCAGAGCATTTTTACTCCCACAGGATAACCTGCGAACATTCCGAAAGTAAATATGGGGAAAATATTCCCTTCCATTCCGAAAATGAACCTGCTTATACGTCCGCAACACTTCGGTATAACTGTAAGAGCTCCGCTCCTTACAATAAGTGCAGATACTATCATCATGGCGAAAAGTGACGGTATCACAACGTTTATGCAGCGCAGAACGCTGCCATAGACCGCTTCTGCTGCGGCAGCTGTATCGAATGTGCAGAACAGGACAGCTGCCGCAAGTATCGCAAGCTTCACCGTTTTTGCAGCTTTTTCTGCAAATATCCTCATAATCATCACCCCTTTAATCATATTATTGGAAGTGAAAAAATATACAGGAGTGGAGCTTATGTTTGAATGGCTTGCGGAGCTTACCCGTGAAACTCTCTATTTAAACTCAGGGATACACATTTCCGACAACAAGGAGCTTATAATAGATAACTGCCGCAGGATAGAGGAATATAACGAGGTCTATATGCGGCTGGTCTCAGGCGGACTTTATATAAGTATACACGGGAACGGTCTGAGAGCCTATGACTTCCGTACAGGCGGACTTGTCATACGCGGATATATCGAAAAGATAGAATTTACAGAAAGGAACAAGCATAATGAGCGTGAAATTAAGAGGATCTATGAGGATAAACGCACAGGGGAAGAAACTCTATAAATTCATAAATCTTATGCATGAAAACCGCATAGAATGCAGAGGGCAGTACTGCCGCGGCGAAATATTCCGCGGTGATGTTTTTAACAGGGATATGAAAAGGATACGTGAGCTTGCAAAGGAGTGCGGCGTAGAGCTGAAAGCTGCCGAATACGACAGCCTTTCCGCAAGACTTCGCCGCTATCGGAAAAGGATAGGACTGTTTATGGGACTTATATTTTCAGCTTTGTCGGTGCTTTATTTCTCTCAGACTATCGTCACTATAGAGATAGAAGGCAATACTTCAATAAGTGATGATATTATCCTCTCCGCACTTGCAGAGCTTGACGTAAAAGCAGGCACTCCCCTCTACCGCCTTGACCTGCGTGAATGTCAGAACAGACTCAAAACAATGGTCGAGGGTATCGCCTGGGCAGGCATAAGACACACAGGAAGCCGTATAGCAGTGCAGATACGCGAAGCCGAACCCAAGCCCGATATGTCTCTTGAACGTGTCCCCTGCAATATAGTCGCAAGCCGTGATGCAGTCATATCCTCGGTGCTTGTACAGAGCGGTGAGCTGAAACACATAGTCGGGGACTACGTTCCCAAAGGTACTCTGCTCATCAGCGGAGTCTCCGACGGTCCGAAGGGCAAGACCTTTATTTATCACGCTATGGGAGATATCCGAGGTACTTATGAGGAAACTGTCAGCTTTTCAGCTCCTTTCATTTCGCAGGAGCTTGCTCCTACAGGCAAAAGGAAGAAGCTTCGCAGGCTAAGGCTTTTCAGTCTCGATATACCGCTTTCGTTCGGACATAACGACTACGCGCACAGTGATGCAGTAAACTCACAAAAACGCCTTGAACTTTTCGGCAAAGAGCTGCCGATCGGTATCGACAGGACGGATATCACCGAGCTTTCACCTGTGGAAAATACATTCACCGAGGAAGAACTGTCACAGCGGCTCATGGAAAGAGTATACCTTTACGAAAATAACTTCCTTGACGGCGATACACGCATGATCTCACGGACCATTGATACCGTCAAAACTAATGATACCCTTACACTTAACGTAAAATACACCCTCGAAAGCAGTATCGCTCAGCAAAAAGATATATTTATAAAATAAAAGCCGTCATTTTTTACAAAAAAATATTGACAAAGCTCTCTTTTCAATGTAAAATAGTAAGCAGGGGATCAATTTTTTCCTTGAAAGGAGAGACTTTCCATGATATCGATCAAAAGCGATGACTTTAGTGAGAATTATGAGCTTTTCGTAAAACTGTGTTCTATCACTTCAGAACCTATGAAACTCGTAAACGATAAATGTCAGGATATGATAGTCATGACTGCCGAAGCTTTCGAGCGCAGGAATAAATTGCTCGATCTCCGTGAAAAATTCCTCGGCACCGACACGGATAAATGTCTGAGTTCTGAAAATACCGACTTTCAACAGCTGGGACAATATATTAATGAACTGGAAAAAAACGGGGAATAAATTGGTAATAATGCGTTCACACATGAGCCTGATAAATGAAAATCAGATGAAATCGTCTGACTTTTTATTGACAACCACAAACTTTTACAATATAATAATCTTGTGGTACAAGGGGTGTACCTGAAACACATTGTTACATGAAACAGGAGGATTATAAAAATGGGTGTATTCAGAAGATTAAGCGACCTTCTCAAGGCTAACGTAAACGATCTTATCGACAGAGCAGAAGATCCTGAGAAGATGGTCAAGCAGATCATCATTGATATGCAGACAGAGCTCACAAAGGCTACTCAGAACTACGGCAAGGCTAAGGCAAGCGAACGCCTCGCTGAGAAGAAGTACCTTGATGCTCAGAAGATATCAGCTGACTGGGAAGCTAAGGCTAAGGCTGCTCTCGCTAAGGGAGATCAGGATCTTGCTAAGCAGGCTCTCGCAAGAAAGGTCAAGGCTGACGAGGACGTTGCAAACTATAAGGAAATGTACGATTCCATCTCTTCACAGACAGACGCTATCGGCGATCAGGTAGAGGTGCTCAAGGCTAAGCTCGAAGAGGCTAAGAGCCGTCAGGCAATGCTCATCGCTCGCTCACAGATGGCTGATACTCAGAAGAGCCTTGCTAAGGCAGCAGGTACTTTCGATCCTAACTCCTCTTTTGAGAAGTTCCAGAGAATGGAAGACAAGGTCGTACGCAAGGAAGCTGAGGCTGCTGCTTTCACTGAGATCGCAGGCGATGCACTCGGCGGTGGATCAGGTGACGAGCTGAAGGATACTTTCAATCAGCTTGCTTCAGACGCTAAGGTAGATGCTGAGCTCCAGAGACTCATGGCTGAGATGAACGGCGGCGCAGCTTCAAACGACGCTGACTGATAAAAAACTAAAAGCAAAGGAATTTATTTTATGAGCCGCAAAAAAGAAAATGTATATTCCGCAAAAAAAATGTTAAGGGAGTCAATGCCCATACTTTGTGCACTATTCATTGGAATGGTTTCAGTAGCATATATTCTCTTCCGCAGCTGGAGCAACAAGCTCTACTATGAGAAGTGGAAAGAATATGAAGATTGCGGTATCTAAAGAAGTTAAAGCTCCGAAGCACTATGCTTCGGAGCTTTTTATTGCGTATTATATATTTTACAGGCAGATAAAAAGCTCCCCGAATAAATCGGGGAGCTTTTAAATTTGTCATTACTTGGTCGGATCAAGGCTTGTTATCTTATTGAGCAGGAACTCCTGTATGCGGAGTGCGTCATTTGATGTAACACCCTTGCTTGAAGTATCAACGTCTGCATTTGCAGAACCTGTTTCTGTAAGATGATGATCGTCTGTACCTTTAAGTCCGTACTTGTTCGGATTTGCAAGGCTCTGCATGATAAGAACTATATCAGACATATCAACTTCTCCGTCGCAGTTAGCATCGCCGTACTTAGTTACCTTAGGAAGGCTTGTAGCAGCATCTGTAGTTGTAGGAGTTGATACCATTATGCTGGTTGTTGTATAGACAGAAGTAACAGTTGTAGTTGTAGATGACGTTGTTGGTGCAGTATTTGAAGTTGTTGTGGTAGTTGTAGTTGTCTCCTTTGGCTTTGTAGTAGTTGATGTAGTTACCTTTGGAGTATCACTGCCTGTGCTGCCGAGACCGTCAGCCTTTGTGCCGTCAGGCTCTTCACCGTAGTAAAGCTTGCCGTTTACGTATACAGGTACGTAAGGTGTCATAACACCTATAGTTGAACCGTCAGAACCCTTTGCTGTCTTGCCAAGTCCCTGAGCTGAGAAGTCGTTGGAAGAATCCCAGCCGCTGCCGTAATCAGGCATTACAAGTGCAAGGAGTATCTCGCACTGCTGCTGTCCTTCGGAAATAGGAAGAACTACTCGTCCGTCAGGAAGATTAACCTCGATGTAGTAAATATTACCGCTGTACTGGATAGGCTTTGATATCTCAGCTGTCTTATAGCCCTTGCCTGAGTACATAGCTGACTGGTCACGGTCGCATCGGATAACGAGATCCTCAGGCTTCTTGCCCTGTGCGATGATTTCACTGAGATCCATGTAGTATCTGAATGAGATATTGTCCTGTACTCTTGCAGGCCATGCAGAATGGTTAGTTACCTTGAAGCTGATAGTCTGTCCGCTTGAATCGCCGCCCTTTGAAAGCACCTCAACGTAGAACTCGGGACTGTCGTGAACTTCCTTTGCAGGGAAGCTTGGATCCTTTGTACCGCCGTACTTGTCGATCAGCTTGCAGAGCATTGCAGTGAAGCCTGCATTATAGTCTGTAGCCACCTCGTTGTTGATGAAGTCGTCACGGCTGTCCTTGTATGATCCGTCATTATTCGGACCTCCTACGAGAGCACCGTAGAGGATATGACGTGAGTGTGAAGGATCATATACCGAGTTTTTCCATGAACCGTGTGATGTACGGTGATGTGGGTTCTGTGGATACTTGTCGCCGAAGCCTACAACATAGCTCTGCTTGAGAGGGTTGTCACCGAGAGCGTAGTTTACCTGTGTCTCGGCAAAGTCAGTGTACTTGTCAGCCTCTGACTTGAGAACTGTATCGCTTGCAACAGTTGCTATGAAAGCAGATGCGGTCGCATATCTTATACAGCCCCAGTTGCTGAGCCAGCGGAGACCGCCTTCGATCTTGGTAGCTTCGTCGCCGTTTACCCAGCGGTCGCAGTGCTTCTTAACGTGTGCGATAGCAGTTGAATCGTTTGTATTTATAGCATAGAGCAGCATACCGCCCTGTGTATTATCGTCCCAGCAGTGTGCCCAGCCGTATGCAGTACCGCCTTCGCCGCGCATCTCAGGGAGCTTGGAAATAAAGCCCTTAGCTTCGTCAAGATACTTCTGCTCACCTGTTGCGATATAGAGCCAGTTTGCAGCATAGAAAAGCTGATCGTAGCAATGCTCTGAACGGTAGAAGTTCTTAGCGTCGCTGGCGTTATATACATCATCGCTTGGAGATTGCTTTGCAATGCTGTAGATATTCTCGGCGTGTTTTATGTAGTCAGCCTTCTTTGAAGCGTCGATATCGCCGTCAAGTGCTGCTGCACCTGATGCGAGAGCAGCTGCCATTTCACCGAATACAGCTGTACAGCCCTTTGATGCTTTCAGTGCTGCACGGCATTCGGAGATCTTGTGTGAGTTGTCTTCCATACCGTATTCGAGAAGCTCAACAGGTCCCCACCATGTATGGTCGTCCTGACCGATACCTACCTGATATACTATCTCAGTGCCCTTGTCGCAGTCAGCAAGATAATCAAGAACGAATTCAAGGTTGTTGACGTATGTAGTTTTAAGTCCTGCCTTTTCAACTCCCTCGGGGTACTGATAAAGTCCCCATGCAAGCATTGATGCCGAATAAGCCATAGGCAGATTGAATTTTACGTGGTCGCCCGCATCGTACCAGCCGCCCAGTACAGGGTCCTGCATAGTAGAATCGGCTCTCCATTCAACTCTGTTCCATTCAGGGAGCGGTCCTGCCTGCTGGACCTCATAGAAGTACAGAGACTTATCAAGTGCGTCAGCGTAGTTGAACTTTCCGTCAGCAGCTGTTGCTGTGTCAATAACAGCCATAGGTGCTGAGGACATCACTGACGCTCCGAGAATTACAGCGGAAAGCAGTCCGCTTGTAAACTTTTTAAGCATAGTAAAACTCTCCTCTCATTTTTTATTGCTGTGTATAAACAATACACAGCTTCCTCACGAGTATACATAGCTATACAATTTAGATTATGCCATATTATCGCGGAATTGTCAAGGGTATAAACTACAGAAAAAGGCTGTATAACGACAAAAGCCGCAATATTTTATCACAATAGCCAATTTCAGAGCTGCTAATTTGTGAAAGCTGACAAGGCGCGTGATACCGCCAGTTTTTTTCTGCTCTGAAAACTCTTTCGGCAGCAACTTTTTTGCCCCGTCTGTTGATTTATTGAAAATCATATGATATAATATTGTTATTATATGATATATGGGGGAATATCAATGAAAAAATTCTTAAAGTCTCTTGCGTTTGCTCTGATGCTTTTATGTCTTGTAGTCATACCGCTGGGGACTCGTGCGGATTTTGGCGATTTCGCAGGCGATTCGGATTACGACAGCGGCTGGGACAGCGGCGGTTGGGACAACGATTACGACAGCGGAAACAGCTACGACTGGGACGATGATGATGACTATCACAGCTCGGGCGGCGGCGGTTTAAATGGTTTTGCATTGGCTGTTGGAGCAATAGCTGTATTTACTGTCATGGGAATGTCCTCTGCCAGCAAGAAAAATAAAAACGAACATCATACATATACTCTCAAGCCTGAGAATGATCTGCGCAGCATTTATGAGTATCTGGATATTGATCCTGATTTCTCAAATCCCGATTTCATCGAAAAGGTATCAAATCTCTATGTACGCTTCCAGAATGAGTGGCAGAATAAGAACATAGAACCTCTCAGACCTTACATGACAAGTGCTATGTTCGCTCAGATGGACAGACAGCTTGACAAGTACCGTCAGAACAATCAGACCAACCATGTTGAACGCATAGCTGTGCTTAATACTGAGATACTCGGCTGGAGGCAGGAGAGCGGTCTTGATGTGATCGTTATCCAACTCGATACACGTATCGTGGATTACGTTACCGATGACAATACAGGTGCTATTGTCCGCGGCGACAATACTCATGAGAAGTTCATGACATACGAATGGACTCTCGTCCGCACAACA
Source organism: Ruminococcus flavefaciens (assembly GCF_900108555.1). Lineage (GTDB taxonomy): Bacteria > Bacillota > Clostridia > Oscillospirales > Ruminococcaceae > Ruminococcus > Ruminococcus flavefaciens_P. Next base: position 54,963 of record NZ_FNWV01000004.1, read on the forward strand.
GGCGTGACAACATCAAAGTCTACAGGCACGACCTCACAGACCTGTCCGTACTGCGGTGCTCATATCGACATAAATCAGAACACAGTCTGCGAATACTGCGGCTCTGTTCTTACTACAGATACATTTGACTGGGCAGTAAGCAGTATCAAGGGTATCTCACAGCATACTAAGAGATAAAGCTTTTATATTTATCGGGGGATAATATGAAAAGGCTGAGAATATTTATACTGCTGATACTCTCATCATTCTGCCTGCTGACTATGCCTGTTGAATCAAAGGCTCTGAATTTCGGCAATTTTGCAGGCGATGAAGATTTCAGCTATGACAGCAACCGGCAGGTGGAGGAAACTACCGCCGCACATTATGCAGGAGCTGCTTCCGACAGCAGCGACGATGACAGCGACAGCCGGTGCGGAGACTGCGGCGGCTGCATAATAACAACAGATACTTTCGATTGGGCTATAAGCAACATAACAGCCCTTTCACAGCAGAAAAAGTAGACCATACGGCTCGTGAAAAATGAATGGATATTTACTGATTTGCGATGAGTCTCAGAGCCTCGGAAGGCTGCTGGCACGCAGATTTATGAACATGGGTATGCCGTCGGAATGCTGCAAAAGCTCGATAGCAAGCATAAAAAGCAGGCTGTCTGACGGAAACATATGCGGTATCATATTATTCGCTTTCCGACCTGACGATGATCTGCTGGAATTGATAAGGCATATATATGAAAGCGGTATATCGGTATTTGCAGGACTTTACGCCTCTTCTGCTTCTGTGCATGAAAGATTTCGCAGGGCAGGTGCTGTAAGGTGCTTTACAATGCCGTATCCCGTAAGCAGCCTTTGCCGCACGGTCATACGGTATACAGAGTGTGGTAAAAGTCTTATCTCACACCTTGAGCTTCTTCTCGAAGAACTGGGCTTTCCGCGCAGACTCAGCGGTTTTTACTATCTTGCAAAGGCTGCGGAAATAACCATAAATGCTCCCGAAAGGCTCTGGGGCAATATGAACGGAATATACGAGGAGATAGCTCAGGCATATTCAACAAAAGCTTCTCTTGTGGAAAGAGCTATGCGAAATCTCGCCGATCACGCCTTTAAAAGCGGTGCTTCGGCACGGCTGACCGAACACAGACTCGTTGAAAAGCCCACAAATACCGAGCTTATATGCGCACTTTGCGATATGTTCAGCCGAATATGAGAGAAATATGCTATTTTAACAAAATATACATCAAACTCAGTTCAAATATTCAAAAAATGGTAATTTTTGATTGACATTTTCACCGATCTGAGTTATAATTAACTTAATATAATGTTTAATACGGAAGGAAGGTATTAACCAAATGGCTAACGAAAAAAATCCAAAAGTCCTTATAGTTGACGATGACAAGAACATCTGTGATCTTCTCAGACTTTATCTTGAAAAAGACGGCTACAGTGTCCTTCTTTGTCACGACGGCGATGATGCTGTTGTTAAATTCAAGGCTCTCAGCCCCGATATGGTGCTGCTGGATATAATGCTTCCCGGAAAGGACGGCTGGCAGGTATGCCGTGAGATCAGAAAGATCTCAAACGTCCCGATCATTATGATAACTGCTAAGGGTGAGACTATCGACAAGGTCATCGGTCTCGAACTTGGTGCTGACGATTACATCGTAAAGCCATTCGATGCTAAGGAAGTCATTGCCCGTATCAACGCTGTAACACGCCGCGTTGGAACAGGTATGGCTGAGCCTGAGTCAAAGGAAGTGCATTACGACAAGCTTTCTGTAAATATGGACAGCTATGAGCTGAAAGTTAACGGAAAGAATATAGATACTCCTCCTAAGGAGCTCGAACTTCTCTATTACCTTGCTTCCAACCCGAACAGAGTTTATACCCGTGACCAGCTCCTTGACGAAGTATGGGGCTTTGAGTACTACGGCGACTCGCGTACCATTGACGTTCATATCAAGCGTCTGCGTGAAAAGCTTGAGGGCATTTCCGATAAGTGGACTCTCAAGACTGTATGGGGTGTAGGATATAAGTTTGAAGCCGACGAAGAGGAATAAGCTCTTATTATATCAGACAGCAAATGTCCGATATTTTTCGATACGCATGGAGTGAGCGTATTTACGAGGAATGAAGATAATTTCAAATCATCAAGGGGACCGACCGTCCCCTTATTTTGTATAGAGGTGATCCTGCTTGAAAACAAAAAAAAGCTCATATGACAAGCTTTTTATATTTCTGATCTTTATTGTTCTGTCAGTAAATATCGTTATCAGCGTTATCATTATAACTATAAGCTCTTCGATATATAAATCATCAAAACTTGACGAGCTTCAGTCTATCGGAGATCTGTTTATAAGCTGTATGCAGGATAACTATTCCGAGACGCACGATACACGCTCAGAGGTGACGAAAACTCTTCATAAGAAATTTTCAAGCAAATACCACCTGATGATATACATCTATGATGATAACGGCAACTGCGTCCTCTCAGACGCTGACTATAAAGAAACGCCCAAAAAGGTAGTAAAAAACAGCGATAAGATCTCCGCTTCGGAAATGGAAAAGCTCGATGCCAACGATTTCCTTGATCTTGAAACAAAGAATATCTCGGCAAATGAACCGTATATGCTTTACGGAAGCAGCTTTTTCCTGAAAGGCAAAAATGATATCGTTCCAATGCATATGTATGCAAAGATATACAGCAGATCAGACGGTATCAACTCCTTCGCACTGAAAATAGCAGTATTCTATACTCTCATATGTGCTCTTAGCATAGCGGTGCAGCTTTTGCTCATAAAGAGAAGATTCAACAAGCTTGACGAATACGAAAGGATATTTGCAAGGATATCCGAACAGTACGCAAGACGTGACTTCTCTGAGACTATCCCTACAAATGTCCCGTATACCTCATCTGAGATCGCAGATTACGTCAATGCAGTCGCTGCTGACGTTGCAAAGAGTGAAGAGACAAGTAAGACCTTCATCGCCAATGTCTCACATGAGCTCAGGACTCCTATCACTACCATAGGCGGATTTGTTGACGGTATCCTTGACGGTACTATCACCAAGGGCAGACAGAACGAGTACCTTGTTCTTGTTTCAAAGGAGATCAAGCGTCTGCGTATCCTCATCTCGTCAATGCTCAATATGTCGAGATTTGAGACAGGTACTCTCAGACCTAATTTCCGCGATGTAAACCTTACCGAGATAGTTATACAGACCGTTCTCATGTTCGAGAAAAAGATCGAGGATAAAAACCTTGAAGTTGAAGGTCTCGGAAGTGAAAGAATGACCTGTGAAGTCGATGCAGACCTCTTACAGCAGGTAATATACAATCTCGTGGAGAACGCAGTAAAATTCATAAATACAGGCGGTACGCTCTCGTTCCGCTTTGAGCGTTCCGTAAACGGTAATTGTACCATAGGCATAAAGAATACAGGTGAAGGTCTGAAAAATGACGAGATAACTCAGGTCTTTGACCGCTTCTACAAGACAGATTCATCACGAGGCAAGGATACTACAGGTCTTGGTCTCGGTCTGGCTATATCACGTAAGATAGTTCATCTCCACCACGGTCATATAGTTGTTAAGAGCGTGTACGGAGAATATACCGAGTTTCTTATTCAGCTGCCTGAAAAGCAGCCAAAAGCGAAAGGATAAACAATGGACGAAAGAGATAATATTTACCGCGAACCGTCTGAAAATGCCTCTCAGCAGCCATATACTCCTCAGCATGAGAGACCTGCTGATAACATCGGTGCAGGCGGTATGCAGAATACAGAGCAGAATAACGCCAATACAGGCTATGCTCCGCCTCCGCCTCAGAACACCGCTTACAGTCAGCCTAACGGCTATTCACAGCCGCAGAACAACTACAATAACGGCTATCAGAACGGATACGGACAGCAGCCCCGAAATTTCTACGATCAGCAGCCTTACGGTCAGCCCCGCAGACCTGTGTACGACAAATTCATGTACGAGCCCATAGGCTTCGAGGAGCTTGAACGCGGTCAGAACAATAACCTGAGTTCTGACGGCACAGATGCTTCACAGCGCCGTCCGAAAGGACAGTCGGGTGTGCTCATAATGTTCGTCATACTCATAATCATTGCAGCACTTATGGCTGTTTGCGGAATAATCTATGATATCATCAACAGCAAGAATGTAGTTGATAAAATAGGCTCTCCCAAGCCTGTGATACTGTATAAAGAATCAAAGCCCGAAGGTGCTGCTTCAGAAGAAAAATTCAAGGACGAAAACGGCAAATATACTCCCGAAGGTGCTGCTGCACTGGTAAAGCCTTCTATCGTAAAGATATACACCTACAAGGATTACAGCAACTTCACATCAAAGCACCCTATAGGAACAGGCTCGGGCATAGTTCTCAATGAGGACGGCTATATTGCTACAAATGCCCATGTTCTCGAAGCAGACGGCTATCACGTAGTAGAGACGGTCGATGGCGAGACATACACTGCAAAGGTCATCGGCAGAGACTCAAAAACAGATATCGCTGTTGTAAAAGTCGAGGCTGACGGACTAAAACCTGCTACACTGGGCAACTCCGATGAAGCTGTTGTAGGCGAGCAGGTCATCGCTATCGGTAATCCGGCTAACCTTGCAAGCACTGTAACAGACGGCATAGTTTCGGCTGTGAACCGTAAAATAAGCAGCGACTCAGGCGGCTTTGAAATGGACTGCATACAGACAAACGCTGATATAAGCCCCGGTAACTCAGGCGGTGCGCTTGTGAATATGTACGGTCAGGTCATCGGCATCACATCTTCAAAATATGTAAGTGCCGAATTTGAAGGTCTGGGCTTTGCAATAACGATAAACGAAGCAACTCCTGTCATAGAAGAGCTTATCAAAAACGGCTATGTGGGCGGACGCTTCAAGATAGGCATACAGCTCTATGATATGAGCTCTGAGGGCAATATCAAGAAAATACAGGAAGAGCTTGGCTTTGATCTTCCCGAGGACTTCAAGGGCGTATACATCATAAAGATCGAAAAGGATTATGATATCGCTAATACCGACCTCAAGGAAGGCGACTTTATAACCGCTATAGACGGTACTAATGTAAGCACCTATTACGAGCTTTATGATGCCATAAGCAGCAAATACAAGGCAGGAGACAAAGTACCTGCTACCTGTGCTCACGTTGACAAAAACGGCGAAATTACCTATTATGACATTGAATTCAAGCTTGTAGAAGATACCTCGGGCAATTATTGATCCCGGAGCTTCTTTGGACGCTTTGAATTAACACCTGCGACTCCTCCTGCTGCACCGAAAACGGTCAGCAGAAGGAGTTTTTTTATGCCTGCCCATTCTCCAAGTATTATTATCGCCAGCAGGTTTATAACGGCGTACAGCAGCGCTCCGCAGACTATACCGCAGACGAGTCCTTTTCTGCGCCTGTATTTGCCGCAGATATATGCAGCTATGTACGCACCTGCCGCAAGAGATACTCCTGCAAAGGCTCTTATCATTGTCATATCTTTCATAACGAAATATACTATGGCAGCTGTAAGAACTGCACCTGCACCGATACATAAAGCTCCTGCAAGGACAGATACGAGCACACTGCTCCCCCAGCCTGACCACAGGCTTTTCCTTTGTCTGCGCATAAAAAACCTCCGCTGTAGAATTATTACTAATTCTATGCGGAGGTCTTATTATTTATTCTTCGTCGTTCTTCTTTTTCTTTGACTTCTTATTGTCATCATCGTCAACTACCGCAGCAGCTTCTACTGTTGAGGAAGTCTTGCCTGCTGACTTAGCTTCCTTGAAACGCTCAGCAGCTGAAACGTTCTCTGTGATAGCCCAGTTCTTTATTCTGAGCTTGTGCTTAGCACCGCCTGTTTCGATAACAACTGTATCTTCGCCCACGCTTACAACGATACCAACGATACCGCCGCCTGTAACTACTTCATCGCCTACCTGTAAGCTCTGCTGCATTTCCTTGAGCTCTCTGTCGCGCTTTTTCTGAGGTCTGATAGCTATAAAATAAAGCAGAACGAACATTACAACGAGCATGAGAGGCATTGAAAGAAGACTGCCCATGCTTGCCTGCTGCTGGTTTGCTGTAGTTGTCTGCTGTGATTCCTCTGCGAAAGCATTCAGAGCTGTAGCACTTGCTGTCACGGCTGTTGAAGCAGCAGCTGTAATAGAAGCGATTAACTTATTGATCTTCATATACTAATTCTCCAATCTTTTTGATTTGTAATTCATACGATGTATATTATATCATATCCCGAATATTTTTGCAAGTACTTTAAGGCGATTTTTCGTATTTTTTTATTGTCTGTATACAGAAAAGCCGCTCCCTTAACGGGAACGGCTCTTGTTATTCGATATCTGCGATCAAACGAGCTTGATGATAGCCATTTCAGCAGCGTCACCACGGCGAGGACCGATCTTTACGATCTGTGTGTAACCACCGTTCTTATCAGCATACTTTGGAGCGATCTCGTCGAAAATCTTCTTTGCAACGGACTCCTTAGTGATGTATGAATATACCTGACGCTTGGAGTGCAGATCATCATTTTTACCGATAGTGATCATTTTTTCTGCAACTGCACGTACTTCCTTAGCTCTTGTTACGGTAGTTTCGATCTGACCGTTCTCAAGCAGGAAAGTTACCATGCCTCTGAGCATAGCCTTTCTATGATCAGATGTTCTGCCCAGCTTTCTTGTACCCGGCATTGTATTCACTCCTTTTTATAGTTGTGCGCTTTACGCACGTTTTAAGATTTATTCCTCTTCTGATGAGAGGTCGAAGCCCAATGACTGGAGCTTTTCCTTGACCTCATCGAAGGATTTCTTTCCAAGGTTTCTAACCTTCATCATTTCTTCCTCTGACTTATTGATCAAGTCATCCACGGTATTGATTCCTGCACGCTTCAGACAATTGAATGAACGTACAGATAAGTCAAGATCCTCAATGGTCATCTCAAGGATTTTTTCCTTACCCTTCTCGTCCTTTTCAACAAGGACCTCAGCAAGTCCAGCCTCTTCTGAGAGGTCGATGAACAGCTTCAGATGCTCGTTGAGGAGATTGGCTGCCTGTGATAATGCTTCCTTAGCAGAGATAGTACCATCGGTCCATACCTCCATTGTAAGCTTATCATAGTCTGTGACCTGACCGAGTCGTGTATCCTCTACGGTATAATTAACCTTAAGAACAGGAGTATAGATGCTGTCTACAGCGATAACATCAACTGGGAGGTTGATCTGCTTCTTGTTTCTTTCTGCTGAAACATAGCCTCTGCCTCTGTCGATAGTGATCTCCATATAGAGCTTAGCGTCCTTGCCAAGTGTTGCGATATGCATACCCGGATCCAGGATATTTACCTCTGAATCTGTCTTTATATCGCCGGCAGTGATCTCACATTCGCCCTCTGCCTCTATATATACTGTCTTAGGACCTTCTCCGTAAAGTTTTGCCGTCAGTCCTTTAATACTGAGGATTATTTCCGTAACGTCTTCTTTTACGCCCGGAATAGTTGACAACTCATGGTGAACTGTACCATCCTTACCCGAAAGCTTTACAGATGTTACAGCCACACCAGGAAGTGAGGAGAGCAGCACACGTCTGAGGCTGTTTCCAAGTGTAATACCGTATCCACGCTCCAGCGGTGCTAAAACGAATTTGCCGTATTTGCCGTCACTTTTAAGCTCGACAATATCAATATCAGGCTTATTAATTTTTTCCAGCATAAAAACCCTCCTATTTCGCAATTAATGTTGATTTCGAATACTGACGCTTCAAGCAGATCCTCTTTCGGATTACTTGGAGTACAGCTCGACGATGAGGTGAGTAGCTACCTCGTAGTCAATATCCTCAGCTGAGGGGAGACGATTAACTGTAGCAGAGAAATCATCCTTGTTAGCTGTGAGCCATACAGGAACGAGTCTGTCCTTAGTTTCCTCTACTGTAGCCTTGAACTTTTCAGAAGTTCTGTCCTTCTCCTTGAGAGCGATAACGTCGCCAACCTTAACTCTATAGGAAGGAATGTTTACCTTCTTGCCGTTTACTGTATAGTGGCTGTGTACAACGAGCTGTCTTGCTTCTCTTCTTGTAAGAGCGAGACCCATTCTGTATACAACACTATCAAGTCTGGATTCGAGAACAGTGATAAGGTTATCACCTGCTTTACCCTCCATCTTTTCAGCGATTGAGAAATAATGTCTGAAAGGCTTCTCAAGTACGCCGTAGATAAACTTCAGCTTCTGCTTTTCCTTGAGCTGAAGTCCGTATTCAGAGATCTTCTTTCTGTTGTTAGCGTTCTTGAAACGGATAGACTCCTTCTTTGAAACGCCCATTACAGCAGGGCTGATGCCCAGATATCTGCACTTTTTAAGAATTGGTTCTTTCTGTACTGCCATTTTAATACACCTCCAATTTGATCAGACACGACGTCTCTTAGGCGGACGGCAGCCATTGTGCGGGATAGGTGTTACGTCCTTGATCATTCTTACCTCAAGGCCTACTGTCTGAAGTGCTCTGATAGCTGCTTCACGACCTGCACCAGGTCCCTTTACGTATACTTCTACATTCTTGAGTCCATGCTCCATAGCAGCCTTTGCAGCTGTTTCAGCAGCTGTCTGTGCTGCGAAAGGAGTTGACTTCTTTGAGCCTCTGAAACCGAGCTCGCCTGCGCTTGCCCATGAAATTGCGTTTCCGGCTGTATCTGTAATAGTTACGATCGTATTATTGAAAGTGGACTGAATATGAACTGCGCCGCTTTCGATATTCTTACGTTCTCTACGTCTTCTGATAGTAGTAACTTTTTTACCCTTCTGCTGTGCCAAAGCTCATAACCTCCTTACTTCTTCTTGTTTGCGATAGTCTTTACAGGACCCTTACGAGTTCTTGCGTTTGTCTTTGTTCTCTGTCCTCTTACAGGGAGACCCTTACGATGACGAACGCCTCTGTAGCAGCCTATTTCAACAAGTCTCTTGATGTTAAGAGCAACTTCACGGCGGAGGTCACCCTCAACTGTGTAATGCTCGTCTATATAGTCACGAAGCTTAGCTACATCCTCTTCTGCGAGATCCTTAACTCTTACGTCAGGATCAACGCCTGTTGCTGCGAGGATATTTGTTGCAGTCTGACGACCGATTCCGTAGATATAAGTGAGACCGATTTCGATTCTCTTATTCTTTGGAAGGTCAACACCGGCTATTCTTGCCATATTATAATTGCACCTCCATTAATGCGCCCGGGGCATTAACCCTGACGCTGCTTATGCTTTGGGTTTTCGCAGATCACCATGATTCTGCCTTTACGTTTGATAACCTTGCACTTTTCGCAAATAGGTTTTACTGAAGGTCTGACTTTCATTGAAAATACCTCCTTTAGCGGATAACGGATATACTTGATATCCTGTATTATTACTTAACGCGCCAGGTGATACGACCCTTTGAAAGATCATAGGGTGACATTTCAAGCTTTACCTTGTCGCCTGGAACTATTCTGATATAATTCATTCTGAGCTTACCCGAAACGTGAGATAATACCTCATGTCCGTTCTCAAGCTGAACCTTGAACATTGCATTTGGCAGAGCGTCAGTTACAACGCCCTCAACCTCGATTACATCTTCTTTTGACACTTGCATAACCTCCTTTACTCAGTATCACCGAATTGCTTCAGTATGTTTCTGAGTTTTTTATCAGTTATATCGTTTAGATCGATCATACTGTCTGTAATGCGGATATGTTTTATATTCTTTCGCTTTGGCTTGTCGAGCTTTCTGCTCTTACCGTCTGCGATGAAGCAATACTTTTCATCATAATCTGTAACTGCGAAGTATCCTCCGCCGTCTCGACCTGCCTCCGCTCTTACAACAGAGCCTTTAAGCAGCTTCACTATAATTTCCTCCGTCAGGGCTGTGTCAGAATGACGGGACCGTCAGGAGTTATTGCGATCATATGCTCAAAGTGAGCTGAAAGTGAACCACTTTTTGTAACGACTGTCCAGTTGTCTTTCATAACTTTGACATCGTCGCCCTTGACATTTATCATGGGCTCTATGCAGAAAGTCATTCCCGCTACCAGTCTGGGTCCGTGACCTGCCTTGCCCCAGTTCGGTATTTCGGGTGATTCGTGAACTTCTCTGCCGATTCCGTGGCCGCAGTAATTTCTTACGATTCCGTAGCCTCGTGAAGCACAATACTCTTCTACAGCATGAGAAATATCTCCGACCCTTGCGCCAACCTGAGCTTGAGCGATACCTTCATACAGGCTCGCCTCTGTAACCTCAAGCAATGCCTTAGCTTCATCAGAAATTTTTCCCACAGGGAAGGTCCAGCAGCTGTCTCCATTGAAGCCCTTGTACGCAGCTCCCGTGTCGATGCTTACTATATCGCCTTCTTTTAATCTGTGGCTTGCCTTAGGGATACCGTGGATGATCTCCTCATTTACTGAGATACAAGCGTTTCCCGGAAATCCGTAAAGACCTTTAAAGCAGGATTTGCTGTCATGGCGGGCAAAATACTCACCCACCAGCTTATCAACATCGAGTGTTGACATTCCCGGCTTTAACCTTTCGCCCGCATACCATATTGCGCCGCAGGTAATCCTACCTGCTTCACGCATTATGGCGAGTTCGGACTTTGATTTGATCGTTATGCTCATTACTTCTCTACCCCTACTGCTGCCAGTGTGAGCTTTGAAGTTTCAGCGACCTCTTCCTGACCGATAACAGTAACAAGCTTGCCCTGCTTCTCGTAATAGTCCTTGAGAGGAGCTGTTTTCTCGTGATAAGTTGCAAGTCTGTCGAGAACGACTTCCGGCTGATCGTCCTTACGAACGATAGTCTTGTCACCGCACTTATCGCAAACACCCTCGACCTTAGTAGGCTTGTATTCAACGTGGTAAGAAGCTCCGCAGCCCTGGCAGACTCTTCTGCCTGAAACTCTCTGCTTGATAGTCTCATCGGGAACGTGGATCTCAATTACCTTGTCGATCTGGATGTTCATTTTATCAAGAGCCTCTGCCTGAGGTACCGTTCTTGGGAAACCGTCGAGGATAAAACCATTTTTACAGTCGTCCTCTGCAATTCTCTCCTTCAGGATACCGATAACGATATCGTCTGATACGAGAGCACCGGCATCCATTGCAGCCTTAGCCTTAAGGCCGTACTCTGTGCCGTTCTTAGCAGCTTCACGAAGTATATTACCTGTAGATATCTGTGGGATATTCAGTGCATCGGAAACTACCTCAGCCTGAGTACCTTTGCCTGCGCCCGGTGCGCCTAAAAAGATAAGGTTCATATTGTCGGTCCTCCTTTACTGTAAGAAGCCCTTATGATGACGCATCATAAGATGTGATTCAAGTGTTCTTGTTGTTTCAAGCGCAACGCTTACTGCGATAAGGATCGTAGTACCGCCCATTGAAAGTGTCTTGAGCTGTTCGTCTGCCATCGAGATGAAGATCGGGATAACAGCGATGAAGCCAAGGAAGATCGCACCAACGAGAGAGATCTTATTGAGTACTCTCTGGATATAGTCAGATGTTGGCTTACCTGGTCTAATACCGGGGATACCGCCGTTTGACTGACGAAGGTTGTTAGCGATCTCAATAGGATTGTACTGTATCGAAACGTAGAAGTAGTTGAACGCTATGATGAGCAGGAAGTAGATTATAGCGTAGCTCCAGCTTCTTGTGCTGAAGAAATTGATGAAGCTCTCATAGAATGTTCCTGCCTTAGGCTTTTTGAACATTGCTATAGCACTTGGAAGAGACATAAATGACATAGCGAAGATGATCGGCATAACACCGCTCATGATCACCTTTATCGGGATATGTGTCTTCTGTCCGCCATACTGCTTTCTGCCGACTACGCGCTTTGCGTACTGTATCGGGATACGTCTTTCAGCTTCGTTCATATAAACGATGAAAGCGATCTCTGCGAGTATGAAGAGATAATATGCAATGGTTACCCAGAGGTATTTACCATTTTCATTATTCTTGATACTGTTCTTTGTAAGGTTTATAAGAAGAGCAGCGTCGGTAGGGAATCTTGCTGCGATACCGGCAAAGAGTATAACTGATATACCGTTACCGATACCCTTGTCGCTGACTCTGTTACCCATCCATACAACGATGAGTGCACCTGCTACGAAGCAGGCAATGATTACGAACGCTGCGAAAACGCCTTGTCCGCCGCTCATATATTTAAGAGCGTTGCCGATAACATTTCCGTTCTTGTCCTCAACATTTGTCATACGGTTCAATGTAAGATAATATGCGTAAGACATGAATACCGCAAGAACCATAGCAACTACGGCTGTGATCCTGTCGATCTTCTTTCTTCCCTCTTCGCCCTCGTCGCGCATTCGCTCGAGAGGAGGCAGTGCATAGGTCAGCAGCTGCATGATGATGGAAGCGTTAATGAATGGTGTTATCGAAAGTGAAAAAACTGTAGCCTGTGACATCGCGCCACCGGTGATCGTATTCATGTAATCGAGAAAGCCGCCGTCCTTAGCGTTTGTCTCCATCCAAGCCTTTACGACATCGGGATTGAGGAAAGGAACGGTTACTGCACTTCCGAATCTGAACAGGATTATCATGAGTAATGTGTATAAGATCTTTTTGCGTATCTCGGGTACACCCCACGCCTTTCTCAGCGTCTGAAACACATTACATCACCTCAGTCTTTCCGCCTGCCTTTTCTATCTTCTCAACAGCACTCTGTGAGAATTTTGCAGCTTTAACTGTCAGCTTAGCGGTAAGCTCTCCATTACCGAGGATCTTTACTCCGTCGTTGATCTTCTTAACAAGACCTGAAGCTACGAGGAGCTCTGTATCAACTACTGTGCCGTCCTTGAACTTGTTGAGATCAGAAACGTTAACAATAGCATACTTTGTAGCGAAAATGTTGTTGAAGCCTCTCTTAGGGATTCTTCTTGCGAGTGGCATCTGTCCGCCTTCAAAGCCGATTCTTACGCCGCCGCCGCTACGAGCATTCTGACCCTTGTGGCCCTTGCCAGCTGTCTTGCCGTTACCCGAACCGTGGCCTCTGCCGATACGCTTTACAGCCTTGTTGGAATCGAGTGCAGGTGTTAATTCATGAATTTTCATTTGATTGCACCTCCTTGTTTACGCTTCTGTAACCTCAACGAGGTGTGAGATCTTCTTTATTTTGCCGTTTGTCTGCTCATTGTCGGGCTGTGTTGTTACATCTCCGACCTTCTTGAGGCCAAGTGACTGAGCAGTAGCGATCTGGTCCTGCTTTCTACCAATGAGGCTCTTTACGAGCTTGATATTCTTTGCCATTTCTTACTGCCTCCTTAACCTAAAATTTCCTTGACAGACTTGCCTCTCTTAGCAGCTACATCCTTTGCAGATGTGCAGTTTACGAGGCCATCGATAGTAGCTCTTACTACGTTGCATGGATTGTTTGAACGAAGTGACTTTGTTCTGATATCCTTTATACCTGCAACTTCGATAACGGCACGAACAGGACCGCCTGCGATAACACCGGTACCGGGTGCAGCCGGCTTCATAAGAACTCTGCCTGCGCCGAATGCGCCAACGATTTCGTGAGGGATTGTTGTTCCCTTGAGAGCAACCTTTACAAGGTTCTTCTTTGCGTCCTCGATACCCTTACGGATAGCATCGGGAACTTCTCCTGACTTTCCAAGTCCGAAGCCGACTGTACCATTTCCGTCACCTACAACAACGAGTGCTGAGAACTTCATGATACGACCGCCCTTAACTGTCTTTGATACACGGTTGATAGCAACAACCTTCTCAACGAACTCAGGAGCCTGTGTTTCAATATTAGCCATTGTTTTACCTCCCTCTTAGAACTTTAATCCGTTTTCACGTGCGCCCTCTGCGAGTTCCTTGACTCTGCCGTGGTAGAGGTAGCCGCCTCTGTCGAAAACTACTTCGCTGATACCCTTATCAGCTGCGTTCTTAGCGATCATCTCGCCAACCTTGCGAGCACCCTCAACGTTGCCGCCGTTGCCCTCAAAGCCCTTATCCATGCTTGATGCAGAAGCGAGAGTAACACCGTTTACATCATCGATAAGCTGTGCATAGATATGCTTTGTTGAACGGAACACATTGAGACGGGGACGCTCGGGAGTTCCTGAGATCTTTGCACGAACTCTGCGATGTCTCTTTAATCTTGCCTTATTGCTGTCAAATTTCTTAATCATAGCAATTTGCTCCTTCTAATTACTTCTTACCCTTACCAGCTTTACCTTCCTTGCGGATGATATGCTCGCCTTCGTATCTGATACCCTTGCCCTTGTATGGCTCAGGTGGACGCTTTTCGCGTATTTCAGCTGCAAACTGACCTACAGCCTGCTTGTCGATACCGCTTACGATGATCTTGTTTGGCTGAGGAACTTCAAGCTTGATAGCATCTGTTTCCTCAAGTACAACAGGATGTGAGAAGCCAAGGTTAAGATTTACCTTGTTGCCGCTCTTTGCAGCACGGTAGCCGACACCCTCGATCTCGAGAGTCTTTGAATATCCGTTTGTTACACCCTCAACCATGTTGTTGATAAGTGTTCTTGTAAGACCGTGAAGTGAACGAAGACGCTTGTCATCGTTTGGTCTTGTAACTGTTATAGTGCCGTTCTCGACATCAATGCCGAGTTCTGCACTGAACTGTCTTGAAAGCTGACCCTTAGGTCCCTTTACAGTGATAAGATTGTTCTCATTCTTAACCTCTACACCTGCAGGAACGCTGATGGGCATTTTACCGATTCTTGACATGATCAGTATCCTCCTTACCAGATGTATGCAAGGACTTCGCCGCCGACATTGAGCTCTCTTGCCTTCTTGTCTGTTACGATTCCCTTTGAAGTTGAAACGATTGCGATACCAAGGCCTTTTCTTACCTTAGGCATATCTGCGCAGCTTGAATAGATACGCAGACCTGGCTTAGAAACTCTTCTAAGGCCTGTTATAACGGGAGACTTGTTGTCACCGTATTTAAGCGTGATTCTGATAACACCCTGCTTTCCGTCTTCGATGAGCTGGAAGCCCTTTACATATCCTTCGTCTACGAGGATCTGTGTGATGTCCTTCTTAACTCTTGAAGCGGGAACGTCAACAGTGGCGTGCTTAGCAGTATTCGCATTGCGAATTCTTGTTAAAAGATCAGCGATTGTATCAGTTATCTGCATGCCGAATGACCTCCTTCTTGTATTTTACCAGCTTGCCTTTTTAACGCCGGGGATCTGACCGTCGTGTGCAAGCTCTCTGAAACAGATACGGCAGATGCCGAACTTTCTGAGATATGCGTGCGGTCTGCCACAGATCTTACATCTGTTGTAAGCTCTTGTGGAATACTTGGGAGTTCTCTGCTGCTTATTGATCATTGCCTTCTTAGCCATTTTATTTCCTCCCTGATTACTTGATGAATGGAGCACCCATAAGTGAAAGGAGCTCTCTTGCCTCTTCATCAGTCTGTGCTGTAGTGATGAAGTTTATATCCATACCTCTTACCTTGTCGATCTTATCGTACTCGATCTCAGGGAAGATGAGCTGTTCCTTGATACCTGTGGAATAATTGCCCTTGCCGTCGAATGAATTTGCGCTGATTCCTCTGAAGTCACGAACACGTGGGAACGCAACGTTGAAGAGCTTGTTTACAAATTCATACATTCTCTCGCCTCTGAGAGTTACTTTAACGCCGATAGGCATACCCTCACGAAGCTTGAAGTTTGCTACTGACTTCTTAGCTCTGCACACTACAGGCTTCTGACCTGTGATTGCTGCAAGATCAGTCATGATAGCATCTATAACCTTTGCGTTGTCCTTTGCTTCACCTGCGCCGACGTTGATAACAACCTTGTCGAGCTTCGGGATCTGCATAACACTCTTGTAGTTGAACTTCTTCATAAGTGCAGGAGCAACGTCGCTAACATAAAAATCCTTTAAACTTGCCATGTCGTTTCTCCTTTACTATTATTCAAAAGACTTGCCGCACTTCTTGCAAACGCGGAGCTTCTTGCCGTCCTCTACAACGTGACCTACTCTTGTAGGCTTGCCGCACTTAGGGCAAACGAGCTGTACCTTGCAAGCGTAAACAGGAGCCTCAGTATTGATGATGCCGCCCTTTTCGCCCATTCTTGTAGGCTTTACGTGCTTTGTGATCATGTTGATTCCCTCAACGATGACCTTGTCTTCCTTAGGGCTTACTTCTACGACCTTACCTGTCTTTCTGTCGCCCTTGCTGTCGAATTTATCCTCATACTTGCCGGTGAGAAGGATTACAGTGTCACCGGTTTTTACGTGTACTTTACTCATAATCGAATGACACCTCCATTAAAGAACTTCTGGGGCAAGGCTCAGGATCTTTGTATACTCCTTTTCACGGAGCTCCTTAGCAACAGGTCCGAAAATACGGGTACCCTTTGGGTTCTTGTCTTCCTTAATAATAACAGCAGCGTTCTCATCGAAACGGATGTAAGTACCGTCCTCTCTTCTGAGACCCTTTGCTGAACGAACGATAACTGCCTTTACAACATCGCCCTTCTTTACAACGCCTCCGGGTGTTGCTTTCTTAACTGAAGCAACTACTACATCGCCGATATTTGCATATCTTCTGCGTGTACCTCCCAGAACTCTGATACACATAAGCTCCTTTGCGCCTGTGTTATCAGCGACTTTAAGATAAGTCTGCATCTGTATCACAGCGAGTTCCTCCTTTCAAGCTTTAAGCTTCTATCAAAAATTACTTAGCCTTTTCAATGATATTTGTTACACGCCATCTCTTATCCTTTGAAAGCGGACGTGTTTCCATAACCTCAACGCGGTCACCGATTCTGCACTCATTGTTTTCATCGTGAGCCTTAAGCTTAACGGTACGCTTGATGATCTTCTTATAAAGCGGGTGTTTAACGTTATCAACGATAGCAACTACGACGGTTTTATCCATCTTATCGCTTACAACCTTACCTACTCTTGTTTTTCTAAGGTTTCTCTCAGTAGACATTAGCTAAATCCTCCCTTTCTTACTGCTGCGCAGCAAGCTCTGCCTCACGCAGAGATGTCTTGATGCGTGCAATATCCTTTTTTACAGCCTTGAGTCTTGCTGTATTATCCAGCTGATTGATAGCGTGCTGGAAACGGAGAGCGAAGAGCTCTTCCTTAAGGCTTGTGAGCTTTTCGTTGAGCTCATCAACTGACATTTCTCTGATTTCTGATGCCTTCATTACTGCTCAACCTCCTGCTCTGCTTTAGTTACGAACTTACACTTGATAGGAAGCTTGTGCATAGCAAGACGCATAGCTTCTCTTGCAGTTTCCTCAGCAACGCCCTTGATCTCAAAAAGAACACGGCCTGGCTTAACTACTGCTACCCAGTATTCCGGTGAACCCTTACCTGAACCCATTCGTGTTTCAGCGGGCTTTTCTGTGATAGGCTTGTCAGGGAATATCTTGATCCAAACCTGACCGCCTCTCTTGATGTAACGAGTCATAGCGATACGGGCAGACTCGATCTGGTTGGATGTGATCCAAGCAGGCTCAAGTGCCTGAAGACCGAAATCACCGTATGTTACCTTGTTTCCTCTGTATGCCTTACCCTTAAGACGTCCTCTGTGGACTCTGCGGTACTTAACTCTCTTTGGAAGAAGCATTACTGATTACCTCCTTCTCTTTTAGCGTCACGATTGAAATTTCTGTTTCCGCCGCGTCTGTTGTTGTTTCCGTCACGCTTGTCGTCACGGCGACGGCGGTCATTATTTCTTGTATCGTTCTTTCTCTCGAGCTTTTCTCTCTGAGCAGCAGCCTTAGCAGCATCGCCCTTGAGAACTTCGCCCTTGTAGATCCAAACCTTAACGCCAAGCTTACCGTATGTTGTATCAGCCTCAGCGAAACCGTAGTCGATATCAGCACGGATAGTCTGGAGCGGGATTGTACCCTCGTGGTAGCTCTCGCTTCTTGCAATCTCGGCACCGGCAAGTCTGCCTGATACCTTAACCTTGATACCCTTTGCGCCAAGACGCATTGTTCTGCCGATTGACTGCTTCATAGCTCTTCTGAAAGATACTCTGTTCTCAAGATCAAGAGCGATCTTTTCAGCAACGAGCTGGCTGTCCATATCTGGCTGCTTAACTTCAATGATGTTGATGAAAACCTGCTTGTTCATCATCTTCTCGAGCTGTGCTCTGAGCTTCTCGATCTCTGCGCCGCCTCTGCCGATTACGATACCCGGCTTAGCGCAGTGGATGTGGATTCTGACCTTGTCAGCAAAACGCTCGATCTCGATTCTTGGAACACCTGCTGCATACAGGCTCTTCTTGATGAAGTTACGAACGTTGTAATCCTCAACGAGGGCATTGCCGAAATCAGACTTATTTGCATACCAACGAGAATCCCAATCTTTTATAACGCCGACACGAAGACCGTGTGGATTAACTTTCTGGCCCATTCTTCAAACCTCCTTGGGATTAGTCTTTTTCTTTAAGAACAACTGTGATGTGTGATGTTCTCTTTAAAATTCTATATGCTCTGCCCTGTGCTCTTGGCATGATTCTCTTCATTATTGGTCCTGGAGTAACGAAGCACTCTGAAACCACGAGATTATCCTTATCCATGCTGAAGTTGTTTTCAGCGTTTGCCTGAGCGGACTTTACAAGCTTTGCAACGATAGGACTTGCAGCCTTAGGAGTAAGATCTAAAGTAGCTAAAGCGAGATCAACAGGCTTGTTTCTGATAAGATCCAGAACAATCTGCACCTTTCTGGGTGATATACGAGCATTTCTTAAATAAGCTCTTGCTTCCATCTCTGAGCTCCTCCTTCCGCTTATTTCTTACCGTTGTTAGATGTCTTTGAGCCTGCGTGGCCCTTGTAAGTTCTTGTAGGAGCAAACTCACCGAGCTTGTGACCTACCATATCCTCTGTAACGTATACCGGAACGTGCTTACGACCGTCGTGTACAGCGAATGTGTGACCTACGAAATCAGGGAATATTGTTGAAGAACGGCTCCATGTCTTGAGAACCTTCTTTTCACCTGCTTCGTTCATTGCAACGACCCTCTTCAGGAGAACTTCCTGGACATAAGGACCCTTCTTGATACTTCTGCTCATTTAATAGTTCCTCCTTTCAGATTATTTGCCGTTGCGGCGCTTTACGATGAACTTATCAGTTCTGTGATGCTTCTTACGTGTCTTATAGCCGAGTGCTGGCTTACCCCATGGGGTTACAGGGCCCGGACGTCCGACAGGTGATTTACCTTCACCACCACCGTGTGGGTGATCGCATGGGTTCATGACAGAACCACGTACAGTAGGTCTCCAGCCCATGTTGCGGACTCTACCAGCCTTACCGTAGTTAACGTTCTCGTGATCAATGTTTGAAACCTGACCGATAGCAGCCTTGCAGTCGATCGGAACTTTTCTCATTTCGCCTGAAGGAAGTCTAACAAGTGCATACTTGTCTTCTTTACCCATGAGCTGTGCCTGATTACCTGCACTTCTTACGAGCTGTGCGCCCTTACCCGGATAAAGCTCGATAGCGTGGATAAATGTACCAACAGGGATATCAGCGAGCTTGAGTGCGTTGCCAGGCTTGATATCAGCCTCAGCACCTGACTCGATCTTATCGCCAACCTTGAGTCCGTTAGGAGCAAGGATATATCTCTTCTCGCCATCCTCGTACTCAACGAGTGCGATGAATGCGCTTCTGTTTGGATCATACTCAAGAGTCTTAACAACTGCGATTACATCGTCCTTGTCTCTCTTGAAATCTATTACACGGTACTTTCTTCTGTTACCGCCGCCTCTGTGGCGAACTGTTATACGGCCGTAGCTGTTTCTTCCCGACTTCTTCTTCATTGGTTCGAGAAGGCTCTTCTCCGGCTCAACCTTTGACAGAACCGAGTAGTCAGTTACAGTCATCTGACGTCTCGAAGGTGTCGTAGGCTTATAAGTCTTTATAGCCATTTTAACTTTTCTCCTTTAATGCATTTTTTGCGGGAGCATTACTCCCATAACTCTCTTACTTATTTAATAATGGGATCAAACCATACCCTCGAAGAATTCGATTGCCTTTGAACCCTCTGTAAGAGTGATGATAGCCTTCTTCCAATCAGGAGTCTTGCCAGCGAATCTTCCGACTCTCTTAGCGCGACCGTTGCAGTTCATTGTGTTTACCTTAGCAACCTTAACGTCGAAGAGCTCTTCAACAGCCTTCTTGATCTCGGACTTGTTAGCGTCCTTAGCTACCTTAAAGGTGTACTTTCCTGTCTGAAGATCGTCCATTGACTTCTCAGTGATTACAGGCTTAAGAATGATATCCTGAGCTGTTTTCATTATGCGTACACCTCCTCGATCTTTCCTACTGCATTCTTAACAACGATGAACTTGTCATAGTTGAGAATGTCATAAACATTAAGTGTATTTACAGCAGCAGTCTTAACACCTGGGATGTTAGCTGCGCTCTTGATAACCTTTGCATCAGCCTCTGCTGTTACGATGAGAGCCTTGCCCTCAACGCCGAGAGCCTTGAGCATTTCAACAACTGTCTTTGTCTTGTAGCTGTCAAGTGTGAGAGCATCAAGAACGATCATGTTGTTGTCGATAACCTTAGTAGAAAGCGCAGACTTCATAGCGAGTCTCTTTACCTTCTTGTTAAGCTCGTATCTGTAATCTCTTGGCTTAGGTCCAAGTGCGATTCCACCGTGTATCCACTGAGGAGCACGTGTCGAACCCTGTCTTGCGTGACCTGTACCCTTCTGTCTCCAAGGCTTTCTTCCGCCGCCGCTTACTTCTGTTCTTGTAAGTGTTGACTGTGTGCCCTGTCTCTGGTTTGCGAGGTAATTAACAACTGCAGCGTGCATAACACCTTCGTTGGGAGTGATTCCGAATACTGAATCATTAAGCTCTGTCTCGGAAACCTGCTTACCTGTCATATCAAAAACTGAAATTGTAGACATTTACGCTTCCTCCTTCCTTAAGCCTTTACGCTGTCAACGATATAAACGATACCGCCCTTAGGTCCCGGAACAGCACCCTTGATAGCGATAAGATTGTTTTCAACGTCTATTTTAACGATCTCGAGATTCTGAACTGTTACCTGCTCAGCACCCATGTGACCTGCCATGCCCTTGCCCTTATAAATTCTTGAAGGAGATGAACAAGCACCCATTGATCCAGCCTGTCTGTGTACAGGACCTGTACCGTGAGTTTCCTTGAGTCTGTGCTGGTTGTGTCTCTTGATAGCACCAGCGAATCCCTTACCTTTGCTTGTGCCGACAACGTCGATTGCGTCGCCTACAGCAAATGTATCAGCCTTGATGATGTCGCCTACGTTAAGTGAATCGCAGTCTGCAAGTCTGAACTCCTTGAGTGTCTTCTTGCAGGCAACGTCTGCCTTATCGAAGTGACCCTTCATTGGCTTGTTTACTCTCTGTACCTTTACGTCGCCGTAGCCCAGCTGAAGAGCTGCATAACCGTCGTTCTCTACAGTTTTCTTCTGTACAACGACACATGGGCCGGCTTCAATTACTGTTACAGGAACAACTTTTCCTGCTTCGTCGAAGATCTGAGTCATACCGATCTTCTTGCCGATAATGCCTTTCTGCATTTTCTTTTCCTCCTGTTAGGTTATTGGTTGATGATTTACGCATCAACTTGACCGACGGATCACCGTCATTCCGCTTCCCGAGCGGTAGTTTCAAGCGAGATATCGGTTAATTACTTAACCTCCATTACTACGTCTACGCCTGCGGGGATCTCAAGCTTGTCAAGAGCAGCTGTTGTCTTCTCTGTAGGACGGATAACGTCTACGAGTCTCTTGTGAGTTCTCATCTCGAACTGCTCACGGCTGTCCTTGTACTTGTGTACAGCACGAAGGATAGTAACAACTTCCTTATCTGTAGGGAGCGGGATAGGTCCTGAAACTCTTGCACCGCTTCTCTTAGCTGCCTCTACGATCTTAGCTGCTGCAATATCAACTGTAGCGTGATCGTAACCCTTGATCTTGAATCTGATCTTTTCGTTGACTGCCATTATTTTCGCCTCCTTGAAATTGATTACGGGGACGCAGATATGAGATATTCACACGTTTCCGTGTGTTTCATGCTTTATCTGACAAAAAAACTCGAAAAACTGGTGTTTTCCGAGCGGTCTTAGCAATATTTGAGCACAAAAAGAGCATAGTTCACGCATACGCAAGCTGCGTGAAGAATAACCACAAACTGTGTTCGATATCCCAATCGCCCGGTTTAAAATCGGACATACTCCACGGAAATTACCTGCCATACCGGCAGCAACCTTCCGCTTCAACGCATATCTTCTGCAGTCAGTGCGCATACCAGCGCACTCAACGTAACCAATTATATCATATATAAAGGGAGAAATCAAGGTTTTACAGGAATTACATTTGTAAATTTTTAATGAATGATAATTTTGTTTTAACTATTATTATTTTCCCGAAAAACGCAAGAGTTCCCGAAGGCTTTATTACCCTCGGGAACTGATAAATTATTCGTCTCTTGCAGCCTTTTCTGCCTTTATAGCTTCAATACCCTGCTTAACTAGGTATGCTGCGCCGTCATAAAGCTTATGGATAATGATAGCGCATATGAGTGAGCAGAAGAATACCTTAGGTATTATTTCGTACCAGTGAGCAAGTCTGTCGCCTACTTCCAAATACTTCTCACAGAAGCCCTGATGACGGACGCTTGTCTCGTTCATCTGCCAGCCGCCGTAGAACATATTATCAAAGATATAGGAGATCATGTAAAGCGAAAGTGTTACACCCGAGATCTGTCTCAGAACGAACTTGACGCCCTTGTTTGTTGTGGTTATGTCAAAGAGAAGCATGAACACGCAAGTTGCCATTATATATACGGGATATGTGCCGTAGTCGTTGAAGTGCCATGAAAGGAAGTGCTGATCGTTTATTTCATCTGCGACTGACTGCTTATAGGTGCTGTATGTGATGAACCATGTAGAAAGGCAAAGCACAGCGAAGATTATAAGCTTGTTGCGTACACATCTCTTTGGAGGGCAGTCACGTAAAAATGCGCCTGTGAAGTAGTATGCAAGCGGCCATGCACCGCTGAGGTAATCAGGAAGTGCTCTTATCTGGTCATCTCTCTCAAATCCGAGGAAGAAGCTTCTTGCAACGATAGTCAGCATAGTAACTGTTAAAACCAGTGCGAATTTCTGCTTGTTGTTCTTGCAGCCATTGAATGCAAGATTAAGGAACGGAACAGAAAGGAAGATAGCAATATAATAATTGATGTACCAGCCGTACTGTGCATTGTTATAAAGGTCGATATATCCTTTGAGAGTCTTCCATGCGGTGAATTCCTCATGGAAATGGTGTTCCTTGAACTTGATACATATTATGCTTATAAAAATATAGATAACTATTATCTTTATGAGTCCCGTGTAGAACTTTGCGCTGAAGGTCTTGTTCTTCATCAGGTATCCAGTTGCTATCATAAACAGCGGAACGCATATATAAGCCAGCCAGCGGAAGGCTATCGGTCCTAAAGCCGAAGAATTGGTAAGAGGTTCATAATAAAAACCGTTATAAAGGAAGAAGTGTACACTTACTACAAGAAATACAGCAAGTATCTTTACAATGTCTATTCCTGCAAAATACGGTTTCACAGGTGCCGCAGCCACAGCAGCTGTACCTGCTGCCTTATCCTGCTTTTTCGCCTTTTCTTTACTGCTGCTCTTTTCATCAGCAGACTTGGTTGCCTTTACCGCCGATTTTTCTTTTTCGGTGGTTTCGGGACTCTTTTTACTGCCCATTTCGTCGGACCTCCTTGTTTTTTCTGAATAATGCAATAATACATTCACTGTTACATTATATCCTATATTGTTTGTTATGTCAATGAAAAATCGACATTTCTATTTATTAGACGAAGCAGCTTTCAAAAACTCTCAACTTCCGAAAATATATTTCAGCACTGTGAGCACAGTGTCGCCGACCTTCTTAGAGTCAACTACTTCAAGAACCTTATCGGGACGATTGGTAATGATATTATCTACGCCGAGAGCCATCATACGCTGTACTTCGCTCTGTCTGTCAACTGTCCAGACGAATATACGCTTCCCGTTGTGATGAGCGGAATTGACCACGCTCTGGTTTACAAAGAGGTAATTCATGCTTACTGCGTCTATGTACGGCAGACGCGAATACGATGTAGCCGTAGACAGGTTCGCTATATATCCCGTCTTTATTTTGGGATCGAGCTGCTTCACCTTTTTGAGTGCGTCGTAGGAAAAAGAAGTGATATAGCAGGAATTGGCTATGCCGTACTCCTTTACCAGCTCAACAACACGTTCGGCGGTCTTTTTCGGCTCTCCCGAACGCTTTATCTCTATATTCAGCATGATATCATTGCCTACAAGGTCAAGCACTTCCGTAAGCAGCGGTATCTTCACATCATCGAACTCTCCGTCCTTGCTGAACCACGAACCTGCCGAGAACTGCTGAAGCTGCTCATAGGTATAGTTTTTCAGCATTCCTTTGCCGTTTGTGGTACGGTCTATGCGGTCGTCATGGAATACTACGAGTTGGTCATCGGCTGTAAGCTGCACATCGAGCTCGATATAATCGGCACCGCTGTCGATCGCTGCCTGAAATGCAGGCATAGTGTTTTCAGGCGCAACATGAGAAAAGCCTCTGTGCGCACTTACCTGTGTACGTGAAAGAACGCCCACATTAATATTTACGTTGCCCTGATAAAGCGCCTTGAAGTAAGAAAGGTTCATAACAAGTGCCGCAGCGATAAGTACAACGACTATGACAACGCTGTGCCTGAGCCGCATTTTGTACTCTCTTTTATTAGGAAGGTCAAATGTCTCGCCCTCATTATCCTTCATGAATTTATGAGTGAGCCAGCTCATTACCACAGGTGCGGAAACAAAAGCCGATATTGCCGTGAATACGTTCCATGCATAGCGCAGTATCCTCAGCGACATACCAAAGGCTGCATTTGCCTTCAAGCCCTTGATAACATAAACGATGACAAAGCTTATACCGAATGTAGCGACAGCAATGAATAACATTACCGCAAGGCTGAAGCCGAGGAGCTTGAATATCATGCTGAAACGCTGCCCCTCCATTTTCTCCTTGCTCTTTTTCAGACACTCACCGAAGGAAGAACGTGTAAGTATAAGGTAATGGATACTGTAACAGCCGCTTATGATAAGTATTATAAAAAGAAGCTGTATCAATATGTATGCAACTACTCCCAGAGCACCGTTCACGGAGGAGAATATCCTTTTGAGCACAGGCATGAGCGGTGCCATGAACATACCTGACGACAGCGAGAACTGTGCCAGCGGCATGACAGCCATATATCCGATGAAAGCAAATATCCCCGAGCCCTTGAAGGCTTTTACAAAGGAACGTATGCCCGTGCGGAACATTCCGCCCGTAAAGATACGCTGCTTTTTCTCAAAGCAGGAGAAACACGCCGCCAGTGCGGACAGCTCCACAAAAGAGAAAAAGGCATAAAAGAAAAGCATGACGATTATAACGGTTATCGTCGCAGGATGCTTTAAATAGATAAGTAGATTTTCATCATTAAGGTAGTTTATTCCCGAAAGCTTCATCGTAAGCTTGAGAAGAAGAGCAAGCACAGGCGTTCCTATGGCAAGGAGCATGAGCTTGAATATCAGTTCAAATACAAGAAAATGAGGAACAGCTCTCAGAAAAACACCCGCAGGTCTGATTATTTTTTTCATAGGTTTGCTCCGAACAAATAATATACTTCAATTATACGCTGTTTTTCGCCCGATGTCAATAAAAAAATCCGCCTTTCATGACCTTATTTTCACATAAAAGGTCACGAAAGACGGAGCTTGTTCAGCCAACGATACCCGAACGCTCTATGCCCTCGGTAAAATGCTTTTGCAGGAACACATACATAAGTAGGACAGGTGCTATTGAAAGCAGACAGCCTGCTTCCTTCCACACTATCTGCTCACGCAGGCTTATCTGCACAGACGGATCGTTGAACAGCTTGATCTTTAGCTGACTGTCCAGATTTGTAAGCATAAGCGCAACAGTCTTAGGAGCTGTAAAGAATGTGTTGCTGACATAATAATCGTTCCAGTACCATACAACGGAGAACAGGAACACTGTCAGAAAGGCAGGTGCAGCATTGGGAGCCATTACTCTCACGAAGGTCATAAAAGGACCGCAGCCGTCTATATAAGCTGCGTCCTCAAGCTCACGGGGAAGCCCCTTGAAGAACTGTCTGAAAATAAGTATCATAAGTCCTGCACGTATGCCGTTTGCAGTCATAGCAGGCAGATACATGGTAAGTCTGCTGTCAATGAGATTTACCGAAAACAATCCCTTAATGCCGAAGTATCTGAACTGAGTATACAGCGGCAGAGCTATTACCTGCGTCGGCACAAGTATCATAAGGATAACTATGCCGAAAAGCAGCTTTTTGCCCTTGAACTTAAATCTTGCAAAGCCGTATCCCGTAATTGCGCAGGAGATCACCTGCACCAGCGAACAGCCTACATTCAGCAGCACCGTGTTTTTCAGCGTTTCCCAGAAGTCCATTGCATCTATGGTCTCTCTGATGATATCGAGGGTATAATGCCGAGGTATCCACATTACCGTAGGATCGCTCATGTCTCCCCTTTCTCTGAAAGCGCAGCTTACCATATAAATAAGGGGATACAGTATAACGAAGCTGAGTCCCACAAGGATAACGAACCTAAAGAAGGGCCAGACCTTATCCTTTACAGACTTTCGGCGGAGATAGGCTCTTTCCTCCGCCGACATATTCTCAATGTGCTTTTTGCGCATTTCCTTTCGGCTCAGTCCTTTTCCCGAGCCTGCTGTCTTTGGAGCAGTAACATCGTCCATTTATCCCCCTCCTCAGTCGTTCTCATAATAGATAAACCGTCCGACTACAGCTGCGATAACAGATATCACCGCAAGAACTATGACAAAATATATCCACGCCATTGCCGAAGCCGCACCGAATTCCCACTGATTTTTCATTGATACGATACGGTTCATGACGCTGTTCATAGGGTTAGTGAACGAATCTATTATGGTAAAGATAAGATTTGCGAGTATGAACGGGCTCACATAAGGAAAGGTTATCTTCCAGAAATACTCCCATGCAGTAGCTCCTTCAAGCTGTGCTGCTTCTCTTGCAGATGAAGGTATATTCTGCAAAGCCGCAAGGAACAGCAGTATCTGTATTCCCGCGCTCCAGACGATACCGAAGATGTTATCGGCTACAGCCGATATGATACCGCTCATTCTGTCGCTGATACCGTATATGCCGAGAAACTGCATAAGCTCTCCCACAAGATCGGTGGAGAACATGGTCGAGAACTGCTGTGCGCCCGAATTGCCCGTAGAGCTCATATCGCCGCTGATTATTTTGTAAACAGGTCCAGTAGCTATTATTACAGGCAGGAAAAAGACCGCTCTTGCAAGAGTCCTGCCCCTGAATTTCTGATTGAGTATCACAGCGATGAACAGCGAGAAAATAAGTATCAGCGGCGTTTTCCATAACGCCTCAAGAAGTGTATCGCCGAGATATTCGGTATAATAGGGATCCTCCGAGAGCACGGAGAAGTAGTTCCCGAGACCTGTGAATTTTGTTTTCAGCGAACCGGGGTCTACCGAAACATCACAGAACGAGTACCACAGAGACTTACCCAGAGGGATAAGGAAGAATATAACGGTTCCCACCAGCCACAGACCGATAAATCCATAGCCGTACAGCGACTTTTTACGCTCATATGACATTCTGCGGCGTTTTTTCTCCGCAGATGCCTCTGTTTTTACGCTCATCAGTTACCGTCTCCCCCTTCCTCCGAAAGCTCTATATGCACGGCTCCGCAGTCGATAGTGCGATTTTTCATGTCCACCTTTATGACTGTGCCGTTTTCGTATTCACTTGTTATTATATCTCCGTCAACGCTGTAGTCCTCGATGAAGCTGTCCGACACCTTTCTCAGCACAGGCTCGATAAGAGTATGATACTTTGCAGCAGTATCCGTCCAGTACCTGTGATCGGCATAATAAAGCCAGTCGTACTCAGTATCTTTAAGACTGCTTGTCTCCTCGTATATCATATCAAAGCTGAGACTGCTTCCCGTAGCCGCTGCCATGAGCATGAGCTTTTCGGGATCAGGATCACCGTTCACGGCTTTTGTGGAATAAGGTATGATCCCGTGGAGCACAAGCTGATAGAACGGTATATCCTCATCGAACATATCAAATCTGCTCGAACTGTCGGGAACATCGGTTATACAGCTCAAATATGGCAGCGCATAGGCATTTGCGCCCTCTGCAAGTATACCGCTGCTGAGTTTATCATCTATCTTCCCGTAGCTGTCTGCAAGTATTTTCTCTGCTTTTGCACGGGAGATGTTCTTCTTGCCGTAGTCTCCGTAAAGCGAAGTCGTAAGGCTTGCCAGTGATACGCCGTCAAGTCCCGATTTTGAGTAGCTGTCTGCCATATCGCCGAAAACCTTGCTGTAATAGCCGGGTGAAAGCAGTGACATATTCTTTCGGAAGCCGTCAGGTATACCGTAAGCCCTGTCATAGCTGACTATCTGTGAATAAGCGCCCGAAACTCTCACAGCCGTATCGGTAAATGAGTAATAACCGTTGCCCGAAAGGAAATCCCTGTTATCCGAAACGGGATAAAAAGCATATCCGTTTTTGTCTATAAGGTCGGTGAGCTTCTTGAAATCGCTTTTGCCGCCCAGCTTTCCCGACGGGTCTGCATCGGTGTCCACCTTGTTCTTCATGCCGTCATTGGTCCAGTTGCTGTAGGATATGACCATATCCTCAACGCCCTTGCCGCTGAGCTCACTTATGATATCAGCTGCCTGAGAATAGTCTGTTACGGAAGTTTTCATATTCACAGGTATGCCGAGGATATTCTTCTTTTTCATAGTGCCGCCGTAAAGTCCCAGATACAGGGCGGAGCTGTCAGCAGTACACTTCTTTGCGACTCCCTGCTCCTCCATGAGGTACTGTCTGTAACGGGCAGCTATATCTGTATAGTCCGCGCCCTTTTTAGAGATAGGATAGTACAGCATCTCTATATCGTCGGACTTTATATCGCCCTTTTCAAATACGGTATATCGCTCGTTGCTGCTGCCCGACATATAGAAGCTGTCCATTGCGCGGAGAATGAATGTAAATCTGCATATATTATAGCTGCTGTTGGACTGCTTTGACACATTCGCGGTGATATAAGCGTTGGAGTCCCCTTTAGCTGCGACTGCAAGCAGGGCGTTATCCTCCTTGACTATGCCGTAAACGGGCAGGTATATCTGCTCGGTAACAGCTCCCTTAGTCTGAGGTACAGCCGTAACATCGTTTCCGTAGACTCTCTGCTGATAGGTATTCGTCTGGAATGAGCGGTTGTTGTTGAACCTTACCAGCGCACCGCTTCCGTCAGGGATAACGAAATATCCCTCCTCCTTATCGGAAGCTGCTCCGAAACAGCCGAGCACCGTCATTTCCGTAGCGATATTGGCGTTTTTGCTCTCCTCTATCTCGGATACCTTGACGCTTGCCTTCAAATGGTCGTCCTCAAGTGTATACTCCACAGGGTACTTAAAGCCTGCCTTTTCGTAATTATAGACCACACGTATGCCGTCTTTGATATCGCTTACCTCAAACTTGCAGTCGCCCTCGCTGCCCGACCTGAGCATATTATTTCCAGAGCGGCTCAGTGGTACACCGTATCTCAGCATATTCGATGACCTAAGTTCGTCTGCAAGCAGCGATGTAGCAGTCTTGTCCTGCGCTGCTTCAAGAGGCGATGACCACCATATATAGCCTGTTTCCTTGTTTTCAATGCCGAATATGGCACTTCTGTCGTCAACTATAATGCGGAATTTATCATTTTCCGCACCGTATCTGAAAACTCCGAGAAAATGGCTGCCGTCAGCATTGAGCCACGCAAATTCGCCGCTTTCAGCCTTATAGACCTTTTTGCCGTCCTCTTTTCCGCTGTATGAAAGAGTGATATCGGGCTTTTTCAGGTCCTTTTGCAGAAGCTCCAGCGTTTTTCCGTCAGCAGAAAGAAATGCGTATTTGCTGTCAAGGGAAGAGATCATCTGTCTCACTCTTACGACCTTTGATGCATCTTCATCGGTGATAACGAAAAATCTGCCTGCATCGCTTAACCACAGCTTTCCCTCATCGCACTTGCTGCCGCTTTTGAATGAAGCTGCCGCCTTGCCCGTTTTTGTGTCAACAGCAACAAGCTCCCCAAGCTTTTTCAGCTCATCTATCTTATCGGCAACGAGCTGCTGCTCGTCTGTGTAGTCCTTTTTGCTTTTGGGCTTTCCGCCGACTGACTCCCACAGCTTATCATCGAAGTCCTTATACTTGCGGTATATGTCATAGCCGTCGGAAGTACCTATCTTTTCCAGATACTTCTCAGCGTCATCTGCGGACAGCTCCGCTTTCTCAACTGTTTCCGAGCGTTTAGCCTTTTCGGCTTCTTCAACCTCAGCTTCGGAAGTCTCGGCAGATAACTCGATATCATCTTCCGCAGCTAAAGTCCTGCCCGAGATAGTCACAGATGACACAGCAAGAAGGCACAGCAAAAGCTTTTTTATTTTCACCATTGCACCGCCTCCTCAGACTCTTGCCCTGTAGGACAGCTCGGTGTAGATAGTGGATATGAATATGTATACCTGCTGTATCAGCGACATAAAGAGCACAAGCAGGAACAGCATTATGAGCATTGCGGCAATGGTAAGAACTACCGCAAATACTGTCTTGCCGAAAGAATACTGATGTACCGACTTCACAGCCGAAAACAGCAGCAGCACCGTCCAGCCCGTCCCTATTATCTCTATTACCTGCATGAAGATATATTCATCACGTATGAGTATGTGCGAAAGTCCCACATTTATATAAAGCTGCACCACATAGGGTATAAGCGCGTAGGCACTGTAGATACAGATGTTTTTCAGAGTACCCTCGCCGTCAAGGAGAGTACACACCGCCCAATTCCCTATCACCCATGCGCCGAAAAGCACGAAGCTCCGCACGATGTACGGGATAATATTGAAAGTCTTGTCATTGCTTATGAAAAACTGTGCGCCATAAAGTCTGCCGTAGGCTATCTGTCCGAAAAAGAGCAGGACTATGATGAGCATGGCTATTTTCAGTGAGCCCGATTTTTTCCAGCGCATATCCTCAAAGCCCTCAAAGGGGTGAGTTACCGCATACTTTACCCACTGCTTCTGAGTAAGGTCCATCATGCCTGCTTCTCCTCCTTTTCCGTTATGTTGTCAGCAGTCCTGCCCCTGCGCTTTTTCCTGAACTTGCCGTAAGTTACAGCTCCTGCTATAAGTATAACAAGCCCTGCGGCTATAGCTGTGAAATGCTCTCTCAAAAACTCCCTGCGGTAGCCCTCGAAAGCCTTATTGTATATATCTCCTGCGTCGGAGAGCTTCGCGTACTTCATCGCGCCCTTGTAGTCGCCCTTGCGGAGAAGTGCAGAAGCTATGCCGACATAAGCTCTGTGATAATTGCCGTCACGTTTGAGAACGTCCTGCCACGGTTCAAGAGCTTCCTCATAATATCCTGCATTATATAGTGCAGCAGCCTTGTGGACCGCCTTGCCGAATGAAGTCTCTCTGAATATAGTAACTGTATCCTTTGAGGAGTCAAGTACATACAGATCGTTGTCAAGTGATTCCAGTGCTGCCACATGGTCAAAGCCGCCTGTCTGCTTTGCTATAGCACCTGTAATGAACAGCAGGTTGCAGTCCTCATCGTACTGAAAAACTCTGCCCGTGGTGAGATCAAGGCAGTTTATACAGCCGTCCTCAGCCACATCTATATCCACTATGGCAGGCGAAAGCACCTTATTCTGCGAAGTATCGTAAACAGGCTTATAATCGCCGAATGAAAGCTCAAGATCTGCAAAAATGTTCTTTCCTGCGGCATTGAGCTTCTTGACCGTATCCGTAGTCTGTGTAGATGACGAAGTACAGGTGAAAATAAAGTCTCCGTCAATATCAAAGCTTGTAATACCTGTGGGAACAGTCCTTGTCCTGCGAGCCTTTTTTTCATCAGACATGAATATGCTTCTTATGTAGTTGCTGACTATCTTTGCAGTGGGTTCAACGCGGTTAGCTCCGTAAAAGCCCATAAAGCTGCCGTCAGGAGCAAACATTGCCGCACCTGTGGTTATATTGCCGAGAACTACGTATACATTACCTGCCTTGTCCGCAATGACTCTCTGGGGCAGAAATGTCCTTTTCTGGTCGTACACCTCGGAAGTCGGCTTCGTTATCGTTCCCTGCACATTTCCGTCCTTATCGGAGATGAGTACACGGGCGTTGTCGCTGTCTGCAATGTATATGAGGTCATTTTCAGCGGAAACATACACTCCCATAGGCTTATTGAGGGTAGTTTCCGTGCCGTCGGGCATAGTAAAACTGTCATACACCTTTACAGTGTTGTTAAAATCCGTATCAACAGCCACTATGCGGTTATTTCCCGTATCAGCGATATAGAAGATGTGCTCATGGTCGCAGAATATATCGCTTGGGCTGTCAAAAGCCCCCACACCGAGGTCATAGCCCGATACGGAACGCTCTGCGGTAAAGCCTGCCTGCGAGGGTACAGCCTCGCCCCAGCGGTCGTAGTTATAGGAGTCATAGGGCTCGCCTGCGGCTGCTGAGACAGCTCCAGATGAAGCAAGTGCAGCAAATGCAGCCATTGCTGTTATACATCTTTTCAGTTTTGACTTCATTTGCTTCACTTCCTTCTGTAGGGACGCCCATTGGGCGTCCGCCGCGGTATTTTGATAATTCGGACGACCAATGGTCGTCCATACATTTTTTAATTGTATTTCATACAGGCGCACACTGTGCGCCCCTACATACTGCTGTTTGTAATTTGCAGGCGAACGGAATTCACCCCTACTAATCACTATTCACTAAAAACTAATCACTCTTTTATTCCCGAATGAGCCATAGTTTCGATGACTTGTCTCTGTGCAAGCATAAATATGACGATAGGCGGTATCAGCAGGAACACGGCTGCTGCCATAGCAACTCCTGCCCTTGCAAGTCCCGAAGCCGCAGCCTGACTTACAACAGTAGGCAGGGTCTTGTATTCTTCCCTGAACACAACCGAGCCTGTCTGGATATTCCATGCGCCCTGAAATGCGAATATGATAAGAGTCATAAGTGCAGGCTTCTGATTTGGCATTACCACCTGCCAGCATATGCGGAAAAGTCCTGCTCCGTCCACCTTTGCCGCTTCTATCATGGAATCGGGCACCTGACTTATAGACTGGCGCATAAGGAACAGTCCCATAGGCGAAGCTATAGCAGGGAAAATAAGTGCCATGTAGGTATCTATCATGTGCATTTTCGCCATTACGATATACTGCATGATGTAGATAACGTTGCTCTGGTAGAGAAGTGCAACTACGATTATGCCGTTTATTATCTTTCCGCCCGGGAACTTGCACTTTGCCAGTACAAATGCAGCCATAGACGAGAAAAAGCATTGCAGTACCGTTACTGTTGCCGTTACAAAAACGCTGTTGAACACGTAACGTGAAAAAGGTACGCGGTTCTGATGCAGCACCCTGAACATATCCCTGAAATTATCAAGGGTAGGTCGCGCCGCATATAGCTTCGGTGGGAACACGAAAAGCTCCTCTATGGGCTTTATTGACATAACGATAGTAAGATATATAGGCAGAGCCATAAAAAGTCCGAGTATAGCCAAAAGCAGGAATATAACCACACTTCCGCCTATCTTTCTGCCTGCCTGTCTGTTGGAAGCGTGAAGCTTCGCGGTATTTACCTGTGCCACAGCTTCGCCTCCTCAGTCCATATACTTGCCCAGCACCTTGTTTATGAGCTTGTTGCAGGCGAACATGGCAACAAAGAGCACCATACAAATCGCCGAGGCATAGCCCATTTCAAAACGCTGCCAGCCGTAATCAAATGCGTGTGTCATTATCGTATGAGCCTTGTAGTCCGTACTCGGGAAGCCTACGAGGTTCTGTGCAACTGTGCCTGCGGTAAATGAGCTTACTATCTGCATCACAGCCGCAAACATGAGCTGAGGTCCCATTGATGGTATGACTATGTATATTAGCTCCTGCCAGCGTGTGCGTATGCCCTCGATAGCACCTGCCTCATACATGGAGCGGTCGATATTCTGAAAGCCTGCACGGAGCGCAAGGAAGCCTGCTCCGAGAGATATCCACAGCTGTACGACTATAGTTACTCCGAGGACGTATCTTCCGTCCGTGAGCCACTGCACAGGCGAATTGATAATGCCGAGATTGATGAGGAAAGAGTTCACATAGCCGTTCATATCGCCGCTGAATATGAGCTGCCACACCGTATAGACATTAGCCATAGACGGAGCATAGAATATGAGCGTGAAAACTGTTTTCAGCTTCGGGTGCATCTCGTTTATGAGCCATGCCAGCAAAAAGCACAGCACATAGCTTATCGGACCTGTAAACAGCGCGAAAACCAGCGTAACTCTTATGGACTTCATGAATATCTTGTCCGAAAGGAAAAGTGTGGTGAAATTTGAAAGTCCTACAAATTTCGGAGGCTGCACCATATTGAAATCGGTAAAGCCCATAGGCAGCGACATAACTACGGGGATTATTGTAAATATGATAAAGAATATCATAAACGGCGCTATCATGCCATAGCAGGCTTTGTTTTTCTTAACATCGCGCCAGAGCATACTGCGCTTTTCCTTTTTGGTACGTTTTCCGATATTTTCTGCTGAAACAGCCATTTTTTCACACTCCTTTCTGTTTAATCTTTAGTTTAGAGTTGAGAGTTTAGAGTTGAAAGTTGTTGTGTCCGCTTGCGCGGACGTATCTGAATTATATCGCCGACAGGCGACACCATAACTCTCAACTTTCAACTCAATTAAATAATTAAAAGTACCGTAAGCGATGTACGATTATCAGTTTTGAAAATAGTGAACGAGATTACAAGTGACAACGGGGGGAGCCAGCGTGGACTCCGCGCTCAACTCTCAACTCTCAATTCTCAACTCTAAACTTACTCAAGTCCGAGGTTTTTACGCTTTCGTGTTATTTCCTCGTTGATGTCCCTGTTGTACCATATAAGTGTATCACGGGGATTTGCCTTTTCGTTGATAGTCTCTCTGAAAGCGTTCATTATATTTCGCGTAACAGCATAGGACGCAGGTATTATCGGTATTTCCTCAAGCTCCTGCTGCTGTGCGCGAAGCCTTGCAAGCTCGTCCTCAGACCATGAGAGCTGTCCCAGTGCTTCAACGTTTGCAGTATCGAAACGTCCCATAGTACCGAGAAGTCCCTCTATCTGCGATGCGTACTGCACCTGCGTATCCGTATCGGTGAACCACTTGATGAACTTCCACGCATTTTCCTTGTTCTTCACCTTTTTAAATATAACAGCTCCTGCACCGTTGGAATTAGCCGCATGAGAGACCGTTCCGTCTGCCCTTACAGTTGCAGGTACGGGACAGAAATCCCACAGACCGCTTATTTCTGGCGATGCTGCCGTAAGCTGATTGAAAAAGGTGTAATTGGCAATAACTATGGGATACTCGCCTGTTCTGAACCTGCTGAAAGCATCATAGGTCTGCTCAAAGCTGTATTTCGTATAGAAATCCGTCCACTCCTCAAAGGACTGGACTGCCTCTGTGGAATTGAACGTTGAAGCCGTTTGCTCCTCATTATAATAGTTAATGCCCTTTTGCAGCATGAGCATTGCAAAGGTATGTCCCGTTTCCGTTGCAGGGGAAATATTATTCGGCGGCAGAACAAGTCCCACCGACATATAATTCCTTTGCAGTGCAGGCAGCATATCTATGAGCTTTTCCCATGTCTCGGGAGGCGAGGTATATCCAAGCTCCGTGAGCACATCTTTCCTGTAGAACATCATGGGGAAGCTCTGACTTATAGGCAGTCCGTAACAGCCGCCGTTGTAGCTGTACTGCGTCATGGCGTTTTTCTGGAAACGCTGCTTTACGTCCTCATAGTCGTCAAACTGCGATATATCCACCAGCATATCACGCGCGGCAAGATTCACGGGGAACTCTCCACCGAGGAATAGTGCCACATCAGGACCTTTTCCCGCAAGCGAAGCCTCGACCACGCCGCCTGTCACAAGATTTACCGAGACAGGTATGCCTGTTTCCTGAGTAAACTGATTTTCCGTCATTTCCTTGACTACCTGAGCCTGATCTCGTCCAAGCGATACCCACACCTCTATTGCGTCCTCTCCCGTAACATCGGAAAGGGTGGTGTAGTCCTCAAAGAATGAGCCGATAAAGGCATCAAAGCCGAATTTCAGCGACTTGCCAAGCTTTTCTTCACAGCTTGTAAAACTGCGGTCAGCGGTTGCGAATTCGATATAGTCCACTTCAAGAGGCTGATCGCGGTTATCCCTCATCCACGCAGAAAGTGACGTTATGCTGTCCTTTATCTGTGAAAGATAAGACGGTATCTTCAGCGGCTTGTCAACGCATTTATCCAGTATTACCGCCATATTTTCCAGTGCAGCCGCCTCAGAACCGCTTGACTCCGAAAGCTTTTCTATGCCTTTCTGCACATCTTTGAGCTCCGCGGAAATGCTGCTGAATTTATCCACTAATTCGGGTATCTTCTCGTGTACGTAATAATCCGTATACTTATCGGGAGAAGGACCTGTTATCATCAGTACCTTTCTGTAATAGGTATTGAGCTCGTTCACATCGGCTTCAAGCCTGCGGAGATACTCGCTGATATCGCTTGGCACAGCTTCAAGGGTGATAGTGTGGTCTTTGCCGCCCTCAAGCCATACAAAGATATATTCTCCGCCGCTTTTGGGACTTACCACCGACCAGTCTGTATCATAGCGAAACTTTACGCTGTCAAGCTCGCTGCACGGTACTTCGCCGTCGATGTAAATTCGTCTTGCCGAGCAGAAGCCGCGTATCTGATCCTGTCGCGCCTTTATGCCTATCTTATACCAGCCGCCGCTGCCTACCTTGTCGGCAGGTATATCCCACGTTGCCGACTGTAACGCCTTTCGCCAGCTGCCGCTGCCTATGGTATTATAAACCACCTTGCATGGATCTGAGGGCGATGCAAGGTAGCTTGTATTGTCATATGTGGGGTAGAGAGTAGGATCTGACTTGTATACAGCCTTTTCTCCCTCTATCTTAAAGCTTGCGGACGGAGTACTCTCGGGAGTTACGCTTGCTTCCGCAGAAGCTTTATACTCGCTGTAGGACGGCAGCTTTTCGGGATTTCTGAAACATAGGCTCTCGATAGCAAGCTTTGCGCGTTCCGAACTCAGTTTAAGGGTGTGCTCACCTTTTTCAAGTGCGAAGAACAGCGGCTCGCTGAAAAGTCCGTTCCTGTCGCCGAAAAAGCACTTCTGCCACATCTCAGTCTGCACCTGAGTCGGTCTTACCTGATTTCCGCGGCTGTCGGTGTAAATATCCTTTTCGTTTACCCAGACCTGACTGAGATAAAGGCTTGAAGCCGTATCATATGGTATCTCGCCGTCTATCTCCACTTTCAGCTCTATCGAGGAGCTGTTGGATATCATGGGGCAGTAGCTTGCTTCAAGGCAGTAAACTCCGCTTTCAGCCACCTCGAAATCATAGGTCACCTCCCCCGACAGGCTGTTCCATAATAATGTATCTTTACGGGTATCACCGCTGCTGTCGGTAAAGCTGCCTGCGGAAATATCTCCGTTCTCAGCGGAAACAAAGCTGCTTCCTTTTATAAATATCTCATCATCGGGACGGGCATCAGCGGAGTGAAGATCGTAGTATTCGCTGAATGTGGTCATATTCATGTCTTTATCATCTATGTGATAATAGTCCTCAGCCATTGCCGCAGCCGTAGCCGCTGACGGCTCATTTGCCTCCGCAGCCGCTTTCAGCACTCCCACAGAGCTCCCCGAAGCAAAAATACAGGTCAGAAAAGCCGCAGCCGCAGCTCTGAAAGCTCTCTTCATCCGCTATTCACCGCCTTCCACTCAAAAACTGACAAATAAAAAAGCGCAAGCTCCCCGCGTCGGGAATTATGCGCACGGACAACACTTACCAAGTCTGACAAAATTGCATATATCTATCAAAATCAGTATAACAAATTTATCGTATAATGTCAAGAAATCCCTTCCGCCCGTATAAATAATAATATTTTTTACCATGAGTATTTTAGCTAAATTATCAAAATCTATAATGATATTGTACAAACAGCGCGTAGAGAAACTGTAAGCTGTTACAATAAACTTTGCCTCATTCTTTTAATTTAATGCCTAAATCTTACTATTATTAAAAAACTGTAAAATCTTATCGACATTCTACTTTTTGTATTGACATTTGAGGCTATTTATGGTATGATACAAGTGTAGAAGAAGTAACAGTTTCACTACTTGACTCCATTTAATAAGGAGAGATATTCTTGGCAAATGTTCTTGAAGTAAAGGGACTGTCAAAGCAGTACACCAAAGTCCTGGCTGTTGACAAGATATCCTTTGAAATAGGCGAAGGTGAGATATTCGCTCTCATCGGACCCAACGGCGCAGGCAAGACTACTACTATAAGAATGATTTCAACACTGCTGAAGCCTACCGACGGCGATGCTGTCGTAGCAGGGCACAGCATTATAAAAGCTCCTGAAAAGGTCAGGGAATGTATCACTTACCTCCCCGACGAAGCAGGTGCATATAAACAGATGACAGGTATAAAGTACCTGAGATTTATGGCAGGTCTTTTCACCAGCGACATCGACGGGATAAATTCCTGTGTTGAACGTGCGAAGAATATCTGCGGACTCGGCGACAGGCTCAACGATAAGATCGGAAGCTACAGCCGAGGAATGATACGCAAGCTTCTCCTTGCAAGGGCTGTAATGACAAAGCCAAGGCTTGCAATACTTGACGAGCCTACAAGCGGTCTTGACGTACTCAACGCTATCGAGATACGCAAGATGATAAAGAAGCTCGCCGAGGAAGAAGGAATGTCCTTCCTTCTCTCATCACACAATATGCTCGAGATCGAATTCGTTTCCGACCGTGTGGGTATAGTCTCAAAGGGACATCTCATGGTAACAGGTCGTACAGACGAACTCAAGGAACGCTATAACGCTCCTAACCTCGAGGAAGTATTTGAAAGGGTGGTGAATGAGAATGAAGTTCATTAACCTCCTGAAAAAAGAGCTTTCCGAGCTCATAAACGCTCAGATGATATTCTCTTTGATATTCTCGCTGGCAATATTCATGATAATGGGTAACGTCATGCAGTCGGTAACACAAGAGATGGCTGAGGACGCGGTCAATCCAAAGATCAATATCTGTGACCTTGATGATACGGACTACACAAATGGCATGATAGAGTCTTTCAAGGAGAAAGGTTCAAATGTCACTATCTTATCAGTCACAAATGATGATTATGCAGCTGCATTGAAAGGCAGCGATATAAAAAGCTATGTGGTTATCCCGAAAGGCTTTACCGATGAACTTAAAAGCGGCAAAAAGCCCTCGGTAATATCTGTAAATAAAATAAAGTCTGCTTCAACATTAAGCAGCTTTACAGGCGGCACAGATGGTACGACTTCTCTTATAAATTCGTATATCTCCTATGAGCTTGCAGATCAGCAGGGCGTTTCGGAAGAAAACCTCAGTATCATCGAAGCACCGCTCAGTGTTGAAGACCATACAGTTGTAGCCGACAGATCGGCAAAGATATCAAGCAGTACCATACTCGGTAAGATATCCACACAGAATATGATACTTCCTATCATCGTTCTCGTGCTCCTGATGCTTACTTCGCAGTCGCTCATAGCTTCGATATCAAATGAAAAGATAGACAAGACCCTCGAAACTCTCCTTTCCACCCCTGTGACACGAGGATCTGTTATAACAGCCAAAATGCTTGCAGCAGCAATAGTTGCTCTCATAAACGCAGGCGTAATGATGTTTGGCTTCTCAACATATACCAAAGGAATGACAAGTGCTGTAACAAGCGATCTGGGAATAACAGAGGCAGTTACCAAGACCTTATCCGCAGATGAAGCTTTCAGACAGCTGGGACTCAACCTTTCCGCTATGGATTATGCAATGGTAGGAGTTCAGCTCTTCCTTACAATCATGATATGCCTTGCGATATCAATTATCCTCGGCGCACTTGTCAACGACTCAAAGTCGGCACAGACAATGCTCCTGCCGATAATGATGATGGTAATGATACCGTGGCTCATATCCGTATTCACAGATGTGAACGCACTTCCATTAGCTGCAAAGCTTATCGTGTATGCGATACCTTTTACTCACACATTTACCTCGATACCAAACCTTATGTTCGGAAACATAACAGAGTTCTGGCTTGGTTTAGGCTATCAGTTCGTAATATTCCTTATCGTGATGTTCTTTGCATTAAAGCTTTTCAAATCAGACAAGATACTCACGATATCTCTGAACTTCGGTCAGAAGTCCAGATTTAAAAAATCAAGAAAAACCACCGAGGATTGAGCCTCTTCCCTTTCCCCATGAAAAGACGCAGCTGTTTCGTTAGCACCGAAACCGCTGCGTTTTTTTACGTATTTTTTCCGTATAAAGTAAAAAGCTATGCACGAAGCATAGCCAAGAAAAATGAAATGAATAAATATAGAAGGGGAATTGGGGGATTACTTAATCCACTAATAATATACCAATCCAACCTTAAAATAATCTTAAAGTTATCTTAAATTTACCTAAATTTTTATTTAAGAGAATAAGCTGTTTCAAGAGCAATCTCCATCATGTCACGGAAAGTGGTCTGTCTCTCCTCCGCAGTAGTGGATAATCCCTTCAGAGGACAGTCGGACACCGTAAGTATGCACAGTGCGTTCTTCCCTGCTCTTGCAGCATTCATATAAAGTGCAGCTGCCTCCATTTCTATGGCAAGCACATTCATTTTCTGCCAGTCGGCAAGGCTGTCTGCGTCATCGTAGAAAGTATCGCTTGAAAGTATATTTCCCACATGGAAGCTGCTTCCCTTAGCCTCAGCA
The DNA here is from genome assembly GCF_900108555.1 of Ruminococcus flavefaciens. Taxonomy (GTDB): domain Bacteria; phylum Bacillota; class Clostridia; order Oscillospirales; family Ruminococcaceae; genus Ruminococcus; species Ruminococcus flavefaciens_P. Next base: position 95,960 of record NZ_FNWV01000004.1, read on the forward strand.
GCCTTTACAGCCGCTGAAAGCAAACTCCATGAAGCTGTTGGTGCATAAGTTCCCGGGAGTCTGTACTGTGAAGCATAAGCGGAATTGGTGCTGGCACTCATTCCTATGACTACATCACGAAGCTGTACGCTGTCTGCAACAGCTCCTGCTGTACCTACTCTGATAATATTCTCAACGCCGTACTCGTTGAAAAGTTCCCATGAATAGATACCTATAGACGGCATACCCATGCCGCTTCCCTGTACGGATACGGGAACGCCCTTGTAAGTACCCGTATATCCAAGCATACCTCTTACCTCGTTATAGCAGACGGGGTTCTCAAGGTAATTCTCGGCGATGAATTTTGCTCTCAGGGGATCTCCGGGCATGAGAACAGTTTTAGCGATATCGCCTTTCTTTGCATTATTGTGTGGTGTCGGCATATTTAGCCCTCCTTCATTTTAATACAGTCTTATATAAACAAGGAACGCCTGAGACAGCGTTCCTTGATTTTTCAGCTTCTCTTGAGAAGCTTGTTTACTGTGATAAGCAGCGACTTGTAATTCATAGCTGCCACTGCTGCGGCAAAGACAAGCGCACCGAATATATAGTACTTGACCTCTGTCATCATTACAGCACACATGAGAAGAAGCAGTGCCGTATTTGCAAGGTTCTTGACTCCGTTAAAGCGGAACGGTACATAATATCTTGCATCTATTATACGTGCCCAGAAGCAGATAAGATAGCTGAGCAGAGTTGCTATAGCCGCACCGTTTATGCCCCATATGGGTATGAGGAAGTAATTCATGGGGATATTTACGATGCAGGCAGCAAGAGCCGTATAGCATGAGTTTTTCGGGTGCTTCGTGGCGGAGTAGATACTGCCTAGGAACTGGTTAAGGCTCATAAACAGTACAGCTACGATCAGAATAGGCGTATAAAGATATACCGTTGAATACTCCGAATACGTGCTCGAAACCATAAATATGGACGTTACAGGCTTTATAAGGAGAAGAAGTCCTGCGGACGCTATGAAAAGCATTGCCTCATATGCAGAATATACCTTTTCGTAGAACTTGTTTCTGTCTGCGGAGGAATTCTCGTTTATGGCAGACATACTCCATGCCTGATAGAAAATAGTCGATACCATTGAGATAAGATTGGGTATTACGTTTGCGCAGTCGTAGATACCAACAGCGGATTTTCCCAGTTCATGGTATTCACTGTGCATCTTATTGATGAAAAGTCTGTCGGAAAGGCTCGTTATGGTCCACATTACAATAGTCGGGATAAACGGACCTGCAAACCTTAGCATCTCTCCTGCAAGCTCCTTATTGAAGTAGCGTATGCCTGTGTATTTCTTCAGTTTTGCGGCAGAAAAGAGGAATACTACCGAGCAAAGGTCTGAGAGTATAGTTGCAAGCATAAAGCCCTTTACGCCCCAGTGCAGTATAGAAATAAATATGACATTAAAAATCAGCAGCGTGAGCACCGCAAAGATACCGTCTATGGAAAAAAGCTTGACCTTATCAAGTGCGCGGACGAACTGCTGACACAGCATACGGAAAGACGACGTTATAACGTATACTATAAGCAGCAGCGAATACCCCTTTACAAAGTCCAGCGCAGGAACTGCGGCAAGCAGCGGCATTGCTATCGCCATAAGCAACATTCCTGCTGTAGTCATTACAGCAGATGTATTGAACACCTGACGTTTGTCATATTCCTTGTCAAGTCCGAAACGGATAAGATACTCCTGCAAAGCAAAAGTGAAGATAGGCTGCAAAAACAGAGCCATTGTGACGAGGAGTCCCTTTATTCCGAGATTGTGAGAGCTTAAATTGGCTGTATAAAGACGATTGAGCAGTAAAACAAGTATTTTCGAGCCAAAGGTTCCAATGGCAAAGATACCCGTATTAAAGACCAGTTTTTTATATTTGTTCATTTTTAACACTCCGAAAATATTGTATGTTATTATTATATCATACATATTTTAATAAATCAACGTCCGTACAAAAAAGATTTTCCTGACTATTTGGCTGAAATCTCCATTTTTAAAGAGGCGGTGCGAGCACATCAAAGAAATTCCTTATAATACAGAAAACAAGAAACACTGCCAATACCGTCCACCATATCCACTTATTCCGCGGAAGGAGCTTTACCCTTTTGTTCCATATGCCTATGACGGTCTCTGCATACAGCAGCAACGCCGTCAAAGCAAGAAAGGGTATGGCAGGGTTGCATCTTACTGCGCGCCACAGCTGACCGTGCAGAAGCGCAGTAACGCTCCTTGTATTGCCGCAGCCCGTACACCATAGCCCCGTATACTTATGTATCTTACATTCGGGCAGCAAATGTGCTGAATGTATTAACTGATCTCTGAAAAAATATATCAATACAACAGCGCACGGAAATAAAAACGCTGTAATCACTCTAAAACGCCTGCTCATACTGCTCCTTACCATTTTTATTTTGTAAAAACAAGTATAGCATTTTTGTATTTTATTGTCAACACAAAGGAAAAGGCTCTGCCGCAGTAAACGGCAGAGCCAAAAATTAAGGAGGTTGTATTTATATACGAAAATATCTGAATATCATTTTTATGCGCCGATAAAAGTTTTATCAGCTCTGCTCACTTACGAGAAGTGATATACGGTTCTGAAGGAGATCGATTATCTCATCAGCCTTCTTTTCGCCATTGATATAAGCCATTATTTCTTCATAAAGGATCATGGAAACATCAGGATCCACAGAACCGTTTATCTTTGTTGTGCTAAGGATATAATCAACAATGAAATCCTTTTCCTTCTCATTAAGAGGATCTATCTTGATTTCCTTGCCATTTGAATAGATAGTAAGATCATGTTCGACCACCTTGCCGTTCTCGTCCTTGTAAGTAGGCTTCTTCATGCTCTTTTCAGCTGCTTTATCAAATGCAGACTTGAGTGATGAGAATCCGCCCATACCGTACGACTCATCATCTTCATCAGGTTCTTCAAAGAATGACTTGAGGAATTCCCAGCACTCATCCTTATTCTCGGATTTTACAGAAATACCTATGCTCTCATTGAAGGATAATACACCGCCTCTTCCGTCTGAGGAAGGAAATCCGACAAATGAGATATCACCTTCATAATTACCCTTGAGCTCTTGTGTATAACTTTCAAAATCATATAAATACATATTTCCAACGAGTGCCTTATTATTCTTGATATCTTCACTGCCGTAATAATTTGCTTCGTCTCCGTCTTCGTCTTCAAGATCCTTTTCCGACGGGAACTTATCTATGAATGAAAGGAGCTTTTTGAAATCAGGAGTATCAAAGTTGCAGGTACCCTTTTCGTAATCTATAGCATCTGAAAGCATAGCTGTTGTCATTTCGAGCATAGATTCCTTAGAATCAGATTCAGTAAGCTTCATGCCCTCGGGGAGCTTATCATACTCTTCTATCATTTCGTCGATAGTCCAGTTTTCCTTATCACAATTTGACTTCTTTGCAGCTAATGTCATTACAGAGAAAGAAGGTGAGAGATAATAGAGCTTTCCGTTTTTCTCGCAAGCCTGAAGAACATTAGGCATGATCTTGTCCTTGCTAAGATCGGGATCCTTATCCATATACTCATAAAGGTCTACAAAGAGTCCCTTATTGTAAAGGCTGTCGAAAAGTCCTGTATCATATGAAACAATAATGTCAGGTGCATTTCCTGAACCGATATCCTTTTTGAGCTGTGAAATGCCCATATTATTTATCTGACCGCTTTCCATATCATAGTCATCATACTTGCTGTAGTCTTGAACCTTAAATCTTACACCGTCATGTGACTTGTTGAAAGCAGTTACCTTAGAATTTACCTGCCAGTCGTCATAAAGTGTGGCAATTGTAATGACCTTGACATTTTCAAGCTCTGAAGCATCACGCTTTGTAAGTTTGTAAAAACCGTTTCCTGAATCTGACATATATTCGCTGTAATAAATGACATACTCATCGTTTCCTACAGGGATAAATGAGCTTACATATCCTGAACCCATATCAGAATCCACCCAGTTGATGAGCTCTGTTGCCTTGCCGTCTTTATCAATACCTGAGATACCCTGATCTGTCGACATAAAATACTTATACGTATCATTTCCGACGAACAATCCGCTTATGTCTGAATAGCCAAGATCATTAAAATCCATTCCCGAGTCTACTTTCTCAAAGCTATCTGCATTGAGGAACTGTACATTGCTTCCCTTGTTTGTACCGCCCATAACTGCGATCGTATCTTTGTCTACAGCCATAAATCTGCTGATCCAGTTAAAGTCGTCAAACTTGAGCTCCTGATCAAAGCTTCCGTCAGAATTCAGCGCAACATACGACTGATCCATATCACCGTATATTGTAAGTATTGCCTTTCCGCCGCTGCATGGGCAGAAATCGCCTATGCTAAGTCCGCCTTCCTCTCTGGCGTAATCGTCAAGTCCCTTGATATCATTTTCAGCGAGTACCTTTCCTTCAAGGTCAACAGTATATAACTTGTATGTCTGCTTCATATTTTTTCTGAGCGCATCAAAGTCATATTTTTCGGGATCAAAGTTCGGATCATCATAGTCAGGCTTTTTCATGTCGCCGTAATCAGTGAACGTAGCCATTACAATTACGTTTCCGTCAGGAGCAAGATCTGCAATAGTGCTAACGTCCTCATCGTCCTTTATTCCGAGATCGATCTTGACCTCATCAAAATTAGTCATTGCAGCATCTGCAATATAGAATGTTGGTGTAGTGCTTTCATAGTTTCTTGTGTTTACGAAAACACGTCCGTCATCAAGCTTTGCCATACTGCTGACATTATCACACTCAATTCCTGTATCGAGCAGTTCAGCGCGGTAAGAAGTTGCCATTAACTGCTGAGATGTCTTTTTCTCATCTTTACTGTCTTCTTTCTTACCACATGAAACTGCTGAACCTGCTATTACTGCAAGTGCTGCGGATAATGCTGCGATACGTTTAGAAAAATTCTTTTCCATAATATTCCCTCATTTCAGTTTTTTTATAAATACTTTCTTTTGTTTGCCTCTGCTTTACGCTTCAGCTTTCTTTTTCTGTGGTCTGAGCCGCTTTTTTGGAGAACTTCTTTTTAAATTCGCTCCACTTTACTGACATATTGTCAGCCAAAGCTTTTTTCAGACCTGCTTTTTTTCTATTATATAACATGACCGCCTTTATAAGAAGTACTGCCAATGTTATAATCGGTATTATAAGAAGGAGCCTTCGTGCTCCGTAAATGAATGACAGTTTGAGGTCGATTATTCTCGAAGCATTTTCCCAGTAAGGGTAAATAATGTCTTCCCTGACCACAACATTGTCCTCTAATTTTTTCAGTGCCTTGATCCTTTTACTCGGTTCAAAGCGAGTGACATTGTTTACTATTTTTATCTTGCCCTTATAAACTTCGGCACATTTATCCTTTACGACATTGTATGTAAAATTCTCAACAGGCTCGGGAGATATACACTCGTAGCAGGTGACCCTGTTAAGCTCCGTGCTGCTGCTCTGTCCAAAAGCATCATTTCCGCCGCCGAATATCATTTTAGCCGCATCATATGAGATATAAGCTTTCGGAGTTTTGCCTGCACAGTTTTTCTCCGCTTTTGTTTCGGGAAAGTCGATAACTCCCGAAACGAACAGTTTAACATTATTTATGTAAAGGTTCTTGCCTGCGATATCATCAGAACCGTATAACGAAAATGCCACCTGACGATCTACAACGACTCCTGTTTTCATAAGGTCATCGTCTTCAAAGAATGCTCCTGTAAGAAGATCGAAATCTCTGAAAAAGAAGAACTTTCCGCCAACAGCCGTTATATCCGCTTCTGTAGTTCCGAGGTCATCACCGCTTATTACAGCTTTTCCTACCGGATTGCTGTAAGCGTACGGGACAAGCGTCTTTCCTTCCTCAGGTTCTATCGAAGCCTCTTTAAGCTTGGCATAAAACTCGGCTTTCATGCTTTCGACGCTTTTCAGATCAAAGCCTGACTCCTTGCCAAAGAAACAGCTTACCTGTCCGAAATCTTTCTTGCTCTCGTTTTTCCAGCGTTCAGCCGCATAATTATATTTCTGAGCTCTTGCTGCGGAGCTTCCGACTGCTGTGAGTATTATCGCACCCACTACAGCAGCGGCATTTACCGCAGCTATTATCTTATGTCTCAGTTTGAACTTTGATCTCATAAGGTCCACCACCTTATTTATCCTTCATGCGTATCTGATCGCCTGCACTGATAGGCTTGCTGGCTGCGGTTATAACATAATCATCTCTGCTTACACCGCCTGAAACAGCACATGAAGTAGCGTCCTTAGCCTCTACATTTACATTGACTTTCTCAACGTAGTAGCGATTTCCGAGAGGTGTATTCTTTGTACGAACTTTATATAAATACGCGTCTGCACCGTTATCGGATTTTACTGCACTTCTCGGAACTATCGCATCATATGTTCCTGTGCCCAGCGGTATTGAAAGCGTCAGCTCTTCGCCTGCTTCAACATCACCTGTTACAGCAAATACGAGCTCCTTGTTCTTTGAATTTGTTGTATCGTTCTTTATATCGGTAAGAACAGCTTCTATATCGTCACCGTAGTTATTGAGTATATCAGCTTTAATACCCTTTTTGACCTTCTTCAGATACTGATTTTCAACGGATATCTTTACTGTAAAGCCGTCCTCAACAAGGTCGATAACTGCAAGTGGGTCGCCTTCTGTAGTTGTTGCATCAGGCTGAACGTTTATGGAATTAACAACGCCCGAATACTTGGACTTGACCTCAGTAGCCTTGCTTTCCTTCTTCATCTTGTCAACTTTTTCCTGAAGCTTTTCAATATTCTTTTTCTTTGCCGCAAAATCAAGATCGTTCTTCTTGTCTGTTATTGAGTTTTTCTTCTTTTCAGCATCAAGATCAATGATAAGCTTTTCAAGTGCATTCTGCTTTGTAACTACATCTTCTGCAAGCGTCTCATATGATGATGTGCTCTTATCGCCGTATTCTGCCTCATAATCAGCTATCCTGCTGTTAAGATCAGCTATAGGACCTTCCAGATCATTAAGACGTGATTCAAGGTCGCTGCGCACTGAGTTCTTCTTGTCATTGTAAGCGCGTTCCGCTTCTTCTCTTGCAGCCTGCTTTGCATCACGCTCAGCCTTTGCGATCTCAAAGTTTGCACTGTCACTTCCGAGAAGTGTCTGATATGTTTCTGCTGCGTCCTTGTATTCGGAATCAGCAAATGTAAAATCACTGTAAAGTGCAGGAAGCTCGCCGACATACTCATATGGTGCTTCTTCATAGTTATTCATGCGTATAGCCTTGACAGCTGAATCAAGCTTTTCCTGCTCGGCTTTGAGCTTAGCGAGCTCAGTCTTGTTTGAGTTGTATTCTGATTTTGCATAGGAAGCATTTGCTTCGTTTACTCTTGCCGCATCACGCTTTGCAACAGCTGCATTAAGTGCCTCACGGGCAGCCTTGATATCTTGATTTTTTTCCGAATAATCCACAGGATCTACAAGAAGAGCTGTTTCATATTCAAGCTTTGCCTTGTCGAGATCAGCTTCTGCGGTTTCAAGCTTATCATTAGAAACAGTATTTATAGTAAAGAGCACATCTCCTTTCTGCACTTCCTGTCCCTTTTTGATATGTATCTTCTCAACGACTCTGTTTCCCTCAACGGTTACGTTGTAAGACTGATTAGCCTCTACCGTGCCGTTTTTTTCTATACGCTCGGTAAGCTTTCCCGAGGTAACATTCTCTGTTGATATCTCAGCCAGAGACTTGTTCATTATCGTATTTGAGAAGAAAGTAAGAACAAGCATTACCGCAAGAAAAATGATAATGACTGTCTTTATGATATCTCTTCTTTTTTCGGGCGACATTTTTTCTTTTTCATCGCCCAAAAGCTTTATATCCTTAACTTCTTTTGTCTCATTCATATTATTACTCCTTCTGAGAGAATAGCTTTGACAACTGTTCTTAAATATATTATCGTGTACTTTTCAACTTTTTCTCAACTCAGCCCTTTATTCCTCCCGAATAGGTTATACCCTCAACCAGGTAATCCTCTCCGTAAAGGAACATCAGTATGGTAGGTATCATGTACACTGTTCCTACAGCAAAGGCAAGTCCTATATCTCCTGTATTTATCTGTGACAGGAATACCGAAAGCGGATGATAGGTGCTTTCCTTCATAAGTACAAGAGGCTGTTCCACCATGTTCCAGTAATCAATGAATACAAGCATTGCTATGGAAGCTATCGCGCCCTTGCAAAGCGGTACATATATCTTTGTGAGTATCTTGAACTCGCCTGCACCGTCAAGCTTAGCAGCCTCAACATACGAAATAGGTATACGTCTCATTACCTTTGTCAGCAGGAATATGCTGAACGGCGAGAATATAGCAGGAAGTATGATAGCCTTTCTCGTTTCCAGCATACCGAACTTATCCGCTACAAGGAAATTAGGTACAAGAGTTACCTGATACGGCATTATCATAAGGATTATGTATGCAAAAAAGATAATGCCCTTGAACTTGTTCGGATATCTTGAAAATCCGTATGAAGTAAGTATCGCAACAAGCATCTGAAAAACTGTTATCGGTACTGTAAGGATAACGGAATTCCAGAACTTGATAAGATAATCCGAATTCTGTATCAATACTGCTTTATACTGATCAAAAGTAACTTTATCAGGTATGAGCTTCAGATTAACATTACTTGATATGAATGTTTTTTGCTTCTCTGTCATATTTGAGAACATCGCGCCGTAATTCGCCGTTATCTCATTTGAAGTCATAAATGAATTTGCGATAGTCACCACTGTCGGGAAAAGGAACAATACTGCAACAAGCAGTATAAAGATGAGAACTATTATATCGAACATCTTTCCCCGCCTTTTTTTATCGGGTATCGGTAATCTGAGCCCCATCAGTTCTCCACATCCTTTCCGAAGATATTCTCCGCGATGAGGAGTATAGCCATGACGACTATCATAACAAGTGCAAAGAGCACTGCCGCTGCTGAAAGCTTCTGATAATCCAGACTGTTGAAGGTATTATTCATAAAGTGCTGGAGCATATAAAGCTTATCCTGCGGATAATTGCCTGTAAGCAGATATACCTCTCTGAATATCTTGAATGAATTTATCATTGAAAGGATAAGTACGAAAAGTATCGTCGGTGAAAGGTATCTCAGCTTGATATGTACGAATTTGTAGAGACTGCTTGCACCTTCAAGGTCAGCGACCTCTATTATATCACGAGGTATAGCGCAAAGTGCCGACATGAACAGTATCATATTATATCCGAGGTTTTTCCAGAGGAACATACATATGATGATGACCTGTCCGTAAGGAGACTTTATCCAGTCTATACCGTGTCCGCCAAATTTCTCTATTATCTGATTGATAGTACCGTGATTATGGAAAAGAACCTGCCATACAAGAACTACCGATGCCGTCGGTACCATGAGCGGACTCAGGAAAAATGTTCTGAATATACTTTTACCGGGTATCTTCCTCTCAAGAAGCATCGCAAGCCCAAGAGAAAGTATCACCGAAAGCGGAACTGCAACAAGTGAAAAGAACGCTGTATTCTTTACCGCCTTTGTGAAAGCAACATTGTGGAAAAGCTTGGTGTAATTTTCAAGCCCTACAAACTCTTTCAGTACAGGGTTGTTGATCAGAGAATAGTATATTACTATGCAGAACGGAACAATGAAGAATACCAATACTCCGATAAGGCTCGGCATAATACAGACGTTGCTGAAAATGCGCTCACCCCTTCTTCCGCACTGATTTTTTGTTTTATTTTTCATTTGAATACAACCTCACAAAAAATCTTTTGTTCTGAAATTATCTTTTCATTCATCTTTTTCAGACTCCGTATAATTAGTGTATCCAAAGACCGAAAAAGACGATGAAAAGATATATTTTTTTGTTTTAACAGAATTAAAACTATATCGTATTATTTACCCCTCCGTTTCTAAAATAACTCCCCGAGCATGATCCCTATATCATACTCCGCATTTTCAGTCCTGCTGTCTGAAAAAATACTCTTGCATATAATAAACAAATGAAATAGCAAATTTTGTGCATTGATACAAAAATTTTTTCATTCCTGACAAAAACAAAACTGAAACAATATCTCTCAATTATCTATAATATAACATTGACAAAGGATTGTCAAGTTTATAGTAAGACTTTTTTCTCTTTCAGAGACAAAATCTTAATCTTTTTCAAGACATTGCTGTTTCTGCTCAAAAATTTTGTAACATTATTATAACACAAATTTTCTGTTTTCTTTAGTATGTTACCATTGTACAACATCTGCATGACATTAACGTGACTTTTACATTACAAAATCGTCACTTTTCTGTTTTTTCCGATCTGTACTCAAACTCCCTATTATATAAGACGCATATTATGCCCATTTTGTGACAAATTTTTTATTCTTTTTAAAGCGCAGGACATTTAATCAGCATTTTGTCACCTGAACATCTTAACGAAGAAAAAAAATTAGTCAATATGACTTTTTTTTGATTATGCTATTGACATTACGCTTAGAATGTGGTAGAATATTTTCTGTTGAAACGCCGTGCGGGTGTAGTTCAATGGTAGAATGTCAGCCTTCCAAGCTGAACACGTGGGTTCGATTCCCATCACCCGCTCCATTTATTTAGCAGCTATGGCTGCTAATCTTTTCTATGCGCCTTTAACTCAGCTGGATAGAGTAACTGCCTTCTAAGCAGTAAGCCGCTGGTTCGAATCCAGCAAGGCGCGCCAAACCGAAACTCTCCGTTACTTGACTCCATCTAATGGAGAGCTTCGTTTTTATTTATTGAATATGGTGGGTGTAGCTTAGCTGGTTAAAGCGTCGGATTGTGGTCCCGAAGACCGTGGGTTCGAATCCCATCTCCCACCCTCAGCGGGGAGCCCCCGCAGGCAAGTCGCGTTTCAGTTTTACTGGAACGCGACTTTTCGCCGCGTATAATACTTTTTATGTAAGTTTAGTTTATGACACATAACGGCACTTTCGAGAGATCGGAAGTGCTTTTTCGTTGTTTTACTAATATTTTCCTAATAAAAAAGCCCCTAAAAAGGGGCTTTTGGTTATTTCCTTCTCTTCTTGAATGATACGAATGCAAGTGCTGATGCGACTAAGCCTGCTGAAACAAGTCCTGCGCTGCCTTTATCTCCTGTCTGAGGGGAGTTGCTTTTTGCAGTAGCAGCTTTTGTTGTGGTCGTAACTTTTGCTGTAGTTTTAGCGGCTTGCTGAGTAGTTTCCGCATCAAGCGCAACGAATTTGATATTATTATCCTTAGCGTGTTTTTCGGCTTCTGAACCCTTATATCCATAGATAGTCAGGTTAGTACAGCCCGAAAATGCACTTTCATGGATATATGATACGTTTTGGGGAATGACTATTTTAGTTAGATCAGTGCAGTCCTTAAATGCATTATCCAAAATATCAGTAACATTATCAGGAATGGTTATTGAGGTAAGACCTGTACAGCCTTCAAAAGTTTCCAGACCAACTGCGAGCAGACTGCTTGGAAGGGTCACTGAAGTCAAGCTTGTACAGCCTTTTAAAGTTCCGTAAGCAAAATATTTGATACCTTCAGGAAGTTTTACAGAAGTCAGCCCTGTACAGTCCTCAAAAATATAATGTCCCATTTCCAAAACAGAGTCAGGGATAGTCACAGAGGTGAGACCGCTGCAACCCGAAAAAGCATCATTTTCAATTAATTCAACACTGTCGGGGATAGCTACAGAGGTCATACCTGTACAGCCTGCAAACGCCTTGCCGCTGATACATTTAACACCCTCAGGGATAACAACATCTGTGTTTTCAGGCATTGTTCCCTTATATTTAAATAAGGTCTTTCCGAGGATGATCATTCCGTCAGGCTGATCGTCGTACCACTTTGTATTTTCAAATGCATTAAGCATAACATACTCCAGTCCGTCAGGAATATTTATCGACTCTAATGCAGTACAGTTTTTAAATGCTTCATAATCAATGTACTTAATACTTTCAGGCAGAGTAACTGATTTTAAGTTGCTGCAATCCATGAAAAGGCTGTGTGATATCTCTTCAACTCCCTCGGGAATGGTTATGGACGTTAGACCTGTACATTTCTCAAAAGCTGACATTGAAATTGATTTGATACCGTCGGGGATAGTGACCGAAGTTACATCAGCACGATTATAGAATGCATTTCCGGATATTCCTATAACTTTTTTGCCGTTGATCTCAGAAGGGATAACAACTTCTGTGGCAGTACCTGTATACCTGCCGATATAGGTATCATCATGTTCTGTTACTTTATACTCAAATGATGTATTTTCGTCAACTTCATATGTTCCCTGTTCAACGATCTTGATCGCTGTAATTGCTGAGCACCTGTCATTAACAGTATTATTTAACATACAACATGAACCAACGATCGCAAGTGACATAATAAATGGTATTGCTTTCTTCATTTTCATAACTTTGCTCCTTATCGTTTTATTTGGTTTCATTCCTTGATACTTCGCTGAATTCTGCATCAGGATCAAAAGAGGGATATTTGAGCCTGTGAAGTTATCCATATATTTATTAGACGATATAAATAGAGAAAACTACGCGCTATCCATATTATATACCGCGCTATCGTCCGAAGTCAAGCAGGAATATGTTAACAATCCCCCGATATCACGGGGAATTGCCGTATCATTCCATTAATATAAACACTGAGACAAATCGGTATTCAGCGCACGTCATAATAGAAACTATCCGCAGCCTGACGGTCTTTTCCGCTAAAAATACGTTTCGTCAGCTTGCGGTTCTTTATAAGATACCAGTCACCGAATTCATCAAATTTTCGCGAGGAAGTCGTTATATACGATCGCTTCAGTGTTCCGTATTTCTTGCCTTTCTGCCTGCCAAGTTTCTTTAAGCGAACAGCAAAATCCATATCCTCAAGACTTACCAGACTCTCGTCAAATCCGTTTACAGCTTCAAAGTCATGCTTGTAGAACCAGAACATAGCACCGCTTAAAAATCCGCCGTTTTTTATCATAACTGGCAGAAGCTTTAAAAGGACATACATGGTCGAAACCGCTATTCCCAGAGACATTCTCTCAAATCTGGGATTAGTGCCGCCGCCGATGTATTTTCCGCTTTCAAGTCTTTCTCTTATTTCAACAAGGGAATATTTTGTCATAAGGCTGTCTGCGTCGATCGTTACCACTATCTTCCCTTTTGCAGCCTTAACCCCTGTATTTCTGATAGCCGCGATACATTTGTCATCATTTATAATCACTTTCGCACCGTAGTGTTTTGCGATCGCACAGGTCCTGTCGGTACATCTGTTTGCCACCACAATTATTTCAACTCTTTCGGGTTTAACGTATTTAGACGCACTGATAACAGCACGAATACATCTGCCAATATACTTTTCTTCATTATGTGCAGGAATAACAACAGAAAATTTTATCATATCCAAAGCGCCCCCTAATCTCCGATTTGTCATATTAACATTTTTGACATTAACATTATACAATGCACGGCTGCCAAAAGTCAAGTAAAAATATATGAACAAGTCCGCACAGCAGAGACTTTTTGTATTGTTTTTTCATAGCGAACATGATATAATGTATCTGGGAGCACATTCAGAGCGCAATTCCGAATTCGGCTATTTACAGCCAATGCAACGGCAGTTAACACGATCGTTAACGTACGTTGACGGATTTCCAAGGGCAGTTGGTAGACTTCTCCGAGCAGAAATGGTACTATGTATCCATCAGGAAAACACTATCGCCGAGAGATAGAACAGGAGGACTCTATTATGAAAAATTTCATCAAAAAAATCAGTCCGTTCAACAACAGAACGGATATGCCGACTGCAATGCTCGTAACGAAAATACTGCTGGCGTTCATTTTATGTTACTGGACAGGCTTGCTCCTTGCTGAAGGAATTGTTATAGGAGTGATGTTCGTCTGCGGAAAAAACTTTATGCAGGGCGAAATGTTCAGCGACAATGTCATGGACCTGCTCAAATACTATGGTATGATAGTTATTATAGGAGTAAGCGTCCTCTGCTGGAAGCTTATAGGGAAACGTAAACTCTCAGAAATGGGAGTGACAAAACATATCGGCGGCTGGTTTATGGGTGCTCTGATCGGCGTTGGACTGCTTACCGTATGCACTGCTGCTATCGCCCTCACTGGCAGTATCAGATTTGAGGGTGTGTTCAGTAACCCCGATGCCTTAATGATATTGCTCATGTTTGGCGGATTTGTCATTCAGGGAGCTGCCGAGGAGTTTCTTTGCCGAGGACTCGTTCTCTGCTCGCTCAAGGACAGAGTACCGCTTCCCGTTGCCGTTGCAGTCAGCACACTGACATTCATTTATCCGCATTGGAGTACGCTTCGTGAATTTGAGCCGCAGTACGTTCTCTCGGGACTGCTCTGCTTAGTCGTTATCTCATTCGTATTTTCATTCCTTACGCTCCGCACGGGGAACATATGGGCAGCCTGCGGACTCCATTCTGTGTGGAATTTCTGTCTGAGCTGTGTTCTCGGGCTCGACCTCAGCGGCAGCGAGGGAGCTTCAACTGCGCTCATCAATATGAAAAGTGTCGGCAAAAATCTCCTCAACGGCGGAGCATACGGCATAGAAGCAAGCATTATAGCCGCTATAGTAATATCTGCGGCAGCTGTACTGCTGTGGCTCATGTACAAAAAGAATAATACAGAAAGGCAGGCGTAAATATGGAGTTCAATAATAAACTGTATGAACTGCGCAAGCAGAAAGGCTTATCACAGGAGGAGCTTGCGAACCGTCTTAACGTATCAAGACAGACTATTTCCAAGTGGGAGGTCGGCGACTCCACGCCCGATATGGAAAAGCTTATCGCTATGAGCGACCTGTTCGGCATATCACTTGACGAACTGATACTGGACAAAACTCCCGAGCCTGCGCCAACTGTTCAAGCTCCTGCTCAGTCTGAACTTTACAAGGATATCAAAGAAAAAGTATTGACCGACGAAAACAGGAAGAAAATGAAGAAAGGCGCAAAGATAGCACTTATCATATTCGGAATTATCCTTGCAATAGACGCAATATCCTTTGCTGTCTACGTAGCCTTGAACGGCTTTCCAAAATAAAAAAGATTTAGCCCCGAGGCAGTTCAAATGCCTCGGGGCTTGTTAATTTTACTCATTTTCGATAAACTTCTTTGTGAACAGCTTGGACGGACGATGACCTGCTCCGCCCTCAATATCTCCTGTCTCTTCGACATAGGGAGCTATCTTTCGCCTGAAATTCGCCATTAACAGCTTTTTGTCAAGTATGGCTTCATATATCTGCTGCAAATCAGTGAGCGTGAATTTCTCGGGCAGCAGTCTGAAAGCTGCATAGGGCCTCTCAAGGCTGCTTCTCAGTTTTAACAGCGCATTGACGATTATCTCTGCGTGATCGAAAGCAAGGCTGTTCTTAGGTATTTCAGCTTCTGCGGACTGGTTATACAGCTCATTGGTATTATTTATCCTTACCTCGGAAACGTATTCCCTGCCGTCATCTCCTGTAAGAACGAGCGTATGCCTGCCCTCAGACTCCTTCAGCAAGACCTCATACCACTCCGCATTTTTTTCTATAGCCGTCTTTGTATAGTCTATAACAGTCCAATAGCAGCATGAGATTATCCAGCCTCTGGGATCTCTGCCATATCTTGAAAGATTGCACAGCAGCGACAGCGGCGGACAGTCCACACCTGTTTTCTCTTTGAGCTTTCGGAACGCAGTCTCCTCAATAGTCTCCTGGCGGCAGCAAAATCCGCCGGGAAGTGAAAGCATTTTTTCAAATGGCTCTTCCGTACGCTTTATAAGAAGTACCGAAAGCACAGGCTTTGCAAGATGTCTGTAGCTCTCGCTGCTGCTCTTGCGGACGGTAAATACCACAATATCCGCAGCCACAGACGGTCTGTCATATTTTGTTATATCGTAATCCATAGTAACCTCCGATGATAATATCTGATTAATAATAACACAAATCATGCTCCTCTGTCAATATGCAGCTTTGCTTTGTACACTCTGTACATAGATAATATCATTTTGATAATAACTATTTATCATAAACAGAGAAACTGTTTCAAAATCATTGACAAATCAAACTGTTAATGCTATTATGATAATAACAAAAGGATATTAATTCAAACGCCTTTTATTTTTAAGCTTTGATAATATCATTTTGATTATAACGTAAGGAGGGAGTAGATATGGACATATCCGAGATCCTGAAATGCAAGTGCTGCCACGACATATTCCCCGAGGATATAAACCTTGCTCAGCCGCTCTACATGGCACTCATGCTGAAATATCACCCTGACAAGTGCAGCGATCCGAGAGCGTCCGAAGCTGCGGCAGTCATAAACGAGCTGTACGGCAAGCTGAAAAGGTCATACACCTGTAAGGAAAAGCTGTTCTGCTGCGGAAGTCAGGCTATTGAGATAAATTATCTCATGGACATAAAACAGGAATACGGCGCGGAATACGTCGGCTATAAAAATGTTTACTTATTTATCAGTGATGAATTTGCCGACTGCTTCGTCAATTCGGAAGCGCGAACTGACCTTTTCTTCAAGGAGTATCTTCCGCAGCAGATACTGGCACAGGCTGAGGTATTTCTGCCGCTGGTTTCGCGGATATTCAACACCGATGACGGACTGCTCATCGAGACCTGTAAACGTGCAGGAGAGCTTCCCCTTTCAAAGATAGTGGATTTCTACAGCGGCTGCCTCGATCACCGACACGCCGCATGGATAATATCACGTCTGCTCGGAATGTGCTGTTATGCAGAGGCAAAAGGGATAGTCTGGAACTGTCTCACCGAAGAAAATCTCCTTATCGATCCTGCCGAGCATACAGTAAGAGTCGGCGGCGGCTGGTGGTTCGCTGCAAATGAGGGGCACAAGATGACAGGAGTGCAGTCGAGGGTATACGAGTCTTTTTCATCACTGACAAAGACTGACGGTATCGCACGGCATATCAACGATCTTGAAAGCGTAAAGGCTATAGCGAGAAGGCTGCTGTCCGACGAAGCTCCGTCTGCTATAAGGGATAACGCCGAAAGCATATGCAGCAGCTCTGCTTTCGAGGAAATGGAAAAATGGGAAGAGGCAATAATCAAGGGGTACGGTGAAAGAAAATTCACACACATGAACGTCAGACTGCCTGATATTGCAGGCTGAAAATAAAAAAACACAGGAGGTAAAAATATGGGACACGGTGCATGGAGCTCAGCAGACTGGAAAAGATATTCGTCTGCAAAGATCATAGGAAAAAAGATAAATGACATCTACAGAGCGACAAAAATTGATCCGAAGTACGATCCGCAAAGGATAAATGTGAGAGAAAGCTGCGATTCGGAGGATCACCCGATAACAACACCTATTATAATAGGTCTTGATGTTACAGGTTCAATGAGTGACCTGCTCAATGTTACAGCTCAGAAGCTGGGTGAAATGGTAAAGGATATACTTGAACGTCAGCCCGTAGAAGGTCCGCAGATAATGTTCTGCGCCGTGGGCGACTCAAGATGCGACCGTTCACCTTTACAGGCTACGCAGTTCGAGTCCGATATACGCATAGCAAGCCAGCTCACAGACCTGTGGTTCGAGAAAGGCGGCGGCGGAAACGGCTTCGAGAGCTATCCGCTTGTATGGTATTTCGTAGCAAACAAAACAAAGACGGACGCATGGGAAAAGCGTCAGAAAAAGGGCGTGATATTCACTCTCGGTGACGACGGCTACCCCGAAAAGCTGCTGAAACAGGAGATAGAGAGAGTATTCGGTGATAATGTAAGGGAAGACATAGATACAGCCGCGCTCCTTTCACAGGTGAGCAGACGTTACGATGTGTTCCACCTTATGGTAATGGACGGACGAAACGAACAGGTGGTAAAGCTGCCGAAATGGCGCAGACTCATGGGTGAAAGGGCAATATCCGTAACTAATGTGAATGCTATCCCCGAGATAATAGTTTCGCTTCTGGAGAGCGTTGCAGGAAGAGATACAGAGGATATCATCAATTCATGGGACGGCGATACACAGCTTGCTGTAAGGGACGCTCTCGGCGGACTCCCTGCACGGAAAAGGGGGCTGCTGAGCAGCATTATAAAATTCTGAGGTGATAAATATGAAAAAAGCATATGCGGTCATAGGAGCTAATTTCGGCGACGAGGGAAAAGGTCTGATGACAGACTATTACTGCCGACTTGGAGACAAAGTGATAAACATAAGGAGCAACGGCGGCGCGCAGGCAGGACATACTGTATGCACATCTGACGGCAAAAGGCACGTCTTTTCACACATAGGTTCAGGCTGCTTTGCAGGTGCTGATACATATCTTTCCGAGTATTTTATCCTTAACCCTATGCTTTTTTCAAAGGAGGCAACCACACTCGGATACTGCATGGGAAATATCTTCATCGACAGCCGATGCATGGTAACTCTCCCCTGCGATATGCTCCTTAATCAGTTCGCAGAGACAGTCCGCGGCAAAAGCCGTCACGGCAGCTGCGGTGTGGGCATATTCGAGACAATAGTCAGAAACCGCGACAGCAGATACGCAATGCGATACAAAGATATGCTGAAAGCCGACAGGCAGGCGCTGACAGCTATGATAAGCACAATAAATATGAAGTACTGCCCTGAAAGAGCAGCAGAGCTGGGCATCACAGGCAAAGCTAAAAAGGAACTAATGAATATATTGGCAAATGAAGTACTGACTGAAAACTATATCGACGACCTTTACGCTATGGCAAGGCTTTGCCGTGAAGCAGACGAGCAGATCATAGAGGAATACGATACAGCCGTATTTGAGGGAGCACAGGGACTTATGCTGGATCAGGACAGAGATGATTATTTTCCTAATCTTACTCCCTCAAGCACAGGTATGAAGAATATCCGTGCCATACTTGACAGGCTGGAAAAGCGTGATACCGAGGTATGCTACGTTACAAGGTCGTTCTTCACACGCCACGGTGCAGGCAGATTTGATACGGAATCAACGGATATAGCAGCATTATTCAGACTTTACGACAATACCAACGCTCCCAACGAGTATCAGGGAAATTTCAGATACGGCTGGTTCGACCTTCCCGAATTCATGGCTTCACTGGCACTTGACAGAAAGTACATAGCTGAGAACGAAAAAATATCCATAGCCGTTACTCACCTTGATATGACAGATGATATGATAATTTGTCCCACAGGAAGGCTTATGCCCGAAGATATCGCTTATATGGCTGTCGCAGATAAGCTGTATAAGGTAAGCGGTGAAACTGCCGACAACGTTATATGTCAGGAAATAATGGAGAAAGCCCTGTCACGCAGATGAACTGCTATATCACAAACAAAAGCCACAGTACATGAAGTACTGTGGCTTTTTTACATATTACAATGAAGAAGATCCGCCGCCGCTGCTTTCGCTTTTATGTTCCAAAAAGCTTGCCGCAGCCGTAACGATAAACATCAGGATACATAGTATCAATCCGAATTTGGCATCGATATCAACGTATTTTGCCATTTCATCAGGGATATCATAGTAGCCGGTGAATGACATTCTGAATATAAGCAGTGCTACAACAGAAACGCAGCTTATGATAGCTGCAAGCTTGTTATTCTTCTTTACAAAGAGGAATACAGCTGTTGCGATGCCGCCTGCAAAAGCGACCATAAGGAATACATTTGGCTTAGGATCACTGTCTGCGTTTTCTGCTACCTCGTCATCGTCTTTATCGATGCTGAACATAAGACGGAAGCCTGAGTAGCTTTCCTCTGCCTTTTCGCCCTGATAACTGCATGATACAGAAATGAAGGGCAGGAAAAATGCTACCAGTGCGATCAGAACGCATACCTTAGCGATAAGCGCACGGGGCAGTCCTGCTGTCTTTTCAAGAGCAGTATCTGCGAGACCGCCTGCCATATCCTTTACGGAAGATGCGTTGAAAGCAGGCTGTGATGATGCGGTCGGTGCAGGACCTCCTGCTTTTAAGCTGCCGCCGCATGACGAACAGGTCTCAGAACCGTCAGGTATCTGAGCTCCACAATGTTTACAAAACATACAAAATACCTCCTAAATAAATAATTATAATACATTTTACCATGCTTTTCACCTTCCTGTCAAGAAGTATACACAAAAAAATCTTATTTGCGCAAAAAATGATTGATAACAGCACAAAAAAGCAGTTATTATTTAAGCATATCCTACAAAAATATTCATTTCAGTCATTTTTTCAGAAGCCCTATCCGCAGTCTGATGTTTAAAGTCCCCTCGCTGCGTACCTGAGCCTCTTGAATTTATTAAACATTAATGGTACAATCAGTATATACAAGATAATAAAAACGCGGTTTTTCCGCTGAAATATGCATTTAAGGATTATTTAATATTTCCCGTGCTATGATATAGACACAGAAAGGGAGGGGTAAATATGTATCTGAGGATATTAAAAAAAGACCTTAAAAGAAAAAAGACCATGAACGTCATACTCCTGCTGTTCGTCATTCTTGCGACTATGTTCGCCGCAAGCAGTGTCAACAACATAATGTCAGTAATAAACGGTCTTGACAATTACTTTGAAAAAGCAAACCTGAGTGACCACTTCATAATCAACGTCAACAACAACGGTGACGAGATAGCTGATATGATAGCACAGAAATCCTCGGTAAAGGATTTCCGCAGAGAGGATCAGCTTTTCTTTGACGACAAGGGCGTTACCCGAAACGGAAAAAAACTTATAGAACAGTCAAGCACTTTCCTTGCTCTTTCAATTGATAATGCTCAGATCAATTACTTCAACAGTGATAATGAGATCATTACAGAAGTAAAAGAAGGAACGGCTTACTTTACAAGCACTCTTGCAAGCAAGTCAAACCTTGAGATCGGTGACAAATTCGATGTAAAAATAGGCAATACACAGCTGACATTTTCATACGCAGGCATTGCAAAGGACGCTTTCCTCGGTTCGGAAATGATGGGCAATTCCCGTATACTTATGAACAGCAGCGATTACGCAAAAATAGCCGCAGACGAAAAGGCTTCCGAAAACAATCAGGCGCAGATATTCTACATCAACGGCTTTGATAAGAAGGCACTTGCCTCAGACCTTTCAGACCTGCCAAACGTCCAATTCAATAAAGATCAGACTCTCGTCAGAACTTCATACATCATGAACAGTATCGTAGCAGGACTTCTTCTCATAGTAAGTATCTGCCTGCTGATAGTCTCATTCGTAACTCTGAGATTTACCATAAGCTTCACCATAAATGAGGATTTCCGTGAAATAGGCGTAATGAAGGCTCTCGGACTGAGAAACAATTCCGTACGCGGTCTGTACCTTGTAAAATATTTCGGCATTGCAGTCATCGGTGCAGCTGTCGGTTTTGTGCTCAGTATACCTTTCGGAAATATGCTCCTTAAAAAGGTAAGCGAAAATATGGTCCTTGAAAACGGTAATCCCATGCTTGTAGGTATCATATGCAGCCTTATAGTTATCGCTGTGATACTTCTCTTCTGCTGGAGCTGTACAAAAAAGATAAAGAAGCTCTCACCTATCGATGCAGTAAGAAGCGGTCAGACAGGGGAAAGATTTAAGAAAAAGGGAGTGCTCCGCCTTGAAAAGTCAAAGCTCGGCACTACAGGCTTCCTTGCTGTAAACGATGTATTCAGCAGCCCCAAGCAGTTCTGCATAATGACATCTATCTTCACGGTATGTCTGCTGCTTATAATGAGTCTTGCAAACACAGCAAATACTCTCGGAAGCAAAAAGCTTCTGCCTACATTGTGCGCTACTCAAAGTGATGCATATATAACCGATACGGAAATGATATCAAGGCTCATGACAGGTGAGAGCACATACAGCGAGCTCGAAACCGAAATAGAAGATAAGCTTGCAGAAAACAATATGCCAGGCAAAGTTCATTCAGAGGCTCTTCTCTTCCCACTGCTTGAAGCTAACGGCAAAAAAGCAACAGCTGCATTCATGTACTGCAAGGAAACAAAGGCATCGGATTACACATACTCTGAGGGATATGCTCCGAAATACGCAAATGAGATAGCTCTCACAAAACAGCTTGCCGACAAGGTAGACGCAGGCATCGGCGACAAGGTAAACATTACTCTTGAAGGCGAGACAAAGGAATATATCGTCTCGGCATTTTTCCAGAGCATGGTACAGCTGGGAGAAACGGGAAGATTTAACGAAAATGCAGATATCCCCGAAAGTGCTTTCAAAAATGTAATGGGCTTCCAGATAGACTTTGACGACCACCCCGATAATGCAGAGACAGAAAACCGCATCGAAAAGATGAAGAGCGTATTCAACACGAAATATGTTGATGATACCGACGGATTTGTAAGTGCTTGTATCGGCAAAGATGTAACGGATACCTTAAACAGTGTAAAGCTTCTTGTCATCATAATAACTGCAATAATAATCATAATGATATCCGTACTTATGGAGCGTTCGCTCATCTCAAAGGAAAAGTCGGAGATAGCTCTTATGAAGGCTATGGGCTTCAATACACGCTCTGTGATAACTCAGCACACTCTTAGATTTGTCATAGTTGCCGTTGCTGCTTCGGTGATTTCCGCTGTACTGAGCCTGCCTGTGACAAAGCTCTGCATCGACCCTGTGTTCAGCATAATGGGAGCATTGAACGGCGTGGATTACAACCTCAAGCCTGTTGAGATATACGCTGTATATCCGCTGATAGTTATCATTTCCACAATAGCAGGAGCTTTCATAACAGCTCTTTACATGAAAACCATAAAAGCTTCGGATACTTCCGATATTGAATAAAAAGGAGATATGAGTTATGAATACAACTATTCTTGATGTAAAGGACCTTTGCAAAACATACATCATCAACAAAAGGCAGAACAATGTTCTGAGAAATGTCAGCTTCCATATTGATAAGGGGGAAATGGTAGCTGTCATGGGACCGTCGGGTTCAGGCAAGTCCACCCTGCTCTACACTGTGTCGGGCATGGATAAAATGACCGCAGGAAGCGTAAATTTCTGCGGTAAGGACCTTGCCGAGATGAGCGAGAACGCTCTTGCTGAAATGCGCCTTGATGATATGGGATTTATCTTCCAGCAGATGTACATGATGAAAAATCTCTCTATCATCGACAATATTATCCTGCCTGCCGTAAAGTCCAAGAAGAACAAGGAGAACCGCAGGGATATCACAAAACGCGGCAAGGAGCTTATGCACAAGCTGGGCATAAGCGAGATCAGCGATAACGATATCAACGAAGTATCAGGCGGTCAGCTCCAGAGAGCCTGCATATGCCGCAGCATGATAAACGATCCCGATATGATATTCGCAGACGAGCCCACAGGAGCTCTCAACCGCACCGCCTCAGACGAGGTAATGAACGAGCTCACAAAGCTCAACGATAACGGTACTACCGTAATGCTGGTAACTCACGATGCCAAGGTGGCAGCAAAGTGTTCAAGGGTACTTTTCATAGTTGACGGCAACATCAAGGGAGAGTATAATATAAACAGAGCACTCTCGCTTCACGACCGTGAACGCGGTCTCAATAACTGGCTTCAGGAAATGGGTTGGTAAAATGGTAGATATACTTATCGTCGAAGATAATGCAGAGCTTTGCGGTCTGCTGTGCGACTTCCTCCGCAGTGAGGATTATACAGTGAGCACAGCTCATTCAGCCGAAAAAGCCTTGTCCCTGTTTGAAAAATACGGGGCAAGGCTTGTCCTGCTTGATATAATGCTCCCGGGAATGGACGGCTTTGCAGTATGCGAACGTATAAGAGAAAAGGATAATACTCCGATAATAATACTTACTGCAAGGACAGACAAGGAGGACAAGCTCAACGGCATACTCCTCGGTGCTGACGACTATATCGAAAAGCCGTACGATATAGATATCCTTATCGCCAAGATAAAGGGCATTTTCAGGCGCAGACTTGCTATCGACAAGCTCACTGACGGCGATATCACCCTCGACCTTGCGGAAGGTACTGTGGAAAAGGGCGGAGTTCCTATAAATATGACTGCAAAGGAGTTCGAGCTGCTTCATCTGCTCATTTCAAATAAGGGACAGACTCTGCACAAAGACTTCATCTTCAACAGGATATGGGGCGCAGACAGCGAATCCGAACCTCAGACACTGACAGTACATATCAAATGGCTGAGACAAAAGATCGAAGAAGATCCCAAAGAGCCTAAAAAACTCCTTACCGTATGGGGCAAGGGCTACCGCTGGGAGGGGTAATATGAAAAGCTTCGACAAGATAATAGCAGTTTTTATCGTGCTTATGGCTGCGTTTTTCCTGATAATGAATATGATACTGCTGAAACAGAATACATCTTCCGTGCCGCTTTACAAAGTCGAAGCTAACCGCATCGAACAGGAGCTTCTCAGCGGAAATCAGATAAGTGCAGACGATTATCCGAATATAATCGGGATATATGAATTCAGCGGCGACAACAGCTTTTACGTCTCGGATAATGAGTACTTCATCAAGGAGATAAACAACAAGCTGTACCGTATCGAATACATCGACAAGCCCGAAAAAAACAACAGTATGCTCATAGCTGTCGATATAGTTCTGGCAGTTTTTACTCTGCTTATCCTTGCGCTGTTTTTGTACATAAGAAAAAGGATAGTGAAGCCCTTCAACGCCATAAGCAGTCTGCCCGAACAGCTTTCAAAGCGAAATCTCGTTATGCCGCTTAAAGAACACAAAAGCAGATTTTTCGGCAAATTCATCTGGGGACTCGATATGCTTCGTGAGGAGCTTGAACACTCCCGACAGAAAAGCCTTGAATACGCCAAGAATGAAAAGACATTCCTGCTTTCGCTGTCACATGATATAAAGACTCCCCTTGCAGCAATAAAGCTCTATTCAAAGGCACTTTCAAAGGGAATATACTCCTCGCCCGAAAAACAGCTCGATGCGGCTGAAAGCATCAACGAAAAGGCAAACGAGATCGAAAAGATAGTGACCGAGCTTTCGGCTAATCTCAGCGGCGACTTCATGGATTTTGACGTTCACTGCTCTGAATTCTATCTGGCAGATGTAATAAACAAGATAGACAAGTACTACACCGATAAGCTTTCAGTCATGGGGACTTCTTTCAGCATAGACCAATACAGCAACTGTATACTTCGCGGCGACGCTGACCGGCTTGAAGAGGTATTGCAGAATATTATCGAAAACGCAATGAAATACGGCGACGGCAGCAGCATCTCTGTCAGCTTCTCAGATGAAGAGGACTGCCGCCTTATTACCATTACAAATACGGGCTGTACTCTTCCCGATAAGGAACTGCCGCATATTTTCGACAGCTTCTGGCGCGGCTCGAATACAGGCTCGCAGCAGGGCAGCGGACTTGGATTGTACATATGCCGCAGACTCATGGAGATCATGGGCGGCAGTATATACGCCGAGATATCCTCGGGCTGTATGAACATAACAGCCGTATGCCCAAAACAAACATGATATAGTTATATAGGAAAATCCCCGACTTTAAGTCGGGGATTTTGATATCAGCTGTTATAATCAGAAAGGTTTTCTCCATATACAGCATAACCATTATCAACAAATGAATTTACTCTCCATTCACCGCTGCTTGGATCAATAACACAATCCACTACTTCGCATCTATCATTGTTCTCGCCCATAACACCCGGAGCATATGCTCTGAAAGATGTTGATGTAATATCTTTGATGATTATAGGCTTATCAGCAGCTGTATATCCCATCCAGCCTGCCTGTGGAGAAGATGTATTCACATACATATTGCCCTTATAGAAAATAAAGTTCTTAAACGAAAGCAGATCTTCAAGCGCAACGCCTGTCTCGTCTATATGATCGCCATTTTTGTATGTGTCGCTTACTGCTACATAGTCATCGTTCAGATATTCCAACTCTTTTGCTGCCAGACTATCAGAGTAAGTTCTTCTTGCATAGTTTTCAACATCAGCTTTTGAATTGAGTTCAAGACCTTTTCCTGTTATACGTGCATATGTTACATCTCTTACACCAGCCTCAAGATTAGGATCTTTAAGATTGAAAGTAATGGTCTCATTCATGTTTCTGTACTGTGGGAATCTGAACATGATCTGATAAAACGTATCATAATACTTTTCAATAAGGTCATGTGCTGTATTCTGGTATGAGATATATTCAGCGTCCTTTGAAGTATCAGCCTTTGAACCGCGTACAAGACGTGAGATACCGCCGTTTCCAATAGATATCCATTCGTTGTTCTGATAATATCCGCCAAAGCTGTAGCTTGAACCATTATAGAAGCTGACAGTCTTGTGGCTTGAGCCGCCCATTTTCTCAACGCCGATCTTTACCGTACCTGTTTCATTTGTACCGCTGTAGCTGTATGTTCCGTCCTCGTTTATAACTACAGTACCCTTTTCGGTTATACTTCCCGGTACGAAATTATACTGTGACTCCTGATACTTCCACTGACCTGCTAAAGCCTTTATTTCTTCATTTACGGAAGCAGCTCCGCCCGAAGCACCGCTGCCTGATTCACCTGTACCGTCAGCTTTACCTGTTGTCTTTGACAGTGAAGCAGTTGTAACCGTAGTTGTGATAGTTGAACCGTTTTTGTCTGTGGATATATGAGTTGTTCCCGATACCTGTGTTGTTGTAGCTGTAACAGCAGGTTCAATAACACCTGTATCTATTTTGCCGTTTTTGTCCTTGCGGAACATAGTCATGCTTCCGAGTACAACGCCTGCCACAAGGATAAGTGATGCTGCTGAGCAAAGCGGTGCGAGCCATGCAGGTCTGCGAACGCGCTCAACGCCCTCAACCACATCGTTTTCGGTCATTGTAATATTATTATCTTTCTCTGTTCTGTCTTTTAATATTTCTTTCTTTTTCACCTTATATTTCTTTTCGCTCAAAGAAAGTATCTTGTTAAGCTGTTCCTCTGTGATCTCGGGGCATTTATTACTAAGTCTTTCCATAGAATCGTCCTCTGCATTTCCGAGTATATCGAATATATTTTTCTCTTTCATTGCTGCTCCTCCTTTACCTTGTAATACCTGCTTCGACCAGCTTGACTTTCAGCTTTGCTATTGCGCGGCTGCATCTTGTTCTGACAGAAGCATCTGACATGGATATGGACTCTGCTATCTCTGCCGATTTACGGTTATAGTAGAATTTCTGTATAAGTATTGTTGAATCAGGCTCGCCGAGTTCATCTATCTTATCGAGAAGCACTCTGCGGAGTTCAGAGCGGTCAACGCGTTCGTCAACGCTGAAGTCCGAGACAAGCTCCTGCATATCGTCTTCATCAGCATATACGGTATGATTTATTCTTGATGTAAGGCTTCTGAAGCGATCTATCGCTGACCTCTTTGCAACTGTACCGATATAACCCTTTATATCACGGTCACAGTCCTCATCAAATTCATATTTAATAAATATAGCTGCAAATACATCGCTCACACACTCTTCTATATCTTCCTTTGTACCGCAGTTTCTGAGTTTATTGAAAACGATCGCATAAACGTATCTTCCGTATTCCTTTACGAGTGCTTTGTGGCACTCTGCGGGAGATCGCTCAAGCATTTGTTTAAGCTCATTGCTTGTCATACTCATTCCTCCTTGATCATTTGTAAGATCGACCTTTCATAAAGAACATTCGCACCCCCCTGATGAAATGTTACAGTATAAAAAATATTTTTTCGCATATATGATAATATACCATTTTTTGCAGTTTTGCACAAGTATCCGTATAAAATAAAAGCAGCCGATCTCTCAGCTGCTTTTATCATGAACACACTTTTCTATTTTTTCCCTCTTCTTTATCTATCCATTTAAAAACATTTCCAGTGTGACAGGTATCGTATGATACTGACCAAGGATATACTTCCTGAGAACTGCCGCATCAAACACGGTTATGATACCGTCCTGAAGAAGATCGGCACTCTGCATCTGAGCTTCGTTGAATTCGATCTCCTTTGCGATATACTTATTAATAGTAATAAGATCAAAGGAATTTATCTCGCTGTCACCATTGACATCTCCCGAACCTACAGGGACTGTCTCTTGACTTTCGGGTATATACTGACCGTCAAGTGTCTTATCGGTAGCTATGAATATCTGATCCCAGTAATATTTGAATGTACTGTCTTTCTCATAAGCACAGCCAACACCGATATGTGTATAATCGGGATTCATGATAGCGTGCCAGTGAACAGGTGAACCCTTCCACTGATTGAATGTTTCTTGTGCAGTATCAGAACCGCCTGCTGTATTCTCGCCTGCTCTTGAATAAGGAATGAGACCTGCATCTATTATAGTGATGAACAGATCGCCCATGCTGAACTTTATTCCCTCTTCCTTGAGGAACTTAGTAACAGCCTCTTCGTATTTCTTATCAACACTGAACGATTTATTGTCCTCGCTCCATGTCTCGGAGAACTTCTTTTCTGTCAGCTTCTCTGCAAGACCTGTCATAGTCTCAACGCTTGTAAAACCTGCGCCCTCACAGATAAGGATACCCTCAACGTCGTCCCTTTTCTTGGCATCGACTCTGAAAGACTTTTTATCCTCGCTCCATGTCGGGAAGCACCATTTCTCGTCAAGTTTAGCAGCGATAACTTCGATCTTTTCTTCGCTGACATCATCAAGAGTAAATTCACATTCGTTTGTCAGATAGAAAATTCTTCTTCCCGGACGATAGTGGCTGAAATC
Source organism: Ruminococcus flavefaciens (assembly GCF_900108555.1). Classification (GTDB taxonomy): domain Bacteria; phylum Bacillota; class Clostridia; order Oscillospirales; family Ruminococcaceae; genus Ruminococcus; species Ruminococcus flavefaciens_P. The sequence continues at coordinate 124,702 of NZ_FNWV01000004.1, forward strand.
AAATATCAGCTCTCTTGCACGTTCACGAGCCTTATCATTAAGGTAAGGAACAGCTCTCAGAGGCTTTAAGCCTTCCTCAGCTCTTGCTTCATTAACAAGGATAACTATCTCGTCTGCCATTGCTTTAAGGTCCTTATCCTCTGTGGCATGAGTTACCTGAGGACGATAAGCCATAAGACCGAAAGTCATAACGACGGATAAAAAAGCTGCGATCGCTTTCAGCGAAATAGTTCTGATCTTTCTCATACCAACACCCCCATAAACAATTTTTTCATGCTCATAAACCATAACTGTTTCTTTAATATCAGTTTAGCACAAATAAATATAATTTTAAAGAGGTTTTGGTACAAATTGTCGGATTTCACAACAAAATTCTACGTTTTGTACAATAAAAATAATACAAAACGTAATATTACATTTTGTTTATCCGAAAAATAATTCGTATATTTGCCTATATATCGTTAATTATTTTCGCTATTCTTAATTATTTCAAGAATTTTTCCCATATGCTTGTCTATAGCAAGGATAGAAATGTTGAGATAGTCCTCTATCTGCTTGCGAGGAGACTCTCCTTTAACGATAGCATTTACAAGAACGATAAGCTCTCCGCGCTCGTCAATGAACATCTTGCAGCCGAAACTCTCAGAGTCTAAATTGAACTCATTCATAGCCTTGTACAGTTCAATACCGGGCTCATTGAAGCGTACCATCTGGCTCAGTGCAAGTGAGAGGGCACTGTTAGCGTCATTTACATGAATGAATACCAGTGGTGTTATGCTGTCGTTATTTGGGAGCTTGGTACGAAATCTCATCATATTAGGATCCTGTTCATTCACCTCAAAAGGAACATTTCTCTCCTTGAGAAGGTCACGGAAATCTTCTGTTATTTTAGAAATTGTATTATTAGCCATTGTTTTTTCCTCCATTTGTGGTTGTTTTCGGTGATTTTGCTGTAAATTCATTATACCACACTATATATAATTTGTCAATATTGCTTTACAGAAAAAGCACCCGTCTCCGAGTGCTTTCCCTTTAGGGTGGTTTATATGAAAAATAGAAACTTTCTTAATGATGTTTTCAGCTCATGAAAGCTGAGCATTTACGGGCTGTCACTGCTCTGTGCAGTGCTCCCTGTTGTCTTTCCATGATGTTATTATATAACCCGGATATGTTTATTCTGTGACAGAAAACTGAATGAAAGGAAAAATCCTCACGGGTAAATCGTGAGGATTTCGGGAAATTATGTGTTATTTGTCGAGTCCTGAGATGCTGAATTCCACCTCGACTTTAGTCCATTCATCGAATGCTCCTGTGTCCACAAGCTGAGCGGAATAGCTTCCGTCGTTGATATCGGAAGGTGAAGTATTGTCAAAATTATTGAAAAGCGCACCCTTATCGCATCTTGAATCATCAGGAAGTCCGTCATCGCTTATCCATTCATTGAAGATATTGGAACGAAGCTTGCCTGCGTCTGTGTAAGTGAAGCTCTTCTTTTTGAGTTCAACATCTTTTCCGTCTACCTTTACCTTTTTGATGGTAATTACAGCATTTGGTACTGCTGTCTCGCCGTCCTCTATTATAACAGCGGCATATTCCATTCCCTTTGGCTTGTATTCCTTATCGGGATCGCCTGTAGCTCTGTATCTGAAGCCCTTTGTATCCGCATTTACGCTTACCTTATAGTCTCCGTTGCCGTCGATATGGACTACTCCTGCATCAAAGGTGAGCTGATTGTTCTCATCGCTTCCGCCGAGATACTGCATTCTGAAATCCTTATCGGCAATGGCAAGGTATGCATCGCCTGTACCTGCTGTGACCGTATCCTCAAACTGAACGTCCGAAAGATCATCAGCGACAGCATTTTTGTTCTCGGTACTCTCTATATTCTTGCTGGTCTTTACCTTCTCATTACATGAAACAGCTGCTCCGCAGATCATGACCGCAGCAGCACAAACTGCGAATATTCTTCTGATATCCATATCCTGTCCTCTTTCCGAAATCATACTTTTTATGCGTGAAATACACTACTATATATAATACACAATAAATGCCGCAGGTTCAAGCTGCTTAATAAACAAACTTTTTTCTGCGGCAAAAAAATGAATTGTGTAAAATAACTTACGACAGCTCAAACATTCCCGTATAGAGCTGGTAATACTTACCGTGCTGAGCAATAAGCTCGTTGTGGTTTCCTCTCTCGATTATCTTACCGTGTTCGAGGACCATTATAGCATGGGAATTGCGTACTGTGGACAGTCTGTGAGCGATAACGAATACCGTTCTGCCGTCCATGAGAGAGTCCATACCCTTTTCGATAAGAGCCTCTGTACGTGTGTCGATAGAACTTGTAGCCTCATCGAGGATAAGTACAGGCGGATCTGCAACTGCGGCACGAGCGATAGCAAGGAGCTGTCTCTGTCCCTGTGAAAGATTTGCACCGTCAGCTGTGAGCATGGTATCATAGCCGTTTTCAAGGTGACGTATGAAGCCGTCAGCATTTGCGAGCTTTGCAGCTGCATATACCTCCTCATCGGTGGCATCAAGCTTTCCGTAGCGGATATTCTCCATGACCGTACCTGTGAAAAGGTGTGTATCCTGCAAAACTATGGACTGTGAACGGCGCAGGTCGTCCTTCTTTATCTTGTTGATGTTTATGCCGTCATAGCGTATCTTGCCCTCGGGCACATCGTAAAAGCGGTTGATAAGGTTGATTATGGTAGTCTTTCCTGCTCCCGTAGAACCGACAAAGGCTATCTTCTGTCCCGGCTTTGCATAGAGCGAAATGCCGTTGAGCACCGTCTTATTGGGCTCATAGCCGAACACTACATCATCGAACTCCACGTTACCGCGGACTTCCGTATATGTAATAGTACCGTCAGCCTTGTGAGGGTGCTTCCACGCCCACCTGCCTGTACGCTTTTCTGTCTCGGTTATAGTTCCGTCCTTGGCGATATCTGCATTTACAAGAGTTACATAGCCGTCATCGACCTCGGGCTCTTCATCTATAACGCGGAAAATACGCTCTGCACCTGCCAGTGCTGTAAGCACGGAGTTGAGCTGCTGAGACACCTGTGTTATAGGCTGTGAGAATGAACGTGTGAACTGCAAATAGGATACTACAGTACCAACAGTCATGCCGCCTATACCCTTTACAGCCATGATACCGCCTGCAATAGCGGTCATAGCGTAGTGTATGTAGGAAAGGTTGTTCATTATAGGCATAAGGACATTGGCAAATGTATTTGCATGGGTAGCTGCTTCGCAAAGCTCCTCATTGAGTGCATCGAACTCCTCGGCAGCCTTGTCCTCGTGGCAGAATACCTTTACCACCTTCTGACCGTCTATCATTTCCTCGATATAGCCGTTGACTTTTCCGAGTGATTTCTGCTGTGCAGCAAAGCCCTTGCCGCTTCGAGAACCCACAAAGCCTATGACCTTGACTATGACGAAAAGCACAGCCACCACAAGTATGGTAAGTCTCCAGCTGTATATGAGCATTGCGGTAAATACGCCCACGATAGTTATAGCGGAGCTGATGAACTGAGCGATACTGTTGCTGAGCATTTCGCGGATAGCGTCCGTATCGTTGGTGTAAAGGCTCATGAGCTCGCCGTGAGTATGCTTGTCGAAGAAGCGTATGGGCAGCATTTCCATTTTGCAGAAAAGGTCGTTTCTGATACGCATGAGAGTAGTTGTTGATATCTTCATCATCACGCGCTGATAAAACAGCGATGATAACGCTCCGACTGCGTATATTACCACCATAACGGTAAGTATGCCGATGAATTTTCCATACTTCCAGTGACCTGTTTTGAACGCGTCCTCAAGGTTATCAATGATAGGCTTTAACAGGTAGTTTCCCGCGATCCCGGCAAATGCACTGAAAAATATACCGATAACGACCAGTACGAACTGTATGCGGAAGCCGTGCATATAGCTGAAAATACGCTTCAATGCAGCAAATGTGTTTTCGGGCTTAGCCATTGGCTTCATTTCTTTCATAGGAGGCATTATTCATCAGCTCCTTTCTGCTGTGAGTCATATACCTCACGGTATATCTCACTTGACTGCATAAGCTCATCATGTGTACCGATATCGGTTATCCTGCCGCCGTCCATAACGATGATACGGTCAGCGTCCATGACTGAGGATATACGCTGAGCTATTATGATAGTCGTAATGTCTGCAAGCTTTTCGCTGAAAGCCTTGCGGATACTGCTGTCTGTAGCTGTATCAACAGCACTCGTCGAGTCGTCAAGAATGATTATCTTAGGCTTTTTCAGAAGTGCACGGGCAATACACAGTCTCTGCTTCTGTCCGCCCGAAACGTTCACGCCGCCCTGTCCCAGGTCGGTGTCGTAGCCGTCGGGGAAGCCCATGATGAAATCGTGTGCGCAGGCTGACTTGCAGGCTTCGATGATCTCCTCGTCAGTGGCATTTTCATTTCCCCAGCGGAGATTGTTTTTGATAGTTCCCGAGAAGAGAACGTTCTTCTGGAGCACCATAGCCACCTGATTTCTCAGAGTATCAAGTGCGTAATCCTTTACATCGTGACCGCCTACGATGACTTTTCCCTTTGTTGTGTCGTAAAGACGTGGGATAAGCTGTACCAGCGAAGTCTTGGACGAGCCTGTACCGCCGATGATACCGATAGTTTCGCCCGATTTTATATCAAGGTCGATATTTTCAAGGGCAAGATTGTCCATATCATCGTAATAGCTGAAGCTCACGCCCTCAAAGCGTATCGAGCCGTCCTCAGCGGATACCTCCGAGTTTTCCGAGTCCTTTATGGAAGGCTCTTCCGCAAGCACCTCATATATACGCTGGAGCGATGCTCTTGATATAACAAATGTGATAAAGAGCATGGATATCATCATAAGCGAAATGAGTATCTGTCCTACGTACATGATGAAGCTTGAAAGCTCACCTGTCTCGATATTTCCGTCAACTGCCATGTGTCCGCCGAAGTAGAGTATAGCTGTTATGCTGGCATACATTACAAGCTGCATTATAGGCATATTGAGTATTACCAGCTTTTCCGCAGCAAACTGTGCACGGCGTACACTGTCGGTATTCTCCTCAAAACTCTTCTTCTCATATTCCTCACGTGCAAAAGCCTTTACCACGCGGATACCGATAAGGTTTTCCTGTATCTTTCCGTTCATTCCGTCGTACTTTTTCAGCATGATACCGAAGCGTGGGTGCGCCTTTGAGATAATAAAGAACACCGCAAAAGCAAGCACGGGTATGGCAAAAAGGAACACTACCGAAAGCTTTGCGTTCTGCCTAACTGCCATGCAGGTAGCGCATATGAGCATTATAGGCGAACGGAACGCCATACGTATGAACATCATGAACGCATTCTGTATATTCGTAACATCTGTGGTCAGTCTTGTTGTCAGCGAAGCTGTGGAGAACTTATCCACATTCGCAAAGGAAAAGTCCTGCACCTTTCGGAAAAGCGCGCTCCTGAGATTTTTTGCAAAGCCCATAGCCGCCACCGCGCTGAATCTCGCCGCAAGTGCGCCGAAGCAAAGCGAACAGACCGACATCACGACCATAAGTCCGCCCATTTTCACAACGTAACCGATATTGCCTTTTTTTACGCCATTGTCGATTATCAGTGCCATAACCATAGGTATGAGCACCTCCATGAGCACCTCGCCGATAATGGTCACAGGCGAAAGTATTGCCTGTTTTTTGTACTTTCCGATGTTTGAAAATATAGTTTTATACATCGGCATTCCCCTTTCTGTTTTGGCTTTAGCCTGATATTTATCGAATTTGGGAAGAACTATCTTCATGAACCCAGCCGTTAGCCCTTAGCCGAAAGAGTTCGCCGAAGATGACACATTGGCTAATAGCTGACGGCTAACGGCTTTAATACAAAGCTTTTTCTTCCCTTTTTCAATTTACAGTAACTTTTATTATACCATTCCTGCACGTCCGTGTCAAATGAGGGGACGGCTTGACAAGTACTGTTTACTATAGTAAAATGGATATTGGAGGTGTTTGAATGTTCGATTACAGACCTAAAATGTTTGACGAAGCGTCAAAGTCTCACGCTTCAAAGAAACTCTCTTCTATACTGCTCACTTTCATAGTGGTATTTTTAGTATTATACCTGCTTGAATCCGTTATCCCTTCCGTGATAACCACCAAGCCCATGCTTGAGGAAATGAAAAAGAACGGCTATCTGCAAAACGGGGAGAAATTCAACTTAAAACAGTCCATGAAAATAGCCACAAAGGTATTAGCAGTCCCGGGAGTAATGATACCTTCCCTTTTATCGACTCTCATCGGTACTATCGGTGCGATATTCTACTGCCGATGTGTCGAGATGCGACCTGTATGCTCAATGGGAGCAAGAAAAAAAGGACTTATCCCCCACTATCTCACGGGAATGATCATCGGTCTCATAATGATGAGCGCAATAACATTTCTCAGCGTTGCTTTCGGTGCAAACACCATATCGGTATGCAGCAATGTAAACTACAAGCTTCTCCCGCTTTTCCTGCTGGGATTTATAGTACAGGGCATGAGTGAGGAATTCATCTTCCGCGGATACCTTATGAACTCCATAGGCGGAGGCGGATATCATACAGCTATAGCCGTGGGGATAAGTGCTGTATTCTTCGGACTTGCACACGCCATGAACCCGGGCTTCGGACCTTTAGCTTTTTTCAATCTTATACTTTTCGGCGTATTTGCTGCTGTTTACATGATAATATTCGATAATATATGGGGCATAGCCGCTATACATTCCATATGGAACTTCGCACAGGGCAATATCTACGGCATCAGCGTAAGCGGCTTGGACCAGAGCGAGTCTTTATTGAAAACAACTCAGGTATCGGATAAGGCTTTCCTTACAGGCGGCGAATTCGGTATCGAGGGAAGTATATGCACTACTATCGTGCTGCTGGTATGTATCGCGTTCTCTGCATATATATTAAACAGGAAATCGAAAACTGCTCCGCAAGCCGAAACAGTCTCCGAGGATAATAAAACTGACAGTACTATAAATTGAAATAGGGGAAAATGTGTAATACAGCCGTGAGCCGAAAGCGGCACATAGGCTAACAGCCAACGGCTAATGGCTAAAGGCTGAGATACTACTTCCCTGATCCAATTATTATCAAGCGCAATGCTTGTATAAAAGTTCAAGCCCCGAGGCAGTGCCTCGGGGCTTATTTCTGTTATTTTGATTTTTAAGTGATCGCAATAAGGAATACAAGATATGCAACATTCAGCAGAAATGCGATCACAAAACCGACTGACGTTTTTGCTATCGCAATGCCTCTTCTTGTCTGAGCAGGTGTTGATACAGGGAATTTACATTCTTTTCTCAGCAATATGAGCAATGCAAGTCCTGCTATAGCTCCTGCATACATAAGGAGCGTAAAGCCTAAAACAAGCGCAGTATCGCCTTTCAGCTCGGTAACTATCGTTACCATAGTATTTAAAAAGATATGGACTATTACCGAAGGTACGATAGAATTATGCTTCATGTCGATATGTCCTAAGAACAGACCGAGCATACACGCCAGTATGAACTGCGGAAGATTTCCGTGGGCAAGTCCGAAGAACATAGCCGAAGCGATTATGCCGAAACGCTGATTTGCTTTCGAAAATATCTTCATAAGCGCACCGCGGAAGAATATCTCCTCAGTGATAGGAGCTATAATGCAGCTGTACACAGTCATGACCGCAAAGCCCATGCCTGTTTTTCCGTAATCACTGTCTATCACGTCCGTAGTATAGCCGTAATGCGAAAAGATGTCCTCTACTCCCGTTGCTAAATACGTAGAAACGATCAGCAGAAAAAGTCCCGTCATACAATACTTGACAATATCGCCGAAACCGAGATCCTTCGTCTGTATCATAAAGGACGGCTTTATTTTCGCCCATTTAAGTCCTAAAAACGCGAAACCTACATTTGCGGTAAGGTAGGTCAGCATATTTATCGCAGGAAATATGGAAGTATTATTCATATAATGCGATATAGCTCCTGCGGAAGCATCGGGATTGACTGCACCGAGTATATACTTTATCAGGAATATCAGTCCGTAAACAATAAGGTTTGAGCCGAAGAACTGAAATACCAGCGTAAAACCGCCTATATTGTAAAAACGCCGTATCGCCGACTTTTCGACCTTTGCAGGCTCGAATGAGACAGCGAATTCGGGCATCGTTATCCACGGAAGTATCTCGGAATAGTCATCTCTGTACCAGCGGAACTCCGTAGGATTTTTGAAAGGATCATACGCATCGGTCTTTGTAGACTCGAGATATTCCCTTTCCTTAGCCTCAAGCTGCTTCGTAAGATTATATATTTCATGATTAAGGGCTGCGAACTGCGCTCTCTGATCTTGTGTGCCGTCAAATTCAGTCATCGTATCCCTTCCTTTCGTTTGTATCTGAAAATTATTTTACCACAATTATGACGAAATGTAAAGGGGGAAAATCAACTGTTCATCACTATTTCATATCCCTGCGCACTTTCAGCCGTAAACGGCTTATCCGTACCTGAAACACTGATATATACTTTATCGCCTGTGCGCTCTGCTTTTATTTCCACACAGCTTTCGCCGTCACGGTCGTAAACGCAGGCAGAAGCCTTATCGCCATCATCAAGCCCGTATACAACGATATGCATATTATCGATATAGTCATAATCGGCACTTCCCTTGAAATCGCCGCAGACTATTATAGAACGCGGTCTTGCCATAAGAGGCATACCAAAGTAATCATATTTTCTTGTATACCAGCTTCCGCCGCTCAGCTCCTCACCTGTCTGTATATCAGTCCATACACCGCCTGCAGGCAGGTAAAAGCTGCACTCGCCGTCCTCACTGAAAACAGGAGCCACAAGCAGAGACTCACCAAGCATATACTGCGTATCGACAGTGAGCGCACTGCGGTCGGAAGTGAAATCCACAGCCATAGCCCTCATCATAGGGACTCCCGTTTTATGGGTAATGACCGCATTCGACCACAGATACGGCATGAGCCTGCCTTTGAGCTTTACAAAATGACGTGAAACATCACAGCTCTCCTCGTCAAAATGCCACGGCACACGGTAGGAGCTGTTTCCGTGATAGCGCGAATGTGTGGACATAAGTCCGAAAGCCGTCCAGCGCTTGTACAGGTCGGGAGTACCTTTAGCTTCAAATCCGCCGATATCATGTGAGAAAAAGCCGAAGCCCGACATACAAAGAGAAAGTCCGCCGCGTAGAGTCTCCCACATCGACTCATAGTCCGAGAAACAGTCTCCGCCCCAGTGTACAGGGAACTGCTGACAGCCTGCCGAAGCAGCCCGTGCAAAGAGACAGGCACTTCCTTTTGCCTGTTCAAGAGCCTCAAACACCGTCCTGTTGTATAAATATGCGTAAAAATTATGCATCTTGAAAGGATCAGAGCCGTCGTAATAACACACGTCCGTAGGTATCCTCTCGCCGAAATCCGTCTTTACCGCATCGACTCCCATTTCCGCAAGTCCGCGTATTTTCCCTGCGAACCACTCCCTCGCCTCGGGATTTGTGAAGTCTATGAGAGCCATTCCGGGCTGCCACATATCGCACTGGAATATCGAGCCGTCCCTGTTTTTTATGAAATAGCCCTTTTCCGCGCACTCTCTGAAAACAGGAGCTTTCTGCCCGATGTACGGGTTTATCCAAACGCATATCTTCAAGCCCTTGGCTTTGAGCCGTGCAAGCATAGCCTCGGGCTCGGGAAATTTCCGCCTGTCCCACTCAAAGCTGCACCACTCGAACTCCTTCATCCAGAAGCAGTCAAAGTGGAAAACATCAAGAGGGATATCACGTCTGCGCATCTCGTCAATGAACCCATTGACGGTCTTTTCATCATAATCCGTGGTGAACGAGGTGGACAGCCAAAGTCCGAAAGACCATGGCGGAGGCAGGGCAGGTCTGCCCGTAAGTGCAGTATATCGGCTTATAACGTCAGCGATAGTCTCACCGCCGAAAACGAAATACTCCAGCGACTCCCCCTGCACCGTAAATGCAGTCTTGGTGACATTCTCATCTGCCACGTTGAAAACTACCTTTTCCGTCTGATTTACAAATACGCCGTAGCCCCGTGACGACACAAAAAACGGCACAGACTTATAGCTCTGCTCTGTACAAGTACCGCCGTCATTGTTCCATATCTCGGCAGTCTGACCGTTTTTCACGAATGAGGTGAACTTTTCGCCGAAGCCGTAGATATACTCGCCCACGGAAATGTTCAGCATCTCGCGGATAAATGTACTTCCGCCGTTATCGGACTGCGAAAAAAAGCGTTCACCGTATTTGCTGTCTTCTCTGTGCCAATCCTCCTCAGTTATAACGGAGGTGGTGCGCCAGCCGCTCTTTGTAAGGAGCCTGCCGCGGTGATAATAAGCTATATCCCACGCCTTCTTCTCACTGCCTATCCTTACGGAAGTATCCCCTGATATCAGCTCATAGCCGCCGTTTTCAGTCCTTTTTATCACAGGTCTGAAACTGCTGTCCTCATATATCGGAAATGAAGGCTTTTGTCTGCTGCTTCCGCTGAAATGACTTATGGTAATTTTAATACTGTTTTCGAGGGTGGACGTAAAGCGTACAGTCAGCATTGGACCGCCGAGAGTCATGCCCTTGTTTGATATCCACTGCGTAGAAGCATAAACTGTTATACCGCTGCCGTCCGCCTCCGTTTCGTAGATCTGAGCTGCCCAGTGTACATCATAGCCATTTTTGTTCAGCCAGAATCCGTCGGAAACCTTCATTGTTTTCACTCCTTATTTTTTGCCTTAGCACAAATATACTATATAGTCAATATCATATCATTTAAATATGAACTTTTCTATCAAACTGTACCTAATGCCATAATATTTTGTATTTCAGGTGTAAAAAACACCAATGAGCAATTTTTGCGGCGGCTGACGGTGTCATTATTTTACCATAGCAAATACTGGCATCAATTACTTATGGTAATTTTAAATTTAAATTTTCCACGCTGGACATCACAGCTCGCGCAATTTTTGTGTATAATCACCACCTATGTAATTTTAGCATATTTTCAGCTATATAATTAGTTTTTCGTACAATTGACGATTACATATATAGCGAAATATATATAACATTTTACGTAAAATATCACACATTTTGCAAAATAGCACTTTTATGCTGCACATAGTAATTTGATGACTGAAATTTTGCAAATCAGCTGGTTTTTTAGGGCATTTCTGCATTTTGTGCACCTAATCTTTATTTTTTGGGTTGCAAACAATAATGTAAAAGAGTAAAATTGTTATAACAGCATAAAATGATATAAAATATATCATAACGTTGAACGAAAAATATACATTTTTATGAGGAGGAGAAAATAATGAAAGTTAAAAAGTTAGTTGCAAGCCTTACGGCTGCCGGCTGTCTTTCAGGAGTTGTCACCGCCTTCCCGGAAGTGTTGCGTACATATGCTGCTGAAATTGTATATAACAATTTTGAGAGCAGCTATGAAGGCTGGTACGGCGAGGGTGGAGTCACAGAAGTGACAGCACTGTCAGAAGCAGGTGCTGATATGTCAAGAGGCATGAAGGTATCAGGACGTACATCTATCGAAGATGGTGCTGCTTCTTCAAAGGGTCTTTATCTCTTTGGCGGAGATAAATACTCTTACAGCGTTAAGGTTTACAGCGAGACAGCTGAGAAATTCCACTTCACACTTCTTACTATCGATGAAGTGACAAAGAAAGAAACTGTTGTTGAACTTGATTCAAAGACTGTTCCCGCAGGCGAGTGGACAGAGCTCAAGGGCGACTACACAGCAGCTGAAGGCAGCTATGAGTTCAAACTCAAGATCACAAACGACTCTACAGAAGATTTCTGCTTTGATGAATTCCTTATCACAGGAGACAAGGCTGCGCTGGAGGCACACGCAGCACCTTCCGGAAAGGGACTCAAAGACGAGTTCGGTGCTTACTTCCGTGTAGGTAATATCCTTAACGGTTCAACAGTAAACAACAGCGGTATCACAGGTCTTATCTTAAAGGATCACAATGCTATCGAGTGTGAGAACGAGACAAAGCCTGATGCTACTATCGTACAGAACGGTTCAACAGATACAAACGTTAAGGTATCTCTCAGCAGATGTGCTGCTATATGCGACTTTGCTGAAAAGAACAACCTTGCTTTCAGAGGTCATACTCTTGTATGGCACAGCCAGACTCCTGAGTGGTTCTTCAAGAGCAACTTCAGCAACAACGGCAGCTATGTAAACAGCTCTACTATGGATCAGCGTATGGAGAGCTACATAAAGAATATGTTCGCTGCATACAAGACTCAGTATCCTCAGCTCAACCTTTACGCATACGACGTATGTAACGAGGTAATCAACGACGGTACTGCTGCACAGGGCGGTCTCAGACCTACAAACAACACAAATGGTCAGGGCGGCTCATCTGCATGGGTAAGAGTTTACGGAAACAACAGCTTCGTTGAGAAGGCTTTCACATATGCAAGAAAGTACGCTCCCGAGGGCTGCCAGCTCTTCTACAACGACTATAACGAGTTCGCTAACGACAAGCAGAACTGTATAATCAATACTATCCTCAAGCCTCTCCAGGCAAAGGGACTCATCGACGGTATGGGAATGCAGTCACACCTTAACTGCGCTGCAAGCAACGCATGGGGCGACACAAATTCATACCTCGCTGCAATGGACAAGTACCTCAACCTCGGTCTTGACGTTCAGATCACTGAGCTTGACCTCTCAACTGAGGGCGGCAAGTATTCATTAAATGATCAGGCTACCAAGTATAAGGCTATATTCCAGCACGCTATGGACTGGAACAAAAAGCACCCTAACGGTCCTTTCGTTTCCCTCGTACAGGTTTGGGGACCAAACGATAACAACTCATGGGTCGCTACAGATAAATCATCAGGCAGAAGCAATCAGCCTCTCCTTTATGATGGAAGCAACCAGCCAAAGTCAGCTTATACAGCACTTACAGGTATGCTCGCTGACAGCCAGTGGACAACAGGTATCCCATACACAGGTCCGAGAGCTAACGGCGGCGGAACTTATACTCCTCCGGAGCCTCCAAAGGTAAACGAGGAAGGTTACTGGTTCCACCACACATTCGAGAGCTCAGATGAGAGCTGGACAGGCAGAGGTTCTGCTTCAGTTGAGACAAGCAGCTCAGCTAAGTACGCAGGCAGCAAGTCACTTTACTGCACAGGCCGTGAATCTTCATGGAACGGTGCTTCATATGCACTTGATTCAAGTATGTTCACTCCCGGTGAAACTTACAGCTTCTCAGTTAACGCTATGACAAATCAGAGCGGTAATACAGAGTTCAAGTTCACTCTCCAGTATGATGACGGCTCAGGTACAAATTACGATCAGATCGCTGTAGGCACAGCTCCTAAGGGCGAATGGGTACAGCTCGCTAATACAAAGTACACAATTCCTGCAGGCGCTTCAAATATGCAGATCTATGTTGAAACTACAGACGAAACAAATCTTTGTGATTTCTTCATTGACGAGGCTATCGGCGCTCCTTCAGGTACAGTTATCGCAGGTCCCGGACAGCCAGAGATCACTGATCCCGGTACATCTGATCCCGGAACACCTTCAAACGTACAGGTAACTCTCGGTGATGTTAACTTAGACGGTGTTATCAACTCACTGGATATGATCCCTGCAAGAAAGGGCCTCCTCGCAGGCGGCTTCACTGATTCAAAGGCACAGCAGGCTGCTGACGTAGACCAGAGCAAGGTTTATGAAGTTGCTGACCTTGTGCTCCTTCAGGAATTCATACTCGGCAAGATCAAGGAATTCCCTGTAAACAAGCCGGCAGTTCCTACACTTGATACTTCAAAGTACGAGGGTAAGTTCAGTGGTCTTTCACTGGCAGAAAGCTTTAAGAAGCTCAACGAGAACAATCCGCTCTATACTCAGCGTTTCGGTGCTGATCCGGGCTGGATGGTATATGACGGCAGACTCTACGTTTACACAACAGCTGATGAATTCGCATACAAGAATGGTCAGATGATCGAGAACGATTATTCTTCAGGTTATATCAACTGCTTGTCAACAGCAGACCTCGTAAACTGGACTGACCACGGTCAGATCCCTGTTGCAAAGACAAGAGTAAACGGCACTCCTATAGCAAAATGGGCTAATAACGCATGGGCTCCTGATGCTGCATGGAAGAATATCAACGGACAGGACAAGTTCTTCCTCTACTTCGCAAACAACGGTTCAGGTATCGGCGTTATCACAGCTGATGATCCGACATTCACTAAGAATGTAAAGGATCCTCTTGGTCACGAGCTTATTTCAAGAAACACACCTAACAGTAACGTAACATGGCTCTTCGATCCGGGCGTTTACTACGATCCTGATACAAAGACAGGTATCATTGCATACGGCGGCGGTGTTCCAAGCGGACAGGCTGCTAATACAAAGCAGGGACGTATCGCTAAGCTCGGCGACGACATGATCTCTATCTCAGGTACACCTATCGATCCCGGTACACCTTACCTCTTCGAGGATTCAAGCATGATCAAGATCGGCAACACTTGGTATTATTCATTCTGCCACAACTGGAATGTTCCAGGCGGTACAAGTGTAAACGGTCAGTCATTCAGCAATGCTGACATCGGTTACATGACATCAACAAATCCGCTCAGCGGATACCAGTACCAGGGTGTTGTATTCAAGAACACAGGTACACAGAGACTTGATAACGGCGGTAACAACCACCACTCAATTATCGAATTCAAGGGCAGCTACTATGTTCTTTATCACTCACGTCAGCTTGAGATGCGTATGGGCGTTAACGGCGGCAAGGGTCTTAACTACAGATCACCCTGTATCGATAAGGCAACTTTAAACAACGGCAAGATCACTTGCAGCGGTTCACAGAATGGTGTAAGCCAGATTGAGAACCTCAACCCATATGAGACTGTACAGGCTGAGACAATGTCTAACCAGTCTAAGAACATAAGCATAAGCGGCATCGGCAACACAACTGTCAAGGCTAAGAAGGGCGACTGGATCAAGGTCAGCGGCGTTGACCTCAGCAAGGGCGTATCTTCTATCACAGTCAAGGGCAGCGGCAACGCAGTAGTTAAGTTCTGTGTAGGTTCTACAACAGGTACTTGCATCGGTTACGGCGAGCTCAACGGCAGCGAGAACGTACTCGCAGCTGCAGATAACAACGTAAACGGCGTTAAGGATATCTACATGATATTCAGCGGCGACTGCGAATTCGATTACTGGCAGTTCGGTTAATCATAATTCCTTTTCGATGTTGGTCTTAGCGGTGCATCTGCACAACGCACCGCTAAGATTGATATAATTCCAAAAATAAATTGTAAGGGACAAATCAGAACAAGAAAGCCGTGCTTAGGCAGCACGGCTTTCTTGTTGTTCAGTGCCTGAACTCTCTTGCTCTGCGGCATACATATAATAAAGGGTATGACTATTGTCATACCCTTAAAATTTGACAAATTCACTCGACTGATATATAATGCTAATATTACAGATCGAAAGGAGCACTCTATTTAATGAGCTATTTTGATTACAAAAAACACAAAATTTACTACACAGAACACGGCAACGGCACTCCCACACTCCTTTTGCATGGCAATACAGTATCAAGTGATATGTTTGCGCCCATTATACCGCTGCTCTCGGAAAAATACCACGTCATAGCACTGGATTTTCTCGGCTGCGGACACTCCGAGCATATCACGGAATGGAGCGCGGACCTCTGGTACGAATGGGCAAAACAGGTGAAAGCACTGTGCGACCACAAGGGCTATGAAAAAGTCAATATCATCGGAAGCAGCGGCGGTGCTTTAGCTGCAATAAACGCAGCTCTGGAGTACCCCGAGCTTATAAACGCGATAGCCGCAGACAGCTTCGAGGGTATCCGCGCCAATATGGAAATTACCGAGCAGATACGTACAGGGCGCGAGCTTGCAAAGCATAATGAAGGCTTCTGCGCTATGCTGAAAGCTATTCACGGTGACGACTGGGAAAGAGTATTCGATGCGGACACCGATGCAGTTATCAGACACGCCCAAAATATAGGCGAATTTTTTCACCGTCCCCTTTCGGAGCTGCAATGTAAGCTGCTGCTGACAGGCAGTACCGAGGACGAAATGTTCCCACATGGACATTATGAGGAACTCTTCCATGATATCTGCGAACAGACTCCCCTTGCGCAGGCTTGTATTTTTGACCACGGCAGCCACCCTGCTATGCTGAGCAATACTGCGGAATTCGCAGAGCTTTGTATGCAGTTTTTTCAGACAGCAAATTGGGACATCGAGGACGCCGTCCCCTATAGCGCAGTGCCTGCGTCCCCTTGCTCGTCCGTATATCATCGAAATGACAGTTGCTTCTCGACACGGGAAGTATCATAAAGATTAATGGGCTATCGAGTGACTCCCTACAGTGTAGGGAGATGTCCGCAGGACAGAGGGTACGTGCAGCTGTTAGCTGCGGCGTCCCCTACAAAGTTCATGTTTACAATCGGGCGGCGGAACGCGCCCCTACAAGCTAACGGCTATCGGCTAAAAAAGGAGACCAAAGGTCTCCTTTTTTCATAGTATGAAACAGATAAGTCCCGAACAGCCCTCGTTTATGACACGTTCGAGAGTCTCCTGCAATTTCATACGGGCGTCCACAGGCATTTTGAACAGCTTGCTGTGAAGTCCCTCGTTGACAAGCTCGTGAAGGGACTTGCCGAAGATATTGCTCTCCCATATCTTCTTCGGGTCGTCGTCGAAGCCGTCCAGCAGATACATCACAAGCTCCTCGGACTGCCGCTCAGTACCCACGATAGGGCTTATAGTAGTGTTGATATTGGCTTTCATAAGATGAATTGACGGTGCGGAAGCCTTGAGCTTTACACCGTATTTTCCGCCCTGACGGATTATCTTCGGCTCTTCGAGTGACATTTCCTCAAGCTCGGGCATTACTATACCGTAACCCGTAGCCTCCACCTCTGCCAGTGCAGGCTCGATGCGCTTATACTTGCGGCGAATGTCGTTGAGCTCCGTAAGCAGCGGCATGAGGTCGCTTTCACTCTCTATCTCGATGCCCGTGGTCTCCCCCAGTATCTTATAGAAAAGGCTGTTGTCAAGCTCCGCAGTAATAGTCACCGATCCCTTTCCAAGATCAATGCTGCTTATCTCCGCTTTCAGCACGTTGGAGCACTCCGATATAGCCGCGGCAGCGTCCTCAGCCTCGCGGACAAGACGTATATCCTTAGCGGCATTGCGTATGCAGTCCAGTATCTCAGTTTTTAGCCAGTGCCCTTTGCCGAGGGAGTTTATCCACCGCGCAGTGCGGATATTTATCTCCTTGATTGGGAACGAAAAGAGTATCTCGCGGATAATGCTGCGAATATCCTCCTCACCCAATTCAAGGCAGTTCACAGGTATCACCTTTGCATCATAACGGTCTGTGAGACTTGCAGCAAGTGCAGTCGCTTCGGGCGAATTAGGTGCAACTGTATTGAGTATGACCACAAAAGGCTTGCCGAGCTCTTTCAGCTCGCGGATAACGCGCTCCTCGCACTCCTCATACTCCTCACGGGGTATATCCGTTACCGAGCCGTCTGTAGTTATCACCAGTCCTATGGTGGAATGGTCGGTGATGACCTTCTGTGTGCCTATCTCAGCCGCCATATTGAAAGGTATCTCCTCATCGAACCACGAAGTCATAACCATTCGGGGCTGTTCATTCTCGATATAACCCAATGAGCTTGGAACTATATATCCCACGCAGTCGATAAGCCTTACATTGAACTCCGCGCCATTGCCTAAGTCTATTTGCACCGCTTCTTCGGGTATGAATTTAGGCTCGGTAGTCATTATAGTCTTACCTGCGGCGGACTGCGGAAGCTCATCAATAGCCCGTTCACGCTTGAATTCACTGGTTATATTGGGTATTACCAGCGACTCCATAAACCGCTTGATAAATGTTGATTTGCCCGTGCGCACAGGTCCGACAACTCCTATGTAGATATCGCCGCCAGTACGCTGAGCAATATTGCTGTATATATCTTTAGCCATAATTTTCTCCTTTTTTCAGAACTAAGATCTAAGAACTAATATCTGCAAACTAAGATCTCTTAGCTCTTAGTTCTAAGTTCTTAGCTCTAATATTTCACGATACTATCGGTATAAGCAGCATACCGCCGTTTTCAAGACGCTGACCGCTAAGCTCGTTTTCTTCCATGATAGCTGCCACACTTGTGCTGTAGCGTTTGGCGATGTCCCATATATCCTCGTTTTCTATGCCGAAATAAAGCTTTATAGCGTAATCGCCGTCCCGCTCCTTTCGGGTAGTTTCATCGACAGAGATATCCGTCACAGCCTTTATGGAGTCTGAGCTGTACACCAGCAGCTTTACTCCTATATCCGACTTTGCTGTAAGGACTCCCTCAGCAGATATATCGTATGAAGTCTCACGCACATAGACCTCAGCCGCCACCGATGTACCGCTAATATTATCGGGAAGTCCCACCGTTACCTCAAAGGCTTCGTCGCGGTCAGGCATAATTATCATGCCTGCTTTGTCCTTTGCCGCCATAGAATAGGTCAGCATACCGCTTATGACTACCGAGCGTCCGTCATCTCCGATACGGGTATTGATATTCTTCGGCTCGCTCCACATAGCGTATATAGTCTGTGGAACGTTATCTCCGTCGGCAAGCTTCGCACTGTGCCTGAAGCTCTCATCGTACACCGCAGGTATCTGCTCGGCTTTTATCTCTGACATTTCAACACTGCACGGGTAGACTGTTGAAAAAGCGTCCTCCGCTATCATAACAGAAGCCGTCCTTACAGCACGGCAGCTGAGCCTTATTTCGGCTTCACACCGCAGTATCCTGTTATTTCCCTCCTTGTCGGAAGCCACAGTTATATCACAGCTGAGTATCTCGGGAGTTACCGCACAGTCGTAGCTGTCATCAAGTCCGTCAACGTCGATTATCTGGCTGTAGCCAAGAGAAAACCGCATAGCTTCGACGGTATTATCACCTGAGTAAAGTATTTCCACATCAGTTTCGCCCTTTGCAAGCAGCTTCCCCGAAATAAGCTTCATCTCGCAGGCAGACGCACTGCACCTACAGTTGAGAATTGCCGAAACATCGGGCTGAGCCGCACCAAGCTCTATATCCTCCTCGATACGGACATTTTTCTCCGCAGTAAGCCTCCCTGCCGCAAATTTTACGGGAGTCTTTTTCACCTGTATATTCATACCCACAGCGTCTGATACGACCTGCTGCTCCTGCTGACCTGTAACGGTTATCTTTGTGGAAACAGTCCCTCTCAGGTCAAGGCGGCGTTTGTTCACAGCTCTGAAATTTGCATGGTCAGCCTTAGGTATCAGCTTTACTTCTGCGGACTCGGCTGTTTTTCCAAGCTCAACTGTCTTTGTGAAGCTCCTGTGCTGCTCCACGGACTGCACCTCATTGCTGTTTTCGCCGCAGTAGAGTATATGTATATCACATCTCAGCTCATAGGTCAGCTTGTCGCCGCTGATGCTCCAGTCAGTGATAACGGGCGAAGTTTCGCAGCGGATAAGTCTGAAAATATCGGGACAGTAATCGGGCAGGATATAATCCAGCTCCACAGACTGCTCCTGTATCCCGTCATATATCGTCTCGGCAGCAGGAACTGTCTCTCTGGTAAGTTTTAAGTCCATAACGGTGACCTCCTTGAAGTTTGCTTTGTGAAATATATATTCACACGCAGGTACAAGTATGCATATGATAAGGAAATTCACCTTTTTTCGCGTTATGAGCCATACGAAACGAAATTTTTTTGCCGCGCATATTGCTTTATTGCCCATAATATGGTATAATTATTTTTGAACTATATAAAAGCAGCTCACCACATGATACTCTGAAGCAGGGTGAACTGCTCTTGATTCTGCTTGTTTTTTTACAGGCAAGAAAGGATTATCTATGCTTCACGAGAAATCATGCGGCGCAATTGTCTACAGGAAATACCACGGCAATACGGAAATACTGCTGATAAAGCATATCAACAGCGGTCACTGGTCCTTCCCGAAAGGGCACGTTGAAAAGGGCGAGACCGAGGTTGAAACTGCACGTCGTGAGATCATGGAGGAGACTTCCATTGACGTTATTATTGATCCGACATTCAGAGAAACAGTAACCTATTCGCCCAAGAAAGACACGATGAAAGTCGTTGTATACTTTCTTGCAAAAGCGAAAAACGTTGATTTTATCCCACAGGAGGGCGAGATCGCGGAAATACGCTGGGTGGATATATCCTACGCCACAAATATCCTGTCCTATGAGAACGACAGAACTATCGTAGCAAAGGCAAAAAACGCTATCAAAGAGAATCATTAAAAAAGGAGACCTTTCGGTCTCCTTTTTTAGTGATTAGTTATTAGTGATTAGTAGGGGCGCACAGTGTGCGCCCGTAAATTATGCATAATCCCCAAAATGACACACTGTAGGGGGCGATGCTCACATCGCCCCGTGTAAACAATCAGTAATTAGCAATTATTAAACAGAAAAGGCGCACAACTGTGCGCCCTTAATATATCCACCTGAGGTATATTTTTTGCGATATTCAATGGTTTTTAGTTGAAAAATTGCTATTTTCGCCCCTATTACAGAAAGACATTTTCAGCAGATCACGATGAAAACAGGATTTCAACTAATTATGTATGTTGTAACTATATGTATGGAGCGCCATGCGGCGTCCCTTAATTACGCATTACGCATTATAGTGTAACGGGCAGTCCGTTTATCTCTATAGTCGGGTCGTCAATATCAATGAGCAGGCATCTTCTGCCGTCCACAACGCTTGTACGCACCTTGTCAGCCGCAGAGGGCTTGATATTTACGGTTATGCCCGGAGAGGTAAGAACTGTTTTAGTCTCCACAAGATTTGCCGCAGTAAGGGGCGCAGTACCGCAGACCTTTTCGTAAACAGGCTCTACCATATTCACGCGCTCTTCTGGAAGTCCCACATCAACGAGGATATCCTTTAGTTTCATATTGTCGATGACAACTCTGTCCGTATCGTCCTTGTTGTCCTCAACTACTTCCTGTATCTTCTCGTTAACAGTCTTTATGAGAGTGTAATCAAGGTCATCGCCCACTACATTTTTCAGTATGCTCTGGAAGCTGCTTTTCTCGCTCTCTGCTGACATTACAAAGGTACAGCCGAGAACGTTCTCAACAACTGATACATTAGGCGACTTGATATTCTTAGTGTAGTACATAACGTGATTGATATCGGAGCTCCTGTTGCTGAAAACAGGGTAAAGGAAGCCGTCTGACGGAGCTTTGCTGATTATAAGCTCTGTATTGACCTTCTTCGTTATCTCGTTGCCAACGCTATCGAACACAAATCCGTCCTTGCTTGTATTTACAGGGCATATAGCTGTAAGGATATAGCGGTATATCTCGTCCTCGCCCTCAGCAAATTCGTCATTCTTGTCCTTTTTGCGGATAGTGTATGTACAGTAGGCTGTTATAACCGCAAATGGACCTGTATATGCGATATTATTTGCGATATGATTGAGGAAATCCTCACAGGCGATATCGTCCTTGAGCTCGGAAGTAAGGAGAGTATAAAGGATATTCTGAGGCTGTCCCTCGTCATAGGCTTCGTTGGGGAACTCATACTCCACAAAAGCCTTGCCAACGTTGGTATTCAGCACCTTTTTCAGAGTCTCATCGTACACATCATGCTCCTCAACAGGCATGGTAAGACATGAGCTTACATTGTGGTATCTCACGTTTTTCTCAGCGTCCACAAAAGCCGTGAGAACGCGCTCCATTATGAAAAATCCGCTCTTATCGGAGAAATTCTTTTTTATCTCTGCTGTTTCTTTTTTATTCATTATGTAATGTCCTTTCTTTTATCCTTGTCTATACAGAAAAAATCTACTAAACTAATAATGGGATTCTAAAGGCAGAGCCTTTGGTGGGTTTGGGCAACGCCCAATAATCGTAAGGCGCTCCGCAAAGGGTGAATTTCACAACAGTTCAGTGAACTGTTGTGAAAGAGGGAACGCCCTGCAAGAGAGGGCGTTCCCTAAATAAAAATACTATTTCATTCTAAACCGTTAAATGCAAATATATCATCTTACAGTAATACTGCCGCCTTCGAGGTGTTCAAAGGCATATTTCTCAAATGAACTATCTGAATCAATATCTCTAAACATATCTTTTGCTGCATCTGTATAATTAAAATAATACCCAAGGTTATACACTGTACCGGGTTGAGCATCATTGGGGACTTTAAAGAAGAACGTAGCTATATCCCCGTCATTACCAGCTACTTTGTCTTGAAACATTGTAGTGAAAAAAACTGAACGTTTATGCTCTCTTATAAGCTCCTCCGGAAGATTTTTCTGCCAATCCATAGCAATGAAAGCTGCATTTTTCTTTGCAGCGTTACCAATCTCATACTCTACAGTAAGATCTTCCTCATCCTCTATCTGACACTCCAAAACATCGGGATATGTGATATGTATACCACACATATTCCACTTCTTGTCTGCGCCTGTGACAGATACGGTAACTTTTGCAATTTCACCGGGCTTTGCATCGGTCTTGCTTAATTTTATAAGAGGACCGCTTTCAGCTTCTGGTATATCCATAAAAACTATGTGCATAAGCTCCATGCTCTCGGACATTTCTTCGCCGTTCTCGTCTGTAACAGGCTCGGCAGCAGCAGTTGTTGTTTCAGCTTCGGCATTTTTGCCGTTCTTTTTATCAGAGTCCAGACAGCCTGTCATACAGACGGCTGCCATAGCGAGAGCCATAAGAACTGCGCTAAACTTATGCTTCATTTTCAGCCTGCTCCTTCCTGCCGCTGACAACTATCTTATCGCCCTCAGCCGAAATGCTTATAACACTTATCTCTGAAGCACGTTCAAGTATGATCTCTGCCACCTGATCCTCAACATCTTCGCGGATAACGCGGCGGATATCTCTTGCGCCGTAAGGCTTGCCGAAGGACTTCTCCGCAATAAGCTCAAGAGCTTCTCTTGTATACTCAACAGAGATATTCTTTTCAGCAAGAGGATCTTTCATCTCGTCTATCATAAGTGCAGCTATATCAGCAAAGTTCTCCTTAGTGAGATCCTTGAATACCACGATCTCGTCGATACGGCTGATAAATTCGGGGCGGAGGAAGTCTCTCAGACCCTTCATAGCCTTATCTCTCGATATCTCGTTCTCGGTACGGTTAAAGCCCACACCTATGCTCTTATCTGTAGAACCTGCATTTGAAGTCATGCAGATTATTGTATTTGCAAAGTTTATAGTTCTGCCCTGTGCGTCGTCCACCTTGCCCTCGTCAAGTATCTGCATGAGGATATTCATAACATCTGGGTGAGCCTTTTCGATCTCGTCAAAGAGTATTACCGAATAAGGCTTGCGGCGAACCTTTTCCGTGAGCTGTCCAGCTTCCTCATAGCCTACATAGCCGGGAGGCGAGCCTATCATACGTGCAACAGAGTGCTTTTCCATATACTCTGTCATATCAAGTCTGATAAGCGGATCTGGAGAGTCAAAAAGCTCCTCGGCAAGTGACTTTACAAGCTCTGTCTTACCTACACCTGTAGGACCTACGAATATGAACGAAGCAGGTCTGCGGCGTTTGCTGAGCTGTACTCTTGTACGCTTGATAGCTCTCGTGAGGACTCCAACAGCCTCTTCCTGACCGATAACGCGCTTTTTGAGAGCATCCTCGAGTCTTGCTATCTTCATGAACTCATTTTCAGCTATCTTACTTGCGGGGATACCCGTCCAGCGTTCGATGACCTTAGTGATATCAGACTCTTCAACGTTGACATTTGCTGCCTTTTCTTTAAGAGCTGATTCTGTCTCGCGTGTATGGATAAGCTTGCTCTTTACCTCGGCAAGTGCCTGATAATCTATTTCTTCCTGCTCGGAGATAGATGTCTCCATTTCTTCAAGGACCTTTATCTCCTTTTTGATCTTTTCGTATTCACCTATTTCGGGCGAACGGATACAAGCATAGGCACAGCTTTCATCAAGGAGGTCTATTGCCTTATCGGGCAGGAAACGGTCTGTGATATATCTCTCTGAGAGTACTGCGCATACTCTTACAAGGTAATCGGATATGTGTACCTTGTGGAATTCCTCGTAATACTTCTTTATGCCAACAAGTACATTTACTGTATCCTCGATAGTTGGCTCGTTTACAGTAACCGGCTGGAAACGTCTTTCGAGGGCAGAGTCTTTTTCGATATATTTACGGTACTCTCCGAATGTTGTAGCACCTATTACCTGTACCTCTCCTCTTGAAAGGGCAGGCTTGAGGATATTTGCGGCATTCATAGAGCCTTCGGAATCTCCTGCACCTACAAGGTTGTGTACCTCGTCGATGAAGAGTATGATATTGCCCTCTTTCTTTACCTCGTCAACAAGTCCCTTTACACGGCTCTCGAACTGTCCGCGGAACTGAGTACCTGCAACGAGTGCGGTAAGGTCAAGAAGGTATACCTTTTTATCAACAAGATTGAAAGGAACATCACCTTCGTTTATACGAAGTGCGATACCCTCGGCGATAGCTGTCTTTCCGACACCCGGCTCACCGATAAGGCAGGGATTGTTCTTTGTACGTCTTGAAAGTATCTGTATAACACGGGCTATCTCGTTATCTCTGCCGATAATATTATCGAGCTTGCCGTCTGCTGCCTTCTGGGAGAGATTTGTGCAGTAGCTGCCGAGGAACTTTGGTTCCTTCGACTTTTTCTCCTTACTATTGCGTCCGAAAAGTCCCCCTTTTTTCTCTTTGCTGTCTGATGACTTATCATCGGAAGAGCTATTGCGGCTGCTGAAAAAGCTTCGCGGATCAAATCCGCTGCTGCTGTTGCTGCTGTCGTCCGACTTATCCCCGTCATCATTTCCGCCGAACATATTGGTTATAAAGTCGGGAAGAACGCCGGAGCCGCCCATTTCAAAGCTGTCGCCGTCGAGCATTCCCATCATCTGATCCGAGAGCTGATCCAGCTCTTCATCAGTGATGCCGAGTTTATCCATATATTCCTTGATCTGCGGGATATTCTGCGATCTTGCACAAGAAAGGCAGAGTCCCTCATTTTTCTTTTCGTTTCCCTGAACAGAGGTGATGAACACCACCGCAGGTCTTTTTTTGCATTTACTGCACATTATCATCAGGCAGTTCCTCCTGTCGGTTAATTATACCAAGCTTCGCGCCTTATAGGCTGAAGCAGTAATGTTTCGTTTGTCATATATCTTTAATAAAGTTGTAGAAATACTTGAATACCCATGTTCTGTCAATAGCGTCATGGTTGAAGAAAAGCATCTTATCGCTTCCCATTACAACTGAAAGCCTTATCATAACAGCGATGATAACTATAATCACAACGCCCTTGAATATGCCTATTATTCCGCTTATTGCGTGAGTTACCAGACTCGGCTCCATGTGACTGTTCCTGCCGGCTGCTGTCTCTATGAAAATAGTCATTATCACAAAGAATACGAGCATAACTATCAGTACGATAAGTTTTACCTGGCTTGAATACGGTTTTTCAAGATAATTATCAACAATAAACTGCGCAGCTGGCTTTGTATTGTCAGGATCTTGTATAAGTGACATGAAATTGCAGAACTGCTTAGGATTTGTCCTTATCTGTTCTGATGCATATTCTGCCGAATACAAACTTAGCTCTTTTGAAACATACGAGTTTATAATAGTTGCGTATCCTTCATGCAGCTTATTATAGAATGCACTTTCTTCATCTGCTTTTCTTCCGTTGATATTGTTGATATACTTATAAAGCTTTTCTTCAATATCCTCGCCCGAGAAGCATATCCTCTCGACCTGACCTCGCTCAGGATATACATCATATCCGAGATTTTCGATATACCTTATAAGGTCGTCAAGAAAATCTACATTTGAAAGAGTCTGATCCATTTTCTTTATATTGCTGCTCCTTACGGTTTTGGAATACAAAGATCCCGAGATCGAGGAACTAAGCGAAAAGGCTATTGCCAGAGTAAGGGCATATCCTACCAGCGCGACTGATGCTTTCAATATTCCTTTCTTTATTGTAATAAACATACATACGAGTACCGCTGCTGCAACGATAACATCGTAAAACCACCAAAATTGTGCTCCCATGTTTTTTGCACCGTGTGCTTCTACGGTGCTTCCTCCCTTCGGATAGTGAATTAATGTGTATCACCGATCAGCTTTCATAGTCTATACGATCTATTTTATTATATCCCTTCAGGAAAATATGATCATCGCTTCGTACAAAACCTGTGTAAGAATCGCTTACGTCCGCAACAGAACGAAGTCCGCCGCTGAAATCATAGGTCTTTATCTTACCCTGACACATTACGTAAGCAAGGTCTTCATAAACCGTAACATCTATTGACGGTTCTTCAAGGTCGATTATAAGAGCTTCTGTTTTTCCGCCTTTGAACAATGCCAATGTATACTTTCTTCTGTCGATATTATTGGCAATGACTGCGGAATTACCGTTTTCACTGGCACCTGCAACGCGGTCGCCGTCATAAGAATAGAACGAACTGATCTGTCCATTGCTGTCAACGTATCCGCAGGCATCTGCTCCGTATACGAATGCTCCCTTATCGAAGCCGTAGACTGCAAGTCCCAGCGTATTAAGTCCCGGTGAAGTCCAGTGTTCTTCTTTTTCACTAAAGCTTATTTCCTGAACATTTGTAACGAGCTGACCGTTTTCAGCTGTGATATAACTCAGCACGCAACCTTTGCTGTCATTGATAAAGCTAAGGTCGCTGACCATTTCGATACACTTTCTTTCGTATATGACCTTTCCCCTTTTGTCATATACTTCCAACGCACAGCTGTAATTATCATATGTAGTTACAGCTGCTGTATAGCCCTGTTCACTTATTCTCGCAAAGAGGATAAGTCGCTTGGCAAATGATTTAGTATAAAAAACTTCATCTTCGTCCTCTACACTAAGCTCATTTCCTCCTTGTTCGTAAAGCAGTGCGCGTCCGCAGGCTGCACGGAGCACCGTATTCGTATATGTATGCTGACGCTTTTTGAGAAGTGCGCCGTCAGTATCATAGAAATACGTGTAGGTATCGCTCATAAGTATCATCTTACTGTCGGTAAATTCCAGCTGATAATCAGCTCCTCCGCTGATTTCTATAGGAAAGTTTCCTTCGGCAAGCTTACCCGAGTTAACGATAGTCCTGTACTGCTGTCCTATGCCCCTTAATTTATTATACCACATATCACGGGTAAAATAAAGCCCCGTTCCAATGGCAGCTGCAAGCAGTATCAGAATGAACCGCCTCAGCCTTTTTTGCCGCCGTTTTCGATTTTTCAGATCGACGATATCATCGGCGTCATACATTTTCGGCACGCTGATACCTCCTTGTCCTTTGTTCTCATGTCTCTTTCAGCAGCTCATCTTCACTGTAGAACACACGGTTCAGATACAGTCCGTGAGCCATTGCCGTTCTTCCTGCCTTCAGGCGGTCTTTTGCGGCGAGGATATCAGGGATATCATCGGGAGATATTCGCTTTTCGCTGACATCTATCAGAGTCCCTGCCATTATCCTAATCATATTATACAAAAAACCGTTGCCTTTTACAAGCATTATCACAGAATCTCCACTATTTTCTATTTTGAAGGAATAAATTGTCCTTACCGTGGTTGAAACATTTGTGCAGTCAGCACAAAATGACGCAAAATCGTGAGTTCCTACGAAATACTTTGCGGCTTTGCGGGCAGCTTCAATGTCAAATTTTCGTCTGTAATGAAGCATGAGATCAGCAGCAAACGGATTTTTCGATTCGCTGCAATGCATCTTATATATATACTCCTTGCCCTTGCAGTCAAATCTTGCATGAAAGTTCTCCGCAGCGTCCTCACAGCTAAGGATAGAAATATCATCGGGAAGCTCGCCGTTCACTCCTCTGCAAAAGCCAAGACAGTTTATTTTGCTGTTTGTCTTTACATTAAAGCAGAACATATTTGCGTGGACTCCCGTATCGGTCCTTGAACAGCCTGTGATCGTAACAGGCTCATTTAGTACCTTTGAGACCTTGCTCTCAAGCACCTCCTGTACAGTTACGGCATTGCTCTGCCGCTGAAAACCGTGGTATCTCGTCCCTCTGTAAGCGATCATAACTTTCAGGTTACGCATCGTCCGCCTCCTTTTTTGCAGGATCGCTTCCATCGTAAAGAATTACTTCCGTGTCCTCGACTCTGCCGAAATCCTCCGATCTGAGTGCTTCGCTGACCTGATCGTATATCTCAGCCTTATTATTATAAGGCGAAGGTATCACTTCATTGCCTGTATTCTGCGATACAGCGGAATACATCATATGTCTGTGCCTGCGCAGTCTGCGCCGCTTTTCGCATATCATTATAAGTATTATGAGTGCAAGGCTGACTACCGTTGCCGTTACACCGAGAACAAAGCCCTCGGGCGTATACTCTATACTTATATCATGACTGCCCTTGCCTACCCTTACGCCTGTCATTGCCTGCAAAAGCTTGAAAGTCTCGACTTTTTCGCCGTCTATGTATACGCTCCAGCCCTTTTCATAGGGTATAGACAGGAACATAACGCCGTCCTCTGACGCATTTATCCTTCCGCGTATCTTGGTATCGCTGAATTTCTTTATCTCAAGCTGTTCATCGGCAAGAGCGTTGTAGGCTTTTTTGAATGTATCTTCGCTTACAGCATAGACCATAAGCTTGAAATTGCCTGATTTATGCTTTTCCGAAGAAGTTATCTTTACTGTTGAGGTACTGCCCTCCTGACCGTTACCCATAGGGAAAACTATGGGATAGCTCTCTATGAGCTTTCCGCTGTCTATGAGCTCATCATCGCACTTTATCTCAAGAGAATCGCAGGTACCTCCTGTACCGTTGGCATAGCCGTAGATGTAGCTGCCGTCGATACAGTCATAGCTGTATGTTGCGCTTCCTGTAGGCTCATCTGTGTCATTGCGGAAGGTATAATTTCCGTAGCCGTTCTTGGTAACGTCAAGGCCGTCGTACTCCGCAAGTGCAACAGGCTGGGGCGTGAAAAACTTATCCTCTATGCCCGTAGCGCGTTTTATAAGGTCGTTCTGATACTCAAAGGGATTAGCTCCGCCGTTATCCTCCATATTGAGTATATCCTCGTTTACCATAAATCCAAGCGAAAGAGGATATTTATTCTCATACAGATTGGCATTGCCTGCTGATGTCTTGTGTTCAAACACCCAATCCTCGGTATTCAGTTCGCCGTTCTTTTTGATGATGTATTTTATTCCCAGAAGTGAATTCACAATGGGAGTAGATGTCCTGTAATAAAATCTGTTTCCTGCCTCGGAAGCGTAAAGTCCGAGACGTTTGCACATAGTCGTTACAGAAACGTTTGCCGCCGATGAGAACTGCGACAATCCGCGGTATCCGTAGAGTGCGCTGTCATTGAGGGTATACGTATACGACATTTCTGTGCGGTAGAATTTGCTCTTGTCATTCTTTTTCTCATAATCGAGAAGCTGGCGTACTTCCGTTTTATTTGAGGGATAATCGTTGTATCCCGTTGTATCTACGGTACTTACGCCCATTTGCGCATTGCTTATGAACTCGCTGAATACTGCCGCAGAAAGGGCAAGTGTCATTAGCAGGTTGCGTTTTTCCTTTGTCTTGAAGGGGAATATCTTAGCTGCTATGAATATGAGCCAGAAAGCACCTACTATTATAGCAGAGCTTTTGACTGCTCCCTCAAACTTGTAATCAACGCCCTTCGACAGCTTATTCAGTATCAGTACTGTTGCCGGTGCTGCTATCATAAGAACTAACTGGTATATCTTTATACCCCTGCTAAGTATGATATCGTACGCTCTGAATGCTGCCGTTGCAAGCACGAAGCAGAATATGAATGCAAATCTGTACGGTATCTGATTGGTGAAATGGAAGCCGTGCCAGATATAATTCAGCAAATTCATATTACAGCTCACGACTATTATGGCAAGCATTGAAAGTGCAGCTATCTTTTCCCGTATCTTTATGCCGAATGAGAACACGAACACGCCGAAAAGCAGTACCGCCAACATTCCGCAGGCGAAATTCGGGAGTCCGTCTACCTTTGTGGGAGCATTATAGGACAGGAGGTTTGCGAATATCTTTTTCCAGTCCTCGTAATAGCTTATCTCCTTTGGCATATTGTTGTTTACGCTGTAGGTAAGCTTCAAGCCGTAATATGCAGGCAGCAGCATGAAGCCGCCGAGTCCTATGCCAAGCACTGACGAACGTATCATCAGGAACAGCTTTCTGAACCAGTCCTTTACACCCTTACACTCGATGATGCTTGCGGCTGCAAACATAAATACCGAGAAAATACAGGTAAAATAGCCTATATAGTAGTTGGATATAAGGGAAAGTGCCAGTGCGAATGTAAATATTTTCCATTTTCCCTCGCGGCAAAGTGCAACTATGCCCAGCATTGCAAGGGGGAAAAGCGCAACGGTATCGAACCACATCACGTTCCAGTAGTAGCCCAGCGTATAGCTGCAAAGTGCATACATTACCGAGAACATACATATGGAGAAGTCCTTACGCTTGAAGGTATATCGCAGGAACGAGCTGAAAAATGCACCTGCAAAGCCTATTTTCGCACATAGTATGAATGTCAGCGCGTCGCGTACATGGTCATCGTCAAAGAGTACCGACAGCCAGTTCAGCGGACTTGCCGCATAATACGAAATAAGCGACAGGAAATTTGTGCCCATGCCGTTTTCCCACGAATACAGGAACGAACCGCCGCTGACCAGCTTTTCGCGCACTACCCTGAAAAACGGATAGTACTGATGCCACAGGTCTACTACAAGTATCTGCCTGTCGCCAAAGGGGTGAACTCCGTATACGCCGAATGCGTAAACCATAATGGAAAACGGGATAAGGAACGAAAGCAGGAAGTACAGGACTCCCTTTTCGTACAGTATCCTGTGAAATTTGCCTTTTCTGAACCGCTCAAGCCTTCTGCGCCTTGCGGCTCGTCTTTCTTCTTTGTCCATCTTTATCCTTTCTCGCGTTCCGCTCAGAATAACCTGCCGAGTACTATTACAAGCACAAGGAAAAATACGGTCACTGCAAGGGCTATATAATCCCTTGGAGCGGACTTGAGCTGTCTCAATCTTGTTCTTCCCTCACCGCCGTGATAACAGCGGCACTCCATAGCTGTTGCAAGTTCGTCCGCACGTCTGAATGCGGATATGAACAGCGGAACAAGTATGGATATGAGGTTCTTTGCTCTCGTTGTGAAGCTTCCTGTGTCTATCTCTGCGCCTCTTGCCTTTTGTGCTGACATTATTTTATCTGTTTCTTCTATCAGTGTCGGTATAAAGCGAAGTGCGATCGACATCATCATTGCAAGCTCATGCACAGGGAATTTTATCTTTCTCAGCGGCGAGAGCAGCCGCTCTATGGCGTCTGTCAGAGTTATAGGTGATGTTGTATATGTCAGAACAGAGCTTCCCATAACGAGAAGAACTATCCTTACTATCATGAATATGCTGGTCTCCAGTCCCTTATCGGTTATTTTCAGAAATTTCCATTCCCAGAGCACATCGCCCGTGGTCATAAGGAACAAATTCAGCAAAGCCGTTATGATAAGGAATATCAGCAGTGGTTTCACGCTCTTGAAGAACATTTTAAGCGGTATCCGCGAAAGGAGTATCACTCCGAATGTAAATACCGCGCCCACTGCAAGGCAGATGTAGTTTCCGCCAGAAAACAGCATTATGATATACAGAAATGTTATTACGATCTTAAATCTCGGATCCAGCTTATGTATGATACTGTCTCCCGGGAAGTACTGTCCGATAGTTATATCTCTCAGCATCGGCTTCCCCCCCGTTCTTTAAGATGTTTCAGAAGCAGGTCACGGGCATACCCTACGGTATAGACTTCCTTGCCGAAGTCAAGTCCCCTGCGCCTGAGCTCTCCGAAAACTTTCGTTATCTGGGGAACGTCAAGTCCTATCTGCGATATCTCATCAGCTCTTGCGAATACGTTCACCGTCTCATCATAGCAGAAGAGCTTAGCCTTGCTCATTACAAGTATCTTGTCGGCAAATGCAGCTATATCCTCCATGCTGTGAGAAACTATGAGTATGGTATTCTTCGTGCGCTCATGGTAGCTTTTGATATGGCTCAGTATCTTGTCTCTGCCCGCAGGGTCAAGTCCTGCCGTAGGCTCATCGAGTATGAGTACTCTCGGCTCCATAGCCATAACGCCTGCTATTGCAACACGGCGTTTCTGACCGCCCGAAAGATCAAAGGGCGAACGTTCAAGAAGCTCCTCTGAAAGTCCGATATCATGGGCAGTTTCGTATACGCGGCGTTTTATCTCGGCATCGTCGAGCCCCATATTCTTAGGACCGAAAGCGATATCCTTATATACAGTCTCCTCGAATATCTGGTATTCGGGGTACTGGAATACAAGTCCTACCTTAAAGCGCACATTGCGTATCTTATCCTTGTCCTCCCATATATCCTTACCGTCAAGGAGCACCTTTCCAGATGTTGGTCTGAGAAGTCCGTTGAAATGCTGTATGAGCGTGGATTTGCCTGAGCCTGTGTGTCCCATTACGCCCACCATTTCGCCCTCTTCTATTTTTAAGCTCACATGGTCTACAGCTGTCTTTTCAAAGGGAGTACCGATGCTGTATGTGTATGTGAGCTCCTGTGTTTCAAGGATAGCCAATTCTATTCTCCTTTTCTTTCCTGTAAGCAGCCGAGCTGCTTATTCTGCAAAAAGCTTTTCTATTGCCGCAACACACTCTTCCTCCGAGATTATCTCGGGAGAGATATCGCAGCCTGCTTTTCTTAATTCCCACGCAAGCTCTGTGACCTGCGGTACATCAAGCCCTATGGCTTTAAGCTTATCTACCTGTGA
The DNA here is from genome assembly GCF_900108555.1 of Ruminococcus flavefaciens. Taxonomy (GTDB): domain Bacteria; phylum Bacillota; class Clostridia; order Oscillospirales; family Ruminococcaceae; genus Ruminococcus; species Ruminococcus flavefaciens_P. The sequence goes on from NZ_FNWV01000004.1 coordinate 157,660, forward strand.
AAATACCTTTTCGGGCACATCGTCAAGGACTACCATGCCCTTATCCATGACCACAACACGGTCGCAGTCCGCAGCCTCATTCATGTAATGAGTTATGAGGACTATGGTTATGCCCTGTTCGCGGTTCATGCGGTGTATGGTCGCAAGGACTTCCTTTCGTCCCTGCGGATCCAGCATAGCTGTGGGCTCGTCAAGGATTATGCACTTGGGCTGCATGGCGATAATGCCTGCGATAGCCACTCGCTGCTTCTGACCGCCCGAAAGCTGGCTTGGCGAATGGAGTCTGTACTCATACATACCAACAGCTTTAAGGCTCTCGTCAACTCGTCTGCGCATCTCCTCGTAAGGTACGCCGAGATTTTCAAGGGCGAAGGCTACGTCCTCCTCGACTATTGACGAAACTATTTGGTTATCGGGGTTCTGGAACACCATGCCTGCACGCTGGCGCAGGTCAAACAGCTTTTCCTCGTCCTTTGTGTCTATGCCGTCCACCGTTACTGTACCCTCTGTGGGGAGCAGTATGGCGTTCAGATGTTTTGCAAGGGTGGATTTTCCGCAGCCGTTGTGCCCAAGCACCGCTACGAACTCGCCCTTTTTTATGTCAAGGTCTATGCCCTTGAGTACCTCGACGGGCTTCTTTTCCTCGTCATCGGACTCGTAGGCAAAATGGAGACCTTTTATTTCGATTATATTTTCCATATTTATCCCTGTTCTTTAAGCAAGACTTAAATTAGTCGCTATCTGTAAAGCTTCTTCCATTGTACCTGCATTGATTCCAACTGTATATGCAGTTTTTTCATCAACAAAATAATACACCGTCAAAGAAACTACATCACTTTTAAAGAATTTTTTATCAAGTATTATATATATCTGATGCCCGTCAGACTCTGATACATATACTTCATCAGCAAAGTCGAATTCGCCGCCCTTTGCTTTGATCGCTGTTTCAAATGCTTCCGCATTTTCATCAGTCTTATCAGCACTTGTAATAGAAAGTGCCGCCTTCAAAAATGAAAGCCTTGTGCCGTTATACTCTATACCGAGTTCCGAAAAAGCCTGTCGGACCTTTTCTTCACTTGTGTCGGGATTTAATGCGCTGAATAATACTCCGCCATCGTATTCTACGGCAGCTGAAGTTGTCAGGTACAATCCTTTGGTCTCATCGCCAAATCTCCTCATACCCGGATCAGCATTAAGCTCCTCCACACCTGAAGGAACACGGATTTTAAGACCGTCAACTGTCAATTCTTTCCAATCGTCCGGAATATCGCACTTTTCGGTCGGCTTGGCAGTCATATCTGCTTTTTCAACAGCAGCTCTTTCCGAAATATCTTTCATCAGCTCGCCTGCCGATACTTCGATAGTTGTTTCTGCGTTAACGCCCTCCGAAGAAGTGCCTTTTTCCTTTTCGCCGCATGATACTGCGGTAAATACCATTGCCGCAGCAAGTGCTATCAATGTTTTTTTCATATTATATCCTTATTTCTTTAAAGCTTCTATTTCCGCAGGTGAGGATACCACAGGCTTGCCGTCTTTGTCCACAAGTACGCAGAGACCTGCTCCATAGCCGTCCTTGCGAAATAAATAGTTGACTCCTGTTACCTTATCCACAAATATCTCGGATAATGACAGCTTGCCCTGTGAGTATATCTTGACAAATCTTTCGTCTTTTCCCATAATTATTTCTCCTATATCATGTTATCAAGTTTATACAGTATTTATGTCGCGGAACGCCGAGGGTTACTCCCTACAGTGTAGGGAGATGTCAGCAAAGCAGACAGAGGGGCGCGGCTCCTGTTGGGAGGCGTTCCCTACATTTTGTATCGTTATTTGCGGACTGCCAAAGGCAGCCCCTACAGTTTGCTATTTTTAGTTTGTCGGTCATTAGCGGGCGAACACTGTTCGCCCCTACAAGCATATATCAATAATATGCCGTAAACGATGTACGATCATCAATTTTAATGATCGTTAGCGAGTTTACGAGCGTCAACGTGGCAAGGGTGCAGCGTCACGCTGCTGCCAGATGGCGGTGGAACCGCATGGGAGCGTCATTCCTGTGGACTTTACGGGAAGTCCTATCTCGTCAAAGCTTACGCTGCCGCCGAATTTATCAGTAAGGACTGTTCCCAGTATATATCCCATTACCGAGGGAGAAAGTCCTGTAGTATAGCTGTTTATCAGGAAGAACAGCGGATCATCAGAAAGGACTCCCGAACACAGCTTCACAAGGTCGTATACGCAGTTTTCAAGCTTCCAGACCTCGCCTCCCGGACCTCTGCCATAGCTTGGCGGATCCATAACTACCGCGTCGTACTTGCGTCCGCGGCGTATCTCTCGCGCTATGAACTTCTCACAGTCGTCCACTATCCAGCGTATGGGCTTTTCGGTAAGTCCGGAAGCTGCCGCATTGTCTCTCGCCCACTGCACCATGCCCTTTGAAGCATCAACATGGCATACGGAAGCACCTGCTGCTGCACAGGCAAGAGTTGCTCCGCCAGTGTAAGCGAACAGATTGAGAACATTTATCTCTCTGCCTGCGTTGCGAATCTTATCTGCCATAAAGTCCCAGTTTACAGCCTGCTCGGGGAAAAGTCCCGTATGCTTGAAGCCTGTGGGACGTATATTGAAGGTAAGCTCGCCGTAGCTGATATTCCAGCTTTCGGGCAGTCTCTTACGGAATTCCCACTTGCCGCCTCCCTGATTTGAGCGGTGATAGTGACCGTCAGCGTTCTTCCACAGCGGATCGGTGCGTTCGGTATTCCATATTATCTGCGGATCGGGACGCACAAGGCTCACATTGCCCCATGTTTCCAGCTTTTCACCGCCTGATGTATCCAATATCTTATAATCTTTCCAGTTATTTGCTGTTCTCAAAGTAAATGCTCCTTATAGAATTGTCTGCGCTCAGACATTGTATGCGCAGCTTTCCTTGATGTGCTGTGCGATATCCACAGCCATATCGTTTATGCGTCCGAAATCGCTGCCTTCAACGAGTATGCGCACGATAGGTTCTTTTCCGCTTTCGCGCACCATTATCCTGCCTTCGCCGCAAAGCTCCTTATCGTATCTCTCGATAAGCTCGGTTATGCTGTTTTCGTTTTTCCAGAGTTCCTTGTAATGCGGATGTATCTTCACATTCAGCTTTACCTGCGGATATGCAGGCATATTCCCTGCAAGTCCGCTCAGCTTTCCGCCGCTGTTTTTCAGTATCTCCAGCAGCCGCGCACCTGCCAGCTGTCCGTCGCCTGTACGGGCTTCATCAAGGAAGATGATATGTCCGTTAGGCTCGCCGCCGAGCTTGTAGCCACATTCCAGCATACGCTCAAGTACATACCGCGTACCTGCTCCCGAGCTTACAAGCTTTATATCATGTGCAGCCGCATACTTTCTCAGTCCGAGACTGCTCATTGCAGTCACAACTGCCGTATCCTTGTCCAGCAGCCCCTTGCTCTTCATATCCTCTGCAAATATGGCAAGGAGCCTGTCGCCGTCTATCATGCAGCCCTGCTCGTCTACAGCTATGCATCTGTCTGCATCGCCGTCAAAGGCAAGTCCGCAGTCGCATTTGTTTTCAACGATATACTCCATAAGATGCTGCACATGGGTACTGCCGCAGTCCTTGTTTATATTAGTGCCGTTTGGCTTATCTGCTATGACAAGCACCTCAGCACCAAGCTCGGAAAAGAGCTTTTCCGCAGTATATGCCGCACAGCCGTTAGCGCAGTCGACCGCGACTTTAAGTCCGCTCAGATCTGTAGAAACAACAGCTTTTATATGGTCTATGTACTCTCTGACGGCATTTTCACCGTGTAAGATACGCCCTACATTCTCGGGCTCACTGAGCTTTATCTCATCTGAGGGCGAAAAGACCAGACGCTCTATCTCGTCCTCGGCTTCTTCCATAAGCTTGTATCCCTTTGCAGAAAACAGCTTCAAGCCGTTATATTCGGCACTGTTATGGCTGCCCGATATCATTATTCCACCGTCAGCCTCATGCAAGCCTATGAGATAAGAAAGTGCAGGCGTAGGGACGATCCCCAGCAGCTCTGCATCTGCACCTACCGAACATATACCTGCACATACCGCAGCTTCCAGCGCATCGGAGGAAACTCTCGTATCCTTGCCAACGAGTATTTTAGTTTTAGACCCGTCCTTTTTCGCAAGCACCAGCGCAGCAGCTCTTCCTGTCTGCATTGCCAGTTCGCAGGTGAGGTCGGTCACCGCAATACCTCTCGGACCGTCAGTTCCGAATAATTTAGCCATTGAATAGTCTCCCTTTGTAAGTTCAGAGTTAAGTATCGAGTATCCGCAGTCTTATACTATCTTGTAGACTGCGATGGGTCTGCGTGTACCTATTATCTCTTCAAGTGTCTGGCATACAGGCGCATAAGTACAGCTGTTGTACCTGTTGTACACACGTATGCCACCGCTGTTCTCTCTTGTACAGAATACGGTGTGTATTGAAGATAAAAACGGTATCTTAGTCCAGAATGTGATGATAAAAGCTTTCGCATCATCAGGGGATTTCACCTTCTCGAAGCTTGCATCGAAATAATTCAGTGCTTTTCCGAGACTGAAGGCGTTACAGCCAAAGAAGCCCATGAGTACGCGGAAACGCTCCATATAATAGGCTACATCTTTTATCTTCTGAGGTTTTTTCAGATATACCAACGCGTTATGCACGGCGATAACTTCACAGCCGTTGAAGCTCATAAAGCATACGCCGTAGCGCAGCTTTGAAACAGCTCCCTCCCCCTGACCGTTTATCATCTGACCAAAGGGAGGCTGCTCGGTAATTTCGGAATTGTATTTAAAGTTATATTCGCTTGATCCTTTTATCAACATTTTTCTCATCCCCCAGTCCCGTAATACGGGAAAATGTCAAAAGGTCATCTGTCCTTCATCTGCTGCTGCCTGCTCGGGTGGGACTATGCCGAGATGCTCATAGGCAAGCCTTGTGGCAACTCTTCCTCGCGGAGTCCTTCCAAGAAAGCCCAGCTGCATAAGAAACGGCTCGCAGATATCTTCGAGAGTAACGCTTTCCTCGTTGATAGCCGAGGCAAGTGTCTCAAGTCCAACAGGTCCGCCGCCGTATCCTTTGATTATCATTTCAAGCATACGCCTGTCAAGTCCGTCAAGTCCGAGAGCGTCGATATCAAGTCTGCTGAGAGCTATTGAGGCTATCTCCTGAGTTATCTGTCCGTTGCCCATTACATCGGCAAAGTCGCGGACTCTTTTCAGCAGACGGTTCGCTATACGCGGTGTGCCTCTTGCTCTGCCTGCTATCTCGGCAGCTCCGTCGCTCGTACATGGTATGCCAAGTATCATGGAGCTTCTTCTTACGATGTCCGTAAGCTGCTCATTGGTGTAAAGTTCAAGTCTCTGTATTACGCCAAATCGGTCACGGAGAGGAGCTGAAAGCTGTCCTGCTCTCGTTGTTGCGCCGATAAGGGTGAATGGTTTCAGGTCCATGCGTATGGAACGCGCAGACGGACCTTTGCCGATGATGATATCTATTACTCTGTCCTCAAGAGCGGGATAAAGTATCTCCTCTACCGCACGGGAAAGGCGGTGTATCTCGTCAATGAAAAGCACATCGTTGTCCGAAAGACTGGTGAGGAGCGAAACAAGATCGCCGGGCTTTTCAATTGCAGGGCCTGTGGTCACACGGAGATTTACTCCAAGCTCATGGGCGATTATAGACGAAAGAGTAGTCTTTCCAAGTCCGGGAGGTCCGTACAGCAGCACATGATCGAGAGGTTCGTTCCTGCGCTTTGCAGCTTCGATATATATGGCGAGGTTTTCCTTCACCTTGTCCTGTCCTATATACTCGTGGAGCGTCTGCGGACGCAGACTTATTTCAACATCGCTGTCCTCCGTGGTATTTTCGGGAGTTATTATTCTGGGAGCGAACTCCATATCCTCTGTCTGTATCAAAAAAACACCTCTGAATTATTTCTCGAAAAATCTCTTCTTGCGAACGTAGAAAGGCTCGACAGTCTCCGCAGCCTTTTTGCCCATGTCCTGTTCATAGCTGATAAAGCAAAGATGCTCGTTGGCTTTTACGGTCTTTGAAAGATACTTTGAAAGCGGCACAAAGAGCTTTCTCGTACTTCCCATCATATCGAGAACAATGAGTATCTGCGGATTTTCGCAGCCCTTTATCATCTCCATGATGAAGGCTCTGTCAACATTGGGCTGCTTTGAAAGGAATTTTGTGGCAGCCTTTATTATATGGTTCACTTCATGCTCGCAGGGACGATAGTTTATGATATCCGCTTCGTTGTAGGAGATCGCCTTTATCTTGAGATTTCGGGCTATCATAAGGATACTCTTTATCTCGCGCGAAGAGAACTCCTTGCCGTAGGAATTAGGGTTCAGCACGGCAGATACGGACTGTATAAGATCGAAAAGTCTCAGACAATTTATCTTGTAGCAGTCAACATATCGCTTTGCAAACTGCTGTAATGCGCGATAGCTTGTGAAAAAAGGGATAAACAGATCGCCGTCGGGGTTCTGGGTAGTTACCAGCTCGAGCTGTATACCGCCCTCTGAACGATCACGCTCCTGCTTTACGGGGTTCTTGCAGATGACATAGACGTCGCTTTTTATGAGAGTCTGCAAAAACAATGAACGTTTTGAAGGGTCTTTTATTGCTGCTTTCAGCAATTCGTCAAGATTCATCATAACAGTAACCATCCTATCTTCTATATTTTAGCGCATATTCTTTGCTGCCATTAACCGCAGTGTTTCCTTTATGAGCTCCTGTGTGCTCAGCGCGGGATCGAGCTTTCCCAGTATGGGAGCTGCCTCGCCCTGAGAATAGCCAAGCACCATGAGAGCTTCGAGAGCTTCCGATACGGACGATGATGCGCCCTCTGACGGTATATTTGCAAACTGTGCGGCATCACTGCTTATGCTGCCGCTGATAGATTCTGAGGATATCTTGTCCTTGAGTTCGAGAACTATCCTCTGTGCAGTCTTTGCACCTATACCCTTTGTCTTTGTGAATGCCTTGCTGTCGCCAGAAGCAACAAGAAGTGCAAATCTTTCGGGGCTGACATCTGAAAGTATGGAAGTTGCCGCCTTCGGCCCTACTCCCGATACCGATATCAGCAGCTTGAAGCAGCTGAGCTCCTGCAAAGTTGCAAATCCGAAAAGCTCCACCACATCTTCCCTTACGTAAAGGTAAGTGTAAAGCATTTCCTCGCTTCCGATCTCGCCGAGCCTTGAAACGGTATTGTATGAGGTCTTGCAGCCGTATCCTACGCCGCCGCACTCTATCACCACAAAACCAAGCTCCTTGACCGTAAGCTTTCCTCTTACACTGTATATCATATCTCTCTGTTCCTTTATCTGAAATCAAATCTTGTACTGTGTCCGTGACAAATGGCTATAGCAAGAGCATCCGCAGCGTCATCGGGCTTCGGTATCTGCGCCAGTCCGAGAAGCTGTCTCGTCATTTCCATTACCTGCTTTTTCTCTGCCTTGCCGTAGCCCACTACCGACTGTTTTACCTGTAGCGGCGTATATTCCGATACGGGTATATTTCTTGTAGCTGCCGAAAGCACGGTTATCCCCCTTGCCTGAGCAACATCTATAGCCGTTTTCTGGTTGGTTGTGAAGTAAAGACGCTCCACCGCCATACAGTCGGGCTTGAATTTATTGAAGATAAACTCGATATCTTCATGTATAGCCTTTAAACGTTCGGGGAACGGCGTTCCTGCCTCGGTAAGTACTGCTCCGTATTCCACGGGAGTAAACCTTATGCCGTCATAATCAAGAACACCAAATCCGACTATTGCATAACCCGGGTCTATGCCCAGTATTCTGATAGTTTTCAATATTTTTTACCTGTTAGTTCGTTAAAAAGTTCACATGGATATAGCTTCTCACTATATTCTATATCATTATACCACAGGTCAAGTGTATTTTGCAATATATTTACCTGCTTTTTATTGATTTCTACAAAAAAAAATGATATAATATGTAAGGTATATCAATATGGGGAGTTAGCCGTTTGGCTTATAACTCCTGCAAGTAGTAGGCAGTAAGTAGCAAGCAGTTTCTGCAAATTCATAATAAAGAGTCGTAAACCGCTGTATTCCCAGCTTTCTACTCTCTACTTTCTACTCACTACTCACTTTTCTGGAGGTATTTTTATGGATCTTAAACAGCTTCGCGACGGCATCGACGATGTAGACAGCGAAATCCTTTCACTCTTTATGAAGCGCATGGAGCTTTGCAGAGGGGTGGCAGACTACAAAAAGGAGCATAATATGCCCGTCTTTCAGGGCGGACGCGAACAGCAGATAATCGACCGCATCGTAGAGCTGACTAATGATAAAAATCTCGAAAAAGGCACTTCTGCCCTTTTCACTACTATCATGGACATAAGCAAGATATTGCAGAACCGCACTATCCTTGAAGATAATAAAGACTATAAATACACTGCTCCCGACTTTGCAGGAGCTAAGAAAATAGGCTGTCAGGGCACTTCCGGTGCTAATTCCGAGGTTGCCGCAAAGAAAGTTTTCGGAGACAGGGAATTCACATTCTATCCCTCTTTTGAGGAGGTTTTCAAGGCTGTTCAGTCAGGTGAAGCCGATTACGGAGTGCTTCCTGTTCAGAATTCCACCGCAGGCTCTGTTGACAGCACCTACGACCTTATGGCAAAATATCCGTTCTACATAGTAAAAATGGTGACTTTGGAGATAAATCACTGTCTTGCTGCTAAAAAAGGCACTAAAATAGAGGATATCACCTGTGTTTATTCTCACAGACAGGCTCTTTCACAGTGCGAGGTGTTCCTCAGCAAAACAGGTCTGAAAAAGCATGAGTACAGCAATACTGCCACAGCTGCACAAAAAGTTGCAGACAGCAATGAACCTATCGCCGCTATATGCTCCGTTGACTGTGCTGAAAAGCTTGGACTTGAAGTCATTGCCCGTGATATCGCAGACTGCACTATCAACCGCACTCAGTTCATAATCATAGCAAAGGATATGCAGGTGGCAGAGGACTCTGATGCAGTATCCGTAATGCTCACTATCCCTCATAAGGAAGGTAGTCTTTACCGTCTGCTGACCAAATTCTACGTAAATAACATGAACCTTCTCAGGATCGAGAGCCGTCCCATACGCGACGGAAGCTTTGATGTCATGTTCTTCCTCGATTTCAGCGGAAAAATGTCCGATCCGAATGTTGAAGCCGTTCTGCGCGACCTTGCGGAAAACCTTGAGGACTTCCGCTGCATCGGTACTTTCAAAAATGAAACCTTCTCTTGAAAAAGGAGTAAAAAATGTCCGATAAATTCTTTTCTTTGCTCGAAAACAACAGTTTCGTCTTTCTTGACGGAGGTATGGGCACTATGCTTCAGGCTCACGGCATAAAGACCGAGCACGTTCCCGAGCTTCTCAATATAACTGACCCTGAGGCTATTATGAAAATACACCGCCTTTATGTTGAAAGCGGTGCAGATGTGATCTACGCGAACACCTTCGGCGCAAACCGCTTCAAGCTCGCAAAAAGCGGTCATACCGTAGAAGAAGTTGTATCGGCAGGTGTGGTCAACGCGAAAAAGGCTGCCTCGGGAAAGGCTCTCGTAGCTCTTGACTTAGGCCCTATAGGTCAGCTTCTCGAACCTGCGGGAACTCTCAAATTCGAGGAAGCCTATGACGTATACAAGGAGCTTGTACTGGCTGGCAGAGAAGCTGATGTCATAGTTATAGAGACTATGACAGACCTGTACGAAGTCAAGGCTGCTGTCCTTGCTGCAAAGGAAAACTCGGACAAACCAATTCTCGTAACTATGACTTTCGAGGAGAATATGCGTACCTTTACAGGTGTTTCTCCCGAGTGTATGGTAGCTGTTCTGGAAGGTCTGGGCGCAGACGCTATCGGTGTAAACTGCTCTCTCGGACCTGAGGAGCTCTTCCCCGTTCTCGACAGGATATGCTCGCTCACTACTCTTCCTGTTATTGCAAAGCCTAACGCAGGTCTCCCCGACCCTGTTACCAACGAATATAACGTTGACCCCGATGATTTTGCCGCAAGTGCCGTAAAACTGGCAAATGCAGGCGTAACTGTATTCGGCGGCTGCTGCGGTACTACTCCGCAGCATATATCCGCTATGATAGATGCACTTTCGGGCATGGAGCGTCAGACGCGAAAGATAGTCCGCGCAAGTATAGCCTGCTCGGCTGTGAACTGCGTAAATATCAATCAGCCCCGAGTTATCGGCGAACGTATCAACCCCACAGGCAAAAAGCGTTTCAAGGAGGCTCTCCTTGCACATGATGTGGACTATATCCTCGGTCAGGCTGTTGAACAGATACACGCAGGCGCAGAGATACTGGACGTAAACGTTGGACTCCCCGGTATAGACGAAAAGGAAATGATGGTAACGGCTGTAAAGGCTATACAGAGCATTTGCGACACTCCGCTTCAGCTCGATTCCACCATACCCGAGGTACTCGAAGCAGGTCTGCGCGTGTATAACGGCAAGCCTATTGTAAACTCTGTTAACGGCGAGGACGACTCCCTCGAAGCTATACTCCCACTTGTAAAGAAGTACGGTGCTTCCGTTGTGGGACTTGCTCTGGACAAGGGCGGTATACCGAAAACTGCCGACGGACGTTTTGCTATTGCGGAGAAGATACTACACAGAGCTATGGAGTACGGCATACCAAAAGAGGACGTTTTCATCGACTGCCTTACACTGACGGCTTCTGCCGAGCAGGACGGCGTTATGGAAACTCTAAACGCACTCCACAGAGTAAAGACAGAGCTTGGACTCAATACCGTTCTCGGTGTATCGAATATTTCCTTCGGTCTGCCTAACCGTGAGCTCATAACCCGTACCTTCCTGACAATGGCTCTACACAGCGGACTTACCCTGCCTATCATCAATCCGAATATCGAGGGGATCATCGGTGCTGTAAGAGCATACAGGCTTCTTGCAGGAATTGACCGAAATTCTGCGGATTTCATAAGCATATACGCTCAGGACGACAATGCTCCCAAAGCTCCTGCACCTGCGCAGGACAAGGGTTCGCCCGATATAATGTACGCAGTTGAGAACGGTCTGAAAAACAACGCCGTCAAGGCTGCCGAGGAGCTTATGAATACCGTTGATCCTATGGAGATAATCAACAGCTACCTCATACCTGCTTTGGACAATGCAGGTGCTAAATTTGAAAAGGGCAAGATATTCCTGCCCCAGCTAATACTTACAGCGGAAGCAGCACAGGCTTGCTTCGAGGTCATAAAAACAAAGCTCTCGGCTGCAAACAGCGAGAGCGTATCAAAGGGCAAGGTGGTGCTTGCAACTGTACACGGCGATATACACGATATCGGTAAGAATATCGTAAAGGTGCTCCTTGACAGCTACGGCTTCACGGTCATAGACCTCGGCAAGGACGTACCGCCCGAAACTATCGTAAATGCTGCTATCGAGAACAAGGTCAGCCTTGTGGGACTTTCCGCACTTATGACAACTACCCTCGGTGCTATGGCTGAGACTATAAAACAGCTCAACGAGAAATACCCCGAGTGCAAGACAGTTGTGGGGGGAGCTGTTCTCACGGCTTCATACGCCGAGCAGATACACGCCGATTTCTACGCAAAGGACGCTAAACAGACCGTGGATATTGCATCTAAAGTTTATAATGCGTAACTGTAGGGAACGCCTCCCAACAGGAGCCGCGACCCTCTGTCCTTAGGACATCTCCCTGTACTACAGGGAGTCACCCTCGGCGTTCCGAGCCTGACGATGCAAATAACATGAACCAAAATGTAGGGGCGGATATTATCCGCCCGAAAAAAGCAGCCCATTGGGCTGCTTTTCTTTTTGCATTATAAACTGTGGGAGCCCGAGGGCGAGCTCCCCTACAATGGGTTATTTTGAGTTTTATGGTTATTGGCGGACGCGCAATGCGCGTCCCTACTACTTTCTACTCACCTGCGGACTGCCACAGGCAGCCCCTACAAGCTAATGACTAACGGCTAAGGGCTTAGCTTTAGCGTATATCTTGCCGATGATGAATGCTGCTACATCTGCTCCTATAGATGCTATTCGCATAACAAGTACAAAAAGCACTATCCTGTCAGAAAATTTGTCTCCGCAGACAAACAGCATCACTCCCTCGCGTATGCCGATACCGCCGGGTGCTCCCGGAGTTACAAATCCGATTATCCATGCAGCCATAAAAGCTCCCGTAAGAGTTATAAGTTCTGCCGTGTCTGCCTGAGGTATTATGAGCTTCAGGCATATGAAATACATACACGCTGACACTAAATTCTGGAGCAGATAATAGAACGCTCCGCGCAGCAGCATAGCTCGGTTTTCCTTTGCAAAAGCCTTTGCATATCGCGATATATATGCTTTGAACTTATCCTTGAATTTCAGCCTTAACAGAAGTATTATTATGGCAACGATAATTATTCCTATTATCGCATCAACGACCAGACTTCCCATGAACTGCGAAAATACTTCTGCAAGCATATGTCTCAGAAGCACTACCGATATGACTCCCGTCCAGAACACGCAGAAAAGTATATCAAGCACAGTCGCGCAGGCTACGTCTACATGGCTTATATCCATATCCGATGCAAGCTGATTTCGTCCTACGTACTGGAATACATTGCCGGGGATATACTTGTACAGATTTGACTGGGTATACACAGGCATTGCTGTCGAAAAGGGTATCTTTTGTCCCGAAAGCGACCTTGTGAAAACAAGCCACGGATAACAGGAGAATATGATTATCACTGTCGTTACGATCATACACAGGAAAAGTGCTGTCAGTACTCTGCCGTCACGGAACTGGGATATGCTTATATCCATGTCAAACAGCTTTTTCACCACAAAGGCAAGGGCTGCTATCATAACGACATTTCCGATAATTTTTATGATCTTCTTCATTTCTTACCTTTTCCCAGCATTTTTTCAAACAGTTCCACATACTTTGCGCATATGGACTTCCATGAATAGGTATCACGGGTATAACGGCTGTATTCAGCCGCTTTTTTCTTGTATTCGTCACGGTGTGCGCAGAGGTCTTTTACTCTCTCTGCGTACTGCTTTGCATTTCCGCTCTCCATTATCCAGCCGTTTTTGCCGTCGATAACAGCGTCGCGTATGCCCTCTATTCCCGATGCGAATACTGCAAGACCTGCAAGGCTCGCCTCAACTGCCACAAGTCCAAAGCCCTCCATATCGCCGTCAACATGGATATTAGGCATGATGAAAGCGTCTGCGTGAGTATATACCGAATTCAGCTCTGCTGTCTCGACTCTGCCAAGCATTTTCACCTTGTCGCTAAGACCGTGCTTTTCGATACCCTCTGCGATAGTCTCTCTGTCCTCACCGTCACCGACTATGAGATACTTTACCTTTTCGTCTTTCAGCTCGGGCATTACATTGCGCACGAACCAGTCAACGCCCTTGCGCTTTACAAGTCTGCCTACGGTTATTATAACGGTATCGTCCTCGGATATGCCGTTTTTTCTGCATATCTCTGCGTAATCTGCACACTCGCCGCTGAACTGCTCTGTATCGACTCCGCAGTTTATTACGCAGGAACGCTTTCCGCCGCGCTTGCGGAAGGTCTCGTCAGTCTCGCGGCTGATAGAGATATACCTGTCGAATTTATTGTAGAAAAACTTCAGATAAAGCTGATACAGCTTGTTTTTGAAGGTAATGTCAAGTCCGAAAACATTGACCACTACCTTTTTGCGAGGGTGGAAAAGCTTCGTAAAGAAGCCCACCGAGCTGAGAAGTGCGTCTCCCACAAAGATAACATCGTACTTGCCTGCTTTGAACACTGTTTTCAGCAGTGCATAGGGCAAAAACCACACAAGGTGTTTCTGTGACCTGCCAAGTGAGATGATGTCCGCATCTACCTTTGAGGGATCGAAATTGTTGTAAAGATTATAGCTGAAATTCTCCATTCCGCCAACAGCAGGCGGATATTTTCTTGTGATATAAAGCAGCTTAATTTTCTTCATTCTTCTTCTCCTCGTCACTCTTGCCGCATTCCATTTTTCTCACTCTGTACTGAACGTCCTCAAGAAGCTTTCTGTTTGCTGAGATAGTGTCTCCGAGGAGTCCTATGGTAATGGTCTGGAAGCCCATCATTATGAGTATGGCTGTGAGGATAAGGGACTGGATATGTCCGCTGCCGTCGCCCATTGCCATGAGGATAAGGAAGCGCACACCGAGTATCGCACCCAGAAACATGAGTAAAGATCCGATTGACATGAAGAATTTAAGGGGCTTGTACATAACGAAGGAACGTGTTATAACTGTTGATGAACGCTTCATGTAACGCCACATACTTGAGAAAAGTCTTGAAGGTCTTGTCTCGGGATTTGTCCTTATAGGCACTGATGTCATGGCAGTCTTGTTGTTGCCTGCCTGTATTATTGTTTCAAGAGTGTAGGTATATTCATTGACAACGTTGAGTCTAAGTGCGGCATCACGGGAATAAGCTCTGAAGCCGCTGGGAGCGTCGGGGATATCAGTGCCCGATGCAACACGTACCACCCAGCTTCCGAGATGCTGGAACTTCTTCTTTTTCCACGAGAAATGCTCTGTTTCGTCAATAGGTCTTTCACCGATAACTATATCGGCTTTCTGATCCAGTATGGGGCGTACTATCTTTTCGATATCAGCTCCGCAGTACTGGTTGTCGGCGTCAGTATTCACTATGATATCTGCGCCGAGGTGGAGGCAGGCATCTATACCTGCCATAAAGCCCTTTGCAAGACCTTTGTTGCGCTTGAATGATACTATATGATGAAAGCCCAGCTCACGGGCTTTTGCCGCGGTATTGTCCTTGCTTCCGTCATTTATGATAAGGTACTCTATTGTGTCTATACCGTCGATATGTCTGGGCAGGTCGTTGTATGCAAGCTCCAGCGTTTCCTCCTCGTTATAGCATGGTATCTGTATGATAAGCTTCATATTTACATTCCTTTCTATCAAGTTGCAGGTGAAAAGCGCACCGACTGTATGGCTATTCCAAGCTGACGGGAATCAGCAGGATTGGACACGGAAGCGCTCCACAGCGGACTCTGTATCTCAAGGATATTTTCTCCGTCCTCTATCTGCTCGCTGTCCACCTCAAAGTGGAGCGGCTGACCGTTATTCTCGGGAGTTATAGCTTCTGTTCCTATCTTCTCACCGTTCATAAGGAGAGTTACCTCCACACGGTCTGTTCCCATTTTATCAAGAGGCAGTCCGCAGCCGAATTCCATAGTAATATCGTAATCCCCGGGGTAAAGTCCACATTCTATCTGTGCCTTTTCGCTGTCTGTCCAGCAGAAAAAGCTTTCAAGCTGTGACACGCCGCTCATCTTTGTATAATCCCCTGCGGCAGTATACATAAAGCGGTATTTATCGTAGGAATATATCCTTATATCCTCTTCTGTCACCCAGAAGCTGCGTGAAAGCGGAACGACAGTACCTGTATTCACCATATCGTCCTCGATATGATGCAGCTTGTTGGAGTAAACAGCTGAGTAATCCTCATTATCAAGAGCAAGCTCCGTGATAACGATAACTCTGCCGTATCTTGCAGCAAGTCTGTCTATCTGCTCGGCATCGTCCATATCTTGCGGAATAACTGCTGCACCTGTCATGCTCTTTACAGGCAGCCATAATCTTGAAGCATATGTGGGAGAGATGACCACACAGTCGTCCTTATCCACGAAATCCGCAATGTCCTCGATAATGCTCCATTCCATACGTGTATCGTCCTTGTTGAGCATGAGATATCTGTCAAAACGGGCAAGATAAACAAGTCCGAAAGCTGTTACAGGTATGAGCACCTTTCCGCCTGCACGGTCAAGCGCTGCGACGCTGAATATAACAGCGACAGGTATGAAAGGTGTGAGATAGCGCGAGTAATAGTAGAAGTACTGGATATCATATCTCAGGAATGAGGAATATACCAGTATGCAGTAGAAGAACATGATGAAAAGCACAAGTCTTGACTGACGCTCTGCGAAGTATTTTGCATAGATAACTGCAAATATCATTCCGAGAGGCATGAGAACAAGTCCTGCATTGCCTGCAAATCCCCATAATGCAAGGTGATTTGCTTCTTTCCAGCTGCTGTACTTCATGAACGCCCTTGCTATGATGTACGCGGTCGGCAGTATCACCATAAGGCGGAGAAGCAGTATAAATCCCTTTGAAAGTGCCGCATCACGGGTGAACTTGATGCTGCTGAAATTCTTTTTCGTGCGCTTCTTCACTATGAATATAAACAGTAACACAGCCACGGCTGCTCCTGCCGACAATGCGGAAACTATCATAGTGATGTTGTTGACGCCTATGCCGCCTACAAATACGGGGCTGTAGTTGTTCATGGTGTAGAAGGGCTGTATCTGCCTCATCATAAAGTAGCTTGCAAGATAACTGAGTATCGTCACAGGCATGAGCACTGCATACTGACGGTCTCTTGTGAACACATACATTCCGCCGTATATCAGCACGAACATGGGGAGCATGGTGTATATGGAAACATGATAGCAGCCGAATACCGCTATTGGTATCACCGACAGCCATTTGTGCTTAGGATCGTCATCATCTGTCATAAAATAAAGGAACGTGACGGGTATAAGTGTCAGGAGCATCTCTGTCAGTGAAGCCTTTGCTGCCCATATTATAACAGGTGCGAATGCCGCTGCTGCACAGGCGCAGGCAGAAGCAACGGGTCTCAGCTTCAAATTACGGCTTATGAAGTATACAATGAATATGAGACATATGAAAAGCAGTGTCTCAAAGCCAGACATACTGCTCATGCCGAACATTGTGCCCCACATGGCAAGAAGTGCGGAATATGTGGGTATACCGTGGATAATTCCCGATACAGGGCTTACGTTCCTGTCGTATACAGTGTCGGGATAATCCTCATCTGGGACATCATAGCCGCGAAGATAATTCTTTACGGCGTTTACAAACTGTTCGCGCTCCTGATCGTTGTCAAAGTCGTGGTACTCGGAAATGTCCTTCTGACGCTTGGTATCGCCGTTCATAAAGAGTATCGCCTGCGTCTGGTATACGCCCTGATCCTGTCCCATGCCGAAATACTCGTTTTTCTGAGAAACAAATGGTACGGAAAGAATACATACTATGATCGGGATAAGCATATCCTTCAGTGAAAAGTCGTTCTTGAAGATATGCCGCCACCTGAACGGCTTGCTCCTGCGCAGGAACAGCACAAGCAGCAATACAGCTGCGCTTATAGCCAATGCTCCGCAGCCTGCACGGTAAATGGTATACTTGTCGATGACGAAGAGTCCCATGCTGGCAAAAATATGAGCAAAGAACCACATAACGACACCCATTACCGCCCCCTCGATGATATTCTTTTTCCTGAACCATATTACAGCACTCAGCACGGAGAATACAACTCCGACAAAGCAGACCGCAGTAAACAGCATTATTTACCCTCACTCCTTGCAGATTTTATTGATAAGATCGCTGAAATTACGCATTATTACTTCCCAACGGTAATTCTTTTCAACATATGCTTCCGCATTTTTGCGAAGCTCTGCATATTCCGCATCGTGGGAGAATATATAGTCGATTATTCCTTCAAATTCAAAGTAGTTCATATAGTAAAGTCCGCCGTTGCTCTTTATGCAGTGACCTTTCAATACTTCGCATATGCCGTTTACGATAACAGGCACGGAAAGCGTCATTGCTTCAAGGACGGATATGGACAGGCTCTCGAATTTTGACGGAAGTATAAGGCATTTCGCGCCCGATATACCGCTGAACTTGTCCTCTTCACTTACAAAGCCAAGGCTGATTATGTCCTTGTGCTTTGGTATCTCGCACACGGGCTTGCCCATAAGTACAAGCTTCAGCTGACTTTCGGGGCGGCGTTTCTTGTATTCAAGGAAATACTTGAACATGGTAGGGCAGTCCTTGCCCTCGTCGATACGTCCCACATATATGATATAATCGCCGTCTATGCCGAATTTGCTGCGGAAGCCTGCTTCGTCAGGCTCGCAGGGCACTTCAACTCCCGTACCCATTACGCGGCAGGGGATATTTTCACAGTGGAAAAGTCCCTGCACAAGAGCTTTTTCTTCATCGGTAAGGAATACATATGCCTTTGGGAGATTAAAAAAAGTCTCGTAGGTCTTGAAGTGGATAAAAGGCTCTTCGTGGGCAGTAGGTATGAATATAGCCTTATCGGCTACCTCGGGAAGTCCCTTTACAGTAAGGTAGTAGAGATAGGTAACGAATATGAACGCATCATATTTGTCCTTGCTTTCACGGATATAGTTTATTGCCGCAGGTGAATAAGGTCCCTGCTTCTCGAACCATACCGCCTCTGTTTCAACATTGTAATTGCCTTCTCTGAGGTACTTTCCGTTAAAATCATTGAAGTCCTTTGCTCTCTGCTTCTCAACGGGAAAACGAAGGACTCTTACGCCGTTTATCTCTTCCTCATCGGCTGTATAGTAGTTCTCCCATGTGGTGTATTCAAGGGCTTTTGTGGTTATTACATCGACCTCGAATTCTCCCGTGAGACGCTCTGCAATAAGACGGGTATAATACTCAGAGCCGCCGTTGACTTCAAGTCCGTATCTCTGATTGACAAGTGCTATCCTCTTCATTATTCCTTATCTCCGCTAACTTCTCTGAAAAACTTCATGTATTTATCAACGATAACGTCCCATGCAAAATTGCTGCGGACATAGTTCCTGCCGTTTTCGCCCATTTGCGCAGCTTTGTCCTTGTTGTTGAGGAACCAGTCGGTGCAGCCCTCAAACTCGAAATAATCGCCGAAATAAAGTCCGCCGTTGGACTCGGAAGCAAAATTTCTCGTTACCGCACAGCCGCTGTGTACAAGTACAGGTCTGCCGCAGAGCCAGCTTTCCATGATAACAAGTGAGAAGCTCTCGTTTTTCGAGGGCTGGCACAGGAATTCGGCAGCTGCCTGAGCGTTGTACTTGTCCTGCAAGTCGATGAAGCCTAAGTCTATTATGCGTTTCTGCTTCACAAGCTCTGACGGGAGTTCGATGTTTCCGCCGCCTATGAGTATAAGTTTAAGGTCGGTATCACGGCGTTTTACATACTCGGAGAAATACTTCACCAGTGTGTGGACGTTCTTTCCCTCGTCCTTGCGTCCTGCGTATATTATGAACGGACTGTCGATGCCGAATTTGCTGCGGAATGCAGCCGCATCGCTGGTAAGGTCGGTATATACGCCCTCGCCGAGACAGCCCTGCTTCACACGGCTCATGTCGAATACGCGGTTCGCAAGGTCGTATTCTGGCTTTGCATGGTAGATTATACCGCCGATATTCTCAAATACGGACTTAAATCTGTCCATATACACGTATGACTCATCATGGAAGCAGGGTATCAGCACCGATTTTTCGGGGCATACCTGCAAGCCGTGAAAGGTAGTTCCGAACATATAGGGGATAAATACGAAAAGGCTGTATTCATCGCTGTGAGTCCTGATATACTCGCACAGATCGGGACTGTTAACGTTTTCATCAGTATATATCTTCTGCTCATCGGCTGATACGGGCATATTCTTCATAAGCTTTGCATTTACCGCATCAAATGCCTGTACATTGCGCTTTCTTATCTTAAATCTTTTTATAGGGAAGCCGTGAACAGTATCCTCGCCCTCGCTGAAATAATTCTCATTCCAGTCTGCCGAAAACTCCTTTACGCAGGTGCTGAGCATTTCCACCTCTATACCTGCTTCATGCAGATGTGTGGTAAGTCCGCGGAGCTCCATTTCTGCTCCGCCCGGTATCTTTTCACTGTACCACGGAATAACAAAACCTATCTTTTTCATTTTTATATCCTTTATTCAGGCTTTTTTGCCGTTTATAAAATCTGTGAGCTCTTTTTCAAATGTGGCTTTTATGCGCTCGTATGAGAAGTCCTCAAGTCGTCTGCGCTGTCCCTCGATAATGCTCTCGCGGAGCTTTTCGTCCGTAAGCACTCTGTCTATGACAGCTGCTGCAAATACGGGATCGTTATTATCGAGAAGTACGCCGCTTCCGCCGAGAGTGTCCGATATAGCACTGGTATCATAGGCTATTACGGGAACGTCAAAGAACATGGCTTCAACCAGCGGTACGCAGAAGCCCTCATGCTCGCTCATACAGACAAATGCATCTGCAAGGCGGTAATACGCCAGTATCTCGCTGAACTTTATATGTCCCGGGAATATGACATCATCGCCTATGCCAAGTGCGTTTGCATACTTTTGGAGACGCTCGTAATAATTCTCCATACCTTTTGAAGAGCCTACCAGTATGAGTCTCGACTCGGGGTTGAGCTTCTTATAGCAGTAAAAGGCTCTGATAACGTTTTCCTGCTTCTTGTTTGGAGCTATTCTTCCGACAAATACCAGATTTTTCTTGCCGTCGCTGTACTTCTTTATGGTAGCTTCATCAGGTGTCTGTCTGTAGTCATCGAACTTTATGAGTATAGGTCTTATGTCCATAGGACAGGTATAGCCCATTTTTACAAGCTCTGACCTGTTATACGCCGATACCGCCAGTACATAGTCTATCTTGTCGCGCAGGTACTCCACGCCCTTGTAGCCAAGCTCGGTAAGCTGTGTGGCTGCTGTGTTGTACGGGCGGAAAAACTCGGGAGGAGTTACGTTATGGTATACCATTATCCTGCGGCACTTGTAATTGTCTATCTTGAAAGTAAGGTCTGTACCTGTGGATTTGTGATAAATAAGCACATCGTCCTTTTTCAGGTCGCGGAGCTTGTCCGCTTTCTGAGCTATGCCCTCGGGGAGCCTTTTATCTATATTCTCGGCGTAAATGTCGGTATCATACCCCATTTCGCTGATAACTCCCTTGAGAGCAATTGTGTCATTTCCTATAGCATCACCAAATGAGAGGGTGGGGAGAAGCTGAACTACACGCATTATACATTCTCCCCTGAAAGCCTGCTGCGAAGCTCATTGTTCTCGCGTTCAAGCTTGTCAAGACGCATAAGGAGCTCCTTATTCGCAAGTTCAAGAGTCTCTACTCTGCCGCTGAGGTCAGAGGACTTGCTGTCAGTAAGCGACTTCATAACGGTAACTGCATTTGCGTTGAAGTCGTTCTGCTCAAATACTACAGGCTCAACGTAAAACTTCACCATTTTGCGTATAACCTTCTTGATGAATACCTTTACGGAGTTGCCTTTAAGCTCCTTGTAGGGCTGTATATAGTAATGAGAAGTGATATAGTCAAGGGCTTCGGAAGCCGAACCGCCCTGTGCTGTCTTTTTATATGGCACATCTTCAAAGCTGAGCATATCCGCAGTAAGTCCCTGATCCTTTATCTTCTGCTTTATCTCTGCCATTATATCTTCTATATTTATCTTTTCGTTTTCCATGATTTATCCTTTCTTAGTCGCAACTACTGCATAATCCTGACTTCCGAACAGCATCTCGGATACCTTTTTCATTGCCTTGTTGAATTCCTCGGTATTCTCTCCGCCTTCGAGCTTCAGCTCGGGTATCTCAAAGGGCGGTCTGCTGTTTTCGGTATAGATTATCTCGATGTCCTTAAAGCCTGCTTTTTCGAGATAATACTGCATAGTAAGAGGGTGAACAGGCTTTATGTGCGACGGATCTATGTAGAATGCATTGGTATATATCGAGAGCGAGGTGGGGTTGGGAGTCTCGATGATGATACAGCCGCCCTCTTCAAGACGCTCATAGGCTGTATTGCACAGCTGTATTATCTGATGAGGCTTGAGGTGCTCTACCACCTGTCCAACAAAGATTCCATCAACGCCCTCAGTTTTTGCAAGGAAGTCCGCACCGTCGCCGCAGGTGGCTGTGAGTCCTTTCATATTGCAGTATTCCACATAGGGCTCATATATATCCACGCCCTCGGCAGTTATGCCGTTATCCTGCATGAGGGAGAGGAATTCTCCCCTGCCGCAGCCAATATCGATCACCTTTTTCTTGTCGCGGAAGAATTTAAGGTAGAATTCCTGCGACTTCTTGATACTCTCGATAGAACCGCGGAAATGGTTCTCGAAGTCGAAATAGTCGATGTCCTCATAGTCAGAGCCGCTTTCAGCAGGTACAGCCACAGCCGCAGGAGCTGCGCTCTCTGTGGGAACAGCCGCAGGAGCTGCTTTCAGCTTCTTTTCAAGGCTTGCTATCTTTGTTTTCATCAGCTCGTTCTCACTTGTGAGACGCTCGATCATAGCATTGTTGTTTCTTACATTGACGCAGGTAGGCTCAAATTCGTCCCTTATGCGCTTAGCCCCGTCGTCAAATACGCTGGTCTTGTCGGAATATTCCTTGTCCGCAGCTTCAAGTGCGGAATATATGCCGCCGAAAAGCTTTCTTTTTATACTTCCCTTGATGCCCTTCTGGTGTCTTGCATTTTCAATAAACTGCGATAAATAGCTCATATCTTACCTCTTGAAATTCCATGTGTGTTCGATGCGGAATACTCCTGCATCGCCCTCTGCCGATATCATCTCAATTTTATGTGCCTGTCTGTAATAATCAACAGGTATGCCTTCACCCTGTTCGATAGCTATGTCAAGATTGTAAGTACCGCCGAGAAGCATGACTTTTTTCAGCAGTATCTCAACTGTTCCGTCCTTGTCAATGACAAAATCGGGGACTTTGTCTATCCTTGTGTTTGTGCCATAGCACTGTATGCCGTTGAGGTCAAATACTCCCACGCCGAATACAGCGTCATCTACGGGCTTTTTCACAGTGTAGTCCACGATAAGCTTTATATCCTCGCCGACACGGAACGCGCTCTGCTCGGTACCGTCTGCTGAGAATGAACGGACTCTCTTTATGCGAGCCTGTCCGCTTCCCCAGCGTTTGCCCTGCTCGTTTTCGGAAGCTTCCGTTTTTTCCGAACCTGCCTCAGCCGCTTTCATAAGCTCCTGACGCTTTCTGCTCATATAGTCAAGATACTCAAGGTCTATCTCCTTTGGCGGTCCTTCCGCCTTGATAAGTCCTTCATGTATCCATATGGAGCGGTCACATATCTGCTCTATCTGTCCGAGAGAATGGGATACTATAACTATTGTAGTGCCCTGTGCCTTTATCTCTCTCAGCTTGTTGAAGCACTTTGCCTGAAAATTCGCATCGCCTACCGCAAGTATCTCGTCGATGAGAAGTATGTCCGCATCAACGTTTATAGCTACGGAAAAGGCAAGACGCATATACATTCCCGACGAATAGGTTCGGACGGGATTGTCGATGAAGTCCGCAAGCTCCGAAAACTCAATTATATCATTAAGTCGTGCATCTATTTCCTTTTTGGTAAGTCCGAATATAGCCGCATTGGTATAGATGTTCTCCCTGCCGCTCATATCGGGGTGGAAGCCTGCTCCAAGCTCGATAAGGCTCGAAACTCTGCCTTTGAGTTTTATTGTTCCGCTGTCGGGATACATTATCCTTGTGAGAAGCTTCAAGGTCGTGCTCTTGCCGCAGCCGTTATGACCGATAAGTCCGATAGCCTCTCCTTTTTTTACGTCAAAGCTTATGCCGCGGAGCACCTTGCGCTCCTCATAGCGGCTGCGCTTGCGGAAAAGCAGGCGTTCTTTAAGCTGTGCGCCCTTGTCGAGATACACCTTGAAGCTCTTGGTGATATCCCTGACCTCTATTGCAATTTCATTTTCTGCCATTACAGTTCCTCCGCAAAGTGCTTTTGAAGCTTATTGAATACCAGTGCGCCGAATATAAGGAAGAATACTCCCAGAGCTGCTGCGATCAGAAGAGTCGAAAGATCAGGTATCTGCTTGTCGTACAGCACTGTTCTGTAACATTCGATTATAGGCGTCATCGGATTGAGATTGAAGATCGGGAGATACTTCTCGGGAACTATCGACTTTGAGTATACTATAGGTGTAAGATACATCCATGCCATAGATACTATGCCGAGAATATGCTCTAAATCTCTGAAATAAACGGTCACAGCCGATGAAAGCATTGCCATGCCAAGTGCAAAGATGTATTCTACTATCATTATTATCGGAAGCGTAAGTACTGCCACGAAGTTTATACCTGCTCCCGTTACTATTATCACCGCAAATATGACTATGAAGCACAGCAGCATATTGACGAAACAGCTTGTAACATAGGATATGGGTATTACCATTCGCGGGAAGTATATCTTCTTTACAAGGTCTTTCTGCGATATAATTGACGCTGCGCCCACGGTTATGGACGATGAGAAGAATATCCACGGTATCAGTGCAACGAACAGATAAAGATAATATCTCGGCACATCGTTGCGAAGTATCTTCGAGAAAACTATCGTATAAACTATCAGCTGGAAAAGAGGATTGATGAACGTCCACAAAAAGCCCAGAACAGAGCCTTTATAACGTCCTCGGAGATCTTTTTTCACAAGGCTGAAAATCATCTGTCTGTAGTCATAAAGTTCTTTTATCGTACTCATTTATTGCTCCTTGAAAAGCGCGTTTTCGGGATTTTTCTGAAAAAGCGCATAAAAATCCATAGTATCTTTTAATTATATCACAAGCGCATTATGCTGTCAAGTATAATGCTGCCCGTTCTCCCATATAAAGCAAAAAACGGACAGTTTTGTCCGTTTTTGTCATTTATGGTATTTTCCGCCCTCTGCTATCTGAAAGGCGCGGTATATCTGCTCAAGGAGCATTACTCTCGCAAGCTGGTGCGGAAAGGTCATTTTCGACATGGAAAGCTTCAGAGTACCCATTGACTTTATCTCGGGGTCAAGTCCGAATGAACTGCCGATTATGAAAGTAACGGTACTTTGTCCGCTTACGCCTGCGTTCGTTATTTTCTCCGAAAGCTCGGGGCTTGAAAGCTGCTTTCCCTCGATACACATAGGCACTATCATGCCCTTTGCGTAACGCTTTATCTGCTCGGCTTCCTTTTTTAGTGCAGACGCTATCTCCTTATCCGATGGATTATCGCTGAGTCTGCACTCGTCAAGCTCATGGAGCTCAAATGTGCAGTATCGTCCGAGACGCTTTATGTATTCAGCGCAGGCACTGCGGAGATATTCCTCTTTGAGCTTGCCTATAACAATAAGTACAATATTCATCAGAATACTACTGCTCCTCCCTTAGTCTCAACGGGAGCTACTCCGAGAAGATAGTCCCTGCCTCTTGTAAAGCCCGAAAGTCCGCGCTGTACCGTGCTGTCAGCCATTTGTGGGTGATTGTTGTCCTGACTGAGATGCCCAAGCAGTATATGCGTAGTACCGCGCTCTATCATCTTTCTCACCTGAACTGTGCAGTCATCGTTTGAAAGGTGTCCGATAGGAGAAAGTATCCTCTCTTTCAGATAAAAGGGATACGGTCCTGTGCGCAGCATATAGTCATCGTAATTTGACTCGATAAGCACCATTCGGCAGCCTTTAAGGGCTTCGTCCACCTCGGGGGTAACGTGCCCTAAGTCGGTGCAGACTGCACAGTATTTATCGTCCTCTGTATGTATCCTGTAGCCACAGCTCTGTATAGCATCGTGAGGGGTATTGAAACAGCTCACCTCACTGCCGCCGCAGCTTATGGTCTTTCCCGTAATGTCTATGACGTGGGAGTTTACCGCTATTTTTCCGCCGTCGCAGAGCCGCTGCAAAGTACGCTTCTGACCGTATACGGGAAGTCCCGTTTTCTTGGTCAGCATGGCAAGTCCTGCAATATGGTCGGAGTGTTCATGGGTTATGAATACTCCCTGTATCGCTTCAAGCGGTATGTTATTCACTTCGAGGGCATTGCAGAGCCGTCTGAAGCTGACTCCGCAGTCTATAAGTATTCCGCCTTTTTCAGTTCCGATAAATGAGGAATTACCCTTGCTGGAGCTGAAAAGTGGATAGAGTCGTGCCATTGGATATTCTCCGTTCTGTTTATTATCTTCTATTTACAAAAGCAATAAATCATACTTTTTACAAAAGCAATAAATCATACTTTTCACAAAAGTGCAATAGTTGAGAGTTGAGAATTGAGAGTTGTAGTATCGCCTGCGGCGATATTATCTAAATAATGTGATCAAAGCGAACACATTAACTCTCAACTCTTCACTCTCAACTCTAAACTTAATTTATCTTATTGATCTCTGTGCCCTGACGGGTCTCCTTTACTTCATAGCCAAGAGCTGCTATCTTGTCACGGAGCTCGTCTGCAAGTGCGAAATTCTTGTCCTTACGTGCAGCCTTGCGCTGTTCAACAAGTTCCATGACTTCACTTGGGATATCAGCAGAAGCCGAACCTGCATTGTCTGCAAACTCCTTTGCATTTGCGATAAGGTCAAGTCCCAGCACCTTGTCGAACTCATTGATAAGTGCAAGCTTTGTTGCCGCATTTGCCTTTGATTTCAGTACATCGTACAATACTGTGATACCCATAGCTGTATTGATATCATTATCAAGAGCATCTCTGAAATCCTTCATGAGACGGTCATATTCAGCCTTGTCGATATCGCCGCCGTTTTCCTTTGTGAGAGGTGCTATCTTCTCAATGAGCTTATTATAAGCTATCTTTGCGTTGTCGAGGTTCTCCCATGAGAATACCAGTGACTTTCTGTAGTGTGACTGGAGACAGAAGAAACGGTATATAACAGGCTTGTAGCCCTTTTCTTCAAGGAGTGATACTGTAAGGAACTCGCCCTTGCTCTTGCTCATTTTACCGCTGTTTGTGTTGAGGTGGAGCACATGGAACCAGTAATTGCACCACTTATGTCCGAGGTATGCCTCAGACTGTGCAATTTCGTTTGTATGGTGTGGGAATGCATTGTCGATACCGCCGCAGTGGATATCGAGGTATTCGCCGTTATTCTTCATGCTGATGCATGAGCACTCAATATGCCAGCCGGGGTAGCCAATGCCCCACGGTGAATCCCATTTAAGCTCCTGATCGTCAAACTTTGACTTTGTGAACCAGAGTGCGAAATCAGCCTTATTGCGCTTGTTCTCGTCAGCCTCAACGCCCTCGCGGACACCTACTGCAAGGTCCTCTTCGTTGAAATCGTTGAATACATAGTACTTTTCAAGCTTTGATGTGTCGAAATATATATTTCCGCCTGCTTCATATGCATAGCCCTTTTCGATAAGCGAGCTGATAACGCGGATAAACTCGTCTATATAAGTAGTAGCAGGTACAACTACATCAGGCTTCTTGATGTTGAGCTTTTTGCAGTCCTCAAAGAAAGCGTCTGTGTAGAACTTTGCTATCTCCATGACTGTCTTGTGCTCACGCTTTGCGCCCTTGAGCATCTTGTCATCGCCTGTGTCGCCGTCACTGGTAAGATGTCCGACATCGGTGATATTCATAACACGGTTCACATCATAGCCTGTGAAGCGGAGATACTTTTCAAGTATATCCTCCATGATATAGCTTCTGAGGTTGCCTATGTGCGCATAGTGGTACACAGTAGGTCCGCAGGTGTACATACTTACCTTGCCCTCTTCATGTGGTACGAATTCTTCCTTTTTGTGTGATAATGAATTGTATAACTGCATTTATATTTCCTCCTATAAAAAGTTGAGAGTTGAGAATTGAGAGTTGAGAGTTATTATTTCTCACTCAATTCCATATTCTCCTTTTTTGTCTTTATTATTGATGAAATTATTAATTTCAATTCACGAGCCTCTTTATTCATTGATTCAAACTGTAAATCAGTGATATATTCTGTCTCACGCAACAATCAAAGCCAGTATATGGTCTCAGCTGACTCTTTTAAAGCTATTCCCATTTTTGAAACAAAATCCTTATCGCTTTGCGCATCTAATGCTTCACTTACGTTTGCACCAATACTTGTTCCGCTCCTCAATATCTGACGTGATAAAACATACTCTTTCTTTTCAGAAAGGTATTTATAAAGATTTACTACCCTTACAGCAAATCTGAAACTCTTTTCTCCTATAATGCTATCGCCCATAACAACCTCTATCTTTCCGAATTCAGCCGTTGATCCTTTTAACTCTCAATTCTCAACTCTGAACTCTCAACTGAATTAAAAGGACCATATCTCGGGCGGTGGGTTCTTTATTTTTAGCTTTGAAAAGTAGCCGAACATCACCAGAAACTCTGGTATAACACGGAGTCCGTCACGGTAGTAAGCGTCAATGCGCTCCTTGTCGTCGGTTATGCCTTTATAGTTTCGCGGACAGAAAAACGTCCACTCGGCTGTGAGGCTGTCAAAGCTGAGCCTGAAAAAGCCCGAAGGACTTTCCTCGCCAAAGGCTTCAAGAAGTGCTATATGGTCGCCTGCTGTCTCGGCTGCACCTACATAAGCCGTGCTTCCGTCAAGGCTTACAGCTCCGAGAAGTCTGCTGTCAGCTTTTACTGCCTCATTTATCGCCTCATCGGACGGATATTTTATTATATTCATCTCTGCCCTCCTTTTTTCAAATAGTATGCAGTTTGAAATATCCCACTGCATATTATTTGTCAAGACATAATAATAAAAAGCCCCCGAGGATATACCTCGGAGGCGCAATTGCTCGTTTCCACTCCGTCTTGAACTCATCTTATCCTTAACGCGGACGAAACGCCGACAGATACACACGCTCACGCGCTTCCCTGACGGGACTGACAGCCGCACTTCACTTCCCCCGACTATGTGCTCACACCTGCCGCACACTCTCTGTAAGTCCGCAGAAAAGTTACTCTGACTGCTATGTCTTTATTGAGAACTAAGACCTTAGAACTAAGATCTTAGAATTTAGTTGTATACAAATGCAAAGTTTGAGCTCTTAGCTCTTAGCTCTTAGCTCTTAGCTCTTAGCTCTTAGCTCTTAGCTCTTAAATAATTATATACCATTAAGGTAGTATTTGTCAATAGCAATACATTCCCCTTGACTCTGATTTGCTTCTCCTCAACTATGAACAAATTGTAAACATTTCTCCTATCCCTTGACTTTGCCACTGTAAAAGATATATACTTTATTTAGCACTCTGATAGTCAGAGTGCTAATTTCACTATGGAGATGTTTTTAATGGAAACAAAACAGTTTAAAGCAGAGTCCAAAAGACTCCTCGATATGATGATCCACTCGATCTATACTCATAAAGAGATCTTCCTCCGTGAGCTTATCTCCAATGCAAGCGATGCTATAGATAAGCTGTATTTCAAATCTCTTACCGACGACAAGGTCGGTCTCAATAAAGACGATTTCGCAATATGGATATCCGCTGACAAGGACAGCCGTACCCTTAAAATAACCGATAACGGTATCGGTATGACCGAGGAAGAGCTCGAAAACAACCTCGGTACTATCGCAAACAGCGGTTCATTCAAGTTCAAGAACGAGAACAAGCTCGAAGAGGACAACCAGATCATCGGTCAGTTCGGTGTAGGCTTCTACTCGGCATTCATGGTAGCTAAGAAAGTCACCGTTATCTCCAAGGCTTACGGCAGCGATAAGGCTTACCAGTGGGAGTCTGAGGGCGTTGACGGCTACACTATCACAGAAGCTGACAAGAAGAGCGCAGGTACTGAGATAATCCTCGAAATGCTTGACGATACAGACGATGAGAACTACGGCGAGTTCCTCGACCAGTACAGAATAAAGTCCCTCGTAAGCAAGTACTCCGATTATATCCGCTTCCCTATCAAAATGGAGGTTTCACACAGCCGTCCGAAGGAGCAGACTGAGGAAGAAAAGGAAGCAAAGAAGCCTCTTGAATATGAGGATTACATGGAAGTTGAAACTCTCAACAGCATGACTCCTCTCTGGAAAAAGAACAAGAACGAGCTCAAAGAAGAGGATTACAAGCACTTCTACACAGAGAAGTTCTTTGACTATAACGAGCCGCTGAAGTATTCCCACATCAGCAACGAGATGCCTGCATACAATGCTCTTCTCTATATCCCGTCAAAAGCTCCGTTCGACTACTACTCAAAGGAGTACGAAAAGGGCTTGCAGCTCTACTCAAACGGCGTTCTTATCATGGACAAGTGCGCAGATCTGCTCCCTGACTATTTCAGCTTCGTAAAGGGACTTGTTGACTCTGAGGATCTGTCGCTGAATATCTCCCGTGAGATGCTCCAGCACGACAGACAGCTCAAGGCTATTGCCAAGAGCATAGAAAAGACTGTCAGCAACGAGCTGAAAAAGATGCTCAAGAACGAGCGTGAGAAGTATGAGGAGTTCTGGAAAGCATTCGGCTTACAGCTCAAATACGGTATCTACAGCGACTTCGGCATGAACAAGGAAAAATTACAGGATCTTCTCCTGTTCACTTCTTCAAACGAGCAGAAGCTCGTAACTCTTGACGAGTATGTTACTGCTATGCGCGAGGATCAGAAGTATATCTACTATGCTACAGGCGAAAGCGCAGCACGTATAGAACAGCTCCCACAGACAGAGCTTGTTAAGGAAAACGGCTTCGAGATACTCTACCTCACAGACAATATCGACGAATTTGCAATAAAGTCACTTATGCAGTACAAGGATAAGGAATTCAAGTCCGTATCCGCTGATGACCTCGGTCTTGAAACTCCCGAAAAGAAGGAGGAGCTCAAAGCTAAGGAAGAAGAAAGTGCAGGTCTCCTTGACGAGCTGAAAAATGCTCTTGACGGCAAGGTAGCAAAGGTAGCACTTTCTCAGAGACTTAAATCTCACCCTGTATGCCTTACAAGTGAGGGCGAGATATCTCTCGAAATGGAGAAAGTCCTCAATTCAATGCCTACCGATCAGAAGATACACGCACAGCGCGTTCTCGAAATAAATCCCGATCACGAAATATTCGGCAAGCTGAAATCTCTCAGCGAAAGCGGCGACAAGGACAAGCTCGGCAAGTACGCAAAGCTCCTCTACGATCAGGCACTCCTTATCGAGGGCATGAGCATAGAAAACCCTGTTGAGTTCTCAAATCTTATCTGCGAGCTTATGTAAGCAGCGTTTGCTATAATACTAAGAAAAAAGCGGTACACGTGTACCGCTTTTTATTATGCTTCGATCTTCTTTAAAGTACGTTTTACGATGATCTTCAGCCTTTCACAGGTATCATGCGGAAATTCCGTCACGAATTTTACAGCCTGATCGTGTGACTCCTGCTGTGGGAATTTAAGGAAGTTATGGAAGAATGTATATACCTCGCCGAATGACGAGAATATCTCTTCAACCGCTTTTTCCCCCTCGGGAGTAAGGACAACGCTGTTGCAGAAGTCCTCATAAACATATCCGCTGTCAGCCAGACAGCGCAGCATTTTGCTGACACTTGGTCTTGAGACACCAAGATGCTTTGATATGTTCACACAGCGAACATCATCATCTGTTTCGCTCAATTCTTTGATAGCTACTAAATACCTTACGTATCCTGCACATTGTTTCATAGTAAAAATCCTTTCAATAATCCTTAGTATATCATAGTATTAAATATATTACTTATCGGAATCTATAAGATGCCAATAACCTTTAAGATAGACTGCTCCCGATATCACAGTCAGAACAGTTGAGATCCAGACAAGGACAGGCACAACTATGTTGTCTATCGCATTTCTGAATGTCTCGGGGAAATCAATACCAAAATCAAAACAAAGACACAGCCAGAATAATATTGCAATTATCGCTACCATTGTAAAAGCTGTTTTCAGCTTACCCCATACACCGGCAGCTACTACTATTCCGCTGTTAGCCGCGAGAAGCCTTAATCCGGAGACCATAAACTCGCGGGCTGTAATGATTATGAGCGGTATTGCTCCCATTTTCACCTCTGACAGCTCTACAAATACTGCAAGAGCCGCTATTACAAGCACTTTATCAGCCAGAGGATCAAGGAATTTTCCGAAATTTGTTACCAGATTTCGCTTTCTCGCTATTTTTCCGTCAAGAGCGTCCGTTATGGAAGCCGCCGAGAATATCAGCAACGCTATACCATAATGCAAAGGAACGTCTATATACATAAACAGCAGAAAAAACGGGATCAGTACGACTCTGAGAAGAGTCAGCCTGTTAGGCAGATTCATTGGTCTATCACCTCTCCTATCAAATCATAATCGAGAGTATCGGTGATCCTTATTTTAACATAATCGCCAATCTCAAGTGGTGTTTCTGATGTGAAGAACACCTTTCCGTCTATGTCAGGGGCATCAAGTGCGGTCCTGCCGAACCAGCATTCACCGAACTTGTCAAAGCCCTCAACGACTGCGGTAAGCTCTGCTCCCATAAGCTTTTCATTGTTTTCACAGCTTATGAGCATTTGCTGCTCCATGATTATATCTGCGCGGTGAGCGGCAGTTTCCTCGTCGATCTGGTCGGGGAACTCATAAGCCTTTGTACCTTCTTCACGGGAATATGCAAAACAGCCAAGTCGGTCAAAACGGACTCTTTTGACAAATTCCGCAAGCTCTTCAAACTGCTCCTTTGTCTCCCCCGGGAAGCCTGTGATAAGCGTTGTCCTGAGTATGATATTCGGGACTTTTTCTCTTATATGAGCAAAGAGTGCTTCAAGCTTCTCCGTATCGCCCCAGCGGTTCATACGGGAGAGGATATCTCCGTTGCAGTGCTGTATTGGTATCTCAAGATACTTCACTATCTTTTCCTCACGGGCGATCACATCGAGAAGCTCGTCTGTGATGCGCTCGGGATAGCAATAAAGAGTACGTATCCAGCGGAGTCCGTCTATTTTGCAAAGCTCCGTGAGAAGCTCCGCAAGCTTTGGCTCGCCGTACAGGTCATTGCCGTAAAGTGCGGTATCCTGAGCTATGACTACCAGCTCTGTAACTCCGTTCTCCGCAAGGAAGCGAGCTTCTTTAAGCACATCTTCCATTGGTACGCTGCGGAATTTACCTCTTATAAGAGGTATAGCACAGTAGGTACAGCAGTTTGAACAGCCCTCAGCTACTTTGAGGTATGTGAAAAACGGCAGTGTGGATATTATCCTTTCGCCGCTGAGCTCGGCATCGAGCTTCGGCGCAAAGTGTACGCAGCGTTCACCTGCAAGCACATTATCGAGGATATCAACGATATCCTTTGTATCACCTATACCTATAACAGCATCTGCCTCGGGGAACTGCTCGGCAGCCTCCTCCTTGTATCTCTCAACAAGACAGCCTGTTATGATGATCTTTTTCAGCGTTCCCTCTTCTTTGAGTTTTCCAAGTTCAAGAATGGTATCTATAGCCTCTTCCTTTGCGGACTTGATAAATCCGCAGGTATTGACTACCGCAACATCGGCAAGTCCCGGCTCTGTTACCAGCTGATATCCGTGGCTTTTCAGTTTATAGAGCATACGCTCTGAATCAACAAGATTTTTTGAACAGCCAAGGGATACCATACCCACCTTGATCGCCATATCAGTTTTCCTCCTCAGATCTTTCGGTGTTCTCGAAGTATTCCTTCACAGCGCGGTTTATCTCGGTAAAATCATAACCGTACCGCACAAGAGCACTTTTGACCTTTTCTATTGATTTCCTATCTTCACGGTCTATGAGATATCGGGAATGTTTAGTACGAAGAAGCTCCATGATATTGTCATGATAGGCTTCCGAATAGGGTGTAAGAGCGTCCTCGGCTGTAAACTGATCTATGCCCTTCTGCATTATCTCGCGCTTTGACCGCCTGTAGCCGTACTTCTTCACTTCCACAAGCTTGCGCGCCATACGCTCGGCATATCTCACATCATCTATAAAGCCGTGCTCCGTGAGCCTTTTCATGACCGCCGTACACAGCGGCTCGCTCTTGTAATTCTCAATGAGCTTTTTGTACATTTCCGAATAGGTATAGTCCCTGTAATCCAGCAGGTAAAGCGCCCGCTGATAGGCTCTGCGAAAATTTGAAGCGTATATTATCTTTCTGAGAGTATCGCGGTCTGTCTCCATGCCTGCGTGTATGCCGAAATCGGTTATTATATCAGCGTGGAGGTACAGCTTTCGTCCGTCATCAAGCTCTGCTTCGTAGGTCGAGCCTTTATATCGCATGACCGAAGTTAGCTTCATTATTCCTCAGCAGGAGTGAACTCCTCGAAATCCTCGTCAAAGTTTGCGAGGACATCTTCGCTGTCAACAGCTTCAGCTCCCTCAGACTTCGGGGCGTCAGCCTCTGCGCTGACCTTGCTGCTCTTCTTTGGAGCTGCATTGTCGAGCTCGTCCTTGTGAGCAAGTATCTGCTCCTCTATCTCCTTCATAAGGTTCTCATCATTCTGGAGCAGCTCCTTGACATTATCGCGTCCCTGTCCAAGCTTCTGATCCTTATAGCTGAACCATGAGCCGCCCTTCTTGATGATATCAAGATCAACGGCAAGATCGAGCACCTCGCCTGTACGGGATATGCCCGTACCATACATGAGGTCGAACTGACATTCCTTGAAAGGCGGTGCTACCTTATTCTTAACTATCTTGCACTTTGTAGTTGCGCCGATAACGTCTGTACCCGATTTGAGTATCTCGCCCTTTCTTACCTCGATACGGACTGATGAATAGAATTTCAGAGCGCGTCCGCCCGGGGTAGTCTCGGGATTTCCGTACATAACACCGATCTTTTCACGGATCTGGTTTATGAATATAGCAACACAGTTCGACTTTGAGATAGCTGCTGTGAGCTTTCTCATAGCCTGCGACATAAGTCTTGCAAGCTGTCCAACATGGAGATCGCCCATTTCGCCGTCTATCTCGGCACGGGTAGTCATAGCTGCGATAGAGTCAAGTACGATAACGTCGATAGCTCCCGAACGGATAAGAGCTTCGGCGATCTCAAGTGCCTGCTCACCGCTGTCAGGCTGTGATACGAGAAGATCGTCGATATTTACACCAAGAGCCTTGGCGTACACAGGATCAAGGGCGTGCTCAACGTCGATGAAAGCAGCTTCACCGCCTGCTTTCTGAGCCTGAGCAACTATGGAAAGTGCAACTGTGGTCTTACCTGAACTTTCAGGTCCGTATATCTCAACGATACGTCCTCTCGGAACGCCGCCTATGCCAAGTGCCATATCCAGAGTCATAGAGCCTGTAGGTATAGCAGCAACATTCAGTGTCTTAGTCTGTCCGAGACGCATAACTGCGCCTGCACCGTACTTCTTTTCTATCTGCTTGAGAGCTCCCTCAAGGGCAGTCTTTTTATCCTCTTTTGTAGTAACTCTTACAACAGTGGGCTTTTTTGCAAGCTCCTTTTTTGCCATTGGTATTTCCTCCGATCGTTACGTTATATCAGGTCTGTTTCTATGGTATTACGTGCGGCTGCTGTCCTTATTATGCCGCCGCCGTCTTTTCTCAGCTCCACATCTGTGAAGCCGTTTTTTTCAAGTATAGCTTTTACATCATCGTGCTGCCCCATGCCGAATTCATAAGCAACGAAGCCGCCGACTTTAACGGACGTTTTCCACAGCTCCGTCATAGCTCTGTAGAAATCAAGTCCGTCATCTCCGCCGAAAAGCGCAGATGCAGGCTCATGAGTGACCTCAGTCTGGAGCTCGCTCATATCCTGTGATGTAAGATAAGGCGGATTGCTGACGAGTATATCAAGTCCCGCAAGAGACATTGCAGTCTCTCTTTTCAGCACGTCACCTTTTATAATATGTATATCACCGCAGCCGTTTGCGGCGGTATTCTGCTTTAAATAGCCAAGTGCTGCGTCCGAAAGCTCAACAGCGTAAACATCGGCTTCGGGAAGCTCCTTTTTCAGAGCAACTGCGATACAGCCGCTTCCGCTGCAAAGATCTGCTATCTTAGGGGATTTCAGCTTTTCCCTGCGGCAGATGTCCAGCACCTGCTCCACAAGAGTCTCCGTATCGGGACGGGGTATGAGTACGCCCTCGCCCACTTTGAAATTACAGCCCCAGAATTCCCACTGTCCGAGAAGATACTGCAAGGGATAGCCCTCGGCGCGTCTTTTGGCAAGTGAGCGTATCTCTGCTGCCTTATCATCAGGTACAGGCTCTTTCGGCAGGAACATGGGCGTTTTATCGCCGAGCAGGTCCTGAAAGATACAGGTGGTATCAAAGTCAGCCGTGTCCTCATCGCGCTGTGCGATAATGCTGCGGCATTCTGCGAAAAGCTCCCCGCGGCTTACCACTTGTCCTCCTCCTTGTTCTCAGGTATGCAGGGCTTCATAGCTGCGATAGCTATCTCTATCATACTGTCATCGGGCTCACGGGTGGTTATGCGCTGCATAGCAAGTCCCGGAGCGGATAATATCCTTGTAAAGGTATTATCGTTATTTCCCGCAAGACGTATACACTCATATGAAATTCCCACAACAAGAGGGAGAAGTATCAGTGATGCAACGATACGCTGCCATGTTACCGTAAAGGGTACAAGGCACATAACGAGTATGCTTACGATAAGCACGATGAATATGAAGCTTGTTCCGCAGCGTTTGTGGAAACGTGTCTGCTTGCGGACATTCTCCACAGTAAGAGGCAGTTCAGCCTCATGGCAGGCAATCGTCTTATGCTCTGCGCCGTGGTACATATACTGCCTTTTGATGTCTTTCATAAGGCTGACAAGATACATATAAAGTACAAATAGCACTATCTTTACGATCCCCTCAAGAAGCGAACGAACGATGCGATGCTCCTTGACAGAGGGGATAAATCCCACAAGCCACTTTGGCAGGAACACAAAGAGTCCTATTGCCATTGCAACACCGAGAAGTATACCTAAATACATGAATATATCGGTAACTGTGTCCTTTTCCTTCTCTTCCTTTTTCTCGCCGCTTTTTTCGGAAGCCTCCGCTGTCTTGTCGGCAGCAGCCTCAGCTGGCGTATCTGCGGCAGCTGAGGCTGCAACATTCTCAGTCTTTTCGGATTTTGATTTTTTCTTGTCCTTCTTCTTGTCGTCTTCCTCTTCATCATCGACCATTTGCTTTTCAGCCGATTTCATCATGTACTTATAGCCCTTGGTGAGAGATATGACGAAATTGGTACAGCCTCTTACAAGAGGGACTTTTCTGTACCACGGAGCGTTCTTTCCGTTGTTTTCTTCCCATGTTTCAAGGTCTATAGTACCGTCGGGAAGTCTGCAAGCCATAGCACCTGTAGTTGGTCCGAGCATCATTATGCCCTCAACAAGTGCCTGACCGCCTATTTTGGATTTGAATTTTTCATTTGTATTTGTATTAGTATTGTTTCCCATTTTTTCACCTTATTGAAAATAGTAATGCCTGTGCCTTACGGCTTTACCGCAGGAAGTGAGATAGTGACTTTAGTGCCCTTGCCCTCACCCTCACTGTCGATATCCAGTTTTCCGCCGTGCATACTGATTATCTCATCGGCAACGGCAAGACCGATACCCGAGCCGCGGCGTGTGTGATTAGCCTTGTAGAATTTAGTCTTGACCTTTGCAAGGTCGCTCTGTTTTATGCCGAGACCTGTATCCGCAACTGATACTATAACACTGTCGCCCGATTCATAGGCTTTTATGGTCACTGTATCACCTGCCGAAGAATACTTGACAGCATTGTCGATAACATTGATGAATACCTGTCTGATACGGTTCTTGTCGCCGAAAACGAATGGGAGCATCTCAGGCTCGTCATATATTATCTTTTTATCTTCACGCCTTGCCTTGTCGCTGTATATGAGAACAGCGTCACCAAGCTCGGCGAGGATATCCATATTTGCATTCTGTAACGTGAAGTGTCCGTTCTGCATACGGGAGAAGTCAAGCAGCTCCTCAACCATCTGCGACAGACGCTCAGTTTCATTAACTATTACCTTGACACCCTTTTTCATGGTGTCGGGACTGCCGCCGCCGTCTATCATAAGTGTTTCAGCCCAGCCCTTTATGGCGGTGAGAGGCGTTCTCAGCTCGTGGGACACGGAAGAAATGAACTCATTCTTCATAGCCTCGGCTGTTGAAAGCTCGTCAGCCATATTGTTTATGGCAGTACAGAGGTCGCCTATCTCGTCATCACTGTCGTTGTCGATACGCGTTGTGAAGTCGCCCATAGCGTATTTTCGGGCGATACCGCTTATCTGCCTGATAGGTCTTACGATAGAGCCTGCAAAATACAGACCTGTTATGACTATTATCAGAATAATCGTTATACATACTACAGTTACCGCAGCTGTATAGTTCTTTATGGTATTATCTATGTCTGTAAGAGATGTTACCATTCTTACTGCACTGTATTCACTGCTCATTGAAGATATGGACTGTGATACTGCCAGTACCTTTTCTCCGCCGCCTATCTTGTAAACATGAGAGCCCTCGCCCGATTCCATAGCTTTTACGTAATCAGGCATAACATCGTCCGCATCGGGAGAAAATCCCGACGAGGTAAGCACGACTCTTCCCTTTGAGTTTACTGCCATAAGCTCTATCTTGTCTTTTTCGTTGAATGTTTCAAGCATATTTCTCATTTCAGACGAGAAATTCGTTGAGCTGTCCTGAGAATGCATACTCAGTATACTTGTGACAGCATTCAGCTTCGAGACGATATACTGCTTTGCAGAGCTGTAGAAATAATTCTGTATCGCATAGACTATAGCCATTTCTATTACAAGAAGCGCGAGTACAACAACTCCTAAGTTGTTGAATATCCACCGCTTTGTGATGCTCTTTTTAGCCATTACTGAATATCATTCCACTTGTATCCATAGCCCCATATAGTTATGATGTATTTCGGGCTTGACGGTTCTTCCTCTATTTTCATGCGTATGCGTCTGATATTTACATCGACGATCTTATCATCGCCGTAATAGCTCTCGCCCCAGATATGGTTGAGTATGCTTGCGCGGTCGAGAGCGGTATTCTTGTTGTTCATAAAGAATTCGAGTATCTGATACTCTACCTGTGTAAGCTCTATGGGAGCTCCGTCCTTTGTGACTGTACGGCTCTTGAGATTGAGCACGAAAGGTCCGCTTTCTATGACAGACTGTTTTTCATTCTTGATGAAGCTCATGCACACACGTCTGTATATAGCATCAACGCGGGCAGTAAGCTCGGAAGGTGAAAACGGCTTTGTTATATAATCATCAGCACCTATCATAAGTCCGCTGACCTTGTCCATTTCCTGAGTTCTTGCGGTAAGCATTATGATACCGATAGTCGAGCTTTTCTCACGTATCTTCTTGCAGACCGTAAAGCCGTCTATACCGGGCATCATAATATCCAGCAGGACGATATCGAAGTTGCCGTGTTCAGCCTCAAAGGTCTTGAGGGCAGCTTCTCCGCAGTTCACATCAACTACATCATATCCTGCACGTTTAAGATTTATTACAACGAATTCGCGGATAGTATCCTCGTCTTCGCATATAAGTATACGTTTCATCTGTTTTCACTCCTTTGAACGAGTAAGTATATATCAATCTCTGAATCTGAAACCAATAGCTGCCTCCGCAGGTGTCAGACCGAGACCGTCATCGTCTGTACCGGAATTTGCAGGGATATACGCGAGACACGATGAATCACCCTTTGAATGCATGAGCATATATCCGCCTGAGATGCGGTCCTCACGGGAAGGCTGATCCTCCGCACAGAAAATACGCAGAAGCTCCCTGCCAATACCTTCTTCATCATAAGCGCAGAAAACTATCTCATCATTGACTACGTCTCGCTTTACAGTTACCCTGTCTTTCCACCTTTCGGGGAAAACGAAGATATATCCGTCATTCAGGCTGTAATAAGATGTACACTGCTGTTCAAGCTCATAATTACTGTTTATGCGCTTCCATTCGGTAAGTTTGAGCTGTTCTCCAACGGCAGAAGCCTCATAGCTCGGAGCTATGACCTGTTTGGGTATCTCAAGGCTGCCGTCACCGTCAACATCAAAGCAGGTACAGCCTGCGGGACGTACAGTAGACTCTGACTGTTCGGAATTTTCAAAGATCTTTTTCAGAATGCCGTCCTTCATGTATAAGACATCGGTCTGAATGGAGCCTGCTCCCGATAAAGCATCGATATATATACCCATTTCAGAATCGCCGACCTTGCCGTAGCTTATGTTTTCAAACTCACTGAACTTTCCGCTGAGCTCAAGTATCGTCTTGAGGTACTTGCCTTTATCGTCGAGCTCATATACCTCAGCAAATGCAGGAGCATCATTGACTGACTTTGCCAGTCTCAGAAACTCATATTCATTATCCATGTCAAGATCCTGTACATCAATGAACGAATATGAAGCCGAAAACGTGGGCGGCTTGGTAAGTTTGCCGTCAGCGTAATTGTATATGGATACGTTCTTTTCGGAACGGTTTATCATGCTTGTGCCTATGATAAGGTTTATGCGGTCATTTGAGCCCAGCTTTGAGATGATGACCTTTTCTATCTCGCTGCCTTCCGCAGCGTCGTCCCATACCGAGCTCCATTCGCCGTTTTTCTTATCAAGTATGTTTATACGCAGCGGA
The DNA here is from genome assembly GCF_900108555.1 of Ruminococcus flavefaciens. Taxonomy (GTDB): domain Bacteria; phylum Bacillota; class Clostridia; order Oscillospirales; family Ruminococcaceae; genus Ruminococcus; species Ruminococcus flavefaciens_P. The sequence continues at coordinate 197,924 of NZ_FNWV01000004.1, forward strand.
TTTTCATCGGCTGCATGGTCTTTTCTCTCATAGAAAACCAGTGCTTCATTGCCGCCGTCACCGTCAATATCCTCGACTATGAAAGCGGAAAGATATTTTCCTGTTTTCGGATATTTAAGACTTATTGCCGTACCGTGCGCAGTGGTCAGTGCAGAATATATCTGCTCCTGCTCAACGCTGAGCTTCGGCGGAGCCATAAGTGTATCTATGCTCGCACCGAAGGTACAGCCGCTTAGCCCTGACGCTGTAAGCACAGCTGTCAGAAGCAGTGATGTTTTTTTCATAATTCAAGATCATTCACGCTCTTCGAGCTTTATGTATTCCTTTTCCTTTGCGATAGCCTTGTAAGCAGGACGGATAATCCTTCCGCCTGTGAGTATCTCCTCCATGCGGTGAGCTGCCCAGCCTGCCATACGAGCGATAGCGAAAAGCGGAGTGAAAAGCTCATCAGGGATCCCGAGCATTCTGTAAACGAGACCTGAATACATATCAACGTTTGCACACATGGCCTTTGTATTGCCCTTCATTTCGAGGAATACCTCTGGTGTAAGACGCTCGATAGTTTCGAGAAGTCTGAACTCAGCCTCGATCTCCTTGCCCTTTGCAAGCTCGAAAGCTTTCTTCTTGAGTATAACTGCACGAGGATCGGAGATAGTATATACAGCATGGCCCATACCGTAGATAAGACCTGAATGGTCATTTGTCTCCTTGCGTATGGTCTTGCGCATATAATCGGCAACTTCGCCCTCGTCTTCCCAGTTCTTGATATTCGCCTTGAAATTGTCAAGCATATTTATTACCTGAAGGTTAGCACCGCCGTGGCGAGGTCCTTTCAGTGAGCATATAGCTGATGAATAAGCAGAATAAGGATCTGTGCCCGAAGAAGTAAGTACGCGGCAGGTAAATGTGGAGTTGTTTCCGCCGCCGTGCTCTGCCTGTAACATGAGCAGACGGTCAAGCATCTGTGCCTCGTCCTTTGTGTACTGTCTGTCGGGACGGAGAAGCGAAAGTATACACTGAGCTGTGTTTTCCTCATAGTTGATGGGGTGCATTATCATGCTCTGGTTATCGAATACCCTGCGCTTTACCTGATAAGCGTTGGCCATGATAACAGGGAGCTTTGCGATAAGGCTCACAGCAGTGCGCATCTCGTTTTCGAGCCCCTTGTTCTCACACTCGTCATCGTAAGAATACAGAGCCAGAACAGAACGTGCCAGCTTGTTCATGATATTCTTTGACGGTGCTTTGAGTATCATATCCTCAACGAAGCCGTTGGGGAGGTCTCTTTTTACTGAAATGTATGAACTGAAGGTCTTCAGCTCCTTCACGTTCGGGAGATGACCGAAAAGCAGAAGGAAAGCCGTCTCCTCATATCCGAAGCGGTCGTCCTCTTCAACATTGGCAACAAGATCGTTGATATTATATCCTCTGTAGATGAGCTGTCCGGGGATAGGCTCTCTTTCTCCCTCATTCATAACATAACCGTGAACGTTGCAGATATTGGTTATTCCTGCCATTACACCTGTGCCGTCACTGTTGCGGAGTCCTCTCTTAACGTGGTATTTTTCATAAAGTTTTGGATCTATAGCGGTATTATCAGCAAGTCTGCCGCATAAATCTGTAATATTAGCCCCTGAAATGAATGAAGGCATTATGATCACACTCCTAAAACATATTCATTATTAATTATACACCATATTCTGTTTAATGTCAAATGTTATTTCGTATATAAACCGCTGTTCAAAACAAATGTTCTTATACACTGTGACCAAAGGAGAAGCTTATGAAAAAATATCTTACCGCCGCACTGCTTTTAACAGCAGCCGTAACTCTTATCCCCGTATTCCCTGCCTGCTTTTACGGAAAGAACGTCTCTGCAAAAGATACAGGGCAGGTACAGCCGAAAGAAGCCGAATTTTCGGAAGATAAAAGTGCAAAAAAGGCAGTATGCTCAGATGAGCCGTACAAGGTGCTCGACACCGAAAGCGGAAAGGTCCTTGAAGTACCCGTCCGCGACTATGTTATCGGAGCTGTCTGCGCGGAAATGCCTGCGTCTTTCAGTGAAGAAGCCCTCAAAGCTCAGGCTGTAGCTGCTCACACCTACGCCGAAAGGCAGCGGCTGAGGGAAAAAGCCTCTCCTACTCCCGAGCTCGGCGGTGCCGATTTTTCCAATGATACCGCAGTATATCAGGGGTTCTTCACAAAAGAACAGGCGCGTGAACGGTTCGGCGAAAAATTTGAAGAGAGCTATGGCAAAATATCCGCCGCAGCCGATGAAGTCCTGCCGTACATAATCACATACGATGACGCGCCTATCATAGCCGCTTTTCACTCAATGTCCGCAGGCTATACGGAAAGTGCGGAAAACGTATGGGGAACTCCCGTTGACTATCTTGTGGAAGTTGACAGCCGCTCAGACCTTACTGCGCCGAAATTCCGCGAGGAAAAGAAGTTTTCACGGGACGAGCTGAAAAACGCCCTTGAAGCAGCATTTGACGGCATATCTCTCGGCGAGGATATGTCGGAGTGGATAAGGATAAATACCACGTCAGACGCAGGGACTGTCTTATCAGCGGATGTAGGCGGAAAGTCCGCAACCGGAAACGATATAAGGCTTGCTCTCGGTCTGCGCTCAGCAAGCTTTGATGTGCGTACCGAGGGCGATACTGCCGTTATAACCACAAAGGGCTACGGACACGGCGTGGGAATGAGCCAGTACGGTGCCAACGCTATGGCTGAGGAGGGCAAAAGCTGGCGCGATATCATTGCTCATTACTATCCTGAATGTACCATATCTGTGAGCTGAAGCTTTTGTGCAAATAGCAATAAAAAGCGGTCGTTTTTTGCCATTTCCGTCAATTCGTATTGACATAGCTCTGACGATTTGCTATAATGATTTTGTGTTGTTTGATACAGCATAACATGAGAAATATAAAAACAAACCAAAAGGAGACTTGTGTCCGCGAACCGACGGATAAAGGATTATGAACAAAAACAGAGATCTATATAAAAGATTTGTTACTTTCATTTCTGCTATGCTCCTGCTTGGCATACTGACAGGCATTTTCGCCTATGTATGGTACAAGCAATACAGCGAGCAGATAGTCCTGCCTTACTACAGGCGAGGAAACTGGGTGCTCATCGCTATATACTGCCTGCTTGTATGGCTGTTTTTCAGAGCCTACGGCGGCTTCAAGCTGGGCTACCTCAAAAAGACCGATATGCTTTACTCCCAGATGATATCCATGATATGTGTGAACGTGGTGTCCTATTTCGTCATCAGCCTTATAGGACGACATTTCATGCCCGTTGCGCCTGTGGTGTATATGACAGGCGTTGATCTCGGTGCCATAGCCATATGGACGCTTCTGGCAGGAAAGGTCTACTTCATGATGTATCCGCCGAGAAAGCTGGTCATCATCTACGGCAGCCATCAGGCTGCATCACTGGTACTGAAAATGAGCCAGCGAGTGGACAAGTACATGATATGCGAGTCCATAAGCATAAACGAGCCCGAGGAAAAGGTGAAAGAGCTCATAATGAAGTACGAAGGTGCTATCGTATGCGATATACCTGCCGAGCAGCGTAACGACTACCTCAAATTCTGCTTTGAGCACTCAAAACGTGCGTATATCGCACCGAAAATATCGGATATTATAATAAGAGGAGCAGACGATATACGTCTGTTCGATACTCCTCTCATGCTCTGCCGCAATTACGGTCTTGATTTCGAGCAGCAGCTGGTAAAGCGCGTATTTGACATAGTATTCTCACTTATCGCCCTCGTTCCTGCCGCTCCTTTCATGCTCATATCGGCGATCGCCGTAAAGCTCTACGACAGAGGCCCTGTATTCTACAAGCAGAAGCGTCTTACCCTCAACGGCAGGGAATTCTATGTGTATAAATTCCGCAGCATGATAGTTGACGCGGAAAAGGACGGCAAGCCCCGTCTTGCTTCCGAAGAGGACGACCGTATAACTCCCGTTGGAAAGATACTGAGAAAATTCCGTATCGACGAGTTCCCTCAGCTCCTCAATATCCTCAAGGGTGATATGTCCGTTGTAGGACCGCGCCCCGAGCGTCCCGAGCTTACCGAGGAATACAAAAAGGAAATGCCCGAATTCGGCTTCAGACTCAAAGTCAAAGCAGGTCTCACAGGCTATGCACAGGTCACGGGCGCATACGATACAACTCCATATGACAAGCTGAAAATGGATCTGATGTACATTGAAAACTACTCAATACGTCTTGACCTTCAGATAATACTTATGACAATAAAGACAATGTTCTTCCCACCTAAGAATAACGCAGAAACTGCCGAAGGACTTCTCATGCCGAAGAACATGAACCAAAAGGAGGATACAAAATGAAAACCACCGCAGTTATCATGGCAGGCGGACGAGGCGAACGCTTCTGGCCAAAGAGCCGCAATGCTTGTCCCAAGCAGTTCCTCTCACTTACAAGGGACGGCGAGACCATGATACAGAAAACTGTAAAAAGACTCGCACCAATAGTTGAAGCTGAGGATATCTATATCGTTACCAATGCAGCTTATATCGACCTTGTAAATGAGCAGCTCCCCAATATCCCGAGAGAGAATATCCTTGCCGAGCCATGCGCAAGGAACACTGCTCCGTGTATCGCTTTTGCAGCAGCTGTAATAAACAGAAAATACGAAGATGCTGTAATGCTGGTGCTCCCCTCAGACCACCTTATCGGCTATGAGGATATTTATATAAATACGCTTAAAAAGGCTATCAAGGCTGCCGAAAAAGGCAAGCGTCTCGTTACTATCGGCATTACTCCCGAATATCCCGAGACAGGCTACGGCTATATCAATTTCGGCGAGGAAAAGGGCGATGTGTACGCTGTTGAGCGTTTCGTTGAAAAGCCCGACCTCGCAAAAGCAAAGGAGTACCTTGCATCGGGCAAGTACCTCTGGAACAGCGGTATGTTCGTTTGGAAGCTCTCTTCCATAATGCTGAATATGCAGTCTCTCATGCCCGATATCTACGAGGGCGCAGTACGCATAGGACAGGCTTACGGAACTCCTCAGTTCAACGAAACTCTCGTAAAGGAATTCACAGCTTTCAGAAGCGAGTCAGTAGACTTCGGCATCATGGAGAAAGCAAAGCATATCTATACTATCCCCGGAAGCTTCGGCTGGGACGATGTGGGAAGCTGGTTAGCTGTCGAGCGTATCAACGAGACAGACGACGAAAACAACTACATCGACGGCGATGTTATCACCATAGATTCAAAGCGTACCACAGTATGCGGCGGAAAACGCCTTGTTGCTGCTGTAGGTACAAGAGACCTTATCATCGTTGATACCGACGATGTGCTCCTTGTATGCTCAAAGAACAATACTCAGGACGTTAAAAAGGTCATCGCTCAGCTCAAAGAACAGAACAGGAACGAATTAGTTTAAAGGAGATATAATAAATGAAAAACGCACTTATTACAGGTATTACAGGTCAGGACGGCTCTTACCTTGCAGAGCTCCTTCTCGAAAAGGGATACAATGTTTACGGTATCTGGAGAAGAAAGGCTACCGTTGACTATGGCAATATCGCTCATCTCAAGGACAAGGTCAACCTTATCTACGCAGATATGACCGACCCTGTTTCACTTATATCAGCTATGAGAATTTCACAGGCTGACGAGGTATACAACCTTGCTGCACAGTCTTTCGTGGCTACAAGCTGGGACACTCCTCTCGGAACTGCCGACATTGACGCTCTCGGCGTTACAAATATGCTGGAGGCTATCCGCATAGTAAAGCCCGAGGCTCGCTTCTATCAGGCTTCTACTTCCGAAATGTTCGGTCTTGTACAGGAGACTCCTCAGAAGGAGACAACTCCTTTCTACCCAAGAAGCCCATACGGCGTAGCTAAGCTCTACGGTCACTGGATCACAAAGAACTACCGCGAGAGCTACGGTCTTTTTGCTTGCTCGGGCATACTTTTCAACCATGAGTCGGAACGCCGCGGCATTGAATTCGTAACACGTAAGATAACAGACGCTGCTGCACGTATCAAGCTGGGCGTACAGGAGTACATGGAGCTCGGCAACATGGACTCTAAGCGTGACTGGGGACACTCAAAGGACTATGTCCGCGCTATGTGGCTCATGCTCCAGCAGGACAAGCCCGATGACTACGTTATCGCTACAAACGAGACAAGAACTGTACGCGAATTCGTTGAGACTGCATTCAAGCACGTTGGCATTGACGTTGAATGGCAGGGCAGCGGAGTTGACGAGATAGGTATAAACAAGGCAAACGGCAAGACTATAGTAAAGGTAAACAAGAAGTTCTTCCGTCCTGCTGAGGTCGATATACTCCTCGGCGATCCTTCAAAGGCTGAAAAGACTCTCGGCTGGAAGCGCGAGATAAACTTCTCGGAGCTTGTTGAGAGAATGGTAAAGAACGACCTTGAACTTGTTCAGAACGAGATAAAGGTAAAGGAGATACTCGGCTGAGTATCGGCTTAATAGGGGGGTAATTATGAATACTGAAGTTCTCAGAAGCGTAAAAGGCGGATATGACAAGAACGCTGTGATAGATAAACTCGAAAACTACGGTATATTAATGAATATGGCAGAAGCTCCCGATGCTGACGCTGCAAAGATAAGAGCTGAACTGGACAAGCTGAGACAGACTCAGCTTCCCTGTGTAAAGGGCGGATTTTTCGGCAAGATCGGCTTTTCAGCTGAGGATACGGATAAGTACTTCTCACAGCTTGAAGAAAAGATCATGTCTGCTCTTGAAGGGAAGTAATGAAAAGCTCTATCCATATTTAACGGCAGTGTTATGAAAGGAGATCGTTCATGGGTAATTGTTTGGATTCCGTATTCGGCGGATATGATAAAAAAGATGTCCTTGCAAAAACAGACGCATACAACAGCCTGATCGAAGCTATAGATAAAGCCAACCTTTCTGACGCTGCAATAAATGCGGAGCTTTTAAAGATAAGGCATATGCCTCTGAGAAAGGCAAAATGCCTTTTCATTCCGTGTTCGGGATTTTCTATTCCCCAGACCGACAGCTATATAGCCGAGCTTGAAAAGGAAATAGCCAATAAGATCATGCTCTGATCTGCGCTTTAATGCCAAAGGAGAAACGGTCATGGACGAGCGAAGGATACTATTCGAGGTAGATAACGGCTATGATATCTATTCATTCAATGAAAGATCCGATGAATACAGCAGGCTTTTCACAGGGCTGAAATACGGCGGACTCACTGAGGACGAGGTACGCAAAAGAGTAGAAGAACTAAAAGCCCAGCCGCTGCCTATATGCGGACCGGGCTATGAGATCGAAAAGGTCGATTTCATTCTCGGAGATCAGGAAAAGAAGCTCCTCATGTACAACGCCGCGGATTTTGCTAAAATAGAGCTGGTCAGATGCGGATACACCATGGAAAGCGTTGAGGCAAAAGTCTTTGCCTACAATGACTTGATACACGAAATAAATGACAGCATGAACACGGTGATCGCGATGAATGAGCTTGAACGTGTAAGACAGCTGCCATTAAAGAAAGCAAAATTTTTCCTTTTGATGCCAAACAGCTATGACAGAGAGCAGACCGACGCTTTTCTTGCGGAACTTGACTCTCATGTTTCAAATATGATATAAAAACCAAAGGTGGAGAAGTTGATTTGAAAATAACCTTCGACGCTGTACCTATATGCAGCGATAAAATAACGGGTATAGGCTGGTGTGAAGTGGGACAGACACAGACTCTCGCACAGATACACCCCGAAAACGAATACGAGTACAGCTTCTTCACAAGCGGCGACAAAGAGCGCGAAAAGCGCGTGAAGCAGTTTGCAGGCAAGCAGATAAAGCTCAATATATCAGGCTTTTCCGGCTATCTTTATCGTGCCGCAAGCACTTTCCTGCCTATACCCTATTCATTCTTTTTCGGCAGGAAGTCCGATATCACCCACTTTTTCAATTACATCGTACCGCCTTTCGTACACGGCAAAAAGGTGGTAACAGTACACGATATGGTCTATAAGGCTTTCCCCGAGACAGTCCGCGGACGTACACGCTTCATGCTCGTATCGGGACTAAAACGCTCGATGAAACGCGCCGATCTTATCGTTACAGACTCAGAATTTTCAAAGGCTGAGATAATCAAGTATTTTCCTCAGCATGAACATAAAATAAGAGTAGTCCCCTGCGGTGTCGATCTTGAAAGATTTCACCCATGTGAGACTCCCGAGCGCATACCCGAGGTAAAGAAGTCGCTGGAGATAGAGGGCGATTACTTCCTCTATTTAGGCACTATCGAGCCCCGAAAGAACCTTGAAAGGCTCATTTCCGCTTATGCTGCATTTGCAAAAAAGGTGGGCGAAAAAGCTCCAAAGCTTGTACTTGCAGGGGGCAAGGGCTGGCTCAACGACGGCATATACAGCCGCGTTGAAAAGCTTGGTATGACAAAAAATATCATCTTCACAAAATACGTGCCCTCAGAGGACATGAATCCCCTGATGTGCGGCGCACTTGCATTCGTTTTTCCGTCTATTTACGAGGGATTCGGTATGCCGCCCCTTGAAGCTATGGCTTGCGGAGTACCTGTACTTGCTTCGGGAGAAGCTTCTCTGCCCGAGGTCACAGGCGACTGCGCTGTGATATGCGATGCATATTCCGTAAAAAGCATAGCACAGGGACTTTACAGGCTCTACAGCGACGAAAAGCTGAGAAAAGAGCTTAGCGAAAAAGGTCTCGAAAGAGCAAGAGGCTTCACTTGGGAGCGTTCGGCTGAAATGCTTCTGGAAGTATACAGGGAGCTTGTAAAATGAGTAAAAAACTGCGTATCCTTGAAGTAAACAAGGCTTATTTCCCGCATATCGGCGGCATAGAGACACTTATCAGGCAGTATTCCGAGGAACTGGGCAAGCTTGACGGTGTAAGCGTAAAAGCTCTTGTCTGTCGTGACGGCAAAGGCAAGGCTATCAGAGAGAAAATGAACGGTGTGGAGCTGCTGAGGACAGGCAGTCTCGGCACTTATTTCTCGTGTCCGCTGTCATTTTCTTTTATAAGGCATTTCAGAAAAATGGCTGCAAAAGCTGATGTTGTGCATATCCATGTGCCTTTCCCACTTGCCGATGCTGCACTTCTTCTGTCGGGCTATAAAGGAAAAGTTGTGGTATCATGGCACAGCGACATTGTAAAACAGAAAAAGCTCATGCTTTTCTACAAGCCTTTCATGCGCTATCTGCTGAAAAGAGCGGATATCATACTCACGGCTACGGAAGGTCATGTGAAACATTCCCTTTACCTTAATGAATTCAGCCACAAGTGCAGAGTACTGCCCTACGGTATAACTCCCGAGGACTACCTCTCTGTACCGCGCCGCAGCATACTCACGGAAAAAGCCACTGACAAAAGCTGCGTAAAGGTATTCTTCACGGGCAGACTGGTCTATTATAAGGGCGTAGATGTGCTGCTCAAAGCCTTCACAAAGGTAAAAGGCTGTGAGCTTTTCATTGCAGGTACAGGAGAGCTCGGCGACCAGCTCAGAAACTTCGTAAGCTCACATGATATGGAGTCAAAGGTACATTTTCTGGGATTTCTCCCCGATGAAGAACTGAGACAGGCTTATGCCGACTGTGATATATTCGTGCTGCCGTCTGTTGCTCCCAGCGAGGCTTTCGGCATAGTGCAGCTTGAAGCTATGGTATACGGCAAGCCAGTTATAAATACGGCTCTTAGATCGGGAGTACCTTACGTAAGTATCGACGGACAGACAGGTATCACAGTTCCGCCGTCATCGCCAAAGGCTCTCGCAATGGCTATAAACAAACTTGCCGAGGACAAGGAGCTCCGTGAAAAATACGGCAGAGCTGCCGCAGAGCGCGTAAAGAGCGATTTCAACGAAAAAGTCATACTCGGAAAATTATACGACATTTTAAAATAAAAACTATATAAGGAGGCGGACTTATGAAAGCACTTATAATAGGTGCGGCAGGCTTTGTTGGAGGTTATCTCATAAGAGAGCTTAAAGCCGCAGGCTGGGAAGTACACGCAACTTGTCTGCCAAATGAAGAAATAAAGGAAGATTGTCCCGTCCATACGCTGAATATTCTGAAAAAAGAGGATATATCGCCGCTTCTTGACGATATAAAGCCTGATATCGTATATCACCTTGCTGCACAGAGCTCCGTTTCCGTTTCATGGAAGCGTCCGCAGCTCACTGCTGAGATAAACGTGGTCGGCTCTATAAATGTACTGGAAGCTGTCCGCGACGCAGAAAAGAAGGACATAAGACTTGTCCTCATAGGCTCGGGCGAGGAATACGGCTATATACGCGAGGGAGCTTGTCCCCTTTCGGAGTCAGAGCCTCTCAATCCCGGAAATATCTATGCCGCTACAAAGGCTTGTCAGGATATGCTTGGCAAGATATACACCCGTGCATACAAAATGGATATAATAATGGTCCGCGCGTTCAATCACTCGGGACCTGCTCAGAGCAATATCTTCGTTATCTCGGATTTCTGCCGACAGATAGCAGAGATAGAAAAGGGCATGAAAGAACCTGTCATAAGCGTGGGCAATCTCTCGGCAAAGCGCGATTTTACCGATGTACGCGATGTTGTAAGAGCATACAGGCTCCTCGGTGAAAAGGGCGTGAGCGGAAACGTATACAATGTGGGCAGAGGAAAGGCTGTAGAGATACAGTATATCCTCGATACCGCACTTTCATATGCAAACCAGCCTATAGAAGTGAAGCGCGATCCCGCACGTATGAGAGCTTCCGACATTCCGCTTATAGAGCCTGATGTTTCGCATATTTTCGAGGATACGGGCTGGAGTGCGGAAATAACTATGGAGCAGACTATCAAGGATACTCTTGATTACTGGAGACAGAAGCTCAGCTCCTACGGACTGTCGCTGGGCAGCTGATATCTCAGACTCAAAAGGAGTGAATAAATTGTCTGATATTAAGCTTACTAAAGAGAAAATGCATACCTTTTCGGGACATGAAAAGATAGGCACTTTCAAGGCAGGAGAAAAGCTTACGGAATTTGGCGAAAAACAGAACTCCGCAAATGAGGCTCTTGCCGCAAATGTCAATGACCTGATAAAAAGAGTCTGCGCACTTGAAGATAAGCAGATACAGAATGAGGATATCATGCGAAAAATAGCAAATGAGCTTGCTTCCTTCAAAAAGGAGCTTGACCGCGTAAGACTCACGGAAAAGCTCAATTCAGGTGCAATAGAACGTCTTGACAGAGCCATAAAACTGTCAGAGGGCGACGGAAAGTAAACTGCTCTTTTTTATATATTATCATTCCCAATGATTATGTGATTTTTTTCGTCAAACTCTTGACAATGTATCGGTTTTGTTATATTATATATTATAGTGTGGACAAGATATGCCCCTCAGCTTTACAAGTCCATAGGACGTATATCTTTACCTCATCAAGACTCAATCAACGGAGATTTGTGTAATTGCAGTCTCCGTTTTCTTATTTTACATTAAATATATGCAGAAAGAAGGTGTTATCATGGCAGAAGAGCTAATGGAACAGCTGGATAATCACACCGCGTTCACCATACCTATATTCGGCGGTATCCCCGTTCCTGATTCCTGTGTGGTAACTTGGATAATAATAGCGGTGCTGGTACTGCTGTCCATAATATTAACAAGAAAGCTGAAAAAAGTCCCTACAGGCTCACAGTGTATACTTGAAACATTCATGGACTTCCTCGACAACTTCTTTACGGGAATACTCGGAGAAAAGGGAAAGAAATACGTTCCCATACTTGAAACTTTCATCATTTACATAGGTTTTTCAAATATCATCGGTGTATTCGGCTTCGTACCGCCCACAAAGGACATAAATGTAACGGCTGCCCTTGCTGGTATGGCTATCATACTTGTACAGACTTCGTTCATTATCGAAAAAGGTCCTGTAAAATGGCTGAAAAGCTTCCTTAACCCTATAAATCTGCTGGACCTTGTGACACGTCCGCTGTCGCTGTGTATGCGACTTTTCGGTAACGTTCTCGGTGCATTCGTAGTTATGGAGCTTATCAAGCACTGTGTACCCGGCGGTGTGCCTGTTATCGCAAGCGGATACTTTGATCTTTTTGACGGACTGCTTCAGGCATACGTATTTGCGTTCCTCACCTCGCTGTATATGGCAGAGGCATTAGAGGAAGAAGAAAAATGATAACAACTTCACGGAGGTAAATAAATATGGGAATAATCGCATTAGGCGCTGCTGTTGCCGTTCTTACAGGCGCAGGCGCAGGCATAGGTATAGGACTTGCTACTGCTAAGGCTACAGAGTCTATCGCTCGTCAGCCCGAAGCTAAAGGCGATATCAGAACTGCTCTCCTGCTGGGCTGTGCCCTCGCAGAAGCTACCGCTATCTACGGCTTCGTTATAGCACTCCTTATCATCCTTTCACTCGGAAACAAGTAAGCAGTTATTTATTGGAGGTATATTAAAATGGGAATAATCGCATTAGGCGCTGCTGTTGCCGTTCTTACAGGCGCAGGCGCAGGTATTGGTATAGGACTTGCAACCGCTAAGGCTACTGAATCTATCGCTCGTCAGCCCGAGGCTAAAGGCGATATCAGAACCGCTCTCCTGCTGGGCTGTGCCCTGGCAGAAGCTACCGCTATCTACGGTTTCGTTATAGCACTCCTTATTATCCTTTCACTTGGCAACAAGTAAACCGCTGCAAAATACACATAAGGAGGGCAAATAATGCTTGATTTTTCATTCTGGAGCATTTTCTGGGCTGTATTCAATACAGTATTGCTGTTCGTTCTGCTCAGGATATTCCTTTTCAAACCTTTAAATAAAATAAAGGCAGATCGCACACGTACTATACAGGATAACCTTGACTCTGCCGAAAAGGCAAAGACTGAGGCTGAGGAGCTTCGTCAGCAGTATGAGAACTCTATCAGCGATGCAAAGGAAGAAGCTAACCAGATACTCATAAAAGCGCGTGAGGACGCTGAGGCTGAACGCTCAGCCATTATAAAGAAATCACAGGACGAAGCAGACAAGATCATTGCAGATGCTGACAAGACTATCGAAAACGAGAGAAAGCGCGTTCTTCGTCAGGCACAGTCCGAGATCGCAGATCTCGCCATAGAAGCTGCTTCAAAGATCATCGGTGAAAACGTTGACGACGAAAAGAACCGCCGTCTTGTAGATAAGTTCCTTTCCGAAGAGGAGGGCAAAGAATGAAAGACACAGACAGAGAGTTCCTGAAAGAGCTTGTCCGTCTCGATGTTTCTCAGACAGACTGCTCTGCCGCAAGAAAGGTTTTCGAGACCTGTCCCGATGTTGCGGACACACTGGCAAATCCCCTTGTTACATACGATGAAAAGCGCGGTATCATAAGCAAGCTTTTCCCCGAGTCTATGCAAAAATTCATGCTAAATGTCGTTCACGGCGGAGCTGTTGAGCGCATTGGCGAGATACTTGATGAATATGACGAGCTGCTTCTCGACAAACAGGGCAGCATCAAAGCTGTAGTACGCTATGTTACTCCTCTTACAGAGGCGCAGCAGGCTGATCTCCGAAAATTCATCATGGATAAATTCGTAAAAGAGGACGTTGATATAGAGTATAAGCACGATCCCGATATCATCGGCGGCTTTATCCTCAATGCAGGCGACCTTGAATACGATAAGAGCTACCGTACGAGCCTGAGACTTATGAAGGATACCCTTCAGACAAAGGCTACAGAGTACGTTGAGAGCAATACAGGCGTAAAGACAGGCTCAAAGAGCGATATCATCTCAGTCCTCAAAACCGAGGTCCGCGATTTCGATGTAAAATCAGGAGCTACCGAAACAGGCTTCATTACCCGTCTCGGTGACGGTATCGCAAGAGTTTACGGCATGAATTCCGTAATGTACGGCGAGCTTGTTGAATTCGAGACAGGCATCAGAGGTATCGTACAGAACCTTGAGGAAAAGACTGTAGGTGTAGTTCTTCTCGGTGACGACCACGGTCTCACAGAAGGCTCTTCCGTTATAAGAACAGGCAAAAGAGCAGGTATCGGCGTAAGCGATGAGCTTCTCGGACGAGTTGTCGATGCTCTCGGTGCGCCTATCGACGGTCTCGGACAGATAAAGGCTGACGATTACTTCCCTATCGAGCGCGAAGCTCCGGGTGTTATCGAGCGTAAGCCTGTAAGCGTACCTCTCCAGACAGGTATACTTGCTATCGACTCAATGTTCCCTATCGGACGCGGACAGCGTGAGCTTATCATCGGCGACCGCCAGACAGGTAAGACATCTATCGCTGTTGATACTATCATAAATCAGAAAAGTCAGGACGTTATCTGTATCTATGTTGCCATAGGTCAGAAGTCCTCGACTGTTGCACAGATAGTAAATACCCTTAAAAAATACGGTGCTATGGATTATACAGTAGTTATGTCTGCATCAGCCAGCGATCCTGCACCTTTCCAGTATATAGCGCCTTATTCGGGTACTGCTATTGCTGAATACTTCATGTCAAAGGGCAGGGACGTACTCATCGTTTACGATGATCTTTCAAAACACGCCGTTGCCTACAGAGCCATGTCACTTCTGCTCCACCGTCCACCAGGACGTGAAGCATATCCGGGTGATGTATTCTATCTCCATTCGAGACTTCTCGAGCGTTCAAGCCGACTCGATGACGAGCACGGCGGCGGTTCACTTACCGCTCTTCCGATCATCGAGACTCTTGCAGGCGATATCTCGGCATATATCCCGACTAACGTTATCTCTATCACAGACGGTCAGATATTCCTCGAAAGTGAGCTTTTCAACTCAGGTCTCCGTCCTGCGGTGAACTACGGACTTTCAGTATCCCGTGTCGGCGGTGCAGCTCAGACAAAGGCTATGAAGAAGGCTTCGGGAAATCTCCGTATCGACCTTGCTCAGTTCAAGGAAATGGAGATATTCACACAGTTCTCATCAGAGCTTGACCAGTCCACAACAGAGCTTCTTGACCACGGTCATATGCTTACAGAGCTTCTCAAGCAGCCTCTTTACAATCCGCTCCCACACTATGAGCAGGTAATACTCCTCTATGCGGCTCAGCACGGATTTTTCAAGGGTATCCCACTCAAGGAGCTGAGAGAATACCGCACAGACCTTATGAATTACATAAGAAGCTACGGACAGGATATAATCACTGAGATAGAAGAAAACAAGGTGCTCACAGACGACCTTGCAGAGCGTATCGAAAGAATACTCACAGCTTTTGAAGAATAAGGCGGTGACGTGATATGCCTAATATGAGAGAGATCCGCGAAAGGATCGGAAGTATACAGCAGATATTGAAGATCACCAACGCTATGTACCTCATGTCGTCATCAAAGCTGAAAAAAGCAAGGAAGTCGCTTGAATGTACAGAGCCTTACTTCTATAAGCTCCAGTCTACTATCGAAAGCGTTCTGGAGCATACTCCGCACACACGTCAGCTGTACTTCGACAGACGTGCAGATATCCCTGAGGATAAGCGTAAAAAGGGTTATATCGTCATTACTGCCGATAAAGGACTCTGCGGAAGCTATAATCATAATATACTCAAATATACCGATAAGAAGCTTGATGAAGCTGCCGATCTCGACAACTGTTACCTGTTCGTTATGGGACAGGTGGGAAGAATGTACTATCAGCGTCGTATCAACAGCAACAAAAAAGCTTCAGTTGACGGTGAATTTCTCTATACCACGCAAAACCCTACTCTTTACAGAGCAAGCGAGGTGGCAGAGCTGGTGCTTGACAAGTTTGAAAAGCGCGAGCTCGACGAGGTATACCTTATCTATACGGACATGATAAACTCAAATCTTCAGGAGCCTAAAACGCTTAGACTGCTCCCCTTTGAACGAAAGCATTTCGGCAAGGCAGCAGACGGCACTATGAAGAAGCTGCCAAAGGCTTCATTCATGCCTTCTCCTGAGGAAGTTATGAATTACCTCATACCACAGTACGCAAAGGGCATCATTTACGGTGCTATGGTCGAAGCATTCTGCTGCGAACAGCAGTCCCGTATGACAGCTATGGACGCTGCTACTACAAGTGCAAAGGACATGATAAAAGACCTTTCACTGCTCTACAACCGCGCAAGACAGGCTGCTATCACTCAGGAAATTACCGAGGTATGCGGCGGAGCACAGTCGATTAATGAATAATATGTAGGGGCGCTTTCCGAGCGCCCGATGGTAAATACATTATTACAATTACGGGCGAGGGTCACTCGCACCTACAAAGTATGCACATTTTATTAAACCATGTAGGGGAGCCCGCCCTCGGGCTCCCGTTGTACGGTACAATGTTATGTATGTTTCGGGAGGGCGAGGGCGCCCTCCCCTACAAAAATGTTATACCCCAAATTCTCTTAAACAAAGGAGAAAGCAATGGAAAAAGGCAGAATAACACAGGTCATCGGACCTGTTATTGATGTTGAATTCGGCGCAGGAAAGCTCCCTATGATAAAGGACGCTCTCACTGTCGATGTAGACGGAAAAAAGCGTGTCATGGAAGTCGCTCAGCATATGGGCAACCACATTGTCCGCTGCATCATGCTTGCGTCCAGTGAAGGACTCAGCAAAAATATGGAAGTTACTCCTACAGGCTCATGCATAAAAGTACCCGTAGGCGAAAATACTCTCGGACGTATGTTCAACGTACTCGGCGAGCCTATCGACAAAAAGGGCGATGTAGAGACTGAAGAAAAATGGGAGATACACCGTAAAGCTCCCACATTTCAGGATCAGAGCCCTGTTGTTGAAGTCCTCGAAACAGGCATCAAGGTCATCGACCTTATCGCTCCTTACGCTAAGGGCGGTAAGATAGGTCTTTTCGGAGGCGCAGGCGTTGGTAAGACCGTTCTTATACAGGAGCTTATCAGAAATATCGCCACCGAGCACGGCGGCTACTCCATATTCACAGGCGTAGGAGAGCGTTCCCGTGAGGGCAACGACCTCTGGAACGAAATGCAGGAATCGGGAGTTATCTCAAAGACCGCTCTCGTTTTCGGTCAGATGAACGAGCCCCCCGGATCACGTATGCGTGTTGCTCAGACAGGTCTTACTATGGCTGAGTATTTCCGTGACCGCGAGCACAAGGACGTTCTTCTCTTTATCGACAATATCTTCCGTTATGTACAGGCAGGCTCTGAGGTATCGGCTCTTCTCGGCCGTATGCCTTCCGCCGTTGGCTATCAGCCTACACTTGCTACGGAAGTCGGCGAATTACAGGAGCGTATCACATCTACTAAAAACGGCTCTATCACCTCGGTACAGGCTGTATATGTCCCTGCGGACGACCTTACCGACCCTGCACCTGCCGTTACTTTCGCTCACCTTGACGCTACTACGGTTCTTTCACGTAAGATAGTTGAACAGGGTATCTACCCTGCCGTTGACCCTCTGGAGTCAAACTCACGTATCCTCGAACCCGAGATCGTCGGTGAGGAGCACTATACAGTCGCAAGACGTACTCAGGAGCTTCTCCAGAAGTACAAGGAATTGCAGGATATCATCGCTATCCTCGGTATGGAAGAGCTTGACGAGGACGACAAGCTTGCAGTATACCGTGCAAGAAAGATACAGAAGTTCCTTTCACAGCCTTTCAACGTAGCTGAAAACTTCACAGGTCTCAAGGGCAAATATGTCCCCCTCAAGGACACTATCGAGGGCTTCAAGGCTATCATTGACGGTGATATGGACAAGTACCCCGAAGCTGCATTCCTCATGGCAGGTACTATAGACGATGTTATTATGAAAGCCCGTCAGATGGACGAGGAATAAAGGAGGCGGCTTAATATGGCTAAAACCTTTCACCTCGAGATAATCGCTACTGACCGCCTTTTCTTCAGCGGAGAGGTGGAACATCTCGTCATAACGGCTATAGACGGACTTCTCGGTATTATGGCAGGACATGAGCCCCTCGTTACCTGTCTCCCAACGGGAGAGCTTAAATATCTGGTGAACGGCGAATGGAAATACGCTGCTATATCAGAGGGATTTATACAGGTAATGCCCGATTCTTCGATAATACTGGCTGATACCTGCGAGCTTCCCGAGGAAATAGATATCAAACGTGCTCAGGAAGCAAGAGAACGTGCCGAAGAGCGCATGAGACAGAAGCAGAGTATCAAGGAATACTACGAGACTCAGGCTGCGCTAAACCGCGCTATGAACCGTCTGAAAATATCTCAGAAACATTTTAAGTAATGAAAAGCACTCCTTCGGGAGTGCTTTTTATTGAGTAGTGTAGGGAACGCCGCCCTCGGCGTTCCGTCAGCAACGGAACAAGTAACATGAATGCAATGTAGGGACGCACATTGCGCGTACGTCAATTTTAACGACAATTGCAACGCGGACGCCCGATGGGCGTCCCTACAACCTAACGGCTAAGGGCTCGGAACGCCGAGGGCGGCGTTCCCTACTAACCACTATGCACTCATCACTTATAACGGGCGCTCGGAAAGCGCCCCTACAGTGCAGCATTCTCAATTCTCCATTGGCTAACGGCTAAAGGCTAACGGCTAAAGGCTAATGGCTAAAGGCTAATTTGTTAATAACTCCGAAATTTGATTAACGTAATTGTGCATATTCTTGAAATGGAAAGTTTTTCAGGCAATACACTTGACTTTTTGATAAAAATATAGTACAATAATTGTAATTGTCAATGAGACAGGAAATAAAAGTCCTATGCTGTTTCTGTGGGCACGCAGGACACCGTGAAAGGGCTTATTTTTAGGAGGCATGACTGTGAAAAAGACAGGCAAATCAACTTTCTTCATTGTCGTTGCTTTTATCGCTATCTTTGCTGTTACGTCGGTATTTGGTATAGACAAATTATTCGGCGATAACAGAACGACCTACATCAAGGGCGTTGACGATATCCGTCTTGGTATTGATATCAAGGGCGGTGTTGACGTTACCTTCGGTCCGGCAGGCGATTACGACGCTGACAAGGATCAGCTCGCTTCTGCTATGGAGGTCATCAAGACAAGACTTGCTTCACTCGGTATCACTGATAATGAAGTATACAGCGATGAAAAAAGCGACAGAATCATCGTACGTTTCCCATGGAAAGTCGGCGAAACAAACTTCGATCCGGAATCTGCCGTTAAGGAACTCGGCGAAATGGCTGAGCTTACATTCCGTAAGGGCACTGACACGACCACCGATGAGGACGGCAACGAGATCCCGTCAGGTGAGATCGTCCTTGTAGGCGATGACATCGCTTCTGCAAAAAGTGCTTATGTATCGGAAGACGGAAAAGAATATGAATATGTCGTAAGCCTTGAGCTCAGTGATTCAGGCAAGGATAAATTTGCTGAAGCTACTACCGAGCTTGCAGGTTCTTCAACACCTATCTCGATCTGGATGGATAATACTCTTATCTCTGCTCCTTCGGTAAACAATGCTATTACTGACGGCAAAGCACAGATCACAGGTAACTTTGACTTTGACTCATCTACAAAGCTTGCAAACCAGATAAACTCAGGTGCTCTTCCTTTCAAAATGGAGACAAAGAGCTTCAGAACTATCTCGCCTACAATGGGTGAAGGTTCACTTGATGCTATCCTTCTTGCAGCTCTTATAGCATTCATCGGAATCGCTGTATACATGATATTCCTTTACAGACTCCCCGGCGTTGTAGCTGTTATCGCTCTCTGCGGACAGGTAACAGGTTCTATCGCAGCTATCACAGGCTGGTTCGGATTTATGAACGGCTCTACACTTACTATACCGGGTATCGCAGGTATCATACTTGCAGTAGGTATGGGTGTTGACGCTAACATCATCACCGGTGAGCGTATCAAGGAAGAGCTCAGAACAGGAAAATCTCTCGACTCTGCTATAAAGATAGCTTACAAGAGAGCATTCTCCGCTATCCTCGACGGTAACATCACAAACGTTATCATCGCAGTTATCCTTATGGGAGCTTTCGGTGTTCCTGACAGCTTCTTCTCGAAGATCCTCAACAAGACTATCTTCTTCGCATTCGGAGCAACAGCTGAAGGTGTTGTTTACTCATTCGGATTTACACTTCTTGCAGGTGTTATCTGCAACTTCATATTCGGTGTATTCGCATCAAGACTTATGGTAACTTCACTCTCCAAGTTCAAGTGCTTCAGAAACAGAAAGCTTTATGGAGGTGACGAGAAATGAGCAAGAAGAATACTCAGAAAGAAATCGTAGCTACTCCGTCAAAGGTATATAATTTCTGTTCAAAGAAAAAGCTTATCCTCGGCGTTGTTATCGCTGTTCTCGTTGTATTCATCGCAGGTGCGGTAATAAGAGGTATACACCTTGCTATCGAATTCAAGGGCGGTACACTTATCACCTACACATATCAGGGTGATATAGACACCAATGAAGTCGGAAATACAGTAAAGGACATCGTTGGTTCATCAGTTATAGTAAGAACAGGTGAAAGCCTTGACTCAGGCGGAAAGCAGGTCACTATCTCCTTCACTTCCGATCAGGGACTTACAGCTGACAGACAGACAGAGCTCACAAACGCTCTCAGAGACAAGTTCAAGGATAATTCCCTTGAGATATACGATTCAAACGACGTAAGCCCTTCATCAGGCCGTGAATTCCTGCTCAAGTGCTTCATTGCCGTACTCTTTGCAGCATTTGTCGTTATCATCTATATCGCTATCCGTTTCAGGAATATCGGCGGCTGGTCAGCAGGTGTATGCTCAATATTCGCTCTCTGCCTCGATATATTCGTAGCTTTTACAGCTACGATAGTATGCGGCTTCAACATCGATTCGAATATCGTTGCCGTTATACTCACTATCCTCGGATATTCGATAAACAACACTATCGTTATCTACGACAGAATAAGAGAAAACCGTCAGCTTATGCCTAAGGCTTCACTTAACGAGCTTATCAACGTAAGCTGTACACAGTCTCTTACACGTTCTGTAAGAACTTCTATTACAACTATCGGCACAATGCTCGTTATCACAATAGTTGTTCTTGTAACAGGCTATGATTCGCTCCTCAGCTTCTCAGTACCTCTTATGATGGGCCTTATCTCAGGTACATTCTCATCACTCTTTGTTGCTCCTGTAACATGGTCATGGTGGAAGAATAAGATGGACGCTAAGGCTAAGAGCAAAAAATAATTGATTTTAAGGACCGTCCTTTTGGACGGTCTTTTTATTTCTATTGACTGCTCACTTATCTTGACTTTATATGCATAATATTGTATAATAAAAGGCAGAAAACCACGGAAGGAGCGGTAATGTGGCAAAGCTCAAATTTACTGAAATAAACGGCGAAGTATGTATAAAATGCAGATTTACGGGAAACGAAATGCTCAATGAACCTGAGTACAGATATTTCATCGACAACCGCATAAAGGGCTGGCTCGTTCCGTTCGCAGAGGGCTCAGACAGGCTTGAATTCACAGGTGCTAAGGGCATACCCCTTATAAATAAGATAAGAAGCGGCATCGACAAGAAGGAATACTTCTGTATCATTAAAAATCTGCTGGACATAATAAAGGTAGCAGAGACCTGCGGCTTCAATATGCAGAATATAGTCCTCGATCCTGATTTTATAACAGTAAATGCTGAAGATCTTGATATATATCTTTTCTATCTGCCATTGTGGTACAATGAGAGCTGCAACGACGGTATCGTAAACTGTCTGCGCAAGATATCCACCTTTGCGCAGTACAAGTCTCAGAGCGACTATTCAGCTGT
Source organism: Ruminococcus flavefaciens (assembly GCF_900108555.1). Classification (GTDB taxonomy): domain Bacteria; phylum Bacillota; class Clostridia; order Oscillospirales; family Ruminococcaceae; genus Ruminococcus; species Ruminococcus flavefaciens_P. The sequence continues at coordinate 219,640 of NZ_FNWV01000004.1, forward strand.
TGACGGCTTTATGAATTTCGTCTGCCGTGAAAGCGGCTTCACTATCTCGGAAGCAAAGGAGTATATCCGCAGGGAAGTACCTTCTCTGTTCCCTGCTCAGACTGCAAAGCCTGCACATACTCAGTTCAGCAGACCTCATATCCCCGAGCCTTCTCAGCATATAAATAATATGGCTCAGACCATAATCAACGATATCAACAAAGGCTCACAGGAGTTCAAGCACACAGCTGCTCCCGAAGTTCCCGAGCCTAAGATAATCCCTTCACTTAACAGTAATAAGAAGAACGTGCTCCCCGAGCTTGTAAAGTCGGAGCACATCAGATCGGCTCCGCAGAACTATCCAAAGCTCACAAGACGCGCTACAGGCATTACAGTGAATATCGACAAGCCTGTTTTCAGGATAGGCAAGGAACGGGACAAGGTGGATCTCTGCATAACCGAAAACAGGACTGTCAGCAGAGTCCATGCGACTATATACACTCGCAGCGGCTCATGCTATATTGAAGATAACAACTCAACAAACAGAACATACATCAACGGAACTGCCGTGCCTGCAAATATGGAGATAAAAATAAAAAACGGCGATGTTCTGAAGCTTTCCAACGAAGAATTCGATTTTATAGACGGGTAATGTCCGCCGTAAGGGGGAATTATGAAATATATTGCAGCCTGTGATACCGATATAGGTATCTCGAAAAAAATAAATCAGGACAGCGTTTGCGTCAAGACTGCAAAAACAAGTACGGGTATGGCTGCACTTGTAATGGTATGCGACGGAATGGGCGGTCTCTCACGCGGAGAGCTTGCAAGCGCAGAGGTGGTAAGAAGCTTTGCGGACTGGTTCGACACCGAGTTTCCCTTCGAGCTTCCCGACTGGGACTGGCAGACAGCCGCTCATAACGTAATAAGCAGGCTCCGCCGACTGAATGCTATGCTGGTACACTACGGCTCACATAACAATTTGCAGCTCGGCACTACCGCTACAGGCATAATAGCCGTAAATTCCGAGTATATGACGTTCCATGTAGGTGACAGCCGCATATATAAGATATCCGACAAGCTCAGTCAGATAACCGATGACCATACCTACGTTAACCGCGCCGTAAAAATGGGCAAGATGACTCCCGAGGAGGCTCTGGTTGATCCGCGAAGGAACGCCCTTGTACAGTGCATAGGCGTTACAGGCGAGGTCGCTCCCGAAATAAGACTCGGAACTCTCGAAAATGACGTGACATATATGATATGCTCGGACGGCTTCCGCCATGTACTGACAGAAAAAGAGCTTTTCGAGGAGCTTTCTGCTGAAAAAACTGCCACCAAAAAGCATATGCAGTCAAAAATGCGTGAACTTATCGAAACTGTAAAAAACAGAGAGGAAAGCGATAATATAACAGTCGCTCTCTTCCGCGCCGAGCTTTAACAGCAAAGGAGCAGACTCTATGACAACAGGTGAAATCCTTGTTATCGCAGCAGCTGCTGCGGTATTCGTGATAATAAATATCATCATGTGGACTATGATCGCCAAAAAGGAGAAAAAGATAAGGGAAAGAACTACTCCTCCCCATGATATCAATGAAACTCTCCCCGACGGTGTAATGGAAGCTGCGGCAGTTGCAGGCTTCAAGCTTATCGAAAATACCGTTATCATACACACCAATGAAAGAATAATCCCATAACAACAGGAGATGATACAATGTCTGAACTCTCTGTCAACCGCAGTACGAAAGCGATCGAATTTGCGCATAATCTAACACTTCTTAACCGTGTGAACAGGATACGCTCACTGCTGGTGATATTCTATTTCGCACCGCTTATCGTTTATCTTCCCGTGGCTATATTCATGGGCTTTATAACCAATGTCACCGCAGCTTCTTTAGATGCAATAATTATCGTACCGATCATCGGCTACTGCGCATGGCAGGCTTGCTACAGGTACAGGGATATAATGGCTATACTCGTAATAAGTATACTCGGAGCTAATCAGCTTCTGCTGTGGGTCATAAGTCCTTACGAGAACAGGCTGTTCCATGATTTCAAGGTGCTGACAAAATGCTTCTGGATACACCTTGTACTCTTCGTCATTGTCGGCACGGCAGCTCTAATAAATCTGAAGGTCAACATGACATACCATAAGCTTGAGACCTGTGACGGCTTTCCTCATTTCAATGAGCGATTCTTCGATCAGGAAATGGACAGGCATCAGTACGGCATAAAAGATCCGTACCAGCAGAAAGTCGATAACTTCCAAAGGACAGCTTCTGATGAAATGTCCGATATAGTCCTTCCCGACAGCATACCCAACTCGGGCAGCAGCGGAACTATGGACGAAATATGACAGGTAATGTCAAATTTTCACAGAAAATGCAAGGTTTTTTCTGCAAAACTAAGGCGGCTTTGAGCCGCCTTTTTTATTGACATGACAACAGTATAATGCTATAATTAATGTGATGTACTGTCGCAGTACGCTAAATGAATTTTAAAGGAGAACATTATAAATGAGCGGTAATATCAACAGCTATGAAAGCCCATTCTGTACACGTTACGCAAGTGAGGAAATGCAGTATATCTTCTCTGCGGATAAAAAATTCACAACATGGAGAAAGCTCTGGGTAGCTCTCGCAAGAGCCGAAATGAAGCTCGGTCTCCCTGTTACAGAAGCACAGGTAAAGCAGCTCGAAGAGCACATCAACGATGTAGACTATGAAATGGCAGCAGAGCGCGAAAAGATCACACGCCACGACGTTATGGCTCACGTTTTCACATACGGACAAGCTTGTCCCGATGCCGCAGGTATAATCCACCTCGGTGCTACATCTTGCTATGTTGGCGATAATACCGACGTTATCATCATGCGCGATGCGCTTAAAATAGTTCGCAGAAAGCTCATAAACGTTATGAACAACCTTGCGAAGTTCGCAGACGAGTACAAGAACCTCCCCTGCCTCGCATACACACATCTCCAGCCTGCACAGCTCACAACTGTAGGCAAGAGAGCTACACTCTGGCTCAACGAGCTCCTCATGGACTTCCAAGACCTTGAATACCGTATGTCCACGTTAAAGCTTCTCGGCTCAAAGGGCACAACAGGTACACAGGCTTCATTCATGGAGCTTTTCGAGGGCGACACTGACAAGATAAAGAAGCTTGAGCAGATGATAGCTGAGGAAATGGGCTTTGACGCAGTTGTTCCCGTATCAGGTCAGACCTACTCACGTAAGGTGGACTCAAAGGTACTTGAACTTCTCAGTGATATCGCTCAGACAGCAAGCAAGTTCTCAAACGATATGCGTATTCTCCAGTCCTTCAAGGAGATGGAAGAGCCAAGAGAGAAGAAGCAGATAGGTTCTTCTGCAATGGCATACAAGCGTAATCCTATGCGCTGTGAGAGAATTACTTCCCTCGCACGTTACGTAATGATAGACAGCCTCAACCCTGCATTCACAGCAGGTACACAGTGGTTCGAGAGAACTCTCGATGACTCCGCAAACAAGCGTATCAGCGTAGCAGAGGCATTCCTCGGCGTTGACGCTATACTCAATATCATGATGAACGTTACAAACGGCATCGTTGTATACCCTGAGATGATACGCCGCCGTGTTATGGCAGAGCTCCCGTTCATGGCAAGTGAGAACATCATGATGGACGCTGTTAAGAAGGGCGGCAACCGTCAGGAGCTCCACGACCGTATCATGGACTACTCTATGGAAGCAGGCACAAACGTTAAGGTTCGCGGACTTGACAACAATCTCTGCGAGCTTATCGAAGCTGATCCTATGTTCATGGTAACAAAGGAAGAGCTCGACGCTGTTCTCAAGCCTGAGAACTACACAGGAAGAAGTTCACAGCAGGTGGACGAGTTCCTTGCTGAGTGCATAAAGCCTATACTCGACGCTAACAAGGACATTCTCGGCGAAAGCTTTGAAATGAAAAACTAACTGTAGGGAACGCCGAGGGCGGCGTTCCCTACTAAACACTGACCACAGGAGATATCATGAAAAAACCACTAATTATCGGCGGAACTATTCTCGGTTTTCTTATCACTGCTGCATTGGTAATATTCATATTCTTCCCGGGACTCCCTACTTATCTGAAAGTCAAGTACAAATACGATCATATAGACGAAACTGTTGCCGAATTCAAAAAGACTGATATTCCCTCAGATCATGTTAGTCATACACTGAAAGGAGTAAAATTCCGTATCCCTTCCGACTGGGAAGGACACAGTCCTATCGAAGGTACGGAAGCAAGCTCCTACGCATCGGGCGAAGAGTCAAGAATATTCGTATTGGATACCGACTACAAGGAAAATGAGGAACGCCAAAGCGAATACAAAGAGCTGCTCGGTGATGAATACAGCGAAGATGATCTCTATTATCCGTGGGCATATTTTAAGTACAAAGAAGCTGATTACAGACATTTCTACAAGGAGATAGGCGTTGACCTGCCGCAGTACGGACTTGCATATACTATGGTGTTTTATACAAGGGACTGCCTCACAGCTAAAAAATGTCTCAAACTCCGCGGAAAGGATAAAGATGTGTTCCTTGACCTTGCAGAGGACAAAGAAGAAGCTGTCGGCATGGAAAAAATGTGGAAGATCAAAAACAGCGAGTACACCGCTTATGTCGTACAGGTACTCTACGGCGATTACAGCGGCAATACATGGGACGTAAATATTTTCCCGAACAGTAACAAAAATGAAGTCTATACCGTAACTCTGAAATGCCCCGACGAAACAACGGCAAAGCAGATAATAAGCTCAATAGAGCTTGAATAATAAAGGAAAAAATATGAAAAAGGAATTTCTCGAAGCAGGCAAGATAGTCACCACCCACGGGATACGCGGCGAAGTGAAGATAATGCCTTACACTGACAGTGCCGAACTTCTTGCGGAGTTCGACAGACTTTTCATTGGAAAAAATCACGAGGAAGTGACAATAGAACGCTCCCGAGTGTTCAAAAATACAGTTATCGCCAAGATAGAGGGCATTGACACTCCCGAAGCTGCTGAAAAGCTCCGCAACAAGGTACTCTATATGCACCGCGACGACCTTGAGCTTGACGATGACACCTACTTCATTCAGGACCTTATCGGACTTGAAGTCCGCGACGCTGACAGCGATGCCGTATACGGCAAGATAATCGATGTTATGCAGACAGGTGCAAACGATGTCTACGTAATAAAGGGCGAGGACAGAGAATATCTTGTCCCTGCTATTGCAGACGTGGTGGTTTCCACAGATGTGGACGGCGGAGTTATGACTATCCGCCCGCTTGACGGTCTTTTCGACTGATATGAAAAAGAGCAGTATCATCGCTCTCGGCACTATGACAGCCGTTTTAATCGGACTTGCCATATGGTCGCTGACAAGCTGCGAAAACATACTCAAAAGCTACGGACAGCTGCCGAAATGGGGCATATCCATAGTCGGCATAGTTTTCCTGCTTATGCTTTTCATTCCTAATATCATATGGAGCAAAAATCAGCCAGAGGGCTATGAAGAGTCCGCAAAACGTGAGAATAAAACTCTCCTCACACTTGAACGTGCAGGAGAAGGCATGGTAAGCACATTAGTGCTCATCGACCGCCGCCTTGACAAATTCAGCCTGTCGCCGAGACTTGGCTATATTGCCCTTGCACTCATACTCATGATACTGTATGAGCTTTACTGGCTTGGATATTTCCGAAGCAGCCGCACTCTTGCGGATATGTACTCCGATTACTGCGGATTTCCGCTTGCAGGTGCTTCCCTGCCTGTATTTGCGGTATTCTTTCTGGGAGTTTACGCCTGCAATGTCTTTCTTATTGCAGCGTCAATAATACTCGGCATTGGACATATAGGGATACACCTTATGCATAAAAAAGAACTATAAAAAAAGAGAAAAAACTGTAGAACAAAAGAAAAACGGCGTTTATACGCCAAAAGGAGGCATTTTTATGAAAAAAATCTTAGGCATACTATTTCTGCTCATTCTTGTCGCAGCAGGAGTCTGCGCGTACTTCTTCCCCGGCATACCTTATTACTACAAATGCACTCACGAACTCGAACTAAGGGATAATATATGGCAGGAGATCCCGAAAGACCTCCCCAAGCTTTCCGAAGGCTATGCTGATTTCCAGACTATGGATATCCGCGTAACTGCATGGAACGACATAGAAGCACAGCGCAAAGGCGATGACAACAATGTCACATGGGCAAATGAAGATCATTCCCACTTTATCACCATTTTCTCAGAACGTATCAATGAAAGCGAAGACTTTCTCGATATGACGGGAATAGATCACGGTGAACTCGATGCTTACTGCAAAGATGCTGAAAAGACCACTCCCGAAAGCAAGTACGAATTCGTAAAGCTCATGGCTTCCCTTACAATGGACGATTTTGACATACACAACTACAAGAATTCCAAGACCTTCTATAAAATTATGAAGCAGAAAAATGAAGATATCTTCAAGAACAGAGCTTATCCCGTAAGCTTCTACCCTGTTGACGGAGTAGGCTACCGAGGATACCTTGTAAAAGGTCTGGAATACGGCTATGAAAAGAATACAGATAAATACGTTGTAGCCAACATCTATCCAGAAAAGGACAAAAAAACACGCTACATCGTAATTATCAGCTTCACTGAACTTGATGAGGTGCTGGCAATAGCCGAGAGCATAAAACTTACATAATAATCCCGAGACCGCAGTTTTCCGCGGTCTCAAATCATAAAAGGAGAAAAACAATGCATATCGAAATAGCTACATTATTTCCCGAAATGTGCGAAGCCGTACTGGGTGAAAGTATCGTTGGCAGGGCAAGAAAAGCAGGCAAGCTCAGCCTCCACTGCCGACAGATACGTGAATATACTCAGGATAAGCACCGCAGAGTCGATGATACTCCCTACGGCGGCGGCATGGGAATGGTAATGCAGTGCGAACCTATATACAACTGCTACAAGGCTGTATGCGAGGAGCTCGGCGAAAAGCCCCATACTATATATATGTCCCCCAAGGGTAAGATTTTCGACCAGAATAAAGCCGTTGAGCTTTCAAAACTGGACAATATCCTTATTCTCTGCGGTCACTATGAGGGCGTAGACCAGCGAGTGCTCGATAAAATTGTCGATGAGGAGATATCTATCGGCGATTATGTACTCACAGGCGGCGAAATACCTGCAATGGTGGTAGCTGACGCAGTAGCGCGTATGTGCGACGGAGTCCTCTCCGATGAGGTATGCTTCACCGATGAGAGCATATACAGCGGACTCCTTGAATATCCTCAGTATACACGCCCCGAAGTATGGGAGGGCGAGGCTGTTCCGCCTGTGCTCCTGACAGGTCATCACAAGAATATCGAAACATGGAGACACGAGCAGAGTCTGAAAATAACAGCTGAACGCCGTCCCGATCTTTTAGCTAAATATAAAGCTCAAAACGACTGACCAATTCTTGCTGTGAGCTTCGCATAACTGTTGAAGCTCTGCTTAGCATATCAACTGGCAGTATATCAAAAAAAGCTTTTTCCGTTTAGAAGAAATAACCATATTCTGGTGTCAAATCATATGCAACTTCAACAATTACTGTCAACATTTTTTTGTAGTGATAATCAACAAGCAGGTTGATAATTTTTTATTCACATTTAATCTAAATGTAGAATTTAATGAAATCTTGGTTCTTTAACTCAAAAATCCGTTGACACTCAAAAAAAATGATTGTATAATGATATCAGCAAGTGAAACAAATTTGCAAACAGCAACACAGTCCTGTTATAATGAGAGGGGCTGTAACTACAGAGAATAGGAGAGTTGTATATGTTTGTCAGAGAAGTAATGGTAAAGAATCAGGTTGGACTTCACGCAAGACCGGCAACCTTCTTTATTCAGAAGGCTAACGAGTTCAAGTCATCAATCTGGATCGAGAAAGAAGAGAGAAGAGTAAATGCTAAGAGCTTACTCGGAATTCTTTCACTCGGTATCGTAGGCGGTACAAACGTAAAGGTAATCGCTGACGGTGCTGACGAGAAGGCTGCTGTTGATGCTCTCATCGAGCTCGTTGACAGTGGTTTCAGCGAAGAAAACAGATAATCATGCCAAAACTCAGGGCGTTACAGTTGTAACGCCCACTTTTGTTATCTTTTTGAATTATCCAAGATCTTCTGCCATAGTCTCAGCAAATATGCCATAACCCTGAGTCGGATCGGCTACAAATACATGAGTGACAGCTCCCACAAGCTTACCGTTCTGAATTATGGGACTTCCGCTCATGCCCTGCACTATGCCGCCCACGGCTTCAATAAGCCTTTCATCGGTTATGCGTATCACCATATTTTTTGACGTTCCCACGCTGCCGTAGTCTACGCTGACTATTTCAGCAGCATATTTTTCGGGAGCCTGACCTGCTATGGTCGTGTAAATTTCAGCAGGTCCGACGGTAACTTCCTGTCGGTATGCCATTTTGAATTCTTCCGCGTCATCGGAAAGCTCTGCAAGAGCATTTTCGGATAATCTGCCGTATATGCCGCTCATTTTGTTGCGGTCAAGTACGCCGAAACTGCTCCCACCGCAGAATTTTCCGCGAAGCTCACCCGGTATACCTCTTGCGCCGCGGCGTACCTCAGTAATGTCTACAGGTACAGCCTCGCCGCTGTGAACGGGAACTATGCCGCCTGTGTCGGAATCGCATATGGGGTGCCCAAGTCCGACAAAGCTGCCCGTATCCTTATTAAAGAACGTCATGGTACCGATGCCTGCAATGCTGTCGCGTACCCACATACCGCCCTTCCAGCTTCCGCTCCTTCGGGACTTTACAGGCTGCAAGGATACGGGAAAAATATTTCCGTCACGGTCAACGGAGAGTTCGATATCCTTGCCTTTCGATGAGGCTATGATCTCCTGTAACTGATCGTTTGACGTAAGAGCATTGCCGTCCGCAAGACGTATCACATCGCCTTTGCGTATACCTGCTTCCTTTGCAGGACACATCAAACACCCTTTCTCATCTTCAACATCGCCGAGCCCTGTTACCATAACGCCTTCCATAAGGAGCTTAATGCCGAAAGGTCTGCCCCCAACGGCGAAAACAGGGGCTTCTGCTTTGTTTACTTCGACATTTTTAACGGGAATTACACCGAAAAGCGAAAATGTTACCTGTTCTGTACTCGCACAGCTTCCTGCTGCGGGTACTGCTTTATCAGGCATACTTGCACAGCTAAGCTCGGGAAATCCCGCTATTTTTATCTCTGAATTTGTGTCAGCTGTGATAACATCAGGCAGCTGCGAGGAATAATATCCCGCAGTTCCGAATAATCCTATAAAAGCCGCAGATAATAATGCCGCAGCTGTTTTTATTATCTTTCTTTTAAATAACATTTGTTTTTTCCTTTCATGTTCCCGAGGGAACATATTTATTATATTTCTGCACAGCCTTTTTATTAATGAGAATTCCACACTGTTGAAATCTGCTTACGGAGTCAATATGAGCCAAAAAAAATTGAAAAATCTTCATTCGGAGAAGTCCCCTCTTATGACCGCTGCAAAGGTCATAGCGGTGCTGCTTGCTCTGATCTTTTCCTGTGCTATGACAGTGCTGTCGGGTGCAGGTCTTATTTATAACCGAAACAGCTACGGCAGCGATATGGCTGTAACAGGCTTTTTCCTTATACTTTCGGCAGTTCTTATGACATCGGGCACTGTCCTTTGTATTTTCAGAAAAAACGCCGCAAATATCTTATCTCTTATATTTTCATCGGGTGGCTTTATATTATGCATGGTCATGCTGCATAAGCTCATAACCCATGCGGACAGATGCGGCTGGACGAACAAATACACGCTCCAGCCCATAAGCAGTATGTACAGGTCAAGGGTGCTCCCCTGCATCATACCTGTTGCTTTAACAGTTGCCATTGCACTTATACAGCTTTTTTCCTACGACATGAAGCAGTACCGCCGACAGCGCAGGGCTGAAAAGAAAGCCAAGGAAAACGCACCTGCTCCGCCCATAGTTGACGACTGAAACTCGGCATACATAAAATTATATCACCGAAAGGACGTGAAAAACGTCCTTTTTTGTTTTGAATCAGGCTTTTTATTGCCTTTATTCTGCATTTTATGCTCAAAATTCCCACATATCTTGAATTGTTCATTTTTTTATGGTACAATATTATCATTAATATCGAATCAATGAGGGAAGTATTATATCAGCCGTTAGCCTTTAGCCCTTAGCTATTAGCCAATGTGTCGCCTTCGGCGAATAATTTAAATAATGTGAGCGTAAGCGAACTCCTTCGGCTAACGGCTCATGGCTAACGGCTGTATTACAAAATTTCCCCTAATTCATTCATAGTATATAAACGATCTCTGAAAGGAACATTATCATGAACGTCAAATCCGAATTGCTTGCAACTCTCGCAAACTCAGACGGAAAATACATATCCGGTGCAGCTCTTGCGGATAAGCTCGGTGTCAGTCGAAATGCTGTCTGGAAAGCTGTAAAATCCCTTGAAGCAGAGGGATTTTCCATAAGCTCGGTGACTTCAAAGGGCTACAAACTCAACGAGGATAATAATCGTCTTTCAGCAGACCTCATAACTCCTTTCCTGCGCACCAAGGAAATGGGACGAAATATTCAGATATTTGAAGAAGTCGAGTCCACAAACAATACCACAAAGGAACTGGATTCAGATGACGTACCAAACGGCACTACCATAATCGCAAACAGACAGACCGCAGGAAAAGGCAGGATAGGCAGGTCTTTCGTATCACCGTCAGGCGTTGGACTTTACATGAGTACCCTCATAAGACCTGAATTCAGTCTCGAATATGCTCCTATGATAACCGCCGCCGCAGCCTGTGCAGCTGCCGAGGCTGTTGAAAAGCTGTGCGGCAGTCCTGTAAATATAAAATGGGTAAACGACCTGTACATGAACGGGAAAAAGATATGCGGTATCCTCACCGAAGCATCTTTCGGTCTGGAAATGCGTACTCTTGACTGTGCAGTTATCGGAATAGGCATAAATGTACGAAGTGCAAAGGAAATATTCGGCGAAGAGCTGAGCAAGACCGTTACTTCCATACAAGACGAAGCAGGTGTCATCGTCAACAGGAACAGGCTCTGTGCTGAGGTACTCAACTCGCTCGAATACTACCTCGGCAAGATAGTTGACAGAAGCTTTCTCCACGATTACAGACGGCGTGAATACCTTACAGGACACTTAGTAACTGCAAATATAGGCAGAGAAAAGATATCAGGCGAAGCTATCGGCATTGACGACAATGCAAATCTTATAGTAAGGCTGCCCTCGGGAGAGAAAAAGCACCTCAGCTCGGGTGAAGCAAACCTTTGCAGGATAGCAGATAATTAAGCTTATTACGGCTCACAGCCGTAAAATATAATATAGGGAGGTATATCAGCATGAGATATACTATTATTGGTGAAACTGTTCCGGCAGTAGAATGTGAACTCAATCAGGGAGAGTCTATGTTTACCCAGTCAGGCGGCATGATCTGGCAGACTCAGGGTATCAAGATGACAACTAACGCAAGGGGCGGTCTCGGAAGAAGTCTGGGAAGAATATTCACAGGCGAATCGATCTTCATGGCAAATTACACAGCAGAAGTCTCGGGAGCTAAGGTAGCTTTCGGCTCAACTGTACCCGGTTCGGTAGTTCCCGTAAATATCTCTCAAGGCGGACTTATATGCCAGAAGGGTGCTTTCCTCTGTGCCGAGCAGACTGTAGACCTCAAGGCTGTTTTCACAAAGAAATTCATGTCAGGACTTTTCGGCGGTGAAGGATTTATCCTCCAGCACCTCTTCGGTCAGGGCATGGCTTTCCTCGAAGTAGACGGTGATAAGGTCGAGCGTTACCTCAATCCGGGTGAAGTACTCAAAGTCGATACAGGTAATGTTGTTGCCTTTGAACCTACCATAAACTATGAGATAGAGACTGTAAAGGGTCTCGGAAATATATTCCTCGGCGGCGAAGGTCTTTTCCTCACACGTCTTACAGGTCCCGGAAAGATAATCCTCCAGACTCAGAACTTCAACGATTTTGCAGGAAGAATTCTCTCAATGGGCATGAAGAAATAAATGAAGAAACTTTTCATCACTTTAGCCGCTGCGGCAATATATCTGCTTTTCAGCGTATTCACGGGACTGTGGGCGATATCTTGGATAATATGGGTATTTTACGCAGTATACATGATAGCGGACTATATAAAGTCGCAGATGTGATAAGCTACAGTTTTTACCGATATTGAGGTGAAGCATATGTTTATTTATGGTTTCCCCGTTATGGGATTTCAGTATATGACCAACGGCACAGAGCTTTTCCGTATGGCTGCCGAACAAAAAGCAGCCAATAAATGGAACGGTAATAAATGGCTCTGCACCTGCGGAAAGGAAAACGATACTAAATTCTGTCCCGACTGCGGTGCAAAAGCTCCCGTAAAGCCGTGGAAATGCACCTGCGGCAGGGAATGTGATACCAATTTCTGTCCTGACTGCGGCAGTAAAGCCGTTAGCCTTTAGGCTACAGCCCCTATAAGTGAGTAGTGAGTAGAAAGTAGTAAGTAGTAAGTAGAACTAAGAACTAAGATTGTAGAGACGACCCGCTTTGCATATAGCATTGCCAGCCGAATCAAAGATCTGGGGCACTGCTTAATATCCGCCCTTACGGGTTGGCGACTGACGGGCGAACACTGTTCGCACCTACAGGCTAAAGGCTAAGGGCTAAAAAGGCAGGGCTTGACAAAAGTTGTATTTCATTGTATAATACAGTTAATATACTAAAAATGCTATGAAGGGAATAAAAGCTTGTGTAAGTTTTCACAGAGAACCGACGGCAGGTGAAAGTCGGCAGACAAATACAAGTCATAACTCCTCCCCGAGCAGCCGCCCCAAAGAAGAAATATCTTCAAGTAGGCTCGGACGGTCTCTCCCGTTACAGAGATATGCGTTGATCCGACGCAGATGAGTGGGTGTATTCTTACATCAAGAAGAGTGGTACCACGGAGTATGATCGTAACTTCGTCTCTTCCATGCCGACGCATGGAGGAGACTTTTTTATTACCTGTACGAGGTCGGTATAAACGGATCGGAATGGAGGTTTTTATATGAATAACGTTAGCAAGTACACAAGACAATTCTTTGAAGCACCTAAAACCGATATGAAATGGACACAGAGATCATATGTTGACAAAGCACCTGTATGGTGCAGCGTCGATCTCCGTGACGGAAATCAGGCTCTCATAGTACCCATGAGCCTGGGCGAAAAGCTGGAGTTTTTCAAGATGCTGGTGGATATCGGCTTCAAGGAGATTGAGATCGGCTTCCCTGCCGCTTCAGATACCGAATACAACTTCTGCCGCGCACTCATCGAACAGGAGCTCATACCCGATGATGTTGCCATACAGGTGCTCACACAGTCCCGTGAACATATCATAGAAAAGACATTTGAAGCTCTGAAAGGCTGCAAGAACGCAATAGTCCACCTCTACAACTCCACATCTGTAGCACAGAGAGAACAGGTGTTCCGCAAAAGCAAGGAAGAAATAACAGATATAGCAGTCAGCGGAGCAAAGCTCTGCAAGGAATACCGTGAAAGATATGAGGGCAATTTCAGGTTTGAATACTCCCCCGAAAGCTTCACAGGTACAGAGCCCGAATTCGCACTTGAAGTATGCAATGCCGTCCTCGATGTATGGCAGCCCACGCCCGATGACAAGGTGATAATCAATCTCCCTGTTACGGTGCAGCTCTCAATGCCCCATGTATACGCAAATCAGGTGGAGTATATGTGCGAGAACCTCAGATACCGCGAGAACGTCATAGTCTCACTCCACCCCCACAACGACCGCGGCTGCGCCATAGCCGATACGGAAATGGGACTCCTTGCAGGTGCTGACCGTGTTGAGGGCACTCTCTTCGGCAACGGCGAGCGCACAGGCAATGTGGATATAATAACACTTGCTATGAATATGTACTCACAGGGAATTGATCCCAAGCTGGAATTAGGCGATATACCGTCAATATCCGAGGTATATTCAAGGCTTACGAATATGAGCATATATGAACGCCAGCCCTATTCGGGCAAGCTGGTATTCGCAGCATTCAGCGGCTCACATCAGGACGCTATCGCAAAGGGCATGAAATGGCGCGAGGAAAAGGGCGAAACTGTCTGGAACGTGCCTTATCTCCCGCTTGATCCGAAAGATATCGGCAGAGAGTACGAATCCGATGTTATCCGCATCAACAGCCAGTCGGGCAAGGGCGGTATCGGCTATATCCTCGAAACACGCTTCGGCTACGATCTTCCGAAGAAGATGCGCGAAAATGTGGGCTATCTGGTCAAGGGCATCTCCGACCGCGATCACAGGGAGCTTCTCCCCGACGAGGTATACAGTATATTCAAAGAAAACTACGTGGATATCATCTCGCCTATCGAGATCACGGAAACTCACTTCAAACAGCGTGACGGCATCGAAGCTTCTGTCAGCTTCAAGTACAAGGGCAGAAAAGTCACAGCTGCCAATACAGGTAACGGTCGTCTTGACGCTGTCAGCAACGCTATACGCTCATACACAGGTCTGGACTACAGCCTTAATACCTACTCCGAACACGCTCTCGAAGTCGGTTCGGCATCGAAGGCTGTATCCTATGTTGAGATAGTTGCAGGAAACGGCATGAGCTTCTGGGGAACAGGTATCGACAACGATATCATCACTTCTTCCGTTAAGGCTCTTGTCAGCGCGGTAAACAATATGCTTACAAAAAATCTGACATAATGCACAAACCAACACATCAAAAATATATCAAGCAGTCAAAAAATTCTGAAATACACTGTGCCTTATTGATTTTATCGCCCCAAAGTGATATAATACAAATATATTAATCAGTAAGGAGCGAGAATAATGAGAACTGTATTCAAAGCCACAGGTCATGTCATTATTTCAGGCGCAGTCAGCACTGTATCTGACTGTAAATTCTTTTCGTTCTGTCCGAAAGCCGCTCTTGCCTGATAAAAGTATATCTTATGCAAAGAAGCTTTGACCTCCGACAGAATGTCGGAGGTTTTTTGTTTACACATATTATTACCAACAATAAATAAAAAAGGATCGGATCATATGAAGATATCAGGTGCAAAAATAGTTGTTGAAATACTGATCGAACAGGGCTGTGATACTATATTCGGCTATCCCGGCGGTCAGGTAATAGATCTTTTTGACGAGCTTTATACCGCAAAGGAGCGTATCAGACATATACTTACCGCTGATGAGCAGGGAGCTGCTCATGCTGCCGACGGCTATGCAAGATCAACAGGAAAAGTAGGCGTTGTCATCGCTACATCGGGTCCCGGAGCTACAAACCTTGTAACAGGCATAGCTACCGCTTATCTTGACTCTGTACCAATGGTCGCTATCACAGGAAACGTTTCCTGCGACTTTATCGGACGCGACAGCTTTCAGGAAGTTGACATCGTAGGCATAACCATGCCTATTACCAAGCATAATTTCATAGTTAAGGATATCAAGGACCTTGCCGACACTCTCCGTACTGCCTTCAAAATAGCAAAATCAGGCAGGCCCGGACCTGTACTTGTGGATATCCCAAAGGATATACAGCTTGCACAGTATGAGTTCGAGGCTAATGCTCAGCCTGTTATCCCTTATCCCCTTATCTTTTCATCGGAACAGAAGCTGAAAAAGGCTGCCGAGCTTATCAACGCTTCCGAAAGACCTTATATCTACTTCGGCGGCGGTATCATAAACGGCAAGGCTTCCGCACAGATAATGGCTCTTGCTGAAAAAATAGACGCACCTATGGGCTGCTCGCTCATGGGACTATCCGCAGTCCCCTCAGACTATCCCCGTTTTCTCGGTATGCAGGGCAGACACGGACATTATGCATCGACAGTTGCCGAGGACGAGGCTGATCTTATCATCACCCTCGGTGCAAGGTTCAGTGACCGCTCCACATGGGAGACCAGCAGGTCACTGAAAAAATTCAGCATAATCCATATTGATATAGACGGCGCAGAGCTCAACAAGAATATCCCTGCCGACCTGTCCATACGCGGCGATATCCTCGATGCTGTGGAGCGTCTCACTGCTATGATAGACGAGAAAAAGCACCCTGCATGGACTTCGCGTATCACTAAGCTGAAAGAAGAGGAAAAACGCCTTACCAAGGCTGCACGCAAGAAGATAAAGGGCAAGCTTAACCCTTACGATATGATCGATACCATAAGCTCATACGCTCCCGATGATGCCATCGTAGTCACTGACGTAGGTCAGCATCAGATGTGGACTGCTCAGAGATATCCCCTCAAAAAGCCCCGTACATTCCTTTCGAGCGGCGGTCTCGGCACAATGGGCTACGGTCTCGGCGCAGCTATCGGAGCTGCAATGGCAACGGGAAAGAGGATAGTTCTTTTTACAGGTGACGGCAGCTTCGGAATGGACCTTAATGAGCTTGCTACAGCCGTATCTCAGGAACTGCCCATAACCATAGTTATTATGGATAACGGCGTTCTGGGAATGGTAAGACAGTGGCAGACACTTTACCTCGACAAACACTATTCAAATACGACTCTCGACCGCAAAACGGACTTCGTAAAGCTTGCGGAAGCCTTCGGTGCAGAGGGCGGACGCGCCTGCGACACTAAACAGCTGAAAAAGCTGGCTGAAAAAGCCTTTTCGTGCAGCGGACCTTTCGTCATCGACTGTGCAGTTGACAGCGATGAATTCGTACTTCCGATGCTTCCCCCAAGCGGTTCGGTAGACGATATTATTACCGAGATCAAGTGAGGTGACAGTTATGGATCAGTATGTAATCGGAGTTATAGTAGCAAACGTATCAGGTGTACTTTCACGAGTTTCGGGAATGTTCACACGCCGCGGCTTCAATATCGACAGCCTTACCGTTGGCGAGACCGAGTCAAGCGGATTTTCAAGAATAACTATCGCCTTTCACGGCGATGAGGATATAAAGGAGCGTATACTGCACCAGCTCCAGAAGCTCTACGACGTAAGAGAAGTAGAGGTAATGGACAAGAACGAAACTGTAATACGCGAGCTGCTGCTCATAAAGGTAAGAAACAAGGCCGATATCCGACAGGATATTATGACTGCCGTTGAGATATTCCGCTCAAAGATAGTGGACTACTCCCCTTCTTCACTTACCTGCGAGCTCACAGGCGAGACCTCGAAGATAGACGCATTTATCGAGCTTCTGAAACCATTCGGCATAATGGAGATGTGCCGCACGGGTATCGTGGCTATAGAGCGCGGCGAGAACTGCCTCAAAACAGTGAAATAAAACGCAGATGGTCTGTGTAAAGACCAATATATATGAAAGAAGCGTGTAAAAATGGCAATGACAATGACGCAGAAGATACTTGCGGCTCATTCGGGCAAGGAGTCCGTCAGCGCAGGAGAGCTTATCCTCGCAGACCTTGATCTCGTTCTCGGAAACGATATCACCTCTCCCGTAGCTATAAAGGAGTTCGCAAAGCTTGGCAAGGACAGCGTGTTCGACAAAAACAAAGTCACAATGGTCATGGATCACTTCGCACCGAATAAGGACATAAAAGCGGCGGAGCAGTGCAAGATGTGCCGTGATTTCTGCAATGATATGGAAGTCACCCATTTTTACGACGTTGGAGAAATGGGAATTGAACACGCCCTGCTCCCCGAAAAAGGACTTGTCACAGCAGGCAATGTTGTCATCGGCGCAGATTCACACACCTGTACCTACGGTGCTCTCGGAGCGTTCTCAACAGGCGTAGGCTCTACGGATATGGCTTGCGGCATGGCTGTAGGCAAAGCATGGTTCAAAGTGCCCTCGGCTATAAAGTTTGACCTTACAGGCAGTCTCCGCAGGTACGTTTCGGGCAAGGACGTTATCCTCCACATTATCGGTAAAATAGGCGTTGACGGCGCACTTTACCGCTCTATGGAGTTCACAGGCGTGGGACTTTCCTCGCTTTCAATGGCTGACCGCCTCTGCATAGCAAATATGGCTATCGAAGCAGGTGCAAAGAACGGCATTTTTGAAGTCGATGATATCACCCTTGACTATATCCGCGAGCACGGCAGCGCAGAGCCTGTCGTATACAAGGCTGACCCCGATGCGGAGTACGATGAAGTTATAAATATTGACCTTTCGCAGATAGAGCCTACCGTGGCTTTTCCCCATCTTCCCGAAAATGCAAGAACATTCGACAACATAGATGAAATCAGGATAGATCAGGTAGTTATCGGCTCATGCACAAACGGCAGACTTGAGGACCTTATAGCTGCCGCTGAGATAATGAAAGGACACAAAGTAGCTAAAAACGTCCGCGTTATCATTATCCCCGCAACTCAGCAGATATACCTTGACGCAATGGAAATGGGACTTCTCCGCACCTTTATCGAAAGCGGCGCAGTAGTCTCAACGCCTACCTGCGGTCCGTGTTTAGGCGGATATATGGGCATACTTGCCGCAGGAGAAAGGGCTGTCACCACCACTAACCGCAATTTCGTAGGACGTATGGGACACCCCGAGTCTGAGGTATACCTTGCAAGTCCTGCAACTGCCGCAGCAAGTGCGCTTACAGGCAGGATAACAAGTCCGTGGGAGGTAATGAAAGAATGAAATACAAAGGAAATGTTATAAAATACGGCGATAACGTTGATACAGACGTTATTATCCCTGCACGTTACCTCAATACCAGCGACCATGCCGAGCTTGCAAGCCACTGCATGGAGGACTTGGATAAAACCTTTGTGAGCCGTGTTCAGAACGGTGATATCATAGTTGCAGGTCAGAATTTCGGCTGCGGCTCGTCCCGTGAACACGCTCCCATAGCTATAAAAGTAAGCGGAGTCTCTCTCGTTATCGCAAAGAGCTTTGCCCGTATATTCTACCGCAACGCCATAAATATCGGACTTGCTATCGTGGAATGTCCTGCGGCAGCCGAGGAGATATCCGAGGGCGATAAGGTGGAAGCCGACCTTGATAACGGTATCATACGCAATATTACTACAGGCAGGGAGTACAAAACAGCTCCTTTCCCAGAATTCATACAAAATATAATCGAAAACGGCGGACTTATGCAGTCTATTTCCAACGGTACATTCTGAGGAAACGTAAATGATAGCAAAAATAATCGTAAAATGTATCATTTACAATAAAAAACTCAACCGATTTCTTCTGATAAAACGCTGTGAAAGCGATGACACAGGCGCGGATACATGGGAAAATGCAGGCGGTAATATCGAGAACGGAGAGACTCCCGAGGAAGCGATAAAAAGAGAAGTCAGAGAAGAAACAGGCATTACTGATATAAGGATAGGCAAAATCGCTTATGTTGCGATCTTAAACCATGAGCTTCCCGACCTGCTCATAGTATATCTGTGCGAAACAGATGAAAAGGACGTAAGGCTCAGCTTTGAGCACAGCTCCTTTGTATGGGCTGACGAGCAGCAGTGCAGGTCTTTGCTCCCCACGGAGATAATCAGCGATTTTGAGAAAAACAATGTATTTGATATCCTGAAGGGCGGCACCTGATTTCCGCCCGAACACGTTAAATCTAATTAAATTACGGAGATAAATATGACAGACATCAACTGCCTTCTTGCAGGACTTACGCGGCTGCTCGGTCCTCTGCTCCTGCTGATATTCTGGCACAAAAAAACGGGCGCACGTATACTCCCTGCCCCTGTTGCACTTGTGGTATGCTTCCCTGTTTTTATCGTTGCGGGAGCTATCCGCTCAGGCTTTGACCACAGCGACTGGATAGCCTTCCATATACAGCAGGGACTGCTCTACGGCATATTTGAAGAGGGCGCGAAGTTCCTTGTGCTGCGATACCTGCTCACCTCCTATGACGACCGCAAAGACGCTGTTACCTACGGCATAGGTCACAGTGCCTTTGAGGAATTCGGTGCAGGAATGGCTTGCTTTAACCTTATAGGCACAGGCAGAGCAGCTGCCGACATTTTCCCTGTGAATTTATTTTCATTCATTGAGGGCTCCGCATTCTGCATTGCTGTGACTATTCTCATATTCTACGGCATACAGATGAACAAATCAAAGCTCATGCTGCCATTAGCCATGCTTCTGCACTTTATCAGCAATTTCATCGGCGGAGCTCTGGGGCAGCCATATTCTGCCATATTGGATACTCTTATAACGGCAGGCATATGCTATGCTGCATACCGCTGCTATAAGGCACTGGAAACTCAATCAGAAAACCAGTGGTAAGCTGTCGGAAACGTTTATCAAGCGAGGATAACTCGCTTTGAATATATCTTTCAGCTGTCAGGAAGCATTAATGGCTGACAGCCGAAAACAGAAAGGGTGATATTATGAGATTTAAAGTAGCATTGTTAAAGGGCGACGGAATAGGTCCCGAAATAGTGGACAGTGCCGTTGCGGTACTCAAAAAGGTAGCCGATAAATTCGGTCACGAATTCGTTTTCACGCCATACCTAATAGGCGGCTGTGCCATTGATGAAATGGGCGTACCTCTCCCCCCTGAGACAATAGAAGGCTGTCTGGAGTCTGACAGCATACTTCTCGGTTCTGTAGGCGGTCCCAAGTGGGACGACCAACCCGGTGATAACCGTCCCGAAAAGGCTCTCCTCGGTATCCGTGAAGCTCTTGGACTATTTACCAACCTGCGCCCTGCAAAGCTGTACCCTGCTCTCCGCGAAGCTTCTCCGCTGAAAGATGATGTCATCGGCAGTGGATTTGATATAATGATAGTCCGCGAGCTCACAGGCGGTATATACTTCGGCGACCGCGGCTACCGCGAGGGAAAGTACGGCAAAGAAGCCTACGATACAGAAGCTTATAGTGTCACCGAGATAGAGCGTATAGGCAGAGTTGCCTTTGAAACTGCCATGAAGCGCAGAAAACGCCTTTGCAGCATCGACAAGGCTAATGTTCTCGAATCCTCAAGGCTCTGGCGCAAGACCATGCATGAGCTCGCATTGAAATACCCCAATGTAAAATACACAGATATGATCGTTGACAACGCCGCAATGCAGCTGATACGCGATCCCCAGCAGTTTGACGTTATCGTTACATCAAATATGTTCGGAGATATACTTTCAGATGAAGCTTCACAGTTAACAGGCTCTATCGGTATGCTGGCTTCTGCATCGCTGGGAGCTTCAAAGCGCGGTATGTTCGAGCCTATACACGGTTCTGCGCCCGATATCGCAGGAAAAAATCAGGCAAACCCTATAGCTGCTATCCTTTCGGGAGCAATGATGCTCCGCTATTCCGCAGGTCTTTCCGAAGAAGCAGATGCTATTGAAGCGGCAGTGGAAAAGGCTCTCGCAAAAGGCTGCCGCACAGCTGATATCCGAGGCAGCAGCAGAGAAACACCTCTTACCTGTACCCAGATGACACAGGCAATACTTGAAGTTCTTTAAATTATGTTATGAGTTCGCATGAACCTATTCATAGTTTTTTAGAATATCTTCATTCTGTTTTTTATCATTCGCAGCACTTTCTGTTCGTTAAAAATAATACTAAGATACAGTGCTGTGATCCTTTTACAGCTCCCGTGCACACTTGCTGCGGCAGCTGAGATTTCCCTTAATACAGGCAAATTCGCAAATTATCCCTTTCCTGATATTCTCTAATTTCAAATGAAAATATGCTAAAATATGCAAAAGAATATACGTCAGGATACATATGATAAAGTTTTAACTTTATCCTCTTGACAAAGCTCGCAAAAGTGATTATTATATGCATATACCAGCAATCAACAAACAATTTTCTTTCACGAAAAGGAGAATAAAAATGAAAAAGGGTTTATATGGATTTACAGCATTCGTTATGGCATTAACACTTGTAGGCTGCGGCGCAGACAAGAACAAGTCTTCCGACAAGGAAAGCAAGTCCTCAAAAGCTACAGCTCTCTCAGATGAAAAGAAAGACACAAAAACAGACTCCAAAAAGTCTGAAAGTGCCGCAAACATACCTGATATCAAGGAATATGCAGGCGAATACAGAAAAAACGGTCACGGTTCATGGGGTGATCTCCCAGAAGATCTAAAGCCTGACAATATCGAGGAAGCTCTCAAAAATGATCCTATGACCATTTCCGAGGACGGTATACTTCACTTCTGCGGACAGGATTACAAGCTTGTTGCAGAGGGCGAAGACGACGGTGCTAATATCTACAGTGTTGACGGAAGCGACTTTGACTTCAAGAAATACTGCAAGTCAAGCTCAAAGTACGTTGCCAAGAACTATGAAGGTCCTGTATTCCTCACCGAGGAAGAAACACACATGACTTTCAACGGCGAAGATGTATCTTACGTTAATTTACTGTTATATATCTCACCTAAGGGCGACACATCATGCCCTGAGTATATCTCTTTCGAGCTTAAAAACGGCGACGATGACGACGACTGGTCATCAGAATGGGACGATTGGGACGATGACTCAGACTGGGACTGGGACGACGAAGACGAAAGCACAGAAGAAGAAAATAATAATACAAACAATGACAGAGCGCGTAAGCAGGTAAGTTTTGGCTAAGCTCGCGCTCATCAGAACGGAGGAATAATTATGATCAAGATCAGCACAGACAGAGCCCCTGCGGCAATAGGACCTTATTCACAGGCTATCGTCTCACACGGAATGGTCTACACAAGCGGTCAGATAGCTATCGATCCTGCTACCAATACCGTTAAGGGCACTACTATCGAGGAACAGACAGAGCAGATAATGAAGAATATCCAGGCAATTCTTGAAGAAGCAAGCTCAAGTTTTGATCTGGCTGTAAAGACTACCTGTTTCCTTGCTGATATGAATGACTTTGCTGCTTTCAACGAGATATACGGCAGATACTTCACATCTGTCCCTGCAAGAAGCTGCGTTGCAGTAAAAACGCTCCCAAAGGGCGTACTTGCAGAAGTCGAGGTAATAGCAGAGACAGCTGATTATTCCTATTGATACGGACATATCATATATTCAGGGGCGGAAAATATCCGCCCCTGATTTTTTGTGCCTTTTTGCTGTCATATCAGCGAAAAAAGTATTTTACTTGAAATTATATCTCATATGTGATATAATTGATAAAATAGGTTAATTGTAATTTTACTCCAGAAAGGAAGTATATATATGACTGTCCGTGAATTACAGGATAATATCATAAAGCTCAAAAAAGAGACTAATACCGCTATCCTCGCACACTGCTATCAGGCGCGTGAGATATGCGAGATAGCCGATTTCGTCGGCGACAGCTACAAGCTCAGCGTTGACGCAAAGGGCGTATCTCAGGAGAATATCCTCTTCTGCGGAGTACACTTCATGGCGGAGACCGCAAAAATGCTCTCACCTCAGAAGCGCGTTTTTCTCTCGAATAAACACGCAGGCTGCCCTATGGCTGAGCAAATGGACGCCGAGATGATAAGCATGATACGCGCACAGGAGCCTGACCGCACCGTAGTTGCTTACATAAATACAACTGCTTCACTGAAAACAGTCTGCGACGTATGTGTTACTTCTTCAAGCGCACTTAAAATAGTAAAGGCTCTCGACAGCGACAAGATACTGTTTATCCCCGACTGCAATCTCGGTGATTATATAAAGAAGCAGTGCCCCGACAAGGACATAAAGCTCCTACAGGGCGGCTGTCCCACACACGCAAGGATAACTCCAAAGGAAGTCCTCAAAGCAAAGGAAGAACACCCCGATGCACTCTTCCTCGTTCACCCCGAATGTACTCCTAAGGTAGTTGAGCTTGCTGACTATGTAGGCTCTACCACAGGTATCATGGACTACGCAAAGAAGTCCGACAAAAAGGAATTCATCATCGGCACAGAAAACTCTATCGTAGAGCATTTGCAGTATGACTGCCCCGACAAGAAATTCTATCCTGTAAGCCGTGACCTCGTCTGTCACAACATGAAGCTCACAACTCTCCCCGACATATACAACACTCTTGTAGGTATCAGCGGCGGTGACGGCGATGCATTTGAGATACTCATGGACGACGAGCTTATTGCACAGGCAAGAAAATGCATAGACGAAATGATAAGGCTGGGCGGCTGATATGACAGAACTTGTCCAGAAGCTTTATACTACAGGCGACCTTGACGACACCGAGCTGAAAGCTCTTATTGAAACAAATGACGAAGCTGCTGCAAAGCTGCTGAAAGAAAAAGCAGATGAGGTAAGGCAGCAGCACTACGGCAAAAAGGTGTTCCTGCGCGGACTTATCGAGGTGTCAAGCTACTGTAAGAACGACTGCCTCTACTGCGGCATACGCCGCAGCAACAAGGACGCTGACCGCTACCGCTTATCCCGTGAGGATATACTCAGCTGCTGTGAAAACGGCTATGAGCTGGGCTTCCGCACATTCGTAATGCAGGGCGGCGAGGACGGCACATTCACCAATGACTTCATGTGCGATGTGATATCCGAGATAAAGTCGAAATATCCCGACTGTGCAGTAACGCTTTCTCTCGGAGAACGCTCATACGAAAGCTACAAGCGCATGAAAGAAGCTGGTGCGGACCGCTATCTGCTCCGTCACGAGGCTGCCTCCGAGGAGCTTTATTCACAGCTCCACCCCGAGGGCATGAACCTTGAAAACCGCAAGAAGTGCCTGTTTGAACTGCGTGAGCTGGGCTATCAGGTAGGCGCAGGCTTCATGGTAGGAGCTCCTCATCAGACCACAGAGCATATAATAGCAGACCTGCGGTTTTTACAGGAATTGCAGCCCCAGATGATAGGCATAGGACCTTTCATACCTCATCACAATACCCCCTTTGCAGAGGAAAAAGGCGGCACTTTGGAGCTTACCCTGAGACTTCTCGGTATACTCCGCCTTATGTTCCCTAAGGTGCTTCTCCCTGCCACAACAGCACTCGGCACTATCGCTCCAAACGGCAGAGAGCTCGGTCTGCAAACAGGCTGCAACGTTGTAATGCCCAATCTTTCGCCTGTAAAGGTACGCAAGAAGTACGACCTTTATGACAATAAGATATGCACGGGCGAGGAAGCCGCAGAGTGCAGGAGCTGCCTGCAAAGACGCATAAACTCCGCAGGATACGAAGTCGTATCCGAACGCGGTGACTGCATAGATTAGATCAATTTTTGCCTTGCAAAAATCGATCTGAGTTGAGAGTGAAGAGTTGAGAGTTTAGGTGTTCGCTTCGCTCACGTTATTTTATTTTTATCGCCAAAGGCGACTCCATAACTTTCAACTCTCAATTCTCAACTCTCAACTTTTATGTTATAAAAAACACTAAAATCTGCCTATACATTAATTTAAGGAGAATACTATGCGAGTTCGTTTTCATCTTCCCGATTTTTCGGGAAATTTCAAGCTTAATGTTATGTTTGCGGAAATGCTTGCCCACCGCCCCGAATTATTCCGCGAGGGTGTGGAGATCGCTTCATTCTACGGCGTTTTCCCTCCGTCAATATGGAACGGCGGCAGGACACAGGGCGGAGTCTGTGACAAGACCTTTGTAAAAAGCGTCATCAAGACCTTTAACGACAGAGGTATACCTCTTCGCTTCACATTCACAAATCCTGCACTCGAAAAGAAGCATCTCAGCGATCCGTTCTGCAATATGGTCATGAATTTAGCAAACAACGGTCTCAACGAGGCTATCGTTATGTCACCTATCCTCGAGGACTATATCCGCAGGAACTTCCCTAACTATAAGCTTACAAGCTCTACCTGCAAGCGTCTGAATTCCATAGAAGGACTTCTTGACGAGCTGAAAAAGGATTACAGCATAGTCGTAATGGACTATGATCTCAATAACAAGTTCGATCTTCTCGAACAGATACCTATGGAGGACAGACCCCGCATAGAGTTTCTTTCAAATGCCTGCTGTGAGCCGAATTGTCCGCGCCGTTCAGCACATTACCACTCTATCGGCGTTCAGCAGATAGCCTACAACGAGCATATCAAAAAGTATCCTAATCTGCCATTTGATGCTACCAAATACGATCCCGAGCACTTCCGTGACTGCCCTTACTCACACAGAGGACTCTTTGATATAAAAGGTCTCAGCACACATATATCCCCTGATGATATCTGGGATAAGTACGTACCTATGGGCTTTGAGCAGTTCAAGATAGAGGGCAGGACTGCAAGTCCTATCAATGTACTCGAGACTTATATCTACTATATGGCAAAGCCCGAAAGCCGTGACGAAGCAAGATTTATCCTGCTTAAATCCCTTGAAAATTCGGGTGCGCTTGTATTCAAATAAGAAAATATGCTTTGTCCGTGAACTTTCATGGACATCAACGAAACGAATAGGAGTAATTTAATGAGAGCAGCCGCTGTTTTCAGCGATAATATGGTGCTTCAGCGTAACAAGAATATCCGCATATTCGGCACCTGCAACGCTGATGAAAAAATAATAACCGTAGCTATCCCCGAGCTTGAAAGCTTCGCAAAGGCTACTGTAAAAAACGGCAGGTGGGAGGCTATCCTGCCGCCGCGCAAGGAGTGCAATTGCTGCACACTTGAGATATCCTGCGGAGCTATAAAGAAGATATTCCATAACGTTGCTATAGGCGAGGTGTGGCTGGCAGGCGGTCAGTCAAATATGGAGTACGAGCTTCACAACGACAAAAACGGCATCAAAGAACTGACTCAGTGCAGCGATGTCAATGTAAGATATTATTATACACCTAAATGTGAAATGGTGGACGAGAACCTTGAACGTGCGGAAAGGGAGTCCTGCTGGATGCTGCCCTCCGCAGAAAATGCTTCTTCATGGTCGGCTGTAGGCTACTATTTTGCAAAGGAACTGAGTGCCCGTCTTGGAGTCACAGTAGGCATTATCGGCTGCAACTGGGGCGGTTCTTCCGCTTCTGCATGGATAAAGAGAGAATACCTCGAACACGACATACGTCTGAAGCCTTACCTTGACGACTATGACAACGCCATTGCAGGCAAGACCGACGAGGAAATGATAAAAGAATTTGACGAGTATACCGTTAAGCAGACCATATGGGACAGGAAAATAAATGAGTATATTGCTGCAAATCCCGGCGTAAAATGGGCAAAGGTAGTAGAATTATTCGGTGAGAACCGCTACCCCGGACCTATGGGCATCAAAAATCCCATGCGTCCCTGCGGACTTTACGAAACTATGGTCAGCAGAATAGCTCCGTATACTATCACAGGTGTGCTCTGGTATCAGGGAGAGTCCGACGACCACCGTCCTCATACCTATGAATACCTGCTGAAAACGCTGATACAGAACTGGCGAAACACATGGAAGGACAAGGAACTGCCCTTTATGATAGTTCAGCTCCCAATGTTCATATATGAAGATATGCCTGATACCAAGAGCTGGGCATATATCCGCGAGGCTCAGGAAAACGTATACCTTTCCGTAAAAAATACAGGTCTTGCAGTGTGTCTCGACTGCGGAGAATTCAACAACATCCACCCTGTTGACAAGGCTCCCGTAGGTCACAGACTGTATATGCAGGCTATGACCGAGGTCTACGGACTCATGGGCTACAGTATGTCACTGCCGCCGTTATACGACAATTTCGAGATAATAGATGACGCTGTCCTTATCCACCTTATGAACTGTGAAAAGGGACTGGGCGGCAAGAACGAGAATTGTCTCGACGGCTTTGAGATAGCAGGTGCCGACGGAGTATACTATCCCGCAGATGCAGCGGTAAAGCTCCCGTACATAGAGCTGAAGAGCGATAAGGTGCCAAATCCGCAGAATGTACGTTTCATGTGGACAAACTATGCAGAGGTATCCTTATTCGGCGTAAACGGACTTCCTCTTGCACCTTTCCGCACCGACCGCTTTGAAGAACAGGAATAATACAAATATAAAGGAGAACCATTATGCTTTTAGCAGTAGATATCGGTAATACAAATATAGTTTTCGGCTGTGTCAACGATAAGGACGAGGTAGTCCTTTTTGAGCGCATAAGCACAAACCATAACGCTACATCCGCTGAATACGCTGTACTTATCAGAACTATCCTCGAAATGAACAGCTTCAATGTATCCGACATAGACGACGCTATCATGTCATCTGTTGTACCGTCCGTTACGAATACAGTCAAGGAAGCTATCCACAAGCTTTTCGGTGTTGATGTTATGGTTGCAGGTCCGGGAGTAAAAACAGGACTTAACATACTCATCGACAACCCTGCTCAGCTGGGAAGCGATCAGGCTGTTGACGCTGTTGCAGCTATAAACGAATACCCTGTCCCACTTATCATCATTGATATGGGTACAGCTACCACACTTTCCGTAGTTGACAGCAAGAAAAATTACCGCGGAGGACTTATCCTCACAGGCATGAAAGTGGCTGCGGACGCTCTTACAGCTCGTACTGCACAGCTGCCGAAGGTAAATTTTGAAGTACCGCCTCACGTTATCGGCACAAACACTATCGACTGTCTGAAAAGTGGTATCCTCTACTCAAACGCAAGTGCTCTCGACGGCATAATCGACCGCATCGAGGAAGAGCTTGGTGAAAAGTGTACAGCTGTAGCAACAGGCGGACTTTCCGAGCTTGTTGTTCCGCTTTGCAAACGCAAAATAATCCTCGACAACAACCTGCTCATCAAGGGACTTGCAATAATCTACAGAAAGAACAAGAAATGATAATATCAAAGCCGCTGCATTTGCAGCGGCTTTTCTGTTAGTTCTTCTTTTTATCCTTATCTTTGTCTTTATCCTTATCTCTGTCATCATCGAAACTGTTGACAGTATTCAGGAACAACTCAGGATTAAGGCATATTCCGTGGTGACGCACCTCAAAGTGACAGTGGTTTCCTGTTGAGTCGCCTGTAGTACCTACTTTACCGATGAGCTGACCGCGTGAGACATACTGTCCCTCGTCAACGAGTACCTTGCTCATATGACCGTATACCGTCTGATACTCATCGGTATGACCGATCTGTACAAAATAGCCGTAGCCGCCTGTGTTCCAGCCTGCCGAAACTACCTCGCCGTCAGCAGCCGCATAGATATCAGTTCCGCCGTCAGCAGCTATATCCAATCCCTTGTGGTTTCTTGCACCGCCGAAGTGGTCGCTTATATATCCTCCGTCAACAGGCCAACCGAACTCGCCCGAACCTGTAAGGATAGTACTCGGGCTGTCAGGTCTTGCAGCATATACGCCTATACCTATCTTTTCCACAACAGGCTCTTTTGTTACCTTTGAGCTTATGGTCTTACGTGAATACTCCTTGCCGTCAACGAAAGTAACTTCGATATGGCTTACCTTTTCGCCTCGTCTGCCCTTTACGATAACATCTCTTACGCCTTTATTAAGGGAGCTTGTTTCAACTTCCACCGATTCATAATCAAGGAAGCTGACAGCATCAAGCTCGCGGACATACTGTATAGGAAGGTAGCTTTCCTTCTCGATAACATTTACAAGAGTGCCCTTGCGGCATTGCTCTGATATACCGGGATTTAGCTCTTCAAGCTTTTCTGTTTCCATGTTGTACTTCTGTGCGATGGCAACAGCCGTATCGCCTCTCTGAGCGATATATACAGCCTTTTTGTCCTTGGAAGAGGTAAGGAGTTCGATAGCATCCTTTTCTGTCATAACACTGCTTGCAAGGTATATTCCGTGAGAATACTCGACAGTGTTCTTATATCCGAGATCCTTTACAACACCGTCAACGCGGAAATTAAGTATCCTGTCATTGAGAGCGTCCTGCACCTTGTCCTTATTCTGTACTGCACCTATGAACTTACCGTCGATATAGATACCGTAAGCTTCCTTGAGAGCCTGATCCGAGGCAGCAAGCATCTCGTTAGCCAGCTGAGCCGAAGAAAAAACAGTATCGTTCTCATTTATTATCCTGAGCGAATATTTAGCCGAAAGGTCGATCTTTTCCGCTTCTTCCGAGTGAGCTATTCTCTGCTTGACTTCACGCTCAGCCTCTTCAAAGTCAGCCTCCGCAGTTATCATGCCTATCTCTTTGCCGTTATACTCAACGCTGAGACCATATTCCAGTCCCGAGCCGTATTTTACTATACCCACAAGGAATGCAATTGATAGTATGGGCAGTATATAATTGAAAGCCGTGTAGAAAACTCCGTCCTCACCGAAAAGGTACGAACCCCAGAAGTTAATGAGTGCCTTTTTGTATTCACGCTCGTCCTCTTTTTTGGCTTTGCGGACATTTTTCTGTAGCTTCTTGTTCAGATCAAATCTGCTCTTCATAGGAGATATAAGCTCCTTAAAGAGCCACAGGAGTGCTTTCAGTATAGACTTACCGAGGTCGACAAGCTCGGAGAATATGAGCTTTATGCCCAATATTACGCCTATAAGGACTGCCGCAAATACTTTTACCGCAAAATGACCTGCTCTTGTGAAAAAGTCCATTTTACTGTACCGTGAATTTATCCTGTAAGCCTCTGCAAGTATAGCAGACCTGCGTTCTCTTTCGGCTTTTTCTTCGGGAGATATGTCATCTTCCTGAGGTTCGGGCTCTGTATCACCGAAAATATCAGTATCTATATCATTAAAAAGATCACTGTTTTCCTCATCGAACAGCCCGTTATTATCGTCCATATCTTTTCAGCATCTCCTTTCTTTCTTATTTAAAGACTTCCCCATTGAAAGTCCAACAAATAATATTATACCAAATTTATGTGATAATACAACGAAAAAATCCCCCGAAAACAAGTTTCAAGGGGATATTTCGTCATTATATACAAAAAACTGCTTATTATTTATCAAAATGCCACGAATAATTCAGCATTTCAACTGTATAATCCTGAAGCTTTTCAAGAAGCGGCACAACGTCCTTCTTTGCAGAAGCAAGGTCATGCTCACGGTAGTTTCCGCACTCCACCTCTGTGCAGCCCGGTATCTCGCCCTCATAGTCTCTTATGAAAGTATATGCCTCACGTACAAGCTTTATGGCATCTTCGTGCGAAAGACCTCTTGTGAGCAGATAAAAGCCCGTACGGCAGCCCATAGGTCCTACGTATACGATATTCTTTCCGAACTGAGAATTTCTTGCATATGTAGCGAAAAGGTGCTCGATAGTGTGCATAGACGGTGTTTCGAGGTATACTCCGCCGTTTGGCTTTACCATGCGGACATCATATGTAACGATATCATCATCGATTCTTGATATGTACATACCTACGCTGAATTTAGTGTGGTCTACCTGAAAGCTTGCTATCTTTTCCATGTTTATTCCTCCTGTTCATTTTAGAAAAGTGCCTTTATATCCTCGGGAATCTCCGAGGAAACTGTTACGGGCTCACCTGTAAGCGGATCGTTGAAGCTCATTTTTCCGCAGTGCAGAGCCTGTCTTGATATATCATCACGAAGTCCGCCGTACAGGTCATCGCCTGCAAGTGGAGCTCCGATATGAGCAAAATGTACTCTTATCTGGTGGGTACGTCCTGTTTCGAGGTCTATCTCAGCAAGGGAGTACTTACCGTTTGTATCGAGCCGTTTATAATGAGTAACTGCTCTTTGTCCGTCCTCGCGTACACAGCGCAGGATTATGGACTCTCTCTCCCTTGCGATAGGCTCGTCTATGGTGCCGCTTTCGGGGATAGTGCCGTGTACTGCCGCATAGTAGACCTTTTTGCAGTGTCCCTGCAAAAGCTTTGCCGCAAGAGCGTCCTTGGCAACTATGCAAAGTCCCGAGGTGTCACGGTCGAGCCTGTTCACCGAGCGGAATGTCAGCTCGGGATAGCGGTAGGCGAAGTAATTTCCGAGGGTATCCCCCTGATGCCGTATGGACGGGTGTACGGGCATACCGCTGGGCTTATTGAACACCACAAGGCTGTCATTCTCAAAGGCTATGGGCACATCAAGACTGCCGTTTGGTTCAAGGAAGCTGTCGTCCTCCATGCTGAGGATTATCCTGTCCCCTGCCGAGACCGTATCAATGCTCCTAATGGTAACACCGTCCCGTGTTATGCCGCCCTCCTGACGTTTAAGCTTTGTCAGCAGACGCTTTGAAACACCTTTTTTTCCTACGAGGAAGTTTTCCAGCGTTGTTGGTCTTTCCACGTCCGCTATCAGCTCTATTTGCTTCAAGGTATTCGTCCTCCTTGATAAAAATATCTATACTCAGTGAAAAAGCGTTCATCAGCTTTGTGAGTCCGTAAGGAAGTCCCGCTATAGTCATCATCTGGGGCAGATATACCGCTATAAGCCTGAGAAGTACGCTTTTTCTTCCGCGCATGAAGCCTACGGAATATATGACGGTGCGGAATGCAGTCCGCTTTGGGTATCTCACCAGCAGAAACGGCACAGCCGCAAAGCTGAGCTTCAGAGATGCCCATATCAGCAGCGATACCAAAGTCAGAAATACGGCATTTATCGCAAGGAAAGCCTCTCTTGCGTAAAGCTTTCCGCTGAGGAGAGCATACGCCGATGTTCCGAAGAATACCGCAGGAACGAGCGTAAAAAGACCTATGGTCTTGGTCCAGAGCTTTGCCGATATGCTGCGCTTTAACGTGCATTTTCTCAGCAGTATCCGCGAGAACGGCTTGTGCCTGAGTTCGTTTTTCTCGGCAGTTATGCTGTAGAGCCGCATTGCCGCCGCATACATTAGGGGAGCGGTCGTCACCCACCTGAGTAGAGCCGTAACTGCCGCCACTGCAAGCTGCAAAGGCTCATCGCCGCCGAACAGCTTTATGGGAGCATAGTCCCCGAAATACAGCATAAGGCTGTACACAGCCGCTTCCGATGAGCGAAAGAAAAGCTCTGCCCCCAGCGGAAGTATGCATATCATCATAGTCCTTGCCCGTCTGCCTGCAAGAAGTCCCTTTGAATAGCGGATAAGCTCTCTGACCTTCATATCTGCGCCTCCGAAAAACAGTTTTGCAGATATTATTGCCTTATCAGACGATATTATTCATCTACATCTATTCGGGACGTCGAGACGCCGTCCCCTACACATCGTATCTTGTTGCCTGTATCGGTTGACGGGCGGCGAAACGCCGCCCATACTAAGCACTATACACTAACCACTCGGGCTGTTGAGAACGCCACCCCTACTAAGTTCTTAGATCTTAGCTCTTAATCCTCGGGATTGACGGACTGCCAAAGGCAGCCCCTACACATAATACGTGTTACGCGGGCACAGGTCATGCGCCCCTACAATTCCGCATTTCGAATTAAATCCACCGCCCCTACTACTCACTACTTACTACTCACTTAGTTCTTAATCCTCGGCGTCCGGTATCTTGTCGTAAGGGCAATAGCCCAGTATCTCAAATGCCTGCGAATTGAGCCACATCTGCGCTGTAACTATTACATCGAAGCCGCCGCCTGCCTCAGCAGTTATCTGCGACGGCGGATACTTCGGTATACCGAAGCAGCTGAGCATATTCGAGATGATGCCGCCGTGAGTTATCATAGCGCAGTGGGTCAGACCTGTCTCCATCATATCGGTTATGACATAGTGCAGAGCCTTATAGGTACGGGCTGTAAGCTCCTCAAGGCTCTCCCCCTTAGGCGGACGGCTGTCCTTGCCGCCGCGAAGCCATTTATTGTAGTCCTCGCGCTTTGCGAGCTCGTCAATGGTCTTGTTCTCGAATTCTCCGAAATTCAGCTCTTTCAGGTCATCTACCGTGCACAGCTCAGTATACGGGAACAATATCTCCGCAGTCTCTGTACAGCGTTTAAGCGGCGAAGAATAGACTCTGTGGACGGTTGGATAACAGAACTCGTCCATTTTTGCCGCAAGGTCGGCTGCACCCTTGGCTGAGAGCGGTATATCGGTATTTCCAATGTAAATACCTTTTTCGTTTGCTTCCGTCATTCCGTGACGGATAATACTTATCCTGTAACCTTTCATGGCGGTCTCCTTTATTTTTAGATTGTACAATAAAAAACATACAGGTAGGATAATTATGCACAAATTTACTGCCCGTTTTTTTAACTCTTAGTAAATTTCACGAAAAATGCAATAAATTTTCTACAATTCTTTCATACTTCTGCATCTTTACAAATTATACATTTTGTATTATAATATTAATAACAGCTTTTAGAGCGTGTATCAGATTTAGGAGGAATTTCAATGAACTCAGATTTTGCGAGAATAATCACTTTACAGCGTAAGGAAAGACATATAAGCCAGAAACAGGCTGCAACAGACCTTGGTATATCACAGGCTCTGCTCTCACACTACGAGAAAGGCATACGTGAATGCGGACTTAATTTCCTTGTAAAGATCGCTGATTATTACAATGTATCATGTGACTATCTTCTTGGAAGAACTCCCGAACCTGAGGGAAAGACTATCACTATCGAAGATATCCCCGATGACGACGGAAACAACAGCATGAAGATGCCTTCACCCGAGATCATCAACTTCAACAGAAGGATCATCAACAACTCTATCAGTCTTCTTTTCAGCCTCGCTCAGAAGGCTAACAGCATAACGCTCATCAAGGAGGTTTCCTCCTATCTTATGCTCTCTGTCTACAAGCTTTTCCGTATCGTTTACAACGCTAACCCGCATAACGACCAGAAGCTTTTCCGTATCCCCAAGGTCATCGCAAACGACAGTGCAAACGCAATAGTATCCATGAGCGAAGCTAATATCAAAGCCGCGTCCAGCGGTATCGCCCTTGACGGCAACGACTGTGTAGACAATTTCGATACCCTTTATGTTACCACCGCAACTCTCCAGAAGGATTATGCCCAGTATTCGTCATCACTTCTCAACCTTATCAAACGAAGCGAAGAGAGTATCTCGCGTACCCGTGCGAAGTATCGAAGCGACATAAAGTGATCGTACATTTCATTATACCATTTTTTCGCGTCAAAGAAAAGCCTTTTTATAAAAATTAGTCGCAGCTAACTCTAAAGCTGTCCGTATGGGAGATATGTGCTGATATCGGAGCACGTTTTGACATATGTTCAGCGTATCCTGTGTGGCAGTCCATTTATTACACAATATAGGCAAAAACGCCTATCAGCAGACAATATCTGCTCTGTTATCCGTTATTATGGCAATTTTATAACGGATTTTTCAGAGTATCCTTGACATAAGCTTTTAGCTGTGATATAATTCTATTTAGTGTTATAAACCTATGAAGAAGAGGAGTAGTTCTGTAAGAACTTTTCAGAGAGCCTGCGGCAGCTGAAAGCAGGTAAGGGATACAGAGTGAATGGACTTCCGAGGGCAAGCTGAAAGTACAGTATTTGCTGTACCGCGTAGGTAAGACGCAGAGGAGCTGCGTTAACAAAACCAGCGTATCA
This sequence comes from Ruminococcus flavefaciens, assembly GCF_900108555.1. GTDB lineage: Bacteria > Bacillota > Clostridia > Oscillospirales > Ruminococcaceae > Ruminococcus > Ruminococcus flavefaciens_P. The sequence goes on from NZ_FNWV01000004.1 coordinate 254,842, forward strand.
TGTACGTGCTGAGTGGACGTTTATCGTCAAGCAGGGTGGCACCGCAGAAGAATTACCGCTTCTGTCCCCGCATTATTCAAATGCGGAGACAGAAGCTTTTTTGTATTTCAGTCTCTGCATAGTACGTCAAATCTGAAAAAACGAAAAGGAGAATTGCTATGTCAATGTCAGATGAGAAGATCCCTTACAAAATTTATCTTGAGGAAAACGAGCTTCCAAAGCAGTGGTACAACGTACGCGCTGATATGAAGAAGAAGCCTGCTCCGCTCCTCAACCCGGGTACAGGCAAGCCTTGTACAGCTGAGGAACTCAGCCACGTATTCTGTGACGAGCTTGTAAAGCAGGAGCTCGATGAGACTACACCTTATATCGACATTCCACAGGAGATACAGGACTTCTACAGAATGTTCCGTCCATCTCCTCTCGTAAGAGCTTACTTCCTCGAAAAGAAGCTCGGCACACCTGCTAAGATCTACTACAAGTTCGAGGGCAACAACACCAGCGGAAGCCACAAGCTCAACTCCGCTATCGCTCAGGCTTACTACGCTAAGAAGCAGGGTCTCAAGGGCGTAACTACAGAAACAGGTGCAGGTCAGTGGGGTACAGCTCTTTCAATGGCTTGCTCATACTTCAACCTTGACTGTAACGTATACATGGTAAAGGTAAGCTACGAGCAGAAGCCTTTCCGCCGCGAGGTTATGCGTACCTACGGTGCAAATGTAACTCCTTCACCTTCAAATACTACAGAGGTAGGAAGAAAGATACTCGAAGAATTCCCGGGCACTAACGGAAGCCTCGGCTGCGCTATCTCAGAGGCTGTTGAAGCTGCTACATCAAAGGAAGGCTACCGCTACGTTCTCGGAAGCGTTCTTGCACAGGTACTCCTCCACCAGTCTATCATCGGTCTTGAAGCAAAGGCTGCTATGAAAAAGTACAACATCAAGCCTGATATCATCATCGGCTGTGCAGGCGGCGGTTCAAACCTGGGCGGACTTATCTCACCTTTCATGGGCGAAAAGCTCCGCGGCGAAGCTGATTACCGCTTCATCGCAGTAGAGCCTGCATCATGCCCGAGCCTTACAAGAGGTTCTTACGCTTACGACTTCTGCGATACAGGTAAGGTTTGCCCACTCCAGAAGATGTATACTCTCGGCAGCGGCTTCATGCCTTCACCTAACCACGCAGGCGGACTCCGTTACCACGGTATGAGCTCTATACTCTCTGAGCTTTACGATCAGGGTCTCATGGAAGCTACATCTGTTGAGCAGACAGCTGTATTCGAGGCTGCTGAGATGTTCGCAAGAGTTGAGGGTATCCTCCCTGCTCCTGAGAGCAGCCACGCTATCCGCGCTGCTATCGACGAAGCACTCAAGTGCAAGGAGACAGGCGAAGAAAAGACTATCCTCTTTGGTCTTACAGGTACAGGCTACTTTGATATGTACGCTTACGGTGCATTCAATGACGGTACTATGAGCGACTATATCCCGACAGACGAGGAAATTGCAAAGTCACTTGCAAATCTTCCTAAGATCGAGGGCTGATAATAAAAAGGACTGCTTCGGCAGTCCTTTTTTAATGCGTAATGCATAATTCGTAATACGTAATTAATAGTACCGTAAGCGATGTACGATCAACGATTTTGTTAAGAGTGAGCGAGTTTACGAGCAACAACGTAGTTATGGGGCGCAGGCTCTGCGCTGTAGGGGCTGCCTTTGGCAGTCCGCCAGTAAGCAGAGAACTGAGGGAGTCACCCTCGGCGTTCCTACCTTACGGTGTAAACTTTTTTATTCGTTATCGTCATCTTTTCCGAAGTAAAGCTCGGTCATCTGATCCATACCGAATTTTTTTGTAAAGTTCTCGAAATCATCTCTCAAATTGCCGAAGCTGTAGCCGCTTTTGATGAAGTATTCCTCGTCCATATCGCTGAGCTGAGCGTAGAATTCAAGACCTATCATCATATTTTCCTTTGTGTTGTTGTCGGTGAGCCTGTCAAGCTCCAGGACAGCTTCTTTCGGTTCGCCGTTTTTCACCTGCGTTACAAGTGAGTAGACCTTCTGCCTCTCGGCCTCCTGCAGCATATAGAACGATTTCCTGTCATTTACTCCGAACATTATTTTTGCTATTATAGCGGTCATTTCCTTTATCTGCCGCATGATATAGTCCTGTTCAAACATAAGGCAGCCTCCTTTCGGTATAAAAACAGACCTGCTGTTTAAATGTGCTGCACATACAGAAGTTTTATAACTATTATTGAGGAAGCCCTTTTGAAAAAGTTTTTTCTCAAACTTCTTTCATGACCGTTATTTCATTTTTTCTATAATAAAGCCCACAAGCAGATATGCCCTTTTGTATTTGCTTCAAATGGGCTTTATTATAGAAAAAATCAGCTAAAAGTCTTTGGAAAGGGGTTCGGGGAAGAACCTTTCCTCAGAAAGGTTTTCCCCGAGTAATAACTATAACTTTCTTTATGCGTACCATATATAGCACAACAGGTCTGTATTGTTTATCAGAAATCAAGTTTTGAGCGGAGCTTATCAAAGAAGCTCTGACGCTTTGCATAGTTCTTTTCTGTCATTGAATTCTCAAACTCTTTCAGCAGGTCTTTCTGCTTCTTGGTGAGATTCTTCGGAACTTCAACATATATCTTTACGTACTGGTTTCCGCGCTCTGTACGGTGGAGACGTGTAACGCCCTTGCCTTTAAGTCGGAATACAGTGCCTGTCTGAGTTCCCTCGCTGATATTGTATTTTACATCGCCGTCAATAGTTGGTACGGTTATTTCAGCACCGAGAACGGCTTCTGTATAAGTAACAGGGATATCGCAGTATATGTCGTAGCCCTCACGCTTGAAGATAGGGTGTGACTTTACGTTGATGCCAACGAGAAGATCACCGTTAGGACCTCCGTTGATACCGCAGTCGCCCTGTCCGCTTACGCGCAGTGTCTGTCCGTCGTCGATACCTGCGGGTACATCAACAGTAACTGTTTTCTGCACTCTTACTCTGCCCACGCCGCGGCACTTTGAACATGGATTTTTGATTATCTTGCCCTTTCCGCCACAGTGAGGACATGGCTTTGTAGATGATATAGCACCGAAGGGAGTACGCTGAGTTGCCTTGATAGAGCCTCTGCCCTGACAGTCGGGACAGATATCGGGTGTTGAACCTGCTTCTGCACCTGTGCCCTTACAGTTATCACATACAGACATACGATTTATTTTCAGGTCTATCTTCTTGCCTGAGCAGGCTTCCATAAAGCTTATGGAAACAGCTTCCTGTATATCCGCACCACGTCTCGGAGCATTGACGTTTGAACGCTTTGTACCGCCGCCGAAACCAAAACCGCCGAAGATACTTCCGAGGATATCGTCCATATCGGCAAATCCGCCGAAGCCGTCCATACCGCCTGCACCGCCACCGTAGCTCGGATCAACGCCTGCGTGACCAAACTGGTCATAGCGAGCACGTTTTTCAGGATCTGAAAGCACCTCGTTAGCTTCGTTTATCTCCTGGAACTTCTCAACGTAGGAAGGATCGTCGGGGTGAAGGTCGGGGTGGTTTTCTCTTGCCTTTTTACGGAAGGCTTTTTTTATCTCGTCCTCAGAAGCACCCTTCTGGATACCGAGGACTTCATAATAATCTCTTTTTTCAGCCATAGATAACTCCATTCTTCCGTTATACAGCGGAAAGATTTTGTAGGGGACGGCGTCCTCGACGTCCCGCTTGAAAAACTATAGAATACAAAAACGGGCTGTCGGGGACGCCAGCCCCTACAAAAGTTAACAGTAAACACTAATTTTTTACTGCGCCTGTAAATACACCTATAGGGCGGAGTTTAAGCCGCCCTTTTTATGGTGTTATATTTCAGTTCATCAAACCTCTGTGAAGTCAGCGTCAACTACGCCGTCATCATTTCCGCCCTGAGCACCTGCACCTGCTGCACCGCCCATGTTAGCGAACTGTGAAGGATCTATGCCCTGTGCGCCTGCTGCACCGTTAGGAGCTGCCTGCTGGTAAACCTTTGCAGAAAGATCATAGAATGCCTTCTGGAGATCTTCCTTGAGAGTCTTTATCTCAGAATCGTTGTTTGCTTCGATAGCAGACTTGAGAGCTGTACACTTTGCTTCGATATTAGCCTTTTCGTCAGCTGATACCTTATCGCCGAAGTCTGTGAGAGCCTTCTCGCACTGGAATACAAGGTTCTCTGCCTCGTTCTTGTTGTCAACAGCTTCACGGCGCTTCTTGTCCTCAGCAGCATACTGCTCAGCTTCCTTAACAGCCCTGTCGATGTCGTCCTTGGACATATTTGTTGAAGAAGTGATAGTGATGTTCTGCTCCTTGCCTGTACCGAGGTCCTTAGCGGATACGTGAACGATACCGTTCTGGTCGATATCGAATGTTACTTCGATCTGTGGGATTCCTCTTGGTGCAGGAGCGATACCGTCGAGACGGAAAGTACCGAGCTGCTTGTTATCTCTTGCGAATTCACGCTCACCCTGGAGTACGTTGATATCAACAGCAGGCTGATTGTCTGCATATGTTGAGAATACCTGTGACTTCTTTGTAGGGATAGTTGTATTTCTTTCGATCATTTTTGTGCAAACGCCGCCTGCTGTCTCGATACCGAGTGAAAGTGGTGTAACATCAAGAAGAAGGAGACCGTTCTTAACGTCGCCGCCGAGAACGCCGCCCTGATATGCTGCACCGAGTGCAACACACTCGTCAGGGTTGATGCCCTTGAATGGCTCCTTGCCGATGAGCTTCTTAACAGCTTCCTGTACAGCAGGTATTCTTGAAGAACCGCCGACCATGAGGACCTTGTTGATCTCTGAGATCTGGAGTCCGCTGTCGCTGAGAGCCTGTCTTACAGGTCCCATTGTAGCCTCAACGAGGTCAGCTGTGAGCTCGTTGAACTTAGCCTGTGTAAGTGTAAGGTCAAGGTGCTTAGGAGTACCCGAAGCATCAACAGTGATGAACGGGATATTGATATTTGATGTTGTTGTAGATGAAAGCTCGATCTTTGACTTTTCAGCTGCGTCCTTGAGTCTCTGTGCAGCCATTTTGTCAGCTGAGAGGTCTATGCCCTCTGTCTTTTTGAACTCTTCAACGATCCAGTTGATGATACGCTGATCGAAGTCGTCACCGCCGAGACGGTTGTTACCTGCTGTAGCAAGTACCTGCTGCACATCTTCGCCCATTTCGATGATAGATACATCGAATGTACCGCCGCCGAGGTCGTAAACCATTACGGTCTGCTCCTCTTCCTTGTCGATACCGTATGAAAGAGCAGCTGCTGTAGGCTCGTTGATGATACGCTTAACAGTAAGACCTGCGATCTGACCTGCGTCCTTTGTAGCCTGTCTCTGTGAGTCTGTGAAGTAAGCAGGAACTGTGATAACAGCCTCTGTTACAGGCTCGCCCAGGTAAGCCTCTGCGTCAGCCTTGAGCTTCTGGAGTATCATTGCTGAGATCTCCTGAGGTGTGTAGTTCTTGCCGTCTATAGCTACCTTATAATCAGAACCCATGTGTCTCTTTATAGAAGAAACTGTTCTGTCGTGGTTTGTGATTGCCTGTCTCTTAGCCACCTGACCTACGAGACGCTCGCCGTTGTTTGTGAAAGCAACGACTGAAGGAGTTGTTCTTGCACCCTCACTGTTGGGGATTACGACTGCGTTGCCGCCTTCCATAACAGCTACGCAAGAGTTAGTTGTACCAAGGTCGATACCAATTATCTTTGACATAATATATTCCTCCTAATTTTAAATCATAATTCGTAATTCTGAATGCAGAATTCGGAATTATGGTATCGCCTGACGGCGATGAATTTAAAAATGTATAATTATTATTTTTTCAGATACATCCGCGTAAGCGGACACATTCAATTCAGAATTCAGAATTCCGAACTCCGAATTGATTTATTGGCTATACAGCCACTGCTACCATAGCAGGTCTTACGAGCTTGTCGCCGAGCATATAGCCCTTCTGGAATACGGAGCATACATGATTGCTTGCGTAATCCGTGCCGTCGAGCTGCTGGATAGCGTTGTGTACATTGGGATCAAATTCAGCTCCGAGAGCTTCGATCTCAGTTACATTCATCTGAGTAAGGAAGTTCTTCATCTGATTGTATATCATCGCCATGCCGTTTTTGAAGTTTTCATCGGAACATTCTGCTTCCAGTGATCTTTCAAAGCTGTCAAGCACGGGAAGGATCTTTTCTATACACTGTGCGGAAGCGTTCTGATAAGTCTCTGTCTTTTCCTTTGCTGTACGCTTGCGGTAGTTGTCGTACTCTGCGTAAAGCCTCAGATACTTGTCATTTGCCTCTGCAAGAGCGTCCTCAAGGTCGGAGAACTGAGTAGCTGTATCGTTGTATTCGCTTGCTGCATCGTCCTCGTCAAGAGCGTCTGTGTTTTCATCAGCATCGGGAGTTTCGGCTGTATCGCCTGCCTGCTCCTCAAGCTCTTCCGAGAAATTCTCATTCTTTTCCATCGGTCATTTCTCCTTTCTACAGCTCCTGTCCGTTTGGCGGAGCATTTATGATGTCATCGTCTGTACCGTCCATAAGATAAGATATCTTCTGGGTGAGGTATTCGACGTATGGGATTATCTTTTTATAATCAACTCTCATAGGACCTATGATGCCTAAAGAGCCTGCCTCCTTGCCGCCCTTGCGGTACTTGGAGACGATAAGGCTTGAATTGCCTATTGCAAGGCTGTCGTTTTCAGCTCCGAACTTTACCTGTATACCGCTGAATGCGTTTTCGAGGAGCTCGGAAAGACCGTCCTTGTGTTCTATGAACCTTACGACTTCCATTTTATCAAGGTCCTCACAGGAGAGGAGCTTTTCTCCTCCGCTGACTGTCAGTTCTTCCTGACGAAGATCCTCTGAAAGTTCGCAGATACCCTTTACCAGCGGTGAAAGCGAAACCATGTACGCGCTCACTGCTGCTACCATTTTGTCGAAAACGTCCTCAGACAGTTCGTCTACGGATACACCGCTGAGGTTTTCCTCTATATAATGTGTAAAGAAATCAAGCTGTTCATGGCTGAGGTCGAATTCAAGTCTGCAAGCCTTGTTTTTAATGCTTCCGTTGGACGTTATCAGCAGGATAACGTACAGCCTTTTACCCGTTGGGATAACTTCTACCTTTGATATTACCGAAAATCTCGGTACAGCGTTTGATACTACTGCGGCACACTGTGTTATCTCGGTAAGAGCAGTTGCGGCATTCTGTACCAGAAGCTCTTCAGGAGTATCCTTATCTCCGAGCATTTCATCGAGCCGCCGCTTTTCCTCATCGGGAAGGTCGTGAGGCGTCATAAGCTCGTCGATATATAGGCGATAGCCTTTGAAGGTAGGAACTCTGCCTGCCGATGTATGGGGCTGTTCCAGATATCCCATCTGTTCGAGAGCCGCCATATCATTTCTGATAGTAGCGGAAGAAACATTTATATTTTCAAGCTTTGAGATAGATTTCGAGCCGACGGGTTCGCCTGTCCTTACATATTCGTCAACCACAGCAGCAAGTATTTTCAGCTTTCTGTCGTCCACGATACTCACAACCTTTCGATCTCGTTAGCACTCTAACTCTCTGAGTGCTAACTATAATTTATCACTATTATAGACTTTTGTCAAGGGTTTTATACATTTTCGGCTTTTTGACTCATTTTTACCACCTTCCTATGTGTATTTAGAACAATTTGACAAAGACTCTAAAAGAACACTTTTTCATGCCCCGAACTATTGACAAACGGCGATATGCGCTGTATAATGTTAGTGCAGTAAGGTACTGCAAAATTATCATTTGAAGAGTAAAAATGCGTTCGTTATACCTCATGGTATTCCAGTGTTGACCGAACGGGGAGTTGTCGGTCAAACGAAAAGCTCAGGCTTACGGTTCGCATTTTGCATCCCGCTTCATAGGACAACTAAAAAAGAACCGAAACCTTCTTTTCTTGTCGTATGAGTGAGGAAAAGGAGGTTATTTTTATGATCACAAACAACAGAGGAACAGCAGTAAAGAGCGATATCAGGCTTTTCGGCAGCACAAAGGTGCTTATCATCGCAGGACTTCTTGCGGCAATGAGCATGGTTCTTGGCAAATTAGGTTCTATCAACATCGGCAACAGTATCCGCATAGGCTTTGGTGGGCTCCCCATACAAATGGCAGGCATATTCTTCGGACCTGTCATAGGCGGAGCTGTAGGACTTGTGGCAGATGTTGTGGGCTGCATAATGAAAGGCTATGCTATCAATCCAATAATCACCATAGGTTCGACCTGTATCGGTGTTTTCTCGGGACTTGTCTATCATTTCGCACTTCGCGGTGTCAAGAACGCTCTGCTCCCGAAAATAGCAGCTTCAACAGTTACCGCACACGCTATAGGCTCTATGATGATCACTTCCATAGGTCTTTACGTTTACTATCACACTCCATTTGAGACTCTCCTGTTCCGTGTGCCGATATACCTTATAACAGCAGCAATAGAGACAGCTGTCATCTATCTTATGCTGAAAAATAAGGCTTTCACAGCAGAGCTCAACAAGGTAAGAAGAAAATGAATTATTCCGAAGCACTTGCATATATGAAAAAGGCTGCCGAAAGGGGCAGCGTACTGGGACTTTCGCGTATCACAGAGCTCCTGCGGCTCATGGGCGATCCCCAGGGAAAGCTGAAAACAGTCCATATCTCAGGCACTAACGGCAAAGGCTCTTTCGGAGCTATGCTCACATCGGTGCTGAAAAATGCAGGCTATAAAGTCGGGGGATTTTCCTCCCCTGCCATAACCAAGGTAACCGACAGCTTCCGCATTGACGGCTGTGAGATATCAAATCAGGAATTTGCGGATATTATCGGCGATATCGTTCCCATATGCGAGAGCATGGACGAGAAGCCCACGGAATTTGAAGTCCTTACGGCTGCGGCATTCGAGCTTTTTGTGCGTAAAGGCTGCGATATAGCCGTAGTTGAGTGCGGAATGGGCGGTGACCTTGACTCCACCAACGTCATAAAAGCTCCCGTACTGTCGGTGATAACCAATGTGCAGAAGGATCACAGCGCGTTCCTCGGAGATACTATCGCGGAGATAGCTTCCCACAAGTCGGGCATCATCAAAAAGGGCAGACCTGTTTATTTCGGCGGCGACAGCGAGGAAGCCTACGAGATAATTGCCGATGCTGCTGAGAAAAACGGCTCGGAGCTTTTCTTGCCCGATTATTCAAGATTTGAATGGTCTGAAAGCTGTTTTGGCATCAACGGTGCGGACTTCATATATAATGGTGAAAAGCTTCATATCCCCCTTCTCGGCACATATCAGCTTGAAAATGCAGTCAATGTTATAAGCTGTGTTGAGATACTCAGACATGAGGGACTTAAAATTTCCTGTGAGGCAGTCCGCAGAGGACTTGCAGATGTGAAGTGGCACGGACGCTTTGAGGTGCTTAGCAAAGAGCCGCTCATCATCTATGACGGTGCTCATAACCCTGACGGTATACGCTGTGCTGCGGACAGTATACGCCGATATTTCAGCGATAAACAGGTGGCATTGCTCATCGGTGTCATGGCTGATAAGGAGTACGGACTGTATGCGGATATGCTGGGCGAGCTTGCAGAGACTGCCTTTGCGGTAAAGCCTGCAAATCCCCGTTCCCTCGACAGTCAGAAGCTTGCGGACGCTCTTAATGCAAAGGGACTCCGCACAGAGCCTTTCGCAGTACTTGCGGAGGGAGTCAGAGCCGCTTACAGCTATGCAAAGGAGCATGATGTGCCACTTATAGTGCTGGGCTCGCTGTATATGTACCGCGAAGTAACAGACGCGCTCTCGGGTATCAGTGAGTAGGATTGTAGGGAACGCCGCCCTCGGCGTTCCGCAAGTGGTTAGTGGTTAGTACATAGCAGGTGCTGATACCTACATCAGCCCGAGTCCGACAATACAAGCTCGACGTCTCATTATATTACAGAAGCCCCGAGGCAATACCTCGGGGCTTAGTTATACGTGTTTAATTTTACGTGTAACTGTATGAGCAGGCTTTCCATGTGCCGCCGTCGTTGACAGCATTAACGGAGAATGTCTTTACTCCGCTGCCTGTTGCTATAGGCACAGTGAACGAAAACGAGCCACCTGATACGCTTGTTATAGTTGGATCACCCTGATATCCGAAGCCGCAGTTCCTTGATTCGTTAAGATAGTACAGCTCGCCGCCGAACTCCTTGAACGTAGGCGAATCCCCTGAGTAGAGACCGCTGTATTTATAGATAAGATCGCCGCAGATAATGGTATTAACGTAATTTATAACATCGTTGACAGTTGAAAAGCGGTTGTCAATGACCTTGCTGTAAGTCTGACCGCCGTCCTGTATCGAAGTATTCGGATCTAAAGATACATAAAATCCGCCTGCGATATTGTCGAGTCTGTCAAGCGACTGCATTATATTCTTTGCTACGGGAACGTATTCCGAGTAATTATTTGCAGCGGCAGCCTGCTGTGCAGGTGAAGCTGTTACCTCGGGCGGATCGGCTTTTGGCGGCTGTGCAGTATTGACCTGCTGTGTCTGAGCAGGGGCTTCCTGCTGCTGTTGTGCCTGTGGCTGTTCTGCCTGCGGAGTCTGCTGCTGTGCAGGAGCAGACTGTTGTTGCTGCTGTACCTGCTGAACATTATTATCGACAGCAGCCTGCGGTGTATCAACTGATTGAACATTGTTGTTTGGTGCGTTTGTAGGGGTTGAGACAGACCAGTTTGCAGAGCGCGGAGTCGTGCTTTCATATGTTTCGAGAGTGCATGACGCTAACGAACTGCATACCAATCCTGAAATAAGCACTACGGTAAGAATGTGTTTTTTCATGTTGGATTCCCTCTTTTTAACGGTAAGTATTATGGTTTTCCTTTAAGTAATACTATGATACCTATTTTTCAGCCATTTTTCAAGAGTAAATTTCAACGAACATTTTGCCGAAATGTTATTATTTTAGTATATTTAGCTGTGGAAAAGACGCTTTCACTCAGCCCTTAATCTGTAGAGGACGGCATAAATAACGGTTACGTGTACACGGTCGTCGGAACACCGCCCCTATTTAGCTCTTAATTCTTAGTTCTTAGCACTAACGGCTGCAATTATGGATTGATACGACTCTCAGCTTTTCGCTTATTATCTTGCATTTTCTGCGCCGCCGTCAACAGTGAAAGAACTTGCTTTCCAGAGTCCGTTATCCTTGACAGCCTTGACAACTAACTCGGAGTCGCCGCCGAAATTGTCAAACTTTACGGTTATTGTAAATGTCTCATCTGTTACGTCTGTGATAACAGGCTCATCTGTGAATGAGAAGCCGCCGCCTCTCGGAACACTGTTGAAGTAAAGTGTGCCGTCGTAATCCTTGAAGTAAGGAGCATTGCCCTCATAAAGGCTGCTGTATCTGTCAAGGAGTGTGCCGCAGATATTATCGGTAACATACTTCTTTACGTCATCGACTTTAGTGAAACGGCTTTCGGTCACTTTTTCGTAAGCTATAGTGCCCTCTTCTTTTTTGTCATCTGCGTCTGTATCAACACTGCCGCCTAATATGCGGTCGATATCATTAAGGTTATTGAGGATAGCAGAAGCGTCTGTGAGATGCTCCTGTGCAGCATCATTGTCGTTATTGTTTGCAGCTGTAGTAGTCTCGGCTGCTTCTGTTGTTGTAACAGCCTCTGTAGTCTCGGCAGCTGTAGTTTCTGTCTCAGCAGCCTCTGTTACAGTAGTTGTGGCAGCTGTTGTGGTCTTTGTATCTGATTTGCTGTCGGAAGGCTTGTCCTTGCCGCACGAAGCAAATGTGCCGCATATCATTGCGGAAGCTATGATACACATGATGATTTTCTTTTTCATATTGTTACCTCTTTCTTTTTGATACACTTAAAACGTTATATGTTATATGATACACATTTTTCGCCCATAATTCAAGGCTAATATTTCACAAACTTTATTTTCTGAAATTAAAATATTTTAGTATATATGATTTTGGAAAATGAAGCATTTTGCGTACAAAAATATTCGACACAGTATTGATTTCAAGCTGCTTATATGCTATTATAAAGGTGAAAACAGCGTAAATAGACTTTTTGACAGTTTTAGTGAGACAAAAACAGAAAAAATACGACTTATTATAAACGGATATTTTTTATGCAGAGGAGCTGATATTATGAAAAGGAAAATACTGGCGTTTCTGACTGCGGCGATGTGCTTTGCAAGTGCTGTGCCTTATAATGCAACTGCCGAAAACTCGGTCAAAGGCTTGAAGGGACTTCAGGAAGCAGGCAGCAGCCTTATCTCGGGTGAGCAGTCTGACGGCGTTTACGTTGATTATTATTCTAAACTCGGCGATATAAGCGCGACTGCCGAAGCTGATACTGCAAAGCTTATTATCGACAAAAACTATACTTCCGATACGGTGAGCAGCAGCTGCACTGTAAAAAGTCTCGGCAAAGACCTTACCATTGATGCAGGAGACAAGGATATCATAGTTCTGCTTGATGAAGCCGTCCTCGAAAAGACCATGACCGTAAAGGCTGACAAAGGCTCTGTTACGTTCTTTATACAGGGCAGCCTTACCTGCGGAAAGGATAGCAAGGGCATCGTATGGCATGAGATTTGCGACGGCTGCAAGGTCACAGATGACAAGTACATACCTGTCACTTTTTACGGCTCTGAGGACTCCGCTGTCACACTGACCGATGAAGCGATATTGAGCGGCAGTCTGCGACTTCCCTATACAGTCCTCGATGACAGGAGCACAGGTGCTTTCAAGATAGAGTATGTTTCCGAGAGCGATAATAAGCACTATATGATGAAGCCTACTGTCATCGGTGATGTGCTGTTAAAGAAGTACATTAACGGTGAAGGAGTTTTTGCTTACTGCGCTAAAAAAGCTGACAGCAGCGAGCTTAACGGTCTGACTATATCTAAAGGCACCAAGCAGCTCACTCTGTCAGAGGTTATACCGCTTTCCAAAAAGGGCGATAAGATAACATGGTCGGATTTTGAGCCGTATGCAGGCGACTGGCACGGCATAGGTATGTATACTCATGTCTGCAATTACGACCTCGGCGGCGGATTTTTCCTGCTTGTTGAGGGTAATCCCCCCGAAGAACCTGCTGTTGTGGAGCTGTACAAAGACGGCTATGAGAACCGCATTGATATACGCAAGGACGATATTGACGAGTTTATGGCATGGGCTTCGGATTTTTACCATGCTTCCGAGCTCGATACAGCCGAAACGAAAATGACACTTGACGATGTTATCACTCTTTCCAAGAAAGGCAATGCCCTTGACTGGTCGGATTTCATGATATACAGCGGTCAGGAGTCAGGTCACGGTTATACTGAGTGGAGGTTTGAGCTTGAGGACGGTTACACTCTTCGTGTAATGGGTGAAAGCAAGGGGAAATCTCCCGAAAAAATAACTCTTTACCGCAATGACCAGATAAATGGGTGTGAAGAGATAGACATACGGACAGACGATGTTAAAGCTTTTCTGGAAAGCAAGCAGTATTACTTCAATGAGATAGGCTCTATGACAAAGAACGAGCTGAAGGCTCTGTTTGCCAAAAAGGGACTTACTGAGGATAAGGGCTACGGCGTATGGACTAAAGAAGAAGTTGCTGCTGCGCTCAAAGACAATACCTTTACGGTGATCCTTAAACCCGATGCCCGTTATGTTACAAAGGACGGAACAGAAGTCCTCAACGAAGCTTCAAGCGCTGCGGAATTGCTGAAATATGATGACTACAACACTGTACAGGCGAATTATCTTGATTTTGCTACAAAACTGCCCCGTGACGAGATATCTTTATTATTTTCACACGCTGAGATACGCACTGAGAAAAACGAAAAGGGCGAATATGTTTACAGGAGATATTTCCATTATAACTTTGTTTCTATGTACAGCGACGAGGAAACTCAGATAAAAAAGATAACCACTGCACTGAATTATCTCCAGTTAGATCCGTATCTGGACGGTTTTAATCTGAACACGAATACTGCTTACGGCGGAACAACAGACTCCGGAAATGATACAGGCGAGACAAATGAAAACACAAATCTGAGAACATTCACGGTTCAGTATATATACGACACTTATGTAATAGTAAGTGTTGATGGTTCGCGTTTTTTTAGGGATCTGATGTTCCTGTATAAAAAAGATATAGACAGTGATATTGATCCTGTTCTGGGAATGAAGCTTACATTTGGTTATACCGAAACTCTTGACACATATCCCGGACAATTCGGCGGAGTACATGATGTTAAAGTAGTTTCGGAAGATGCAGGATTGATAAAAGGCGATTCTAACTGCGATGGACAGGTGGATATGGCAGATGTTGTATTCATTATGCAGGCTCTTGCAAATCCTGATAGATACGGCGAAAAAGCAGAGGAATACCAAGGTATCACTGCATTGGGCAAGCTCAACGCCGATATGAACGGTGACGGTCTGACTGTCAATGATGCATTGGCTATACAGAAGAAGCTCCTCGGTATCACAGAGAACGAAGCTCCCGTTATCAAATTAAGCACTGTCATACCTCAAAAGGGAAGCGAATACGTCGAATTGAAGCCTTATGAGCCAATGGCGAGCAGCTACTCCCCTGTACTCAGCTCCCTTGACGGAATAGGCGTGTGGTTTGAGTTTAAGTCCGAAAAATACCCGATAACTCTGACTGCTGACAAGGGTACTTTCAAGACATTCACCTATAAAAGCGGCGGCATAGGCACAGTTAACGAAGTAGGTTCGACTTACGAGGTAGGCAAAAGCGGCTCTGTAAGCTGGGTGCCCGATGATATAAGTATCCCTATCGGCTATGAAGCAAAGATAAAGGTAACAGGTGACGACAGCGGCAAGAGCGTTGATCTGGGCACTCTCGTTGTCAGCAAAAATCCCAACAGCAGTGAGAGCGCAGTCTTTGTTACTCTGCAAAAGCCTAATACTTCCGCAAGCAGTCAGCCGTTTCCGAAGCTCAGCGATATCGTAACTATAGACAACGATTATTTAAAAAACAAAGCCTATCAGGGTATAGGCATATCCCTTGAATTCGACTCTAAGGACTACCCCATAGCTCTGACAGCTGCCGAAGGCGGTTTTGTTGTTGAAAATACCGACAGCAGCACAGGTAAATATAAAATCCTCGGAAAGACCTGTGAAGTAGGCAAAAGCGGTATGGTGATATGGGAGCCTCTTGAAAAATATATGTCCTATGATTACGAGTTTAATTTCAGTCCCGAACGCTTGGATATCGAGGTACTTGTAGAGGCTATTGACGGCGACAGGCGTGTTGAGCTTGGCAAAATTTATATAGCTCAGGTGGAACGCACTAAATTTACTGCATCGCTCGATGCGAAAGCTGTAAGTCCGTATAGAGCAGTCATTGCTGACAAGACCTATGTATACGAAAAAGAAGGCGTGGGAAGCGATTTCACTATCACCTTTAATGCCGACGGTACTTACGGATACTATGAGGGCGTTCTGAGCAGCTACAAGGGTGCAGGAACATGGAAAGTAACAGATGATACTGTTATAATGACAGAGGGTATTTCAAAAAAAGTCAATTACCTGAAAATACAGGGCAGCGACCTTGTCTACATTGCAGAAAACTCGGATAATTTCTACTATATCACCGTCAAGGACGGGGAGAAATTCTCAGTTCAGTCCGCAGCAGAATAAACCGAATATACAAAAAGAAGCTCCGCATTTGCGGAGCTTCTTTGGTTTACATATAATGTAAAGTAACGGGAGCCCGTGGGCGGGCTCCCCTACACATGGTATCTTGTTATTTGCACCGTAAGGCACGGGCGGCTAAAGGCTAACGGCTAAGGGCTAAATCACCTGCGGAAGCCTGTAGGTCTTGGAGGGAGTCCCCATTTATTTGCGCCCACGCTCGGTCTGCACCAGAATATGATAAGCACGATGCATATAGGAAATGCTATCAGATAGCCAAGTCCGATAAGCGCGTTGCCAGCTTCAATATTGCCGCCTAAGCCTGCAACAAGCCCTGCTATGGTTGAATAAACCATAAGCAGCGTTGCCAGTATAGAACCTACTACCCACCAGCCTGATTTCCCTGCATCATGCAGTCTCCTTACTTCAATGGCAAGATTAGGCACAAACAGTGCCGCATCAACAGCATAAGTTAAAATATTTGAAGCAGTCCTACTCATAAAAATACTCATAAAGACTACTCCAAGCCACACAAGGAAGGTAAACAGGAAAGCATACCAGAATTCACTTCGGGTCGAGCGTCCTTTGAAGTTTAAGTAGTTCTTGAAAAACAGCGATACCGCTTCACCGAATTCAACATACTTCGGACTTTCGTCAGTAGTATTGAAGTACATGGGATCATAGCCGAAAGGCGGCTGACCGTACATATTAGGCTGTCCATATGGGTTTGGCTGTCCGTACGGATTAGGCTGACCATTATAACCCTGATAGCCGTTCGGCTGACCGTACGGGTTAGGCTGTCCGTTATAGCCCTGATAACCGTTTGGCTGACCGTACGGGTTAGGCTGTCCGTTATAGCCCTGATAACCGTTTGGCTGTCCGTACGGGTTAGGCTGTCCGTTATAGCCCTGAGAGCCGTTTCCTGCCTGCGGAGCGTTATTAGCGCCTGTTGACTGAGCATTTGCTCCCTGATTTGCAGGCGGCGGCACAGGAACAGAAGATATATCGTTCATTCCCGTATTGTTTTCGAGGCTCGCGCCGCAGTTCTCGCAGTACTTGTCCCCGGGTTTATTCTCGTAATTACAGTATTTACATCTCATAGCGATACCCCCTTGATATATGATGATTTTATTCTATCAAAAATTGCCTTTTTTGTCAATATCCCCGCGTATAAAACAAAAAAGCTCCCGAATGGGGAGCTTATCATACTTATTCGATCGTAACAGAGACCTTCTGGTCCTTTTTAGCTGCGCCAGCGCGCATTATTGTACGGAGTGCCTTTGCGATCCTGCCCTGCTTACCGATAACTCTGCCCATATCATCAGGAGCAACGTTAAGGTGGAATACGATAACGCCCTCTTCATCAGGAGCATCTTCGGTAATATTGATAGCGGACTTGTCTTCTACGAGGCCTGCTGCGATAGCATAAAGTAAATCTTTCATAGTAAAACCTCCGTTCAAGCTCTGGGACAGAGGCAGAGACCTTACGCCTCTCCTCTTCCATTAAGCTTTAGATCAAAGAACGCCCTCTTTCTTGAGGAGTTCCTTTACTGTATCAGTAGGCTGAGCACCATTAGCGATCCAGCTCTTAGCCTTATCAGCGTCGATATTAACAACTGATGGCTCCTTTGTAGGATCATAGAAACCGATCTCTTCGATGAAACGACCGTCTCTTGGGTATCTTGAATCAGCAACTACTACACGATAGAAAGGAGCCTTCTTAGCACCCATTCTTCTGAGTCTGATCTTTACTGCCATTTGAATTCACCTCCGTATGATTGATAATGATATATTCAAGCGGCGGGAGACCGCATTGAAAGCTTTAGAAAGGCAGATTTCCGCCGCCCTTGCCTGTATACTTGTCGAAGTTCATGCCTGCAAGGTTCTTTCTTGCCTTACGCAGTGACATCTTGCCGTTTTTGCCTGTAAACTGCTTCATAATGGACTGCATCTGGTCAAACTGCTTGAGAAGTCTGTTTACGTCCTCGACCTTTGTACCCGAGCCCTTTGCGATACGCTTTTTGCGTGACGGGTTTATGATAGAAGGCTTAGCTCTTTCAGCCTTGGTCATTGAGGTTATCATAGCCTCGATCCTGCCAAGCTGGCTCTCGTCGATATCGGCTTCCTTGATCTTGTCGCCGACGCCCGGGAGCATACCCAGTATAGACTTCATTGAGCCCATACGCTTGATAGACTTCATCTGGTCGAGAAGATCGTCCATATCGAACTTGTTCTCCTTGAACTTCTTGGTGAGCTTTTCAGCGTCCTTCTGGGACATAACGTTCTCAGCCTTTTCGATAAGGGTAAGAACATCGCCCATGCCCAGTATTCTCGAAGCCATACGCTCAGGGTGGAACTGCTCGAAATCGTCAAGCTTTTCGCCCATACCAACGAACTTGATCGGCTTACCTGTTACAGAGAGTACAGACAGTGCCGCACCGCCTCTTGTATCAGAGTCAAGCTTTGACATGAGAACACCTGTGATACCAACAGCATCATCGAAAGCCTTGGCAACGTTTACAGCGTCCTGACCTGTCATAGCGTCAACTACCAGCATGATCTCATCGGGCTGAGTTTCGCTCTTGATATTTACAAGCTCTTCCATGAGAGCTTCATCTATATGGAGACGACCTGCTGTATCTATGATAAGGATATCGTGACCGTAGTCCTTAGCATAGGCAAGTGCCTTCTTAGCGATAACAACGGGATCAGTCTGTCCCATTTCAAATACCTTGACATCAGCCTTTGCGCCGACTACCTGTAACTGATTGATAGCGGCAGGACGGTAGATATCGCAGGCAGCCAGAAGCGGACGGTGTCCCTCTTTCTTTAAAAGCTTAGCCAGCTTGGCGGCGTGGGTAGTTTTACCCGAACCCTGAAGTCCGCACATCATGATGACCGTAGGCGGCTTTGATGCCATATTTATACGTGAATTGCTGTTGCCCATAAGGGATACCAGCTCTTCGTTAACTATCTTTATTACCTGCTGTGCAGGAGTAAGGCTTGACAGCACTTCTTCTCCGACAGCACGTTCTGTAACGCTCTTTACAAAGTCCTTAACGACCTTGTAGCTGACATCAGCTTCGAGAAGTGCAAGACGCACCTCACGCATAGCCTCTTTAACATCAGACTCGCTGAGCTTTCCTCTTGATTTGAGCTTTTTAAAGACGGTATTCAGTTTTTCTGAAAGTCCCTCGAATGCCATGTCGAGCCTCCTTCTGTCTTAGTATATTTATAACAGCTCCGTTACCTTTGCGGTCTCGGAGAGTATGGTATTTCTTGCATCTTCGTCTGTGATATGCTCTGCGGCGGACTGTATGCGTCCGAAGCATTCACGCATTTTGCCGAGCCTTTCGGCAAAACCAAGCTTTTCCTCATAGTTGAGGAGTATATCCTCGGTGCGTTTTATGATACTGCGCACAGCCTGTCTCGTAATATCAAGGGGCTGACCTATCTCCGCAAGGGAAAGGTCCTCGCAGTAATAAAGCTCCATGATACTGCGCTGGTGCTCTGTGAGCAGGTCGCCGTAACAGTCAAGAAGCATTACAAATTTAAGTTCCTTAGCCATTTTTGCCGCACCTCTCTTAGGTGTAATACAAAATCACTTTACACATTATACTACATATCACATACTTTGTCAAGGGGTAAATGAAATAATTTTATTGCTGTGTCTGCTGAGTAAGGTCGGAATAGGTAATGCTTACGAAATCCACTATGCCCTGCTCGTCAAAGGATACCGCGATATTATGACCGCGGGCAATGCCGTGAGCGTCCTCGCCGAGGGTGATACCGTAGTGGTATATATGGGTATACGGCTTTTCTACCATGTCCTCAGACTCAGGCTGACCTACAAGGTACTCGACATCGGCTATAGTTGATATCTGTGGAGTTATGCCGTATATATCGCAGTCGCTGGTCTTTATGGCGATACTGTACATAACGCTGTCCTTCTCCCTGCCCGTATAGCAGTTTTCGAGAGATACCGTGCCCATTTCCACACCATTATAATATAGTGTAGCATAGCCGCTTCCCTCTTTGAGTCCGTAGTCCTTCCTGTCGTAGTATTTGAACTCCCAGTCCTTGCCAAGCTTGACTATAGGCAGGGGCAGGTCAAAATGCTGTCCCTTAATGTTTATCATACTTCTTACGGCATCAACGTCGAATGTTCCCGCAGGAGCGGTATGAGGCTCGACAGTTGGTGCTACCTCGAAAGGGATATCGGGCTTGTTTTCGTCCTCAAGACAGCTTGTCAGAGAAAAAAGCATCGCGCCTGCAAGAAGCAGTAACGGTAATCTCTTCATGTCATTCTCCTGCCTTTCCTATTTTTTCTCCAAGCTTTACCACAGTCTCTATACCCTCGGCGGAATTGCACAGTATATCATGGTCAACGCTGATACTGTCCCTGCCGAAGAGCATTACTATAGTAGAGCCGCCGAACTCAAATCTGCCCTTTTCCTCGCCTCTGACGAAGCTTGCTTCTCCGTGGTTGTTGACTATGCGTCCCACCATCATAGCTCCCACCTCTATCTGCACAACATCGCCGAAATTCTCGGTATGGAGCACTGTGTACTCGCGGCAGTTGCGCTTGTAGATGTTGTAGCGTTCGAGAGCTATGGGGTTTACGGTGTGAAGCTCGCCTGCGATAAAGGTATTATCGGTCTTTGTGCCATTGTCGATATAGCAGTAGCGGTGGTAATCGTCCACTTCGAGACGGAATATAAGGCAGTATCCGCCGCAGAAACGCTTTGCGAGGAAGTCGTTCTGCAAAAGGTCGCTTACTCTGTAGCGCGAACCCTTTATGCGGAATATGCTGTTCTTCGATATCTTATGCGCCGTAAGCTTTGAGTCGCAGGGGCTTATAAGATGCTTGGGAATATAGTCCACAGGACGCTTATCGGGCTTTACAAGACGGGTGAAGAAGTCGTTATACGAGCGGAAATCACACATCACATACTGTGAGGTATCAATGCCGCTTCTTTTGATGAATGGCTTTATGAGAAGCTTTGAAGCTCTTGAGTCCATGAACGCTCCTGCCGCTTTGGATACGCAGGGAGCGGTGAGAGTTTTCAGCGCAACTCGTCCAAGTGAGCAGCCGTAAAGCTTTTTCAGCAGCTTGTTCTGTTTTTCATTGGTGACGATAATATCGCCGTTTCGTGTTTTTATCATGTTACAGCTCCTTGCTCAGTCTCAAAGGCGGGCATTTGCAAGCATGAGTTTTATTCTGTTTTCCTGATTTACTCTTGTAGCTCCCGGATCATAGTCTATGGCTACGATATTTGCATTTGGGTTGTCCTCCTTGATAGCTCTTGACATACCCTTTGCAACGATATGGTTTGGCAGACAGCCGAAGGGCTGAGTGCAGATGATATTCTCAACGCCCGACTTTGCAAGTGCAGCCATTTCCGCAGGAATGAGCCAGCCCTCGCCCATGACTACGCCCTGATTTATGTACTTGTCGGCAAGCCTTCTCAGGTGCTCGAAATCGTGGAGAGGCTCAAAGCTGCCCTGCTCCTTCATAACGTTTATGAGCTCCTTCTGCTTTGCGTAGATGAGCTTATAGCCTATCTTATTGAAAACCGAGCTCTTTGTGGGGTGGTCGTATATCTTTGCATTGTTGAAGTTTGCAACAGCGCAGTACATGACGAATTCCAGAAGTGACGGAACTACAGGCTCGCAGCCCTCGGATATGAGGAAGTCCTCAAGGTGGTTGTTGGCAAGGGGCGAATATTTTACGTATATCTCGCCGACTATGCCAACTCTTATCTTTTTCTCGCCGCTGAGCTGTATTGATGCGAAATCATCGAGTATATCCCTGTATATCTTCTTTGTTTTCAGGAACATCTTACTGCCCTTGCGGAAGATATTGCAGAGTCTCCTGTGCCATTTATCCAGCATCTTCTTGGACTCGCCCTTGTTTATCTCATAGGCTCTGCACTTGTTATAGCAGGTCATGAGCAGGTCGCCGTAAAGGACTGCATAAAGCATCTGCATGAACATAGGCGCGGTTATCCTGAATGCGCTGTCCTTTTCAAGTCCGCTGAAATTAAGTGATACAACGGGTATCTGAGGATAGTTCTTTGCAACTGCCTTTCTCAGCAGGTGGATATAGTTCGATGCACGGCAGCCGCCGCCTGTCTGAGTGATGAGGAGAGCTGTCTTGTCGGGATCGTACCTGCCGCTTTTCAGCGCGTCCATGAACTGTCCTATAACGAGGAGAGCAGGATAGCAGGCGTCATTGTGGACGTTTTTCAGTCCCTCATCGACAACTGAACGGGAGTCGTTCCTCAGCAGCTCCAGCTTATAGCCCTTTGCTTCAAAGATAGCAATGAGCATCTTGAAGTGTATGGGCAGCATATCGGGAACGAGGATAGTGTGAGTTTTTATCATATCCTCGGTAAATCTTGCATATTCAGGCATAAAAACCTCCATATATCATCTTCATAGCCTAAGCTTATGCTACAGGCTGTGCCTCGGGCTTTTTGGCAGGCTTCTGCTCTGCCTGCTCCATAGCGGCAACAAGGCTTCTCAGTCTTATCCTTGCCGCACCGAGATTGTTTATCTCGTCTATTTTAAGCTGTGTATAGAGCTTACCGCGGCTTTCGAGGATATGTCTCACCTCATCGCCTGTAACCGCGTCAATTCCGCAGCCGAATGATACCAGCTGTATGAGCTGCATATCGGGCTGTGTGGTAACGTACTTGGCTGCACGGTAAAGTCTCGAATGATAAGTCCACTGATTGAGTACCCCAAGCTTCGGTGTACTTGCAAGACCTGCAACGCTGTCCTCGGTTATCACAGCCATACCGAGACTTGATACCAGCTTGTGTATGCCGTGGTTTATCTCCTTGTCGATATGGTAAGGTCTGCCTGCGATGACGATTATCTTGCGTCCCTCGGCTCTTGCCTGATCTATTATCTCCAGTGCCTTGCGCGTAACTGAGTTATGATACTTTTCAAGGGCTTCGTAAGCCTTATCCACTGCCTCGGATATCTTTCCCTTGACGTTGTACCTGCCCAGCACCTGTCCCAGCACCTTTATGACGTTCTTTCTGATGTTCAGGTCAAGGTATGGGTGAACGAAGTTCTTATTGTTGAGTCTTGGGTTGTTTGCAAGGAGAAGCTCGGGATAGTAGGCTACGACAGGGCAGTTGAAGTGGTTATCGCTGCCGCCCTCGTCAAGGTTATAGCTCATGCAGGGATAGAATATGAAATCCACACCCTTGTCAAGAAGGTTTTCGATGTGTCCGTGAGTGAGCTTTGCAGGATAGCATACCGTATCCGAGGGGATAGTGTGCTGACCGAGATAGTACATATCACGGGAGCTCTCATCGGAGATAACAGTCCTGAAACCGAGAGTAGTGAACAGCATATGCCAGAAGGGCAGCTGCTCGTAAAAGCCCAGTGCAAGGGGAAGTCCCACTGTGCCGCGGAAACGCTTTGGCTGGTGAGTCTTTACGGTATTGAGTATACTGTCATACTTGAACTCGTAAAGATTGGGGACTGTGTTCCTGTTGGCGATACCGCCGCCCTTTTCACAGCGGTTGCCCGAGATGAAGCGTCTGCCCTTGCCGAAGTTGATGATATTCAGCTGACAGTGTGCGGTACAGCCGCCGCAGTTAGCCGAACGTGACTCGTATGTGAAGTTTTCGAGCTCATCGGCAGAGATAAGCTTTGAAGTCTCGCCGCTTGCTCTCTCCTTTGCGTAGAGTGCGCAGCCGAATGCTCCCATAAGTCCCGAAATAGCAGGACGGATAACGTTTCTGCCAAGCTCTTTCTCGAATGATCGGAGAACTGCGTCATTGAGGAATGTACCGCCCTGTACTACGATGTTTTTGCCGAGATCATCGGGAGAATTTGCACGTATTACCTTGTAAATGGCGTTCTTGATGATAGACGATGAAAGTCCTGCGGAGATATCCTCAACGGTAGCACCGTCCTTCTGCGCCTGTTTTACCGAGCTATTCATGAATACGGTACAGCGCGAGCCAAGGTCAACAGGGTGCTCCGCGAAAAGTCCCAACTGAGAGAACTCGGAGATATCGTAGCCGAGAGCCATTGCAAAGGTCTGTATGAAAGAGCCGCAGCCCGAGGAACAAGCCTCGTTGAGCATGATGCTGTCGATGCTCTTGTTCTTTATCTTGAAGCACTTGATGTCCTGTCCGCCGATATCAATGATGAAATCAACATCGGGGCAGAAATATGCAGCAGCCTTGAAGTGGGCAACTGTCTCAACTATGCCGTGGTCAACGGAAAGACCTGCCTTTATAAGGTCCTCGCCGTAACCCGTAACTGCCGAGCCCTTTATGGTTATCTCGGGGTTCATAGCCGAATATATGCGTCTGAGCTGGTCGGCTATCTTGTCGAGAGGCTGTCCCTGATTTGAGGAGTAATGATTGTAGAGCATACGTCCGTCATCGGTTATGAGTACAAGCTTCGTAGTGGTAGAGCCTGCGTCGATACCGAGATAAGCATCGCCCTTATATGTACGTATATCGGCATATCCGAGGTCGAACTTCTTGTGGCGGTCGATGAACTCGTCATACTCTGAGTGTGAACGGAAAAGGGGTTCACCTGTAACGATAGCGTCAGAAGCCTTTGCAGTGCGTATCTTTTCGATCATATCGCCTATCTTGTACGCTTCCGCAGCCTTAGCTGCATACAGTGCGCAGCCGTAAGCCACGAATACGGGAGCTTCCTGCGGAAATACAGCGTGTTCCTCATCGAGCCCGAGAGTCCTTACGAAAGCCTTTTTCAGTCCCTTTAAGAAGAACAGCGGACCGCCGAGGAAAAGGACTTTTCCCTCGATAGTGCGTCCCTGAGCCAGTCCCGAAACGGTCTGGTCGACAACTGCCTGAAAGATACTTGCGGCAACGTCCTCGCGCCTTGCTCCCTGATTGAGAAGCGGCTGTATATCGGACTTTGCGAATACTCCGCAGCGTGAAGCTATAGGGTGTATCTTCTGCGCGTGGAGAGAAAGCTCGTCAAGCTCATCGGCTGTAATGCCGAGAAGTGTTGCCATCTGGTCGATGAATGCACCTGTACCGCCTGCACAGGTACCGTTCATACGCTGCTCGACTCCGCCTGTAAGGAAGATTATCTTTGCGTCCTCGCCGCCAAGCTCGATAACTGCATCGGCATCGGGCTGTTTCTCCTTAACTGCAAGGAAAGCCGCATGGACTTCCTGAACGAAAGGTATATCCGCAGAATTGGCAAGTCCGAGACCTGCCGAGCCTGTGATGCAGACTGTGAATTCCTCATCGGGATAGTCCGCCTGTATTATTTTAAGCTGATCTGTAACAGTTTCCTTTACTTTGGAAAGATGACGCTGGTATTTCGAGTAGATTATGTTGTTGTCAGCGTCCGTTATGACCGTTTTTACTGTGGTCGAACCCACATCAATGCCCAGTGAATATTTATTTGACATTTTACACCTCAGTAGAAGTAATCATATGGCGGAAACCTGCGCTCCGCCGCTATCTTATTATTATACCATTTTTATATATAAATGTAAAGTGCATTTTTCGCGGTTGTTCTGCGTAGCGGTTGAAGATGTATGTAGAGTATGATATAATTAGCGTATATTCGATACTTATCAAGTATAGCACGAAAGATTTTCAATGTCAATTTGAAAAAATTAGTTTTTTTCTGTAACGAATGTGCTTTTAATGCAACTAATAAGTGAACGTTCAAGGAGAGGAGGCGGCGCGATGTCGTCGGATATGGAAAAATACTACAAAGAAAACGGCAGAAAGGTGTTCCTTTATCTGATGACTCTGTGCGGAAACTCCGATACTGCCGAGGAGCTCACTCAGGAGACCTTTTACCGCGCTATCCGCTCCCTGAAGAAATACAAGGGCGAGTGCTCCGTTTATACGTGGCTTTGCAGTATCGCCCGAAACGCCTGGCTCGAGGAGCTCCGCAAGCGCAGAAAACACAAGACCGAGGAGATAAGTAAGCTAATAGAGGATACCGCTCCCCGTCCCGACGAGAAAGCGGAAAGTTCCGACGGACGGCTGCGCCTTCTGAAAAAGATACATTCCCTGCCCGAAACGGAAAAGGAAATAATACTGCTCCGCGCGTCACAGGAGCTGAGCTTCCGCGAGATAGGTGAGATATTCGGCAAGACAGAGACATGGGCGCGAGTGACCTACTATCGCGCCAAGCAGAAACTTATGTAGGGGGCGATACCCACATTGCCCCGTCGTGTCATGATAAAAATAACGGGCTGATGCAGGCATCAGCCCCTACACGAAAAAGGAGTTGATCTTATGAAATGCAATATCGTGAAAGACCTTTTGCCGCTGTACTGCGACAAGCTAACATCTCAGGACAGCAACGAAGAAATAGAAAAGCATCTCCATGACTGTGAGGAGTGCAAGGCAGTCTATGAGAGCATGAACAAAAAGGAAGATGATATAAATATCCCTAATAAGGACATAAAACCACTGAAAAAGGTGAAAAAACGCATAAAGCTGAAAATAATCGCCGCTATCATCGGCACACTTGCAGTGCTTGCAGCCGCATTTGTTTTCCTGTTTGTGGGAGTTATACCCATTAGCTCTGATAAGCTCCACTATACAGCCGAAATCACGAATGTGAACACATATAGCTGGAGTGATAAAGCTGACATTACCGATAGCAACAATGACGGAATACCAGACGCTGCCGAAATCGACTCGCGCGAAGAACTTATAGTCCGCATTATGCCGGACTGCAGCAACGCAAGATATGTTGAGCACAGGGATTTCGGGGATTTCTCAGATATGACAAATTACAAACTGTCAATGGAGATATATCCAACTTTCAAGCTTCCGTTTGACGACCGTGGCGATCGCCCTAATGTCTTAGTCCACGGATTCCCTGACGTAAAAGAGGGCAGCACCCTCACTATCCACTGTCGTGACAAAGATGTTGTTATCGACCTCTGGCAGCTCTACCTCGACACAAAAGAAAAAGAACAATGACCTCTTTCGGACGGCTTTATGCCGTCCTTTTTGCATCGTTCGGCATACACCGGACGTCGAGGACGGTGCGGGTGTCCGGGGGACACCTCTGCCAGAGGCAGAAGCACCGACCGAGCCGACAGGCGAGAACGTCCCCTACAGGCTACAGGCTAAAGGCTAAAAAGTTGTTGACATAAAATAGTGCAGGTGATATAATAGATTATATATGTATATTTGCGGCTGTATGCCGTATATGATATAAAGTTGAGAGTTGAGAGTTGAGAGTTGAGAGTTGTTCTGCTATTAAGTACGCGAACACATTCATTCTCAATTCTACATTCTCCATTCTCAATTAATAACGATCTGGAGATAATAGAATTGATAAAGACAGTTAACGGTTTAAAGATAAACTACGAGGAAAAGGGCGAGGGCGACCTTATCGTACTGCTTCACGGCTGGGGCAGCAATATCACCCTTTTCGCCAACATGATAGAGCTCCTCTCTAAGAAGTACAAGGTAGTTGCTATGGATATGCCGGGCTTCGGAAAGAGCGAAGAGCCTAAGGAAGTATGGGACGTGAGCTCATATGTGCAGTTCGTCATCGACTTCCTCAAAGACTACGGCACAAAGGAAGTAATGCTTCTCGGTCACAGCTTCGGCGGACGTGTCATTATAAAGATGCACAGCCGTGATGACCTGCCTTTCAAGGTGACTAAGGTCATTCTCGTGGACAGCGCAGGTATCATGCCGCCAAAGTCGGGTAAAAAGACATGGCGTCAGCGTTATTACAAAATGGGCAAGGCTGTCCTCTCATGGGGCATAGTCAAGAAGCTCTTCCCCGATGCGCTTGAGAACTTCCGCAAGAAAATGGGCAGTGCGGACTACGCCGCCGCTTCACCCATGATGCGTCAGGTAATGGTCAAGGTAGTCAACGAGGACTTAGAGCCATATCTGCCCAATATCAAAGCTCCCACACTGCTCGTATGGGGCGTGAACGATACGGCTACTCCCCTGTCCGACGGCGAGAAAATGGAGAAGCTCATACCCGATGCAGGTCTTGTAAAGCTGGAAAATGCAGGACATTATTCCTTCCTCGAACAGCAGTTCACATTCAACCGC
Organism: Ruminococcus flavefaciens; assembly: GCF_900108555.1. Classification (GTDB taxonomy): domain Bacteria; phylum Bacillota; class Clostridia; order Oscillospirales; family Ruminococcaceae; genus Ruminococcus; species Ruminococcus flavefaciens_P. The sequence continues at coordinate 282,589 of NZ_FNWV01000004.1, forward strand.
GTGATGTGCTCGTTCCTCAAAATAGAATAATAGTTGAGAGTTTAGAGTTGAGAATTGAGAGTTAATAGGCTTTTTCAGATAAGTCTGCGAAGCAGACACCGCAACTCTCAACTCTCCACTTTCAACTCTCAACTTCATTACAAGGAGAATAGTATGAATTTGGTTTTATGGATAATATATGCGGTCATTTCGCTGACTGCTGCTGTTTTTCTCGGGCTGAGGGAGTTCCATATGCTCCAGCTCAACGGCTACAAGACCCCCGAGCACTCACGCTGGATGAAGAAAAACAAAAACAGGTATATACTCCCTGCGGTGCTGCTGTGTGCGCAGTTCCTGCTTATACCGCTCCACGGCGGTCTGAGGACGGCTCTCGTCATAGTGCTGTGCTTCTTCAATGCAATAATAGCCCTTACAAACAAGCCGGGCAAGAAGTTCAAGAAGCCACTTGTGTACACAGCCCGTATGAAGCGCATGATGATAACCTGCGGCATACTCATCGCAGTATTCTACGTAATAGCTGTTTTAAAGGGAGAGACTACGGTCTATATCTGCCGTATATGGAACGAAGCTCACACAGACTTCACCTATGACTCTATGGAAAAACGCTGGTTCATATCGGCTCTGCCATATATACTTGTGGGCTCGGCACTGTATCTCACACCTATACTGGTTCCGCTGTCCAATCTTATCAATAAGCCCATAGAAAAGGCAGTACAGAACTGGTACATCAACGACGCAAAGCGCATACTCTCCGAGTGTCCCACACTTCACAAGGTCGGTATCACAGGAAGCTACGGCAAAACAAGCATGAAGTTCTACCTTGACGAGCTTCTCAATTCACAGTACAACACGCTGAAAACTCCCGAGAGCTTCAATACTCCTATGGGAGTTACCATAACCATACGCCGCGACTTGAAGCCTACTCACGAATACTTCATCTGTGAAATGGGTGCAAGACGAGTTCACGAAATTAAGGAGCTCTGCGGCATTGCCGATCCCCACGACGGCATAATCACTTCCGTAGGTCCTCAGCATTTAGAGACCTTCGGCTCTATCGAGAATGTAGTTAATACCAAGTTCGAGCTTGCCGACCATGTAAAGGCAAAGGGCGGTAAGATATACCTCAACGGCGACAACGAGCTTATCCGAAAGAAAGCTCCCGAGTACCCCAATGCTGTGCTTTACGGACTTTCCGAGGGCAGCCACTACCGCGCAACTGATATATCCGTATCCGACAGAGGTACTGAGTTCACGGTAACTGCTCCGAACGGCGAGACACAGCGTTTCTCAATGAAGCTTCTGGGCGAGCACAATGTTCAGAACGTCCTCGGAGCTATCGCCTACGCACACGGTACGGGCATATCACTTGAAAAGCTGACGCTCCCCGTTAAGCGTATAGCCGCAGTACCACACAGATTACAGCTTCTCGACAAGGGCGGAAATATGACCTTTATCGACGACGCATACAACTCAAATCCCAACGGCTGCCGTGCAGCTCTCAATGTCCTCGGTCTTTTCGATGCCTGCCGTATACTGGTAACTCCGGGTATGGTAGAGCTTGGCGCAAAGCAGGAGGAGCTGAATTTCGAGTTTGGTCAGGAAGCTGCAAAGGCTTGTGACCATATAGTTCTTGTGGGCAAGGCTCAGACAGTGCCTATATATAACGGTATCAAGGACGCAGGCTACGATATGGACAACGTTTTCGTTGCGGACAGTCTGGGCGAGGCTCTCACCCACGTAAATGCATATCAGACCGACAAGAAGAAAATAGTCCTTCTTGAAAACGACCTGCCCGACAACTATTAAAGCCATTAGCTATTGGCTGTTAGTAGGGGACGCCGCCCTCGGCGTCCCGCGAAACACATTATATAACCAACGGGAGCCCGAGGGCGGGTTCCCCTACTAAGAGCTAATGGCTAACGGCTAAGGGCTCAAATAAAAGGAGTAATTACAATGAAGATCAATCTTGCAGTTCTTTTCGGCGGAAGAAGCGTTGAACATGAGGTATCAGTTATCTCTGCTGTTCAGGCTATGGCAAGCATAAACAAGGAAAAATACAACATTATCCCTGTCTATATGACAAAGAAGAGCGAATTCTGGACAGGCGAAAAGCTCATGGACATCAACAGCTTCAAGGATATACCTGCACTCCTCAAAGAGTGTACCGAGTGCGTTTTCGTAAGAAGCGAGGGCAAGGTGCAGCTTATCCGCCAGAAAATGAAGAAGTTCGGCACTAATGTCATTTCCGATATCGACGTTGCATTCCCTATCGTTCACGGTACAAACGTTGAGGACGGCGCATTGCAGGGATATCTCCAGACTCTCGACCTGCCTTATGTAGGCTGTGACGTACTGGCTTCTGCTATCGGCATGGACAAATTCGTAATGAAGATACTCCTTAAAGACGCAGGCTTCCCTGTACTTGACTGCTGCCGTTTCTCCTCATACGAGATAAACGACATGGACAGAATGGTGGAGACAGTCGAGAAAAAGTTCGGCTATCCTGTTATCGTTAAGCCTATCAACCTCGGTTCAAGCGTTGGTATCTCAAAGGGCAAGGACAGAGACAGCCTTATCAAGTCTATCGAAGAGGCTTTCGAGTTCGCTGACCGTATCCTCATCGAGCCATGCGTAGTACAGCTCAAGGAGATAAACTGCGCCGTAGCAGGCGACAGCGAGTCCGCAGAAGCTTCCGTATGTGAAGAGCCTGTACAGGCAAGCGGCGATGATATCCTCAGCTACGACCAGAAGTACGTAGGCGGCGGCAAGGGCGGCAGCAAGGGTATGGCTACCCTGAAAAGAAAGATACCTGCTGATATCACACCCGAGCAGGACGAATTCATCAGAAAGACCGCAGTTGACGCATTCCGCTATCTTGGTCTCAACGGCGTTACACGTATCGACTTCATGATAGATATGGCTACAGATAAGGTCTACATAAATGAGATAAACACTATCCCGGGCTCTCTTGCATTCTATCTCTGGGAGCCAAAGGGCGTGAAGTATACCGAGCTCCTCGAAAGACTTATCCAGCTTGCTCTCAAACGCTACAGACAGGGCGAGAAGATAAGCTATACCTTCGATACAAATATCCTTTCAATGGGCGGAAGCTTCGGTTCAAAGGGCAGCAAACGCTAAGGCAGCGTGACGCTGCACCCTAACCCCATTGCGAGCTGAGCCAGCTCGACCGCTTGCCACGTTGTCGCTCGTAAACTCGCTTACTCTTATCAACGTCCTTACTCGTACATCGCTTACGGCACTTTTAATTCCGAATTAAATCCACCGTTCCCTACAATACTACTCACTACTCTCTACTCACTACTCACTTGCGGACTGCCAAATAAGCAGTGCCCCAAATCTGTGATTTGGCTGGCAATGCTATCTTATTTCCATTGGCTCTGTTTCTTCCTTTTATACTTCATTAATGTACTGTTTAACAGGGGGGATAAAATGAAAAAGCTGCATATATTACCGCTGGCAGAAAAAATAACTGCCGACAACCTTTACTCTGCACCGACCGAAAGAAAGCTGCCGTCTGTAAAAATACCCTCGGCAGTATATACCGTCTTAGCTGTTATATCATTTATCGCCTGTTATACCGATCCTGTCATCGGCATTATCGCATTCGGTATACTGTTCATTGTTGCAGGTATAGACGGCAAAACAGGAAAGAACAAAAAAGGCACAACAGCAGAGAAAATGATATGGACAAGGCTCCCCCTATTATTCATGGGTATTTTCTTCATATTAACGGGTATATTCATATTAATATCGGAAGAGCCCTCAAGAAGCGCCAATACCGACATGACCAGAGCGTATTTCATGTTGATGCTGAAACTGTTTCTCATTGCTTTTGCAGTATTGGGAATATCGAGACTTATCATGCTTGTGACTGTCGAGCTTGCCCTGCGCAGCAGGCGAGAACACTGCGGTACACTTGTACACATCGAGCCCGACATAGCAGCTGCGGACTGTACAGTCACTGCATCGGATACCGAATACAAGTGCCATGTTCCCGTATACAAATACTACTATGAGGGAATAGGCTATCGCTTCACGGACCATTCAAGGGATCTGTATTTCTTTTCGCCTACAGACTCATCTCTGGTATACGTAGATCCCGAAAAGCCCGATCGTTATTATTCTCCCAATCTCTTTGCAGATAACGGTGAGAACCTTATAGAATTCCTTCAGTTTTTAGGGTATATGTTCGTCTTTTCAATTCCCTTGCTGGTAGTGCTGCTTTTCAAATGATAAAATATACCGCTGACTTATGTGATAATGGGGGGAAAAAATGAAAAAGCTGAATATACTGCCATTGGCGGAAAAAATAAGTGCCGATGACATATACAAACCTGTACCCGCTGAAAAGGGATTTAAAATAACTTTCCCTTTCTATGTTTACCTCTCTATGTTCGCCGTAATGATGATCTGTGCCTTCATTTGTCTGCCTTTATGTATGTTCTTGTTCGGAGCTTCTTTCGTAATGGCAGGGCTTGACAGCTCGGGGACTATCAGACATAACAGAAAAGTAGTCGAAAACAACGCATGGAACCGTCTGCCTTTCCTTATTATCGGATTGCTGGTGTGCTCCATGACTGTGGCTGTCACATTGTCAAGCATAAAAAACAAGGGCAGCAGAGGCTCGGCGGATATGAGCAGTGCAAATATTATATTGACACTGTTTGCACTGGCTGTTGCGGCAATAATCATCGGCAGGCTGATTTTTCTTGTGATAAATGTTCTGGCTGTATCGAGCAGGAAAAGACACTGCACCTGCCCTGTACACGTGGAAGGTGACACCCTTTCCTTCTATGCTGTCGATCCGTCACAGAATACCGAAGCTCATTACAGCAATCCTGTATACAAATACTATTACGAGGGCGAAAGCTACCGTTTCGCAGACCACGAAAGCCTGGTATCATTTTTCAATGACCAGCCTGTTCTTAAGGTATATATTGATCCGGATGAGCCTGAAAGGTACTATTCACCCTATCTTTTCAGACGGAATGCCTACAAGCTGAAAAGCTATCTAAAAACAATGTTTTTCCTTTTATTGTTCACGTCTCCTATCTGGGGAGCATTACTCGTCAAATACTTAGTTAACAATAATATAATTTAAAATTAAGGAGGGTTTAAAATGACCGAAAAAGAAAAACAGCAGGCAGGAGAGCTTTACTGCGCAGGTTCTCCCGATCTTGTAAACGAGAGGATAAAAGCCAAGAAGCTTTGCTCTGAGTACAACTCTATCGAATACAACGATTATCAGAAGCGCGAACGCGTCCTCGCAAGACTTCTTCCGCTGAAAAGCGAAAATGCCACGATAGAGCCGAATTTCTTCTGCGACTACGGCTATAACATCATACTGGGCAGTAATTTCTACGCAAACCATAATCTCGTTATCCTTGACTGTGCAGAAGTCACCTTCGGCGATAATGTCTTTGTCGGTCCCAACTGCGGCTTCTATACCGCAGACCACCCTATTGACGCTGATACGAGAAATCAGGGACTTGAGTCCGCAAAGCCCATAAATGTCGGAAACAATGTATGGATAGGCGGCGGTGTTACCGTCCTCGGCGGAGTTACCATAGGCGATAATACAGTCATCGGCGCAGGAAGCGTTGTCATAGAGGATATCCCTGCAAACTGCATTGCCGCAGGAAATCCCTGCAAGCCAATAAAGCCTATAGAGTCAAGACCTTCCGAGATACCGCCTGAGAGAGCAGAAACAAAATTCAAGACTCCCGCAAAAACCGAGCCTCCCAAGCGCAGACACATCGAGGTCAAGCTTGTGAGCAGCACTGACGATAAATAATACGAAAGGACGACTGAACCATGAACACTCTGCACTTCAAATACGCTGTTGAGATCGAAAAAACGCGCTCTATAACACAGGCTGCTGAAAATCTCTACATGGCTCAGCCTAATCTGAGCAAGGCTATAAAAGAACTGGAAAGCACCCTCGGCATCACTATCTTCCGCCGTACCTCAAAGGGCGTTATCCCTACGGATCAGGGGCTTAAATTCCTCGATTACGCAAAGCAGATACTCATACAGATAGACAATATGGAGGCTATACACTCCCCTGACAAGCCAAAAAACAGCCGTCTGCGCATATCCGTGCCGAGAACGGGCTATATCTCAAAGGCTTTCTCGGAGTATATCGCTTCCCTTGATACACCCGAGGATATGGAAGTATTCTTCTGCGAGACGAATTCGCTGAGAACTATCGAGAATGTCCGCGAAAACGGCTATGATTTCGGCGTTATACGCTATAATACCGCTCACGAGAAGTACTTCACAGACTTCCTCGCCGAGAAAAACTTAGACGGCAAGCTCCTCTGGGAGTTCGAGATGCTGGCTGTAATGTCAGCCGAACACCCTGCCGCAGGTGCTGATGTGATAACCTATTCCGATCTGTCCTGCAACTACACAGAGCTTGGACAGGGCGATGACGCTGTTCCCTATGTTTCGGGAGCTGTGGAGAAGCTCTATGCTTCAAACCGTCCTGCCGATGTACCCGTGAGAAAGGTCTGTATGTACGACCGCGGAAGTGCTCTCGACTTCCTGCTCACTGTGCCACAGGCTTTCATGCTGGACTCTCCCATGCCTGCAAGCCTCTGCGGAAAATATGGGCTTGTCCAGAGAAAATGCGCTTTCCCCGACAACAGCTTCAAGGATATGCTCATCTATACATCGGGACATAAGCTCTCGGATAACGAGCTGAAGCTGGTAAACCGCCTGTATGAGGTAAGAAACGAAAGTGCCTTTGCCGAGTATAAATAAGGCATATAGCATATGGAATATGAATATTCCGTACAGGAATAGACAAAAACTGTAAAAACAACAAAACACAAGGGCGGCTTTTTGCCGCCTTTTCTCTTTTTTCCATTCATTTCCGCCCTTTACAAGGCTTTGTCAAGCAATTGTCAAGGTTTATTTCGTTACAAGAATATCGATATCGGAATACCGATATTCTACTGTTATATTTGTACAACATAGTTTTGTGTGATATAATATTGAATATATCGTGCAGTACCTGTATCTGATGAGGTCAATGGGGATATCACGGAAATTTCCTGTACTGCAAATCTAAAGCAAGGAAGGTTAGGACAATGTTTGAAATTCTTGAAAAAAGAACTCTCAATCCCACCGTTACTCTTATGAGGATCAACGCTCCCAAGGTAGCAAGAAAGGCTGAACCCGGTCAGTTCATCATTCTCAGAACTGATGCTGACGGAGAGCGTATACCGCTTACAATCGCGGATTTCGACCGTGAAAAGGGCTCTGTTACCATCATTTTCCAGATAGTAGGAGCTACAACAGAAAAACTCAATCACCTTAACGAGGGCGACTGCCTTCAGGACTTCGTTGGTCCTCTCGGCAGAGCTACTGAGACAGAGGGACTTAAAAAGGTAGCCGTTGTAGGCGGCGGCGTTGGCTGTGCTATCGCTTACCCTGTTGCAAAGAAGCTCCACGAGCTGGGCGTTGAGGTACATTCTATAGTTGGTTTCAGAAATAAAGACCTTGTTATCCTTGAAGATGAATTCAAGGCTTCAAGCTCTAAGTTCGTACTTATGAGCGATGACGGTACAGCAGGCGAAAAGGGACTTGTTACAGATGCTCTCAAAAAGCTCATCGAAAGCGGTGAGAAGTATGACAGAGTTATCACTATCGGTCCTCTCATCATGATGAAGTTCGTCTGTCGTCTTACAAAAGAATACGAGATACCTACTGTTGCTTCCATGAACCCTATTATGATAGACGGTACAGGTATGTGCGGCGGCTGTCGTCTTACTGTTGGCGGTCAGACAAAGTTTGCCTGCGTTGACGGTCCCGAATTCGACGGTCATCTCATCGACTTCGATGAGGCTATGGCAAGAGGTGCTATGTACAAGCCTTTCGAGCGTCATGCCTACGAAGAAGCCTGCAATCTGTTCAAGGAGGTAAAGTAAAATGCCTAATATGTCACTTACAAGAAACGAGATGCCTGTACAGGCTCCCGATGTGAGAAATAAGAATTTCAGCGAGGTAGCTCTCGGCTATACCGAGGAACAGGCTATCGACGAGGCTAAGAGATGCCTTAACTGCAAGAACAAGCCATGTTCAACAGGCTGTCCCGTACAGATAGATATCCCTGCATTTATCGCTCAGGTGGCTGAGGGTAATTTCGCAGAGGCTTACAAGATAATCACAAAATCAAGCTCACTCCCTGCTGTATGCGGCAGAGTATGTCCTCAGGAGACACAGTGCGAGAGCAAGTGCGTAAGAGGCGTAAAGGGCGAGCCTGTTGCTATCGGCAGATTAGAGCGTTTCGTTGCAGACTGGCACAATGCACAGCCTGAGACAGCTCCCGAGATACCTGCAAAGAACGGTCACAAAGCTGCTGTTATCGGTTCGGGTCCTTCAGGTCTTGCCTGTGCAGGCGACCTTGCAAAGAAGGGCTATGACGTTACTATATTTGAAGCTCTCCACGTTGCAGGCGGAGTTCTTTCCTACGGTATCCCTGAGTTCAGACTTCCCAAGTCTATCGTTCAGAAAGAAATAGGCGGACTCAAGGCTCTCGGCGTAAAGGTAGAGACTAATACTGTAGTCGGCAAGACTATCTCTGTTGACGAGCTTATGAATGAGGAAGGCTTCGAGAGCGTATTCATCGGCTCAGGTGCAGGTCTCCCAAGATTTATGAATATCCCCGGTGAGAACCTCAACGGCGTTTACTCCGCAAACGAATTCCTCACACGTATCAACCTCATGAAAGCATACAAGGAGGGCAGTGCTACTCCTATCAAGGCAGGTACAAAGGCTGTGATCGTAGGCGGCGGCAACGTTGCTATGGACGCAGCCCGCTGCGCTAAGAGACTTGGTGCTGAGGTATACATCGTATACAGACGTACAGAAGCAGAGCTTCCTGCAAGAGCTGAGGAAGTTGAGCACGCTAAGGAAGAGGGCATCATCTTCAAGTTCCTCACAAATCCTATTGAGATACAGGCTACAGATGACGGCTGGGTAAAGAGCGTTCACTGTCAGCAGATGGAGCTCTCAGAGCCTGATGCTTCGGGCAGAGCTAAGCCTGTTCCGATAGAGGGTGCTTTCGTTGATATCGAGGCTGACTGCGTTATCATGTCTATCGGTACTTCACCAAATCCGCTCATCAAGTCCACAACAGCAGGTCTTGATACTCAGAAATGGGGCGGCATCATCGCTGATGACAACGGTCTCACATCTAAGGAAGGCGTTTACGCAGGCGGAGACGCTGTAACAGGTGCAGCAACTGTTATCCTGGCTATGGGTGCAGGCAAAAAGGCTGCTGCTGCTATGGACGAATATATGCAGAACAAGTAAGCCCTCTGACGGAGGTATACCATGGAAAAAAACATTACCTCACAGACACTTTCAAGGCTTCCGATATACTTCAATTACCTTGTATCACTTCCGGAGGAGAGAAAAAAAGGGAACATATCAGCTACAGCTATTGCTGAGGCTCTCGGACTCAACGATGTACAGGTGCGAAAAGACCTTGCTTCGGTGAGCAGCGGCGGTCGCCCGAAAGTGGGATATATTACCTCGGAGCTTATCGGCGATATCGGCAAATTCCTCGGCTTTGAGAACCACGATAAGGTGGTAGTGGCAGGTATGGGAAACTTCGGAAGAGCTATGCTGGAATACAACGGCTTCGAGGCTTACGGCTTTGATATAATCTGCGGCTTTGACTGCAATAAAGAGCGTGTGGGCAAAAATGTAGGCGGCAAGCCTGTCCGTCATATCGACGAGCTTGAGGATTTCTGCCTTAAAAATGATATCCGTATCGGTATCATTACCGTGCCCGAAACAGCCGCACAGGAGGTCTGTGACCGTATGGCAGAGGCTGGGATAAGATTTATCCTTAACTTTGCAGCAGTACATATAAACGCTCCTAAGGGAGTTGCGGTGCATAATGAAAATATTTCCCTCACCCTTGCAATGCTTGCAAGGTGCAGCGCGAGCTGAGCCGGCTCGACCGCTAACCACGTTGTCACTCGTAAACTCGTTCACTATCATCAAAATTGATACCCGTACATCGCTTACGGCATATTTATAATTCATTTAAGCAAAAAGGGGCTGCGATTGCAGTCCCTTTTTTTATTATTGTGGCGTAAGGCTCGGGTTACAGCGCGTAATTTTTGGGTTATGTGTAATTTACGGGCGAACACTGTTCGCCCCTACAGCGCAGAGCCTGCGCCCACTTACTCGTCCGTGTATCATCAAAAGGGCAGTTGCTTCTCGACACGGGGAATATCATCGGTATTGACGGGCGAGCGGAACTCGCCCCTACACTCTACTTTCTGATTACTACTTTCTGATTACTACTCACTATGCACTAACCAATAATCACTAAAAAAGGACTGCGATTGCAGTCCTTTTTTTATTATTCTTTTTCCTCAGCAGCTGATGTTGCTGTTGCAGCTTCTTCTAAATCAAAGTCTGCTTCTGCTTCAGTTTCAAGATCGATCTTCATTTCCATATCTTCAGGTATTTCCTTGAAGTCGTCAACCTTTTCGAGAACTGCCTCGTTCTGCTCGGTATCGCCCTCGTCTGAAAGATTAAGGATCATCTTACCGCCTTCATTTTCAAGGAAAACTTCGTCTTCATCGAATACTTCCTTGCTGATGAGCTGGATCTTTCCGTCCTTGTTCTCCCACTCGATATCCTCAGGCTTGTTCTCTTCATTGAAAATGAACGAATAGAATGTGCCCTTGTTGTCGTCTTTAAGCTCGATCTGGAAAAGTGCATATGCATCTACACCATAAAGGCTGTCCATTTCCTGACCGTCAAGGATAAGCTTGCTGCACTGCCATTTGCCTACAGCGTCTTTGCTGTCAATACTTTCAGCTTTGCCTGATTCTGTTGTTGTCTCAGCAGCTTCTGTAGTTGCCTCAGCAGTTGTTTCTGCAACAGTTGTAGTCTCTTCCTTTGCGTCTTTCTCCTTAGCATCGCCGCAGCCTACCATAGATGATAAGATACAAACAAGTGCGAGAGATGAACAAATAAGTTTTTTCATAGTTTTTATCCTCCATAATATAAGCCTTAGTCAGTTTAATATCCCATTTTTACCTGACTTTTTTGACCTCGTGAATTATATCACCCTTTTTTTCATCTGTCAAGTTTCAAAAAAATGTCCGCACACCCGTTTTCGGGCTGTTTCGCACTGTTTTCAGCCGATTTATCAGCAATTAGCAACAAAAATAGCATTTCGTTCTTGATATATTTCGCTATTAGATAGAAAATTTAAACTATTATTCCAAAGCCGCCTGATAAAGTCGCTTAAACCGCGAAAAACGGCGGAAAGTCCGCCGTTTTCGTTGTTATTATTCGTCAGCTTCTTCAGCCTCGTCCTCGTCAGCTTCATCATCATCGCTGCCAAGATCGCCGAATGGATTTTCAGGCATTTCCTTGAAGGAGTCTACCTTTACAAAGTACATCTTTACCTCTTCGCCCTTGCCGTCTTCCGACGATTCGTCTTCATCAGCAACGCTCATTATCATCTTGCTGCCGTTCTTTTCGAGGATAGCCTCTTCACCGTCAAATGCCTCATTGTTTACAAGCTTGATCTTGCCGTCCTTCTGCTTCTCCCATGTGAGATCAACAGGCTTTCCTTCAGTGCTGAAAGCTGAGTCTACTGTGCCCTTATTTCCCTCTTTAAGCTCGATCTGATATATAGCATATGCGTCTACACCAAAGAAATTATCCATTTCTTCGCCGTCCATTACGATCTTTTCGCACTCCCACTTACCGAGGAAGTCGTCCTTATTATCCTTCTTAGAGCCGCAGCTTGCAAATGATGTTGCAACACAAATTACAGCGAGTGATGAACAAAATAATCTTTTCATAGTCATAATTAAATCCTCCATAAATATATGTATGTTCAGTTCGAGTTCATCGTAACTTTGAATAAGTTCGTCTGAACCCTTTTGACATTATGAATTATATCACACTTTTTTCAGTTTGTCAAGTTTTTGCCAAAAAATTTTTATGCACAGTTTTTGCCTGTTCTACGACAGATCCGAAATTTATGTTAGTATATGATAACATTTTTACGGAGCATTTTCAGTAATTTGCTCTGCGTTGACACATATCGCCTTTAATGATATAATTAAAGCATACCAAATAACCGTCTGACAGCGATCATCGCCCCGAACGCGGTTCAGGAAACGCTTCATTTCACAGAAGGAAAAAACTATGCAGGATAAAAGTACCAACGATATACGCGAATTCAGTCTCCTTGCTCCGGAAAGTTCTGACAGATACTTCAACCTTAGCGGTAATACTGCAAATGATCTCTCGGTAGATTTCATTGCGCAAAGCATTACAAGCAATTCTACAGAAAAAAACATCATTAGCAGGATATTGCTTGATATGCCCACTGACGAAAGAATAATCAACTACCGCAGAGCAGTCTACACGGAACTCAGTAACTCCCCCGAGCTCTGCGAGGAGCTCTTTGAAATATTTGACGCTATGCGCTTCTATGTCAGCGATTCCTTTAACCGTATCGAAAAAGGCTCTACTATATGGGAGCTTCTCACGCGGCTCAAATCCCTCGAACATTATTCAAGCTCAATAATCAGGCTGAATGAGACTATAAAAGGTCATGATTTCAAATCAGAGGGCATGAAAAAGTTCGCTGATTATATCTCTGATATATATGATAACAGCGGCTTTGATGAGCTTACAAAGGACATAGCAGGCATAAGTGACGAAATTGCCAATATCCACAGCCTTACTATCGGTGTCAATCTGAATGAGAACTTCTATCCCGAGGAAACGGGTATTATCTCACTGAATACTTACTGGTTCGGCGAGCAGAGCGTTCTTGGACGCTTTATGAAGTACCACCGACAAGATCAGATAAACGATAAGGACCTCATGCCGTTCACAATGGAGATGCACAATGACGGTCTTGACAGGATATCCAAGAAATTCGGCAAAGACAGTGCCATGAACCGTCCCACAGACAGTCCCCTCATGAACAATCTCAACAAGATAATAGAGCGTATGCTCCCGAGCATGACTGCCAAACTGAAAAAAGTGCTCAATAAATATGTTGATACCAGCGGAAAAGCTCTCAGCGAGCTTGCTGACGAGTTCCTGTTCTATCTGAGATTTATCGAGCTTGAAAAAAAGCTCCGCAAACTCGGGCTTCCCTGCTGTTTCGGCGAATACTCCGCAGACGACTCTCATATCAGGGACTTTTATAACGTCAAGCTTGCCATATGCAAGCTGCAAAACAAGATAGATGAAGATATCGTATGCAATGATGTTGAATTTACTGACGCTAAAACCGTTCAGATACTGACAGGTCCTAACCGCGGCGGAAAAACCATACTCACTCAGGGTATCGGTCTGACTTTCCTCTTTTTCCAGAGCGGAGTCTTTGTGCCTGCGTCTTCTGCGGAAATACGCCCATGTAACGGTATCTACACCCACTTCCCCGTAGAAGAGGAGCGCACAGTATCTCTCGGCAGACTCGGTGAAGAGGCTGAAAGATTTAATTCTATCTGCAAAACCGCAGACCACGACAGCCTGCTGCTGTTCAACGAGTCCTTTGCTACCACGAGCCATACCGAGTCACTTTACATAGCAGAAGATGTGCTGAAATATCTCTGTTTCATCGGTGCGCGTACCTGCTTCAACACCCATATGCATGAGCTTGGCGAAAACGCAGATAAGCTCAGCGACAGTGGTTCAGCTTACAAGGCTGTGAGCGTAGTCATGGAAAACGAAAACGGCAAACGCTCTTACAAAATAAGCTACAAAAAGCCCGACGGCAAAAGCTACGCCCACGAAATAGCTCTTAAATACGGCATCACCTTTGAACAGCTGTGCGAAAACAAAAAATAAAAAGCCTCCGCCTTGTGCGTAATGTCATTAAGCTAACCAAATACGCTAAAGGAACAGGAGTATGTTGGGAATATTACCAGGCATACTCCTGTTATTACATTCGCCAAAATTGCATGACGAAAAGACAGATACGAGATCTGCCTGAAAAAAGATTGACATAAGCAAATAATTATGATAACCTGTAATTGAAGCCGATAGCAGAATGGCAACGAGTTTTTCTATCAGCAATACGATCAGGTCTGACAGGACACTTGTTTCTTGCTATCAGTTCTTCCACAAGTAAAGGATTTGCGTGTGCAGAGCGAAAGAATTTGATGCAGATATGTATAGCAAAAGCATAATTGATTTTATAGCGGTAATCATTATGCTTATCGTCATCTATGGTGATATTTTCGGTAATCAGCATAGAGAAGTTATACATGATAAGACTTGCAAAGATTTCCTGTATCACGCAGTCCTTTCTCTTTGAATGGAAAGCAATAAGACCAACATGGTATTTTAGCTCTCTGAATGAAGTCTCGATCCCCCAGCGCATTTTGTAGATCATCTTGATATCTTCGGCAGAGAACTCATCATCACAGAGATTGGTAACAATGGTCTCATAGTTATCTTCAGATATCTTGATTCTAATGATGCGAAATTTTAGCGGATAGGTATCTTTCGAACACTTCGGAAGAAAATCAAAAACGACCTGCGAATTAAGGAATCTAAATTTATCAGGATTCGACTTAACTTCATTTGTTTGTCTTCTTGTAAGAAGAATATCAGCAGTAAAGTCTGTCTCTTTATCGGCTGGAATATTGAATTTCTGGGCAATTCCTGCTGTTGTTTTGATTCTGATAACGTATTTCAAGCCATTATTTTCAAGGTGAGCAATAGTATTGTATGCTTCATATCCTCTGTCAGCAATGATAATTGAATCTTCGCTCAACTTTTTTGCCATACTTATGAGAGCGGTATGCTCATTTTCGCATCGACTGTCCTGTAAAACAGCATCGATATATCTACGGTTCATAAGGTCATACAATGCATTCAGATGCATAAGATTGTATCCTTTTGAATCAATATTAGCGTTGTAATGAGTGTTGTGGTCATCATGGATAGTGGGAATATGTATATCAGAACCATCCACAGCATAAAGTCTGTAACCATGAAAGAAACAGGTCTGAGAAAATGACTCGTTTAATTTATGGAACAAATGAAGAAATGCAGCAGGCAGTATCTTGGCTCTTCTCTGAACAACAGCTGAAACCGACACTGCTTTCTGATCCAGGCCATAAAACTCCATAAGCTCACTGCTAAGAGTCTGGCTGCCCATACTCAAAATAAACCGCATTGTTTTTGAGAAAGACAGCTCGCTTTTTCGAATAAAATCTCTCTTAGGATCAACTACAAAATCAGAGATATTTTTCTCCATGTTGATGATAAGAGTGTTAAGCTTATTTTTGACAATATTACAGTATTTTTGCACGGTAAAACCTCCAATCAGATGTGTATATCTGATTAGCTGCGCCGCACATTTTCGGCTTTTTGTCAATACCTTTTTGCAAAATTTACATTTTATACATAAAAAAATAATCACAGGATCATTCTGATTCCTGTGATTATTTTACTTTTCCTTAGCTTAATGACATTA
>NZ_FNWV01000006.1 GCF_900108555.1 Ruminococcus flavefaciens
TCTTGATAATGCTGCTCCACATGTTGGAAAAGAATGCGTTCTGAAGCTCGATATATCTCATTTCTTTGATAGTATTGACGATGATAAAGTATTATTTGTAATGAAAAGACTTGGGGTGTCAATTACTGCAACAGTATTGTTTACGCACCTATGTACATATAAAGAGAAGCTACCACAGGGTGCTCCTACTTCTCCATATATTGCAAATCTTGTAATGAAGCAGTTTGACGAAAAGTTAGGACATTGGTGCAGTGAGTATAATATAACCTATACACGCTATTGTGACGATATGACATTCTCAGGCGATAAGGCTGATATACGCAGTGCAAATGTTATTAGTAAAGTCAGGCGTATGCTTTATCGTATGGGATTTACGATCAATGATAAGAAAACCGTATTTATCAGTTCATCGCAGCAGCAGAGAGTTACGGGCATAGTTGTCAATGAAAAGCCAACGCTGTCCCGAAGTCAGAAACGAACTCTGCGTCAGGAAGTCTACTACTGTCAGAAGTACGGAGCAGCTGAGAGTATCAACCGCAAAGGGCTTGATATATCTCCCGACAAATATCTGCACTCGCTCCTCGGACGTATAGCGTTTGCACTGCAGGTTGAGCCAGATAACTCCGAGATGAGAGAATACTTTGAAACTGTTAAAAACTTGATATGAAACCAAAGCCGCCAGTAATGGCGGCTGTTTTATTATGCGAAAACAAAATAAGGTGTGTCAAAAAGTATAGGTTTTGATACACTCAAAAAACGGCTGAAAAAGCGTTCCAAAAAGTCCGATTCTTAGTTTTGGAATGTATCGAAACTGCGCAGGACTTTTTGGGACAGTTAGGAGGGGAAATGGACAACAGGATCTATGGGTACGCAAGAGTATCTTCTACAGGTCAGAACGAGGACAGGCAGCTTGAAGCACTTATCAAATTCGGAGTACCTCAGCAGAACATTATAATTGATAAAGCCTCCGGCAAAGATACTGAGCGTGAAGGTTATCAGTATCTCAAGCGTCAGATACTCCGTAAAGGAGACACGCTCGTCATAAAGGAACTGGATAGGCTCAGCCGTAACAAGTCCGACATTAAGCGCGAGCTGGAACAGCTCAAGGATATGGGTATCCGTGTGAAGATACTGGATATCCCTACTACACTTACTGACTTTCCTCCGGAGCAGGCGTGGGTACTCGAAATGATAAACGCTATCCTCATAGAAGTACTCGGAGCTATAGCTGAGAATGAGCGTAACAAGATACGAGCACGTCAGCGTGAAGGTATCGAAGCTGCTAAAAAGAAAAACGTCCGCTTTGGACGTCCGCCAAATTCTCTGCCTGAGAACTGGCACGAGGTAATAGCGGAAGTCCGGTGCGGGAACAAAAAGCCTGTAGAAGCTATGCGTGAACTAGGAATCTCTAAGTCCTGCTATTATCGACTAGCTCATAATGTGAAATGAAAAAAGCATCGGTTATTAAAACCGATGCTTTTTCGTCCATCTGATTATGCTTAATCAAAATTCCATGTCATATGGATTGGTGTAGCACATTGGATCCAGTGGGAAACAATCATAATACTCAGAAAGTTCTTTCTGAGCTTTATTCTTTTTCCTCATAGCTTTTTCATTGGCTTTTCTCGCCTGATAAGCCTTGTTGTTCGGATTGTGCTGATTAGCATAATCATTAAGCTGAGCTTGACTGTGCGTTTTAGATGAAACCACTTTTTTCTTAGCCATGAACTTTTTTCTCCTTTCTCCTTGATTCCATAACGCTATAGATGCACTACGAGGATGCGGGCGTACTATTTACGCCACCTTCTAAGCTGAACCGAGAAATAGAATTCTCGATAATCCCTGCATATGAATAGCTCTCAAGGGTGGAGAATAATTTTTATATCAAATAAAAATTATCATATATATCATAACACCATTTAAAAACTTTTTCAACAATCAAAATATACAATAATTACCTATTATTTTATATATAATGCTATTTGCTATAATATTGATGATACCAAATGTGTTATTATAAAAAACTAGCTCCCGTATGGGAGCTGGCTTATTTGATATGATACCTTTCTGCACATTATCTGGTTTTTTTACGTGTGAAATTTGCTTCACGGCGTGAAACAAATAATGATTTTTGTGAGTTTTTTTGTGAAGCAAACGCGCATTTACATGAGTAAATATGCAGTTCCAACCGCCTATAAAACGCTTAGAACCGTGGTTTATAGGCAAGAGAAAAGCCTGTATTTCGGTGCTTTTCTCGAAATACAGGCTTTAATGTTCTGGCAGGGGCAGAAGGACTTGAACCCTCGGCACGCGGTTTTGGAGACCGCTGCTCTACCAACTGAGCTATACCCCTATTGTTTTTGCTGCTCATCAACTGCAACATGATAATTATATCAGAAAATGAATAAAATGTCAACAGTTTTATAAAAAATTTATTTTTTAACTTTATGTTGATGATATTTCATATAAATAATGATAATTCACCCCCTCGAATTGAGGGGGTGAACTGTTGTATCATTAGAATTTTAATGCTGAACGGATGATCTGGAAACGAGCGATGAGGAAGTCAATAACTGAAGTGTTGTTATTGAACATTCCGCCGCCGCCTCCGCCGAAGCCGCCAAAGCCGCCGAAGCCGCCTCCACCGAAGCCGCCTCCACCGAAGCCGCCGCCGCCGAAGCCGCCGAAGCCGCCTTCAAATGCCCAGCTTTCTTCTGTGGTTATAGTATCTTCGGGTTCATCAGAGTTGAACTGGAAGCCCCAGTTGCCTTGCTGGCCCCACTGCTGGTTGTTGCCCTGCTGACCTTGCTGGCCCCACTGCTGGTTGTTACCCTGCTGACCTTGCTGGCCCCACTGCTGGTTGTTACCCTGCTGACCTTGCTGACCCCACTGCTGGTTATTGCCCTGCTGGCTGCCGCTTGTCTGGAGACCATTAGCACTCTTTGTTGTATTTGCGTTGAACTGATCAACTGTGAATGCTGAAAGCGGATCTGCCTGAATGTGAGGACGGATCATGTCAGCGATATTGCTAACAAATGACTCTGGGTCGCTGTAGTAGTTAAGAATATCCTTTACATAGCCGACATACATATCGTAGTATTCAGGTATCTGGAGAAGTCTTGCGAAAGGTCTGTACTCGAGAGTAGCCTGATAGAGGCTTGTAGTGATATCAGAGTTTACAGCATCAGTACCGCCCATAAAGTTACCTAAGCAGAGGTTGTAGTCCCAGCCTACGAAGTAATGCTTGCCGCCTGTATAGATAAGGTAGTAGTTATGTGCCAGTGAGCCGTTATAGCTGTCGTAGTTACACATTACAGCGTTAACTGCAAAGCCCTTGAGGAAGCTTGGAACGTCCATGATATCCTCAATGAACTTATAGTTTGAAGAAGTCATCTTGTTGATAGCTGTCTTGAGCTCTTCAAGGTGTGTGAGCTGCTCGTCGTTACCGAATTTAAGGTCGAGGTTGCTTACAGGCATATTCTGTGTGAAGGTGCTGTAGCTGTCACCTCCGCCCATTCCACCCCACATACCGCCGCCGCCGGCCTGGTTGCTTCTTTCGGTAGCCTTGTAGAGGTTGGAATCGTCATCTATAGCATAACGCTCTGCGAGAGTTGTACCCGGCTGCTCAGCGATCATGTAGAAGCTGTAGAGCTTGCCGTTGAGGTACATATCGGAGTATCCTGCCTTAGGAGCAACGCCGTCTATCTCATACATAGCATCGTAGCAGATGATATCTCTCATGCATGAAGGATCTGAATAGAAGTTGTTTACGCAGAACTCTGTGAGTCCGTGGTAGTTGTTGAACTTCTCATACTTATCAAGCTTGAAGCGGAAGCTGTACTTGCCGTTCTGTACCATCATTCTTGAGCTGTTGCCCTTTGTTCTGATACCAACGTTCTTGATCTCCTCGCCGTCGATGATAACATCACAAGGAGCCCATTCTTCCTGCTGAGCGACCTTCATGAAGTTGTTCCAGTCATTCTCTGACATCTTGACTTCGACCTTATGAACTGATGACTGATCGAAGAGCTCGCCGTAGAGCTGTTCAGCATCGTCCATATCGTTGTTTACGTCCTTGAATGAAGCAGGCTTGCCTGCCTTGAAAGTATTGCCTGCGCTGTACTTCTGCTTGATACCGCCTGCAAATAACTTGTAGCTTGCGCCGTCTGCAAGATCAGGTGAAGAAACAAGAGCAAACTTATACTTCTTGAGAGTATTTACTTCAAGAATGATCTTGTTTGAAGAATCAGTAATAGCTATAGGATTGTTCTTTGACCATTCCTTTGCAAAGTCGAAGAGCATAGCTGACTGAGCTGTGGAAGTAAGGTTCTCTATCTGGCAGTCTGTAGCAGTAGCAACGATAGTACCGCCTGTAAGGCTGATATTACCTGTGCTTGTAAGGCTCTTGTCGCCGTTTGCACTGATATCGCCGCCTGAGATATTGATATCTGTTTCAGCCTGGATAGCATCACTGCCGCTCTTTATGCTGATCTTACCGCCTTCGATATCAACGTTGCCCTTTGAGGACTTGATACCGTCACCTTCAGCCTTGATGCTAACAGTACCGTTCTTGATAACAACTGACTTCTTACCCTTGATAGCGTCGTTTCCGTCAGTTTTGTTGAGAGTGTCAATATTGAGCACACCGCCTGTGATCTTGATATCGTTGTTACATACGATAGCAGGCTGAACGTTGGCAGTTATAGTGAGAATACCTGTGCCCTCATCGCCGCCCTTGATAGTGAGATCGTCCTTAGCTTCGATAACAGCACTTTCAAGGAAGTCACCTGTATAAGCAGCCTCTGTATCAGAGATAGTATTCTCTGTTCCGTCTGCGATAGTGATAGAAGTCTTGTCTGCATTCTTTATAAGAATAGCAGGAGCGCTCTTGCCTGTGATCTTGACACCGTTGAGCACGAGTTTTACGGTATCGGGATCAGCCTTGTCATCAGGAACTTCAACGTAGATCTGACCGTCACTGAGAGTACCGTCGATAGTGTAAGTACCTGAATGTGAGATAGTTACCTTTGATCCGCTTGCTGTTGCATATTTACCGTCAACAGTTATTGAGCTGCCGTTGAGGTGGATCTTTGTGTTTACATCTTCCTTAGGAACTGTAACTACTGCTTCTGTAGTAGTTGTTGCAGTAGTTGTGGTAACAACAGCAGTAGTAGTGCTTGTCTGACCGCCGTTGTCCTTGTAAGACTCGGGAAGTGAAGTAATAGCATTGAGCAGGTAACGCTGTATTGAAAGAGCGTCGCTTGAAGTAAGACCCGAACCTCTTTCAAATACATCGGCTCTGTCTGCGCCTTCCTGAGTGATATGACCTTCTGCTGTTCCTGTTACTCCGTATTTGCTTGGATTTGCAAGAGACTGCATTATAAGAACTGCGTCTGACATATCTACGGTTCCGTCGCCGTTTGCGTCACCATAAACGATATCTGCTGCTGATGCTGTGGTTACTGCCACAGCCGCTGAGCTAAGTATACAAGCAGACACTAAGCCTGCAAGCATGGCTTTCTTTTTCATTAGTATCATCCTCCTAAATATCCTTTTTCGAGAGATATTATTAATAGATGATTACATAATAATGAATATATCTTAAAATAATCTTAAACCAACCTTAAAAAACAGCACTTTTGCCGTAAAATATGAAAAATAATTATTTTTTGACTTATTTTGTTTATATCAATTAATAAAATGTTTTTCGGGATAAATGAATGTTGGCAGAACCTTGTACTTAAATAATATTACTTTGATCCTTTAATGTCATTATAAAGTCAAAAATAAAGCTCCGTAATAAACGGAGCTTTTACCTATTATTTTTTCATAAGCTTATTTACTGTTGTAAGCATCGGGCGATAATTTAGAGCGGTCATACAAGCGGTGAGGAGAAGCTCCCAGAATATGCAGCCCTTGAAGCTGAATATCACAGGCATACACATAAGCAGCAGAATGACTGTATTAAGTATCGTCCTGATGACTGAAAAGTTAAAAGGCACATAATACCTTGCGTCTATCATTCTTATACAGTAGCACAGCAGATAGCTGAGGAATGTTGCCAATGCCGCACCCTGGATACCCCACGAGGGGATAAGTCCGAGGTTAAGTATAATATTCACGATAACAACAGCTATTATGGAATAGAAAGCGTTTTTAGTGTGTTTAGTAGCCGTGTAGATACCTGCAAGGAAAAGATTGAGGCAGGTAAAAGCGGCAGCTTCGATCAGCAGGGGAGTGAAAAGAAAAGCTTTTTTGTATTCGGGAAAGGTAGTATAGTTTATGAGAAGAGCGGATACGGGCTTTATAAAGAGTATTAATGCTGCCGAACCGATGAAAAGCAGGGATTCGTATGCTGAATATACCTTTGAATAGAAGTTGTTGCGGTCAGCGGAGTCGTTTTCGGTTATAGCGGACATATTCCACGCCTGAAAGAAAATAGTGGAAAGCATGGTGACGATATTGGGTATCTTCGTAGCTGCGGAGTATATTCCTGCTGCGTCCTTGCCGAGAAATACGGTATCACTGTGCATATTTCCGATGAATATCTGATCTGAGAAGCCTGTGAATGTCCACATTACTGTTGTAGGTATAAGAGGCAGAGTGAAGCGGAGCATACTTTTTCCAAGTTCCTTGCTGAAACAGCTGATATCAGCATATTTATGCAGACCTGCGGCTATAAAAAGGAAAACAGTGGAGCATATATCCGAGAATATTATCGATATTACAAATCCTTTGACTCCCATTCCAAGCTTTGAGATGAATAATATGTTGAATATGAAAAGTAGTATGGTAACAAATATACCGTCGGCTGAAAAAAGCGTGACCATTCCTCTTGCTCTTACGAACTGTGAGCACAGTCCTCTCAGAGCGGAGGCGAATACCAGAAAATAAAGCAGGATTGAATATCCTGTTATGGGCCGCAGTATAGGTATAAAATGCAGAAGCGGCACGATGGGGATCATTACGGCGAGTCCGCACAGCATTATAAGTCCTGCTGTGGTAAAGACCTGTTTTTTATTGTACTGCTTGTCGAGACCGTATCGCACTATAGCTTCACTAAGGGAAAATGTGAAAACGGGAAGCAGGAAAACTACAAGTATCTCAAGAAGTGATTTCGTATACAGGTCGGACGGACTGATATGCTTTGTATAAAGGTTATTGAGCAAAAGCGAGAATATTTTTGCACCAAAGCTGCCCACAGCGAATATTACAGTATTCATGGCGAGCTTTTTGTATTTATTCATTTGTATCCCTCCGAGAATTCAATATTACTATTCTACCACTTATCAAGCAATAAATCAATGCTTTTATAAGAAAAAAGGGATAAAAACAGCCATAGTATACTGAATTCGAGTCATTATACTATGGCTGGATTTAATTAAAATCATCAAAAGTCTCTTCAAGTGCCTCCAGAGCCTTTTTCTGCGCAGACGGAGACATTGACTGAATGACGAAAAGAAATCTTTCACCGTCCTCTACAGTGGTCCTTATTATCCTTATATCTCTTATTATAAATTTGCCGTCCTGATTTTTGATGTGGAATGGCTGCTGGAGTATAGGATTTTCGGTTTTCTCGATATGCTTTTTTACGAAGCTGATATCGGTGAACTTGATAAATCTCTCGCGTTCGCTTTCGATAACTTCATTCTGCGCAAAAAGCACTCTTGCTTTATCGAGAGGCATTGTGAGGTATTCGTTGGTGAAGCCGATCTTTGAGTAGAGTCTCGTTATGATACGGTTGTTTTCGTGGTCGATGATAGTTATATGGTCGTATGTGTCGATGAGGATACGGCTGTATTTTTCAAACATCTGCTCACGGTTGGCAGTACGTGCGGGATCGAAGGTCTTTATGCTTGCGGCAAGCATATATTTGCTGTCTGTCTTGGCTATGCACTTTGTTGAGTAGGTAAAATACACAGCGTTGGCAAAATGGTCCTTCTTTATGAGCTTGCCTGTTTTCAGTGACATCTCTATCTGCTCGTTGATGTTCTGGAAATAAACTACAGGCATACTTTCTATAGCTTCTTCCATTTCTCTTGTATTGTTATAACCTAATTTATTGATCTCGTCAAGGTAGGCTCTGTTTGCGTACTGAAACTTCACCTTTTTGCCGTCTATCTCGATGAGTGCAAGCGCGGTAGGACTTTCGCGCAGTACAGATGTATCGTCGATAGGAAAGTTATCTGAGGATATCTCGTTGAACGGATCGGGACTGAGAAAATTCACCTTGCCGATAGTGTCCCAGTAATCGCTCTCACTGCGTTTTTCCACCGTTATATTTGAAGCGCTGAGGTAGTCTATGTACATCTCGCTGCTCATTGGCTTGGAATAATAGTAGCCTTGCAGCATCTCGCAGCCGATAGTGCGCAGGAAGAGTATCTGCTCCCTTGTCTCGACACCCTCGGCAAGAGTGTGTATGCCGATAGCTTTCGCCATATTAACTACGGACGAGAGTATCTTCTTGGAGCGCATACCGATATCGCTGAGGAAACGCATATCTATTTTCAGAACGTCAAAGCTGTAGTCCTTTAACACATTCAGCGAAGAATAGCCGCTTCCGAAGTCGTCCATGAAGATAGCGAAGCCTGCCTCATGGAAGCTGTCGAAGATCCTGCGGAAATAAGCGGTATTGTCCAGCATTACGCTCTCGGTTATCTCGATGTGAATTGCAGTTGACGGGACGTTGTACTTCTCTAATATATCGGAAATAGCTTTCAGCATATCCATTTCGTTGAAGTCGAGACGGGAGAGGTTTATTGAGAACGGGTGGAGCGGCAGACCTTTCTCGCGCATCTCATTATAAGTATAGCAGATGTTTTCGAGTATCATAAGATCGAGCTTATGGATAAGACGATTTTTTTCGAGAACGGTTATAAAGAGGTAAGGCGAGAGGAGCCCCATTTCGGGATCCTGCCAGCGAGCAAGAGCCTCAACGCTGCATATCTGTTCTGTAAGAGTTCTGATAACGGGCTGATAATAGGCTTTGATATAGCCTTTTTTCAGCGCAGTATCGAAATTCCTGATAATATATTGTTCATCAATATGCTGCATAACAACTCTCCTTTACAAGATAGTATGAAAGCAATTGTCGGGTATTGCAGTGTTATATATATTCATATTCAAATCATATTATAGCACATAGTACGGGACAAATCAATGGGAAATGCAAAATTAACGGAAATTTTAAAAATAAATGATTTTACTGCCGAATAAAAGTCAATTTTGCAAAATATCACAAAAATGCTGTTTACAACAGTTTAACTCAAAAAAATAATATACCACGAGTATTGAAAAAGCAGCTTAAAAAGCGAGTGAAAAAACTTCTCATTGTGCAATATAACAAAAATAATCTAAGAATAATAAAAATTTAGGAAAGTTATTGACAAAACAACTTGCGTGGTGTATAATATGATTGTAAACAAAAAGTATAAACCACACAACACAAAATGTGTGACCTTAAGGGGTATGAGGCAGCCGAGCCGTTAATTCGGTAAATATATTATGAAAGGAAAATGACCTATGATGAAAAAGAATATGAAAAAGAAAAGCACAGCGAGAAAGCTTTTACCGGCTGCCGGAATGTTAGCTGTATCAGCTTCAATGCTTGCAACATCAACCTACGCTTGGTTCACAATGAACAAGACCGTTACAGTTACTGGTATGGCACTCAAGACTAAGGTTGGTTCTAACCTTTTGATTTGTGATAACAACGTTGAAGCAGATTATAGTACTGTTAATCTTGTTCAGGGAAGAAAAGCCCTTCTCGAACCAGTTTCTTCGGCTACTGGTTTAACTGGCTCATTCTGGTATACAACAGATGCAAAGGCTGACGGTGATGCTGCATCAGAGGTTTATACAGCTTATGCAGAGTCAACTGATCTTACAAATGATAATGCCGGCAAAACAAGTGCAGATCATACTTTTAATGTTAAATATGCTATTGCCGGAACAGGAACAACAGAAACTGGAGAAACAGATGCTGCTAAGTGGGCTTCTAAGGTTCAGGCGACTGATATGACAGGTCTTGTAGCTCCTGCTTATGGATATGTAGATTATATTTTCTACATTAAGGCAACTTCTGATGAAGCTAATCAAGAAATTGCAATGACAGAATGTAATCTTCTCAGAAATAACGCTGCAATAGCTAATGACACTTATGATGTTAATGATGATCTTGCATGGAGAGTTGCTGTATTTGCTGATGATATTACTGCTAACGGTGGTAAGGGAAATACAGGTGAATATGCAACTACTGTAGGTGCGCTTGATCCTGCAGGTTCAGGAAAAACAGCAAAGGCTATCCTCACTCTCGAAAATTCAAGAAATCAGTCTAATAAATTAGGCTTAGATAATGCTCAGGCTATAACAGCAAATAATGGCGGATTGACAACTGTTTCTTATAATACTTGGAATGATACAAACTTGATTTCCATGGGTAGTACAGCTGGTAGCACTAAGTATATTAAGGTTACTGTTCGTGTATGGCTCGAAGGCGAAGATACAACTTGTAAGTCATCTACATACGCTCTCTTAACAAGCGAGTACGAACTTGCTGCTAAGTTTGAGTTAGTAGCTTCAGACGGAAGTGGTGTTGCAAATATTCAGTCTGATACAAGCAAAGTAAAAGCCCCAACTGATTAATGCTAAGCACTAATCACTAAAAACTAACCCCTAACAACTAATTGAATAGAGCTCCTCCCTAAGCTCGACATAAAAAAGCTTTCATGATCATTCCTCCATATAAAAGGTTTTTACAGCCTACTTGAATACTTCTCCCCGACAGGCAACAGTCTGGTGGGCGATAATTAAGAAAACTTCATCATAGGCTCATAAATACCTCTATAACGTAACGAACCCCTCTGAGCACGGAGGGGTTCGTTATTGGTTAGCAGATATACAAATAGTAATTATTTGCCCTCGTTATACATTTTTATATGCACATTTATTACAAAGAGTAAACACTATTATTAGCCATTATGCACATTGAAATATGATATATAAAAATGATATAATAAAGTAGGGTAGTAATGCCTTTATGCCATAGCTATGCCCTTTTGACTATATAATGCGTTCGGAGGTGCGGCGTATGAAATTGAAAAATAAGAATGTGGATACTGCTGCCCTTAAGGAAGAAGAGCGCAGGAAAATGAAAAGGGCTGCCTTGATAAAAATGCTTATTATCGGCATATTCCTTGGAGTCGTTATCATCTGGGGCTCGATGCATATGATAACAAAATAGATGACCGCTGAAATAGCGTAAATACGTCATTTTATAAGGAAAAGTGAGGTGAAGCAGATGAATGATATAAAGAAGAAATTTCCTATCGGCGAACTGCCGCAGTCTGCTTCATCGAGCAGTCCGAAAGTTGATGAACTTGCCGAGAAGAAGAAAAATCAGAAGAAGTCGCTTATCAAGATGGGGGCTATGGGAATTTTAACATTAATTTTGTTAATTTTTTCCTCGCTTTCATGGTTTACGATGAACAAAGAGGTTTCTACGAGCAATATGGCGGTCAGCACCGCTGCCCTGCCTTTTGAGTTATCAGCAATAAATAATGAAACAGACTTCGACCATTATCTTGAAGCAGAATCAGCACATACCGATGTTGACCAAACTTCTGCCGAGGTTGATACCATCAAGTGGTTTATGAATGATTTAACAGCTACTGATGAGAATAAGGGACTTCACCCTGGCTCACACGGTACATTTTCATTTAATCTTTACCCAAAACAAAGTGAAAATATGACAGTTAAGTTCAGCATAGAAACCTCAGCTTATCAATACGATACAGATGAGTATGGTGAAAGAATTAAAGATGCTGATAATTACGATACAATAGTTCAAATAGCTGCTAATCAGCCTGCTGCAAAATACGTTTCGGGACATATAATATTTTTTGAAAGCTACGATTCGACAACAGGCTACTATTCAAAACGAATAGGCAACTATTTCTTATACGATACTTCTGCACATTCCGCAGATGCACAGACCGATGAAAGTGGAAAGACCTATTATCCGATAACAATACATTGGATATGGGCAAATACGTTTGGTCAGTATGTGCTTGATAAAGGCGATGTAGACCTTCGTGATGCTGCTTTATTCAGTACATCACAGGCAACATATACACCTGTTGGATCAAATACGGCAATAACGCCAAGAAATGAAATGATACAATATATCAAGACCGACAGCGGATCGTATTTTTTTGACAGTCTAAATACAAGTTCAGCTTCATTAGACACGATGCTGTCATCTCCGGCGAACATCAAAAGCTATATTATTCCGCTGAGTAACGGCTATAATAATGCTGATCAGGTAATCGGAGAAAATGTTGATCTTATCATGTGTGAGCTTTTAGCCACTACAAACCTTGAATAACAGCGAAAGGAGGAAAGCATGATGGAAGATAAGAAAGCTAACAAAATAAGCAGTTACTATGCTTATTTCAAAGGACTTCCTCGATATATGAAGATTGAGATATTGGTTGCTTCGTTTCTCACTTTGACTATCCTTGCTGCCCTCCCCGTTTACGCTTGGTTTACTGACAGACGGCAGTTAAAAGACATGAAAGAGGTCAATGCACCTACAGGATTATTTATCTCTGCTGCTCAAAAAGAGGATATAAAGTATCTTAACTTGTCAGGTATCGACCTTAAACAAGAAGATACTTCCGGACACAGAATCACAAGCAGCTATTATGTATTCTGTGTCTATGGAGCTTCAGCTCGTGCTTATAATCTTCAGCTTGCATATACTACAAACAATCCGTTTGAATATAAGATTTATCCTGCTATTGCGTGTAATGATAACGATGCAGATAAAAAAGTAGATTATCGTGCGCACGATTCAAACGGCAACCTGACCGATACCGTCTATCATTATAAGATCGACGGTAATCAGATTTCTGATGGAAACAGCATAACGAGGAGAGTTCGTGAATCCATGAACTCTGATACAACAACTGTATACAACCAAACTATTTCAACAGCTTTCTTAAATAAGAATAGCGCATCTGATAGAACGGCTAATAGTTCAAAGCACTCACTCGCTTACGGTTCTTATTCAGATGTTCAACAATATGCCGAGCCTGTTTATTGGCAGGCGTATGGTATACGTTCATCTTTGCCTGCCACGGCAGGAGCTGATGACGAGTTTGTTGACTACTATATTCTTGAAGTGAATTGGAACACTGCATATCAGAATGCCGTTGCTGCCGGTACTGATTTGACCAATGACAGAGAAACGGATATTATCTATATCATAGCCGAGTCAACATCTTGGACTGATCCAAATTCATAATTTTATTAATGAGGAGGGCAAACCATGAAACGAAAGATAATACGCTTTTTTACAAAGCAATGGGCGTTAATATGGCTTCTCGTGGCTTTAGCCGTTCTCGGCAGTGTTATTTCTTATGCTGCATATACAAAAGCTAATAAAGGGAAAAGCGTGGTAGCAACCTATGAAGAATCAGGTGACAGGTTTTCATCAAATTATATGAATATCGGTTCACCGAGCGAGAATCCGCAGTATTCGTATGCGATAGACAATCAGACTGCACCTACAGCGAGTGTAACGATATGTAACTATGCTCAGGGAAATTCCGGTTTCTTCTATGATCGGGATATTGATTATTTACTGAATATTCAGCTTGTAAAAAGTGACGGAACAGCGGTATCGGCTGCTGAAATAGGTGACAAACAAATCACGGTTTCATTTGGAGAACATAGCCACATCTTTACAAGTTCCAGTCTTACTATTGGCAGCGATTGGAGTGGAAAACTGCTTCGAGGTCAAGCATCAACAGATATTTGTAATATTACTTTTGATGTCAAGCAAATTGCCGAGCTTGATGATGATTCCAAAACAAAGCTCTTTATACAAATGACAGCTACTCCTAATCCAACAACAAATTATCGTGACCTGCATTCCATAAGCATGAGAATGGGAGTTAGCAAGAGACACGATCAGGCAGAAGCTGATTGGGAAGGCTATTTCAATGATGATGCAAGTGCCAAAACAGCAACTGCCGAATCACCGATTGCTCTCGGCTCAAAAGACCTTGATGGATTTAATTATGCTATTGAGGGCATAGGCAAAGGTCAGATCGAATTAAAGTATGATTCAACAAAAATTGAAATCAATCAACAATTCGTGTCAGAAGTAAGCGGAACGCTTTCTCCTGCTGATGCAAACGGTATTAGAACACTTACTTTTAATGTCAATTCTAACGATACCCTAACAGGTGATGTTATTGCATATGGTATCAGCCGTTATGATACTCAGTTTTATAAGACAAGCAAAACTGCCAGTGACTACGAAACGTGGTATAAGATAAACGGATATATTACTTCCTTCGCATTTACAGAAGATGCTTCATAAGGTGGGTGAAACTATGAAAAAGAACAAGACTAATATTCAGCCTGCAAAGCGAAGCCGTAAGGCAAGAGTGACAAGTGCAATTGTAGCGGCTGTTCTTGTCATGAATAATCTGCCGTTAAATGAAATGAACGGTGATTTATCACCTATCGGCAAAATGTTTAGCTGGTTGAGAGCGAATACCTCTTTTTCTGCTTCGGCACAAGATGTTCCAACTGCCGATGAAGATACTGATGTAAAAGATGATATTAAGAATGATACTGTTGAAAAAGACACAGCCGAAAAAGAAGATGTTGAAATAGAGACAGTTGATGATGATACTGCTGAAAAGGAAGACATTGAAAAGGAGACCGTTGAAGATAATCCCAATGAAGGAAATAGTGGCTTTAGAGCGTTTACAAGACTGCTTAATGCCTCTGGTGATACTTCGATTGAGGATTACACTCCTGAGCAGTTCAACATAAATGTTACAGGTATCACGGAGGGAGCATCTACAACCGAATATACTATCAATTCCTATACACAGTTGGTCTATTATTCAAAAATGTACAATGAATATGCAGATACTTCTTCATTAGATCACTCGACTGATATTTTAAATATTGGTTTTACATCAGCTACAAATGTTGAATATAGCGGATATGAAAGCATCGGAACTTTATCAAAGCCATTTAAGGGTACTATAAAAATTTCTTCAACCGCTTCATCAAACATGAACTTAGCTGTACCAATGTTCAATTATTTAGATGTTGCAGCACAAATAACGGACGGTACAACGGGAGCAAATAATATTCGTTCACTAACAATTACTAAAACAGATTATGTTATAGCTCCTCTTTTTGCAAATCATGTTGTAAACAGCGATAGTGTTTCAACTGAAGCAAAATGGGAAATTATTTCAAGTTATATAGAGGACAATTCTCATAATAAAACATCTTATGCTTATGCCGGACTGGTAGGAGATATTGCTGCAAATTGCAAAGTGAATCTTAAGTACACAAATAACGCTACCGATGATGAAGGAAACGTTAATGTATCCGGTTCTTCTGATTTAGGTTTGTTCTGCGGCTCACTTGGAGCTAATTCGGTATTAACTGCAAATCTTGATTCATCCGGGACGAATACTAACTATTCTATCACTACAACAAGTGGTTCGGCAGGCGGTATTGTTGGCAAGATGGCTTCCGGTTCAAAACTGACCCTTACAGGTTCGGGCTTTGGCAGTGTAACACAGTCTATAAACGGTGCAAACTATGCTGGCGGTATCGTGGGCGAGGCTCAAGATGCATTCATTGGAACAGACACAACAACAGAGCCTACTGCTGATATGAGCATCACAAGTGGATTTAAGGCTTCAGGCACAACGCTCAACGGCGGAACTGCATCGGGTTATCTGTTTGGATACTATGAGAATACTGCTTCCGATACTGCTTCGGGCAATGTTGTCACACCTGCAAAGAAGTTTACAATAGATAGTTCTTTCAGAAATGTTCCTCTCACGTTTGCATCAAATAATGCAGGCGGTTATTTCGGTGTTCTTGAAAATATTACAGCAAGTGCAGGAACGATCGTTTTTGATGGTAATGTAAGTGATGTTTCAAGTGTTAATGATCAAGATGCAAATAAACTGTTAAAAATAAATTTCGGAAGCGGCAAGTCCGATCAAGGCGGTGTGATTTATAAATATAAGACAAATAATTTACAGAACACACTGAATGTCAAAAATACATATGTTTACAATAATACCTCTAACGTAAAAAAATACGGCGGTGTTGTTTCTACAATAGACGATTCGGTTGCTGCGGCTTATGTCAAGATTGAGAATTTTTATACTTGGCAGCCACAAGGTGTAACCGATAAATTATCAGGTGGCCTTGTATACTACAGTGGAAATGATAAGAGCAGCTTTATAGATGTATCAGGTACTATCCGTATTAGAGGAAAACTTTATGGCGGATTGGTATACAATATGCCAAAAGGCGTTCTGAAAATATCTGGAACGACCAATCTATCTGAACTGAATACAGGCGATGCAGATATGTCTCCAATAGTCCATAGTAGAGGAAGTTCACTGATATATTCAAAGGGTTCAGGAACTGATAGTTCATGGAGTTTTATCAGACCATCAGCATCTCAGTATATTGATGATGTTTATGATTGGGGACAGGTATTAAGATTAACGGCAAGTGATATTAATGGTAATCAGGTTGTTGATGAATCAAATCTGGTTTCGGGACATTATGTGACGATTCCAACATTCACTGCCACAGCAATAGCAAACAGAGCCGATTTTATTCGCCTTGCTCTTCATATTCAACTAAAATCCGCTTCAAGCGGTGCGACTGGTGACGCACTGGTTATGGCTGGTTCGGATTCTGCAACACTCCTGAGCAATCCGATCACTATAACCTCTTCCAATGATATTGATCTATCTGGAACAGGCGTAACAGGACTAACAAGAGATAATGGGGACACAGCGGTTGAGTTTACAAGTACATTCAACGGTGGAAGTAAAACAATTACACTCGCTGTTGGTGAAGCATACGGATTTAAATCGGATGGAGATACTCCTGCTTCAAATGTTAATGACGGAACTGTATATAATACCGGAAGAATTTATCGTCATCAATACACTGGATTATTCGCAAAATTAAGCGGTGCGAGCAGCACAAATAAAGTTAAGCTAAAGAATTTAACAATAGATGGCGATTTTTGGCTTGGCGGCATATCAACTGTTTTGTACTCAGGTGGAATTGCTTCTCTCGAAAAAGGGTATGCAGAAATAGAAAATGTCGTTTCTTCTATCAGTATGAATTTCTACAGAAATAATGCAAATGGTTTTGTTGCAGGATTCTTTTCAAATGTTGGCTATAGATATAATAACAATAATAGTGCATATTCCGCTGATATTGATTTTAAGGATTGTACAACCAGAGCATCCATAGATGCAAATACCAACAACAAAGATTATGAGACTTTCTTTGGCGGCTTTGTTTCGACGGTAAATAATGGTATATATAACAAAGATAAAGCGTTAGTTACTCTTACTTTTGGTGGAACAAATGGTTGTAATGTTGAAAGTTCATATACCGAAACTCGTCGAGATGTTCAAACGGCAAAGTATGGCGGACTAATCGCATACTTAACAAAGCAAGGAACAGAATCGGTTGTAAATGTTAACAAACTGTTTGTTAATGATTCTCATATTATGGCGTATGTTAAAACAAGTTCACTTGCACAAGGCTGTGCGGGATTGTTGGGATATGAGTGGTATAACAGTTCAATATACCTTAATGACGTAACAATAGGTAATACGACAGCTTGCAGTATTGAACTTGATAGCAGAAGTTCAAATAATGCTTTGCTTGCCGGACTTTGTACATTCTCAACTGGTTATTGGTGCGTTGATAAGATAGAAATAGATAAACTGAATGTGACCGGCAAAAATGCCAGCCCGTTTGGTATGCTTGTAAATACCGGCGAACGATTAAAAGACGGAACACAGGCATTATACCTTGAATTAAAAGATAAGACACATTATACTATTTCATCTGCTAAAGGCGATCTGACATTTGATCAAATCGGTATATACGATGAACTAATGGCGTATAGCTGGTGGTATAAGAATAATAATGGAAATAAGACGGCTCGTAATAGTGTTGTAGATAATGATGCTGCGGTCATTTCTATTAACACAAATGCTGCCGGAGATCCGGTAATTATGAATGGTTCTTCATGCAACACTTATCAGAATCAATCATATTATGGTAAGAACACTGCTTCCGCAAAAACCAACCCCAATTCACGCTACTATTATAATCTATATACTATCAGAAATAAAACGACAAAAACAAATGCTGATAAACTTATGCTGTGGAGCGTTTATCAATATGCCAACAGCACTTTTAGAAGCAAGTTCAATCCGAGCAATGTGGTAACAAGCGGTTTTTCTATAAGTGGCGATTTGGACATGACCGGATATTCGTATTATCCGATAGATTATTCAGGACCTTTGACATTTGGAGCTATTTCAAAACTGAAATTTGAGAATAAAGGTTTTGAAGATAGTGAAGAGAAAAGTGCAGATGGTGTTGGCAGAACAACCATCGGTACCGACTCTGACCATACTCAGCACTATATGATGCACTGTGGTTTGTTCAGAAACTATAATTCTGTAAATAATACTGCTTATACACTTACCACAAATAATATGGTCATCGAAGGCAGCGTTGGCAGAGTAAACAATGCCGGTTCGGGCTTTATTATATGCGGTACGCTTGGCGGTAACACGAGTAAAGTAACAACATTTAAGGATGCTGATACAAATACTATCAAACTCAATGGGGCTTATGTTAATGGAGCTTATGTGCCTGCTAACGGTGATACACCTGCATCATATCCGTACTCGCCATTGCTTATAAACAAAGTTGCTGCGAACACGACTGTCAATCTTTATGGTGTGCAGACAACTGCCGACGACCTTGCAACGGGAAAATCATATGCAGAGATGCAATCTGCCGATTCGGCATGGAGTGCCGCAAGCAGTTTGATTGGTCAGGTCGGCGCTGAGGACGGCACTTCGACGAATATTAGCCTTGACTTCGGCAAGCTCACTCTCGATAGCCGTATTTCTGATAACAACATACCGTCTGCTACGGTTACATCCGGATCTAATGCAGGAACATACAATAACAATGCTGCTTATTCAGGTGTTTATAAAACGTCCAGAAGCATATTTAGCAGATCAACCTTACTGCATTGGTTTATTTATACAAAAAGCTGTAACGGAACATATAACTATACTGTTGATGAAGATTGGGCAGCAAGCGGTTCATCTCACCCTCATAATGTAACATACGGTCAAGAAATCACATATACCATTGATAATGGTACACTCAAATCAGATGGTACTGTTGAAAAAAGTGATAGTGAACAGAAATGTTATTCGGCAAGCAGACCGTATCTTACCAATCCTCTGTATAAGAATTATTATGCGGACAGAAATGAATACTACGATTTTAGTAAAACTGTATTCAGACCTTATGTTGGTGAATATGACACAATGGACGGAACGGCTCATGTAGAAAAATACCATGAGCTTGAAGTCAATCTTACTGTAGCTAATCTCATAAATGGTTGTGGCTGCTATAATGATCCTTATGTTATTGATGATGCCGAACAGCTTGTTACGCTTGCAAAGATACTTCGTGGTGATACAGTAAACTCTAAATTTGAAGTAAGACTTCCTCATAAAGCAAATAATTATTTTTCAAATAGTAGTACATATAGTACATCTAATACTGGCGACTTGAATCTGAAATGGTGTAATCATAATTCTAATGAGAATAAGCCTTATACAGATTCAAATTGTACTTGTCGTGCGACATTCAGTCCCAACGGTTCAAAATATACAAGTAATCTAACGGGTGTAACTAACGAGTTTACCGATGTTATGGTTCGTACTTACCTTGCGGGTGCATATTATCAGATCACTGATGACCTAATTCTTCCTGCTAAGTTTGCAGGTCTAGGTGCTGGCAACGAGGGCAGATATGCGTTCAGAGGAGTTATTGTAGGCAAACAGGATGCTTATAATAAACTTGATGGTACTGAGGGAACTGAGACAAGGTATCCTTGCATAACTAACAAAAGTGCAAATCCGCTGATACTGACAAGCAACGGCTGTGTTGTCAAGAATGTCATAGTACAAGTGAATGATTTGTCGTATACTTTTGAGCAAACTTCTCCTTCAACTACTCAATTCCAGTATAATGCAGGCTGTGCGAGTTACGGCGCTGTAATTGGAAAGATCATGGGTGGAGATAATATCATTGATAATGTACGGCTCACTTTCAGCAATACAACATTTACAATGGGAAGCGGCTCTCAGGTAGTTCCTGTTGGCGGTTATGTAGGTGCAGTTGTAAACGGAGGTTTGTTCTTCCGTAATATGACCACTAACAAAACAGGACTGTCTGCTGGCGTTTCTTTCTCTGACGGTTCAAGCACTATCAGCGATATACTAACATCAACAAAATATCTATACGTTAATCCAATCATTGGCAGAGTTATTAACGGCTACGCTGTATATGAAGATACTGCAACGACCACAACATCACAGTCATCTATGGCGAACGGAACAAAAAATTATTATATTCCTGGTCTTGACAATTCACTCGCTAAGTTGGAAGTCACAAGCGACGGTAAGATCAATGTAAAAAATGCTCAGGCTATGCTTGTGCTTTCGATAATAGTTAATAGTGGAACAGGCAGTACAAATGATGCAAACGGAACAATTAGCTATAAAGCGAGCGATTTCAAATCCACTCATTCCGGCACTTATGAAGATGTTGGCGTTAGTGGCAAGACACAAAGCAACGTGTGTGATTCGCATATTTTCAATACAGCTAACAATACTATTGCAAACTACTCCGAAGTATATACTTCTTATGCCAAAGGCAAGTTTGAACCATATATCATTTATAAATATACTGAGGGTACTGGAAATGCCCGTGAAATAACCACAACGACCAATTATGATATTACATTCAGCGGCGGTTCGTGGGTATTGAATAAGGGTTTCCGTGGTATCGGCGGATTCAATGTTGATAACATCGGTTATCAACTCGGTGTAAATTCTCTTGACGGCGACAGCACAAATATTTCGCTTGATATGCTGTATAATCACTATCAGGACATAACTGATGCGACGATTGAAAACTATCTTCCTGCTGAATCAAGCGGATTTGGTTTGTTTAATACATTCAAGCATTCAAGCAATTGTACAGTCACTGATCTGACTCTGTCAGGAACAATTGAGGTCAATGCGATTGATCAGACAAGAAGTGACAGCAGACAACGTGTACTTAGCAAGGACGATGCTGTTTTGTCAACCCTCTACCAAAGCGCTGGTTGCTTTGCAGGTATCAAGAATGTAAACAATTCACTAACCATGACAGGTGTAAATCTGTCAGGTGTCAATGTGAAGAGTGCAAGAGATGCAGGGGGGCTTTTCGGTGCAATTACCGATACCTCTACGGTATCAATACAGAATTTCACGGCAAGTGATGTTTCGGTTTCCGGACCATTACGCTCAGGCGGTCTTATTGGATACAATAATTCAGCTTTGACTATTGGCGGTGATGCTGAAAACAACAAATCATCTGTAACGATTAATACCATTTCTTCCGAGAGCATCAGTAAACAAGACGGAACAGTTGGTATTGGCGGTATTATTGGTTCAAACAATAACGGCAGTTTAACAGTTTCAAATCTGAACATCAGCAAATCAACAGCAACCGGAAGTCTTGGAAAAGTTACCGTTGCTAAGAACTATAATAATTCTGACGGCTGGACGCTCAGACCCGCAGGAGGAATAATAGGTATTTCCGCTGGTAATGGAATAACGATCAGCAACTGTAATGTTACAGGTATTACCGTGTCGGCTTATAGGGCTGGCGGTGTTGTTGGCAGACTGAATGGCACTGGAGGAACTATTGAAAATGTTCATCTTAACGGAAACACTAAAGCAGCCTATATCGGCGGTGACAGAGCTACCGGAACAAATAGGGTTGGCGGTATTGTCGGAAATCTTAATGATTCAAACCTTACCATATCAAACAGCAGTGTGACTGCCTATGTTTTCAAGGCATTAGACGGTTATGTTGGCGGCTGTGTAGGCGGGTATGAAAACAGTGCCAAGCTAAACCTTAAAAACTTTATAATCAAGGGAAGCGAATTCCAATCTGCATCAAATGATACCGGTGCTGTTATTGGTAATATGTCTGGTACAAGTAATCAGCTTTTAGGATATAATATTGTGGTTGATACTATTACCGTCCCAAATACTGCGCCAAATAAGTATTCAGGTGATTTAATTGGCTATTTGAATAACAAAACCGTAAAGGTAGTAGGCTTTTCAAGAAGCAGTACACCTACGGCAAGCGCCAATAGCAAAAGCTTGATACACTCAAATGCGGTTCGCTGTGAACAAACATCATTACCTTCGGGAAGCTATATTATCTTCTCAGATTACAATAGTGTTGGCTATGATGGAACAGCTAATAGCGCTAAACCCAAAATTGGCGGAACAGATGCGACAATGGTATCTGCTGCTTCACCGTATGCTACTGTAAATCCCGCACTTACGATCATAAGCGGTAATACTATTCTCTCAGGTGATGCCATTGCAGCAACATCAAATGTTCCTGCTAAGACTATTTTAGCAGATATGCGAACAGGAACAAGCAGTAAGCGATATGATGTTACCACGGCAAAAACAACCTTTGAGAACTTCCTGAACAGTGTAAGCTATGCGAATGACGGCTCACTGAGTAATATTTCAACATTTAAAACAGAATGGAGGGGATCAGCGGCTGATAGTCTGTCACAGGACTTCTCAGTTTTGGTTCTTGAAGATAACAGCCATAAACGAGCAAATGACATGATAACAAGCTATATCAAGCTATTAACAAATTGTGAAGGTTATAATTTCTCGACTGAGCAAAGCAATATTTACAATATAAACATTTATAAAATGCAGTTGATAAACGGTAATTTTGTTGCATCAAATGATGCTAATCTGAAAAGAGAAAGCTCAAACGTAAATTCCAATACAAGATACTATATGGACGGAAATAGCAGTGAAATCGACTCCTCTGAATCTGTTCCAACTTTCTCTTTGATTGACATTAGTTTCAACGATCCAACGGACACCGATAACATTGCGTATCATCTTTACATTCCTGTGTTCGTAAAGAAAATGTTGAAATATGATTTTAGTATTGCAACCGGCTCCGGAACAAATTATGAGAGTGCTTGGTATTCTGCTAACAACAGATTCAGTAAGCCAGTAGTTGAAAACTTAGGTTCGCCTGCTACAATCTATTTCAGCTATACATATCTCCGCACAAGAGAAGAATGGCAAAATGCTGTCAATTACGGAGATAAGTTATTATCTAACTATACTTCTAAAAAGCTGAATATCGCATTGCAGGGCAATCCTGGAACACCAATCAGCAATGATACAGTATTAGTTCTCGTTGACAGAAACAACTATGACAAACATTATTATTCTACTTTTGGGAGAGCAGTATCAAATGGTGAACTGAGTTTGAGTAGTTTCAAAGAAAACATAGACAATACAGGAGCTTCCTTTACCCCAGTATACTTCAACAATTATCTAACAATAACGGCTGCTGTTGATGCGAATGGAAAGTACAAGAAACTTACAGGAACATATGCAGACGATGATGCCGCAGTAGCTGATGGAGCTGAAATACGGGCAACAGATGGGTATTATGCGACTATTGGCGAAGATGAGGTATATGAAGGAACAAAGTATTCATTAACGGTTACCACAGCAAACGATGCTAACACAGGATATGTTCCGATGGAGGAAAGCTACTATATTTCGTTCTTTACACCATCAACAACTGCAATTCAGTTCAGTGACTATCAGATAGATGCTGGCGAAGTCAGCGGATACTCAAGCCCGGCAAGAGTTGGTGTTTCGCAAAATGTTCACGTTGTATTCGGTAACCTGTTCACTCAAAACAGCGTATCAATAACACCAAATTATTCTAATTCCGATTCTGCTGAAATATCTTCCAATAATCCAAGAGTTAATGCAAGATTACGGGCAGAGATATCTTTAAATTCAACTGCTAAAACTGAATTGGATGCTATAATGAGAGATGCTTCGGTTGAAGTTTATCAAAGTTTCCTTGTTTATGCTACTAAACATGATCAAACATCAACTGTTAAGGCAATTGCTAAAAATGCAACTGTTACAGGTAATTACAGTATTAACGGCGTAGCAGGAGTTGAAAAAACCGAAAGCATAACCGGAACGGTAGGGACAGCATACATTGAAGTAAAGACAGGTCAAAACATAAAGAATCAATTACTTGCAGATGGTGCTAATATTGAAGCTGATATAACAATAACATATGCTTCTCCCGATTCGAGAACAGAGCAGTTTGCAGCTTCCACCAATCATGGTTCAGACTACTATACAGATTTTTCTTGTAATTCAAAAGTCGGATATGATTCGGTCAATACGGCACTAAGCAAAAATACCGCAGCGGCTTCTGTATTAAGAGTGATGCATTACTACATAACATCTGTGGACTATGCAAAACTCGAATATAATGCTTATGCGGAGGATAATGCGCCTTATGGTCAGTTAGGAATCAACGCAAGTGATCTTGACGGTGAAACTTCTCCCGTAGAAATTAGAACTCGTGCGACATATGACCTTTCTCCTATTGCTAACGATGTGAGCTATCCTACTTACGATTATGTTATGTGCGAATTGGAACTTAGGCAAAAATCACAGAATTCTGATGATTATAGCGATCCATTAGTTCTAAAGGATTACTTGTCAGGAGTAGTAATAGATGATTCCAACTTCACTGTTGCGTATAAGACTCCAAGAGAAACATCTAACGGAACAACAAAGTATACCTTTGTATTCCCGAGAGCATTGCTTGAAAATACTACAACTCATATCTTGAATATTCCAATCACATTCTATGTGTACACAGGCACTTCTGATTTTGAAAGCAGTCCGTCAAGACTATACTCAAATTATGAGGTGGATTTAACTGTACAGCTTATAGATGATGAAGAAGATTGGAATGTTGATAATAGTGGCTGGGATAAATCGAAACGCACAAAGTTTATAAAGTATACTAATGCGCGATTGTATACCAAGTATATTAAAGCAAGCGGAAGCTGAGGTTACAGTTATTCAACTAATTCAAAGGACACGGTTCTCCAAATACGGAGAGCCGTGTTTTTTTGTCAACTTTGATTCCGGTGGGAGCAAAGTTGACCTGCTACCACATATTTAATCGCCCTCGGAGTGCAAATTTCCGAGGGCTTGTTCATTTGCAGCTCACATTTTTCTCTCTCCGCTGCCAATCAGAACATGACCTGACAAAATTGACAGAATTGACAAAACTGTTTTGTCAGGTTCTTGTCAAGTTCTTGTCAACCCGTTGGAGGCCTATCTGTGCTATACTGAAATTACAGTCAAAGGACAGCATACAGCTATCCGCAAGGCTGAATAAAAGTATAACGGAGGTATCTGTTTTGAAACATTATAACGACTTCCTGATCGTGGGCATCGACCACGGTTACGGAAACATCAAGACCGCCAACACGGTCACGCCCACAGGCATCACCAAGCTCGATGCTGCACCGACCTTTACAAAGAACACTCTTTTCTTTGAGGGGAACTATTATCAGATCGGAGAGGGACACAAGGAGTATCTTGCCGACAAGTGGCAGGACGATGACAACTACCTGTTCACGCTTATGGGCATTGCCCGTGAGCTGAACCGTGAGGGCATCACCTCGGCTAAGGTTTACCTCGCCGTAGGTCTCCCGATCACATGGGTAGGCAGACAGCGTGAAGACTTCCGCAAGTATATGTTGCAGAGGGAGAGCGTGGACTTCAAATATGAGGACAAGCTCTACTCCGTCCGCATCATCGGGTGCTATGTTTATCCGCAGGGTTATGCCGCCGTGGTGGAGAAGCTGAACGAGATGACAGGTCTGAGCATGATCGCAGACATCGGCAACGGAACGGTCAACATCATTTTCGTCAGCAACAAGCGTGTCATCAACACCAAGACTTACACCGAGAAAATGGGTGTGAACCAGTGCGTCAAGGCTGCGTCCAACGCAATGATGAACAAGCTGGGTGTCACTGTGGACGAGACGATTATTCAGAGCATGATCCGCTACGGCAAAGCGGACATTGACAGTGAGTATGCTGAGGTGCTTTGTCAGGCGATTGCCGAGTATGCCGAGGATATTTTCGCTCTGCTCCGCAAGTATGAATATGACCCGAAGATGATGCGCCTTTACATCACGGGCGGCGGCGGAAAGCTGATTGAAAACTTCGGGAACTATGACAAGGATAGAGTGACTATCATCGGAGACATTTGTGCATCGGCTAAGGGGTATGAGTTTTTTGCAGCCGCACAGCTCAGGAAGGAGGGCAAGTGATATGGGCAAGGACAGAGAGTGTGTCAGAACGACTTGCTTCCGCTTCAATATGGACAACCCCGAACACGCCAAAGCCTGGGACTATCTCCACAACTACGACAAGGACAAGATCAAGTCCACCAACGTGGCGGCGATCATGGCAGTGAATGACTACTTTGACCGTATGGGGAGACTTGCTGATGATCCCTATTTCGAGACCCGTCAGCGTGAGGAGCGTTTCGTGGAGCAGATCGTTTCGGAGGTGGGCAAGGCTTTTATTGCCGAAATGCCGAAGTTCCTTGCAAGCCTGATGCTGAGCTTGAACAGGGGCTACCCTATGCAGACAGCACCGATGCAGGCTATCCCCGTAGGAACGGAGAACAGCAGAGGATATGCCGAGATCGGCAATCCAAGCGCCACGGAGGGCTTGAAAACCTCTGACGAGGACGATTATTCCGGCATTGATTTCGATTTTATCGGCGGTTGATATTACTTCAAACAGCATTACCGCCAAATATATAGCGGAGTATTACAACAACAGCAACAAACCAATAGACAAGGGAAGAATCGGAGAAATAATGCAAAAATGCCTGATAGCATTTTATTCAAAAAAGAAATCCTGCAAATATCACAG
The DNA here is from genome assembly GCF_900108555.1 of Ruminococcus flavefaciens. GTDB lineage: Bacteria > Bacillota > Clostridia > Oscillospirales > Ruminococcaceae > Ruminococcus > Ruminococcus flavefaciens_P. The sequence goes on from NZ_FNWV01000006.1 coordinate 27,018, forward strand.
AGGAATTTGCAGGATCGAGCACCTAACGCCAGTTGGGCGAGGCTCAAATTCGATACTTAAGATCGAAAGTCTTGCAGGAACAAGACCACGCCCGTCGTAGGATTGCGCCGGGCTGGTAGTACCAATGTAAGGAGAATGATGCAGATGAGTAATATACCGACCGCAAAAAATGTGACCGTGATACCTGCGCTGACAACTGCCGAAGTCAGGGAGAGAAAGTTCAAGCAGATAAGGGTAGCTGCTTATTGCAGAGTATCTACCGACCATGAAGAACAGCAGAACAGTTATCAGGTGCAGATCGCATATTATACCGAGCTTATCAACTCCAATCCCGAATGGACACTTGCAGGCATATTCGCAGATGAGGGCATCAGCGGTACGCAGACCAAGAATCGCAAGGAATTCAATAAGATGATACGCAGGTGCAAACAGAAGAAGATAGACCTTGTGCTTTGTAAGTCTATCAGCCGTTTTGCCCGAAATACCGTTGACTGCCTTGAATATATCCGTGAGCTGAAATTGCTTGGTATAGGTGTAATGTTTGAAAAGGAGAACATCAACACCATGACGATGAACAGCGAATTTATCATATCGCTGTATGGCTCTTTCGCCCAAGCTGAAAGCGAAAGTATCAGCAAGAACGTCACATGGGGTGTGGAGAAATCATTCAAAGAGGGAAAGGTCAAATATTCCCTTGATAAGATGCTGGGCTTTCGCAGAGGAGATGACGGCAAGCCTGTCATCGTGGAGGAAGAAGCTGAGATAGTCAGATATATCTACAAGCTGTATCTTGACGGACTTAGCCTGAAACGTATCGCAAGAAGGCTACGTGATGAGGGTGTCAAGAAATGGAACGGCACAACTGACTGGACATCGGTAACGGTTTACGGCATACTCAAAAATGAAAAATATGCCGGTGATGCGGTCTTGCAAAAGACTTATACGGTGGACTGTATTCTGCATAAACAGGTGAAGAATAACGGTGAAAAGGACAAGTATATCGTGTATGACTGCCACCCTGCTATCATTGAACGTGATACTTATAACCGTGTTCAGCAGGAGCTTGCGAGGCGTGGCTCGATTAGAAAAAGAAGCGACAAAACCGAGACAGAGCAGGGGCATTACGCAAGCAAGTATGCTCTCAGTGATATTCTTATCTGTGGTGAGTGTGGAACGGCATATCGCCGTGTAACGTGGACTTCTCACGGTCACAAGCTGATAGTATGGCGGTGTATCAGCAGACTTGACCACGGCAGTAAGTACTGTAAGAACTCACCATCTATAAATGAGGAAAAGCTCCAGACCGCTATTGTCGATGCACTCAATAGGGTATATGCTGACGGTGAGAAGTTGATGGAAGAAATGAAGCGAAATCTGATGATGGTCATGACAGACAAAGACATCGCAGCTTCGGAGATAGAGAAAATGAAAATGCGGCTGAATGAAATATCCAAAGCACGAAACGGTCTTGTTCATCTAATTACAAGCGGAGCAGTAGATGAGGACTCACTTGATAGGGATTTTGAAGACCTTATCAACGAGGAGAAATTCTTGAAAGAGCAGATCAGCGACAGGAAGGCTAAGTCAAAGCTCAGTGATGAAAAGCGCTATCACCTGATGTCCGCATTTGAGGAGCTTCAAAAAGCAAAGTTTCAAATGACCGAATATGATGATGTGACCGTAAGAAAGGTTGTTGAGTGTATCAGAGTGCTGTCAAAGACCGAGGTGCAAATAATCTTCAAGGGGGGTTTTGAGATGAATGTGGAAGTTGACAGATAAAGAAAATGCCCACCGAGCCATTATAGACTTGGTGGGCATAATGTTTAGTTGTTTGAACCGAGCATAGCGGCGTAGCGTGCCTGATCCTTTTTAGGTATCTGCAACGCATCCATTGCCTGCTGAACCGTCCATTTGGTAGTCTCCATCAGCTTTTTGATACTATCAAGTAAAGTCTTTTCAGTTGCATTGATTTCAACAGCCATACCGAGATTACACATTTCAAGCACCTCCTCTTCGATTTCCTTTGTCATTGGGATATTGAATTCGCTTTCAAGTATCTGCTTTCTCTTTTCAACACTTTCGGTTGTGGAAAGAAGCGTACTCAAAAGACGTATGATACTATTATCACCTTCCATACCCTTATCATTCAAGGATATGATAATGATTTTCATTTTGTCGTAGTTCTCGACAGGTTCATTGACCTGACCAATCGTCTTAGTCGGTTTCAGACCATACTCCACGATTGAGTTAGTGTTTGCGCCGCTGGGACTCGGACATATCCATATGGTATACACCTTCTGTATCTTGTCATAATCGGAGCGCTCAAAGACCGTTCCTTTCTGACGTGAGATCAGGCGAGCAGCGTAGTACACACCTCTTGTCACGATAGCATATGACATCTTTGTATCGACCTGTATCTCAATGTTGATGACAAGCCGAACGACCTTGCTCGTTTTAGGGATTATGGCATCAAAAACCAGATCATATCGAACTAAGCCCTCACTGTCGGAATTGTCCTCGGTATCAGAGCCGACGATAGCCGAATCAGCATCAGGTACGTCCTGGTCAACAGATACCTCGTTCACCTGAACCTCACCGGCAAAACAGTTTTTCTCAATATATTTAATATCGTATCACTCAAATTCCTCGACACATTCTTTCAGTATCTCGGCAAGTATGATACGATGTTTGATCAGCTTCTTAGCAACTGCATCAAGCTTAGCGCGGGTGTCGGAAGCGTCAATGCTGTTGGCAAGACTTGTAGGAACAGTAGCCATTGGTATCATCTCCTTCTTTCCTATACTAATTATATCATACGAGCGGTAAAATGTCAATGCTGTATTTCGGCTTTAAGGCGGATTTTAGAGGACTAAATGGCATGGAGTTTACAACAAATCAAAATGGCGGAGCATAGGAAACAATATCGGAACTCTGAACGTTCAATATCGTTATCCGAAAGATAGATATATAGGTGTTGAAAGAGTAGTATATAATGAAGTTGGTGAAGGGTGGTCATCTATAGTTTTCAGCTAATGATTATTGACTTGAAACTGCTATAAAATGACGATATTGCGAGGTAAAATGGATCGTCATTCGTTTCGTATTAATGACTATAGCGTGGTTCACCATGAACCGCAATGCGAGTTCCTCGGGTATGCAGATAAAAACGGCTACTCTGCCGTTCGACATCGCGACTAAGGGCAGCAGTATCAGAAATGAGGCTATGATAAATTCCGAAAATGATGATTATGTCACAGGTATTATCGGTTCATCGCATGGCGAGTACGCTGAGGGTACGTCGGAAACGCTGACAGCTCAAAGCGGAACTTCGGGAGAATACTTCACAGGGGACAGCCTGTGTCTGAGATTTACTCCCGTAGATGATCCTGATACTAATGATGTTAATGAAGCGGACGATCCTCCTGATATAGCTCCGGGAAGCAACGGTAAGCTTGAGCTGAACGTTATCCCTAAGGTCGATACTGCAATTAGCGTTAAATTATCGCTTAATATTGTCGCTTTTGCAGAGGTCGAGAAAAAAGACGTAAATGGCGAAGTCATTTACAAAATGAACGGCGATACCTACGCATTAGACGCTAAAGGCAATAAGATACCTGAGACGGAGATAATTGAGATCACTGACACGGAGAGCTTTGCTTCGGCAGTAACGGATAAAACAGGTAATACTTCTGCTGCGAATTCAGCAGCGGAATATGTTAGTGCTGCGGATTACCTCAGAGGTCATATCCTTTTCTTCGGCGGAGCAGGCGATACTACAAATGCGGCTGAAAGTTCGAGGTATTATTATACAACCCCGTACACTTCGAGAGATGCGGCTTCGCAGATATACTTTACTTTCAATGTACCTGCTAATAATAAAGGTAAAGCTGTGGAAGTGCCGATATACTGGATGTGGACCAATATCTTTGGTCAGGTGGCGCTTCCTGATAATATTTCGGGCAAAAGAAATGGATATCCTAGCAGATTGCCGATAGCAAGCTATCTGACGGGAGTCACTATCTACGGTAAAGACGGAGCTGACGAGGGCACAGATGACGATGTTATTTTCCCGAGACCGGATACATCTGCAATATCAGCCGATGATCTGAGTACATCAGAGGAAAGTGATATTTATTCTGTTACGGTGAACAAAGATCTGCTTAAAACTAATTCTGACGGACGTTACGTTATCCCGATAAAGTTCAGCGTGAAAACGGGCAACAGCTTATTTAAGAACACTGAGGACAACGGACTTGAATACTCCAATTACAAGGTAACTGTATCGGCGGTAATGTGTTCGGCAGTTGACGGCACAGGCAGTTTGAACGTATCTTATGATGATGACCACATTATCTACACAAATGCAAGAATATTGACATCAGTTGTTGAATGACACAGACAGAAAGCTGCGGAGAGATCTTCTTCGCAGCTTTTTCTTTTTCTTGAATGTTTATTCGGAATATAAGGTATATAAAAAAATAAAGTGTATTATTTTTAAGTAATATTACTTGTAGGATAATTTGTAATTTTTTAACGTTTTTTTGACGCAATTAATAGTTATTTCATTGACATTGCGCAGTAAATATGGTATAATAAGACAAATATAAAAATTATATGTCATCGGAAAGAGGGTGGAGAAATGGCGGAAAAAGAAATACAGACCACCGTTGGCGGTCTGAGAGCTGTAGAACTGTATTTTCGCTCTGTCAGAGAGATTGCAAGCGGAAGTACAGCCTTTTATCAGTCCCAGACGCGCCTTAATTCTCCTAAGCTGGGAGTTCTTTCACCCGACAAATATCGTGATGTATGCGAGATGACGAGTCAGGCAGAAAAGCTCTTTCAGCTGGAAATGCTTCAGGCGTTGGAGGCTTGCAGCAGCTTTACCGAACGTGAATTGAATTTCAGCTGGATATCGGTATATATGCCTGTTCGTTACCTTAAAAACGAAAATGCTGCCAAGGCTGTTGTTGAGATATGCCGCAAGAGAGAGATACCGACTAACCGTATCTGTTTTGAGCTTTCTGAAAAGCTTCTTGCCGAGGACGACGGAAAGGCAGCTGATTCGATCCAGACTATGCGCAATTTCGGTTTTCATTTTATGCTTACGGGTTTTGGCGGAAGCTACTGTCCTATGATGAGACTATCGAATTTTTCAGTAGATTACGTTATGCTGAGCCCCGAAGTTGCAAACTTCATAGGCAGAGATGAAAGATCTGACAATGCGGTAAAGTCGATAATTTCATTCGTTAACGACATAGGTTCCGAACCCGTTGCTGACGGAGTTTTTAACAGCAGACAGGCTGAAACACTGTACTCATTTGAATGTTCTTACTGTGCAGGCAGCCTTTCGGGAAAATATGTTACGGAAAGGTTTGTCAAAAGGAGAGCAGATACTTGAAAGATCAGTATATCATACGATCATTATATAAAAATGATCTTAAATTGCAGGAAATGGAGAGTTCGCTGTGGATAAAAAGGTAATTGATGTCCTTGAACTCAGAAGAACCGCCAAAGAGGTAAAACGTCATGTTATCCTGATGAGGATACTTGCCCTGCTTGTTATAATTCTTGTACTGATAATCGCCATTGCGTATGCAATATCATATTTTTATGACAAATTCGGCAGTTTTACAGTAAAAGTAAGCAAGTATGACATGGTGCATCAGGGACTTACTCTTTCAGAGACGCCTGATTATGACAAGGCGACCGCTGTGCTCAATGCCAATATCGTATACGATATGACGAACATAAGCGGCAATGATCTTCCCGATAATATCGACAAGATAAACGGAAGCCATAATGGTCCAAATTATATAGCTTATACGTTTTATCTTATAAATTCGGGAGACGATACGCTCACATATACAGGAGAAATGTCTATTGAGAATGTGACGAAAAATGTAGATGAAGCTATTCGTGTTGCCGTTTATAAAAATGGTGAAAAGACCGTATACGGCAAAACGAAATCCAACGGCGGCGGTAAAGAAAGCGACTGTGACAGTGAGTTCCTTTCATCGTCATTGGTCATGCGTACCTCTACCGAAGGCTTTGAGTCGAATAATAAGGACAAATATACTGTGGTCATATGGCTCGAGGGAAATGATCCCGACTGTCTTGATGATATAATAGGTGGAACATTAAAGCTTAGTATGAATTTCAAGATAACTGAGTCTACATAATATATCCAAAAGGAGTTTTTATAATATGAAAAAGGCACTGAAAATAACAGTAAATGTTTTTGCATGGATAGTACTTATAATAGCACTTCTTGTTACTGTAATAGTATTCTCCTCCGACAAAAATAATGGTGTAGCCAATTTATTCGGATATATACCGATGACTGTTGAATCTGACTCAATGGTACCGACATTCAGGCAGGGTGATCTTATCATCTGTAAGGATATTGATGATATAAACGCGCTCAAAGAAGGCGATGTAATAACCTTCTGGACGATCATCGATGGAAAGAGAGTAAAAAACACCCATAGGATCGTAGGTATCAATGATACAGACGGTGCAAGAAGCTTCGTTACACGAGGCGATAACAATGATATAGATGATACACTTCCTGCATACGCAAGTGATATCATAGGAAAATGGACAAATACAAAGCTCGCAAAGGTAGGCAGGGCAATGAACTTCCTTCGTACCAAAAAGGGATTTTTCATATGTATCCTTATACCTATGGCTATCTTCTTCCTGATCGAGCTTTATAAGTTTATTGTTGCACTTATCGAAGCAAAGCGTCCCGAGACTCCTGATATAGACGAAGAGGAGATAAAGAGACGCGCAATTGAGGAGTACCTTGCAAGCAAGGGCGAAGCAGCAGAAAATGTCAAGGAAACAGCCGAAAAAGCTGCCGAAGCCGTAAAAGAAACAGCTGAGAAGGCTGAAGAAAAGGCTGAAAAAGCTGCCGAAGCTGTAAAAGAAACAGCTGAAAAGGCAGAGGAAACAGCCGAAAAGGCTGCCGAAGCCGTAGAAGAAACTGCTGAAAAGACTGAGGAAGCAGTAGAAACTGCCGAAAAGGCAGCAGAAGAAGCTGAAGGAGGCTCCACCGAATAATTGACACGATATATGCGGAAGCATAGATCTTCAGGAGTTTATTATGAATGAATTTCTAAAATGGTTTTTTGAATTTATTTCGGAGATGCTGAAAGGTTACTCGGAAATAGTCCGCGGCATCGGCAACGGAATAAAACAGATCTTCAATATAAAGAACTATATCGACATATTCAAGCAGCATTCCGAGAATTACGGCGCACTGAGCTGGGTGCTGTCGATACTGGCTATAATCATAGTCGCGGCTGTATATGTACTGCTTCTGATGATGATAATCCTCGGCATCAGAAAGTATATCAGGTTCCGTCATTCCATTGTCAGCAATGAGGATCTGCTGGAAGAGATATCGGAGCTCCAGCGAAAAGTCATGAAAATGACAAAGGAAAAAGACGAGATAATGGCTATGAAGGTGTCGCAGATGGGACTTCCCGCAGGTTCGGGTGCTCTTTCACTTGCTGACGGAAGTATGGCTGCCGACGGTGAGGGCGAGGCTGCACCTGCTGTTGTTGAGAGCGGTGTGGTACAGACAACAGAGCAGAGATTTTCAAAGCTCATCGAAGTCGATGCCTTTTACAAGGAATATACTCCGCCAGAGTATGACAACGATATAGATCTTGCAGGCATATGCGAGAATTTCCGCAATTTCGCCTGCTCAAGAATGCATCTCTACTATGAGCCTAAGATAGTATGGCTTTTCCTTGCAGGTATGGCTTCCACGAAGCTCATTATCCTACAGGGTATATCAGGTACAGGTAAAACATCACTTCCTTACTCTTTCGGTAAGTTCTTACAGGTGGATACAACTATCGCTTCCGTACAGCCTTCATGGCGTGACAGAACGGAGCTTTTCGGTTACTTCAACGAATTCACCAAGAACTTCAACGAAACGGAAGTGCTCAAGAGAATATATTCATCGGGCTACAACAACGATGTAAACCTTATCCTTCTCGATGAGATGAACATCGCCCGTGTCGAGTATTACTTCGCCGAGATGCTCTCCATTCTCGAAATGCCTAACGCTGACGAGTGGGAGCTGGACATCGTACCGAATGTATGGAGCACCGATCCTGTAAACCTTGACAAGGGCAAGATACGCATACCTCAGAATATCTGGTACATAGGTACAGCGAATAACGATGACTCAACATTCGCTATCTCGGATAAGGTATACGACCGTGCTCAGCCTATCAACCTTGACTCTAAGGGCGTTGCTTTTGACGCTCCCGATACTCCGCCTATGAACCTGGGCTTCGATCATCTTGACAAGCTGTTCAGGGAGGCATTCGACAAATATCCGATATCACAGGAAAACTTAAAGAAGATACAGCAGCTTGACCTCTGGGTAATTGAAAAGCTGAGAGTTGCTTTCGGTAACCGTATCCTCAAGCAGATGAACCTTTTCGTTCCTGTGTATGTAGCCTGCGGCGGCGATGAGCTGGACGGAATAGACTACATTCTCGCTACAAAGATATTCAGAAAGTTTGAGTCTCTCAACCTTGCGATGCTGAGAGAGGAGCTGCGCGAATTATGCGTATATATGACAAAAACTTTCGGTAAAAATAAAATGAACGAATCTATAGCTTATCTCGAAAGACTACAGAAGCTGTTCTGATACGGAAGAGCAGGTGAGAGCAAGTGAACGGCTTGTACAGCAACTGGTACCATGAGTTTGAAGAGATCATGGAAACAATGAGCAGCGATGAGTTATATGGTACACTTGTTCCTCTCCTCGAATCGAGCCGAAACAATTTTGCCTTCAACAAGAAGATAATGGAAAAGGCGATAGATGTTTCGTGGGTAGAGGCTATTGAAAACGGTCTTGTACATCTGGACAATTTTCTCAGGAACCCGAGACGTACAATAGAGGACGTTGAAGAGATAGTACCCATAGCACTTTCGCGTAAAACCACAATAGAATCTGTCAAGCATCTTGCACAGCATACAGACCTGATACAGAGCGTTGACAGAAAAACAGGAAAGATAACGCCTTCAAAGATACTCAATGTACATAAGGAAGAAAGCCTTATGACGTATGAGAACAGGTTCATCAATACCCTTGTGGACAGGCTTTACATCTTCATATCAAGAAGATACGAGAAGCTTGCCGAGGTATCAAAGGACGAAGAGGTATTCACCCTCGGATATGATACCGTAATTGATGACAACAAAGGCGGCAAAATGAAGATAGACGTGAAGATAGAGACAGTAGACAGTCTTGATTCTTACGATGCCAACGGCTATACCGTGTGGCAGAGAGTCGAAAAGCTCAAAACAGCTATCGAAGGCTATAAGGGCTCGGAGCTTTGCAGGACTCTCGGAAACAGCTTCATAAGACCGCCTGTAATGCGTACAAACGCCATTATGAAAAATGTCGACCTGAAAGCCTGCCTGACACTCTGGCAGTACATAGAGAGCTATGACAAGGTCGGCTATGAGATAAACATACAGAATAAAGCCGTAGCACCTCAGAGGGAATACGTTATTGACTTCTACAAGCTCGTAGTGCTTAACCTGCTGCTGTTCCGTTCGTACATGAACAACGACAACGAGGATAAGCTCAAAGAGCTGAGAACACAGACATCAAAGCCTATAGCTCCCAAGTTCCTGAAAAAGTTCGACAAGGAGCTTGCGGCGGATTACAGTGTTTCGTCTGAGTCTGTTGCAGGATATATCGCCTCCGATTCGGATTTCCGCGTCGAAAAGCGGCTGCCTCCTGACCTTAATCTCATGTTTGAGCAGATAACGGAATGTATCAACATCGAGACTGCGTATATGGAAGAGCAGGAAAAGCTCAGACAGGAAGAGGAAAAACGCCGTCAGGAGGAAGAGGAACGTCTCAGAGAGCAGCAGCGCATCGAGGAAGCAAGACGCGCGGAGCTGGAGCGTATCCGCCTCGAAAAGGAAGAGGAAGAACGGAAGCTGCAGGAAATGCTGGCAAAGAAACGTGCCGAGCAGGAAGCCGAGGAGCGGGAGCGTCAGCGGCTTGAAGAAGAAAGACTTGCCCGTCTTGAAGAACAGCGCAAACGAGAAGAGGAAGAGCGGCTCAAGCGTGAGGAAGAAGAGCGTATCGCTGCCGAGCGTGAGCGCATAAGACAGAATAAGGAAATGGCTCGTGCCGAGCTTGGTGAAGCCGAGGGACTTGATGAAGAAGCTCTCAATAATGCTCCCGATGAGGCAGAGCTTGAAAAACAGGCGTACAGCGAAGTCACCGATGATGAGGTCGAGGAGGTAATTGCAGAACTCGACAATTCTGAGGAACAGGAAGGATTTGAAGATCCGAGAGCTGTTGCAGCCCGTAAAAAGATCGAACAGCAGAAACTGGAAAAGGAACGTGCAGAGGCAGAACGTGCCCAGCGTCTCAAGGCTGAAAGACAGCACTTTGAGAGTAAACCTTTCAGGGAGATATACCGCGAATATTCGTGGAATCCAATATATGCGCTTATACGTCTGATAAGGCATATACTGGCTGTGGTATTCGGTATCATACCCGAGGATACCGATAATCCGTACTATAAGCAGCTCCTTGCCGAGAAGAAACAGAAGAAAGAGCAGAAGGAGCAGGAAAAACAGCAGCGTCAGCAAATGGAAGTGTACTACAAAAAATACGGTCAGGACTTCAAGTACCGTTTCAGACGCTTTATCGCTGACATGAAGTTCAAGCGGAAAAAAGCCCGCGAAATGAAGAACAAGCCCCGTCCTGCATATACTCCGCCTGTAAGGACTCCCGAGGAGCAGAAAGCCATTGATATGGAAATGAAGCGTCTCTATAAGGAGTATCGTGTAAGCCTTGTTGAGAAAGTCCGCAGGTCACTTGCATATCGCAAAAAAGCAAAAGAGGAGCTTGAAGCGGCTATCCGTGAGAGTGAAGCAAGCATTGAAGCTTCCGATGTCAAGGAAGCTGAAAAAGAGGATAATTCTTCAAAGGCAGCAAATGTCATAGTTACGGTCATTACCGCTATAGCACTTGCCTTCGTCATATACGTAATGGTATGCTCGGCTAACGGAAAAGCCGTGAATGTATTCGGCAAGAGTATACTTAAAGTCGTTACGGGAAGCATGGAGCCTTCTATCCATGTGGGTGACTATATAATAGTTGAAAAGACCGATACTGACTCACTTTCCGAGGGCGATATCATTACGTTCTATTCCGACCAGAACGACATAAAGGATAAGCTTGTAACTCACAGAGTGATCGGTAAAAACGATGACGGTACATATATCACAAAGGGCGACGCAAATCCTATAGAGGACAGCGTACCTGCAAGACAGGAGCGTATAATCGGAAAATATACCCGTAAGTCAAGATTTTTCATATGGGTGAATTCTTTCGTTGATCTAAAAAAGCTTCTGCTTATACTGGTAGTGATACCTATGACTCTCATAGCACTTTATGAAGTGCGTACACTGATGAAAATGGGTATGGAAGCTGCCGAAAGCAACAAAAAGGAAGCCGATAATAAGCGCGAAGCTGCTGTAAGAGAGGCTATCGAAAGAGAAAAACGCCGTCTTGAAGAGATAGGGTATGATCCCGAAAACGAGGTGAAGCTGAGTGAATCAAGAGAAATTGATGAAGAGGAGAATGATTAGAGCGATCATACTTTTCATTATCACCTTTATAGCTCTCCTCGTCTTTATAGCATTGTATGTTGACGAGACAAAGCGTGTTCAGGAGACTTACCGCAAGCAGTACAAGGTAAATCTTACAAAGGTCATCGAGGATATCGACTCGTACAAAAACGGCGAGGGCGATCACGACCTGAGGTATATGCGTATCGTCAGTGATATGAGCGGTGCAAATTCCTTTGCATTTCTCATAGATAAATTCAATGACAAGCAGATAATAATCAATGAGCTTACGACCTGTACCATGAAGTATCCCGAGCAGATGAAAGAGAAGCTTGACGATATGAGGCAGGCTCTCAGCGATATCCTTGACGATGTGGATAAGGGATATGAGGAAGCAGCGGCGGTAGTAAGCTCGGTAGATAAAAAAGGCTATTGATGCAGGGGAGGTTTCAGCATGGGCGAAAAGAGAAAGCTTAAAAAGGAGATAAAGCTCTGCATGAGTACGATAAAAGAGATCGAAAGAAAGCGTTCGCGTTCTCAATCGGCACTTGTACAGGCTATCCTGCTTCAGGAGCAGCCTGACGAAACAGATGTAGAGTGGTTCAATAAGTATACGGGAGAGATAACAGCCTGCCGTAATCATATGATAGAGCTGCAAAAGAAGCTCAAGTCTCTCGGTTAAGAAAAGTTAAACGCCTCCGATTTTTCGGAGGCGTTTTTATGTCAGTAATCGTATTCGTTTTCCTTTTTGGAATATAGCAGGAAGAAAAAGATCATCAGCAGTTCGCCGAACATACTTATGAGGAAGATAAGGTCTGAATTTCCTGTAGCAGGACCAAGTGCGGCAAAAACGAACATCAGCGCACCTGCAAGGAAAAATGTGGGAGTTTTTTCTTTTATCCATACATATATACCTGCTGCGATAACAGGAAGAACAGTTCCGAATGAGAGCAGACGGTTTATCTTGTCAGCCCACACAGGAGTTGAGTCACCTGCCACATATCTGACTATGCCTGCAAAATCACGCAGTTCAAGGACACGGGCAAATCCCGAAGCACAGCCGAGTATACATACCGCAGCGGTAATTATCCATACTATGGTCATTTTTATGTCTACCCATTTCATTGCATAGCCGCATATCGCAATATTCAGAGGTACGAGCAGACCATGACTTACGAAGCGTATACGGCTAAGTATACGCAGCAGATCATTAGGCATGAACGAACCGAGAGCCATTACAAGTGCATCGAATAGCAGTCCGACTCCCACCACAGCCATTAACAATGCAATGGTCTGACGTTTTTTGATGTATCGGACAAACAAAAGTATGGTAACAATGGCTTCAAGAGCTGTTATTACGGCTATAATAACAGGACAATGATCGGTAAGAAATCCTCTCATGTTATCCTCCTTTTCAGTGATAGAGCTTTCCGTTAAAAAAATAGTGAATAAGGAATAATGCAGCGAAAAAAAGCTTAATTCGCGTATAATAATTAACGCCCTGCATAGAGCAGGACGCGATAAAGGCTGTGCTTGCTCGTGCCGGATAGCTGTGAGATAAACAACATTTAGTGAATAAGGAATAATGAATAGTGAATAAAGAATAATACAGAAACGCCTGATACAGCATTATGATCTATACATTATTAACTATTCATTATAAATTGAGCCCGTCACGTTAGTGACGAGCGTTTCTGGTGGAGGCGAGGGGAATTGAAAAAGTAGAAGCACTTTTAGTGATTTTTGCTAAAATGTGAAAATGGCTGTATTTAGCGATATTTTACGATTTCGCTTTTAGCAGCTTCAAGTGATTTTTGGCAGTTTTTGGTACAAATAAGTGGTAAACAAGTGGTTGGAATTGCTCTATTCTACGTAAAAAAACAAATAAGTTAGTACCTAATAAGTGGTATGATCCCGACGGAGTGTCCTTTGTATATTTTGCATTAAAAGAAAACTCAATATGCTACTTGTAATTAAATATGCAGCTCCGGTGCGTTTTTTCGTCCATTGCTTCATATGGTGAAATCACCGAAATATAAGGCTGTGCTGTTTGGATAGACTGGCGGAAGAGATGGCTTGATTATGATATAGAGATGTGGTATAATGATAGAAAAGCGAGGTGAGAGCGTTGAAATATACACTTATGCATAAGAATATAGCTGTTGCAGACATTGAAATAGATGAAGCTATTGGTGGGATTAGCGTAATTGATAATATATCAGCAAAAGAGCATCTACCGATCGGTGTTGTGCATCCGCTTCATCATAGCGAAAGCATTGACCGATACGCATTGAATCAGTGGTGGGCAGGCAGGTCAATTCCTGCGAGTAGAATGGGCATTGAAGATGCTTTGGAAAAGCTCGGTGTATATAATTCTAAGCTGCTTCTTACGAAATGTCTCGGACTGAGTTTATCTGATCATTACTGGATAAAGCCTTACGGAAGCGATATGACCTGGGAAGATGTAAATTTCTTTGACAACGATTTCTCAGATGATATAGGTGATGTTCTTTTTGGTACAAGTGATAAGAATGCTGGATTCGATTTTCTGTCGCCGGATAATACTTCTGACGGTAATCTGAAAAAACGCTGGAAGATCATTGACGGCAAACGTTGTCTTTTGAAATCAGGCTCCAATCCATATAGTCAGCAGACCTTCAATGAGGTTATCGCTTCAAAAATAATGAATAGACTTGGAATAGATCATGTGCCTTATTCGGTAACGTGGATAAATGATGAACCATATAGTGTGTGCGAGGATTTTGTAACGAAGGATACTGAACTCATCAGTGCATGGAGAGTACTCCAATTGAGAACAAAAGCAAATCATGAAAATGAATACCTTCACTACGTTAATATCTGTCGGGAACTCGGGATAGATATAGTTCCTTCCATTGACAAGATGATAGTTCTCGACTATATTATAGCAAACGAGGACAGGCACTTCAATAACTTCGGACTTCTGCGTGATGCTAATACCCTTGAATGGCTTGGTGCTGCTCCCATATTCGACAGCGGAACTTCACTCTGGTATGATAGGTTAACTTCACGAATACCAATCAATGGTGTTAATTGTAAGCCATTCAAGAAAACACACGGCGAGCAGATAAAACTTGTATCCTCCCTTGAATGGTTCGATGCTTCAAAACTCGATGGTATCGAAGATGAGATACTTGAAGTGTTCAGTGAAGATAAGGCAGCTCAGTATATTGATACTGAACGTGCTAAGACCATAGCTGCTGAGGTCAGAAACAGGATAGAAGCTGTTGAAAGCATGGCGATGAGCCATATACAAAGCTATGACATCTCCTCCACCGAGGGTGATGTTGAAGAAGATGTAGCTGAGAGCTACGGAATGAAAATGGAATAAGGCAATGAGGAGCCTGCGAAAGGACTGAGCTAATATAGAAGTTTTATCCAAACAACTATAAGCAAGGACTTTGCACCAGCCTATAAAACTGAACAGACAGATACTTCAAACGATGTATCTGCCTGTTTTTTTATAATAACGCTCGAACTTCGAGTAATCTGTTTCTTACAGCTGACAGCTTGCTTTTTCGACCAAATTATGCTACAATATGTATATACTATTTTATATTTAGATTAGAGGTGGCAATGTATGAGTAAGCCTAGTAATACACTATATAAAGCATTGCAGAAATTTCCTCGCAAACGAATCTCTTTGGAGGAACTCAGCAGGTTTTGCACAGGATCCGAACACCTCTATGAACAAATCAATGATCTTGTGGAACGGGGGGCATTAACTCCTATCAAGAGTAGCGGAACAAATGGTAATCAGAAGAATCCGTTGTTTATGCGATACAATATCTGCATTGAAAACACGATACAAGTGTCAGCAGATGAGATCTACGCACTTCATCCGAGACTATCAGCTAATGGGTATCTTCTTCGTAATCGAATGCAGTATGTTAATAACAGGGCTTTTTTGATCCGGCTGAGCGAGTGGCTTACCGATCACAAAGACAATGATATGATGTCGAGGCGCGAGCGTTCTTTTTCTATATTCGGAAAGGAGAAGGAATTAGATGATCATTTAAGATTGTTGGAATCTGTTGGAATTTCAAGAGATACGCTTCGATATTATGAAACACCTGAACAGTGCTTTTCAGATTATATCCCTATCCGAAAGCGAACTATGACATTAGTAATTTGCGAAAATAAAGATATTTGGTTCAATATCCGACGTTTGATGTATGAATCCGGAGCCTGCTCGTTATTCGGTACACATATCGACGGTGTAATCTTTGGCCAGGGAAATGATATCACAGGAAAAGATAAATTCCGTTCCTATGCACAGTATTTAGGAGCAGATGATGTTAGCTTCCTGTACTGCGGTGATATCGACAGAGCTGGCTTTGATATCTTTCTGCGGCTTTGTAAAGCAGCAGAGGAACTTCATATCGAATTGTTCTTTCCGGCATATAAAAAAATGCTGGAACTGAGCCATAACATTCAGCTTCCTGACAGCGACGACGGAAGGTGTATCATGCCCGAAATGTCCGCAATATTGCCGCTTTTTGCGGCAGACGATCAGAAGCATATCGCCCAAATACTAAACGATAATAAGCGATTGCCGCAGGAGATACTTTCGTATCCTATACTGGCAGATAATATGAGGTAAGATAATGATTTCAGCAGAATCCCAAGAATTGCTACAGGATTTCGAGAAACGTATGCGATTCGTTAATCTGATCAAATACTGGCTGCAAAGAAGCAAGCCCACAGAGATCCGTGAATTGCTGCACAACGATGATGATAAGACTGATAATCTGATACTTATGGTAATGGTCTTTATCATGGACAGTACGCTTCGCTACGGCGAACGCTGTACAAAGCAGAATATTACAGCTTTTCTGCGTGATTTAGCTGATATTTACGGATATGATCCGGAATCGGCAAAGATGCTGACTGATTATATCGTGACAGATGTTCTTCAAAGCGGAGGAAAGGTGCGCAGATTCGATACATTTGACAGCCACGAGGAAGGATTCCGAGAACAGGGTTCTCTGATTCTTATTCAACAGCAAAGCGGAAGCTATGTCCTGACCAATGAAGCTTACGAATTCCTTTTCAGAACGAAAGAGATCGACAGCGAACTGGATTTTTCTGTTAACCGTTTCAAATTACAGGAGTTTATCAAACGTGGTAACTACGGTAAAGCGCTTCGGGAGAGCCGTGAACTGGTCAGCCGAGTAAGGAATCTGAAAACGAGAATGGATGACTTTATGCTTCGGTGCAGAACCAATATCTCCGAAGTGTCGATTGATGAATATGAAGAGATCGTCACGCAGGTAAAGGATTCATTTGAGGATGAAAACAAACAGCTCAGTGATATCCGTACTCTCGTATCAGCAAAGCTACAGGCAATTGCAGATGCTGAGGTCAAAAAAGGCGAAAATATAGGTCAGACTGAACAGGAGATACGTGAAATACTTGAAAACATTGATACAGTAATAAGTGAGCAAAGCCGTGTATTCAATCAGAAATATACACTGTCAGATCTGTACACAGAGCTATTGGACGATAGTTTTTCTTATTTTCAGGCAGGCCGATTTGACCTTGAACAGGAATTATTGCTTCCGTTACAGAAAATGCAGCTGTTAGATACCAGAAGTGTCGGAAAACTTTTTGCACCACTTTACCGTCCTTCATTTCCACATTTGTTTGGTCTTGATTTCTTTTACAGCAGACAGAATGCAATCAGAGATAGCATCAGGAATGACGGTATTGACATTAAAAGCGATGAGGCTGCCGAAAATGCGGCAGATATCAGAAATAAACGATATGTGGATATTATAAGCGGTTTGCTGTCCTATGCGGAAAACAACCATGAATTCTGTTTCAGCGAATATCTTACTTCTGTTTCAAAAGAACAGTTACAGGAGCAGATGCAGGAAAAATCATTGCCCGATGTTATGCTGAAGCTCTACGGACTTGGAGAGATTGATGTTGCAGGCTGGCGTTCGGAACATCAGGATATTATCGTGCCTGTTGGTGAATTTGATCTTTCCTATTGCCTGAGCGAACTTCCCGAAGAATTCGTGCAGATGGAGTCGATACTGATATATAAGCTTGATGAAGTAATTACTCTATCTGATGATGCGGGCGGCAGTATCAGAATGAATGATTTTAAGATCGAGGTGAGAAGATGAAGACGGAAAGTCTGAAATTGTTTGCGAAACTTATGGAAAAAGGATATATCACTCGTGAACAGGAGCCAACATATTATGAGTTTTACAATGATCCGGAAATTGCTTCCGAGCTTGCAGTCATGGAACAGGAGCTTGATTTCACGCTTTACAGAACGAACGGAAGGCTTTATCTCTTGCCGAATCCGAGCAATGAATTATTCTCACAGGATAACAAAGACTTTAAGCGAAGTGTAGGACAAAATGAAAAACTTGAAGTATTATATCTGTTGAATTATATGGCTATATTCATGTTGAATGAACTATATGGTGGAAAAGGAAACACACTACAAACACGGTATTATATCAAAGAGTCAGATTTCGTCGAAGAATTTACGAAGCATTGTGAGCAGGTAAGGGCAGAGGGTGAGGCTTTAAAGAATGCATCTGCTCAGTATAGTATTGATTTTCTTCGCCTCGCTGATAGCTGGCTTGCAAAGCGAGGAGATGAATCTGTATCATCCGATACAAAGCACGGATGTTTTGTGAAGATCATCAATAAGTTTCGTGATGAGGAATTACTATATGATGCGGACGGTGTATGGAAGCCGACAGTAAAACTGAATGACTTGATGCCGTACTATTTATCACAAAATCGCATTGCAGAAATACACGCTATTCTGGAGGGAGGTGTGTCAGATGCCGGCGATCCGTAAGATCAGAATTGTTAATTTCAGATTCAATGACGGTACGAAGCTGATACCAGACGAGATATTCTGTACCGAAAACGCTGAGGGAAAACCGATCGATACCCTGCTGAATCTTGATAACGGCGGCGGTAAGTCTGTGATCGTGCAGCTGCTGCTCCAACCGGTTTGCCCGAAAGCAAAGGTTCAGAACCGCAACATCAGTGATTATTTCCAGAAAGGAACTGACCATGCATTTGTTCTGATAGAATGGGCATTGGACGGCTCAACTAACAGTCTGCTGACCGGCATTGCACTGGCTGCAAGCACAACAGCAGACGATGAAAATGAAAGCAAAACCGTTCGTTACTACACGTTTATGCACGATTATTCAAGAACCGGTGATAAGATTGATCTTATAAATCTTCCCCTGACAGAGCGGACAGGCAGTCATATCCGTCCTATGTCGTTTGATGATCTTCGTAAGTATTTACAGAACAGGAAGGTTGAATACTATCATTCGGATTCTCTGCGCCGTTACCAGAAACGTCTGGAGGAGTACGGGATCCTGCATACCGAATGGGAAAATATCCTTGTTCGCATCAATGCAGTGGAAGGCGGCATTACAAAATTCTTTGAGGAATACCGAACCGCCGACAGACTGCTTGACAAGTTTATCATTCCGGGTGTGATGCCAAATGATGCAGCGTCAGTGGAAGCTTTGGAAGAAATGTTCGTCCATTATGCTGACAGCTATGCAGGACAGGAAGATAATCTTCGCTTGCAGTCACAGATCAAAGCATTTACTGAAAAACTGCAAGGGATACTTCCGTTTATGAAGAATATGTGGGATGCCGAAGATCAGAGGATACAGGCGATACGTCTGCTGGCAGATCAGTTATTCACACTTGAACATAAGATCAAACTGGATACTGAAAAACAAGAGCAGCTTGAAAAAACAATATCCGACATAAAGGCAAAGCTGTATCATATCAAAGCTGAAAAAGCATCAGAGGCATTTTATCTGGCACAGGAGAGCTTTGAGCGATCAGCAGTACAGCTCGTGGAATGCAGGCGAAAAAAAGAAGATGCCGAAAGCCAGCGTGACAGATTTGACCATATGGTCATGGTGCTGAATGCCGCCAAAGAGTACGCTGAACTGATTGAACAGCAAAATTCTGAAATGGCACTGGCTGCACAGCTCAGAGAACTTGACCAGGGAACACAGGATTCTCGTATCATTTCTTTGAAGTATTCCCTCTCCCTGCTTGCAGCGAATCTGATACAGCAGACAGAAAGTGAATTGCGTCAGAAAGAAACAACAAAGAAAGAATATTCTGGTTCACTTCGCGATGCACAGAACAGACTCACAGAACTCACCGAGCAGCATGAAAATGCAAACAACAGCATGAATCAGAAAATCGGCATGAGAAAGAATATGCTTGAACAGATCGACAATGGTTTAGCGGCACTTGCTTTGCGAATAACTGTTATGCTTGACAGAAGTTATTCTGATGAGGATATAGAGATTATCCGTGCAGGCTATGAAAAGCAGATAGAACTTGCAAATGAGGAGATAGGGCGCTGTCAGAATGAGGAAACTCAACTTGAACAGGAACTTGACGTTCAGGATATAAAGCGAGCTGAACTTCAACAATCACAGGCGGATTGTAATGCTTATTTGAAACAGCAGAAATCCGCACTGGAAGAGTACAGTCTGGCGTACAATACAGTTATTGCAGTATTGGAGCATTTATCAATCCCCGAGAGCAGAGTGTTTACTGATGAACCGATAGTAAGCCTTGACCGCATACTTGCAAAGCTGAGAGAACAGCTGAAACAGGCTGAGCGTTCGGAAGAATTGCTCACAGAGCAGGTACGGTGTATCGAAGCAGGTCAGCTTCACCTCTCAAAAACAGCGGTCAGCTTTTTACATGAATCTGGTATCGCTTATCAGACAGGTGAACGTTACCTCAACTTGCAAAATGTGAAAATCCGAGAGGGGATTCTTTCTGTAAATCCGCTTGTTGCTTATTCTGTGATTGTTGATTCTGAAAAGGAGAAGGAAAAACTGCTGTCGCAATCAGCGGATTCGTGGTTATCTGCGATCGTTCCGGTATATACGCGATTTGAGCTTGCGGATATGGCTGACGGAAAGTGGAGCGAACCAGACCGTTTTCTTTCTGCATTTGATAAAGAATACTTTCAAGATGCTTCTGTTTATAAAGAGAATATACAGAAAAGACTTGATGATACAAAAGCAGAGATTAAAAACTTGCGGCATCAGATTACTGAATGGGAATCGGAACAGATCATTCTATTGCAGTTTACATATTCCGCAGATTATGAGAGTCAATTACAGGCGGATATAACTGCTGCCGAAGCGGGACTTCAAAAAACGCTGGATGAACTATCATCTCTTGACAGGCGAAAAACTGAGATCAGAAGGCGGTCAGAAGAGCTCCGCCGGCTTAAGGAAAAACAACAGGAAATGGTACGCAATACCGAAAAGGAGCGATACGAATTTGAGCGTATCTGCGAGATCATTTCACAGTATGAGAATGTCAGCATACAGATTACGGAGCTGGGATCCAGATGCAGAATGCTTTTTCAGCAGATAGAGAATGAGCGAAAAGAAGAAAACCGACTGTCTGAACTTATTACACAATGTGACGATATGATCCGGCAGCTCAATGATAAGCTGAAAGGGTATCAGGAGTTGTTGAATGAGCTGAAAGACACTCCGGCAGCAGAAAAGCTCTCTGAGGATTTTTCAGTCATGCTTGCGGAATATCGACTTTATCATGAGAAATATTCATCGAATCGCCATGAATTACATGAACAGCTGAAAAGAGTTCAGGATAATATCAGAAAAATAGAAAACGGTATCCGGAGATTCCATGTAGAGCCAGCCGAATACGAAAATATTTTATACTCTGATGATGCCTATTGTCATGCAGAGAAACAGCTTGCACAGGCGAGGGAAGAAAGTGAACAGGCTGCTAAACAATATTCAGAAGCAATAGCTTGCCATGCCAAATCAGAAAGTGAACTGGAGCAGGCTAAGATGAAACTTGATGAACTGCACACGGAACTTCTGCCTCGTTCCGAAGTTGGTTCGGATTTTGAACTCCGTATTAAAGAATGCAATGGCAGATTAAGTGTAGCTGAGTCAGAGAAAATCGAATGTTCAAAAAGATTGAGTGATCTAGAGAGCGATCGCAGATACTCCGCTAAATATGGGGAGAGGTTTATAACTGAATTATCGGGATATACTCCTAAAATCTCAGGGATTGAACACGATACGAATAAACTGCGTGATACAATAGAGAATTGCTTCGAACAGCTGAAACAGGCTGAGAGCAAAACTAAGAAATATCATAGTCGTGAGCTCGAACCATTCAGAGATACACATTCTTTGTTTACGGGAACACTTGACGGTATTCTATCAGTGATCGACAATCATAATATCACAGGAGATAAATACTATACGCTTTATGATCGAACGGTGGGTGATATTAAACGCTATCGGGATCGTATCGCACAGCTTTCTGTTCTGCTGAAAGATGTTGAGAACAGCAGGAAGCAATTAGTGGAACATTGTCGCCAACGAGTGGGTCGTTTGTACGATAATCTAAAAGTTCTTTCTAAGAAATCATCCATTCAGATCGGTAATGTAAAAAGACAGATGATACGAATTGATCTTCCCGAAATTGAGCCGACAAGTGAGCAGCCGGCTGATAGGATCAATCATTTTATTACGGAACAGGTCAAAAAGCATCTGTCTGAACAGAAAACTCCAGCAAGTACTTATCAATATCATCTTGAGATAAGGCAGCTTCTTAACTGCTATATTGGCAAGGAGACCATTCCCATCACCGTATTTAAGATCGATAAGAATATCCAGAACAGCCGCTATCGTTCATGGCAGGATGCATTGAAAGCAAATTCCGGTGGAGAACAGTTTGTTGTATTGTTCTCACTGATCATATCCGTTATGAATTACACAAGGAGTTTGACAAACAGTCTGAGTTCCACCAGCGGTGTGTTGATTCTTGATAATCCGTTCGGACCAATTTCGTCGCCGCATCTTCTTGAACCAATGTTTCGTATCGCAAGACATTTCCAGATTCAGCTGATATGCCTGACACATCTTGGAACAGCAGCAGTGATAAGCTTCTTTGATATGGTTTATCAGCTGCGTTTTAAGAACCTTCTGCTTTCAAATGTGGAGATACTTGAAGCAGAAGCAAAGCAGCATATGGAACACGCATTTTACTTATCTGAGCAGCTATCACTGTTCTAAATATTCAAAAGGGGCATTGCCAAACAATGGCAATGCCCTTTCGTGCTATTCATTTCCATCGCTGCACTCGCCAGATCTGTGAAGTTTAGAGTTGAAAATTGTATAATAATCTTCTAAGAGCAAAAAACTCAGCGGAGCGTCTGATATTGTTAAATAAAAAAATAAGTGGTTGACAGTTTTTTGTCAAAAAAGCAAGCCCACAAACGCCTATTTTAAGCCGTTTGTGAACCATGATTTTGAGACGAGGGGAATTGAAAAAGGAGAAGGACTTTTAGTGATTTTTGCTAAAATGCGAAAATGGCTGTATTTCGCGGTATTTTACGATTTTGCTTTTAGCAGCTTCAAGTGGTTTTTGGCAGCTTTTGGTACAAATAAGTGGTAAACAAGTGGTTGGAATGGCTCTATTCTTCGTCAAAAGCTGAATTCAGCTGCTCAAAATAAGTGGTCAGATCCCGACGGAGCTTCATTTGTTTATTTTGCATTAAGGAGGTAAGAACAATGAATAAAAAAATAAGTATAGGCGTTGCGGCATTAATGATTGCGATCAGCGCATACGGCTGCTCGGACTCCAAAAAGAATAGCGTTCCAACTAAAGATATACCTGCTGTGACCAAGGTTGCCGAAAGCACTACGGAAAACAACGTCCCTCCGCAGGAAGGTCCGCCGGAGGTGGAATTCAATCTTGATGCTGAATATGATGAATCCAAATACCTTCATTATGTGAATATGCCCGAATGCACCCCCACAGCCGCAGCTGAAGCGGACTTTATTGGATTATGGCAAGCTGATGTCATGGCAAAGGACAACATCGCCTATGACAGCATCTGCGGTGTTCCTGTGTCTGCGACAGGTCATCTTGTGATAGCCGAGGAAGGCAGCGGAAACTTCGTAAACATTGACCCCGTTGTAATAAGCGATGGACCTCAGGGCGGTGCTCCACAGGCTGCGGACGCAGCAGGTCAGAGCGGTTCCCAGACTGATGAGACTGAGCTCCCTATGACATATACCTTTGAAAACGGTGCCCTGAACGCCGCTGTGACTATTCCTGTGGGACCCGTTATCGATGTCATTGACACCGACACTTAGATTCTGCAATGCTATGCATGAGATAGAGGAAAGATTACATATTCAAATGCTATACAAATATTATCGTATATCCGACTATCATGAAATAACAAATTAATCATATTCCGAATCAATCCCAAATACTGTGTGACCGAAAATAATGCAATAAAAGATTATGACATGAGACCGATTGTGAAAACAGTCGGTCTTTTTATATATCAGCAAATTATTATTCGCTTGAAGGCTAGTATAAGTTCAGTGTGCAAGTTGACTTTAACTAATTCTGATTGACTTTTTCTCCCCGCCTATGCTATAATAATTATAAACTGATTATGACAGAAGGAACTTGAACAGTATGTTCGCTTTAACGCAGCGAATACACTGTAATTACAGCATACTTGTTTAACCTTTGGAAGATACAATACGCATACAGCTCATGTTGCTTTCTGCGTTTGTATTGAGCATTTTCCGTACTTCTGACCGAATCGACAACTGATTCGATAAAAAGGAGCCTGCCATGAAGCCAAAATCCAGATTTTTGCCACATTCATTAAGAACCGCGATCACATTTACAATGCTTTGTGTGATACTGATATCTCTTGTAGTCACTACTCTTCTCAGTGCTGTCTTTATCCGCAAAACCGAGAGCCATAAATCAGATCAACTGCTCCAGATGCTATGTACGTCGGGACAACGAAGTCTTGATTATTATTTTGACAGCGTGCAGAATACGATAACAAAAGTGACATCATTTGCTGAGGAAGACCTGAACAGCGTGAACAGTGAGGAGCAACTTGCAGCGCATATGGAGAGAACCCGGGAATACTTCGGGATGATGGCTTCCAAAACCAAGGGCGTCTTGACCTATTATTACCGCATCGATCCATCGGTCTCGTCTGCAATAAAGGGCTTTTGGTATACAGATTTGGATGGTAAGGGCTTCGAAGAGCATGAAGTGACCGATATTACACAGTATGATGTGGAAGACACCTCAAGGCTGGTATGGTTTACTGTTCCGAAGCATGAGGGGAAGCCTATCTGGCTGCCGCCGTATATCACAGATAATCTCGATGTCCGCGTCATCTCCTACGACGCACCGGTTTATTGGAAGGGACGGTTCATCGGTGTGATCGGTATTGAAGTGGACTACTCTACAATGGCAGAGGAAATCAACAGTATCCGTCTATATGATAACGGATATGCATTTCTGAGCGATACTGATGGGCAGCTCTTCTATCATCCGCAAATTGATGTGGCAGATCTGAGATTGAAACCCGAATTTGAGTTTCCCTATCGTGAGGGCGACGAGAACAAAGTTATCCGTTACACTTATGACGGAGAGAAAAAAGCAGCAGTCTGGTGTAAGCTGAGCAACGGTATGCGACTGAGTGTTACTGTACCCGTTTCCGAAACACAGGGTGAATGGAAGGGGCTTGTTCTGAATATCTCACTGGCCGCTGTCATCGTACTCATCGTGGCAAGTTTATTTTTGATGTATTATACAAGGCGCATTACAAAACCGCTCGAGCAGCTTACCGCCGCAGCGGAACATATAGAACGCGGAAACTATGATATTGTACTCCCCTACGACGCCGACGACGAGCTGGGCAGACTGACAAAGTCGTTCAATAATTTGTCTGATACGGTGAAAGCGCATATCAGCAAGCTAAACGGACAAGTATTTCTCGATGCGCTGACAAAAGTAAAAAACAAAGGCGCCCTTTCAAATCACATCAATGAAATGCAGAAAGATCTCGACAGCGGTGCAAAGGAACTGGCGTTTGCGATTGGCGTATTCGACTGCGATTATCTTAAACTGATCAATGACCAGTACGGACACGATAAGGGTGACATTTACCTGAAAAAAGCCGCGCATATCATCTGTGAGGTGTTCAAGCACAGTCCTGTGTTCCGAATGGGCGGAGATGAGTTCGTCGTCATCTTGGAGAATGAGGACTATCTGAACCGAGATGCGCTTCTGGAACAGTTTGACACACTCGCAGAAAAGATTAATGTATCCACTTCTGAACCATGGGAACAGGTACATCTTTCCAAGGGCTTTGCTGTTTTCAACTCGTCGGAAAACAGCACCGTAACGGACGTGATGCAACGTGCGGATCAGCTTATGTATGAGAACAAGCGGGAAAGAAAAAAGATAATAAGATCTGAATGGAATATGGCATAGGTTATGGTTGACAATATTTTTTAGCCTCATTTAGCTGAGTATAGTTTATACGGTATTCGAGAATACTGCATGACATATTCATAGTATATCCAATCCCACGAAAATCGTTGGTTCTATTTCAGCCGTCGCAGCCATATTCAGTTGTAACATTTAAGATAATGCTCATTTGACATTAGTGAAAAGCCTTCCTATTTATATGGGAAGGCTTTTCTTTTGCATGGTGAAGAAGGAATGGAAATATCTTATCATCGTCAGACAGAATCATAGCAGGGAGCTGTTTGGCGGAAACAAGCCCCATGACGATAGGTATAGCATTGCCTAAATATTACTACATGTACAATTCGTGTGAGTGAGCCTTCGGCACCAATATTCTTTTTTGTAGTAAGTAGCAATTATTATGGTGTATAATTATACAGATTCGACAATTTTCCGAAAAATGATTATTAAAGGAAATAAATTCTATTTACAAACAGTTTATTATGTGATATAATTTTCATATATGGCGAAATATGTACTAAATTGCAATATAATATTTGAAAAAAAGATGGGAGGAATGCCATAAGTGAGTGCAATTGCAAAAGAAGAAGCAAGTGTTGGTATAGGTAAAGGAGCTCGCGCTTTTTTTGCCATCCGCAAGTTCTTTATATACTGTTTATCCTTTTTTATTATAATTTTCGCAGTTTTTTTTGCGGCAAGCAAGAGTCCGAATAAGTCTTTGTTTGGTTTTAGGTATTATATTGTGCTTACTGACTCAATGGTTCCCGAATTTTCAAGCGGAGATATGGTCTTTGTAAAAATATCAGATGCAAAGAACATAAATACGGGTGATGTCATCACTTTTAACCCGTCGAGCGGAGGCGAAGCATACCTGACACACCGGGTTACAGAAAAATTTACCGACTATCAGGGCACTGGTGTTACTTGTTTCAGAACAAAGGGTGACGCTAACAACACCGAAGACTCATTCCTTATTGATGAGAGCCGAGTTATCGGAAAGGTGCAGTTTCATGTGCCAAAATTGGGGGTAATCGTAAGGTTTGTTCAGCTAAAGTGGTATTTTATCGTACCATTGATCGTTTTGATACTCGTATTTTTCAAGATGATGAAGTATTACTTTGATCTGAAATCAAAAAATGAAAAAATTAATGCCGACGATAACGTCAAGGCAGATTAAAACAATAATGTTTAAATAACAGGAGGATATAAGTTATGAAAAATGATGTTTCCAAGAAGAAAAAGACTTCCAGAGAAAAACGTGTTTTAATTGCATCACTTTGTATTGCAGCTGCTGTTATGGCAGGCAGTACCTTTGCATGGTTCACCAGCAAGGATGAGGTTACTAACCGTTTGAGTGCAAGCGCTGACTACAATGTAGCGATTGCCGAAGATTTTACTCCACCCGAGCAGTGGACACCCGGACAGGAGATCAATAAGGACGTTTCTGCTGTCAATACGGGAAATGTGGACGCATTCGTCCGTATCGGCCTGCTACATGACGCAACTTTGACGGTTAAAGGAACTGGTGTTGCTGTACCCGCTGATGCTACAGCCCTTGCAAGTGCAGATAAAACAAACTGGGTGGAGCTGAAAACATCTGCTTCAAACACAAACACACCTACAGGCGGTAATGCTGTGAATAATAGTGCGAACGAAGTAACACTGCTTCAGGCAGGCGGTACACTTGTGATTGCAGGCGGTAAGGTTGTTACACCTTCTGACGCTTGGAATGTTCGCTCAGGTGACTCTTCAAATTCTGATTATTCCGGCGCAGGTCAGTTTGATCCTAATGTAACAAAGACTGTTGCAAACCCAACTAAGAACTATGCACAGCAGTACGGCAGTGGCTTATATATCTTTAAACGTAATGTTACTGACGGCGTTAAGTATTCCGGCTACTATTATGATGCAACTAATGATAAGTTCTATGAGCTTGAGCAGGAAACCGGCACTGTTTACATTGCAAATCTTGCTGCTGATGCAATTGCAGAGGATGCAAATGGTGTTGTTACATTGACCTCTGGTGCGCTTAACAATGTTAAGCTTGCCGCAACGAAGAAAATAACAATTGCAAACAATAGTGCAACACCTGCATTCAATATTACATGGATGAAAGACAACACTACAGAAGCTGTTGCTGATAAGTCTGATGCAACAATTATTCGTCTGACTTATGTTGGTGATGATGATACTACTGCAAACAAAGCACTTGACGATGTTGTGATCGACATTAACCTTGCATCTGGCTGGAACACTAACTGGACTTACAAAGCTGCTACAAGTACAAAGATCGACGGCACAAATGATGTGGGCTATTTCTTCTACAAAAAGCTCCTTGCTCCAGGCGCAACAAGCGAGAAGCTTGTTGACAGCGTAACACTTAACAAGGATGTTACACAGGATGCGTACAAAGAGCTCGTTTACGATCTGACAGTAGTTCTCGACAGCATTCAGGTATCTCCTGACGAAGCAAAGTCTAATGGAAGCATGGTAACTGCTGTAAATGGCGCTTCTTGGGGTGCACAAGCAGCGTATGACGGCACGACTGTAAGTTGGACATAATCGTCGGCATCACACGAAAATTTTAACGGAAAGGAGACAGCGTAATGCGTGCAAAGAAAATACTGACCGCCTTGTCAAGCTGTCTCCTTCTCCTTTCATCTTTAAGCTGTCCCATGACAGCTTTTGCGGATGTCGTTTTACCCGAAGGAGCGGTAAAGGGACTTCCGGAGAAGCTGACTGCCATGGACTCCGACGGTAAAGTCGTGAGTTCCGATACAGGTGAATACTTCTTCCATGTAGAAGATATGCAGTACGGCACAACTTATACCAAAGACGTACAGCTTATGAATCTACGTGATGACAAAGCGTATCACATTTATTTCTATGTTGAGCCTCTTTTCAAGAACGGTGAAATTGACCTTGAAAAAGGCTGCGAATGTATCTTTCAACTGGACGGTCAGGAGTTTTACAAGGGTACCGTAACAGGCGACGGAAACTTTGATCTTACAAAGAAAGTTTACGACTGCGGATTATATAATCCCGGTGACAGTCATACACTGCGATGCTCGGTTGTATGGAACGATCTGGATGTACTTGTCGGAGTGGATAACGGGCACAGACTCGTTGATATCAACGGCGAACACGTTCTTGTCGGTTCACAGGATTCCGGATATGTGCAGGGTGAGATTGAGTTCAAATGGATTTTCTATGCTGCTGTTGACGAGAACTATGATCCGCCGAAAACAAGTCTGTTTCTGGCAAGCAACAAGTTCTGGATGATTGCCATTGCGGTGGTTGCGGTCATGACCGGTGGTATGCTCCTGCTTGTGTTCGTGAAAAAGAAACAGCAAAAGGAAAAAGCGCATGAAGCGTAAGGCTATATTTGTAATTTTGCTTCTCCTGGTTGGTATCGGCGGCTACTGCGGTTACAGATATTATCGTGATGATATTCTTCCCGAAAAAATCATAGACGAAACCCATGATGAGCAGATAAAGCTTTTTAATCGAGTGAAGCCCGAAGCGCAGGAAAAAACCTTATCGAATGAAGAAATTACCAATCCTCTGAAGCCTGCAAAAGAAGTAAATGATGCGGTAGTCGGTTGGATAACAATAGAAGGTACACATATTGACTTTCCAATCTGTCAGGCAAGGGATAATGACTTTTATCTGCATAATGGTCTGGATGGTCAGTACAATAATGAATTAGGTTGTCCGTTTCTCGATTATCGATGCGAGAGCAATTTCAGCGGATTCAATTCCATTGTGTACGGTCACCACATGACACAGCAGAGGATGTTTGCTGATATTGCACTTTTTAAGGATAAGGCGTATTTACAGTCACATCAGAAAGGTACACTCACGCTGAATGACGGAGTGCATAATGTTGATTTCTTCACATATATGAATGTAAAAAACACCGCACCTGCTTATCATGCAGTGTTTGTCAGTGATTCCGAAAAAGAAGAGTATATTGACTATATTTTCTCGGATGCGGTATATATATTAAATTATTCGGTCGATGACTTAAAGCAGAATAATGATTTGCATCTCTTGCTTTTGTCAACCTGTACTTATGAGTTTACTGATGCTAGAGGTATTTTAATCGGTATAATAGAATAACAGAGTCTATCCCCCATGATGCTCTGCTTATTATTTGAATAATAACAGATTTTATCTGAATACATATAAAACAGAGAAAAATACACAAGGGCAGAGAGAATATGTTTCTGCTCTGAGGCCGCACTTGATTCTTATGGGGGAATTGGGTGCGTTTTTATTATATTTACAGATGATTACAGAAGGAATTGCTTATGCAGCGATATTATGGCAAGAAAGATATTCGATAAAGTATATAAAATACTATCAACGATTGTGATTACAATCGGCGTGATACTGGTTATAACCTACCTCTGCGGCATCCGGCTGTATCACGTAAAATCCGGCTCAATGGGAGAACTACTTCCCGTCGGAAGTGTGTGCTTTGTAAGTACTTACAGCAAGTATGAGAATATCAAAACCGGAGATGTTATTTCATTCAAGGTTGATGATGATATGCTTGTAACACACAGAGCCGTCAGAATAACCGATGTCGGAATTTATACCAAGGGTGATGCGAATAATACAGAAGACCCTGATGCAGTGACAAAAAAAAATTATATTGGCAAAACGATATTTGCTTTGCCTCATGTAGGAGATATGTTTATCTTCTTCCGTACAACAGTGGGCAAAGTATCTATTGTGGCTGCACTTATACTCCTGCTTATCATGGGCAGAATTTATAAAATGAATGATACAGAAGAAAAAGGCGAAATTAATAGATAAGCTGACTATATACATAAGCGAAAGGAGGGGGTTCCTGTGGCGACTGTTATGCAGAAAGTCAACACTGTTGTAAATAAAATGTTTCATGGCAATAAGCGTCAGATGATTACATTTGCGGCTGCATTGTTTATTGTTTATGTTTTGCTTCTTTCAGGTATCTTCTCCTATTTTCACAGCGAAGATGCCGTCACAAACAGGCTAGATGCAAAGAGCGGCGCTGTTACCATACAAGAGCCTGAATGGGACAGTACGGGACAGTATAAAGCAAAAGCATCCGAGCCGGGAATGAAAATTGAAAAAGACCCGTCCGGTTATAATAACGGGCAGGTTGACTTGTTTATCAGGTTGAAAATGACGATAGACGCAAGTAACTACACAAAGAAAAATGATACTTATGATTTAACTTATCATTATGATGAAAGCTACCGTGTCAACGCAATTCTGGATGCTATAAAGCTGGAGAACAATGATTCGTTTTTGAATGTTGCAAGAACAGACACAACCAACACAAACTTCATAATGGATACTGTTTCCGAAAGCGGCAAAACAGTTTATTATTTTTATTATACAGGCGGAGACAAGAATGATCAAAACTCAGATATTATGAAGATGGTAAAACCCAAGGAAAGTACAAAAGAACTTTTCGATCATATAGATATACCGATTTATAAGAAAGACTATCTTGGCGTGTTTGATCAGCAATACAATATCATTCTGGAGGCAGAAGGAATCCCTGCTGCAAATTATCCGAATGGACTGACAGTTGAAGAGGCGAAAGGTAATGCAAGTCCGTTTAATGAATAATCATACAACAAATTCTAATGAAAGGAAGATGGCGTAATGTTTGATATATTTACGAAAAGAATAGCCCGCTTTATAGTCTCTACAGTCATGGCAACATCAAATGTTATGCCAATGGCTTCTATTGTTTCAGAAAATATTGAACCTGATTTGACTTATCAGAGCATTGAACTGTATCCGAACGGAGAAGAGGCAGAACAGATCGTGACACTGGACGGCATGATGCCGGAAGGGGCAAAGGCGACTGCTGTGGATGTTTCAGAGGAGCACGATGGTATTGCGGCTTATGATATTACGATCAAGAACGGATGGAGAGAGTATCAGCCGGGAGAAGAGAATCCTATTAAGGTTGAAATTACTGATCCTGTGATCTCGGATAGTGTAACGCTTTGGCATATCCACGATAACGGAAAAAGAGAGCAGTTATTTGACTTTACCGCTGAGGACGGCAAGGTCAGCTTTTTGGCAACCGGGTTTTCAGTTTATGAGATCGTTAACAATGAAATAGGAAAAAGCATTACCAGTACCGTGATTCCTGTAACGGGAAGCAGCTCTGCATTTGATACATATACAGTAACTTCTGTTGGTACAAAAGAAAGTTTTACTTATGATGTTGTCCAAAAAGAATACCCTCAAATGTATGGAACTGCTACGCAAATCGCTGATCTTAATGATCTAAAAGCTCATATTAATAATGGTGATGGTTTTTATATAAGTAGTGTAAAAACTGGTTTTTTTGCAAAAAACTATCAAGAAAATAATTTGAAGCTTTATAAAGGTGCTGGCAGAACTGGTATAGCCATTACTGGCAGCTATGCTAATGACAACAATAATGCCAATTTGTTAAATGCGTATAATGCGGGAGCAAAGTGCTTTTATTTCGAAGCAATTGATGCAACGAATAATTTATATAAAATATATACAATTGATACGTTAGAAAGCGGAGATACAATTACGAAATATGTAGGACATAATACAACTAATAAGAACAGATTATATTTGACAAACGATAATAATAATCAAATTGCCGATAATTTATCTACGGCAACGAGTTGGAAAATACAATATGATTCAACTGGGCAATATTTTTATTTTAGTGATAATAACTGGTATTGGAACGAAACGTATGAATCAGATAAACCCAACTATGGCTTTTCGGCTTATAGTGATGGCCCTACAAAGGATATTGGTGCAAGATTTAAATTATGGTTATACACCCCGCCTGATCTATCGACCGACCCTTACGGACTTGATGGAAATACTTATGGCCTTGTAAGTTATAAAGATGATGCAAACGGCAATGCATTAATGGCCGGAAATTATAATAACACCGGAACACAGCTTGGAAATATCGCTTTAAACCGTGTTGTAGACAGCGAAACAAATGCTGTTTCTTATTCGGCTGATTATGGCATTACAGGCTGGAAATTTGACTGGATAAAAGGCACTACAAAATACAAAATCAGTGCCATTGCGGATGACGGTGCAGGACGGAAATATCTGAAAATCACTTCAAGCGGTATAAGCTTAGAAGCAGATGCTGCGGAAGCTTCGGAAATCACAGTTACACCTAACAACAAAAACATGATACAGCTTTCCGCAGATGGATATAAGATAAATTGCAATAATGATACAAATTTCATTGTTTCAAATAACAGCGCAACTGTATTTGAACTTGTGAATATATCATCTGCTCAGGCAGATTCACTGGAACTTGACGGAAATACATATGCTCTTATCAACAAGCAGGATACCATCAAAGGCAATGCTATGATGGCATTGGCTGATTCAACTGCAAATCGTTTGGATAACCAGATCGTACAGGTAACAGAGACAGGTTATATCTTTTCCGGTGGATTATCCGGCTGGACATTCCACAATGTCGATACAAACCATTATACAATCTCTAACGGTTCACAATACTTGAAGCTTGTCAATGGCATTCTGACACTTTCCGATACTCCGTTTATTCTGACAGTTGTTGCAGGCACAGGAGATAATGCAGGTAAGATCAGTATTCGTAATGTAACAGATAAGCGTATAATTATAAGAAATAAAAATGAAAATTTTTATGATACAGGTATACCTAATAATGTTGAAAATGCAGACAGATGGTTTGATCTTTCTGTAATACCAACGCCTCCAACGGCAGATCCGTTTGGACTTGACGGAAAGACCTATGGTATCATCAATCAGATAAATAGTATGTCTGGTAATGCCGTACTGACAGAAGGAAGCCTTTCGGGTCTGGCAGCTACCTATTCGGATTCCAGCGGCAAAGGTGTATATACTACACAGCGTGTCGTTCCGGGCTGGACATTCCATTGGCAGGGAAATGCAAATTATAAGCTTTCCGCAAATATGGGCAACGGAATTACAAAATGGCTGAGCTTCACTTCTTCCGGTGTTTCTCTGGTTGATGAATCTCAGGCTACTGCTGTAAATGTGATAGTTGACGGGACAGATCATCATGGAAAAATCCAGATCAGACCACTTCTTGATACCTCAATCAGTGCTCTGGGAAAAGATGGTAATAATCATAAAAGACAAACAAAGAGTTTTTCTGATCTGACCGGTTCACAATTCTGGTACGATCTGGTAAAGGTCAGTGCAAATGATCCATACAAACTTAACGGTAAAACCTATGGTTTGATGAACTATGTCAGCGGTGCAGCAGGAGATGCGCTGATCGCAGATAATAACGGTAACGCACTTGAAATGCTGACCTGTATTGTTCGTACCAAAAACAGCGGCAACAAAATGCTTTATGTAGCACAGGATACCGATATCACAGAATGGACTTTTGAGTACGAAAGCGAAGACAGATACTATCTCTATGCCGATTTCGGCGGTACCAAAAAATATCTTAATATTGGTACAACTGATGTTACCATCAGTGATGCGCCGCAGGCTATTAAAGTAACGCCAAACACTGCCGGCAAGATCATGCTTTCAGCTAACGGTAAAAAAATTGGTTTCATCGGAAATTCTGACAGTGGTGATTACAATGGAGAATTTATTGCCTCTGATACAGGCGTATATCTAAGCTTCGTAGATCTGACAGAGATTGCTGATGAAGATGAATTAGTAACCTATAAGGCAAAGAAAGTCAGTGTTTCAGAGGTGAAAAACGGTGAGGA
The DNA here is from genome assembly GCF_900108555.1 of Ruminococcus flavefaciens. Classification (GTDB taxonomy): domain Bacteria; phylum Bacillota; class Clostridia; order Oscillospirales; family Ruminococcaceae; genus Ruminococcus; species Ruminococcus flavefaciens_P. The sequence continues at coordinate 61,796 of NZ_FNWV01000006.1, forward strand.
AATTATTATCTATACCCGTGTATGGAACGGAAAGGGATATGATTTCTATGCAATAGACCATGACGGTTCACTTGTACCTTGTTATGAGCGTGGTGACAGTATCATGTGGCTTTCCAAGAAAGTCAATACCATGATATGGGAGTTTAACGAATACTACTATGAATATACGACCGACCCTAATTTCTATTATGACCTGTACAATCCGTATTCGGGCAAATATATTGCACCGAGACGCTCTGATACAGTTAGCCCTACCTTGGATGATGCTCCTATAGGCATCAATCTTGATGGACGCCGCAATAACGAATACTATACGACTATCCTTGCTTGGGATCAGTTAAGCTTTGCTTTTTCAGGTCTGAAAACAAACGTAGCGGGAAATGACAAACAGATCGCAGTCAGCTCCAGAGCTAAAGCAGAAACCTTTTATTTTGCAAGAGTTGTAGACTTGAAAAACGAACTGACAGAAATTCAGACTGTCGATAACAGCCAGCATGGTATTACCATGAAAATGGTGAATTTTGGCGGAGCTATCTGCAAGCCTGATGGTGCGGACACAACAGTACAACAACATGAAGTTATGGGTAGAAGTCATTATTCAGATGCTAACGCAAATAAACAGATGTCTGGGCTTTTGTCCACTGATCTTTCTGACGTAGTAAAAGATAAAAATGGTAAAATTGTTGAAGCATATCCAATTGCAGAAATCACAGGACAATCATTGAAAACGCTGTTTGGAAATGCAACAGAAGTGAATCATCTTTTTATCCAGAGCATTTTAGATCAGAGCGGCTATTTTGAATATGACAGCTGCCAGAATTATGCAACACTGAAGAAAGCTGACGGCAGTCTGGGAACTGATTTCTTTGTTTCAAAGGAAATTGGTACGCATGATAACGGAAATAAGCCTTCTTTGAAGCATGGACAGTTCTTTCCGTATGATGATATAGAAATGGATACTTATGCGTCTCTTAATAGTCAGAATATTTATGATGCAACAAAGAAAGAACTGAGCAACGATGATCCTCGAAAGTATGAAAGACTTCATTTAATAGAAGATCCTGACTATTATTTCGGTATGGAGCTTGATGCAGGCTTTACTCAGACTCCAAGCGGAAAAGATAACTGGGGACATGATATCATTTTCGAATTTACCGGTGATGATGACTTCTGGCTGTACGTTGACGGAGAGCTTGTGATTGACCTCGGCGGAATCCATTCTGCACTTGCAGGAGACGTAAACTTTGCAACAGGCGAGGTCGTTGTGAATAATCAGCATACAACTCTTCTTGATATTTTCAGAAGCAATTACCAGAAAAGAGGAATGACTGAACCTCAGATTGAAACAGAGCTTGCCAAGTACTTTGATAAAGTGAATGGTGAGTTTGAAACTGTTTTCAAGGATTACTCCAACCATACCATGAAGATATTCTACATGGAGCGTGGTGCAGGTGCATCGAACCTTCATATGCGATTTAACCTTAGCTACGTTACTCCGGGTAATGTTACGATGACAAAGCAGGTATCAGGTTCTGATGATATCGATTTTGATCTGGTCGAGTATCCTTTCCAGATATGGTACTGCGATGATGTAGACCAGCAAGGAAATCATAACCCGAATAGTGAGCATCTCTTAACTTATGATGATACGAATGTCACTGCCACTTACCAGAATTCTACAAAAAAAGTTATATTTCAGGATAGCTATACACCGCCTGGAAGTACGGAAACTTTTAACAGTGTATTCTTTATTAATCCACATCAAAGCGTTGAGATACACTTCCCTCAGAACACGACACATTATAAGATCGTTGAATGCGGCATAAACTCCGAAGTATATGACCATGTATACATAAATGGTACCGAAATAACGGGACAAGATACAGTTGGAAGTACTCCTTCACGAAAAAAATACGAGTCGGAATGGGTCTCCGTTTCGGACAGAACCGCTGTTATGGTTGATAACCATGTAAATCCAGACGGACTACGTTCACTTGTTTTTCAGAAGAAACTGTTTGACAGTGATTACAGCAGAGAAGAATATGACGCAATACAAAATGATTCGAGTTTAAGCGAAGAGCAGAAAAAAGCACAGCTTGAAGCTTATGTGAATAAGCATAAGATAACAGCAGAGCAGGATCCCACAACTTTCTCATTCCGTTTGTATCTTTCAAACGGACTCACAGATGAACTGGAACTAACCAATATGTTCAAGTACCGTATAAAAGATCCCGAAGGATATTACTGTACGTGGGACATGGCAACTCAGAAATTTGTTAGGTATGTTTCCGATAATAAATCCTATAATTCGGCTTCATTGAAATCAGCTCTTGATGCGATAAAGGCACATGATGATTGGTCAAGTGATGAAAAAGCAGAAGTAAAAGAAGCTCTGCTTGAGCCGATCACATTTGAGACATCTATAAACGGTCAGATTTCCAATGTTCCTGCATGGTTCTCTGTTGAAGTTCCGAATCTTCCTGTTGGTATTCTTTTTAAAGTTGAAGAAAGAGATGGTTCTTCAGAACGTCCTCTTGGTTATGATCGTGTAAAATACGAGCGTATTGAAGGCACTTATATTACAGCAAGCGGCACCCCTGACAATGTAGGTGTGATCCGAGCAAATGAATCTCCGCAGATGAACGTTATCAATCAGCGCGGTTATGAAGTTCAGGCAAAGAAGATATGGAGCGACAGGGATTTTGCATTGGGACATGATGATATTTATACTGCGCTTTATATCAATAACCATGATGGAACATACAAACTTGCACCGGATGCGGTGCATCCTGTAAGAAAACTATCATCTCCTGATACCGAGATACGTTACTTCATGCAGGCACTTGATGAGGGAAAGGCGTTGTCTGATTACGAGATTTTTGAAGTCAAGCTGACCAATCCAGTATTTGATGCGAATGGATATGCTACTTCATACGGCAGTATCGAGAGGATAAATAACGGCGGTCTTGCAGTGCTGCATGCAACCGACAGAGTGGCTGCCGTTGATCCTGATAGAATGTTGATTAAAAATTTAACTTGCAATGATACATCAAATGCTTCCAATTGGTCAAATCAGACTCATTTTGGCAGCGGTTCACAGATCTACAATGATATAGATGTCAAAGCTGTTGATGTTCCTGCAAAGCTGCGCGGCGCAGAATATATCCGTACTGCTGATGCTTCAAAGAATTATACTGGCAACCTTTGCGCATTTACACTTGATGCAGAAGCTGTAGTCTATGTGGCGGTTGATCCGAGAGCAGGCGTTCTGAGCTGGCTCAGCAGTTGGACCCAAACCCAAGAGAACATTACGGCTTCAAACAATGTTAAATATGATGTTTACCGCAAAGGTTTTACTAAGGGCAGTACAGTGACCCTTGGATCAAATGGCACAAACAGCGAAGCCTTCAACTATTTTGTTATGGCAGCTACACGTTTCAGCTATAAAACTGATTATGAAAAAGGCAGCGAAGTAAACCCCATAAATATTGTAGAAGGTAAAAAAACATGGAACAATGCTGAAAACAGCAGTATCAAGGCGGCACTTTATATCAGCAATGGCAGCGGATATACGCTTGCTAACCCGTCTTTGTATAGTATTGAGACTCTGACAGCTCCCGATAATGAGGTACGCTATTATATCAACACTGATGATATTCCAAATGGAAAGACATTGGATGATTACAAGATATTTGAAGTAACCGAGTTAAATGGAACTATTACACGAGGCGATGCATTGACTACGACCAATAGAACCTATACGGCAAGAGCTGATACGATTACAAATACCCGTCAGGGTGGTATCGAAATCAATCTGTATAAGATGGGCACAAGAAAAGAAGCTGACAAAAATTATGGTGAACCGCTTGCAGGTGGTGTTTTCACGCTGAAAAAAGGAAATGAAGTAATTGGTTCGTATACTTCCGATTCAAACGGAAGAATTACAATCATGTATAATTTTGAGCGCAATACTGATTATACCTTAAAGCAGATAGCAGCTCCCGCAACATATATTATGCCATCTAATACTGTAACATTTAACATATCTGCCGGAGATACTCCTACGATAACTGTAGGAGGAAATGATGAAGTCTGGAATAATTATCATTTACCGGATGAACAAGGTAAGCTGCTGGTTGCATATATTGATGTATACAATAAACCATTTACGCTCAAAGCTGTAAAGGTGGATAAAGACGATTATAGTAAATCGCTTGAAAACGTTCATTTTGCACTTTATAGAGCTGTTAACAGTGTTGACGGTCTGGTTCCTGATGTTTCGCCAATGAGCGGTTATACAGATCTTGTAACAGATTCAAATGGTATTATACCGAATATTACACAGAATATTCCTGAAGGTACATATTTCTTAAAGGAAACGACACCTAAATCAGGATATAAAATAATTGACAGATATATTCGTTTTGTTATCAGCGGAAATGATGTTTCCATCGTAGGTTCAACAATCACATCAGAAGCAGGAAATGTTGTAACAATTACTTCAAATACCGGTGTAAAGTTGATAAAGACGGATAGCATTAATAGTTATTCCTGTGTAATGCAAATACCAAATGAAAAAGATATCCAGAATTATTACTTTGATATAACGAAAACAATCTTTATTGACAAAAACATACATAACAGTGATGATGAACAGAAGTTTGTTTTCAAGGTTGAGCGATTAGACGGCGATACGAATAATGCAGTTGAATGCTTCTATGTGACAATGAATTGTGCATCAACAGTAACAGATTCACTAACACTGGCAAAATCTACTGATAATAAATACGAATTGAGTGGAACAAATCCAACTGACTGTCAGGTTAAAGTAACATATGATAATGCTGAAACATATACATTCCCTGCTGCGGTGAAAAGCGGCACAAAGACAATTAATGTCAGAGAAAAAGGAAGGTATCGTGTTTCGGAAGTTTCAAGATGGTCATCAACAGACTATGATTTCTGGAAAGGCTCAGAAAAGTATACTTCTAAAACAGGCAGCCAGAAAACAGCAGAAACAAATCACGCAGGAAATGACCCGTATGTCATTTTTACAATTGATGATACAGATGCCGAAAAAATAAACCTTGCTTCTGTCAGCTTCACAAACACCGAAACCGAATACGCATATCTAAGTTCACAGGCTTATGCCGAAAACACAATTAAACGCAGCAGTACATAAGAAAGGAGGGGCGCTGAATGAAAAAGAAAAATAAGAAACGAATATCAGGTATAAACAGCGTTATCATAGCAGCATTGTTCATCGCTCCTCTTGTTGTTTTTGCAGCGATCTATTTCAGTAATGAGCGAAAAAACAGCTTTGTACCGGGCAGTGTTGATATAGCAGTGAATGAAGGAAACGGCAGTTCCGATGAAGGTGAAGAACTTGAAAAAGACTATCCCTGGGTACAGTCCGGTGAAAACTATATTGCCGATAAAGATGTCAAAATCAAAGATAACCGAAAAAACAACAGTGAAGTTTTGCGTGTGATGTATATTCCGATGTGGTATGATATGGACGAAAACAAAGATGCCACCAATATTTGCAGCGGAGTTTTCAACTTCAATACTATCACTCAATCAGGAGATACTTTAATCTACTGTGATCACAATTCTGCAGATGACGATAATCATGATAATGATAAGATCATCACGCTGAAGTTGAAATCCGGTTGGAACACGAACGGATGGAGCTATCAATCTGCTGATGGTTGCTTCTACTATAATGGTACATTGGATGGCAGTAAAATGACAGCGCAGTTATTGGACAGCGTAGAACTAAATGCAAAAGCGTATGAATTGACGGAAAAATATGTGTTCAGGCTTGATGTTCTTGCTGATGCAATACAGAGTTCCGGAAATGCATCTGACGATAGAAACTGGAACTATACACCATAATAAATATAAGCGGCAAAGGAAAGCGAATAAGCTCTCCTTTGCCACTTTTTTATCCCTATGCGAAAATGTGATAAGGCTTTTCAATATACTATTGTAAAAAACGCCTGTACGGAATATTTCGGAACAGGTTTTTACGTCAAGCGTTTGGCTGCTGCTGAATAAACGACCGCAGTAATATATTCCGCTGTAAATGATATCCGGATATCTATATAATAAGGATACATTATGTATTATTAACAATGTATCTTATTAATCTTATCTTATCAATCTTACTCCTACAAGTAAAAATTCCTGTTAGGTGAATATACTGAATCTACGGCGCTTATATGGCTTTTTGTGAATTGTGACGATGAACACTTTGTTCACCATTGATTATAGATACCGTAACGTTTCATTACCCGATGTGGCATGGCAGTCTATGATTTTAATCTGGATTTAAAAATCGGTGTGTATGCTGCACATGATGTGTAATCGCCTATATATCGAAGTTTATTTTACACATCTGCTGCACCATTGCTGTGTAATTGCCGTGCAGTCCTGTTTTAGGACTCCGTTTAAGATAACAGTACATAAAAAGGAAAATACGTGCGTGACATTTGGCATGAAGTAGCTGGGCAAGCTGATTTTGATTCCTTCTGATTGACTTTTTCTCTTTGATGTGCTATAATTCTGGTGCAGAGGAAGCACGGGGCTTCCTTTGTTAATTAGATTTCTATGGAGCAGATGATGAAAAAATTTCTGAAGACGCTACTAAAGATATTCAAATGGATTGGTATCTCGATTCTTAGTCTTATCATCATTCTTCTGATTGTTCGTTTAATCGGTAAGCTGTATTACAACCGAACACCTGACGGCGGTATCAACGAGTCAATGTATATCGAAGTAAACGGGCAGGAACAATGGGTAAGTATTTATGGAGAAAACAAAGATAACCCTGTAATGCTTTTTCTCCACGGAGGTCCAGGCGATTCATACAGCTATGCCGACTTTAAGATATGGCGCAAGCTTGCAAAGGATTACACGGTAATCAACTGGGATCAGCGCAATGCAGGCAAAACATGGCTGCACGATGCACAGAATAGTGAGATCACCTCGAAGCTGATGCGAAGTGACCTTGAAGTAATGGTGGATAAGCTCCTTGAATACACCAGCAAGGACAGTCTGACACTGTTGGGAATGTCATGGGGGACGCTGTACGCTGACGATTATGCTCTCCGGCATCCTGAGAAGGTGGAATGCGTTATCGACATCTCCATTGCGTCCGATGCCGGAATCTATACAGAACAGATGCGGCAGGATGCAAGGGATTACTGTGACGGTGTTTTTTCCTATGAGGCGGCTATCGCAAAATACGGATATGATTTCTTCTTCTCTGCTACAGGAAAGAAACTCGGCATTACTGAGCCTTCGGATATGACAATGCTGAATGAGGGAATGAAGCAGGTCTGTCTTGAATGGACGGAGAACGATCCGGAGCTTTATGCACTTGCGGAACAACTTGACACAGAACTGCTGACGCAGATTCAGCTTGATCCGGATAACAAGGAACTGTTGGAAGCCTATACGGAACGCATTTTCCCGATCTATTCAAAGATCCTTGCGAAATACGGCGGTCAGCTCCATTTTGGAGTACAGGAGAGCATATTCGATGCAGATATCGGCGTGCTGTCCTCACTGTGGTGCAATCCCTATTACTCTCTGCCAGAGCTTTACAAAATCCTGACCTACGATTACGAAAACAATAGCTATTCCGACAGGATCGATATGCTTCTTAAAGACTTTTCACAGACGCTTAAAGACAATACAGAATATCAGATGCCATTTTATGTGCTGCAGGGTGACCATGATGATCCCCTCGGAATTATCCGAAACTACTATGACAACATCACTGCGCTGGACAAGGACTTTCGGTATCTGGAAAACGGTGGGCATAAGTCCACTCTGCTGCGCTCAAAGGAGCTTGCACAGTTCATACATGAGGTAGCAGAAAGGCAGAAGAATTAAATTCTGATTGACCGCATTGACTGAATATACACTAAGCACTTGCTCCGGCAGGTGCTTTTTTCATATACGTGCGGAGAAATTGAACCGTATAGCAAACAGAAATCAGGTTCGTATCTTCTGGAGCCGCGTTTTGTAACTCTTGATATACTAATTTCTATGGCGGAACAAAGTACTCCGTCATCAATATTCGACCAGATAGCTATAATATACTACGCCATAATATATTTCTTGCTTAAGTTATGTATGCTAAAATAAAACTGAGCCAGATTGCCTCAAAATGATAATAAAAAAGTGAGCCACTAAAAATAAAAATCCTGTATAATAAGAGAAAGAGCTCGTGTACAGGAGGAACAAGGAGTGGCAATAGCAATGGAGATCTATGAAAAGATCAGATATTAAAGAGGTGACGAAAGAAGAAAGTGCAGAGCTAAAAATGGCAAAAAATTCACCGCAGAGAAACAAACTCTGCGGAGCGATTTAATTGTTAAATAAAAAAACAAGTGGTTGACAGTTTTTTGTCAAAAAAGCGAGCCCACAAACGCCTATTTTAAGCCATTTGTGAGCCCTGATTTTGAGACGAGGGGAATTGAAAAAGTAGAAGCACTTTTAGTGGTTTTTGCTAAATTGCGAAAATGGCTGTATTTCGAGGTATTTTACGATTTTGCTTTTAGCAGCTTCAAGTGGTTTTTGGCAGCTTTTGGTACAAATAAGTGGTAAACAAGTGGTTGGAATGCGATTTTTTCTGAAAAAACGAATCAGAATTGCTACAATTTTCTTCAAAATATTGTGTGCCAAAACCGAATTATTGTCACGAAAATCTATCTGCGTACATTATGATTTTTTAATACTTATCACGCATACCGTGTATTTAACATTGAACACATACTATGTGGGCGAATTCTATACTTCAAAATTTTTATCAGTCTCTCTGAAAAAGATCCCTTGTATAGACCTTTTCTGCAACATCGTCGAGAACGCTATCATAACGGTTGGCTACTATGCAACCGCACTTTTTCTTGAACTTCTTCAAGTCATTAACAACAAGAGAGCCGAAGAATGTGCTGCCATTTTCAAGCGTAGGCTCATAAATGATAACTGTAGCCCCCTTTGCTTTGATACGCTTCATTACCCCCTGAATAGATGACTGACGGAAGTTGTCGGAATTTGACTTCATTGTAAGTCGGTATACTCCTATGACAACTTCCTTTTCCTTATTTTGGTCATATGCACCTTCAGAATAACTGTAAGCGCCTGCGATACTGAGTATCCTGTCAGCCACGAAATCCTTTCTGGTTCTGTTGGACTCAACAATAGCAGACATCATATTCTGAGGAACATTCTGATAGTTGGCAAGAAGCTGCTTCGTGTCCTTTGGCAGACAGTAGCCGCCATAGCCGAATGACGGGTTGTTGTAGTAGTCGCCGATACGGGGATCAAGACAGATACCACGGATGATATTAGCAGTTTTAAGTCCCTTGACCTCTGCGTAGGTATCCAGTTCATTGAAGTAGCTGACGCGAAGCGCAAGATATGTATTTGCAAACAGTTTCACTGCCTCAGCCTCAGTGGTTGCCATAAAGAGAACATCAATATTCGGCTTGATAGCACCATGCTGTAAAAGCGCTGCAAACTCTTTAGCCGCTTCCATATTCTTCTCATCAGAACCAACGATAATACGGCTCGGATAGAGGTTGTCATAAAGCGCCTTCGATTCACGAAGAAACTCAGGGCTGAAAATGATATTGTCCATACCCAGCTTTTCTCGAACCTGTGCTGTATATCCAACAGGGATAGTGGATTTGATAACGATAGTAGGCTTATTCTTCTTTTTGCCTGTTACTGTCTTTATGAGAGAGAGAACAGCTTCAACAGCGGAGCGGTCAAAGAAGTTGGTCTTGGGATCATAGTTCGTAGGTGCAGCAACGATGATGAAATCCGCATCCTTGTAGGCAGATTCGCCGTCTGTTGTAGCTTTAAGGGAAAGCTTACGTTCTTCATGCTCCGCAAGGTACTGCTCGATGAAGTCATCTTGGATAGGGGACTGCCAGTTATTCAGCTTCTCAACCTTCTCGGGAACTATATCCACAGCTGTCACATCGTTGTGCTGAGAAAGCAGAACTGCGAGGGAAAGTCCTACATAACCTGTTCCTGCGACAGCTATCTTCTTGCGTTCAACAAGAGCAGCATCAACTACATCATCTTCAAGAACATCAGCATTGTTAAAACCAAGGACAGTGCTGAGTGCAAGGAGCTGATCCACAGACGGTGTGTAGTCCTCGCTTTCCAGTCTGGAAATAATCGAACGGTTTATGCCTGTTTTTTCAGACAGTACGACTTGTGACATCTTGATTGCCTTTCTTCTGCTTATAACAGTTTCGGCAAGCAGCTTCAATGATAAGTGCTTCATAATTACCTCCTATAGCAAATGTTGCTATTGGCAACATAAATGTTTTGAATATGATAATATTATTATAACAGGTGTTATAGCAGATGTCAATATCGATGTTGCAGAATATAAACTCATAAAATCAAACTCGCTTGTGTATTGTGCTATTAATGTTGCTGATAGTAACGCCTGTTAAATTGAACACTAATCTTCAGCCGAATCTCTTCGTCAGTCATTACATATAAAGGTTATCATATTGTTATTTCAGATTTAGAACATGATGCGCAATTATTGGTGAATTCTAATTATCTGGGCTGAGTAGCTGCTCAGCTGACTATGATTTTACTATGGATTTTTTATGTTGCTGATCTATTATTTCTCTTTTGTAGTTTTGAACAACAAATCCAGTTTTTATATCATGGATAATATGTGATTATATAAATTTTGTCTAAAAATTAATTGCTAAAAATAATTTATGATTTACATAATGTAATAATTGAAACTGGTAATACAAATAATAAAAAATCTTAAAAATAATATATAAATCGCGGAAAAATTTAAGCTTTCATTTGTTAATAGCAACAATATTGACTTCCATATATTGACATAATGTATAAGAATATGATATAATTCTACATATTAAAAAACATGATATATTTGTTACAACCAGTTGACTTTCGGTCAGATAATAATGCGCAAAAAGCGCCTATTCTTCTGTGCAAAGATAAAATTGAAAGTGGCTGTTGTAGTAAATCAAGATACCATAAGCCAATCAACTTTCAATGAACTAATTTATGGAGTGCCGATCCGTGGGTATGGGGCTGCCAACGGAAGCAAATCGGTTCTTGCATTCATAAACAGGTTTTATCGATGTTTTTTAAGGGGTGTTTATATGAGTATTATGCTTATTTCAGAAGCAAGTCATAATGGAGTAACTTTATCTGAAAATATAGTAGAAGGCTTTGAACACTGGGGTAATTGCGCTTATACAGGCATGTTCTATTTTAAAGCCGGATTGTAAAATAATGCAGGCTTTTTGTGCCTGCTTTTGCTTTTTATAGGACGTTTTTTCTTAATACATCTGGCTGGTTGATATAAACTGCTATATTGATGGCAGCTGATATGGGTTTGCTGAAAAACACAGTGTTTAATAGCTCATATGGTATTATTACATAGTATTTCAGAGACCATTTTTTATGGCTTCTAAAAGTTTGTATTGGGGATTAATACAGCAATAAGTAACACAAAGGACTTAATATACATAAGTAATGTATAAAAAATAATAAAGGATATGAGATTTATGAGTAGTGTGAGTGCATTAAAAGAAAAGATCAAGATATCGAAAGGTGCAATGTACAATGCCGATTCTCGCTTTGCAGGGATTGAGCCTTTTGACACTAAACTCTGGTTGGCATCTCCTACTATGCACGGCGATGAGCAGAAATGGGTAACAGATGCGTTTGTTAAGAATTGGATCACTACAGCTGGTGAAAACATCAATGAAGTTGAGAGACAGATTGCTGAGTATATAGGCGTTGATCAAGCTATCGGTCTTTCCTGCGGAACTGCCGCACTGCACCTTGCTATTCGTCTTGCAGGCGAGAAGCTCTACGGCATCCCAAAGGTAAGCCACGGAAGCCTTGAAGGTCACAAAGTTTTTTGTTCGGATATGACTTTTGATGCAACTGTAAATCCTATTACTTATGAAGGCGGCGAACCTGTATTCATCGACACAGAAGCTGATACATGGAATATGAGTCCTGATGCTTTAGAAAAGGCATTTGAGATCTATCCAGAGGTAAGACTTATCGTTGTTGCTCATTTATATGGTACTCCTGGAAAGATCGATGCTATCAGAAGAATTGCTGATAAACATGATGCATTGATCGTTGAAGATGCAGCCGAAAGTCTCGGTGCTACATATAAAGGCAAACAGACCGGAACATTTGGTGATTATAGTGTTATCAGCTTCAATGGTAATAAGATCATCACAGGTAGTTCTGGTGGCATGTTGTTATGTAAGGAAAAGGCAGATGCTGACAAGATTCGTAAATGGTCCACACAGAGCCGTGAAGCTGCTTCTTGGTATCAGCATGAAGAGCTTGGTTATAATTACCGTATGAGTAATATTATCGCCGGCGTGGTTAGAGGTCAGATTCCTTATCTGGATGATCACATTGCACAGAAGAAGGCAATATATGAGAGATATAAAGAAGGACTTAAAGACCTTCCTGTAAAGATGAACCCGTTTGACTGTATACATTCTGAGCCCAACTTCTGGCTGAGCTGCATGATAATAGACGAAAATGCCATGGCTCCTATGGTTCGTGGTGAGCAGGATTATTTGTATAAGAGCGAGACTGGCAAGAGCAGTCCACAGGAGATTCTCGATGCTCTGGCGATGTTCAACACAGAGGGACGCCCTGTCTGGAAGCCGATGCATTTGCAGCCGATCTACAGAAGTCATGCTTTTATCACAAGCTGTGGTAATGGGCGAGGACAGAGTAATGCATACATAAAAGAAGAATGTACGGATGTTGGTGCTGATATCTTTAGGCGGGGTCTTTGCTTGCCGAGTGACATAAAGATGACTGAAGAACAGCAGGATGTTATTATTGAGATTATTCATAGATGTTTTAAATGATTGCTAGTATTGTATTAGATTGTGGTTATATGAAGAAATAGTTAGTTGGGAGTTAGATGAGTGAAAGTTTTAAAGGTTCTAATAAAAGTTATAGAAGTGATTATAGCTTTGGCTTCTTTTGCTGCTGCTATTGCTTTTATCGGTGAGCGAATCGATGAGATCAAATATAAAGGGGCAAGATTCTTTAGAAAGCCTACAGGTATCTATGAGCGTTTTATTAAGCGTCCACTTGACTGTTTCCTATCTTGTGGTGCAGCCATAGTTCTTTCTCCTGTGCTCCTTTACCTTATCATTGCAGGTGCTATCAATATGAAGGGTAATCCTTTCTTCACACAGGATAGACCAGGAAGAATTGATCCAATAACAGGAAAAGAGAGGATCTTCAAACTCATCAAATTCAGATCAATGACTAATGAGAAGGATGAAAACGGAAACTTGCTCCCTGATGAAAAACGTCTGAAACTCTATGGCAAAAAGCTTAGAGCATCCAGTCTTGATGAGCTTGGAGAACTCTTTAATATTATTAAAGGTGACATGGCTGTAGTTGGACCTAGACCACAGCTCGTTAGAGACATGGTTTTTATGACAGATGAACAGAGAAAAAGGCATATGGTCCGACAGGGACTCACTGGCCTTGCTCAGTGCAATGGCAGAAATGGCTTGGCTTGGGACGATAAGCTGCAGTATGATATCGACTACATAGAGAATGGCATTACATTTATTGGCGATGTAAAGATAATATATAAAACTGTGGAAAAAGTGTTCAAAAAAGAAGGAATAACAATGGATAACATGGCTACTGCGGCTGATTATGGCGATTATCTGCTTAGTGAAGGCAGAGTAAGTGAGAGCGAATATGCTCAGAAACAACAAGAAGCTAAAGAATATGTGATGGGGTGAAGAGGTATTAAATGCCAAATGATTTAAATAATGGGATGGTATCAATTATCATGCCCTCGTATAATACAGGAAAGTATATAGCTGATACGATTGAATCAGTGCTTGCTCAAACATATAAAAATTGGGAGTTAATTATTGTTGATGACTGTTCAACTGATGATACTAATGAAGTCGTTAATAAGTTCAAATATGATGATAGAATAAAGTATTTGAAGAATGATCACAACTCAGGTGCTGCAGTTAGTCGCAATAAAGCACTTAGAGAAGCAAAAGGAAAATGGATTGCTTTTCTGGATTCTGATGATTTATGGTTGCCACATAAATTGATGTGGCAGCTGAAGTTTATGAAGAAACACGATTATCATTTTTCATATACAAACTATTGTGAAATTGATGAGGATGGTGTGGAAACAGGCGTACTCGTCACAGGGCCAAAGCGAATAACTAAAACGGATATGTTTAATTATTGCTGGCCTGGATGTTTGACAGTAATGTACGATAGAGAATATGTTGGTTTAATTCAGATATTAGATATCAAAAAGAATAATGATTATGCCATGTGGTTGAAAGTGTGTCAGAAAGCAGATTGTTATTTGCTAAATAAGTGTTTAGCCAAATATCGAAAAGGTAGAAAAGGCAGTGTTAGTAGTCACAGTGTGAAAACTATGGTAGGTTGGCATTACAAATTATTTCATGAAGCTGAATGTCAGGGAGTAATGAAATCAATGTTTAATACTTGTCGAAATATGATATTTGGTTTATACAAGAAGAAAAGATATGTTAAGTTGGTGGCTAAAAAATGAAAATTGTATACACAAGAAGTTCCACTATTTATGATGACTCTAGAGCAAGTAAGGAGATATCAGCTTTTTTGGAAGCTGGGTATAAAGTAATTGTTCTAGGATGGGATAGGAATAAACTTGCTGTTGAAAAATGTAAAGAGTTATTTAAAGAGTACAATAATAGCATAAAGTTTCGGTTTTATTCAGGTAATGAAGGAAAAAATAAAATCAACAAAATTCTTTCAAGAATTAATTGGAATAAATGGCTAAAAAAACAGTTATACGCTATCAAAAATATAGACATTATACATTCTTGTGATTATGATACAGGGGCAGTCGTAAGAAAATTTGCGTTAAAAAAACACATAAAATATGTGTATGATATTTTCGATTATTATATAGATGCACATCCAGTTCCAGCATTTATGAGAGACATTATAGAAAAAGACGAAATAAGAACCATAAATGATTCAGAGGCTACTATTATTTGTACAGAAGAAAGAAGAGAGCAAATAAAAAAATCATCTCCTAAAAAAGTTTTGGTTATTCATAATTCGCCAGAAGTAGAAGAAATAGAGCCTTGTGTTGAAATATACGATTATGTTTATTGTGGGAGCTTATTTGGTGGAAGACTAATTAAAGAGATTTTGGATTTTTACCCTAAAAATAGTGATCTTAAATTCGTTTTTGCAGGGTATGGTGAATTTGCAGAGTATGCGCAAAAGCTTGATACCCGATATGATAATTTTACTTTTTTAGGATCTATTCCATACTCTGAAGTCTTAGATATAGAGCAACAAGCAAAGGTTATTTCAGCTATTTATGAACCTACTATAAGAAATCATCAACTATGTGCACCAAATAAATTCTATGAAGCATTGGCATTGGGAAAACCAGTAATTGCATGTAAAGGAACAGGAATTGATAAAATAGTTGAAAAAAATAGAATAGGTATATCGATAGATTATTCTGCTGAAAATTTTTATGATGCTTTACGAAATCTTTTGAACGATGAAAATGAAAGAAAAAAAATTCGAATAATAGCAAGAAATGTTTATGACAAGAAATATAAATGGTCGCTTATGAAAAAACAATTATTGGGAGCATACAAGGACTACATATAAGTGATATTTATCTTTTGTTATAATATTTGAAGCCTGAATGGAGAGATATAGGTAGAATGAATAGAGAAATAGAGAAAAGAAACGAAATACCACAAAAATATAAAGCAGTTTTTTCATTTTCTATTGTACTAATGATTTGGGCTAATGTATATACATTTGTGCCGTTTCCAGCTTTAGGCTGTGGCGAAGTGTTTCTTATTGTGATTAGTTTTTATTTAATTATAATGCTAAATAATAAGATAAAGCTTTTTTCTAAGAATAATGGAATATTGTTTTTTATGATTTATGGGTTTATTACGACATTGGTAATGATTTCGATGTTCGATGCAAGCATACCAAAAGTTGCAATTCGTATGGCTAGAGATTTTTTTTATTACTTCATAATTATATTTCTTGGAGCAAATCTTTTTGACATTACTATTTTCAAAAAATGGTGTGTATGGTTCTGTTTATTATTAGCTGTATTTATTATTGTACAAACATTGGTTTACTATCTTTTAGGGTATTTTATACCTGGTTTCCCATTAAACATAATGATTAATGACGGTGGATATACTGGTCAAGGACTTTATGATTCGTATTTATCATATGCAAATATAGCTGGTTATATTAGACCGAATGGCTTTTTATGTGAACCTTCACATTGTGCACAATGCTTCTTAGTTTGTTTAATACTTATTCTTTTTGATGATGGTAAAATAGATAAAACAAAAATCTCTAAAGCAGTATTAGTTACTGTTGGAGCTGTATTAACTATGTCTACTAGTGCAATAATATATATTTTATTTATCTGGATTAATTGGTTGGTTAAAGAAGGTAAATACAATATAATAAAAACATTTATTATAATAATTGCTACAATCATAGCATTCGTAGTATTATTTCTAAGAGGAAATATGAATAATTTATTAGCTGTTAGTCAAAGGTTTACTAATCTTTTTACTGGAGGATCTTTGACAGCATCTTCCGAAGTACGAATGACAAAAGGAATTAATATTTTTTCATCTATGCCTTTTATTTATAAATTATTTGGTATTGGATTTGGTACATATTCATATGCATATGATAGATCAATTATAAGCAAAGATGTTTTTATGGCTAATAACGAGTATATGAATACTTTTGCATATATACTGGTTTCAGCAGGGATTATAGGAATGATTATAATTGCGACTGCAGTTATAACAATATATATTAGAAGTAATAGAGTAGGAAGAATGATGATATTAGCACTGATAGTCATGTCATTGGGATCAAGTATTTATAGTAGCCCAATTTGTGTATGGCTTATGCTTGTCATTATTAATTCTCACTATAACAGACATAAAAATAACGTAGAATGTTATGAATAAAATTTTATAGGGGGGAAAACATGATAGATATTTTGGTGCTTAATTACAACGATTATAATACCACTCTCGAATTTGTTAAAAAAACTTGTAGTTATGAAAGCGTTAGAACTATATTAATAGTAGATAATAATTCTACAGATGATTCATTTTTACAATTAAAAGATGTTGTTTCTTCTAAAGTTGAATTGATAAGAACCCCACGTAATGGTGGCTATGGATATGGAAATAATTATGGAGTTCGATATCTAATTAAAAAATATGATTCAGAATTTATACTTCTTTCTAATCCAGATGTAATCATAGAGGAGCATACCTTAATTAAACTCGAGAGTTTTTTAAAAAAGAATCAAGAGTATATTATTGCTGCACCTTATATGTTAGATAAAAACGGAAAGAAAACAAATAATACAGCATACAAAATTCCCACGTGTTGGCAATACATTTTTTCAATGGGAATAGTATATTCAAAGTATTTTAATAAGACAAGATATGAGAATCTTGAAAAATGCAATTCAGAATTTTTGGATGTTGGAGCTGTAGCTGGGTCATTATTCTTGATGGATGCGAAAAAAATGCTTAAATATGGTATGTATGATGAAAAGATTTTTTTGTACTGCGAGGAAACTGTATTAGGTTTGAAAATTGCAAAATCTCAATATAAAATGGCTTTATTGCCGCAAGAAACATATATACATAATCATTCTGTTTCTATCAATAAAACCATTCAATCTTCAATTAAAAAGCATAAAATTCTTTTGAAAAGTAAACTATATGTGATAAAAAATCATTTCAATGCAAATTCTTTTCAACTGATAATGGCACATATTATCTCAAAAATATCGCTGCTTGAAGTAAGAATTCTTTCCTTGATTAATGATTAAATACAGATATACTAAGTTCAGCAAAATAGATATATGTTTAGTGAGCTTAACTTTCAAAAATGTACTCATTGGAGGATAAAATGAATGCCATTTTAAAAGCAAAAAAAATCTCTAAAGATGTGGCGAAAAAAATAGTAGCATTACCTCAAAAAATGTCTGTTAATGTATCTGATAAAATGATTTTAAAAGAAACGTGTTGGATAGAATCGCTTTATAAGGGATATAATTTTTGGATTAAAATTATCCCAAATCTTTCATTACAGTTTTTTTGTTATGAATTATCTAATCGAATTAAAAATATAATTAAAGATTCTGATAGTTTTAAAACTATTAAAAATATGTGGCTTGAAAAATTTAATAGCAATATATCTGAAGATTATAGATATTTTTTGACACAGTTTTTTTCTATAAATGGAGTGATAGATGATGAGATTTGTAGAAGAATAATAAATTATGGAATGGAACTAGACAATCAAGACTATAGATACTGGTTGACTTTAGATATTAGTAATACTACTTTTAGTTATCAAAGAGGTTTTTATCCAGAATACTATACTGATAGAAGAAAACTATTGAAAAAGATTGCCAATGAATTAAAGATAAATGTTCCTTTTAAACATGATTCTAACAAAAAAACACTTTGCATTGTAACATATTTATTATCGACAGATGTTCGTAATTCAATGCAACGAATAGCATTAATGGTTTCTAATAATTTAAAACAATATTTTGATAATATAACTGTAATAACTTTGGATAGCTTTGTTGTTACTAAAAGGGAAAAGAAAAGAATTAATACTATCTCGAAATGGCGCGATTATCCAGCAATTGATAATAAGAGTGTGATTGATAGTCTGTTTGGTTCTGATATTAGGGTCATTTACTCGCCAAAGAAAGATTATAAAGAACGTTATAAATTTGCATTAGAAGAGATATACAAAATAAATCCATTTGTGATTATTGACATAAGTGATGAATTTTCACCGATATCTTATTATTATTCACAAGATTTTCCAACAGTATATATGCCGTTAAGGGTTGGGGCATCAAGTTCATTTTTTAATATCTTTCAAGGAACAAAGTGGAAGCTATTAGAACTAAATTCTAAGTATCATTTCTATTCAAATGAGAAGCTGATACAATGGAGCTTTCCAGAGTCTGTGCCTATAACAGAAAACAATAAATATACTCGTTTGGATCTTGAAATATCAGAAAACGCTTTTATAATTATTACAATTGCTAAATGCTATAATTGTTGCAATGAAAGTTTTGTTGATGAGATTGCTTGTTTATTAAAAAATAATTTAGATATGATTTGGTTGATTGTTGGTGATAAAGCACCGGCTTATATGCATAAAAAATATCCAGAATTATTTATTGATAACAAAGTGATTGAACGTAGTTTTGAAAATAATCTTATGTCTTTATGTTCATTATGTAATGTATTGTTGCGAACTGATAATACAGGGGGAAGTGGAGCAACTGCTATTGCAGCATTAGCAGGTTTGCCAATAGCTATGACTAATTTCCTTTGTGATCCAATGCGTTGGTTGGGGCGAGATTATTCGAATATAGGTGATTATCATGATTTAATGATGTATATTCAACAGTTACACGATAATAATGATTTATATATTAATAAAAAACAGGAAACACTAGACTTAGTTAATAAAGCAGTCGATTCGCCTGATAAGTGGAAGTATCTAGCTGAAAATATTATTTTCGCAGCGGAGGAATGGTTAAATGAGTCAAAGTTTAAAGAAAAACTCAATTCTAAATATAATTAAAACATGTTCGTCTATCTTATTCCCACTTATCACTTTTCCATATATATCGCGTACTCTACTCCCAGATAACGTGGGAAAAGTAAATTTTGCTATGTCTTTTATAAGTTACTTTGCACTTATCGCATCTTTGGGAGTGCAGACTTATGCAATTAGAGAGTGTGCTTCTGTTAAAAATGATAATTCGAAACTTAATAATATTTCAAGTCAGATTTTTTCGATTAATCTTTGTATGACAGTAATTGCATATCTATCATTATTCTTGACATTAATAATTGCAAGAAAACTGGATAACTATAGGGTGCTGATTATAATTCAAAGTACAACAATTATATTCACAACACTTGGAACTGATTGGCTTAACTCTGCAATGGAGGATTTTAAGTATATTACACTTAGAACTATAGGTTTTCAGTTGATATCGTTAATTGCAATGTTTACATTTATTCATAAGCCAGAAGATTACATAAAATATGCAATTATTAATGTTGTTTCAAGTAGTGGAGCAAATGTTGCTAATATGTGGTATCGCAAGAGGTATTGTGATGTTAGATTTACGTTACAAATAGATTGGAAACGACATATGATACCTATTTCGTTATTGTTTGTAATGACTCTATCTCAAACTATTTTTAATAATGCTGACATGACGATGCTGGGCTTAATGAAAGACGATTATCAGGTTGGCTTATATAGTACAGCACATAAGATTACACACTTAATATCAACGATTGTTCAGTCTGTGATTTTAGTAGTTATACCTAGACTTTCATATTATTTTGCAAAAGATGACTGGGATAGTGCAAATAAATTGTTAAGGAAACTATTATTACTCAATATTGGTTTAGGGTTACCGTGTGTGACTGGGGTAGTCATGCTTGCAAAAGATATCGTTTGGCTCGTTGGAGGAGATGAATTTGCAGCGGCAGCTCCTGTAATGCAAGTCTTGATTCTTGCATTTATGTTTTCGTTAGTTGGTGGAAGCTTTTTGGGAAATGCAATTCTTATTCCTACTAAAAATGAAAAATATTATATGATAGTATGCTGTATTACAGCGGTTATTAATATAGTAATTAATGCCATATTAATTCCATATTTTGCAGCTGTAGGAGCTGCAATTGCGACTGCATTTAATGGATTTGTTATTCTTGTTTTGTTAGCATGGAAAGTTGATAAGCGCCTTTCTATCGAAAGAAAACGGAATATTTTTTTAGGACCGATACTAGGATGTGTAGGTATTTGCATGTGTTGCCTTTTATGTAGATTAATATCGAATTTATGGCTTAGAATAATACTAAGTATTATTTCAAGTATGGGATCTTATGCAATCATTTTACAACTTTGTAAAAGTGACTTTGTAAAAGAAATATTAGATATTGTAAAACTGAAAACAAATAGGCATTGATAGAATGGAGAAAAATATGATTAATTTTAATGTACCGCCATATATTGGTGATGAATTGGATTATGTTAATCAAGCAGTAGAAGCCCATAAGATTTGTGGTGATGGGCCTTTTACAAAAAAATGCAATGAATGGATGGAAAAACGATTTCATGCTCAGAAAGTGCTTTTGACTACTAGTGGTTCTACAGCTTTGGATATGGCACTTTTATTGTGTGATCTTAAGCCAGGGGATGAAGTGATTCTGCCAAGTTATACTTTTTCAAGTACGGCGAATGCAGCTGTTCTTGCAGGAGCTAAACTTGTTTTTGTTGATATTCGTCCTGATACAATGAATATTGATGAAAAGAAGATTGAGCAGGCAATCACTGACAAGACTAAGGTTATCATTGCAATGCATTATGCTGGTGTAGCTTGTGAGATGGATACAATTATGGATATTGCGAATCGTTATAATCTTATGGTTGTTGAGGATGCTGCCCAGGCTGTTATGAGTACATATAAAGGAAAGGCTCTCGGAACAATTGGTGACTTCGGTTGTTTCTCTTTTCATGAAACTAAGAATTATTCCATGGGCGAAGGTGGTGCAATATTAATCAACAAACAAGCTTATAATGAAAAGGCGGAAATTTTGCGTGAAAAGGGTACTAATCGAGCAAAATTCTTCCGAGGTCAGGTTGATAAGTATACATGGGTTGATTTTGGTGATAGTTATCTACCAAGCGAATTGAATGCTGCTTATCTTTGGGCACAGTTGCAAAAAGCGGATGAGATTAACAATAATAGACTATTATCATGGCAGAAATATTATGAAGCATTTAAGCCGCTTGCTGATGAAGGTAAGATAGAGATACCATTCATTCCAAAAGAATGTGTACATAATGCTCATATGTTTTATGTAAAGTTGGGTGATCTTGAACAGCGTACTTCTTTTATAAAATATTTGCATGAAAAAGGAGTATGGTGTGTATTCCACTATATTCCGCTTCACTCAGCACCAGCTGGATTAAAATATGGCATGTTTTTTGGAGATGATGTGTTTACAACCAAAGAGAGTGAACGATTAGTGCGCTTACCGATGTATTATGGAATGACAGATGAAGATAGAAATACAGTTATTGAGTGTGTATTGAATTATTTTGCATAAACGTATGGATAATAAAGAAAATATAAGTTCTGGGGCAAAAAGAAATCTGATTGGTTTTGATGTTCTCAAAATAATTGCATCATCTTTTATTGTGTTGCATCATTACCAACAAGTATTTAATTTGCAGTTTGATGGAATCAACTTTTATGGCGGTGTTTTTAATTTTGGATATTTTGTTGAATTATTTTTCATTATCTCTGGCTATTTAACGCTTTACTCTGATAAACTCGGCGGAGCGTTTCATAGCATAAAATATAAGTTATTACGTTTTTTTCCAATAACAACTATAGCATGCTTTTTTACTTTAATTGTAAAAAGTGTTTTGGCGGATGATATTTTTGCCCTATGGAATTGGAAAGCACTGATAGCTAATTTT
Source organism: Ruminococcus flavefaciens (assembly GCF_900108555.1). Lineage (GTDB taxonomy): Bacteria > Bacillota > Clostridia > Oscillospirales > Ruminococcaceae > Ruminococcus > Ruminococcus flavefaciens_P. The sequence goes on from NZ_FNWV01000006.1 coordinate 84,476, forward strand.
CTACTATTGTTTTCAGGCTATCCATACTTTTCGATGATTGGTATTAATAATCCAACATGGTATCTGTGTGTGTTGATTCAGTGCTTTATGGTTTATTATTTAATTAGAGAAATAAGTAACCGTCTTCATATTCCCCGAATATGGTTAGACTGTGTTGTTGTGGGATGCGTGATAGCTTTAAAATACATTTCTATTCTTCCAGATAGTACTTATCGTGCGTTAGAGTCTTTTTCTATTGGTTTAATTATTTGTGGGCTTGAGAAGCAGAAGTTGATTAAAAAATCGAGATATACATCATTAGTTTTGCTTATTCTCTTAGCATTTTCTGCTATGAGTAGTCTAATTATTTCATCTCAGCAAAGACGTATATTAACTTTTGTCTCTTTTCCTGCTTTAATAATTCTTTGTATATTCTCCCAATTTGATATTATAGAGAAATACAAGAGTACAATAACTGTTTGTGGAAAAGTTTCATTTGAAGTGTATATTTGGCATTATCCACTAATGGCTACTGAACAGATGATTAGCCGCATTTCGGGTATTGAGGTTGAGCGTTGCTTCATGACGATGTTTTTATTTTTGTTGGTAATATGGATTCTTGCGTATTTGCTTTATCGTTTTGTTGAAACACCAATTAATACTTTGATAAAGCGAAAACAAGACTAAATAAGTATTGAATTGACATTAAGCTTTATATAAACAGAGGAGGTAGAATAGACGATGAAACAGAAAGAAAAGCTTCTCATTATTGGTGCGAGCATCGGACAGGTTCCATTATTAGAAAAGGCAAAAGCAAGAGGAATTCATGTCACGGTAGCGACCATTCCTGGCAAGTATCCTTGTATTTCGATGGCGGATGATGTAATCTATTTGGATATCTATGATCGCGATGGCATTGTGAAGGAAGCCAATAAGCGTTGTATTACTGCTGTTATTTCCGATCAGAATGACCTTATGAATCCAACCGTTGCGTATGTGGCTGAAAAGCTTGGGATTCCTGGTAATCGCTTTGACACAGTTGAGACCTATTGTAATAAGAATTTTTTTCGAAATGCTTGTGATCAGGTGGGCGTGCCTTCACCCAAGCATATCGCTGTAAATTCTGTGGATTTTGACTTGGCTACATTAAAATGCCCACTGCCATGGATAGTTAAGCCAGCAGATTCGCAGTCCAGCATTGGAGTACAGCGCATTGACAGCCTTGATGAACTGAAGCCAGCACTGGAATTTGCGTTGAGCAAATCACCAACGCATTGTGCGATTGTCGAGGAGTACTTTTTTGGAAGAGAGTTAGTTTGCGAGGGCTTTATTAACGATGGAAATTACTATTTACTTTCTTTTGCAGACAGAAAGTATTTTGATTTGCCAGATCTTCTGATTCCGAGTCAAACGCTTTTCCCATCAGTGGTCCAAACTGAGTTGTTGGAGCGAATCATAAGCTGTGAGAAGAAACTTACGGCGTATACAAAGCCAGCATTTGCAATCGTGCATTCGGAATATCTGTTCAATGAGCAGACTGGGGAAATACGTATTGTGGAGAGTGCATTGCGTGGTGGTGGTGTTTATATCTCATCAGATCTCATTCCGATGGCGACCGGTATTGACATTAACAATGTCCTGTTGTGCAAGGCGTTAGGAGAAAATGTCGATATTGATGCGGTATTTGCAAAGCGGCAAGAGCGTGCTTCAGGCTATGTGTGCTTTTATCTTCCAGATGGAGTAATAGAAGAAGTAAAAGGAGCGGATGATGTCAAAGCATTACCATTTGTTCGCAAAGCTTATATTGATGATTTGGTTGTTGGTAAGAGAACAGAGCGAATGACTTATAAGGGAGCAAGGAAGGGACCTATTCTTGTGTCAGGTGCAGATCGAAATGAATTGGAAGCAAATATTCGAACAGTACAGGAGACATTTCAAATTGTGGTTAGGAACAATAATGGTGAGGCAAAAGGCATCATTTGGAGTTAAGTACTTTGTACAACTGCGTGGTTAACATGAAACGAGAGGTGATTATGATGTATCTTTGGATTGTCGGAAATGGTATTCATGCAGGAGTACTTTGGGAGTATCTAAGTTCAGATGTATTATTGATGAAGGACCATCAAATTTGTGGTTTTATTGCCGATGAAGAATATATTCAAGATGAACAGTTCAAAGGCCTTCCAGTAAAAACTTTTGAAGGATTTGGTGAAAATGAGAGAAAGGACGTGCTTCTTCTTTTAGGCATTGGTTATAGCCATATGGCGGATTTTCGTGAGAAGCTGTATCATAGATGTAAGAAAAATGGTTTTGCATTTCTAAATTATATTCATCCGACAGCCGTTATTCATCCCTCTGTAAGGATGGGAGAAGGAAATGTAATTTTGGAAAATGTGATTATAGAAGCAGGTTGTGAGATAGGTTCAGGAAATATGTTTTATGGTGGTAGTGTATTAGGACATGACACTTTTATGGGAGATTATAACACAATGTCAATAGGGGCTGTAACAGCAGGATGTGTTAAAATTAATAATCATTGTTTCCTGGGTGTTCGTGCCGTTATTAGAGATCATGTGACATTATCAAATTATGCTTTGGTTGGAGCTGCGGCCTATGCGTATAAGGATGTTCCTGCTTATCATGTTGTGTACTCACCACGATGTGAGATGTCAGGTGAGAAGAAAAGTGTAGATTTAATATAAGGTGTGGTGACTATTACATGAGTAATCTTGCAATTATTGGTGCTAGCTATTTACAGCTACCTCTAATCGAAAAAGCTAAAGAAATGGGGTTTACGACACACGTGTTTGCGTGGGCGGCGAATGATGTCGGTGAAAAGGCGGCAGATTATTTTTATCCAATTAGCATTATTGAAAAGGAAAAGATACTAGAAAAATGTCGTGAAATTGGTATTTGTGGTATTTGTAGTATTGCATCGGATGTAGCAATGGTAACTGTGAACTATGTAGCTAACGCATTGGGATTAGTCGGAAACAGTCCAGAGGCAACATATAAAAGCACAAATAAACACGCAATGCGTCTTGCATTTGAGGCAAATGGTGATCCGTCCCCCAAAAGCTATCTCGTTGATGAAACAACAAATTTAAGTTCACTGCAACTTGATTATCCAATTATTGTTAAGCCGACAGATCGCAGTGGTAGTCGTGGTATATGTAAACTTCACACTGCTGAGGGACTTTCCAATGCTGTTTCACATGCTATTGAAGAAAGCTTTGAAAAAAAAGCACTTGTTGAAGAATTTGCTGAGGGGCAGGAGTATAGTGTCGAGTTTATTTCTTATCATGGTCGACACCATTTTTTACAGCTGACACAAAAATACACTACCGGTGAGCCGCATTTTATTGAGACTGGACATTTGGAACCTGCACCTGTTGAAGAGGAAATGGTTGAGTGTATCAAACAGGTTGTTACACATGCTTTGGATACACTTGGAATTGAAAACGGTGCTTCACATTCTGAGCTGAAAATTGACAATAACAAAATTATTAAATTAATCGAGATTGGTGGAAGAATGGGCGGTGACTGTATCGGTAGTGATTTGGTACGTTATTCAACTGGATACGATTTTGTGCGCATGGTTATTGATGTTGCGTGTGGCAATGAACCAGTATTTGAAAATGTTTGCAAGCCATGTAAAGTCAAGAGTGTATTCATGTTTACACAAGAGGATGTAGATGAGTTTGAAAAGATGAAGAATGAGCAACCTGAAAAAATACTAAAAATTGTAAGTTATTATCCTGAGAATCTTGGTCATGTGACGGACAGTTCAAATCGCGTAGGCTGCTATATCGTGAAAGCATAATGTGAGCAAAAGGAGGAATTAATCAGTGTATCAAGTGGCACAGCAGACCGATAGAGCATATTTCAACGTGTTAAAGGGAGTTCTTATTATTTTGGTTGTGATTGGGCATTTTTTGCAAATCATTACGCAGTATCCAGCTGAATTGCATGCGCCTGAATTTGAAACGCTTATACGTGTGAGTGAAGGAATTGTTCTGTTTATATATAGTTTTCATATGCCACTGTTTGTATTTGTTTCAGGCTATTTTTCAAAAAATCTGCTTAAACGAAGGAATAAAGCGTTTGCAGAGTTGTTGATTTCATATTTGCTTATTCAGTTTATGTTCGGCTGTCTCGAGTTGATCTTGCACAGAGATTCCTCTGCATTTACTAATTTGTTTTATCCTCACTTTGGCTTATGGTATTTGCTGGCACTGTTCCTGTGGAGAATGTTGCTCCCCAATCTAGTAAAAGTGCGAGGAATCGTATGGATAGCACTTGTTTTGAATATCATCAGCGGTGTGTTTTTAGGGTTTGATAATACAATGGCAATACAAAGAACAGTTGCATTTTTAATTTATTTTCTGATTGGCTATTATACAGATGATGTATATTTGAAAAAAGTTCGTACACTGCTACCGAAGTGGCTTGCAAGGATACTGTTGCTAGTGGGAGCTATCTTGATGATTAGTGGTAATTTATATTTGAAAAAATATAGTTTGTTCCTAAATATTTTTGTGCATTCAAGAGTATCTATTTCGCTGAAAACTTTTTATCTGGAAGTATTAATGTATTCCTTTGCGTTTGTAGTAGCAGTGATTATGGGGGGGCTAGTGCTAAATGCACTGCCAGAGAAAAATAGCTTGATTGAGCGCGTTGGTGTTGATACAATGCCATTATATGCACTACATTTGTTTGTGTATACTGTTTTACTCGCTGTCTCGTCACATTGTGAGGAAGTGGTCGCTATTGTTATTATGATTATCGGGACATTGTTTTCCATTTTACTTTTTAGTACGGCGTTATGCCGAAAAATATGGAAAATGTGTTTTGTAAAAGCAGGGCAGCTGATTTTCAAAGTGTAGTACGCAGAAGAAGTAATGGAGAAGGCTAAAACATGAAAGGGATTAGCTTAGCCACTTAATAAAGAATGGAAATAATAGGCTGATTATAAGTAAATAATTAAAAATGTAATAGGTTCACTGATTGCTATCTTTATATTTATTTCTTGCAAACCATTTATATGGAGTATTGTTATCTTGTTTTTTATTGCTATTGCATTTTTAATTCGTTTAAAGGTACATTTTGCGATATGTTATTACAAGAATTTATGAGAATAATGAAGAGGATGTGATTTTATGAAAGGTATTATCCTTGCCGGAGGTTCCGGTACAAGGCTTTATCCATTGACAATGGTAACATCGAAGCAGTTGCTTCCCGTATACGATAAGCCGATGGTTTATTATCCGTTGTCAACACTTATGTTGGCGGGAATAAAAGACATTCTTATAATTTCCACCCCAAAAGATCTTCTTAATTTTGAAAGATTGCTTGGAGATGGATCAGAGTATGGTATCAATCTATCATATAAAGTTCAGCCAAGTCCTGATGGACTTGCACAAGCCTTTATCTTAGGCGACGAGTTTATCGATAATGATGCCTGTGCAATGGTCCTTGGCGATAATATTTTCTATGGAAATGGCTTTGGCTCAATTCTTCGTGAAGCAGTAAGAGATGCAGAAGATAATAAAAGAGCAACTGTTTTTGGATACTATGTACCAGATCCTGAACGCTTTGGGGTAGTAGAGTTTAATGATAAAGGACAGGTTATCTCAATAGAAGAAAAGCCTGTACATCCAAAGAGCAATTATGCGGTAACAGGTCTGTATTTCTATCCGTCAGGAGTATCTGTAAAAGCAAATCAGGTCAAGCCATCAGCACGTGGTGAGTTGGAGATTACAACTCTAAATGAAATGTATCTTAAAGAAAAACTACTTGATGTTCAGCTTCTTGGCCGTGGTTTCGCGTGGCTTGATACAGGTACTATGGACAGCCTTGCGGAAGCTACCAACTTTGTTCAAATGATTCAAAATCGTCAGGGCATTGAGATTTCTGCTCCAGAAGAAATAGCATTTATTAATGGTTGGATTAATAAGGAAGGACTTATGAAGTCAGCTGAAAAGTATGGTAAATCGCCTTATGGACAGCATTTGAAAAAAGTTGCAGAAGGTAAGATTAGATATTAAGGAGTTAAAAATGGGAAACTTTACTTTTAATGAAACAAAAATAAAAGATGTTTACATAATTGATGTTAAGACATATGGCGATAATCGTGGTTATTTCATGGAAACTTATAAAGAATCAGATTTCAAAGAAGCAGGTCTTGATTACAACTTCGTTCAAGATAATCAGTCAAGTTCACTAAGAGGGGTTCTTAGAGGATTACATTTTCAAAAGACACATCCGCAGGCAAAACTTGTTCGTGTACTTAAAGGTGAAGTTTTTGACGTTGCTGTTGATCTTAGAAAGAATAGTCCTACATATGGACAGTGGGTTGGAGTAGTTCTTTCAGAGGGAAATAAGCGTCAGTTTATGATTCCACGAGGATTTGCTCATGGTTTTGTAGTAATTAGTGACTATGCTGAATTTTCATATAAGTGTGACGATTTGTATCACCCTGAAGATGAAGGTGGTATTATGTGGAATGATCCGGAGATTGGTATTGATTGGCCTGATGTTGGCGAAATCATTCTAAGCGAAAAGGATAAAGTTCAACCTTCATTTGCTGATTCAAAAATAGAATTCTAAGGAGTATTTCTATGAATATATTTGTCACAGGCGGAGCCGGATTTATAGGCTCAAATTTCGTATTCCATATGCTTGACACATATCCTGACTACAGAATAGTATGTCTGGACAAGCTCACATACGCAGGCAACCTTTCAACACTGGAGCCTGTAATGAAGAATCCGAATTTCCGCTTCGTAAAGATAGATATATGCGACCGAGAGGCTATTTACAAGCTGTTTGAGGAAGAGAAGCCAGATATCGTAGTAAACTTCGCAGCAGAGTCACACGTTGACCGTTCTATTGAGAACCCTGAGATTTTCCTCCAGACAAATATCCTTGGTACGCAGGTCCTTATGGACGCTTGTCGTAAGTACGGTATCCAGAGATATCATCAGGTATCTACTGACGAAGTATACGGCGATCTTCCGCTCGACAGACCTGATCTCTTCTTTACTGAGGAGACACCGATACATACAAGCAGTCCCTACAGCTCGTCAAAGGCAGGCGCCGATCTTCTCGTTATGGCTTACCACAGAACCTACGGTCTGCCTGTGACAATTTCACGCTGTTCAAATAACTACGGACCTTATCACTTCCCCGAGAAGCTGATACCTCTGATGATAGCAAACGCTCTTGCAGACAAGCCTCTCCCTGTATACGGTGAAGGCCTTAATGTCCGTGACTGGCTCTATGTTGAGGATCACTGCCGTGCTATTGACCTTATTATCCATAAAGGCAGAGTAGGCGAAGTCTACAATGTAGGCGGACACAACGAGATGAAGAATATAGATATCGTTAAGCTCATCTGTAAGGAGCTCGGCAAACCCGAGAGCCTTATAACACACGTTGAGGACAGAAAGGGTCACGATATGCGCTACGCTATCGATCCTACAAAGATCCACAACGAGCTTGGCTGGCTGCCTGAGACAAAGTTCGAGGACGGCATAAAGAAGACTATCAAGTGGTATCTAGAGAACCGCGAGTGGTGGGAAACTATCATCAGCGGCGAGTACCAGAATTACTATGAGAAGATGTATGGCAACCGGGCAGAGGTGTGAAAAATGAAAGCATTCGTAACAGGTGTAGGCGGACAGCTCGGACATGACGTAATGGACGAGCTGTCAAAGCGCGGATATGAGGCTACAGGCTCCGATATACTGGAGTCTGTACCCACAGACTATCCCTATGTTCAGCTTGACATCACAGACGCTGAGGCAGTAGAGAAGGCTATCAGCGAGGTAAATCCAGATGTTGTTGTACACTGTGCCGCATGGACAGCAGTTGACGCTGCCGACGACGAGGAGAACAAGCCCAAGGTCAAGGCTATCAACGTTGATGGTACTCAGAATATTGCCAATGTCTGCAAAAAATTGAATTGCAAGATGATATACATTTCCACTGATTATGTTTTCAACGGTCAAGGAACAGAGCCGTGGCAGCCCGATTGCAAGGATTACGCTCCGCAGAACGTATACGGACAATCAAAGCTCGACGGCGAGCTTGCTGTTGCAAATACTCTTGATAAGTACTTCATCGTTCGTATCGCATGGGTATTTGGCGTGAACGGCAAGAACTTCATCAAGACCATGGTAAATGTGGGTAAAACACATGAAGAAGTAAGAGTTGTATCCGACCAGATTGGTACACCTACCTATACCCTCGACCTGTCAAGACTTCTTGTTGATATGGCAGAGACTGAGAAGTACGGCTACTATCACGCTACAAATGAGGGCGGCTATATCTCATGGTATGACTTTACTGTGGAGATATACCGTCAGGCAGGAATGTCGACCAAGGTAACTCCTGTTACTACAGCTGAGTACGGACTTAGTAAAGCTGCAAGGCCATTCAACAGCAGACTTGATAAGTCAAAGCTGGTTGAAAACGGTTTCAATCCCCTTCCTACATGGCAGGATGCACTTGCAAGATATTTAAAGGACATTACATAATTATTTGATTACAGGAGAACATACACATGATGCAAAAAAGAAAAATAATGACAGTGTTTGGAACAAGACCAGAGGCAATAAAAATTTGTCCGCTTGTTAACGAAATGAAAAAAAGAGAAGGGCTTGAAGTGGTCGTATGTGTTACTGCACAGCATCGTCAGATGCTTGATCAAGTTCTCAAAACGTTTAATGTTGTGCCTGATTATGATCTTAACATTATGAAGGAGCGTCAGACACTTTTTGACATCACAACTAATATTCTTAACGCTATAAAAGAGGTTCTAGAAAAGGAAAAGCCAGATGTTGTTCTCGTTCATGGTGACACTTCAACAACATTCGTAACTGCTTTAGCTTGTTTTTATCTTCAGATTCCTGTTGGTCATGTTGAAGCTGGTCTCAGAACATATAATATTTACTCTCCTTACCCTGAAGAGTTTAATCGTCAGGCAGTTGGCATTTTGAGTCAGTATAACTTTGCACCAACTCAGCTTGCTGCGGATCACCTAATTGCAGAGGGAAAGAATCCTGAAAGTATTTATATAACTGGTAATACAGTTATTGATGCAATGCAACATACAGTAAAGAAAGATTACACTCATCCGGAACTTGAATGGGTAGGAGAATCAAAGCTTATTTTTATTACTGCACATAGACGTGAAAATCTTGGTGAACCGATGCATCATATGTTTAGAGCGATTAGAAGAGTATTGGATGAACATCCTGATTGCAAAGCAGTTTACCCAATTCATATGAATCCAGTTGTTCGTCAGGCTGCAGATGAAGAACTTGGTGACTGTAATAGAATTCATATCATTGAACCTATAGAGGTCTTTGATTGTCATAACTTTGAAGCAAGGAGTTTTCTTTGCTTAACTGATTCAGGTGGAATTCAGGAAGAGTGCCCATCTTATGGAGTTCCGGTTCTGGTTATGAGAGACACAACGGAGAGACCAGAAGGGGTTGAGGCTGGTACATTAAGGCTAGTGGGGACTGATGAAGAAGTGATTTATAAGGCGTTTAAAGAGCTTCTTGAAAATGAAGAAGCATATAATAAAATGTCTCATGCCTGCAATCCCTATGGTGATGGATATGCATGCAAGAGAATTGCGGATATTCTTGAAGGAAAAGATTATCTGCCTTGGAATTTTAAATAATATTATTAAAAGCAATATCACATTTTTGCTTTAATTCCTTGGATTTAATATGTTGTGAAGCATATAGAGATAGGGTTACTTAATATTTTGTTAAGTTCTATTTAAATTTGTGCTTTACATATTTGTTGACGTATTAAAATGCTGTTTTTGATGGCCATTATAAAATAAAATCTATGTACTATTATTTCAATGAAAAAATAATTAGCACGATTAAATTTTTTATTTGAGTGATGATCTTTCAATACTTATATATTTGAATTATGGCATGATTTTAAAGTGATATATATACGTTTAAAAATCTGATTATAAGAGGTGCTTTATGTCAGTTAATATTAATGCGGATGAACTACATGAAAGATTGCTTACTATGGCAAAATATTTTCATGCGTTTTGTGAGGAAAATAATATAGATTATTACATGTTAGGTGGGACTATGCTTGGAGCGGTTCGTCACAAAGGGTTCATTCCTTGGGATGATGATATGGATTTTGGTATTCCAAGAAGTGATTATGATCGCTTCATACAGTTATTTAATGAGAAGAGTAAACCAGAATACGAACTTCGTTTTTATAAAAATGCTAAAAACTCTCCAATGCACTATGCAAAGTTAATTGACAATCGTACTACTTTGATTGAGTGTAACTATCATAATTATATTGAAGGCTTATATATTGATATTTTTCCGTTAGATGTTGCTGATAAAAATAATATTTCTGAAAGAATAAGGAATAAAAGAATTATGATTAAGCATTCTTTGATAATTAATCATTGTTCAACTATTTCTGAAAGAGAAATAATCAATGGGAGAGGTATAGCTAAGGGATTGTTAAAAATTATTATAAAAAAATATGCTCAAATGAGAAATTTGAATAAACTTCATAATTCGTTAGAAGAATTGATGACGAAGAGAAAAGATGATAATCTTGGTTACATAGCGAATTATTTAGGTGCATGGGGTGAAAGAGAAATAGTTCCTAAATCGACTATGGGAGTTCCGGTATTATATCAATTTGATGATACGCAGTTATATGGTCCCGAAGATTATGATGGTTATTTGAAAAGTTTGTATGGAAAATATATGGAACTACCGCCAAAAGAAAAACGTATTTTTAAGCATAGTTTTTATTATTTGAATTTAAATAGACCATATCGTAAATACAATAATAAGAAAGCAATATAGGTTTAATTACCTTTTGAACAAAACTATGTGCTTATTCTTACTATACGAGTTATCATGCAAATGTGATTAAAATTAGAGATAAAAAAGAAATTCTCATAAAAATGTTTATGCGGAATAATATGATTTATAGTATGTACATAACATAATCCTAATTTGGCATAATTGATAATCTATAAACAAATAGATAGAAAAAATTGGCATAATTTAGGTGTTTATGATTTTTTGATTGTAGTAATATAAATTTAAATTAATGAGTAAAAATTTTTGTGCGAATTTTAGTTTGGAAGGTTAGACTAATGAATAAAATTGGCATTTTAGGTGCGGGTACATGGGGAATAGCACTAGCAAGGATGTTATGTTTAGTTGGAAATGATGTTCAGGTTTGGTCCGCTCTCCCTGACGAGATTATCGAATTACAAACATTACATAAGCATAAAAATTTATATAATGTGGTTATACCTGATTCGATTAATTTTACGGCTGACATTACTAAGGCTGTAAAAGACAAGGATATGATTATATTTGCTGTTCCTTCCATATATGTGAGATCAACAGCGAAAATGGTCGCACCATTATATAAAGGAGAAATTATTGTTGATGTTGCAAAAGGGATTGAATCCGATTCACTTATGACTATGAGTGAAGTAATAAAATCAGAAATACCGAAAGCAAATGTTGTAGCACTATCAGGACCAACTCATGCTGAAGAAGTAGCACTTGATCTTCCAACGACAATTGTATCTGCTTGTGAAGATATGGCATTGGCTGAGTATGTTCAATCCATATTCTCCACACCATCCATGCGAGTTTATACTAATACGGATATAAAGGGTGTTGAAATATGTGGTGCGTTGAAAAACATTATTGCACTTGCATCGGGAATAGCTTCGGGGATGGGGTTTGGTGATAATACGAGGGCTGCTTTAATAACACGAGGGTTATCTGAAATCGAAAGACTAGGATTAAAGATGGGATGCTTACCAGACACGTTTTCAGGCTTAGCTGGCATAGGAGATCTTATTGTAACTTCAACAAGTAATCATAGTAGAAATAACAAGTGTGGATATTTAATAGGGCAAGGCTACAGTCCATCAGATGCTGTAAAGCAAGTTGGGATGGTCGTAGAAGGAATTAATGCTATTCCTGCAGCAATTCAATTATCCGAAAAAAATGATGTTGAATTACCACTTATTTTTGCTGTGGATGATATTATAAATCATGCGGTTGAACCACTTGAGGCAGTAAAGCGATTAATGGGACGTAACTATAAATCAGAGTTAAGAAAGTATGTTATAGATATTAATTATGAAAGTGCAGTGTTGAAAAATACATCAATTAGAGTAAAAGGAGATCAAAGTATGAAAAGAGTTATTACTTATGGAACGTTTGACTTGCTTCATTATGGACATATTAATTTGCTAAGAAGAGCTAAAGCACTCGGTGACTATCTGATTGTTGTGATTTCGTCTGATGAATTCAATTGGAATGAAAAGCATAAGAAATGTTATTTTACATATGAGCAAAGAAAAGCACTTGTTGAAGCTATTCGTTATGTTGATCTTGTTATTCCAGAGGAAAGTTGGAATCAGAAGCGAACAGATATGCATGAGTATCATATTGATACTTTTGTTATGGGTGATGATTGGAAAGGAAAGTTTGATTTTTTAAAGGAAGAAGGAGTAGACGTTGTTTATCTTCCTCGTACACCAGAAATAAGCAGTAGTAAGATGAAGAAAGATCTTTATGATGCAAATGCTGTTGATGGTGAAAGCAAGACTAACCATGATGACATTAATACGGATCCAAAGTAACTTTTTATAATTAAAGCAAAAGGTTACAGCTTTTTTAAACGAGGCATGTGTTTAAATGGCAGTGCCTCAGAGAATTTTGAGGATATCATACTTAGGATTCTCTGCACTGCCGACAAAACTATATATCCATGATTGTTTTTCTTTGATTTAGGTGCTTGTTTCTTTTAATAAGATGACAAACGAACAACTGAATTAGGGAAAAAACGGAAAATTATCAAATGGAGGACTTTCCCTTTCCGGTTTTATTATTTATATTCTACCAGATTTTTGGGTGTTTGTCGACTGCTCTTTCAGTATAACACTTCATCGTGAAATTGATGATTTTCGCAATCATTTTGAGTTACTGTTCACTTCATGCGACGAAAGTGTTCATTCTTGCCGACGGCACTGTTCAACTTGTGCGGCCGAAGTGTTCATTTTGGGGCGACATATTCACTTGACAGTGCCGCGATGTTATGCTATAATTAATGCTGTAATTGTTACGAACATAAATCGGAAGTTAGGTGATAGATTTGAATTTTATCAGGAAGAATTATCCTTCAGTAGAATTACATAGCCTTGATGAGGTTTGTGATTATTTCAGCAAAAGATTATCAGAGTTCGATGAACTATACGATTATTTCAAACGGTATAAATTCGACTCGGATGATTCTATTCTTGAAAATCTGCATTCTTTATTTTCGATAGAAATTGAGAAAGAAGATGTACATGAATTACTGAATCTTCCATTTGAAAAAGTATATCATTGTCCAGAATGCGGCGGAAATATAGTTGTTGAATCTGAGCAAATGGTTATGAAGTGCTTTGACTGCCATTCAGTATTCAAATTAGATGAAAAATATATATGCCCGATATGTAATAACGAATTGTTTTTTGATAAGGAATCTGAAAAAATGATATGCAGTTCCTGTGGCTTGACATTTTCTCCACAGAGATTTGCCAAGCCACATAATAATTGGTTATTAAATGAAGTGGGAGATGGCTGGGAAAAGGTAACTCCGGATGGAAAGCATCATAATGCATCACCGCTTCCAAAGTCTGATATATACCCAAATCCATATAGATAACTTCTGATTTAGCTTAGCAGTCGAAAAAACAATGCCACTGAGTGGGGCGTAACACTCAGTGGCAAAACTTCTATATAGGCATCAGCTCATCGTCTCGGTGATTAATAATTCATATGGTTTATCAACGAAACAAACATAAGTAGCCGTTTATCCAATACTTGATCTCGCTGTCCCAGACATACTCATACAGCTTTTCAAGAGCCCTGGCTATCTTCTTTTGGGCAGCATTTCTCGTGATCATAAGCATATCGGCAATATCAGCAACAGACATCTTCTCATAGCCGAATATTCCCAGGTAGCAGCCAAGAATGTGCTGTTGTTCTGCTTTCAGTTTGGCATACTTCTGTCTTAGCAATGGATATACGGCTCGCTGGATAGCTTTCTTGCGGACATTATCACCGATTGGAGCAATGCGTGGATTCTGGTCTTCATCGGTATTGTCATCATATGAGACCATGAGCTGTTCATAGTGAAAAGTGAAGTTCAGACAGTCTATGACCAGCTTCTCCTTTATATTCAGTTCCTTGGCTATATCCTCAATACTTAGTCCGTCACCATGCAGCTTCTTGCACTTGCGTATCTGTGTCATAGTGCCGTGAGGGATATTGATGAGTCCATAGTATTCTTCAATATATCTCCACATCTTGCCGAAGATAAACGGATACAGATATGTCTGGAGCTTGCTTATAGTTGGATCAAACTTCTTTTCACAGATACGCTCCACGAATTCCAATGCACCGACCTGTTCAAGATCCTGCTGCATATCCTCAGACAGCTTCAGTCCGCTTCGCTTGGCAATATCAGCAACAATATTATGGATATAGCCTATATTCTGTCTGTACAGCCTGTCAAGAGCTGTATCATTGCCGCTATAATACTGCTTAATCAGTTCATCCGTTTTCATCTTTCACCGCCTTTGGACGTCCACGCTTTGGTGGTTCAATACCGCACAGCTTGTACAGGTTATCAGAGGACATTTGCTTCTCGAATTCCTGATCACTGTACTTTGGTGATGTGGCAGCTATGTGATATATGGCTTCTGCTTTGTTCAATAATGTGTCGCGGACTTCTACCGTAATAGTTCCGCGCTGACAGCTTCGCATGATTCGGTGTACCGCTTTCTTGTATGTCTGATACTTTGGATTGTTGTCGTTACTATCTTTGATATGTGTCTTCCTGTATGCTATCTGCTTACAAGTAAACTTAGGATCTTCAAGCGACGTCTTGTCGCAGAAGCGTGTTCTGTATGCGTTGGTTGAAAGGTAGAATCGTTTGCAGTGCTCGCACCTGCGGATACAGTGACCTGTCATAAGACCCTTCATATAGTCGATTTTCAGTAAGGATTGCAGTGAAGATGTGTGATAATACTCAGCAATAATGTATTCACCGCTGCCCTCGGATTTTTCTCTCGGCACAAGAGTGAACGAGGTGAGCGTATCGTGATATTTGTATATGCCTTCGCTATGCTGTATCGGATTTATAATGTACTTGTACGCTGAAGGTGAGGAGACAAAATCATAATATGCCGCAGCATAGTTCCAGGGCTCACATTTTCCGAGGTTCATTATCCAGTTTTTAATAAAGACAAAGATAGTCTGATTAAAGCTGTAAATATCTGAAATTATATCACCATATTTCAAAACCAGCGGAAGGAATGATATTGTTTTTTCAAGGATATCATCACTGCTTACTAATGAACGAATTGTTTTGACAGATGCACCTATTACTTGAAAGATCTTATGTCTGCGCAGCAGACTGTCAATTTCGAAAAGTTTATCTATCCATAAATCAAGGTCCTTTTCATCAAGGTTTTCATTAAGCTTTTCGGGTACTATCATATCCTTCAGTTTTTTATGCTTATCTTTTATCTCATGGTACTCATCGGGAGTAATATTCAGGCAGGACTCGGTAAGCTCACCGAGAAGAAAGTCCTGTCCGTCGACTTCAATTGTCTTTCCTTTGACGTAAAAACAAATATCAGAAAACATATGTTCTATCACCTCCGATTATAGTATATCACATCCAAAATCAAATTGCAAGTAAAATTGTCGTTTTTAATAAAAAATAATTGTTACCTGATTATATGCAAAATCAAAAAACTGTACCATAATATATTTAGAGGGCAAAACGCTTCGCATTTCGCGGAGCGTTTTTTTGCTGTCAAAATAAAGGGGGGATAGTTATAGGAAACGAATTAAAAATCTACAACAGCGAGTACATTATGACAACTCCGCTGGAAAAACAGGAGTACATCATCTACAAAATGATGTACCCGGGACTGTATATCCTTGCAGGCGCACCTAAGATAGGCAAGTCTTGGTTAGCGTTGGACTTGTGTATGTCGGTTGCAAACGGCGAACAGTTTCTCAAACACGATACGAATACAGGTCAGGTATTGTATCTCAGTCTTGAGGACAACCTTCTGCGCTTGCAGAACAGGATATACGAACTCACAGATGAACCTTGTGAGAACTTGAACTTTGCAATCGAAGCGCAATCAATAGGCAATGGTCTTGAAGAAGAACTTGAAAAGAGTAAGCAGAAACTTCCGAATCTGAAAGTGATTGTTATTGATACGCTTCAGAAAGTCAGGTGCAATACTGATGTCAATTACGGCTCTGACTACAAAGAACTTTCTGTGCTGAAAGCGCTTGCGGACAAGCTGAAAGTTGCAATACTTGTTGTACATCACACTCGCAAGTGTTATGACAGCGATCCGTTTAATATGGTATCAGGCTCGACAGGAATCATCGGAAGTGTTGACGGTATCTTGGTGATGATAGAAGAGCGTCGCGGCAGCGGTAAAGCTAAACTCCATTGCGCAGGTCGTGACATCGAACACCTTGAATTGAACTTGGAGTTTGCAAATCACAGGTGGAACGTGGTTGATGTTGTGCCGGAGCATAAGCCCGACCTTTTCTCTTTTGCAATACATGATTTGATGGTCGATGAAAAACGTTTTACAGGTTCGGCGACTGAACTCTGCAAGCTGATGTACAAACGCTTCGGTCAAGAGTATGCTCCCAACTGGATGACGAGAAATCTTGTTCAGCACACCGATGAATTAAAAGTGTACGGAGTGCAATTCAGTATGCGGAGAAGTCATGGCTCACGAATACTTGAACTTGTTTATGACCAGTCGGGTGACAGTAAAAATGGAAGCCTGCTGTGGGTAGAAATTGCTGACCATACCGGCACCCGAAATTCAGAAAACGTCTATTTACCTTTGTTTGAGGTGAGTGACGGTAAAAATGCGGGTGACGGCATATGTGGTTCAGGGTGACGGTATAGTGCTCTCGGGTGACAGTAAAATCACGCACAAAAACGCCCATTTTTGCCGCCAATACAGAAATCGTGTAGTTATCCCACCTGCGGCGGTGAAAGCGATTGTGGCGCAACGTGGAGCAAGTGTGGCGATACCGCACAGATACTATCGGCAGAGGGAAAAGTGAAGGTGATATCATCACCGTGAAAGGAGTGGTCAGAGTGGAAAAATATCTGAAAATCGGGCAGTGACTGTCTGTTGCAGGATAAAGTTTCGGGGTCGCAGCCCCCGAAACGGTCACAGCGGAACGGCAAAGCCGACCGCAAAATAGCAGAAAAAGAGGGGTCCGCTAAAAGGAGTCGTAACTTCGCTGAGTGTTACGGTTCAGGAGTCGGAAATGAAAGAATCAGCGAAACATAGGACAATAAACGGTGTCGGAGAGTAATAATGGAGGGGAATATGGAGAAAAAGGAAAAACAGGCGGTGTGGCTCTACCCTAGGACAAAAGAGCTGATGGTCGATCATTTGAAGGCGGCAAATGCTACATCTCAGAGTGACTTCATTGAGAAAGCGATAAGGTTTTATTCAGGCTACCTCGATTGCAATTCGGGTACCGCAACGGAGTATCTCGCGCACGTTCTGACTTCAATTATCGATGGAATTGTCAAAGGCTCGGAGTACAGGATCAACCGCGGGCTCTTCAAGCTGGCGGTGGAGTCGGCTATGCAGTCTCACATTATCGCGGCAGTAAATGATGTTGACGACGAAACGATTGACGACCTCAGGGGAATGTGTGTCGATGAAGTTGCTCACATCAACGGCGTGATAAACTTCGAGAGAGCATACGATTATCAGAAAGGGGATGATGACGATGAGTGAAAAAGTGAGAACAGGGATATATATTTCTGAGGACTTGCTCCGCGAGTGCGACGAGTATCTTTCCAAGAACGACGGCAGCCGCTCGGAGCTTATCGAGTCTGCGCTGAGATTTTATCTCGCAACGAGGAAGATAAAAGACAAGTCGGAGGTGCTTGTCCCTGAGCTTGCAGAGTGCATAGCCGCGGCAAGTGACGAAGGCATAACGAAAATCTCAAAGGGACTTTTCCGTTACGCAGTAGAGGTCGAAATGCTCATTGCACTGCTGGCGGAGACTTTCGAAGTCAGCAAGAATCACCTCAAAGACGTCCGCCGTGAGGCTGTCAACAACGTCCGCAGAACGAGAGGAAAGGTCAACCTCGATGACCTTATCATGCGTAATGAGCGTGAAGGTATCGTCGATAATGATGACTCCCCGATATAGGGACTCGACTATCGTGACGGTACTTGAAGTCCCAAAACAGGACTGCACTCTATCCTTGCTCAGCACCGAGTTCCCGAAATGGGAATTCGGTATGGTGGGATGAAACATCCCGTCATGACGATGGGGTGGTGAATCGCCACCTCGCCACCTGAGTCGGCAAATCGCAGACGCAGTAAAGGGGCATCCAAAGCGGACTGAGCTGATGTATGGAAACACGACGGCAGCTCACGGTGAACGCTGCGTTCACCGTACTGCACTCGCCCTGATTCGGGGCAGGTGGTGAACAGATTGTTCAGTACCGACAGGCGTTGACGAAACGGCAGCACCTTCATATCATCCATATCGGAAGGCATGAGCTGACAGAACAATTCGTTCGGTCAGGAGATGGAGTAACAAAACGTGACGGCATCTCAATCACCAAAGGATGTCACAAAACGTGACATCCTTTGCAATAAGGGTATCGTGAAAAACTATACCCTTAACATTAATCGAGGGTACGGTAATTCACCGTACCCTTTAATTCTAAGTAAAGGAATGATAAAAGTGAACAATTCAAATCACACAGGAAACGAGATAAAGACAATGAGAAGGAGTATGATCGAATGGCTGAAAACAAAACAGAGACTAAAATCGTAATGCTTACCATAAAGCAGGCGGCAGCTCTGGTGGAGGGGCTGACCGAATACAGAGTCCGCCAGATGTGCCTGAGCGGTCAGGTGCCGCACATCATGGCAGGCAACAAATATCTTATCAACAAGGAATTATTCCTGAAATATCTGCGCGGGGAGACCGCGTAAAAAAATAGTGGAAATGGCGCGTTTTTTCTGGACTTCCGTACCGAGTTGTGGTATGATGTCGTTGGCAAAAACGCGCCATATTTATGAAGGAGGGAAAATATATGGCGACTATAAGAAAAAGACCGAATGGTTCATTCGAGATAAAAGTATCATGCGGCTACGATATTTACGGAAGGCAGCATAATCAGTACAAAAGCTATTACCCCGAACCCGGCATGACACCTCGTCAGATCGATAAAGAGGTCAACAAACAGGCGGTGCTGTTCGAGGAGGAGTGCAAGAAAGGTCAGATAACATCGGCGGTCAAGTTTGAGACATTCGCCGAGCAGTGGTTTGATGAGTACGCAAAGGTCAACCTGAGACCGACCACATTCTCAAAAATGCGGCAGGTCACCAAGCGAATCTACGCTGCCATCGGACACAAGCGTATGGACAAGATAACGTCCAGAGACATACAAATGTTCATCACCGACCTTATTGTGAACGGCAGGCACATGGTCACAGGCAAGCCGTTGTCACGAAAGACTGCTATACATCACCTGAGCTTTATCAGCGATATATTCAGCTATGCTATCCGTATGGGAATGCTGACGGACAATCCGTGCAGCCGAGTTGTGATACCAAAACTGGAGCAGAAGGAAAAGGAGATATACACCCTTGACGAAGTGAAGAAGCTGTTTGAAGATCTGGGCTATGAGCCTATGTGGTTTCAGGTCTACATAACACTGGCGATATACAGCGGCTTCCGAAGGAGCGAAATGCTGGGACTGGAGTGGAAGGACATCGACTTTGACTACAACACCATAAGAGTCCGCAGAACTTCACATTACACACCTGCAAAGGGAATCTACACGGATACTACAAAAACTAAGAAGTCTCAGCGAGTGGCAAAGTTCCCCGAGGACGTAATGGATATGCTGAAGAAGTACCGCAAGGAGCAGAGAAAAGAAGCTCGTCGGCTGGGAACGAAGTGGGAAGATAACGACAGGCTGTTCACCAAATGGAACGGTTCACCCATGTATCCGGAAATGCCGTACAAGTATCTGAAAAGCTACTGCGAGAAGATTGACATACCCTTCCGTGGCATACATTCACTGCGGCACCTTCACGCTTCACTTCTCATCTACGAGGGCATAGACGTAGTAGCTGTGTCAGCCGATATGGGACACAGTATCGTAGGAACGACCCTGAACCTGTACTCCCATATGTTCCAGGAGGCAAGAGCAAGAAACTGTGATGCCATAACCAATGCACTGAGATTTACTCGAGAGGGGAAAGACGCTAAACCTAAGTCCGCAAAGGAGGCTGAACCTGACATTGACGAAGATGAGGACGAGCTTGAAGAAGAAAATATGGAGCAGACTATGGCATAAAAATACTCCGCAGAGCCAGAACTCTGCGGAGCGTCTGATATTGTTAAATAAAAAAATAAGTGGTCAATAAGTGGTTGAGAGCACTTTTAAAAAAGAACGAGCTCGCAAAATGGCTATTCTAAGCCGTTTGCGAGCCTTGCTTCTAGTGGAGGCGAGGGGAATTGAACCCCTGTCCGAAAGCCCATTCATGCAACTTTCTACGAGCGTATTTTACCTATTATGATTCCCTGAGTCTGCCGCCGATAAACGGGCTGTAGTCACAGGTAGTCCGTATACAACTGACGGACACGGACACTTCCGACAGTCGTTCACCGCTCATCGATGCCCAAGCGAGAGCCGCGGTACTCCCTCGGTGGACAGAAGCTGACTTAAGCAGCTACCAGTTCGCTATTTCTAGAAACTGTAATGTTATTTCTTGCGTTTATATTTAAACGTGGCGCAGGTTATGGAGATCACGCCATTCTCCGCTCGCTTATCACACTTCAAGACCCCCGTCGAAACCTTTACGCCCCCATATGAATGAGGGTACAGGTTGGGGAGCTTTAGTGCTCCATTAACATTATAACTTGTTTCTGCTGATTTGTCAACAGTGAATATTGTCACGGCTTGTTATTTTTGATCGCAACTTATACACAACTTTGCGGAACGCTTAGGGCGGCGTTCCCTACAGAAAGGGATCTGTCAACAGCAAACGGTGACGTTATTTGTTACAGCAGGGTTATCTCCTGCCTGTCTGCGTCAACATGAGCCATAGCACCGTATGGCAGCACAGCTCTAGGAGCCGAATGACCGAAGTTCACATTATAAAGCATTGGGAGCTCTGCATTATCAACGGCTTCGCGCCATACAGATTTGTACTCCTCATAATACTTTTCGTTCATTGGCTTGCCTATGATGATACCGTTTATATTCCCGAAAACTCCCTCATTTTTCAGAGCAGTGAGGTATTCTCTCAGCGTTTCGGGAGCAGGCATTACTTCGCTTGTTTCGGCAAAGAGTATCTTTCCGCGCCATTCCTCGGCATTTGGGAAGATATTGTATTTTCTTGTTATTTCGCTCTGCTTTATGAAGTCCTCTTTGAAATGAGGATATTTCTCCAATTCATCTGAGAGCATATCGCCGAACCTGTCTATATTTCCACTCATGAGCATCTCGCCCATACTGTCGATACAGCCGCCCAGAAGCTCGCCCTCGAATACGGGACTGCCCTGTAAGAGCTCATAGCCGTGCTCTTCTTTGTGAGATACGGGAGCAGTACCAACAGCAGCAGATGAAAAGTCAGTCCTCTCCTCATACCACACATCTGAGGGAGTTATCTTCCTGCCGTGATATGGTGCAAAACAGCTCTCGAACTGAGCCTTTGAGTAGGGGAGCATATCTCCCGAAAGCTCTGCCAAGTCGCACATGAAAGCCTGACCGTAGAAGGTCTGTAAGCCCAGTCTGTGAAACATCAGGTGGTTATTGGTAGTGTCTGAAAATCCCAGAAAGAACTTAGGGTGCTGCCGAACCGCATTTATGAACTCCTCATCTTCCATGAGATAAGGGAAGGTGCGGAAAGTCTCGATACCGCCGATAGCGCAGATGATACCCTTTACCGAGTCATCGGGGAAAGCTGCTTTAAGGTCGGCAGCTCTTGCTTCTGGGTGCTTCATTATGAAGTCCGTACCCATAAGAGCGTGCTGCGTGAAAACAGGTTCGAGACCGAATCTGCGGAGCATTTTTATACCCAGTTCCTTTTCGTGAGTGCAGTACGGCTCACCGAGTATACCGCTCGAAAGACTTATAACAGCGACCTTATCGCCTTTTTTCAATGGTTCTGGGAATAACATAGAAAAATCATCTCTTAATAGAATATTTTTATTGACCTTATTTTTTCGTCATTAAAACTGAATACTATACAAATGCTTTCGCTATTGCCATAGGTGTATGAAGTTTCCGTTTTCTCATCCGGTTCGCCAAAGGCATTGATAATATCTGATCTGCATGAATCATACCCGATACCGGAGATGCTGAAATCGCTGTTCGGAATATCATCATCTATGTACAATCCTCTTATATCATTATTATTTGACAGATCTATAAAGCCGATATTCTTGTCCTTGTAGTACAGCGTATAAGTAGATATATCACTGCCGTCATACGGTATGGAATTTGCCGCAGTATAATCATCACTGAAACTATCAAATGATGAAGGAAAAGATACTTTTTCATTGTACAGGATAACATTATCCAGCATTTTCTGAACAATATCCTGTGTATCGGAAGAAGTTGTCCCGATTGTTTCAGATGTAGTATCAATAATGCTGTCCTTGTCGGACGGTTTTACATCATGTCCGCAGCCAACTAATAGCGTGATCGTTATAAGAAATATCGGAAGAATACGTTTTTTCATAAAACTCCTATTGATTGCGTGATTTGATATTGCGGTCGATCTCGCGGTTTGCATCGCGCTTTGCGATATCGGCACGTTTGTCGTAGAGCTTTTTACCCTTGCACAGTCCCACCTGCATTTTCACTCTTGAGTCCTTGAAATAAAGGCTCAGAGGGATAAGTGACAGACCTTCCTGTTTAAGAGTACCGTATAGTTTATTTATCTCGCGCTTGTGCATGAGGAGCTTTCTGACTCTCATGGGATCGCGGTTAAAGATGTTGCCTTTCTCATATGGAGATATGTGCATACCGCGGACGAAAAGCTCGCCCTTGTCGATAGAGCACCACGAGTCTTTAAGATTAACGCCGCCCTGACGGATAGACTTTACCTCAGTACCCACAAGCTCAATGCCTGCTTCGTAGGATTCGAGGACAAAATAATCGTGACGGGCTTTGCGGTTTTCAGCAATGGTCTTAGTACCTTTTGAGCGCATTTTATCATCTCCTGTTCATGTTAAAATTATACACTATGCCGCAGAAATTGTCAACCTGTTATTGAAGTGATATGGAGAGCTTTTTGCAGTTTTTGGTCATACGGAAAAGATGTCTCGTGCAAACAAAGTCGGCTCGGAAAAAACTCCGAGCCGTAAACAAGATGTTTCGATCATACTTTAATGTTTTCCGCCGCAGGCATCATAAACTGCATTGAAAATATCTTCGGGTATCTTTACAAAATACCAGCCCAGCGGCTCATATCCAACGTAACCGCCCTCGATAAGGCGAAGTTTTACGGTCGTACCGTCAGTCATTGAAAGTATGAGATGTGCCTGATTTTTATCATATATGCTGTTGTCCGAACTGTCGGGGTTCCATGTATAGACGAATCCACCGCTGTCCAACTGTGACATGAATTCCTTCCATGTTTCCTCGCTGATATCAGCGTCTTGGAGATTTTCCCTGTTCCAATCCCAGTCATCGTGATACTGAAATCTGACAGCTTCGGTGTTTTCGCTGATATGAAGTCTGTCCTCAAAAAGCTCTGAGCCCGATGCAAGGTCAATGCCGTTGAGATCATCAAGAAACTGTATAAAAGCTTTCTGTTCGTTGTTCTCATCTTCGTATTCCGAGTAAATACATATACGGAAGGTGGTATCATAGCCCTTTACCGAATAGACCTCGCCCGATACCGAAGATGCGAATTCAGTTGCATACTCGTCCTGCGATGACCATTCATCTATATTTCCTTTGGCAGTTCCGAGGTGTTCACCGATAAGGTGCTTTATACCTTCGGCTTCATTTCCCGTATAAGTATAAGCCTGAGTATATATGCGCCCCTGATATACCACGAGACCGATCATATCCATGTTTGCTGTGTCTGAGGTCTCGGGCAGCTCTATTGCAGGGATATGCACTGCTTTTGCGGAGCTTTCCGGCATATTGACCTCGAATGTGATATCAGGTGTAAAATCGTTGAGATATTCTGAATTGACCGCAGGTACATAGAAAATGCCGTAGTCTTTCAGTCCGTTAGCCATATTGAGTTTTGAAGCATCGAGCTCGATATAGAATTTATAATAGGGCTGATAGTATTCTTCACCGTTATTTCTGTAGATAAGCTCTGTTTTGGATATATCGCTGTCTGTGATTTTACCGTTTTTCAGGAAATCAGCGGGGACTGTGCTGAAATAGTAGCCGTTTATTAAAAGCTCTGCGGCATTTTTTTCTGTTATTATCGGGTAATTCCCCATGTATTCAGAAGTATAGCTCGGATTATTAAGCCATATGCACATCAGGTCTCCGTTATCATCGGGAGCAAATTCTGCGTAGGAGAGACTGAAATTGAGTATATCCTGTACGGTATCGCCTGTTTTATTGAAAACATAATAGCTGCGCGATTCAGCTCCCGAATATGTTCTGTCGGCGTAAGAATAGCACACGGGGGAACTGTATCCGAGAAGCTCTGCATACTCCTTTGACAGATAACGAAGAGTTTTTTCAGCTTCCGCCGATGAGGTATTGCTGTATGAAAAACTGTATTTATCAGGCAGACTGCGGCTTGAAAACTCGGCTTTTACCTTGCCGTTGCCGTAAACAGTCAAAGTGATATTGTTGCTGCACCTTGCTTCAAGTGAATAGACAGAGTTCATTATATCGTCGGAAATCCCGCCCTGAACAAAGTCTCTTACATACGTTGCTTTGGTATCGTTTATTTTTGTTTTTAGTGCTGAAGCAGCATTTTTTGCGATCTCGTTCATCTTTTCCTCGGAGAGATATACCGCACCTACTGCGTACGAGTTTTCACCGCTTTGGTTTGCGAGATTTCTGTAAACAGGCAGTGAACTGAGTGTCATATCCGATGTCCACGGTGAGGGCGTATCGAGCTCGGAGATATCATAAGCCATTACCCCCTCATAGCCCATTGAACCGAAAACAACATCGGCATTGATTTTTTCCGTTCCTGTTTTTGTTTCGTCATAAATTATCTGAGATGCAGAGTTCAGCGGTACAGAGCTGCCTTTATTTATCTTCGGCAGAAGTATCGCACAAGCAGCTGCTGCCGCACAGATACCGCCGAGAGCTGTCCACTTTATGATGTTTTTCTTTTTCTTTGGAGCTGTCAGCTCGGGAATGAGTTTTTCATCGACATCGCCTATAACATCAAGAAGAATGTCTCTGTTTTTCATATACCTGCACCTTCCTTTCTCAAATGCTCTCTCAGCTTGTCACGGACGCGCTGCAAGATCATTTTTACTGCCCCCTCTGATATGCTGTATCTGTTAGCGATATCAGCAACGGGCATCATGTACCAATAGCGAAGGAGAAAGATATTACGGTTCTTTTCGGGAAGAGCACTGAGGAAGCTGTTTATCAGCTCACGCAGTGCGAGCCTGTCCTCAATTGTGCTTTCCTCACCGATACATTCTCCCAGCTCATCGAGACAAAGAGCGGTCTGTCCGCCGCCGTACTTCTGGGCTCTGTCCCTGCGGTATCTGTCTATGGCAAGATTTCGGGTTATCCTGCCGAAGAATACCGACAGCCTTTTCGGCTTTTCGGGAGGTATGGCGTTCCATGCGCGAAGCCACGTATCATTTACGCACTCCTCGGTATCTTCCTGCGAGTGTAAGATATTATCGGCTATGGTACTGCAATAAGCACCGTATTTTGCATCGCTCTCTTTTATGGCAGCCTGATCCTTCTGCCAGTAAAGATCAATGATATGTTTATCTTCCATAGTACACCTCCTTAATGCCCCTTCACCAATATAGACGAAAAAAGTACAGCTTGGGTAACGGTCGGTATTTGAGAATATAAAGGTATTATATCATAGAAAGAATTTTAATGCAATTTTACACCGCGCCTGTTGCTATTTTTGAATTTATATGTTATAATGTATATTAAGCAGACCAAGGGGTGGTCTGAATGATATAGTAAACGAAAGGGGTAATACTATGAGAAGAGGTTATGGAAGAGGCTACGGATTATTCGACCTTCTTTTTGACGGCATCAATGCAGCAGGAAGGTATATCGCTGACGAAAGGCGTGAAGCCCGCGGTGAAGCACAGCGTAATACCGAATATATCGGTGATATAAGCGGCAGCAGGGGACTTGATTTTGCAGAGCTGCTTCGTGCGGACATGGAACGGGAAAAGGAAATGCGTGAAAGTACCGAAAGACAGCAGCGTGAAAAGTACAATTTCAGCGACAGGAGTGCTGCAATGGACGATCTTTTCGCAGGCAGCGGTACAAATAATAACGGCAGTGGCGGCAGCAATAACGGCGGCTTCGGCGGCGGACAATACTGAAAGTACATGAGAGCAGACGATTTGTCTGCTCTTTTTTTATATCTTGGAACATTGTGTGCATACAAATATGTTAAAATTATGAGGATTTTGATAAAATTCAAACATAAATCGTGATATATTAATATAAAAGACGCATTTTGTCCACCAAATCTGTATTATTTAGGTTGCTTATATTATGACAAAGTGATAAAATTAATGTGGATAAAAGGTACGAAAATAGTCAAATGTTATATATAGGCAATATAACATAATGACGTGTATTGGAAGCGTACATCGAAACGCTTTACAGGGGAATTAAATAAGGAGGAATAACACATGAGAAGTATTAATCCTAAAAAGGCTGCATTGTCTGTTTTGCTTGCAGCTTCTATTGCTGTGCCCTCAGTTACATCATCTTTAAGCATGGTGACTACTGCGGCATCTACAGTATCCAATCCTATCATCTGGTCGGACGTTCCCGATGATGATATCATCAGAGTTGGCGATACATATTACATGGTAAGTACTACCATGTTCTTCAGCCCTGTTGCTCCAATAATGAAGTCCACCGACCTCGTTAACTGGGAGATATGCAATTATGTATGTACAACATATGCCAACGGTGATGTTCAGAACCTTACAAACGGCAAGAACGACTACTCTCATGGACAGTGGGCTACAAGCCTTCGATACAATGAAAAGAGCGGCAAGTATTACGCTTTCTTCGGCAGCTATGGTTCAAACAAGTCCTATATATGCTCTACCGATGATATCGAGCACGGCGAGTGGTCGAGAGTAGAGCTTAACGGTATGTACCATGATGCTTCTATCCTCTTTGATGAGGACGGAAGAAACTATCTCGTATACGGCGCAGGCGGAACCTGTAACATCAAGGAGTTCAACTCCGATATGACGGGCTGGAAGTCGGGCGGACTGGAAAAGCAGCTCTTCAAGACCAACTTCAACAACCTTGCAGGCGAGGGCTGGCATATCCATAAGATAAACGGCTATTACTATATACTTGGTATCGCATGGCCGTCAGGTCACGGCAGACTTGAATTCTGCTACCGTTCAAAGAGCCTCACAGGCAACTGGGAGAGCAAGACACTTCTCGATTCGAGCTTAGGCTCATACGGTGCAGGCGTTGCACAGGGCGGTATCGTTGATACTCCCGACGGAAAGTGGTACGGACTTCTTTTCCAGGATCACGGCTCGGTAGGACGTATACCTGTACTCGTTCCCGTAACATGGCAGAACGACTGGCCCATGATGGGCGTAAACGGAAAAGCTCCTCTCACACTTGACCTCGGTTCGGGCAAGGGCACAGACCTTGCAGGTGATGACAGCTTCGACTACTCCTCAAACGACTTAGCTCTCGAGTGGCAGTGGAATCACAATCCAGATAACAGTGCATGGTCGGTCACAGAGCGTGAGGGCTGGCTCCGTCTTAAAAACAAGACACTTGCTTCACATCTTCTCAATGCAAGAAATACCCTTACCATGCGTACAGAAGGACCTGCCTGCAGCAGCTACATAAAGCTTGATGCATCAAACATGAAGGCAGGCGACTACGCAGGTCTTTCAGCATTCCAGCTCAAATACGGCTGTATCGGTGTCTATGTGACAGACAGCGGTCAGAAGAAGGTATATATGTCCATAAACAGCGGCAATGAAGTTGGAAACAGTGCCAACAAGATAGTTGCCGAGCAGAATATGAGCGGGGATGAAGTATACCTCAAGGTGGACTTCAAGTTCGCAACAGTAAATTCGGACGGAAGTTCGTCCAATAATATAGACAAGGCTAATTTCTACTATTCATATGATGGTCAGAACTGGACAAAGCTCGGTCAGGAACTGTCCATGAGCTACGACTTAAAGCTCTTTACAGGCTACCGCAGCGGTATCTACAGCTATCCTACAAAGTCAACAGGCGGCTACGCTGATATCGACTTCTTCGAGTATGACCGTCAGACATGGAACGGCTGCAACGGCAGCAAGGTGCTCAGCGGCTCACCTGTTGTTATCGAGCCTGATGAGAACGGTTATTACTTCCACAATACATTCGATACAAGTGCTGATTCATGGACAGGCAGAGGCTCTGCAAAGGTATCAGCTGACAAGACAGAGTATTATGCAGGTTCGGGTTCTATTGCCTGCACAGGCAGAGAAGCAAGCTGGAATGGTGCTGTACGTACACTTTCCTCATCTGTATTCAAGGCAGGTCAGGAGTACAGCTTCAGTACTATCGTTAAGTATACGGAAGGTCCTGCTTCACAGAAATTCTACCTTACTCTCCAGTACAATGACGGTACTGAGGTACAGTATGACAAGATAGCTATAGTTGATGCCGTACCAAAGGGCGAGTGGGTACAGCTTGCAAATACAAATTACAAGATACCTGAGGGAGCTTCAGACCTTCAGATGTATGTTGAGACAGACAAAGACGAGTACAGCTTCTATGTTGATGAGGCTATCGGTGCAGTTGCAGGAACTGTAATAGACGGACCTAAGGCAGCTGTAGTTACAACAACCACAGCACCTCCTGTTGTGACGACTACAACAGCTCCCGTACCCGTACAGGACCTCAAGGATATACTTAATGCCAAGGTATCAAAGTGGGGCGACGCAAACGGTGACGGCGGTGTAGATATGGGCGACGTTGTACTTATCATGCAGTCACTTGCAAATCCTAACAAGTACGCTCTTACAGAGCCGGGCATATACAATGCAGACGTAAGCGAAGCAGGCGGCGGTATTACCGCAAACGATGCCCTTTCTATACAGAAGTACCTCTTAGGTTCTATCAGCAAGCTCCCTGAGGGCTACGCTGAAAATATCAAGACAGTTTCCGCACCTGCAACAACTACCACAACAACTACAACTACTACGACTACTACTACCACAACTACAACTGCACCAAAGTCTACATTCAACTATAATGCTAATCTCCAGTACCGCGCTAACGACAAATATCTGAACCAGTGCTCACAGGCAGGAAAGGTAGTCAAGGAAAACTATACAGGTATCAACGGAAACAAGTCGATGAACGTTTATCTCCCATACGGCTATGATGAAAGCAAGAAGTACAACGTATTCTATCTCATGCACGGCGGCGGAGAGAACGAGAATACCATATTCAGCAGCGATGTCAAGATGCAGAATATCCTCGACAATATGATAATGAACGGCGAGCTTGAACCTATGATCGTTGTAACTCCTACATTCAACGGCTGTCCTTCAAATGACGGAAATATGGGTGCAGGCACAGTATGGAACGAGATGCGACAGAGCATAATCCCATACGTTGAAGGCAAGTATTCAACATACGCTGAGAAGGATACTTCACTCGACAACCTCAAGGCTACAAGGTATCACCGTGCATACGGCGGATTTTCAATGGGCGGCGGTTCAACATGGAATATGCTCATAAACAATCTTGATATCTGCGCATACTATATGCCTCTGTCAGGTCACTGCTGGGGCGGTGTACAGGGCGTTCAGAATGCTATCGACAAGTCAGGATTCAGCCAGAGAGAGTACTTCGTTCTCGCTGCTACAGGAGATCAGGATCTTGCATACCAGAATATGCTGGGACTTATCAATCCTCTCAAGCAGGATACAAAGCGCTTCACATACACATCTGACTTCTCAAAGGGTAATTTCTACTTCCTCGTTGCAAACAGCAATGACGGAATAAAGAAGACTCACTGGTGGGGCTATGTAAGATGGTACATCTACGATGCACTTCCTTACTTCTTCCACGAGGGACAGTAATATATCACAATGTAAACGGTGGTTATCAGGGTGATAACTCTTTCAAGCACATCTTTGCAGTTTCGTTCGTGCAGTATTTACAGCCTGATCCTGACCATTTGATACAACAATTTCCTCAAATGAGAAACACCGCGGCTTCTACCCTCGAAGCGGCGGCGTTTCGCTATATATTCAAATATCATCGACTATGTTGTTTATCCACACATTGCTGCGCACCATGAAATAACCGATGAAAACCTTGACTATCTCTGACAGGGTAACTACAGCAAATACGATGCGTATGTCAAGTGAGGTGAAATAAGAAAGAACTGCGGCAAGCGGTATCATCAGCAGCCATGTGAAGCCAAAGTCGAAAAGGAAGGTGATGCCTGTTTTTCCGCCGCTTCTCAGAGTGAAGTAGCAGGCGTTGGTGTAGCCCCACATGGGCATAGCAAGAGCCTGTATGATTATCATGTATGCGGCAAGTGAACGCACGGAGGCTTCCGTGTTGTAGAATTTCGGGAAAAGTCCTGCAAGGGGCATCATACATACAGCTACAACAGAGGCTGCGGCAACTGCAAAGAAAAGCAGCTTGTTGTCAAGGTCACGGGCTTCTTTGAGCTTGTTTGCACCGAGCTTTGCTCCCACGAGTATGGCGATACAAGCTCCCATTTGCAGATATATCGAGCTGAAAAGGTTTGTCATGGTGCTTGATATGTTCCTTGCGGCTACGACCTCGGTACTGCGGACGGAATAGCACTGTGCGACTACAGACATTCCCAGCGACCAGAGAAATTCGTTTATAAACAGGGGAGTACCTCGTCTGATTATATCTGCGGTAAGTCTGCGCGGTATGCGGAAGCCGTGAAAAGCTCCCACGATGTATTTGTTGCGCTGAGGGTGAGTGTGCGCCCAGACTACCACTACAAGGGCTTCCACAGTCTTTGCGATGACAGTTGCGATAGCTGCACCTTTTACGCCCATTGCAGGCATACCCAGCTTGCCGAAGATGAGACCGTAGTCAAGCAGCACATTTACGCCCACAGCGGACATAGCTCCTGCCATAGGAATACGTGTTTCTCCGCATTCGCGGACTATACTTGAATAAGCCTGACCAATGGCAAAGGGGATAAGGCTGAATACCATTATCCTCAGATAATCCATGCCGTATACCAGTATTTCCTCAGACTGCTGAGGATCGCTTTCCTTGCTGATGAACAGCTTTATCAGGGGCGAGCCGAAAATCTCGAATATAATTGCTGCGGCAATTATGATAGCCGTGCATATGAGCAGTCTGAAACGGAAGGTGTACTTCTGACCTTCATGGTCGCCCTTGCCGAAAAACTGCGCTCCGAATATGCTCGGACCTGCAACTGCACCGAATACGGTAACGTTGAAAACGAATATGAACTGGTTGACTATGGATACGCCGCTCATAGGCTCGGTACCCATACTGCCCACCATGATATTGTCTATGAGACTTACAAAATTGGTGACGAGATTTTGCAGTATCATGGGAATTACCATGCTTAGAACTATCCTGTAGAACGCTCTGTCGCCAATGAATTTCTTTCTGAATTGCGAAAACATAAATACCTCCTGTTGAATAGGAAATATTATAACATAGGGAGGATAAAAAAGTCAAGGGGGAGATATAGCTTTATTACCAAAAAAGAAATAAAAGTTGTATTATTATGCAGCTTATTGTATTATAATTAAGATAATGGATAAAAATATAGCTATCATGCACAAAAGCAAGAGATGAAATGATAGTATAGAATGGGATATTAAAATTAAATAAGGAGGAATACTATGATCCTGAAACGAATGTCAGCAATCGCTGTCAGTCTGGCAGCAGTCATGTCAGCCGTTAATGTGGGCAGTTTCTCTGTTGCTTCAACAGCCGCAGGTACACAGGCAGTATTTTTCGTTGCGCCTGACGGAAGTGACAGCGGTGACGGAACTATCGAAGCACCATTTGCCACACTTGAAAAGGCAAGGGACGAGGTGCGCAAGATCAACGGTGATATGACGGGAGATATCGTTGTGTATCTCCGCGGCGGTGATTATCGCCTTACACAGCCCGTTGAATTTGATACCCGTGACTCGGGTACAGGCGGATTTAATGTAAGATATGAGGCGTATGACAAGGAAGTCCCTGTCATCAATGGTGCTCAGCAGGTAACAGGCTGGACTAAATACAACGACAAGCTCTGGTCAGCCCCTCTTGACAGAGATATCAAGCTGAGGAATCTCTATGTCAACGACCGCCGCGCTAATATGGGCAGCGTACAGGTGCAGGCAAAGGGCGGCTACGGAGATTACCACGTTACCGCAGGTCAGGGCGACTGGGCATGGGACTCTGGCAAGAAGAGTGACGGTATCGTTTACGATGCAGGCTCTATGCCGCGTATCACCTCAAACTTTGATGATCTTGAGGTAGTGAACGGCACTACATGGAACGAGAATATCGTCTGCTCACGCGATATCAAGTACGACGGCGGAAGCATGATACTTCTCATGCAACAGCCTTACGGTGCTATAGCTCAGACTCCGGGCTGGGGAGCAGGCTTCTCTACAGGCGGCACTCATACCATATACAATGCCTTTTCGTTCGTTGACAGCGAGGGCGAGTTCTTCTTTGACAAGACTCAGAAGGTGCTGTACTACTACCCTCGCAGCGGCGAGGATATGACAAGTGCTGACGTTGAAGCTCCTGTTGCTGACGGACTTATCAAGATAGCAGGAAAGTCCACAAGCGACCGTGTCCAGAATATAAGCTTCAGCGGCATAACCTTTGCAAATACGGATTATCAGCTTACAGAGGTTGCAGGCTCTCACGGTAAGACCACCTGTCAGGCAGCTCAGAGCTATACCGCTTTTGCGGACTCCAACTGGCATTCCAAGAAGTATGAAATGGTTGATACTCTCCCTGCTGCTATACATATTACCAACAGCGACAACATAAAGCTCACAGGCAATGTTGTAAAGCATACAGGTGCGGACGGTATCTCAATGACCAATGATGTTATAAATTCCGAGGTAAGCGGAAACTTCATTACCGATATCACTTCCAGCGGTATCACAGTAGGTCACCCACAGCATATCTACATAGGTGATGCTGCATGGAACAATCACGAGAAGTTCCCGAAAGAGGTGGAGGGAATATGCAAGAACGACCTTATAACTCAGAATTTACTCTATGATATAAGCGTAGTACACGGCTTCGGCGGCTGTGCAGCTATTACAGCTTACTTTGTTGAGTCCGTAAAGATACTAAGCAATACTATCGAGAAAACTGCATACAACGGCATACATCTTGGCTGGGGCTGGTGCAACTTCAAGGACAGCACCACCTGCCACGATAATATGATATGCTATAACAGAGTTATCAATTCGCTGAACCGACTCCATGACAGCGGCGGTATCTATACTATCGGTCAGATGCCGGGTACTGTTATCAACGAGAACTACATACAGGGCATACCCGCAGGCGGTCCGGGAGCTCCTACCTACGGACTCCATAACGATGAGGGTACAACCTACATCGAGGAGAATGACAACGTTCTCGAAATAAGCCCTAACGTAACTTATACTATCAACTGTGAGGAATACGGCGACAAGCACCACCTCACAATAAAGCGCACTTATGCTACAGTAAACAAAATGGGCAAGAACCCACCATACAGCGACATTGATATTCCTATCGTAGTATCCGATAATGTATGGCCTTTTGCTCAGTACAAGGTGTGTGTAAATTCGGGTATTTCCGATGAATATCGCAGCCTTATGCCAACATGGCTGAAATCTGAAGCTGATTATGCGTTCCCTGCAAGCTGTGCAACTACAGGCGGCAGCAAGCTCCCTGTAAGAAAGGTTGACGGCAATATATGGATAGCTCCCGACGGCACAACAAGCTTCAAGGCAGGAGCTGACATGACAAGAGCAGGCGGAAGCGCAGGAAGTATCAGAACTCCTTCAGAGGAAGGCGAGTACCGTATTTACGTGCTTGACAGAGAAGGAAAGGTTCTCAGCAAGTCCAGCCATATCCTCCGTATAAAGGGAATGGGCGGCAATGACAGCAATGTCATCGAAGCTGAGAATTACGATTACAAGTCAGGCATAGATATCGAGAACTGCTCAGAGGGCGGAAGCGATGTAGGCTATATCGAGAACGGCGACTACATAGGCTTCAAGGACATCGACCTTACAGGTGCGGATAAGATCGACTTCCGTGTAGCTTCTAACGGCTCTGACGCTGTACTTGAAGTACGTCTGGACTCTCCAGACGGAAAGCTCATAGGCAGTACTGAGATCACGAACACTGGCGGCTGGCAGGAATGGATTACAAAGACCTGTAACATCGAAGCCACAAGCGGCAAGCATGACGTATATCTGGTATTCACAGGCGGAGAGAGCTACCTTTTCAACATCAACTGGTGGAAGCCCAATACTCCTGCTGAGGAATATATACTCGGAGACCTCAACGGTGACGGCATCGTAGATATTTTCGACCTTTGCAGTATGCGCAATGCTGCTGTAGACGGTGACGCAGAAAGGTTCGAGGCAGCAGATATCAACGGCGACAGTGTTATCGACGAGAACGACCTTGTTCTGCTGAAAAAGTTCATATCAGGCGAAATAAAGGCATTTGTCTGATAATGGTATAAAAAACGAAGTCCGAAGGCGGTCTTGATGACTGCTTTCGGACTTTTCTTATCTGTATTCAACGACATCGTCGAGCCTTTTTCGCGGTCTTGGGTATGGAGCTTCATCTGCGTAACCGAGGGCAACTGCGCCTATAAGCTGGGCAGTAGTCCCGATGTAACTGACAAGCTCATTGTACGCAAAAGAGGTATTTGCTATCCACAGTGTACCGAGTCCAAGCTCTGTAGCTTTGAGGAGCATATTTTCTATGGCTGCACCGATAGACAGGCTGTCGCATATTTCGGTTATACGTGCAAAAGCGTCTATATCCGCAAACGGAGAGCTGCCGTTGGTATTCAGGACTATTATTATCGTGGGAGCTTCCTGCATTATTTTCAGCGTATTGAAAGCGTCTGACAGTAAATATTCCGAGTTTGGCATATGCGCAAGCTCTTCCTTTGTTTTTATGAGTCCCTTTTCCATTGCACTAAGAAGCTCATTTTTTGAGCTGCCGCTGTAAACGATGAACTTCCACGGCTGTCTGTTCTTGGCTGACGGCGCAAGTATTGCAGCACTGAGTATTTCGTCTGTAAGCTTTTTGTCAACGGGACGTGAGCTGTATTTTCTGATGCTTCTTCTGTCTTTTATCTGGTCCATTATTACATCTCCCGAAAGGTTTTATTTGTATAGTTATCATTATACAATGAGTTGTTCTCTGTGTCAATATGCCATATCTCAGCACATAAAAATAGCCGTGTTTATTGTTGACGTTGGTCGAAAAAAGTGGTATAATCTTTTTTGCAGTTAATGCGAAAGGAAGATAATATGAAAAAGGATATAAGTATTCGTGAGCTTACGGCTGACGATAAAGCCGAAGTTATGGCAATGATGAGGGAGTTTTACGACTCTCCTGCGGTCATACACAAGTCGTCGGACAGCATACTCGAAAAGGACTTTGACGACTGTATCAGTGATATGCCGTTCCTGCGCGGATTTATGCTTGAATTTAACGGCGAGGCAGCAGGCTATGCCATGACTGCACTGGGCTACACCACTGAGTACGGCGGCATTTGCGTATGGCTTGAGGATCTGTATATAAAGCCCGAGTACCGCAGATTTGGTATAGGCAGTGAGCTTTTGAAGTTTATTGAAAAGGAATTCCCACAGGCTGTCCGCTTCAAGCTTGAGATAGAAGAGGAAAACGAAGCGGCTTTTTCATGCTATTTCAATAAGGGCTATAGGCTCTCGCATTACGGTCTTATGACCAAGGAGACGGTATGACAAGAGTACAAAAATTTATAAAGGCACAGCCTGTACTTGTTATATCACTTCTCCTCGCCATAGCAACTATGTTCATAATACCGCCCGATAAGGAGTACATCGGCTATTGCAACAGGACAGTTCTCATTGAGCTTTTCGCACTTATGGCGGCTGTAGCAGGACTTCGCAGCATAGGCATATTCGATAAGCTGACCCGTGTCATACTGAGCAAAACGGGAACAGTCCGCAGACTGGGTGCAGTTCTTACGCTGATATGCTTTTTCAGTGCAATGCTTGTTACAAATGATGTTGCACTCATAACCTTTGTACCGCTGACGCTGCTTATCTACAGCAGTATCAATGACAGCAAAAGCCTTATACTTACGGTAGTTCTCGAAACAGCGGCGGCAAATCTCGGAAGTATGATGACTCCCGTAGGAAATCCGCAGAACCTGTTTCTGTATGATAAGTACGGACTTACAGCAATGACTTTCCTGAAAACTATGCTCCCTGTTGGAGCTGTCGGACTCGCGGCTGTAATGGGACTTACGCTGCTTCTGCCTAAGGATAAATGCAAAGCTCCCGAAAGCAGGGATACTGAGATACCAAAGTTCAAAGCGGCGGTATATACGGGACTTTTCCTTGTGTGCATAGCAGCGGTGTTCAGACTTATCCCTGACTGGGTATGCCTTATAGCTGCACTTGCTGCGGCTTTGGTATGCGATATCAAGCTGCTGGGTAAAGTAGATTATGCACTGCTTGCAACGTTTGTGGGTTTCTTTGTGTTTGTGGGAAATATCGCAAGAATAGAGGCTGTAAGCGACTTCTTCTCGCGTATCCTCACAGGCAGGGAGCTTATCTCGGCGGCACTCCTTTCACAGGTCATAAGCAATGTACCTGCGGCAGTAATGCTTGCAGAGTTCACGGATAACGGTACACAGCTTCTCCTCGGAGTTGATATAGGCGGCTTCGGAACGCTTATCGCATCACTGGCAAGCCTTATCTCGTTCCAGCTCTACCGCAAGGACGAGAAAGCTCAGACAGGCAGATATTTTGCAGTTTTTTCAGTTATAAACTTTGCACTGCTGGCGCTTCTTTTAGGAGTTCAGTTCTTAATAAGCTAAGATGTAGGACGGATATTATCCGTCCTTTTTTATATGCTTGTGTCTGTAAAAGTGCCTTTCTGTAATAGGGCTGAAAAATTGCAAAAATCAATGGAAAACCATTGATTATCAGAAAAATATTTTTGTAATTCTGCTATATGCACAAAAATAGTCGGCAGAATTTGTACGGAAGGTCTAACAGATGCCGAGAGGTTAAAAACTTAGCGACAAAGGGTATTTGTTCTTTTATGTAATATAATGATGTTATGCTGTTTTTATATGTCATTATTTTGCATATAAGCACATTTGTGGGGTAAAATCGCAGAAAAAAGAGACAATAAATCATTGCCAAATCGTGAACAAAATAGTATAATATAATTGATATGGGACATTATGTCCAAAAAATATAAATCATTGGGGGAATAAACAATGAATTTTAAATTAAAGAAAATTGCAGCCGCTGCTGCCTCTCTGGCAGTGGCTGTAAGCTCGAACCTCAGTATCAGCGCACCTCTCAAAGCTGATGCAGCCTATGGTAACGGCGGAAACGGTTCGGCTATCATGGAGTACCTTGACCGCGGTATCTACGCTATCAAGTCGGGCAACGGTATGTTCATAAGCTGGCGTTTCAATGCAAACGACAATGACAATGCGGAGTTCCAGTTATTCCGCGACGACACTCTCATTTACACGAGCAAGGCAGGCGAAGCTACAAACTACTGGGACTCACAGGGCAATTCAAGCTCAAAGTACCGCGTTGACACCCTCGTTAACGGCAATGTGGTAAGCTCAGAGGATTGCCGCTTTACCTCGGGTGCGAATTACTTCGACATACCTCTTGATGTCCCGAGAGGCGGGACTATCAACGGCGAGGCTTATACCTACTCGCCCAATGACTGCTGCGTGGGAGATGTTGACGGTGACGGACAGTACGAGATATTCGTAAAGTGGGATCCTTCAAACTCCAAGGATAATTCTCAGACACACAATCCCGACAAGGGCATACAGGGCTTTACCGGAAATGTGTATATCGACTGCTATACCCTTACGGGCAAGAAGCTGTGGCGTATAGACATGGGCAGAAATATCCGCGCAGGTCAGCACTACACACAGATGGCTGTGGCGGACTTCGACTGCGACGGAAAGGCTGAGCTTGTAACAAAGACCTGTGACGGTACTGTTGATGGTACAGGCAAGGTCATCGGAAATGCCAATGCAAACTATGTTAACGATGCAGGTACTATCCTTACAGGTCCCGAGTATATGACCCTCTTTGAGGGCGCAACAGGTAGGGCTCTTGATACTATTGATTTCCCTGTTCCGAGAGGCGATGCTACAAGCAATACAGCCAAGTCTACATGGGGCGACAACTACGGAAACCGCTGCGAGCGCTACAACTGCGCTATCGCTTATCTTGACGGAGTTCATCCCTCTGTTGTTTACGGCAGAGGCTACTATACAAGACTTACCCTTTCGGCTGTTGACGTTGTTAACGGAAAGCTTTCAAAGAAGTGGGTATTCGATACAGGATTTGACAAGAGCAACCCTGCTTACGGCTGCGGAAACCACAACGTAATGGTTGCAGACTTCGATAATGACGGCAGACAGGAAGTCTGCATGGGCGCAAGCTGTATCGACGATAACGGAAAGCTTCTCTGGTCAACAAAGCAGATGCACGGCGATGCTATGCACGTAGGCGACCTTGACCCCAATCACGAGGGAATAGAAGTGTTTATCTGCCATGAGGACGGCAATTACGGTATATCTCTTGTTGACGGCAGAAACGGTCAGATAATCTGGCACTACGACGGCGATAAGGATACAGGACGCTGCTGCGCAGACAATATCGTTGCAGGCAACAGCGGTGCTGAGTTCTGGGGCTCAAGACCTGCTAATGCAGTATTTGACGTGTCAGGCAAGCAGATAGGCAACAAATGGCCTGCCACAAACTTCCTTATCCACTGGGACGGCGATTTGGAGCGTGAGCTTCTTGATGATATCACCATTACAGACGGTGCGGCAATAAACAACTATCCTGTAATATTTACAGCTAATGGCTGTGCTTCAAATAACGGTACAAAGGCAGTTCCTTGTCTTACAGCAGACCTCTTCGGCGACTGGCGTGAGGAGCTTATCCTGAGAACTGAGGATAACTCAAAGCTCCGCGTATGGTGTACAAATACCGAGACAAAGTACCGCATAACAACTCTTATGCACGATATGCAGTACCGTATGCAGTGCGGCTGTCAGCAGTCCTCATACAATCAGCCTCCGCATACAAGCTTCTATCTGGGCACAGAGGCACAGCTCCCTACAAGACCTAACGTTAAGCTGAACAATACTCCTCCTGAGCCTGTAAACGGCAAGCTTGTGAAGAACTTCCTCGTTAAGGACAGTGCTAACTCGGGCGCATGGAAGCTTATGGAGTCAAACACTACAGGCGGTGCTATCTACGGCGACAGAGACTTTACTTATACCTCACTTGCATCTGAGCTTCAGAACTGCGAGTACATTATGACAGCCTGCAATTCAAAGAATACAGACGCTGACCTTGCTGAGTTCACAACAGGTGACAAGTGCGAGGTATATGTCCTCGTTGATACAAGAGAAGAAGCTGCAAATTCAGTACCGTCATGGCTCAGCAGCTACACAAGAACTGATCTTACAGCAGCTTCAAGCAACGGAGTTGATTTTGTGGCTTACAAAAAGGAGTTTGAAGCAGGTCAGAAGGTGGTCCTCGGCACAAACGGAATGACAGGAAATGTTATAAACTATGCTGTATTCGTTAAAGAGCCTGCTGTAGTTACCACAACGACAACTACTACCACCACGACTACAACGACTACTACAACTACAACGACCACAGAGACAACAACTTCAACTACTACAACGACTGTTACAACTACAGAGCCTGTAACTACAACTACAAACGGCGATGTGACTGTAACTGTATGGGGCGATGCAAACTGTGACGGTGATGTAGATATGTCCGATATCGTTCTGATAATGCAAAGCCTTGCAAATCCTAACAAGTACGGTGAAGGCGGTTCAGAGGCATCAGCTATCACAGCTCAGGGTAAGGCTAATGCTGATGTTGATATCAGCAGTAAGGGCATTACCTCAAACGATGCGCTGAGGATACAGGAGTTCCTGCTCAGTAAGATCACAAGCCTTGATCCTACAGTAAAATAACGATAAATGAGCTGCATGATATTTCGTGCAGCTCATTTTTAATACGCCTATGTACTTGACAAATCGGGAGAAAACTGTTATTATAAAAGGTAATAGATAACAGGGGATATGCTCCTCATAATAGAGGGGAGCAGTTTGCGGAGCAACGATCGTCTGATTGTACGAAATGTTATGTCTGCACTGTGATCTATGGTTATGTTTTTATACGATCGTAATAAGTCATGGTTTTCGTTATAAAAGGAGTTTGCAGTATGGAAATAATCAATGATAAGATCGACAGCGGAAAAGCATTTGACTTTGGACGGACATCAAAAGGATATGCAAAATATCGTGACATTTACCCAAAGGAATTCTATAAAAAGCTTGTGGACTGCGGCGTTGGCGTAAGCGGTCAGAAATGTCTTGATCTTGGTACGGGAACAGGTGTTATACCGCGTAATATGTATCAGTACGGAGCAGAATGGACAGGTACGGATATATCCGAAAACCAGATAGCTCAGGCTGATCTTCTTGCAAGAGCAAATAAGATGAATATTGATTTTAAGGTGGTATCTGCGGAAAATCTGGATTTTCCCGATGAAAGCTTCGATATCATTACAGCCTGTCAGTGCTTCTGGTATTTCGATACAAAGGAGCTTGCACCAAAGCTTGCGAAAATGCTTAAAAAGGACGGCAGACTTGTTGTTATGCAAATGGCTTGGCTTCCTGATGAGGACAGGATAGCAGGACTCAGCGAAAAGCTGGTCCTGGAGTATAATCCCGAGTGGTCAGGCGGCGGCTGGACTCGTCAGCCAGTTAATATCTCAGATGATGTTTTGAATTCATTTGACGTAGTGTACAGAGCAGGGTATGACCTTAATGTGCATTTTACAAGAGAGAGCTGGAACGGAAGAATGAAGACCTGCCGCGGTATCGGAGCTTCACTTTCCGAGGCTGAGATAGCAGCGTGGGATCGCGAACACAGAGCTCTTCTTGCACTAACAGCTCCCGAGGAGTTCGATGTGCTCCATTATGCTGCAATTGCGATACTGAAAAAGAAATAAAGCCGAGGGGAAAGGCGATCACTTAGTCCTAATATATGATATAAGGACCAAGGAGAAAAATATGAAAAGATTTTTTGCAGGCTTAATGTCTGTAATGGTTATTGGTGCGGCTTTGACAGGCTGCGCCGAAAAGAAAAATAATGACAAAGTATCTGTTGCTGCCGAAGATACGGAAGAAAGCGCTGCTGTCCTGACTTCGGAAGAGATAGCAAAATATGTTGAAAAAGGTGCAGATATAAACGGCTTTGAGAAGTATGAAGATGCTGCTGATCAGTTCATAAATGCAGTCAGAGAACGCGATATCTCACGGCTTAAAGATGTTTTCTTCATAAGAGATGAAGAACAGTACATCATGCCCATAGATCAGGGGATGTTTGGCTTGTTATACAAGCAGGCGGTTGCTCTTATGAGTGAACCCGATTATGAAGTGGACTATGCAAAAGTGACAGGCGATTATATTGCCGAAGATCTTCAGACTGCCGATGATATAGCGAATATGTACTATGTTTACAGCAGTATAAATAAAGAGGTCACAGGCGGAGATAAGGAGCTCTCAGACGATGAGAGGGAGATAGTATCACAGAAGATACAGGCATTTGATTTCGATTTTACGAATATCGAGAGACCTGTCAGCGTTACAGAGGGAAAGTATTATGAGGTCGGACTTAAAAAAGGCGATGATCTTATTACCATGCTGTTTTCACTTTATAAGGTAAACGATGAAAAGTGGCTGATACAGACCGCTGAATGTAACAGAAAAATCGCTGAATAAATGAAAAAGCGATCCGAGTAGTCGGACCGCTTTACTTTTAGTCAATGAAGAAAATTCTGTCAGGAAGACGTTCCGGAATGGGCTCGGGTGGAACATCAGGTATTCCAAGTGCAAGATGACCGATGCCGATATAATCGCCTTTGAGACCTACTTTATCAAGTATCTCCTTGCCGAGGTCGCTTTCCATTTCCTCTTTTGCACGGTGTATCCAGCAGCTTCCCAGTCCAAGCTCCTGAGCCTTCAGCATCATATTTCCGATACTCAGACTTCCGTCGTATACCGCAGTAGGTATATCCTTCGGTGCAATTACAAGAATGATAATAGGTGCGCCGTAGAACGGATCAAAGTCACCTTCCCAGCCGCCTATCTTTCTGTTTTCCTCAGCAATAGTATCACGAAGCTCTTTATTTGTGATCGAAATTAATATAGGAGCCTGTTTACCTCTGCCCGAAGCAGCGTAAATACCTGCTTCCAATACCTCGTCAATAAGATTTTTTGACGGGAGCAATGATGAAAATTTGCGAACGCTTCTGCGTTCTTTGATTATTTTTGTAAGCTTGCTCATTATACGCTCCTCCTAAGCTTTTCAAGATACATACAT
Organism: Ruminococcus flavefaciens; assembly: GCF_900108555.1. Lineage (GTDB taxonomy): Bacteria > Bacillota > Clostridia > Oscillospirales > Ruminococcaceae > Ruminococcus > Ruminococcus flavefaciens_P. The sequence continues at coordinate 127,465 of NZ_FNWV01000006.1, forward strand.
TATAACATATAGCTTAGAAAAAATCAACATTTTTCGTGAAATTTTTGGCATTATTTTATGATTATGATAATAATTGTATAAAAAATAGCATATCCCTGCTATGGAAGCGTTTGCTGTGAAGTTCAAAATATAAATGAAAGGAAGTTCGATAAAATGAATATATATAAGGCTAAGATTGAAGATCTTGCGATAGTCAAAGCGATAGCTCACAGTGCGATAAATGCAGTATATCCTCATTATTATCCTTTGGGAGCAGTTGAGTTCTTTCTTGCTCATCACAGTGATGAACATATTCTGAGGGATATTGAAAAAGGCATAGTTTTTCTTCTGAAAGATGACAATGAAAATACTGTGGGAACTGTTACGGTGGCTGAAAACGAAATGACAAGGCTTTTCGTACTTCCTCAATATCATGGAAAAGGCTATGGCGGCAGGCTGATAAGATTTGCAGAGGAGAAGATAGCTGAGAAATACGATACTGTAAAGCTTGATGCTTCACTTCCTGCGAAGTCCATATATCTCAAAAAAGGATACAGCTTCGTAAGCTATCACAGCATAGATTGCGGCAGCGGAGATAAGCTCTGTTACGATGAGATGACAAAGAGAGTATAAAAGCCGTTAGCCTAATGTAGGGGAGGCGTTCCCTACAATTTATATTAGCAATAAAAAGGTCAAGCCCCGAGACTTTGTCTCGGGGCTGAACTTCTTTATGAGTACCGCTGTTATACATCAGCGGCTTTTATTATTCGCTGTCAGTCAAGCTTTGTAAATCGCCTGGCATCTCCTGCTTTACCAATGAACATCGACTTCGGACGTGCCCATACTTCGCCGTCCTTGAGCGACTTGTATATAACGAGCTCTTCCATAGTCTCGGTATGACGTGCTACGGCAAGGAGCTCATACTCATTGCCCTTGAAGTGGCGGTATTTTGCGCCGATCTCGATCTCTGTATCTTTGTCTACAGGAGCTTCCTCGTGCTCTGGCTCGTTATTGACGATATCGTCTGCAACGATTATCATTGAAGAATACGGAGCCATGCGTACATGAGCGTTGGAGTTTTCAACGCTTATAGGAGAAGCTGTAAAGACATCTACCAGTCCAGAAAGATGAGTCTGGAAATTGAGGTCATACTCGCGGTCTGCAAGATTAAGAGCGATGTATACTGTCTGATCTCCCAACACCTTTTTGAAGAGGAGCTGCTGATTTGTTATGACAATACGCTCATAGCTGCCGTTTCTTACAGCAGGGTAAGCACGGTAGATACGACCAAGCTTGACGATATGCTTGTAAAGGGAAACATTTCCATGCTCTGCCATATCATTCAGGTGGAGACACGGGCGGAGGTTATCGTCGGAATTGTTTTCCTTTCTGCCTTCTATGCCGTATTCACTTCCGTAGTAAATAGACGGGATACCGGGCATTGTGTACATAAGAGTATATACCAGCGGCAGGTGAGCGTTATTGCTGAGAGTGCTTGCGAGACGGTTTACATCGTGATTATCGACGAAGTTGTAAAGGTCGATATTGCGATAGATACCGCCGTTAGCACCTGACTGCCTGTTGATAGAATAGTCTATCTCAAAGTAGTTCTTATCGTTATGTGATGACCAGAGTCCCTTGTAGCACTCATAGTTTGTAACAGAGTCCAGCATCTCAGGGTTAGCCCAGCGGTTGTAGTCACCGTGGATTATCTCGCCCATGAGCCAGAAATCGGGCTTTTTGCCCTTGCAGAAGCTTCTTACCCTCTTGATGAACTCAAAGTCAAGGCAATCGGCTGCATCAAAGCGGATACCGTCAATGCCGAAGGACTCTATCCAGTAATTGATCGCGTCTATGATATGGTCGCATACGCCCGGATTGCGGAGATTGAGCTTTACAAGGTTGTAATGACCGTTCCAGCCCTCATACCAGAACGGATCGCCGCATGGGCTGGGACCGCCGAAATTAAGGTTCTGGAACCAGTCACAGTACTGTGAAGCCTGTCCTTTTTCCTGTATATCAACGAACTGTGGGAACTTTCTGCCTACATGATTGAAAACGCCGTCAAGGATAACTCTTATGCCGTTTTCGTGAAGTCTGTCGCATATAAAGCGGAAGGAATTATTATCGCCAAGACGTTTGTCTATCTTCTTGTAATCAATAGTGTCGTAGCCATGCTCAACGGACTCAAAAACAGGTCCGAAGTAAACTGCGTCAACGTTCATCTCCTTTAAATGGGGTATCCATTCCAGCACCTTGTCAAGACGATAGATAACATCTTCGCTGCCGTCGTTGAACTTAGGTGCGCCACAAAATCCGAGAGGATATATGTGGTAGATTATGGCGTTATCATACCAGTTCATAATCAAAACTCCTTACATTTATTTATTTGAGCCTTCCATAAAGTAGGATGCTTCCATATCGGCCACGTTCAGTGCCAGAGCGAGTGGGTACATTTCAAGTGCCCTGCCGATAGTGCCTCTTTCTTCGGTACCTCCGTATGAAAAGCCCATGTGATATCGTATTGCAAAAGCCTCCTCACGGGTAAGTCGGTTTTCACCGTAAAAAAATCCCGAGAGTATGTATACCGATTTTTCACCATGACCGTATGGAAGAGTGTCATTTATAGCGTAAAACGGTACTTTTTCCCATTGACCTGTTTCGTCGTTCTTTTTGTTTCTCATTTCTACGGTATAGAAATTGACCTTGCAGACATCGTGGAGAAGTGCCACAAGTGCAATGGTCTCCTCTGAGTAGTCCATACCGTAAAGTTCTTTGGTGCGTGGGCGTGAAAGATAGTCCTTGAGGCAGTGGTAAACGTTGAGACTGTGTTCAACAAGACCGCCCTCATGGGAACCGTGGAAACGTGTACTGCTGGGAGCAGTAAAGAAGTCGCTTTTTTCAAGGTATTCCAGAAGCTTATCAGCCCCCTCGCGGTGTATATTTTCTTTATATATCGAGATGAATTCTTCTTTTGGTGTCATATACGATACTCCTTACAATACTATATAAATATTATACCACAAATTGCAATTAAATTCAATAGGCATATATAATTTTTTTATTAATTATCACTATAATTGGTGCAACCGATTTATATCGGGTGAAAAAACAGCAGGAAAGACTTGAAATTTTCTTTGAAATATGGCATAATTAAAACATGGTTTTATGCTATGCATAAAGTTGAGAGTTGAGAATTGAGAGTTGAAAGTTGATGTGTTCGCTTCACTCACGTTATTTAAATAAGTCGCTTTTATAACTTTATAACTGATAACTCTAAACTCTCAACTCTTAACTGTATCAAACTTTTGCTATGCGAAAGTTTGATACGTAAATACGGTGTCCGCTGCCGTAAAGCGGAAGTTAAGGAGGAAAAATATGTCTAACCAGCTTTGTATCGTTCTTGATTTCGGCGGTCAGTACAATCAGCTCATCGCACGAAGAGTACGTGAGTGCGGTGTATACTGCGAGATAAAACGATTTGATACTCCTATAAGTGAGATAAAGGCTATGAAGCCTGCCGCTATCATATTCACAGGCGGTCCCAACAGTGTTTACGATCCTGCATCTCCGCATATATCAAAGGAGATATTTGAGATAGGTGTGCCTATCCTCGGAATTTGCTACGGCTGCCAGTTAATGGCTTATACTCTCGGCGGCAAGGTTGAAAGCTGCGAAAAGAGCGAATACGGCAAGATCGAGATAGATCAGAATACAGACAGTCTTATATTTGAAAATGTTCCCGAAAAGAGCGTTGTATGGATGAGCCATACAGACTTTGTAAGTAAGCTCCCCGAGGGCTTCAGCGTTACGGCAAAGTCTGCGGACTGTCCATGTGCTGCTTTTGAAGCTCCTGAGAGAAAGCTCTATGCTGTACAGTTCCACCCCGAGGTAACTCACAGTGAGTACGGAAAGCAGATACTCCATAACTTCCTCTACAATGTCTGTGGCTGCACAGGCGACTGGGTAATGGACGACTTTATCGAGAATACAGTCAAGAAGCTCCGCGAGCAGATCGGCGACAAGAAGGTAATCCTCGGACTTTCGGGCGGTGTCGATTCATCAGTCGCAGCAGGACTTCTCAGCCGTGCAGTGGGCAAGCAGCTCACCTGCGTTTTCGTAGATCAGGGACTCATGCGCAAGGACGAGGGAGACTTCGTTGAAGAGACCTTCACAAAGCTTTTTGATATGAATTTCGTCCGCGTAAACTGCAAGGATCAGTTCCTTGCTGCGCTCAAAGGCGTTACTGATCCCGAGCAGAAGAGAAAGATAATAGGTACAGAGTTTTACAATGTGTTCTGGAATAAGATAAGAGAGCAGGGAACAGACGGCTTCTTTGCACAGGGTACTATATATCCCGACCGTATCGAGTCGGGCAGAGGAAATCAGGCAGGTCACGGCAGCACAGCCGTTATCAAGACTCACCATAATATGGTAAAAATGCCTGATGATATCAAGTTCGCAGGTACTATCGAGCCTCTTGCAGACCTTTTCAAGGACGAAGTAAGAGCTGTTGGTGAAAAGCTCGGAATCCCACATGATCTCGTATGGAGACAGCCGTTCCCGGGTCCAGGACTTGGAGTTCGTATAATCGGCGAGATCACAGAGGAAAAGATAAAGGTATTACAGGAAGCAGATGCTGTATTCCGTGATGAGATACGCAAGAGCGGTATAGAGGAGCAGCTAAAGCAGTTCTTTGCAGTTCTTCCTGACGTGCGTACAGTAGGCGTTATGGGCGACCACCGTACATACGAACACCTCATTGCTATCCGTGCGGTAACTACCGACGACTTCATGACTGCTGACTGGGCAAGAATACCATACGATGTACTTGCTAAGGTATCAAACCGTCTCTGCAACGAAGTTGAGCACGTTAACAGAGTAGTGTACGATATCACTTCAAAGCCTCCGGGAACTGTGGAATGGCTTTGATCTGAGAAGCAAATCTTAAATAAAAATAAGAGCTATCTGATTTATTAAAAATCGGATAGCTCTTTTTAATTCAGTTTATAGGCTGGTTGAGGTACTGTATATCCATATCCACATCGCCGTTTATACCTGGGATATGACCGTATGCACTTGCCTGCCAGATAGCGTACTCGCCGTCGTAGTCGGTCTCGTCAACGAAATGAGCCAGCCATACAGGAGTTGAACTCTTAGTCCTTTCGCTCCAGATATTATTCAGGAAGTTCTTGCTGCTGTAGAGCATAGGCTTGTAGCCGTTTTTAGTGACTTCATCAGCGAATGCGGCGTAGATATCGTTGATATCGTGTATGCTCATGCCGTACTTCTGGAAGTTTGTGAACTCCTCCCAGTCAAAGACTATAGGCATTTCAAGGCTCTGACCGTCAAGCTGGTCGATTATCCAGCGTACGTGTTCGCGGACACCTTCCTCGGTGTTGTCGGTGGTGTAGAAATACACTCCCACATCGAGACCTGCGGCTTTGGCGTTTTCCAGGTTCTGGCGGAAATAATCGTCAAGAGTTATCTGGCTGTAGTAATAGCCAACGCGGATAATTACGAAGCTGCACCCTGCATCGCGTACTGCGTTGAAGTCAACATCGCTCTGCCATACCGAAACATCTATGCCGAAGCGTACATCGTCGGTGTTGTAGGTATTGATAAAGTCGCTGTAATTCACGCGGGGATTGTTGTCAACGGGCTTGGGGACTTCGTTTAGCACATTTATGTTAAGGTCCCACGAAACAGAGTTGCCTGAGCTGTCTGTAACGGTGGCGGTGATAGGATATGAACCTACAGCATTGGGGTCTACCTCGCCCTCATAGGTGAGGACGGGGTGCTTGTCAAAGTTATCGGCAAATCCCACGTAATTATTGAGGTCAAAGTCAGTGCCGACCTTGTGATTTGGAGTCCAGCCTGCATTGATTATCAGCGGATCTGTGGTATCAATAACGCTGTACTGGAGCTTCTGTTTGAATTCTGCTCCTTTGTAGATATAAGGCACTTCAACTTCAAAAACGCCTGTGTCTGATGTGTTGAGCAATACAGAACCGTCTTTTAAGTCAACGTTCTTTTCGGTTATGAAGTCCTCAAGCTTGATATCCTCGTATACTTCAACAGTATCACGGCAGTTCATAACGAGGTCTTTTGGGGGATCGACCTTTGCAGTCGTTGTGACTGTGGTCGTAGTTTTTTTAGCTGTAGTTGTAGTCTTTGCGGTAGTTGAAGAAACTGTCGAAGTTGTGGTGGCAGAGTCTGTCTTGGCATCGTTATTGCTGCTGTTTGCTTTTTTATCGCCGCAGCCTGTAAGCAGGCAGGCAGCAAATACAGTAGTTAATATATATTTTAATTTCATATTGTTCCTTTCGATATATTTTAATAATTAATATATATTTATTATAACATATATATTTTGAAATAGCAACAACCGCGGCGTAATAGTTCATGTACAGTGATATTTTGACGCGAAAAAAGGGTGCAGCGTCACGCTGCTTATAGCATATAAAATTTGAAATAGCAACGATAAACTTGACTTTATATGCATATTGTGCTATGATAAAAGCATAAACAAGGCGATAATACCGAAGAGGAAGTGATACTCCCGAAGTTATGGCTGCTGCATGAGCAGTAAGCGTATGTGTCGGAAAGTGCGGACGATCAAAATTTAATGCAACACAGGCTGCGGAAGCGGTCTTGTTCGTTATGCAAATTGATCGCTCTGCAAATATATGGGAATGTGCCGCAGAGTGATCTGCGGTTTTTATTTTTTCACGCCTTGTTTACGAAAGGAGTATTACTATGATAATTGATTCACATCTTCATCTTCCCGTGGACTTTCCCGACTTTCCCTCAAAGAAAGCAGCACTGCTTAATGAGCTGAAAAGGAACGGAGTTGACCGCGGTATCGTTATTGCCGACTCTGAACTCGAAAGCGTTATCGGTTCTGTGCGCGACTGCGCAGAGCTTTTTGAAGGCAGCGATATTATAAGCATTATCGCAGGGATAAGTCCGAATTTTGAATATGATTCACAGCTCGGTTACTGCCGCGAATTGCTTGAACGCAAGTGCATAGCGGGACTTAAAGTTTACACGGGACACGAGGAGCTTTACTGCACAGACTCATGCCTTGCGCCTGTTTATGACCTTGCGGCTGAGTATAATGTACCAGTGCTTTTTCACAGCGGCTGGGACAATGCTCATTATGCCGCACCGAAGCTTCTCAAAGAGCTTGCAGACAGTCGTCCTCATAATGTTTTTGTGTATTGTCACTGCTATTATCCTAAGCTTGATGAGTGCTTTGAGGTGCTTGGGAAATGTCATAACGTATATTTTGATACCTCGTCAGTGGCAGATGATGAAAAGCTGCTGCCGCAGATAAAGTCAGCACTTGAAAAGGCGATACATGAAATGCCGAGGCGGTTTATATTCGGTTCTGATTTCGGAAGCTGCTTGCAAAGTGTGCATTTAAGCTTAGCTGAAAGTCTTGATATATCAGATGAAGAAAGGGAACTGTTCATGCACGGAAATGCCGAAAGAGTATATAAGCTGCGCAGATAAAAACGGCAGTTTTTCGCCGCGAGTGTTGCTATTTTAAGAATTATATGTTATAAGCGGGGAGCCCCGCTCCCTTTTTCACGTTATAACTAATTGTCAGGCAATTTTTTTGCCGCGTCTGTTGCTATTTTAGGCATTATATGTTATAATTCAGTATTGAAAATACTTTAGGGAGGCGAAAAAAGTGTCGCCTGATGAAAAATACGATGTATTCATGTGCTGTCGGCTGACGGATGAAAACAACTTTACCACTCCCGACAGGGAATATGCTGACGAGATATACGATCAGCTGACCATAGAGGGTGTCAATGTGTATTATGCACCTGTTACCGAAGCAAATGAAGAAACTGCAATAGCAGAAGCAAAGGTGTATCTTGTAATAGCTTCTGATGAGGAAAGCTTTTATGCTGAACCGTTCAGGAGCGAATGGGGGAGGTGTACTGCCGAGGCTCGCAGGAATTCCGAAAAGAGCGTTATAACCTGCGTTAAGGGTATAGGTACTCAGCAGATACCGCAGGAGCTCCTTGACAATATGGTAAGGGACATATCGAGGATAGACTTCCTTACGGAGCTTATCAGAAGCGTTAAAAAGCTTACAGAGAGCAGTGACGAGGTGGGTATCAGTACACCGCCCGAAAAGCTGCTGCGAAGGATAGAGGATTTCCTTCAAGCCGAGGACTTTGAAGCTGCTGCGGAATATTGCCGTCTTATAAAAGAGGCTTCCCCTCAGAACTGGCAGGCTTATTATTATTTATTCCTTGCGGACAGAGGGCTGCGCGGTGAGAATGATCTCTTCCTTGACGAGGTAATTGACGGCTTTGCCTGTGAATATGCAGAACGCTACGGAGCTGATGTTTCCGATGATGATTACTTCCGCAGTACTTTTGCAGAGATACTCGGAAATGATATGCGCAGGGCTTTGGAGTATTCCTCTGGTGAGGACAGGGTAAGGCTCGCAACATTGTATGAAAGATTTGTAAGCGCAGTGCAGGACGCAGTTTTCGCTATCGAGCAGAATGAGATAGACGGAGAAGAAAAAAAGGAGCTTGAAAAGCTCCGTATAAAGCATCAGCATGAACAGTCTGAAAGGGCAGCCGTAAAGCTGAAAAAGCAGCAGATACGCACACGCTTGCTGACATATACGGCGGTGATACTCGTCTGTCTGGCAGTTCTTGCAATAAAATTCGGCTTTAAATGGGCGATAGCTCTTATTGTAGTCGTAGCCGTTATAACTGTGATCTGTATCGCAGGACTTGAACAATAAAAAAACGCCTTTCATGGAGCATCTTTTCAGATGCTCCATGAGGGCGTATTTATTTTTCTTCTGTTTGTCTGAACTGAAGGGGAGTCAGTCCGTAAAAGCTTCCGAAGAGCTTTACAAAGTATGAGGTGTTGCCGTAACCTACGTTTATACCTACTGTCTTGACTGACATATCCGTGGTTTTAAGAAGCTCGGCAGCCTTATTGAGTCTGCTTGTTATAACGTCCTTGTTGACACTTACACCGAAAGTTTCGGTATAAAGATGCTGAAAGCGTGAGCGGCTCAGTGAGAGCTCCTTAGCCATATCGTCAATGGAATAATCTCTGCCCGGCCAGCGGTATATCGACTTTCTTATCCAGAGAAGCTTTTCGGAGTATATTCCTTCGGGACGGTCGAGATTTGCTTCCTTCTGCATAAGCTTTTCCGATATCTTGTACATAAGGAGACGGAAATAGAGATCAATAGCCTTTTCCCTGAAAGGATCGGAGGAGTAGTGCTCGAAGCACATACTGCGCATCATTGAGGACATATCGGTTATGTCTGATATATCAACAGGACGGTCAAGTGGGATATTGAGCTCATTGAGCATTTCCTGTTCACTTTCATCGGGCATAAAATGCATCCAGTCATCAAAATATTCATTGCTTGCAGGAAAATAATATTGCGGAGTATTTGGTCGGTATAATATAAAAGAGTGAGCGGAAGTACGTACATCTTTTCTTCCGATTTTGAAGTGCGCCGGCGTTTTTACTATCAGCAGAAGCCAGCTTTCTGTTCCGTCAGGTCTGTTTATACAGAAGCTGCGATCGTGTCTGTGATTGTAGCCGATTTCAACCATTTTCAAGTCTTTCATCCTCCAAAAGCTAAAATCATACTATTATTATAACATAGCCAAGATAACAGTGTCAATAAGAAGCAGCACGAAAGTGATATATAAATATATGATTTCCCGATAGTTGATATTAGATACACAATATGATATATATGTGTTTCCTTACTTATTATAATAGGGTGATTTTGTGAGTAGCAAAACAGCATTTATTAAAATTTTGTAAAATTCATGTTAGTGTTCAATATATTTATTGCAAAATGAGGAAACATATGGTATAATAATAACAGATACTTCTGATATTTCGATCATATAGACCAAAAGAAAGTAAGGGGGCTTCTTTTATGGATTTTCAGGCATTTGCTGACAGTATACCAACAGCGACCTGCATTATTTCTGTTGATAAATATGAAAACGGTTCTTACGGAAACATACGTATAGTTACAGGTAATCGTCCATATCTGGACAGTATAGAACGACCTGCGCAAAACGTTGAGATGCTTACAAGAAAATTCGTTCCCAACAGTGAATATACAAATTATCTTAACCGTGACCTTAATTTTGAGGATTCGGTCTACAGAGCAGCGATACAGAAGAAGTGTATCCACGCTTATGCGCATCCTGCGCGTTTCGATGTATGGTTCAATATGTCGTTCCTGCCGCTGTGTCCCGATAACGGCAATACCTGCTACTGTGCTTACATAATGGAGATAAACTTCAAGCCCGATGCAAAGCGTATGTCGAATATCTCTTCCGAGATAGCTACTGCAGTTCTCGAGACCTGTATAAAACTCAGGAGCGTTGAAAACTTTCAGGAGACTATGGATTCTATTTGCAAGGATATCCTCGATCTTTGTGATTCCGAGCATTGCTGTATCCTTATGATGGATACGGAAAAGCGCAAATGTTCAGTACTTTGTGAGGCTTTATCGAATAATACAAAGCTTGTTTCCATGAATGAGTATCTTGATGATTTTTATGATATCGCTGAAACATGGAAAGATACGATCGCAGGCAGCAACTGCCTTATCGTAAAGAACGAACATGACATGGAAGTAGTAAAAGAGCGAAATCCTGTATGGCATGAGTCAATTACAAGTGCAGGCGGGAAGACTATCGTACTGTTTCCGCTTGAATTCAAAGGCGAGCTTCTTGGATATATCTGGGCTATCAATTTCAGCGCAGATGTAGCTGATACCATAAAGGAGACGCTTGAGCTTACATCATTTATCCTTGCTTCCGAGCTTTACAGCTATCGTATGATGGACAAGCTCCATATACTCAGCTCCACCGATATGCTTACGGGAGTTATGAACCGTAACGAGATGAACAACTATATTGACGCTCTGATAAAGAAATGCTCGAAAAAGTCTGTGGGAGTTATTTTTGCTGATCTTAACGGTCTGAAAAGCGTTAATGACGATATCGGACACGAAGCAGGCGATAAGCTTCTGAAAGATGCTGCCAGCGCATTGCGCGATGTGTTCGCTGTCCACGAGATATTCAGAGCAGGCGGTGATGAGTTTACAGTTATACTTATAAATGTGACGCAAGACGAGCTGAATGAAAAGGTCGAAAAACTCAGAACAGTATCAAAGAATTACAATGATCTCGTGTTTGCTATTGGTGCATCATATGAGAGTGACGCGGTAAACGTTCGTACTGCTCTGCAAAATGCAGATAAGCTCATGTATGAGGACAAGAAACGTTACTACGACCTGCACCCCGAGAAAAAACGCGGAGTCATTGATAAAAGAAACGGTTAATTCAAAAGGCTTCTGCGGATAAGCAGGAGCCTTTTTGTGTATTTCGGTCTAAACTTGACAATAGCTGCATTAAAATGGTATAATATCGAAGAAATAATAGTCATTTAGCAAAAATGCTTTTATGAGCAGGGAGGAATACATATAATAAAGAAAACGCTATTGATCTTGCTCAGACTTTTGTCGATACCATATGGCTATCTGGTGTTGGTGGTAACGCTGCTGCACAGGCAGCCTACAGGAACTCACAATGTAAAGCCGCCATTCTGGGAGATATCTCAGCTTATCAACGGAAATGAAAAACTCCTTTTTGATATCATCGGGAATATAATGCTGCTTTTCCCATTGGGCATAGCCGTTCCGCTATGGATAAAAAAGGCTGATAACGTGAAAAAAGTGGCTCTGATAGGGGGGGCTGTGTCATTGTTTATTGAAGTCACTCAGCTGATAACTACGCGAGGCTATTTTGAGATAGACGATCTGTTCCATAATACGCTTGGTGCAGTAATGGGGGCTTTGATAGGCTGTCCGCTTGCTAAACGCATATATTCAAAAAAGAATATTAAATAAAAAATATAAACAGCTTCGTTTTCATGTAAAATGAAGCTGCTTTTTTATGGCTTGCGAAAGATGATGAAAATTTTATACTGAAACTTTTTTGTTTGTGAGTATGTTTTGGTATGTTTGGTATTACCAGATAGTATAAATTATATATATAACGTTTGTTGTAATTTTTATATAATTCCGTGCTTTAAAGCCTTGTTTCCCCAGGCTAATTCATATCGCCACAATTATTGGGGTATGTGTGAACAAATAGCAACTTTTGGAAAAAATATGCTTGGCACATTTAATATATTTAATGTTGAAACCTTTACTAATTGTGTAAGAATTGGATAATATTACTTTTAGACTTTTTTTCTCTTTACACCCCCTTGACAGGCTGTATATAAATATGATATAATTACAACGAAATTACGAAAAGTAACCTATAACTTCAATTATACTATATGTCATAACATTGCGCTTCAGAAAATACTATACTACAAAAAATTTAACGAATAATGGGAATGTTCATTTTTTTGGAGGTATATGTTTATGAAAGTTTCTTTTTCTCCGCCTGATATCTCTTTGCTTGAAATTCAAGAGGTATGCGAGGCTTTAAAATCAGGTTGGATAACAACAGGTCCTATGACCAAAAGTTTTGAAAATAATATAGCAGAAATGATCGGTGTAAATAAGGCTTGCTGTCTCAATTCTCAGACTGCCTGTGCGGAAATGGCATTAAGATTGCTTGGGGTAGGAGAGGGTGATGAAATAATAACCACCGCATATACTTATACGGCTACTGCTGCTGTTGTATGTCATGTGGGTGCAAAGCTCGTTCTTGTAGACACAATGCCTAATAGCTTTGAGATCAATTATGATGAGGTCGAAAAAGCTATAACCGATAAAACCAAGGTTATCATACCGGTTGATCTTGGCGGTGTGCCATGTAATTACGCAAGACTTTTTCAGATCGTAGAAAGTAAAAAGTCATTGTTCAGACCAGCAAACAAAATTCAGGAAGCTATCGGCCGCGTTGTCATCAGTGCTGATGCAGCTCATGCGTTCGGAGCTAAATGGCGCAATATGTATGTCGGCAATATTGCGGATTTCTCAAGCTTTAGCTTCCATGCGGTCAAAAATCTTACAACTGCCGAAGGCGGTGCACTGACATGGCGTCCGATCAATGGTATAAGCGATGAGGAAATATATCATCAGCTCCAGCTTTTCAGCCTGCACGGACAGAGCAAGGACGCTCTTGCAAAGACTAAGCTTGGTGCATGGGAATATGACATCATCGGAACCTGGTATAAATGTAATATGACTGATGTTGCTGCTGCCATCGGTCTCAAGCAGCTGGAAAGATATCCGCATATGCTTGAGTACAGACGTCAGATAATTGAGTATTATGATGAAGCTCTCAGTGAACTCGGTGTTGAGACACTTCAGCATTATACCAACGAATACACATCATCAGGTCATCTTTACTTAACAAGAGTGCCGAATATAACAAGTGAAGAAAGAAATGAGATAATCCAGCGTATGGCGGAACAGGGCATTGCAACAAACGTTCATTATAAGCCTCTTCCGATGCATACTGCTTATAAGAAGCTTGGATTTGATATCAATGATTATCCAAATGCTTATGCTCATTTCGCAAACGAGATAACTCTTCCGCTCCATACCTGTCTTACAGGAGAAATGGAAGAGTACGTAATAAGCAATTACGTCGATATCGTAAAGGAGTATATCTGATAATGCGCCGCTGGGAGGAACTTCCCGATTTTATGAGGACTGACGAAGTCAGACCTTATTGGGAGATCTTATGGAAAAAGCGTGGACATCTTGCAGTGAAGAGAATGTTCGATATCATCACTGCGGTGATACTTCTTTTATTGGCTGCGATCCCTATGATCATCATCGCGTTGATGATAAAGATCGATTCAAGAGGACCTGTTATGTACCGACAGGAAAGAGTGACTACATACGGAAAGCATTTCAGGATACATAAATTCCGCACTATGATCCAGAATGCAGATCGTGTAGGTACGGCGGTCACTGTCAGCAATGACAACAGGATCACAAGAATGGGTTCTTTACTGCGCGGATTGCGGCTCGATGAACTTCCGCAGCTCATAGATGTACTTGAGGGCAATATGAGTTTTGTGGGCACACGTCCTGAAGCGGCAAAATATGTTGAACAGTATCGTCCCGAATTCAATGCTACACTGCTTGTTCCCGCAGGAATAACAAGTGAAGCTTCTATAAGATATAAGGACGAATACAAACTTTTAAGCGTTTCAGATGACGTTGATAAAACATACGTGGAGCAGGTCCTTCCGGGAAAAATGAAATGGAACCTTAATTCCATCGAACGTTTTTCGTTTTTCCGCGAAATGTTGACCATGCTAAGAACAGTATTGGCTGTTATCGGAAAAGATTATGATTGAGGGGTTTTTCAGATGATTACCATCAGAAATATGACAGCGTCAGAGCATGAAAGCATTCGTGATTTGTCTCGGCTACATACCCGTGCTTTCCCTGAATTCTTCCTCACCCAGCTCGGTGTGGGATTTCTGGACGCTCTGTATAAAGGTTACCTCTCCGATGAGAGGTCGGGTATAATAGTTGCCGAAGACAATGGGAAGCTTGTGGGGTTTATAGCTTATTCTTATGATTATCCGAATTTCTATAAAGGGCTGATAAAAAATCATCTTTTCAAGTTTGCTTTCTGCTCTATGGGAGCAGCTATAAGGCATCCTTCATTTATCAAGCGTCTTCTTGGAGCTTTCAAGAAAAGTGATTCAGTAGTAAAGAATGAAAAATATGTTGAACTTGCATCTATATGCGTTGATCCAGACATGGGCAAAAAGGGTATAGGTTCTCAGCTTATTGATCACCTTAAAGGTATGGTCGATCTTAATAAGTTCGCATATATCAATCTTGAAACAGACGCTGTAAATAATGACGGCGTAAATCGCTTTTACAGAATGAACGGTTTCAAGCTTGCAAGAAGCTACTTCTCTTCTGAAGGAAGAAAAATGAACGAATACAGATTCGAGGGATGATATGTCGGTCAAAATGCTTTATATCCTGAATATTGCGGATAAAGTCAATAATTTCTCGTATTCTGCGATGATCGCTGCACAAAAACTAGGGATAGAGTTCTCCATAGCAGGAAACTGGAACTATCCCGATGATGCAGCAAGAAAAGCTGATGAAAAAAAATATGGTATAAAGATCTATCAGGTCGATTTTATTCGTGCTCCATACGATCCACGTAACTATAAGGCTTATCGTCAGATAAAAGCCATTATTGAGCGCGAAAAATTCGACCTGATACACTGCAATACGCCAATAGGCGGCATAGTCGGAAGATATGCCGCCAAAAAGTGCGGTGTGAAGAAGGTCATATATCAGGCTCACGGCTTCCATTTTTACAAAGGCGCACCATTTGTTAACCGCACGCTTTTCTATAATATAGAAAAGTATCTGGCAAAATATACAGATGTTCTCGTTACTATAAATAATGAAGACCTTGAAGCAGCTAAGGCTTTCAAGCTGAAAAAAGGCGGAAAGCTTTGTTATGTTCACGGAGTCGGCATTGATCTTTCGGTATACGATAATGTATCTGAGAACAGAGATAAAAAACGAGCTGAGCTCGGTCTGGATAATGATGATATAGCGGTCATCTCAGTTGGTGAGCTGAACAAGAATAAAAACAATATCGTAATAGCGCAGGCTATGTCAAAGATCAAAAACAAGCATCTGCATTATTATCTCTGCGGTGTCGGTCAGGAAGAGGAAAACATAAAAAGCTTTGCTTCCGAGCACGGTATCAAGGAGAATATCCATTTCCTCGGATACAGAAATGATGTTAAGGAGCTTTTGTCTGCCTGCGATATCTTTGTCATGCCTTCTTTCAGAGAAGGTCTGTCACGTTCACTTATGGAGGCTATGGCGTGTGGTCTCCCATGCGTTGTCTCAAAAATAAGAGGCAACACTGATCTTGTAAGAAAAGGCGGCGGATACCTTTGCGACCCCGATTCATCTGCTGAGTTTGCAGACGCACTTGGTAAGTGTCTTGCATCAGACAGAAAAGCAATGGGTGAAGCAAATCTGCTGTCTGTAAAGAGATATGATCTCAATATAGTCATAGACGAATGGGAAAAGATCTATAAAGATGTATTAATGTAAGGAATTGGTGTTATGACAAGATCGGATAATGGTGTATCATTTAGCATATCATCAGTTTGCTTTCTGATATATTTTTTATTAAAGCCGTTTTATGTTTTCGACAGCGGTACATTGCAGCCGGGAGATTTCTTCCTGCTGCTGTCCTTTGCCTTTCTGGTATATGAAAAAAAACGCGGCCTTAGAAATGATGATTACGTATTCGGAGTATTCCTCCTGTGTGTTATAACTGTAAACAGTATTTATTTTCTTATATTTCGTTCAACGTTTTTTGTAAAATCCTGTCTTTATTACGTATTCAATTATATCGTTATACTATGTTTCAGGCATTTTATGTATAACAAACCATGGCTCAATGCCCTCGGGCTTGTATGTAAAATGAACCTCCTGATACAGCTGGCGATATACCTGCTTCACAAGGGTAGCTACTGGGAAGGTACATACAGATATATGGGAACTTATACCGATCCTAATCAGTTGGGATTTGCTATAATTTCCACATTATCGATACTTTTCCTTCTCAGGGACAAATGGAAATATCTGTTTGTGCTCGTAGCCGGATTTATAATATTGCAGACATCATCGAGCGGTATGCTTATCGCACTTCTGATACTGGTGTCTCTTGACGGAATGATAATGCTGAAAAGAGCTATGGATAACGGCGGTATAAGCTATACTGTAGTATTCATTACCATACTCGGCATCGGCGGTGTTATCGCACTTATCATGCTGGACGTTATCCATATCGACTGGGATCACTTCCGAGTTTCCGATAAGCTCAGCAATAATAATTCAGTGCTTCAGAACTTTATAAATGACCGAGCACTCAATGTGGCTCAGGAACACCCCGAGTACTTCCTTTTCGGATATGGTGAGGGCTTCCAGTTCCCGAGATACGGACACAGCGAAGAGATGCATTCCACATGGATATCACTTTGCTATTATTACGGAGTTCTTCCGTTCAGTATCCTTATTGCATGGATATACACGAATGTAAGACGCATCAAGCTTGATATGGTACCCATATACTGTGCTATATTCCTTGAGGCGTTCACTCTTGTAAATCACCGCCAGGCATCATTCTGGATGATAATCCTGCTTGCCAATGTCTGCGGTCAGGACGACAGTGCTTATGAATATAATGATGAATTAGAAATTGAGGAGAATAAAAGTGTGTAATTGTTTAGTGACGGTATTTTGTCTCGCTTATAATCATGAGAAATATATCAGAACTACTTTGGAAGGCTTTGTAAAGCAAAAGACTTCTTTCAAATTTAAGATCCTTGTACACGATGATTGTTCAACAGACGGAACTCGTGAAATAATCAGGGAATATACAGAAAAATACCCCGATCTGTTTGAAACTATCCTACAGGAAGAAAACAGATATCAGAAGGGGATAGACATCGAAGATGAATATATCTTCCCGAATATCAACAGTAAGTATGTAGCTGTATGTGAGGGCGATGATTACTGGACAGATGAGAACAAGCTCCAGCTTCAGGTGGATTACATGGAAAAGCACCCTGAATGCAGTTTATGTGTTCATAATACAGAGAAGATATTTGAGGACGGCAGATCTACAGGTACATTTTTCAATACAGCTCAAAAAGATCAAGATTATATTTTTAAGGATATTGTCCTTTCTGAACCTGCGGCGTATTTCCATTTCAGTTCGTTCATGTGGAGAAATGAAACGATGAAGCGGAAAAATCCCGCTTTTTCAATGGACGGCATCGGCGACTATCCTATGGCACTGGAATTTGCTTCCGTTGGATATATCCATTACATTCCAAAGGTAATGTCGAGCTACAGACTTAATTCTATCGGTTCCTGGTCAAATAAAATGGATGCCGACAACTCGAAAAAAGTACGTCAGCATGAAAACATTATAAAGGGCTTCAAGACCATAGATGAGTATACAAAGCATAAGTATTCATCTGTTATCAATAAAGCTATCAACCGTGAAAATGCAAAGATCATGGTACTTCAGGATAAATATGGCTCTCTTCTGAAATCACCGCGGTGTATCGCTGCTCTATGCAGAACAATGACTCATAAAACAGTCAGAAAGATACATGATAAAGTTCAGGCGGTGCGCGGTAGATGAGCAGTAGGGATACAGTAGTAAAAAATCTGTTCTGGAGACTTGGAGAACGTTTCGGAGCGAAAATGGTACAATTTATTGTACAGATCGTTCTTGCGAAGATGCTTGCTCCAAAGCTCATGGGAACTATCGGACTCATTCTGGTCTTTATAGAGGTATTACAGATATTCATAGAGAGCGGACTTGGAAACGCGCTCATACAAAAGAAAGATGCTGATGACCTTGACTTTTCAAGCGTTTTCTACTTCAATTGCCTGATATGCGGTCTTGCGTATCTGCTGATGTTTTTCTCAGCACCTTTCATTGCCGATTTCTATAACAAGCCCGAGCTTACACCTATTATAAGAGTAATGAGCCTTGTGCTCATAGTATCGGGTATGAAGAATGTTCAGCAGGCATATGTCAGCAGGAACATGATGTTCAAACGCTTTTTCTTTGCAACATTGATAGGTACTATCGTTGCTGCCGTTGTGGGAATAACAATGGCTTATACAGGATTTGGATTATGGGCTATCGTAGCTCAGAACCTTGTCAATGTTACAATAGATACGATGATACTCTGGCTCACGGTAAAATGGCGTCCGAAAAGATGCTTCTCGTTCAAGCGTCTCAAATACCTTTATTCCTACGGCTGGAAGCTCTTTGCTTCATCGCTTATGGAGGTCATATACCTTAAACTCAGAAACCTCATAATAGGTAAGAGATACTCAGACGAAAGCCTTGCCTTTTACACTTACGGTGAGTATTTTCCGCAGTTTATAACGAGTATACTCAATTCCTCGTTAGACAGCGTACTGCTGCCGTCTATGGCAAAAGTACAGGACTCCCGTGAAAGTGTCAAAAACATGACAAGACGTTCCATAAAGATAGGCACTTTCCTGATGATGCCGTTCATGGTAGGTATCATGGTATGTGCAGCACCTGTAGTAAGGATAGTTCTTACAGAGGACTGGCTTCCTGTGGTGCCTTATCTGAGGATACTCTGCATTTCCTACGCTTTCATGCCTATACATACAGCAAATCTCAACGCTATAAAGGCTATCGGCAGAAGTGATACATATCTAAAGCTTGAAATTATAAAGAAGTTTGTTGACTTTGCTTCGATACTCGCTACCATGTTCATATCCGTAAAAGCTATGGTATACGGTGTGCTCGTATCATCTATCATCAGTCAGGTGATAAACGCATGGCCGAACAAAAAGCTGCTCAATTACAGCTATCTTGAGCAGGTAGTAGATATGATCCCGCAGATAATCGCATCAGCCATTATGGGCGGCGTAATATGTCTTATAAACTTTATAGACATGAATTACATTCTTATGCTGGCAATTCAGGTACCATTAGGTGTCGCAGTGTATATTCTCTGTTCAAAGTTTATGCATATCGACAGCTATGAATATCTTATGGATACTTTAAAAAGTCTGTTAAACCGAAAGAAGGATAAAAAAATATGAAGAAACTTATGATACTGGGCGGTTCAGCGTTTATATTGCCCGTTATTGAAAAGGCACACGAGCTTGGCTGCTATGTAATTACCTGTGATTATCTTCCCGATAATATAGCCCATAAGTATTCTGATGAATACTGTAATGTAAGCGTTATCGACAAGGAAGCTGTTCTTGAAGCAGCAAAGAAACATGAGATAGACGGTATCATCTCATTTGCCTGCGACCCCGGTGTTGCATCTGCTGCTTATGCAGCTGAAAAACTGGGACTTCCGTTCCAGGGACCGTATGAATCCGTAAAGATACTCCAGGATAAGGGACTTTTCCGTAAATTCCTTACAGACAACGGATTTAACTGCCCACATTCAAAGAGCTATACCGATAAAAAAGCTCCCTTCGATGATATCGACTTCTTTGACTGGCCTGTTATCGTAAAGCCTGTTGACTCAGCAGGAAGCAAGGGCGTTACAAGAGTAGATGATCCTGCAAAGCTTTCAGAAGCTATTGAGATCGCACTTGACGCAGGTCATAACGGTCACTTTATTATAGAGGATTTCATTACATTCAAGGGCTTCCACTCAGACGGTGACTTTTTCACTGTAGACGGAAAGATAGTATTCGGACCGTTCGCGGATCAGCTTTTTGACAAGGATGCAGTAAATCCTTATACTCCTGCTATGCTGATATGGCCGTGCACAATGAGTGCTGATTATGACAAGGCACTGCATGAGGACCTTCAGAGACTTATGTATACACTGAATATGAAAACAGGTATATACAATATCGAAGCCTGTGTAGGTGAGAACGGCAAGCCTTACATCATGGAGGTATCTCCCCGTGGAGGCGGCTGCCGAATAGCTGAGATACAGAATATGGCTTACGGTGAGAATGCAGACCTTATCGAGAATGAGATAAGAAAAGCTGTGGGACTTCCTCTTACCAAGATCGAAGAAGGCAAGTGCGACGGACACTGGGTACAGTTCGATCTCCATTCAACTACCGACCGTGACCGTGTGCTTAAATCTCTTACCATTGATCCCGAAGTTGAGAAGAAGTACGTTAAGTATTCTATGATAACTGCTAAAGCAGGCGATGTAGTTAAGCCTTTTACAGGAGCTAACATGACATTGGGCGATCTTTTCCTCAGATTTGATACCCGTGAGGAGCTTGATGAAACAATGGCTCGTGCAAAAGACTGGGTAATATACGAATTTGAAGATTGATCTAAAGCAAGTATATGAAAGAAATTGGCGGATACATTGAATTTGAAACTTTTCGTTCAGCAATGCGTTATGATGACGGCATAAAGCTGAACTGCGGAAGAAATGCTTTTGCATACCTTATTGAGAGCAGGAATATCAAAAAAATATGCTTTCCAAAAATGATGTGTGATTCAAATGACAAGGTGCTCAGCGACTATGATCTTGATGTGAGATATTATTCCATAGGAAAAGACCTTAAAATGGAGGATATCACGCTGAATGATGATGAATGGCTGTATGTTGTGAATTACTACGGACAGCTTTCGGACGAGTATATACGCTTACTGAAGCAAAAGTATGACAGGCTCATTATTGACAATGCGCAGGCATATTTTCAGAGACCTGCTGCGGGCGTAGATACTATCTATACCTGCCGTAAGTTTTTCGGAGTATCCGACGGAGCGATATTATATACTGATTCAGAGCTTGACAGGGAGCTTCCTTACGATGAGTCCTACAAAAGGATAAATTTCCTTGTGGGAAGATTTGAGAGAACGGCTTCCGAGTTTTACAGCGAATATGCTGCAAATAACGATGTGTTTTTTGATGAGCCGCTGAAAAGAATGTCAAAGCTCACTGAAAATATACTTCATGGTATTGACTATGACTTCATAGAGAAGCGGAGAACAGAAAACTTCGGGTATTACCATGAAGCTCTTGCTTCTGTCAATAGGCTGGATCTCAATATCCCCAGCGGAGCATTCATGTATCCGCTTTATATTGAGGACAGTGTAAGAATAAGAGAAAAACTTAGAGATATGAAAATTTATACTCCGACATTATGGCCTAATGTTTTGGATATGTGCAATAAACAAGATACTGAATATGATCTTGCCGAAAACATAATTCCATTGCCTTGTGATCAGAGGTATTCATATGATGAGATCAATTATGTTATAGAGGCGATTAAAAATGTATAAACTTCGCGAATTGGAGAGCAGGGATCTTGCAGAGATAAACTCATGGCGAAACAAGCCTGAGCTTATAAGCCACCTTGCAGCACCTTTCAGATATATCAATCCGAGAGTTGATCAGGAATGGTTTGAAAATTATATGAGATCTCGTTCTACAAATGTTAGATGTTCTATTGTAGACGAAAAGGACGAGGAATTATACGGCCTTGTCAGTCTTACAAGTATAGATCAGTTAAATCAGGCTGCCGAGCTTCATTTAATGATCGGCAGCGTTGAAAACCGCGGCAAGGGTATAGGTACCTTTGCTGTAAATGAAATGCTTCATCACGCATTTTATAATCTTAACCTTCACAGGATAGAGCTGGAATGCCTGGAAACAAATACTATTGCATTAAAACTTTATGAGAACTGCGGCTTCAAAAGAGAAGGCATCAAGCGAAAAGCTGTATTTAAACAAGGAGAATACATAAATATGTATGTGTATTCAATACTTAAAGAAGAATATATGGAGTTAAAAGAAAATGGATGAGAAAATTTTAGTTACCAGATCTTCTATGCCTGATTTTGAGGAATACTGCAATGAGATAAAGGGATTCTGGGATAGTCACTGGCTTACAAATATGGGCGAAAAGCACGTTCAGCTGCAAAAAGCCCTTGAGGAGCGTTTTGAAGTTCCTCACGTTACTCTTTATACAAACGGTCATCTTGCTCTTGAGAACATACTTGCCGCTATGAATTTGCCGAAGCATGGTGAGGTAATAACATCACCCTTTACATTTGCTTCGACTACTCACGCTATCGTAAGAAACGGTCTTGAACCTGTTTTCTGCGATATCAATGATACGGATTATACCATAGATACTGATAAGATCGAAAGACTTATCACTGATAACACCTGTGCTATCGTACCTGTTCATGTTTACGGAAATCTCTGTGATGTGGAGAAGATACAGAAGATAGCTGATAAGTATGATCTCAAGGTAATATACGATGCGGCTCATGCATTCGGCGTAACATATAAAGGCGTAAGTGCTGCTTGTTTCGGAAATGCTTCAATGTTCAGTTTCCACGCTACAAAGGTATTCAATACCATTGAGGGTGGTGCGCTTTGTTACAGCGATGACAGCCTTGTGCAGAAGCTGTACGATATGAAGAACTTCGGCATACACGGCCCCGAGGACGTTGCCTATATAGGCGGAAATGCTAAGATGAACGAGTTCCAGGCTGCTATGGGTATATGCAATCTCAGACATATCGACGATGAGATCGAAAAGAGAAGAAAAGTTACCGAGCATTACAGAAGCAGACTTGAAAACGTAAGCGGAATAATCCTCTGTAAGCCTCAGAAGGACGTAAAGCCGAATTACGGCTATTTCCCAGTAGTATTTGACGAAAAGCTTTTCGGTGCAACAAGAAACGAAGTATTCAAAGCACTTGCTGACAACAATATTAATGCAAGAAAGTATTTCTATCCGATATCAAATACTTTTGAGTGTTTCCACGGTAAGTACGATGTTAACGAAACTCCTGTGGCACTGCATATAAGCAAGCGTGTGCTCACACTTCCGCTGTATGCTGATCTCAGTGAAGAGATCGTTGATAAGATATGTGATATAATCCTCAGCTTGAGAAAAGCTGATTGAATATCCCAAAAGTAAACAAACAATCTGTTTTTTAGAAAGGCTGAGATCATGAGGAATGACGAAAGAAATTTGATCAATTTTAAAGAGATTTTTTCTCTTATTTTCAGAAAATTATGGCTTATAATCTTATTTGCCATATGTGGTGGTATAATTGCTTTCTGTATATCCAAGTATCTTATCGCACCAAAATACGAATCACATATCAAGCTTTATGTTCAGGGCGATTCACCAATGATCGCCAACGGAAACTCATCGGGATCAAGTGAGAACAGAAGCGATGTCAATAACCTGAAACAGCTTACAAATACATATATAGAAGTTCTCAATGATGATCTTGTTATGCAGGAGATCGCAACAAATCTTGTAACAAGATTCGGAGCTGAACCATTAAGCAAGGTATTCACAGTGGAGAACAATACTATCCCTGCCGATCAGCTTCGTGATACTATATTCGTTGAAAGCGTTCCGGATACTCTCGTTCTGAAGATGCAGGTCATCACAAAAGATCCTGAGGTATCTGTGGCAATATGTAACTACTTTGCTTTATATTCCGACCTTTATCTCCAGAAAGCTATCGGTAACGGCTGTAAAGCGCAGTATATGTCATGGGCGCAGTATAACGGCACTCCTGTATCGCCAAATAAAATGAAAAATGCAGCACTCGGTGCTGTTTCGGCAGTCCTTCTTGCTCTGCTCATTATATTCATTATGGACTTCTTTGACGATTCCGTAAGAGATGTCAATGCTCTCGGCAACAGATATGATAAGGCTGTTATCGGTGAGGTAGGACGCTTTAAGGGCAAAAGTGTCAAGGGCGACAGAAAAGGCGGACTTGTCAGTCTGTTTGATAAAAATGTTCCCTTTACAGTTATCGAAAACTATAAAGCTATACGTACAAGTATTATTTATTCACTTTCATCTTTTGAAAATAAGGTCATATCCGTTTCATCGGCAGAGCCTTTTGAAGGAAAGTCGATAACTGCTGCAAATATTGCAATAACTCTCGCACAGGGTGGTAACAAGGTACTCCTTATAGATGCTGATCTCAGAAATCCTGTTCAGCATGAGATTTTCCGCATCAGCGAAAAAAGAGGCCTTGCAAATGCTCTGACAGATGTTTCTGATCTTGACAGATGCATCAAGAAAACATTTATGGAGAAGCTTGATATCATTACTGCGGGTGATGCAGTTGCTAACCCGTCCGAGCTTGTTGCATCAGAGAACATGAACAGGATAATTGAAAGACTTGAGGACAAATATGCATATATCATTATTGATACACCTGCTGTAAACTTCTTCACTGATGCTGTTGAGATCGCGAAAAAGGTTTCAGGCATGGTAATGGTAGTAAGATATAATGAGACATCAACTGCTGACATTGATTCGGCAATAAGCAGGATCGAGTTCTTTGAAGCTAATATGTTAGGCTTCATTCTCAATGATGTAAAGACTAATAAAAAGTACAGTAAGTTTATTGCTCCTTCAAGAAGTGTTGCACCGATCAATAAGAGAACTGATGCTCAGAATATGAACAGAAGCAGTTCTTCATCTTCATACAGATCAGGCAGCAGCAATAAAAACAGAAGCATGAGCAGCAATTACAGACCAAAGAGATAATATGCAATAGAAAAGCGGTACACATAAAGGATTTCGCCCATATAGAAGTTTTATTAGAAACTACTATAAGCAAGAACTTTACAGCAGGCTATGAAAACAAACAGGCAGATACTTCGATGAGGTAACTGCCTGTTTTCATATTGATACACAAACATTAAAGAATCAATTATTTATATGACTATCCCTTTAGTACACTGAAGTGTTATACTGAAAGAGCAGTCGACAAACACCCAAAAAACTGGTAGAATATAAGTAACAAAACCAGTAAGGGAAAACGACTATGAAGTACAGTAAAGAATTCAAAGAAGAAGCGCTGAAGCTCTCAGACGAGATCGGAGTGAAAAAGGCTGCTCAGCAGTTAGGAATCCAGTATTACACTTTGTCGGATTGGCGGAGCAAGCGAAACGCTGCTGTCAAAGCTCAGAAGTATCAGATGTCAGATGAAGAGCTTAAACAGCGAAATCTTGAGCTCGAGCGTGAAAATGCCGAGCTCCGAAAAGCTAATGATATACTCAAGGACGCACTCGGTTTTTTCGCAAAAGACCGGAAGAAGTAAAGACAAGCGAACGTCACCTGTTCGTTAATGAGTTCCGCAGCAAATATGGAGCGAAAGCAATATGCAGATTTCTGAAAATCAGCGAATCGGGATATTATCGCTGGCTCAGAAATCAGGACAAAATCGGTGCAAGGCAGCTTCTTCTGGTCAAAATACAGGGAATTATTTCAAAGCATCCTGACAACAAGAATTACGGTGTTAGAAGAATGCAGGCAGCTCTTGCCCAAAAAGACACTCACGTCAGCCTCAGAACAGTATACCGCACTATGAGCGAAGCCGGGCTTATCCACAGGCACCGCAGACCTCACGACATCACAAAGGCTGATACTGAAACTCAGAACAGAGAGAATCTGATAAAAAGAAATTTCAGTGCAGACAAGCCACTGAAGAAACTGCTGACGGATATCACCGAGGTTCAATGCGCTGACGGATATTACCGAGGTCCAGTGTGCTGACGGAAAGCTCTATGTATCGCCGATCCTCGACTGCTTCAACGGCGAGATCGTAGCTCTTGAAATGCGTGACAAAATGAAGAAGGAACTTTGCATAGACACCTTAAAACAGCTGCGTGATAAGTACGGCAGACTCGACGGAACTGTCCTTCACAGTGACCGTGGCTGCCAGTATACAAGCTATGCCTTTCGCAGGGAGCTTGTAACAAACGGACTTATCCAGAGCCTCAGCGGCACTGCTCATTGCTATGACAACGCTCGTATGGAGAGCTTCTTTGCCACACTGAAAAAAGAAAAGCTGTATCAGATACCTACATACCGAATGAAGCGAGAAGAGATCAAAACTGTTATTTTCCGATACATCTTCGGCTACTACAATACGCAAAGGATCAACAGCTTCAATGAAGGCGGCCTCCCACCTGTGGCACTAAGGACTTCAACAGGGCTGGCTCATCACGCCGCCTGACTTCTGCCCATCCAAGATTTTGGGTATTCTCTGACTGCACATTTCTTGACAATTCCAATTCACTATATATAATTATATCACAAAATAGGAGCAATATCAAGCACATTATATTAACAATTCCATTTTTATTCGTGCTTTTATCGGATTTTAGGGCATTTGGAGAACTTTCCTCTAAGTCATATAATTGACTTCTACCAGAAATTTCTACCAAATTTTCTACCAAAATCGCTCTTTTTTGAAATTTTCCATTTCTTCATCGGTCTTGTCACATTATATTATATAATTACACGGCTGTGGGATGTGACGATTCCGCAGGCGTGTCTTTTTTCTTTTTTCTGCTGTTTGACTTCTTAGGTGCAGGCTTTTCACTTTCCGTTTCAGGCTTTGCTGACTGTTCGCTCTCGGCAGGAGTTTCCTCCTTCTTTGCACCAAGCACTCTTGAAATGGTCTCAGCCGATGCTACCTTTGCATTGTATTCAAGGTGACTGTAAAGGTTCGCCGTGATATTGAATGTCGCATGACCAAGCCACTCCTGAATAGCTTTCATCGGAATATCGTTTGCAAGCAAAAGGCTGGCACAGCTGTGACGGAGATCATGGAAACGGAGCATTTTCAGACCGTTCTTCTTGATGACCTCGTGAAAGTCGTGCGTTACTGTATTAGGGCTGATGAGCTTTCCATACGGATCACAGCAGACAAAGCCCTCAAACTCGGTGCTGTATTCCTTACCGCCGAGCTTTTTGTAGTGCTTGTCCATTTTCTTCTTTTCAAGAAGCATTTCCTCAATGTGCGGTATCAGCGGAAGGGTTCTTCTTGTGGAATTGGTTTTCAGCTTGGTCTCCACAAAGAGCTTCGGCTTGCCGTTTTCGTCATATGGGGTTTTCAAAGAAGTCATAGACGTACTCAATACCCTTGCTTGCCGTCATATTGGCATACAGCTTGGTGACTACCAGATAGCCTATGTTCTTCAACTCTTTGAGTGCAGAGTCGATAGCCGTCTTGCCCTCTTTGCAGATGAACACAAGCCCTGCAACGGAGTAATCCCAATCATCGGGAAAGGAAAGAACTCTCAGGAGCAGACCGAGGGATTTTAGGCTGATCTCCTTAGAACGGAGAAGCAGACTGCTTACTATGGTAAAGTTGTCGGTCTTATTGACACGGCAGCGCTTGGACTTGTTGGAAGGCATTTTGCCCTCAGCCATAACAGTGCAGGAAAGTGTCTTGTCCTTCTCCGAACTTTCATAGAAGTCATAGACATAATGTATCCTGCCGTCCTCGGTCTCGTTCGGGTAGAGCTTTGATATTTTGAGATAGCCCCACTCCTGCAAGTCTTTCAGGACGGTCTCAATAGCCGTTTCTCCCTCTTTGCAGATAGAAGAAAGACCCTTGATCGAGTAATCCCATTCATCGGGAAGTCCCATTACACGGCCCAGCAGACCGACAGAAGCCAGGCTGAGGTTTGATGACCGCAGGAACGAATTACTCAGCAGAGTAAAGTTTTTCGATTTATGTACACGGCAGACCGATGATGAAACGGTCTTGCTCCTTTTTATTTTCTTGCCCATTTGTATCACCCTGTCAGTTATCTCAGCTTCATATTCGGTATACGCAGCTTGTTCACCGCATAGGTGTTGCCGTGAATGATGATAACGTACTTTTCGTCTTTAAGCTCCGTCAGAGCATTTCTGACCGTTGACGGCTCGTCCTTCGGAAAGAAAGAACACATTTCCTCAAACGTGCGGTAGTCCCTCTCGGGAACATTGAGCATATTGTCGAGGATCGCATAAGCCGGCAGGGTGAGTACACCGTGGTCGTTCACAACGATTCTCATAGGTTTCTGCATAGAAAGACCTCCTTGACTTTCATTCTGAAAAAGAAAAACGCTCCTCATTGCTGAGAAGCGTTGTATAGTATTCAATTTTGGGCATAAAAATAGCGGACAGCGCTTCACTTGTATGAAACACCGTCCGCTGTTACCCATTATTCAGTTTTTATGTCAACAGGCATTCTACCGTTTTTAGGCTGTATTTTGGTTTTCTACCAAGTTTCTACCAACTTTTGAGCCGTTGGCTGTCTACCAAGTTTCTACCAAAAATCTTCAAATTTGCAATTTTTCCGATTTTACGATATAGCGCCGTTTTGAGGTTTTCTACCACAAAAAACGCCGTAAAATAGGGTTCTAAATGCTCCTTAATGAACACTAATGAACACTAATTACAAATAGGCTTCATTTTATCACATTTTATTGCCGATATCAACCTATATTTCGACGTTTAGAGCAAAAAACCATTATATTTCAATCTGATAAAATCGTAGGTAGTATAAATAAGGCTACTGCACTTTCATGTGCAGTTGTAAGTGGTATAATAAAACGTACAGAATCGGCCAATAAAAGCATACAATAATTCGCCACGAAATATACAGGTTCTCGCCACGAACTGTACAACGCGTTTTCTATGGTATAATAAAGAAAACCATGGAAAAGGCGGTGCAGAGAAATGAAAGGAATCGAAATGTATGCTAAAATCCAAGAGCTGAAAGAGCTCGGTATGAGCCAAAATGCAGTTGCAGCACAGCTTGGCATCAACCGTGCGACTGTCCGGCATTACTGGAACATGAGGGCCGATGAGTACAGCAAATACAGCTGTTCTATCCGAAGAATCAGCATTCTCGATCAATACAAGAGCATTATCGCGGGATGGATCATGCGGTTTCCCTGCATTTCATCCGCCCAGATCTGCGACTGGCTCAAAGAAAATTATCCGTATGACTTCAAAGAACGGACTGTCAGCCGGTTTGTCAAGGCACTGCGTGAAGAACTGCCGCCCGGATTACAGACACAGGTCGATTTCGGGGAAATGGCCTTGCCGAATGCAGACGGAACGGGCAGCACAAAAGTCCGGTTCGCAGCGTTTGTGTTATCCCATTCGCGGTATAAGTTTGTTTACTTTCAGAGCAGACCGTTCCACACTGTTGATCTGATCACGGCTATGAATGCCTGCTTTGTGTATTTTGGCGGCATGACGGAAGAATATGTATTCGATCAGGACAGTGTCGTATGCGCTGCTGAGAATGCCGGGGACATCATCTACACGCACGAATTTGAAGCTTTCCGACAGAGATGCGGCTTCAGAGTGCATCTTTGCCGTGCGGCAGATCCGGAAAGTAAAGGCAAAATTGAAAACGTCGTCCGCTACGTAAAACACGGATTCCTCGAAAACCGGCTGTATCCCTTTGACGACAGTACGCTGAATCACTGCGGTGTCTCATGGCTCGAACGGACTGCAAATGCAAAGCAGCACGGTACGACGCATAAGGTGCCTGCTGAAATGTTCCGCGAAGAACGCGAACATCTGCGTCCTCTGCCGGATACTGTTGAAAGCTGTTCAGCAACAGTTCTTCGGACTGTCCGGAAGGACAACACGATCGTTTATTGCTCCAATCGGTACTCTGTTCCGGTCGGTACATATACCACACAGAAAGAGGTCGAGATTGAAGCTGTTGACGGGATCCTGAAAATCTACACTGTTTTTCACGAACCGATCTGTGAGCACAGGATCTCGCCGGAAAGAGGAAAACTGATCAAAAACAAGAATCATGACCGCGATAAAACCGAAGCAAGTGTCAGAACACTTCCACTCATTCCGCATATAGAAAAAATGCTGAAAAAAAGAATGATGCTTGAAATGCAGTATTCACAGATACTGAAATCAGACTTCGACAGGACGTTCGATGGATTTGTCTGCCGTGACAATACAGGAGCGATTATAACACCTGAGTATGTTACAAGACATTTCAAAGATGTGGTCAAGAAGTATAAGCTCCGTCCGCTGCGTTTCCATGATCTGCGTCATAGCTGTGCAAGTCTCTTGCTTGCGAACGGCGTATCCATGAAAGCGATTCAGGATTGGCTCGGACATTCTACTTTTAACGTTACCGCTAACTTTTACAGTCACCTCGATTATCAGTCGAGAGTTTCCTCTGCTGAGGTCATTGCCAATGCTCTTGGTGATGAAGCAGAGACAGAGGAGAATGAGAGCACAAACGAAAAAACAGGCTCTTAATAATTAAGAACCTGTTCTCATGGTGCCGGTGGCGGGGGTCGAACCCGCACGGTGTTGCCACCAACGGATTTTGAGTCCGTCACGTCTGCCAATTCCATCACACCGGCACATTGTTATAATTATAACATATGATAAAAATAATGTCAATAGTTTTTTACCAATTAAGGCTGCCATTTTTTCAGGCAGCCTTATTATTTGTCATATACATAGTTTTTATTAAGCCGTGTCTCGAACTCCTCTACGGGAAGCGGTCTGTCAAAATAGAAGCCCTGAGCGAGGTTGCAGTTATTATCAGCAAGAAGCTGCAGCTGTTCTTTGGTTTCAACTCCCTCGGAAATACATTCAAGTCCCATTTCCTGAGCCATAGCAACGATGTATTTGAACATTACGATTTTTTGAAGTGGGTTCTCGTCATTTTCCGTAGGAAGAAGGCTTCTGTCGAGTTTCAGTACGTCCCACGGTATCTCCTTGATGAGATTAAGTGAAGAATAACCGACTCCGAAATCGTCAACAGATGTGGAAATACCTGTTTTTTGCAGACCTCCGATAGTACGCTTCAGATCCTTGAATTCAACGTCTGTGGTAGTTTCGGTAAGCTCTATCTCGATGTACTCATGAGGGACATTGTTTCTGTCGACGATTTCGACGATATGCTTTAGAAGATCCATATCAGACAGATGACGGCGTGACAGGTTTACAGATATGCGGACGACCTCTTTGCCGCTGTCGAGCCACCTGCGGATATCCTTGCATACAGCATCGAGCATATAGAAATCCAGTTTGCAGATATCACGTCCCTGTTCGAGTACAGGTATGAATTCACCGGGAGACACTAGCTGACCGTTATGCATCCAGCGGCACAGTGCTTCTGCACCGGCAACGTGTCTGCCGTTGATAGCGACTTTGGGCTGATAGTATACAAGAAATTCTCTTTCTTCAAGAGCTTTCGGAAAGCTGACAGTGATATCATTGTTCCTCTTGCTCCGAGCCAGAAGCATATCATCAAAATACGCAATGTCGATTTTGGCGGAATTTTTTGCAAGAGCGTAAGCCAGGCTTACTCTGTCCATTATATCCGTGGGCAGTATGACAGTGTCATTGTTCTGTATGATATAAACGCCGACTGTAGCGGAGATGTATATACGTTCGTTGCGCTTTTCATCGTATGTAACGCCCGAACCGCTGAGTATTTTAAGAACATTCTGGAGCTTATAGCTTTTTATAAGCGTTATGAAATTATCTCCGCCGATCCTGCATACAGATTCGTTCTCGTCATCGAGCAGATCGGAGATATAGCCGATGAATTTTTTCATGACTAAGGAACCGCTTTCGCGTCCGATATGCTGATTGACAACAGAAAAGCGTTTGAGATTAAAGCGAACAGCTGTATAATTAGCTATTGTACCTGCTTTGCACAGCCTTTTGCCGCACTTCATGAAATACCTGAGATTATGCATATTCAGCTCGCTGTCGAAGTAAGTCATATGCTGGGTGAGCTTGAGAAGTCTGAATTTACCGCTGAAAGTGCTGAAAACAGAGAAGAATGTATCAAGTTTACTGCGTTCTTCGTCTGTCCAATCAGGCACATCGTTTCTTATGTAAACTTTATAAACTCCGATATTTTCGTCAACCGTAACGATACGTTTGCTTATGAATATACTGTCTGAAGCGTGTCCGCAGTCATAATAGCAAACTGTATCGGGCATATCAAAATGCTCAGATGCTTCATTTTCATAGGCAAAGAGTTCAACTTTTCCAATCTTCAGGACACAGCAAAGCTCAGACATCGCTTCAGATATCTGTACAGGAGTAGCATAATTCAATTTCTGCATTTTATCAATGAAGTGTTCAAGCGCGGTCAGATACTCATTTGTATTCATTCATATCCCCTCCGAAAACAGACATTGTCTGTATCAGATTTGCATTTTATACAAAACTATTATAACATATGATGAAACGGAAAAAATGTATATATTATTAACATAATGTAAATTACACAAGTTTTGCTGAGCTTTTAAATAATATTGTCAAAGATGCACAATCATAACGCTGTATAAGCTGTTGAAGCACAAAACAATTATTAATGTCATCAAAAAAGTCATAATTCAGCGAATAAAAGTTTTACAGTGGAAAAGTGTTGACAGTTAAGGCAGTGTATGGTATAATTTTTATGAAGCTTTTTTGCTGTGAAAACAGCGTTCATCATTGACAGGAGGTCATTTTTTATGAGAAAGATAAATGTAAGGACAAGTCATCCTTACGAAGTTCTGATCGAGCGCGGAGCACTTGCTGAGTGCGGAAAATATATTGCAAACGTAACAAAGTCACGCAAAGCAGCTGTTATCACCGATGATATCGTTGAAAAGCTGCATTTGCAGACAGCTCTTGACTCATTGAAGAAAGAGGGCTTTGAGTGCAGTGTTTACTCATTTCCCAATGGTGAAGAGGCAAAATGCCTTGAAAACCTCGGAAATATATATGATTTTCTCTGCAAGAGCAATATTACAAGAAGTGATATCGTAATTGCTCTCGGAGGAGGCGTTGTAGGCGATATTACAGGATTTGCCGCAGCTTCCTATCTCAGGGGCGTAGAATTCGTGCAGATACCTACTACACTTCTTGCACAGGTGGATTCATCTGTAGGCGGAAAGACTGCCATAAATATTGCAGGCGGCAAAAATCTTGTAGGTGCGTTCAAGCAGCCTGCACTTGTTATATGCGACAGTGACATACTCAAAACTCTGCCTGAGGAGACTCTTGCAGAGGGCATGGGAGAGTGCATAAAATACGGTATGATACGCGATGAAAAGCTCTTTGAGCTTATGGAGTCTCACGATCTCAGTACAGTTGACGAGATAATGGACGAAATGGTATATGAATGTGTTGATATAAAGCGTATCATAGTTGAACATGATGAATGTGACAGGGGAGAGCGAATGGTGCTTAATTTCGGTCATACCCTCGGTCATGCCATTGAGGCTTGGCATAACTATAAAGGCATCTTCCACGGCGAGGGCGTTGCAGCAGGTATGTGCATGATAACAGACCGCCTTGCACCACAGCTTTCCGACAGACTGAAAAAGGTATGCGCAGCTTATAAGCTGCCTACAGGAAGTGATATCCCTATGAAAGAGCTTCTTCCTTTCTGTTCAAAGGACAAGAAGAATGAGGCAAAGGATATCAACTATATCATTTGCGAAGAGATCGGCAAGGGCGAGATAGTGAAAGTGCCTTTCACTGAATTCTGCCGACTTATGGAGGGCTGAGAATGGATATACGAATAACTCCTTCAAAGCTGAAAGGCAGTCTCAGTGTCCCTGCTTCAAAGAGCTGTGCTCATCGCTCTATAATATGTGCATCACTTGCTGACGGAGTTTCACACCTCAGCGGAGTTACCATGTCAAAGGATATTGAAGCTACCATAGGTGCTATGACAGCTTTAGGAGCTGAGTTTGAAGTAAACGGCGAGGATATCACCGTTAAGGGCAACGGCGGCAGACCTGCTGATAAGTGCATTGTTGACTGCAACGAGAGCGGTTCTACACTGCGTTTCGTTATACCGATTGCCGCAGCTGTAGGCAAAGAGACGGAATTTCACGGCAGAGGCAGACTTCCACAGCGTCCTATTGATATTTTCACAAGAGAGCTTGGAAAAAACGGCGTATATTTCGATTATCATAATACTATGCCGTTCACCGTTTCGGGCGGACTTAAAAGCGGCAGATTTGAGATAGAGGGCGATGTTTCCTCACAGTTCATCACGGGACTTCTTTTTGCGCTCCCGCTTCTTGAGGGCGACTCGGAGATAATCCTCACATCACATCTTGAATCCCGTCCATATGTTGACATAACTATTGATACTCTGCGCCGTTTCGGTGTAGCTGTTGAGGAAACTGATGACGGCTTCAAAGTAAAAGGCGGACAGAAGTACAAGCCACATGATGAAAAGATCGAGGGAGATTACTCTCAGGCAGCATTCTTCTGCGTTGCAAATGCCCTTGGTTCACAGGTAGAACTTCATAATCTTAACGATAATAGTGTTCAGGGCGACAAGAAAATCCTTGAAATTATACGTGATATGTGTTATAATGGCAATGTTGGCAATTATAACGCCGACTGCTCCGATATCCCGGATCTTGTTCCAATACTTGCGGTGCTTGGAGCTTTCGGCAGCGGAAGATCAGTAATATACAATGCAAAACGACTTAAAATAAAAGAAAGCGACCGCCTTGAAACCACTGCGGCTCTGCTCAATTCACTGGGCGGAAATGTTACCGTTACAGATGACGGTCTCATCATCGAGCCTACGGGAGCTATGCACGGAGGTACAGTTGACAGCTTCGGTGACCACAGGATAGTAATGGCAGCAGCAATAGCAGCTACCGCTATCGACGGAGAAGTGGTCATCAAGGGTGCTGAGGCGGCTGAAAAGTCTTATCCTGCTTTCTTTGACGACTACAAAATGCTCGGAGGTAAAGCTAATGTCATCATTCTGGAATAATCGGATATCTGTCTCCATGTTCGGCGAAGCCCACGGACCTGCAATAGGCGTTACAGTGGACAATCTTCCGTCGGGAGAATATATAGATGCTGAGGAGCTTGCTCGCTTCATGGCAAGAAGATATTCCTGCGGCGGTCAGACTGCCGTAAATTCCATGCCTCATATAATGTCGGGTATTTTCAATGAGCGCACAACAGGTACTCCGCTTTGTGCATTCCTGCAAAATACCGATACATCTGCACCTCAGCATGAAGAGACAGACAATCTTGTGCGTCCGGGTCATGCGGATTATACAGGTGCGATGAGATACAGAGGCTTTAATGATGTCAGAGGCGGCGGACATTTCTCGGACAGGCTCACAGCTCCGCTGTGCTTTGCGGGAGCAGTCTGCGCTCAGATACTTGAAAGACGCGGCATCTATACAGGTGCTCATATACTACAGATACACAATGTAAAGGATAATCCCTACGACCCTGTAAATATCACAAGGGACGGCGTTCTCAGCGTCAGAATGAAGGATTTTCCTGTTATCAACGACCGCAAGGGCTGGCAGATGATAGAGGATATCAACAAGGCTTACGAGGGCGGAGAGTCTCTCGGCGGCGTTATCGAGTGCGCTTCTGTGAATGTTCCTGCGGGAATAGGCTCGCCTATATTTGACGGTCTTGAAAATACTATCGCCCAGCTCATATTCGGTATCCCAAACGTTACGGGACTTGAGTTTGGAGCAGGCTTCCTTTCGGCAAAAATGGTGGGAAGCCAGAACAATGACGAGTTTTATGTCAACGACCACGGTCATGTGCTCACAAAGACCAATAATCACGGCGGCATCATCGGCGGTATATCTTCGGGTATGCCTGTTACACTGAGAGTGGCTTTCAAGCCCTCGGAGTATATCCCACAGGCACAGAACGCTGTTAATTACCGTGATATGACGAGTGAGACAGCTACAAGTGAGAAGCATATCCCATGCGCTATCCCTTCTGCTGTACCATGTGTTGAAGCAGCGGTGAATATCGCGCTTCTTTCACATATGCTGGATTATCCAAATTTCTGTTAAGGTGACTTTTATGCAGGACGAAAACATAATGAAAATGGCAGAACGCGCAGATATCGAAATTAAAGACGTACCGACGCTGAATATTCTGCTGTGTTATCTGCTTTATAAGATAGACAGGCCCGTAAGTCCCGACCAGCTTTACGATATAGCTATCGGTACGGGCGTGGTGAATTACTTCTATTATCAGGACTCGATCGGCTATCTGCTGAAAAACGGCCATATAACTTCCGAAAAGGACGACAGCGGCGAGGACTGCTACATTTTACAGCCAAAGGGCAGAGAATGTGCAAAACAGCTTAAAAATTATGCTCCAAAGTCATACAGGGACAAACTTGTGCTTGCGGCACTGAGATACTTTGCCCGTGTTCAGTACGAAAAGGAACTGAAAATAGAGTATGAGCCTGTTGGAAACGGCTATTATATCCATGTAAGGTGCGTAGATACTAATTTTGACCTTATGGACCTCAAGCTCTACGCTCCCGACCTTGCTCAGGCAAAGCTCATAGGTGAGAAGATACTGCTCAATCCTGCGGGATTTTACGGAAAAGTAATAGAAGTTGCGCTCTCAAATGAAGAACCGCCATACGACCTGAGCGACAATTGACGACATAAGGAGCTGTTTTGGCAGCTCCTTTCTTAATAAATTATTAGTTAACAGCGATCACAGAATATGGAGAAATAAATGAAATACTGCATAAGACCTTTATCCGAAACAGAATATTCGGTACTGTCTGTTTTTCTCTATGAAGCAATATTTATCCCCGAGGGCGCAGCTCCGCCGCCGAGAGATATAATATTGCAGCCCGAATTGCAGGTGTATACCGAGGACTTCGGCAAAAGGAAAGGCGATATGGCACTTGCTGCGGAAGCAGACGGCAATATCGTCGGAGCTGTCTGGGGACGTATAATGAATGATTATGGTCATATAGACGATGAAACACCGTCACTTGCCATATCATTGTACAGGGAATACAGAGGACAAGGCATAGGTACGGCACTTATGCTGGCGATCATAGCTGCTTATGCTGAAAAAGGGTATAAAAGGCTCTCACTGGCAGTTCAGAAAGCCAATTATGCAGTTAAAATGTATGAAAAGGTCGGATTTAAGACAGTTTCTGAAAATGACGAAGAATACATAATGATCGTGGATAGCGATCAGTGCAGGGGCGGATACTATCCGCTGAAACCGCAGTTTATAAATGATCTAAATAAACACTGAAAGGAAGCATGAAATGAAATACGGACTGGTTCTTGAGGGTGGTGCTATGCGCGGACTTTTTACCGCGGGAGTTCTTGATATCCTCATGGAAAACGATATAAAGTTAGACGCAGCTGTGGGCGTTTCCGCAGGTGCAGCTTTCGGCTGTAACTACAAATCGAGACAGATACGCAGGGCGATACGCTACAATACAAGATTTTGCAGGGATAAACGCTATTGCAGTATGCTCTCATATGTAAAGACAGGTGACCTTTTCGGCTCTGAATTCTGCTATCATGAAATTCCCGACAAGCTTGACATATTCGATACGGAGACTTTCAACGCATCACCTATGGATTTCTGGGTAGTCTGCACTGACATAACCACAGGCAGAGCAGTATACCATAAATGCGGAAATATCGACTATAACGAGCTCGAGTGGATACGTGCATCTGCTTCCATGCCCATCGCAGCAAGGATAGTAAATATAGGTGAACATAAGCTTCTTGACGGTGGTATTTCCGATTCGATACCGCTTAAATTCATGGAGAGCCGCGGCTGTGAAAAGAACGTTGTCGTACTTACTCAGCCCCGTGACTACGTCAAGAAGCCTGCAAGCGGAATGAAGCTCATGAAGGTGAGATATCACAAATATCCCGAGTTTATTAAGGCTGCCGAGAACCGCCATAAGATGTATAACAGCGAGCTGAAGTACATACGCAGTGCGGAAGAAGAGGGGAGAGCATTTGTAATAGCTCCGCCCGAAAAACTGCCAGTAGGTCATGTGGAGCATGATCCCGATGTGATGCGTGAGGTATACCGCATAGGCAGGCGTACAGCCACAAAATGCCTTGATGAGCTGAAAGCTTTTCTTGAAAAATAAAAGACCTGTCTGATACCAGACAGGTCAGGCGATATTATATATGAGCGTATTTTTTTACGCGGTCTGAAATGATAAGAGCAAGGACCAGTTTTATAATGTCGAATGGTATGAACGGAGTTACACAGAGCTTCAATGCTTTTGAAAGCGGCATAGAATTTCCGTTATTTGAGCATACGAATATGAACCATGCTGTGCCGAATGTGTAGCAGACGATCAGTCCTATGAGCAGGAGTATAACTTTTACGGCAAACTTTTTTCCGAAAAGCTTTTCACCTGCCATGTAAATTATCGGCATGAATATAAATCCGAGTATGTAGCCTCCCGTGGGACCTGTAAGAACTCCTATACCGCCTTTGAAGCCTGAAAAAACAGGCAGTCCTATAGCTCCGAGAAGTATGAATACGAGTATGGAGAAAAGGCTGTTTCTGCCGCCGAGAATACAAAGTGCGCAGAAAATAGCGAATGTCTGCAATGTAATGGCGATAGTGCCTATGGGAATGGATATCCATGAGCAAACTGCCATTATTGCTGCGAACATGGCTGTAAGTACCATTTCTTTTGTTGTAAAACTGATTTTTTTACCTTTTGTCGTATTATCGACCATTGAATACAACTCCTTACGTGATATGAAAGCGCGTATCGTCTGTGACGAATTTTGCGTATTTCGGTTTTTATAAGATCTTACATATGAATTATAGCACAGTTGTTACTCTTTGTCAACCCATTTCATATAAATGGTTGACGATAAATTTTTGAATAATGATTGAAATTGTTAAAGAAATATGTTACAATAAAAAAAGTATATATTTGCGAGGTGTATTTTGATATAATGAAAATTAGTGAATTTAATGATGTAATAGTTCCCGACAGAGTAAAGGCAGATTTCAATGAAGGACTTACCTCTGCACAGGTCAAGGAAAGGGCTGAGGCAGGACAGGACAACAAGCCTGTTGAGTCTCCCTCGAAAACGGTCAAGGAGATCGTTGCCGATAACGTACTCACGTACTTTAACCTTATATTTGTGATACTTTCAGTATTGCTTGTAGTTGTAGGCTCTTACCGTGACCTTACATTTATGCCTATAATCGTTGCAAATGCTCTTATCGGTATCATACAGGAGATGCGTTCAAAGTCGGTTCTTGATAAGATAAAGGTGCTCAATGCTCCTGTTACGACAGTAGTACGTGACGGAGAGATAAAAACTGTGCCCTCAAAGGATCTCGTAATTGATGATATAGTAATATTCAAGGCTGGAAACCAGATAAGTGCAGATGCTATAGTTGTGGACGGAAATGTTTCCGTAAACGAATCCCTCCTGACAGGTGAATCTGATGAAATAAGCAAAAAGCCCGGAGATACTCTTATGTCGGGAAGTTATATAGTATCAGGCTCATGCCGTGCAAGACTTGAAAGAGTCGGACGTGAGTCATATATCTCAAAGCTTACTATACAGGCTAAGAAGTCACGAAAGGGCGAGCAGTCGGAGATGATACGCTCACTCAACAGGATAGTAAAGTTTGCAGGCGTTGCCATAATCCCTATCGGAAGCATACTTTTCTATCAGTCGTACTATATAAACCATGATACCATACGTGCAAGTGTACAGTCTATGGTCGCTGCCGTGATCGGAATGATACCCGAGGGACTCTTTCTCCTTGCAAGTGTTACTCTTGTTATCAGTGCCATGAGACTTGCTCTCAGCAAGGTACTTGTCCACGACATGAAATGTATCGAGACTCTTGCGCGAGTAGATGTTCTCTGCGTTGATAAAACAGGTACTATCACAGAGAATGCGATGTCTGTAACGGCAGTTGTTCCTGCTTCCGATGAATATGATATAGACTCCATACAGGGACTTATCAGCGATTTTGCTGCTGCTCAGGATTCGGATAACCAGACTATGGCGGCTATAAAGAACCACTTCCACCGTCCTGCTGGCAGAGCGGCTGTGTCTATAACAGGCTTCTCATCTGAATTCAAGTACAGCAGTGTTACATTTGAACGTGAGTCATATGTGCTTGGTGCTCCCGAATTTGTCCTCAAGGAAAAGATCGAACAATATAAAGAAAAGATAGAGGAATACAACCGTAAGGGATACAGAGTTCTTGTTTTCGGAAAGTACAGAGGAGTTCCCGACGGAAAGGCACTTACATCTTCCGTAGAGCCTGTATGCTTTATTATGATGTCAAATCCAATACGTGAAAATGCTCCCGAAACATTCAGGTATTTTGCTGAACAGGGCGTAGAGATAAAGGTTATCTCAGGCGATAATCCTGTTACCGTATCAGAGGTGGCAAAGCAGGCAGGAATAAAACACGCCGAGGAATATGTTGACGCTACGACACTTACAACGGAAAGTGCTATAAGGGACGCTGTTACAAGGTATACGGTATTCGGACGTGTTACTCCCGAACAGAAGCGCAAGTTTGTAAGAGCACTTAAAAAAGCAGGCAAGACAGTTGCCATGACAGGTGACGGTGTAAATGACGTTCTCGCACTTAAAGATGCTGACTGCTCCGTTGCTATGGCTTCTGGAAGTGACGCAGCCGCACAGGCTTCACAGCTTGTTCTCCTTGAGTCGGATTTCTCAAAGATGCCTGATGTTGTTGCAGAGGGAAGAAAGGTCGTAAATAACCTTGAACGCTCGGGAAGTCTCTTTATCGTAAAGAATATATTCTCGCTGATAATATCCATTTTGTTCATCTTCTTCGGACTTGCTTATCCGATGAAGCCTGCACAGATATCACTTATAAGTATATTCACCATAGGTTTACCTGCTTTCTTCCTGTCGCAGATGCCTAACCGTGATCTTATCAAGGGTAAATTCATCACAAATATCCTTCTGAAAGCTCTGCCAGCGGCACTTACCGATGTACTTGTGGTATGTGCTATGGTATATTTCGGAAATATCTTCAACGTTGCACCTACGGATATAGCTACGGCATCAACCATACTTATGAGTATCGTCGGAATGATGATCGTATTCCAGATATGCAGACCTATGGATATGTATAAGATGTGGATGTGGATACTCTGCGGTGTTGGACTTGCCTGCTGTATGATATTCATCAGCAAGATGTTCGACATAACAAATATGTCTAACCGCTGTATCCTTCTCTGCGTAAACTTCTCAATAATCGCAGAACCATGTCTCCGCTACCTGACACTGATAACAAAGAAGATACAGTCATTCTTCATAAATGACGAGGTCAAGGATTAAAGAGATAAGTCTTTTTCAGAATAGTAAAAATTAAACAGGCAGATACTTCATGTGAGGTATCTGCCTGTTTTATATAAGAGAGGTTATTGGGATCATCTTTTGAATTTGAATGCAAATCCAAGACCGAGCAGGAGAACAAGTGCTGATGCACCAAGCAGTATATATGCTGTGGTATTGCTGCTTTCGCTGCCGCCGTTCATGGGTGAAAAGTTTCCCATATCAGGTCTTTCGCCGCTTCTTGATTTTTCTCCGTTTTCGGGAGCATTGCCCTTATCGTTGTTTGGCATAGTTGCTTCTGATTCTGCATCGGAAGTTATTTCAGTTTCAGTAGTTTTTTCTGAAGCTTCCTTGTCATCATCAGCTTCTGTTGTTTCTTCCTTTGAATTATCGGAAGGCTTGAAGCCGCCCTGCTTATCATCGGGGATATTGCTTGGGTCGAAGCCGTCAGGCATTTCACCGCCGAAATCGGGCATATTGCTTGGGTCAAAGCCGTCAGGCATCTCGCCGCCGAAATCAGGCATATTGCTTGGATCAAAGTCATCGGGCATCTCTCCGTTAAAGCCCTGAGGTGGCTGACCGCCGCCAAAGCTTGGCTTTCCGCCCTTTGAATCCTTTGAAGAATCGCTGCTGCTGTCAGATTTGCTGCTTCCGCTTGGAGCCTGCATATTGCTCAGATTCGTAACAGATAAGGAAGATGTATTTGGCATACTCTTTCTTGCGACCTTTTCAGTTTTGTCAGTTTTGGAAGTTTTCTCGGACTTATCAGTGGTTTCGTCCTTGTCAGTTGACTTGTTGTTTTTACTGCCGCCGAAACCGCCGAAGCCGCCTTTTCCGCCGCCCATAGAGCCCATGTCAGAAGTGTTCAGACCTGATGCATCAATAAGAGCTGAGCTGTCTGCGCTCTGTCCGGAAGATGTAGAAGGGATAGTTCCGTCGAGCTGTCCGCGAACGCTTTCTGCACGGAGAGTACAGAATTTAGTCATAGCCTCAACGCCTGTTTTGAACTCATCGTAAGTACAGAACTTAGTTGGATCCTTTTCAACGTATTTGTCGATAAGAGCAGCTGTATCGGAGATAAGCTTCTCAAAGTCAACGCTGTCAAGGAATTCACTCATCAGCTGGTGGTACTGCTCTGTGTATTCCTCGTTATCGAATATCCATGAAACCATCGGACGATCGCTCATATCGCCTGATACAGGAGTATCAATGGCGTCATTTACGGAAGATGAAGCGTTTCCGCCCATGAATGAGCCGTAAGCAAGGTTGTAGTCCCACGGTATCATTGAGAGCTGTCCGTTCTCTTCGTAAAGGTAGTAGTTGTGTATCATCTGACCTGTGTAGCTGTCGCCGTTAACAAGGAAATTATGTACTGCAAAGTAGCGGAGAACTTCATCAACGTCAACTGTATTTTCAAGGTCAGACTGCTCCTGAAGAGCTTTCAGTGAGCTGATAAGACGATTTTTGTCTGCTTTTGTAACAGCGGTTTTTGCATTATTGAAGATATTTGAATAGCTGTCGATATCGTCATCGGTATATTTAAGCTTTACATCGTCACTTCCCATACCAAATCCGCCGCCGCCAAAGCCGCCCTTGCCGCCGCCGAAGTCAGGTGCTTCGCCATTTTCTCCGCCGAACATCTTTGAAGGATCAAAGTCGAAGTCCTCGGGCATATTATCGGGATCGAACTGCGGCATATCTCCGCCGAAGTCTGGCATACCGCCGTCAAAGCCTTCGGGTGGAGCAAACTGGTTGTTTTCATTATCAGAGCTGTTTTTATCTTCGCTCTTGTTATCATTAAAATTCCCCATACTAAAGTCTTTGCCGTTTCCTCTTCCACCGCCGAAGCTCATTGCATCGGGCTTGTAGAGGTCGCCGTAGTTGCTGCCGTAGTTCCTTTCAAGGAAAGATTCCTCGATAGCTTCCACAGCAAGATACAGTCCCCAGTCCTCACCGTTGACTGTGATGTAAGTATAGCTGCAAAGAGGAGCATCAACGCCAAAATCATTCATGAGCGTATAGGCGAGGTAGTCCTTCATGTAGGTATTATCCTGAATGATATTGTTAAGGCAGAGCTTGTCAAGTCCATGATAGGTCTTGCCGTTTTCATACTGATCGAACTCTATCTTGAAGCTGTAACGGCTGCTGTTCATATTCTTTACGGAGCTGAGGGAAGTGTTGCCCTTAGCTCTGATACCTACATTTTTAACAGCTTCACCGTCAATGACCAGATTGCAGGCTGTGTATTCCTCATTTTCGCAGGTCTCGATAAAGCCGTCCCAGTCGTTGATAACGATATCAAGGGTATGTACCTTAGAGCGGTCGAAGAGTCGGTTTTCATAGCCTATGGCATGA
Source organism: Ruminococcus flavefaciens (assembly GCF_900108555.1). GTDB lineage: Bacteria > Bacillota > Clostridia > Oscillospirales > Ruminococcaceae > Ruminococcus > Ruminococcus flavefaciens_P. The sequence continues at coordinate 171,289 of NZ_FNWV01000006.1, forward strand.
GCTGTTTTTTCTATGCCCAGTGCCTGACCGTTGCAAAATATGACAGATATAATAAGTGTGACCGCGATAACGACCATACATATTTTATCAATGTTCTTATGTGCTGACATTCTATCACACCCTTATCCCATGTAGTCGCCGTTGTAGCTTACAAGAACTGCACTGCTGACACCTTCCATATCAGCAAGGGTATTTACGAAATCAGTATTATCGTCCTTGAGTCTGATCTCCATATTGAGCTCAACAGAGCCTTTCTGAGCAGTCTTGCTCTTTACTACGCATCTCTCTGTTTTGCCGTCAAGGAAAGCCTTTGCCTTTGTTTCGCTGTCATGACCGTCGCAGCGAACTACAACGATGTAAGGATTTTTGCAAGCCTTGCGGTTAACGAATACAAGGAGGATAACGCCTATGATGATGCTGCCGATAACTGCAAGAGGGATCATACCTGCTGCAAGGACTATACCTACTGCGATAGACCAGAACAGGAAGGCGATATCCAGCGGTTCTTTAATGGCTGTACGGAAACGGACGATAGAAAGCGCACCGACCATACCAAGTGAAAGAACGACATTGCTTGTGACTGCTAAGATAACAACTGTGGTTATCATTGTAAGTGCAACGAGAGTAGTACCGAAGCTTGATGAGTACATTACTCCCGAATATGTCTTTTTGTAAACGAGGAATATGAACATTCCCAGACCGAAAGCGAGTACAAGTGCGATCGCCATATCAAAAATGCTGACGCTGGTCACATTCTCTATAAAATTGGATTTGAAAACATCTTTGAAGCTCATTGTAAAAATCTCCTTTTACCAGTAAATTCATTTTAACCGTAAATTCGACAGGCTGCATATTTTGAGAAAGCTCCCTCGCGCCTGTCTGCAAGGGCAACTGCATCTCTGATTATATCGGGCAGAAATCCGTTCCATTTAACTTCAAGTATGATAGAATCGGAAACGGGAACTGTCACACAGTCGGGATCAAGAAAATCGGTGCATCTCATACCGCTTCTTACGTTGTAATCAAGTGTGACGCGGACATTGCCTGCGGGATATATGAAAGGCTCTCGTGTGTAATCCACGATAGTTTTCGGAGCAATTCCCTGAGTTTTCATTTTTGAGTAAAGCTCACGAATGAGCATATGCTCCGACTCTATCATCCACTCGGTATCACCGTCAACGATCATTTGTGCCTGCTGCGCCGTTAGCGGTGCGCTCAGCTTATTTCCAAGATGATCTATCTTGCTTTTCTTTTCCAGATGGATAACAGAAGTATCACCATTGTAGTATCTTATACGGAACTTTTCTCTTCGGCTCATTCCGTTTACTTTTTCCATAAGAGCTTTGTCTGCGAGATTATCGAAGTAAAGGCTGCGGATAAAGTATTTACCGTCTATGGTGTGTGGGTCAGGATATGCAACTGTGCTGAGTCTGTGACGTATCGTTATCATGTCGGAATAGTTGATCTCGTGCTTTATCTCGTGTCTGAAATCCATAGTATCACCTCTTTTCTTTGATATAGGACACACACAGACCAAATGGGCGAATTTTTTTAAGCCTGTGTGCGTTTATCCTATGCTTTAATTATACATATCATTGCTGAATTGACGCTGAAAGCGGGTGAAGATAAAGTAAAACAAAAGTGAAAGTTAAGTGAAATATTATACACAGATGTGTTTTTTCAGCTTGAATTCAGCTGTATAATGTATTATAATATTATTAAAAGAAAGATACAGAATGTCGTAAACAATGTTAAAAAAAGGGGGAACACACATGAAAATACTTATTATAGAAGATGAAAAGGTGTTAGCGGATTCGCTGAAGCTGATGCTGGAATCAAAGGGCTTTGAGGCGGAGGCAGTTTATGACGGTGAAAGCGGCGAGCAGTATGCCATGCTGGATATTTATGACCTCATAATACTTGATATAATGCTGCCCAAGAAGAATGGCTATCAGGTGGCAAAAGCTGTACGTGAAAAGCGCAATACTACACCTATTCTTATGCTGACAGCAAAATCAGATATAGATGATAAGGTGCAGGGACTCAATGCGGGAGCTGACTACTATCTTACCAAGCCATTTGACGCAAGGGAGCTTATTGCCTGCGTGAACGCGCTTCTTCGCCGACAGGGAACACAGTTAAATGAACTCGTATTCGGGAACACGAGACTTGATCTTGAGTCGGCTTCCCTTGTGTGCGGAGAGAACAGCATCAGATTATCCGCGAGAGAGTTTGAGGTTATGCGTATTCTTATGACTTCGGGAACTAATCATATATCAAAGGAAGCACTTCTTACAAAAGTATGGGGATATGACTCAAATGCAGTTGAGAACCATGTGGAAGCATATGTGAGCTTTCTGCGTAAAAAGCTGCTTAGTATCGGTTCAGATGTGCGTATAGAGGCAATGAGGCGATTAGGATATCATCTGGAGTGTGACACGAAATGCTGAAACGACTGAGGATAAAGTTCATAGCGGTAATAATGAGCATCGTTACTGTGCTTTTTATTGTTATATTCGGACTTGTGCTGCACTTCACAAAGCAGAATATCGCGCGTGAAAGCATACAGATGATGCGCACTCAGGCATTTCGTCCGCCTGCTACAGAACCTATGCACAAGCCTGACAATATGCCCGACAATATACGTCTGCCGTTTTTTACGGTACATATAGCCAAGGACGGTGAGCTGACAGCTTTTGGCGGCGGCTATTACGATCTTACGGATAAAGAGCTGCTTCAGAAACTTGTTGACGCTGCGGAAGAAAGTTCAAAGAATACGGGCATACTTCCCGACTATGACCTGAGATATATTAAGAATGAAAACGGTCCTATGAAAGCCATAGTATTTGCTGATATATCAAGTGAAAAAGCCATGATAAGGGGACTTATCAGGAACTCGGTCATAATAGGTCTGATAGGCTATGTAGTATTTTTTATCATAAGTCTGCTGCTGGCAAAATGGGTAACAAAGCCTGTTGAAAAGACGTGGAATGAGCAGAAGCAGTTCATAGCAGATGCTTCCCACGAGCTGAAAACTCCACTTACAGTAATTATGACGAATGCTGAGATGATGACCGATAAGACCTACGCAGAAAGCGACATGGACAACTTTACAAAAAATATCCTCTCAACGTCAAAGCGCATGAGAGGATTGATAGAAAGCCTGCTTGAACTTGCAAGGCTGGATAATAACAGTAACAGAGCACCGCAGAAATTCACCACAGTTGATTGCAGTAAGCTCATAAATGACAGTATACTGCCATTTGAACCGCTGTTTTATGAGAATGAAATGGAGCTTTCAACGGATATTGATGAGAATATCAAAGTGGAAGGCGACAAGGAAAAGCTCAGACAGGTCATAAATATACTTCTTGACAATGCGCTTAAATATTCTGATCCTGCTGATAAGGTCACAGTAAAGCTGAAACGTCAGTCGGCAAATTGTTTATTGTCGGTGACAGGTCTGGGAACTTCGCTTACAAAGGAGGACTGTGAGAATATTTTCAAGCGTTTTTACCGTGTGGATCAGTCAAGAAACGACGGTCAGAGCTATGGTCTGGGACTGTCTATCGCTGAAAGCATAGTAAGCGAGCATAATGGAAAAATATGGGCAGAAAGCGAGAACTGCTATAATACATTCTATGTCTCCCTGCCGGTATGAGATAGCTGAAAAGAGAGCTGCCTTTAACCGTGATACATATACAGAAACTTTTATACTGATTATTGAGAGAAGCCCCTTTTGAAAAAGGGGCTTCTCTCAAACTCTCTCCCGAAAACTTCTGTTTTTATTTTTTTCCAGATAGAGCGCGACCTGTACATTACAGGTCTTTCTTATTACTTGTACGCGCCCTATCTGGAAAAAAATCAGATAAAAGTCTTTGGAAAGGGGTTCGGGGGTGACTCCCCGCAGTGCGGGGAGATGTCACGCAGTGACAGAGGGGCGCGCCTCCGTCAGAGGAACCTTTCCTCAGAAAGGGTTCCCCCGATAAATTAATATAAACTTCTATATGAGTACCACGATTAAAGGCAGCTCGCTTTTAACTCATCTGCGGAATAATCCTTTTTTCTCGTATGGCTCTGAGGTTATGCCGAGCACCTTATAGCCTGATTTTTCAACGGTTTCTTTCAGCAATGCTTTATCGAGCTCTTCCTCAGAGATTATTTCTGTTTCGCCCTTGCTGTGAGAGGAATTGACCTTTTTGGCGTTAACTGCGGCGCGGACAGCATCATTTACGTGAGCTTCGCACATTCCGCACATCATGCCTTCAACTTTGATTATTGTCTTTACCATGTAATTCAGCTCCTTTAGTTAGTTTGTACTGACAACTTTATTGTACTCTTTTTTATTGAAGCTGTCAAGTAGTGCTGAATATTATTGTTATATTTCCCGTTCAGGAAGTGTTTTATGTACTTGAAAGTATTAAAAACAAAAAAGACGAAAAAATTTCTTTCGTTCATTATGCACCGTATGAAAGGCTTTTTCAGGTCTCCTTTGGTGAAAGTTACGGATTTGGATTGACTTTTTATTGAAAATATGGTAATATATGTATTGTCATATTATTTTTTTACTGCAAAAGGAGAAAATATCATGAAGAGTTTAATAAGGAGAGCAGCTGCTTTCCTCTTATCTATAGCTGTAATTTTTACTGTTTCCATATGCGTTCCCACACTGAACGCAAAGGCTGCGGTATATGCTGTATGGCCGACAGAAGCAAAGTATAAGAATATAACCACTTATTTTGACCCTGCACGAAACACCTATGATACTTCGGATCATCATAACGCGATCGATATCGAAGCGGCAGGCGGCAGCAATATCTATGCAGCTTACGGCGGTGAGGTCATTTCGGCTGACTGGAAGGACGCTTACGGATATATGGTAATACTTTATCATTCCGATCTGGGAGTATATACCTTCTACGCTCATGCTTCACAGATGAATGTTTCCGCAGGAGCTAAGGTAAAACAGGGCGATGTTATTGCTAAAGTAGGAAGCACAGGACAGTCCTCGGGAAATCATCTCCATTTCGGAGTCTGTGACAAGCTTCTCGGAGCTTTCCCTACACGTACATACTATGATCCGCTGAGCTACTTTGTATTTTCTGATAATACAGGCGGAAGCAGCTCGCAGCCAAGCAATACTCCTGCTGCTGAATGTGGCTGCTCTGATGATCATGCAGGACTTTATACCACAAAAAATGTAGTTACATATCTCAATATCCGTTCTGGACACGGTACTAATACATCTGTTATCGGTCAGATACCTGCAAATGCTGAGTTTACAGTAACTAAGGGCGACGGACAGTGGGCACACGTTGAGTATAACGGAGTCAAGGGTTATGCCTCAATGGACTATATGCAGCGCAAGGAAGAGATAAAGTCAGGCATGAAGATCGAGAATCAGACAGCTCCCGAGGGAACTGTTGAGATCGGCAAGCCATTCTCAATAAAAGGCGTTATAACTTCTAACCTTAAAATAACCAAAGTAAGCGGTGGTGTTTATTTCCGAAACGGTGAAGCAACAAGCCAGTGTGCGGAAGCTGCTCCGAATGATGTAAAATACGATCTTTCATCTTACTTTGATAAGAATATCGTATTCAATGCGCTTTATGAAGGTGAGTATACCTACAAGATAGTTGCTGAGGATACGAGCGGACAGGCATATACGCTGGTATCAAGTGATTTTGTAATAAGCAGCGACATATACAGCGGTGTTATGGGAGACCTCAGCGATGACGGAAAGCTGAGTGTTTCGGATATCGTTTTACTTCAGGATTATATCCTCAATAAGTCCGAGAAGTTCACCAAGAGGCAGTATCTTGCTTCTGATATGAACAAGGACGGAACAGTTGATGTATTTGATCTTGTTGAACTTAAAAAAGCAGTAATTGCAGTAAGTGAATAATTAATATGGAAGTATCATTTCGGTGGTACTTCCGTTTTTGTTAAAGGAGAAATTTATGAGCGCGGAAATGATCGTAAAAGATTTGAAGAAGCACTATACAAAAGGAAAAACACTGTTAGTCGGCATAGACGGTCTTGGCGGAGCAGGCAAGAGCACAGTTGCAGATGAAGTGAGCAGACTTCTTGAAGCCGAGGGCATAAATACCGAGGCCTTTCATGTTGATGATTTTATCCACACGAAGTCTGTCAGATATAATGATGACTATCCTCAGTGGGAGCAGTATTACTATTTGCAGTGGCGGTATGATTATTTCCTCAGTGCAGTCGTTAAGCCTTTGCGTGAAAGCATGGAAGTGCCTCCTGTGGAGCTTTACGACAAGGATAATGACAGCTACATCACGGATATGAGGAGCATAACAAATGGCAGCATCGTCATTACTGAGGGGATATTCTTGCAGCGTGAAGAGCTTAAAGGTGCATTCGACTATGTGATATATGTTGATGTACCCGAAAAAGAAAGGCTCAGCAGAGTGCTTCTCAGAGACGGATATATCGGAGATGAAACGGATATCCGCAGAAAGTATGAGGAGCGTTATTTCCCTGCGGAGCGTTTCTACGCGGAAAAGTACCGCCCAACTGAAAATGCAGACCTCGTAATATAACAAAACAGAACTTATAGCTTTGGTACTGTGATACAATAATTATTAATGTTGATCGGAATTTAACGGGTTTTCCGTTAAATTATGAAGCATTTAGCCTTTAGCCATTAGGAAGCGGCTTCGCCGCACCTACAATGGGCTAACTGCTAATAGCTAACGGCTCAAATCAATATGATAAAACAATGCCCCTAAGTGACAGCATATCACTTAGGGGCAAAATATATGTATGAGTATTGTTTTTATGTTATTTGAAAGCGTATCTCATAAAGGTATAGAGGTGGGGCTTTACTGAACCGCCGTCGTGTCCGCCGCCCGGGATAGACTGGTAAACGTGGTCGACACCGTTCTTTGTGAGAATGTCGCTGTACTCCTGTGGGAATGTACCGACAACCGAGTCGTTTGTGCCGCCTGTTATCATGAATACAGCAGGCTCAGGACCGACATCGCTGAACTTCATCTCACTTTCTGTCATACAGCCGGGGTGCTCCATGAACATATCCTTACCGGGAGTTATGCCCGGTGCAGGACAAGCACCGCCAACATATCCGAAAAGATCGGGACGCATAAGACCTATGTAGATAGCTTCACGACCGCCCATTGAGAAACCTGTGATAGCACGGTTCTCTCTGCCTGTTTTTACGGGATAGTTTTCTTCGATAAAAGGTATAAGGCTGTCGGAGATATCATAGAGGAAATTATCATAAGCTGCGCAGGTCTCCTGATTGATACCGAAGCTGCCGTTACCGTCCTTGCTTGTATACTGGCTTGGCAGAACGATTATCATATCCTCAGCCTCACCGTTTGCAGTAAGACCTGTGAGAAGCTCCTGAACTCCCATACCATTCAGCATACTGTTTTCATCACCGCCTATGCCGTGAAGAACGTACATTACAGGGTATTCTTTATTTGAGTCATAGTCAGGTGGCAGGATAACATTGCAGGACTTTGTTCCGCCTGTGAATTTGCAGGTATAGGTCTTTTTCTCGACCTTGCATTTGCTTGACTTCTGAGCATTGCTCGGAACATTAGTTGGCATATCCTGTCTTATCTGTGCGTTGTATTTCACATAGACCTTTGTTGTGGTCGAAGGCTTTTCTGTAGTAGTTCCCACAGTAGTAGGTTCAGAAGCAGTTGTCTCCGTTTCTGCTGTTGTAGTTACTATGGTTGTAGTCTTGCTTGTTTCTTCTGTAGTTACTTCTGTGGTATTTATTGTTGCTGTAGTTTCTGTAGTTGCCTCCGAAGCCGCGGCAGCAGAAGTAGTATCCACTGTAGTAGCTTCAGATATGACTGTTGTTTCTGTAGCAGCAGTAGTAGTAGTAGTAGTAGTAGTTGTTGTTGTTGTTGTTGTTGTCACGGGCTGTTTGAATTCCTTTACAACTCCGCGCAGGTACTTATGGAGCATTACCAGATCAGCGATATTTACATCACCGTCGCCGTTAAGGTCAGCATTTATAGTCGGCTTGACTCCGTATGATAAAATACTGATAAGGACTCTTCTCATTGCAGGCATATCATATATATCAACAACACCGTCATTGTTGATATCGCCCTGAATGATAACTTCATTCTTAGTACCTTCAAGGTCGACCGCTAAAGGTTTTGTACCGTCATCACCTACATAGAAATCATCTAAATAGAATTCCTCATTGTCATCGGTGGTGAAAACAAGCTTCAGATCAATTGCACCGTCAGGTATCGTATATGAGAGATTGGAAATATCTGTCCATTCCAACTGCTTTCCGTTTACAGCAGTAATAAGGTCATTCTGCAATATACCGTTCTTGTCCGTGTACTCCAGTGTGATACGGAAAGTGGAATTGTCAAGGGAAGACTGCATCATGGAAGCACCGATACTGTATTTGGTATTCGGCTTGAAAGTATTAGGATCAAGGTCATAAACGAGACCGTCCGACGAGCAGCTGCGATGACTGACAAATAAAGATCTTCCTCTTGACATAACATCATTTAATATCTGATAATAGGAAATACCTTTTTTGTTCCATTTAGTAAGCTGACCATTATCAAATTTGGACTTTATGTAATATCCGTTCGAGTCAGGCTTTAAAGGAGCAGGCATAGTTGGTTTTGGCGTGATCTGTACTTTTCTTACATTTGCCGAACCGCTGGAGCTATAACAATCAATGTTGAAAGTAACATTGTAAATAGTTCCCGATACATCAAATCCTAAATTTGACCATGCATTAAAATGTCTGGTAACGTTTACACTGCCGTGCAGATCCTGCGTAACGCCATCTTTGCTCGAACTCTTCTTCCGTACATTATAATATGACGGGAATGATGACGTACCCCAGATCGACGGCTGATTATAACGCATATATTTATAGATATCGTATACGTTTCCGTCGGAAGTAACGGTACCTAAAGGCGTCAGATCACTTCCCGGCGGTCTCCAGCTGGTCCAGCCTTCGACTATATAGAATTCAGCCATAGGATTAAGTGTCCAGCCGTATACTCCGAAGAAAGAATTGCCGTTCGGCGAGTACTCAAAGTCGTAATCCACTATGATATCAGATTTTAACTGCTTATAAGTCTTTGGGTTTTTGTTATATTCATAACCTCTGTTGAAAAGACAGTCCTGAATACCGTCCCATGAACACTCGAAACCGTCTTCGGTAGGTGTCATCGAAATGTCGCCCGAAAAATTACCGTTCCACATTTCATATGTGTACCCGTTGATCGTACCCTTTATCTGATCATCAGCGGCACTTGCTGAAAAGGGAACAGCTGCGGCAGTTAATAAAAGAGCTGTACCTGTGCTTAAAATCCTTTTGAATTTTCTTAAATCCACTTAAATCACTCCTCATGTCACTTAAAAAATAATAATTTCAGTATTTTTGATATGGAACTAAGTCACCTCAATATATATCTGAGTTGATTATAAAATCCAAATCACAAAAAAGCAAGTCGTTTATTGTTGTGATTATTAAAAGTCACTAAAAATTGCTCGATAAGTGCACGAAATTTTATTGCAGGCAAAAATGTATATACATTTTTATAATACATTATTTTATCGGATATAACAACTCAAATTTTAAAGATAAGGTGTAAAATATGACGAAATTATTAAATATCAATAGTTAAATGACTAAACGTCAATACTGTTAACAAAAAATTAATATTTTGAGTAGAAATATTACCATTTTTGTCATAATTTTAGTATAAGATATTGCGGTGTATCATTATAATTTAAGTAATATAAAAAAGAGGCGTGCATTTTACATCGTTTTTATCTAAAATGCACACAAGAAGGGTGAATAAAAATTAAATAATGGGGGCAGACTTATGAAAAAAGAATTTCTTTCGCTCATAACATCTGCGGCTTCGTTTATTCCTGCTGCGGCGATAATGCCGCTTTCAGGCGATAACTTTAAAGGCATGAAAACTCTTACCGGGGAAACTGACAGCCTCGGACTAAAAAAGCGCCAGGAACGCGTCTTTGCGGCTGACGGTCCTGATGAAATTGCATACAGTAACATGAAGCCCGAGATGATGGATCTCAAGACTCATTCTAACTACTTTACTAATCTTATTTCTCACAGGGGCAGCTCCTACAGGTTTGTTCCTCAGGGCAAACACATTGGCAGAGATATGTAATGCATTATGTTATGTGTCTGCGTATTTCTTCCGCAAAACAGTTGAATGATCGACCTCTTTTCATGATCGAGTCCGCTGTGCACAAAATGTATGGCGGACTTGATTTAAGACATATAAAGATGTTGAATAATTCATAAATAAATGGTATAATAAGGTAAAGTAATTAATATGAGAGGTGAAATACATGAGTGATTATACCGAAAAGTACATTTCCTCACATCTCTTCCTAAAGCGCGAAGAAGGCTTTGAGCACGCCCCGTTTGACAGGGAGATAGCTTGCTATGAGAGCATCTGCTCAGGCAATATCGAGCTTGTAAAAGTTTTTGCAACTCCGCTTTGCAGCGAAGGCTATGGTGTGCTCAGCAAAGATCCGCTCAGAAATCTGAAATATCATTTCAGCATTTCGGCTGCGCTTATAGCTCGTTTCTGTATCAACAGCGGAATGACGCTTGAAGAGGCTTACAATCTCAGCGATATTTATATTATGAAGGCTGATGAATGCCGTACCGAGGCGGAGGTTCATCAGGTGCATCAGGAAATGATCGAAGGCTATACCCGACATATGAGAAGAGTTCGCAACAGTGGTATCTATTCAAAGCAGATAGTACGTGCGCTGGATTTTATCAGCGACCATCTGCATGGTAAGATAATGATAGAAGATGCAGCGGATTATCTCAAGATCAGTCCTGCTTATCTTTCGAGACTGTTCAAAGCAGAGACGGGTATCGCGTTCAGCAATTATGTAAGCAAGACTAAGGCTGAGGAAGCAGCAAATCTGCTGACATTCTCCGAGTATACCGACTCTGAGATAAGCAATCTTCTTGGATTCAGCTCACAGAGCTATTTTATCAAGATATTCAAGAAGTATCTGGGAGTTACTCCGAAAGAGTACAAAAAGCGATATAAATTCCCGGATTTTACAAAAGAAAACCATTAAAATGGCTTATCCCTCGCATTTTGCGGGGGATAACATTTTATGCAGATATCATAAAATTGCCAAATATGACACTAAAATAATATAATTCCAGGCTTGAAAATGTTATAATCACCACAATGAATATGATTTTTCTTGTTTTTTCAATGTGGATTTGTCATTAAAACGTTATTTTTAAGAATGGAGAATGCTGAATGATAATCAACAATGTTGGCTTCGACCACTGCCATGACGCAGACTTTTTTATTGACAGACCCGACGGGAGCGGTGACTATCTGCTTCTTCTTGTTCGTACCCCTGCTGTTTTCGAGATCGACGGCAAAGAGATAACTACACCTGCGGGCTCGGTCTTTATCTATCCAAAGGGCAGACCTCAGCGTTACCGCTGTGTACCGCTGAACGTTTTTGAGAATGACTGGGTACATTTTGATTTCGACGATGCAGGAGAGGAAGAAGAGTTCCTTAAAATGGGCATACCGCTTGAGACACCTGTGACAATGCCGCTGGAATTTCTCAGCTATTGCGTAAAATCCATAGCTTATGAGAAGTATTCCGACAATTACTGCAAAATAGAATCCGCAGAGTTATTTATGCGTCTGATGTTTATTAAGATACGTGAAAAAACACTAAACAGTACATCAGGCAGAAGAAGCTCACAGTTTGAACTTATATCAACTGTGCGCAATAAGATATATAGCAGACCTTATGAACAGCGCAGTGTGGACAGCACAGCACACGAAGTCCGCATGAGCCGTTCGGCTTTTCAGCACGCTTATAAAAAGCACTTTGGCATGACCTTTATCGAAGACCTTGTAAAGAGCAGAGTCAGCTATGCGAAGATGCTTCTCTCGACTACCAACATGAACATAACCGACATTTCAACAAGCAGCGGATACCATAGTTATGTTCACTTTGCAAGGCAGTTCAAGGAGCAGACAGGATTTACTCCGTCTGAATACCGCAAAAAAGCACAAAATGTTACATAACGTGCTCGATTTGTTATTGTATTTGCCTGCACGTTTTGTTACAATTAGTGTATAAATTGTGACTAATGTCACGGAATGAGAGGGAATGTAATGAAAAAGCACAATTTCAGAAGATGTGCAGCGGTTTTTGCTGCCTGCACGATCATGGCATCAGCTCTTCCTGTTGTTTCGGCTCCGGCTTCAGCTGCAGGAAACATCATCAAGAACTCGACATTTGAAACAGGTACATCCGGTTGGGGCACTTACAAAGAAAGCGGCGGCAAATGTACACTTACTACCGAGGACGGACAGCTTGCACTGAAGATAACATCTGTCGGCAAGCTCAACTATGCTGTTCAGCTCAACTATGATATCATTCCGCTTTATAAGAATGGTGTTTATCGTTTAAAGTACGATATATCAAGTACAGTTGATCGTTACGTAGAGGGTATGATACAGCAGAACGGCGGCAAATACCAGGCATATACATGGAAGGGTATCCAGGTAACATCTACTCCGCAGACAATAGATTATGAGTTCACCATGAAGGAAGATACAGATATCATGGCGAAGATGTGCTTCAACTGCGGATTGCAGGAGAAGGATCCCGAGCTTGGCGAGCATACTATCTATCTTGACAACGTTTCACTCGAACTTGTTGATGACAGCAATGTTGACTATTCAGCTGACAAGGCTTACGAGCCTGACATAAATATAAATCAGGTTGGCTACAGGACAAATGCTCCTAAGATCGCTGTATTCAGAAACGTTACATCAGCAGGTACATTTGAGGTCGTAAATGCTGATACGAATGTAAGCGTTTACACAGGACAGCTTGAAGGGCCTGTAAGCAATACAGGTGCAAATGAGACAAACTATAAGGGCGATTTCTCAAAGGTAACTGCTGCCGGTAATTATTATATAAAGTGCGCAGGCCTTGACAATTCATATACTTTCGCTATCGGTGACAATGTTTACAGAAATCTCCTTGATGATTCTGTAAAGATGCTATATTTACAGCGATGCGGCGTTGCTGTAGAGGGCGGCAAGTTCAGCCATGCTGCTTGTCACACATCTCTGGCAACAGTTTACGGAACAAGCGACAAGATCGACGTTTCGGGCGGCTGGCACGATGCTGGCGACTACGGCAGATATGTAGTTCCTGCTGCAAAGGCTGTAGCTGACCTCCTTTACGCATACGGTGCTGCGCCTTCACTTTACAGCGACAGTATCGGTATCCCCGAGAGCGGAAACGGTGTTGCTGATATCCTTGATGAAGCACGTTTCGAGCTTGAATGGATGAAGAAGATGCAGAGAAGCGACGGCGGTGTTTATCACAAGGTAAGCTGCGCTAACTTCCCCGGATTTGTAATGCCTGAAAAGGAAACAGGCGAGCTTATAGTAACTCCTGTTTCTTCAACAGCAACTGCTGATTTCTGTGCTTCCATGGCACTTGCATATGAGTTCTACAAGGACGTTGACAGCACATTTGCTGCTGACTGTCTCGATCGTGCAAAGAAGTCTTGGGACTATCTCCAGCAGAATCCTAATTTCAATTTCAAGAATCCTGCTGATATAGTTACAGGTGATTACGGCGACTTGACCGACAAGGACGAGCGCTATTGGGCAGCTATCCAGATGTACCGCGCAACAGGCGACAGCAAGTACATCAGCGATATAAGCGGTGCACGCAGCGGACTTGACTGGTCAACAGTAGGCGACTATGGTAATATCGCTATCCTTACAATGAAGGATCCCGACATTAATTCAGCTGTATACAGAAACGCTAAGGAAGAGATACTTTCTCAGGCTGACAGCTTCGTAAAGGTCGCTAAGAATTCAGGCTACGGCGTAGCACTTTCAAAGTTCAACTGGGGCAGCAATATGACAGTGGCAAATGCAGGTATCATTCTCGGACTTGCATATCAGCTCACAGGCGATACAGCATATCTCAATGCTGCTGACGGACAGCTCGACTATCTCCTCGGAACAAATCCGCTCGGAACAAGCTTTATGACAGGCTACGGCACAGTATCACCTCAGAATCCTCACCACAGACCTTCTGTTGCAGCAGGCGAGGCTATGAAGGGTATGCTGGTCGGCGGCGTAAACTCATCACTTGAGGACAGTGCTGCAAAGGCTTACTGTGCAGATTCACCTGCATATAAGTGCTATATCGACAACAGCGAAAGCTATTCAACAAACGAGATAACCATTTACTGGAATTCTCCTCTTACATATCTGCTCACACTTACAGACGGTGCAGCAGCTTCACAGCAGCCTGTAGTAACACCTCCGACTCCTTCGGGCGTAACAAAGTGGGGCGATGCTAACTGCGATGGCGATGTTGATATGTCTGATGTTGTACTTGTAATGCAGTCACTTGCTAATCCGAACAAGTACGGTGTTAACGGTTCAAGCACAGACCATATAACAGCACAGGGCGTTGCGAATGCTGATGTTTACGAGAACGGCACAAACCTTACAGGAAATGATGCTGTTTCTATCCAGAAGTACCTTCTCGGACTGGTAAATCTCCCTGAGTCATATGCTGCTCAGCCTGTAGTTACAACTACTACTCAGCCTGCAACAACTACAACAACGACTACTGCCACAACAACTACTACAAGCAAAACTACCACAACTACAACTACAACAAGCACAACAACTACCACCACTACAACAACTGTTCCGAGTGTAAATCTCCCGTTCCCTGACAAGGGCACACCTATGAACACTCGCGCAACAATGGTATCTGATTTCCGTACAGGAAAGGGCGGCGACTTCTTTGCATCTAACGGCTGGACAAACGATAAGCCTTTTGATTGCTGGTGGTATGAGCGCAATGCAGTTATTAAGAATGGTCTCCTTGAGCTCAGCATAGACCAGAAGTGGACAGATGACAAAAATCCAAACTGGAATCCACGCTATTCGGGCGGTGAGTTCCGTACAAATAACTTCTATCACTACGGCTACTATGAGACATCAATGCAGGCAATAAAGAATGATGGTGTTGTATCTTCGTTCTTCACTTATACAGGCGAGTCTGACAAGAATCCTTGGGACGAGATAGACATCGAGATCCTCGGTAAGGACACAACTAAGGTTCAGCTCAACTATTACACAAATGGTCAGGGCAACCACGAAAAGATGATCGACCTCGGATTTGATGCATCACAGGAATTCCATACCTATGGATTTGACTGGCAGCCTGACCACATCACATGGTATATCGACGGAAAGCCTGTACATACAGCTACACAGAATATACCTCGTACAGCAGGCAAGATCATGATGAATGCATGGCCGGGCCTTACAGTTGATGACTGGCTCAAGCCGTTCAACGGCAGAACACCTCTTGTTGCACGTTATCAGTGGGTAACATACAATAAGCAATAATTGGTGAATGAAATTGTAAATTTCTTTCCATTATACATTAGTCAAGGGCGGTACATAAAGTACCGCCCTTCGGCTTTGTATGCACAAAAAGCTGCGGATAAACCGCAGCTTTTGCATTAATTATGGTCAGATATCTTATAAAGCGTCTTGAATTCAGTAGGAGTGCAGTTCTTAGCCTTTTTGAAAGCACGATTGAATGTGGTAAGGCTTGCAAATCCTGCTCTCATAGCAACTTCTGTTACCGAAAGATTTGGATCAATGAGCAGACGCTCGGCAGCTTTTATTCGCTTGCTGTTGATATACTGGATATACGAAACGTGGTTATATTTCTTGAAAATACGGGAGAAATGATATTTGCTGTAACCTGCGATAGAAGCGATCTTTTCGAGAGGTATCTCGTACATATAGTTCTGATTTATGTACTTCATGACCATACCGAATTTTTTCGTATCATCGCGTCCTGTAGCGTCATTTGCGAATATATCGGCAGCCTGTGTGAGCTGATATTCTCTGACAGCAGTAAGCATTTTTATTAAGTATATGTAGATCTTGACATCTGCAAGTGAAGATTTTGAATAGTATTCGGAGTAAATATCGAGTATACTTTTGCGCGAAAGAATATACAGTTCCTTGCTGACATCAGGTGTGATATGGAAAGCTGATGAAAAAACAGGTACTATAGCTTCAAGAGCAGGTACATCGCTGAGTATACTGTTATTGCACTGGAATATTATCCTTCGTCCTTCCTGTGCGGGCATCGAATGGAGCTCGCCGGGGGGGATAATGATTATCTCCTTTTCATTTAAATGATAATCTACGCCGCCTGATGTTACGGTGAACCCGTTATGCAAGGGGATGATGATTTCTACGGCGTTATGCCAGTGAGTAGGATATTCCTCGATTTCATCATTGTCATAAAGCATTACGAAACGCTGATTTTCGTACTCAACAGTCTCATAATCGCCCGATAGATTTTTAATCATGATTAGCCTCCTTGACCAAAAATTGTTGTGAATTATATGTCAATGTTCATAATTTCCCGTGGTTTCTATAGCAATTATACACCATTACGATAATATTTGTAAAGGGGATTTAAAGAATTTGTGCAATCTTAGCAATTCTTGATTAAACAGCCGCAATAATTGATTAGTATAAATTGACGGAGTGTTATATAATAGCAATAGAGCAAACGAAAGGTGATGTGTAATGTCAATAAAATGCTACGAAACTGATTATAAAAACTATGGAAAGTGTCTGTGCCTTGATAATGGCGAAATAAAGCTTATCGCTACTATTGAAGTAGGTCCGAGAATAGTTTTTTTCGGTTTTACCGACGGGGAAAACGTTCTGTTTGAGGACGTTGACAGGAATTTCTATGAGATAAACAACGGCTACGGCGTATGGTATGCATACGGCGGACACAGATTATGGAGTGCTCCGGAAGTCATGCCTGAAACTTATCTCCCTGACAATTCAAAAGTCGAAGCAATTTTTGATAATGGCACACTCACTCTTACGCCTCCGAAAACTGTATTTGGCAAGCAGTTCCAATTGATCATTAAGATGGACGAAAGCAACTCGGTAACCATTGAAAACAAGATCACTAATTGCTCTGATAAGCCTGCGGAGTTTGCGCCTTGGTCCGTAACAGGACTTGCGGTGGGCGGAACCGAGATCATTCCTCTTTGCAGAGATGACAAAGGTTTCCTGCCAAACAGAACTATGTCGCTGTGGAGCTATTCAGATGTAAAAGACGAAAGATTCACACTAACCGATAAGTACGTTCTGCTTAAACAGGATCCCAAGATCAAGAAACCTTTCAAGGCTGGTTTTAATGTTACGGGAAAGCAGATATTGTATATAAATGGAAAGAACATTTTCAGAATGTGCTTCGATGAGTATACTAAGACAGAATATCCTGATTTTTGCTGTAACTTTGAAACTTACACAAACGCCATTTTCCTTGAATGTGAGCTCCTCGGCGAGCTGAGAGCTTATCAGCCCGGTGAGACAGCATCAATAACGGAAAAATGGGAGCTCAGTACGACCGACTGGGCAACAGAAAAGGTCATAGAGGAATTTGTAAGTAAAATTTGATTGATTGAAAGGGGAATGCTTATGGAAAAGTACAGGGACGAAGCATTGTCCGCACTTGAGAGAGCCGAAGATCTTACAGACAGATTGTCAGTAGAGGAACAGGCAGAGCAGCTCAAGTATGACGCTCCAAGCGTGGAGAGACTGGGGATACCTGCTTACAACTGGTGGAGCGAAGGACTTCACGGTGTAGCAAGAGCAGGAACAGCTACTATGTTCCCACAGACTATAGGTCTTGCGGCAATGTTTGATGATGAAGCTGTACAGAAGGCCGGAGAAATAACTTCTGTTGAAGCACGAGCAAAGTATAATGAATATTCCGCTCACGAAGATCGTGACATATACAAAGGACTCACGCTCTGGTCGCCGAATATCAATATATTCCGCGATCCGAGATGGGGAAGAGGTCAGGAGACCTACGGAGAAGATCCGTTCCTTACAACTCGTCTGGGAGTTGCTTATACAAAGGGACTTCAGGGCGACGGAAAGGTCCTCAGAGTAGCTGCCTGTGCAAAGCATTTTGCAGTACACAGCGGTCCTGAGGCTACAAGACATGAGTTTGACGCAAAGTCGAACATGAAGGATATGACAGAAACCTATACAGCAGCTTTTGAAGCTCTCGTAAAAGAGGCTAAGGTAGAAAGTGTCATGGGCGCTTACAACCGTGTAAACGGTGAGCCTGCCTGTGCAAGCAAGTTCCTTATGGGCAAGCTTGACGAATGGGGCTTTGACGGACACTTCGTATCAGACTGCTGGGCAATAAGAGATTTCCACACAAATCACGGTGTGACAAAGACCGCTCCCGAGTCTGCTGCACTGGCATTAAAGACAGGCTGTAATCTCAACTGCGGTAATACATATCTCCACCTTCTCAGTGCTTTCAATGAAGGACTTATAAATGAGAATGATCTCAGAGAGTCCTGCGTAAAGCTTATGAGAACAAGAGTAAGACTTGGTATGTTTGACAAGTCTACAGAATACGATGATCTTGATTACGATATCGTATCCTGTGACGAGCACAAGGCGTTCTCGCTTAAATGTTCGGAACGTTCAATGGTGCTCCTGAAAAACAATGGTATTTTGCCGCTGGACGGCAGCAAATACAAGACTATCGGAGTTATCGGACCTAATGCCGACAGCGTTCCCGCACTTGAGGGCAACTACAACGGCAGAGCTGATGAATACATCACATTCCTTGATGGAATCCGTGAAGCATTCGACGGCAGAGTTCTTTTCTCCGAGGGAAGCCACCTCTACAAGGACAGATGCATGGCTCTCGCTCTCCCCGACGACAGACTCGCCGAGGCTGAGATAATCGCAGAACACTCAGATGTAGTCGTTCTTTGCGTAGGTCTTGATGCAACTATCGAAGGTGAAGAGGGAGATACAGGAAACGAATTCTCCTCAGGCGACAAGATCGACCTCAGACTTCCCGAGTCACAGAGAAAGCTTGTTAAGACGGTAATGGCTGTAGGAAAGCCCGTCATCATAGTAACTGCCGCAGGCAGTGCGATAAATGTGGAAGCCGACTGCGACGCGCTCATTCATGCGTGGTATCCCGGTCAGCTTGGAGGAAGAGCACTTGCGAATATACTTTTCGGCAAGGTATCACCTTCGGGTAAACTTCCCGTTACATTCTATGAGGACGCTTCAAAGCTGCCCGATTTCTCGGATTACAGCATGAAGGACCGTACTTACAGATATGCCAAGGATAATATACTTTATCCTTTCGGCTTCGGACTTACTTACTCCGAAACAGAATGTTCGGAGCTGTCCTTTAAAGACGGCGTAGCTTCTGTAAAGATCACGAATACAGGCAGCCGTGCAACAGAGGACGTTGTCCAGTTTTATATTAAAGGTTATTCGGAGAACGCAGTTCCCAACCATAGTCTTTGCGGTTTCAAGAGGGTTGCTCTTGAAGTTGGCGAGAGCAAGACCGTACAGGTCACTCTCCCCGAAAGAGCCTTCATGGCTGTAAACGACAATGGAGAATGGATAAAGGAAGGCAGCGAATTCACCCTCTACGCAGGAACATCGCAGCCCGACCGTTTAAGTGAAGAGCTTAACGGAAAGAAATGCACTACTCTGAAAATAAATGTCTAATGGAGGATAAAATGGAATTTTTCAAGAATATCGGTAAGATCGAGTATAAGGGCAAGGACAGTACAGACCCTCTCTCATTCAAGTACTACAATCCCGATGAGATCATCAATGGCAAGAAGATGCGCGACCACCTCAAGTTTGCTCTTTCATGGT
Source organism: Ruminococcus flavefaciens (assembly GCF_900108555.1). Taxonomy (GTDB): domain Bacteria; phylum Bacillota; class Clostridia; order Oscillospirales; family Ruminococcaceae; genus Ruminococcus; species Ruminococcus flavefaciens_P. The sequence goes on from NZ_FNWV01000006.1 coordinate 191,115, forward strand.
GGCACACAATGGGCGGCGACGGAACAGATATGTTCGGCTGCGGCACAACAGACAAGTCATGGGGACAGGCTGATCCTGCTGCAAGAGCTAAGGCTAAGGTAGATGCAGCTAAGGAGATCATGGATAAGCTTTCAATTGATTACTACTGCTTCCACGATCGTGACCTTTCTCCTGAGTACGGCAGCTTAAAGGAAACAAATGCACAGCTCGATATCGTTACAGATTATATGAAGTCTGTAATGGGCGACAAGAAGTGCCTCTGGGGTACAGCTAAGTGCTTCGATCACCCAAGATTTATGCACGGTGCAGGTACTTCACCATCAGCTGACGTATTCGCATTCTCAGCAGCACAGATAAAGAAGGCTCTTGAGTCTACAGTAAAGCTCGGCGGTAACGGATATGTATTCTGGGGCGGCCGTGAAGGTTATGAAACACTTCTCAACACTGATATGGGTCTTGAACTCGACAATATGGCTCGTCTTATGAAGATGGCAGTTGAGTACGGACGTTCGATCGGTTTCAATGGGGATTTCTACATCGAGCCAAAGCCAAAGGAGCCTACAAAGCACCAGTATGACTTTGATACAGCTACTGTTCTGGGCTTCCTCAGAAAGTACGGTCTTGATAAGGATTTCAAGATGAACATCGAAGCTAACCACGCTACACTTGCTCAGCACACATTCCAGCATGAGCTCCGTGTATCAAGAGACAACGGAGTATTCGGTTCTATCGACGCTAACCAGGGCGATCCGCTCCTCGGCTGGGATACAGACCAGTTCCCGACAAACATCTACGACACAACAATGTGTATGTACGAAGTTATCAAGGCTGGCGGCTTCACAAACGGCGGTCTCAACTTTGACGCTAAGGCTCGCAGAGGCAGCTTCACACCTGAGGATATCTTCTACAGCTATATCGCTGGTATGGACGCATTCGCACTCGGCTTCAGAGCAGCTCTCAAGCTCATCGAGGACGGACGTATCGACAAGTTTGTTGAGGACAGATATTCTTCATGGAAGTCAGGTATCGGTGCAGACATCATTGCAGGCAAGGCTGATTTCGCATCACTTGAAAAGTATGCTCTCGAAAAGGGAGAGGTTACAGCTTCACTCTCAAGCGGCAGACAGGAAATGCTTGAGTCTATCGTTAATAATGTTCTTTTCAGTCTGTAAGACTGAACAATATTAAAAAACATTTTTTTATTTGGAGGTCAAGAAAAATGAAAAAAGCAAGAGTATTATCGGTCATTTCAGCACTCGCTCTTCTCGCTTCTTCAGCTATGGTAAGCTGTGGTAAGGAGAAAGAAAGCTCAAGCGGCGGCACAACAACCAAGGAGGGTAAGACAGTCATCAAGCTCATGTCCTTTACTAAGGAAGTTATCAACATGACAAAGATGTACTTCGATACACACCCTGAATTCGCTGAAAAGTATGAGTTAAAGGTTACAGAGATCCCGACAACTGAAGGACAGTATCAGCCATCTCTCGACCAGGCTCTCAGCGGCGGCGGTGATGACGCTCCTGACTTCTACTGTGCAGAGGCTGCTTTCGTTCTGAAGTATACAAAGGGCGATGCTGCTGGATTTGCTTGCCCATACGAGGATCTTGGTATCGACGTTGAGAACAAGATCAAGGAAGCTGATATCGCTCCTTACTCAGTAGAGATCGGCAGAAACCCTGAGGGTAAGGTAGTTGGTCTTGGTTACCAGGCTACAGGTGGTGCATTCATCTACAGACGTTCAGTAGCTAAGGATGCATTCGGTACAGACGATGTTGCAGAAGTAGAGAAGCAGATCGGTGCAGGTTCAGGCGACTGGGATCAGTTCTTCAAGTGCGCTGAGGACCTCAAGAAGAAGAATATCGCTATCATCTCCGGTGACGGTGACCTCTGGCACGCAGTTGAGAACAGCTCAGATACAGGTTGGGTTGTTAACGGTGCTCTTAATATCGATCCTAAGCGTGAAGCATTCCTTGACCTTTCTAAGAAGCTCAAGGATAACGGATACCACAACGATACTCAGGACTGGCAGGACGGCTGGTTCGCAGATATGAAGGGCGAAGGTGAAAAGCCTGTTCTCGGCTTCTTCGGTCCTGCATGGCTCATCAACTACTCACTGAAGGATAACTGCGGCGGTACAAAGGTCGGCGAAGGTACATACGGCGACTGGGCAGTTTGCCAGCCACCTGTAGGCTTCTTCTGGGGCGGTACATGGCTCATTGCTAACAAGGATTCAAAGAACAAGGATGCTGTTGGTAAGATCATTGAGTGGGTAACTCTCGATACATCTGAGGACGGTCTCCAGTACAAGTGGGCTAACGGTACATTTGATCCTTCTAACCCAACTAAGGACGTTGTAGCTTCAAATGTTGTTATGGCTAAGTCTGACGGTAAGGTTGATATCCTTGGCGGTCAGGATATGTTTGAAGTATATCAGAAGGCTAACGCATTCGCTAAGGGCGATAACCTCACTCAGTACGATGAGGGTATCAACAGTGCTTGGCGTGATCAGGTTCGTCAGTACACAGGCGGAGCTAAGTCAAGAGATGCAGCTATCAAGGACTTCAAGCAGGCTGTAGGCGATACATTTGAAATTAAAGTAAACTAATATTTCCCCTATAAGCAGTACCGCTTCTGCGGTACTGCTTATAAATAAAAAGGAGGTTTGCGGCTTTGAAAACGAAGCTCAAGGGTATTAGTTATTCAAAATACGGATATCTCTTTAGTATTCCTTTTGTTGTTGCATTTTTGATTTTTACGCTGTATCCTACTATATTTACAGCGACTCTCGGTTTTACTGATCGTAAAGGACTTATACAGGAAAGTTATCATTTCTTGACAACTGATATTTTCCGTAACTTTAAGGACGTATTAGAAAATGAATCCTTTAAACAATCTCTGAAGAATACGATCCTTATCTGGGTAATGAACTTTATTCCCCAGATAACCATTGCACTTCTGCTGACTGCCTGGTTTACCTCGCACAGTAATGAGATCAAAGGTAAAGGTTTCTTTAAAGTAGTTTTCTATATGCCGAACATCATTACAGCTGCAACAGTTGCGATTCTGTTTAAAGCAATTTTCAGCTATCCAAAGGGACCTATGAACGATCTTCTCGTAACATCAGGCCTTCTGGATAAAGAATTTTTCTTTACTAACAGCCGTACAGCGGCAAGACTTATTGTTGCCTTCATCCAGTTCTGGACATGGTACGGAAATACTATGATCGTACTTGTTTCGGGCGTACTTGGTATCAGCCCTGACATTTACGAAGCAGCAGAGATCGACGGAGCGAACGGTGTTCAGACCTTCTTCCGTATTACGATACCTAACTTAAAGACAGTTTTATTGTATACACTTGTAACAAGCCTTGTAGGTGGTTTGAATATGTACGACATACCTAAGGTATTCCTTGACGGTGGTCCTGACAGTGCAACACTTACGACCAGTGTATTCATTTATAAACAGGCATTTGCAGGAAGCTATATCTATAACAGAGCAGCGGCTGCAAGTATGCTCATGTGGCTTGTAATTGTTATCTGCTCGGCACTATTGTTCTACGTAATGCGCGATAAGGAAGAGATAAAGCTGAATAAGCAGATCAAAAAAGCAAAGAAAGAGGCCAGAATGGCTGCGAAGGGAGGAGTAAACGAATGGCGTCTGTAACAGGTGTTAACGCAAAAAACGTTACATTTAAGACTTGTGCTTACATTTTCTGTGGTCTCCTTACTATAATGAGCCTTCTGCCTTTCATAATCATGATAGTAAATGCAACAAGAAGTACTCCTCAGATCCAGAGCCACGCTCTGTCGCTGATACCTTCAAAGTTCCTCTTTAAAAACTATGCTTGCTTTGCAGGAAGAGACTTTAGACCATTTCTTGGTTTTAAAAACTCTCTTATAATCTCATGCGGTTCCACATTATGTACTATCTATTTCTCAACTATGACAGCCTTTGCACTTGTTGCATATGACTGGAAACTCAGGAAACCATTCTTTACAGTTATTATGGCTGTACTTATGATACCTGCACAGGTAACATCTATCGGTTTCTATCAGTTCATGCATAACATTGGCTGGCTCAACAGCTTTCTCCCACTTATACTTCCTTCTATCGCAGCACCTACAGTTGTGTTCTTTATGAGGCAGTATATGATCCCTTCACTTCCTATGGAAATTCTTCAGTCAGCAAGAATTGACGGCGCAGGTGAGTTCAGGATCTTTAACCAGATAGTTCTCCCGATGATGAAGCCTGCTATGGCTACACAGGCAATATTCGCATTCGTTGCCTCATGGAACCAGCTGTTCCTGCCACAGGTACTTCTTTCATCAGATAAGGATAAGTATACAATGCCTATGATGGTAAGTCTCCTTAACGGTGACTCATACAAGACCGAAATGGGTGCTGTATATCTTGGACTTCTTCTTACAGTCATTCCGCTCCTTGTTGTATACTTCCTGCTTTCAAAACACATCATCGCAGGTGTTGCACTTGGCGGCGTTAAGGGATGATGTATTCTTCAAGTTATCACATTTTTCTTTCTTAAATCTTAGAGGGCTGATCCGCAAGGAGCAGTCCTCTTTGTTTTTGCAGATATTATTCGCTCAGACCTTGCATTTATATGAAAAACGTGGTATAATAATTCTATTAATACAATGACACGGAGGAACACTATAATGTTATCTGATATCGAAATAGCTCAGAGTGCTGAAATGAAGCGTATCACAGAGATCGCAGCTGATCTCGGCATTGCTGAAGAGGACATAGAACCCTACGGACATTACAAGGCTAAGCTTTCAGAGGCTCTTTATTCCAAGCTTGCAGACAGAGAGGACGGAAAGCTCATACTTGTTACAGCTATAAATCCTACTCCCGCAGGCGAGGGCAAGACTACTATCAGTACAGGACTTGCTGATGCAATGCGCAGGATAGGCAAGAAATCAGTGCTTGCCCTGAGAGAGCCTTCTCTCGGACCTGTTTTCGGTATGAAGGGCGGAGCAGCAGGCGGCGGCTATGCTCAGGTTGTTCCTATGGAGGATATCAACCTCCATTTTACAGGTGATATGCACGCTATAACAGCTGCAAACAATCTGCTCTGTGCAATGATAGATAATCATCTCCAGCAGGGCAATGTATTACAGATAGACCAGCGCAGGATAATGTTCAAGCGCTGTATGGATATGAACGACCGTGCTCTCAGAAATATACTCATCGGACTTGGCGGCAAGGCTAACGGTATCCCCCGTGAGGACGGCTTCAATATAACAGTTGCATCTGAGGTAATGGCAATACTCTGCCTCGCTTCCGATATTGCAGACTTAAAGGAAAGACTTGGAAATATCCTCGTTGCATATAATCTCAGCGGTGAGCCTGTATACGCTAAGGACTTAGGCTGCACAGGTGCTATGACAGCGCTGCTCAAGGACGCTCTCAAGCCTAACCTTGTACAGACTCTGGAAAATACACCTGCATTTATCCACGGCGGACCTTTTGCAAATATCGCTCACGGCTGTAACTCTCTGAGAGCTACAAAGCTTGCGCTGAAGCTTGGCGACTATGTTGTAACTGAGGCAGGCTTCGGTTCAGATCTCGGAGCTGAGAAGTTCCTTGATATCAAGTGCCGTATCGGCGGACTTGCTCCGTCATGCGTAGTTATCGTTGCTACAATAAAGGCTCTTAAATACAACGGCGGAGTTCAGAAGCAGGATCTTGCAAAGGAAAATATGTGGGCTCTTGAAAAGGGCATCGAGAATCTTAGAACTCACATCGAGAATATGCATAAGTATCATGTGCCAGTAGTTGTTGCTATCAACAGATTTGCTACAGATACAGATGAAGAAGTTAAATTCGTACAGAGCTTCTGCGCTGATATGGGCGTAGAGGTATCAATGTGTGAAGTATTTGCAAAGGGCGGCGAAGGCGGAAAGGATCTTGCACAGAAGGTATGCGAGACTATCGACCTTGTAAGCGATAACGAGTTCAAGCCTATTTACGATACTCACGCTACTATCAAGGATAAGGTAGAGAAGATAGCTAAGGAGATATACCGCGCTGAGGGAGTAGTATTCACACCTCAGGCTGAAAAGGCTATCAAAGAGATCGAGAGCATCGGTTTCTGGGATCTTCCAATATGTGTTGCAAAGACACAGTATTCACTTTCCGATAATCCAAATCTCCTAGGAAAGCCTAAGAACTTCAAGATAACAGTCCGTGACGCACGTCTTTCATCAGGTGCTGGATTTGTTGTAATTTACACAGGTGATATCCTTACAATGCCCGGACTTCCAAAGGCTCCTGCTGCACTGAATATCGACTGCGACAATAACGGCTGTATCACAGGACTTTTCTGATATGAAGATAATAACTCATTCACCGCAGGAGACCATTGATGCCGCTCAGAAGCTTGGCAGTCTCCTCAAAGCGGGAGATATGATAGCATATAAGGGCGGACTCGGTGCAGGAAAGACCACCTTCACCCGAGGTCTTGCCATTGGCATGGGACTTGGCGACAGCGTTACTTCGCCCACCTTTGCCCTCGTAAATGAGTACCGCGGAGCGGATATCACTCTCTACCACTTCGATATGTACCGCATAAACTCCGAGGACGACCTTGAGTCTACGGGATTTTACGATTATCCTTTCGAGGAAAACGTTGCGGCTGTGGAGTGGTCTGAGAATATCGCCGATTTTCTCCCGAAGGATACTATTTACGTTACTATAAACAGCATTGGCGAAAACGACAGAGAAATTATAATTGAGGACGGTGGAAGATTTGCTGCTGCTTGGGATTGATACATCTGGAAAGACAGCTTCCGCAGCACTTTTCGATTCTGAGACTGAGCTTTTCCTTGCTCAGAGCACAGTATATACCCAAAAGACACATTCGCAGGTCATAATGCCTATGGTCAAGGACGTTCTTGCACAGGCAGGAAAGGAGCTTTCCGACCTTGACGGCATAGCTGCTGCAAACGGACCCGGTTCGTATACAGGACTTCGCATAGGCGTTGCAGCCGTAAAAGCGCTCAGCTTCGGTCTTGGAGTAAAATGCTGCGGAGTATCTACTCTTCTGGGACTTGCCTGCAATAATCTTGCCTATAAGGGACATATATGTGCCATTATGAAGGCAAGGGGAGAGCTTGTCTACACCTGCACCTACAAGAGCGACGGCTACTGTGTGGAACAGGTCACTGAGGAGCAGATAATATCCCGTGACGAACTTGCGGAGTATCTTGCCTTCAATGTCAAGGAAGCACTGCTTTGCGGCGACGGAGCTGCTGAATTCTATAATGCATATAATTCTCCTGCATTCATCATAGCACCCCCTCAGGGCAGGTTACAGAGTGCTGTGGGAGTATGTCTCGCAGGAGTTTCAAGAAAGCTTGCAGAGCCCGAAGAGCTGGAGGTATCCTACTTACAAAAGGTAAAGGCTGAAAAGGATCTGGAAGCAAAAAATAAATAATAACAATGGAGATGTTTAAGATGATAGCTATCGGCTGTGACCACGCTGGTGTGGAAATGAAAAAGGCAGTTATCGAAGCTCTTTCCGAAAAGGGTTTTGAGTTCAAGGACATGGGCACTGACGGTGAACCATGCGATTACCCTGTAATGGCAGAAAAGGTATGCAATGAAGTACTTGCAGAAAACTGCGAAAAGGGCATACTCATCTGCGGAACAGGTATAGGTATGTCGATTGCCGCAAACAAGATAAACGGCATCAGAGCTGCACTGTGTGCTGATTCATTCTCTACACGCTTCACACGCCTTCATAATAATTCAAATATTATGTGCATGGGCGCAAGAACTCTCGGACAGGGACTTGCCTGCGAGCTTGCTGAAATATTCCTTACTACGGGTTTTGAGGGCGGCCGTCATCAGAGACGTATCGACCTTATAACCGAGATAGAAAAGAAAAACTGAAAGGGGCTGTTAAATATGGCAGAATTACACATCATCGACCACCCGCTGGTACAGCATAAGATATCTCTTCTGAGAGATAAGAACACAGGTACAAAGGAGTTCCGCGAACTGGTATCCGAAATAGCAATGTTCATATGCTATGAGGCTACAAGAGACCTTCCGCTGAAGGAGATAGAGCTTGAAACTCCTCTTGCTGTAGCAAAGACAAAGATAATTTCGGGAAGAAAGCTTGCTTTCATTCCTATACTTCGTGCAGGACTTGGAATGATCGACGGTGTAACAACACTTGTTCCTGCTGCAAAGATAGGACATATCGGACTTTTCCGCGATCCTGAGACAAAGGTTCCGATAAAGTATTACTCAAAGCTTCCTGACGATATCGAGGAGCGTGACGCTATTATCGTAGACCCTATGCTTGCTACAGGAAACTCGGCAGTTGCAGCTATTACAGAGCTGAAAAATCTGGGCGTAAAGCATATCAAGTTCATGTGCATCATCTGCTCGCCTGAGGGCGTTAAGGCAGTTCAGACTGCTCACCCTGATGTTGAGATATACGCAGGTGTAATGGACGAGAGACTCAACGAGGATAAGTACATCGTTCCGGGCGTTGGTGACGCAGGAGACCGTATCTTCGGTACAAAATAAGGTTTTAGAGAGAGCCGCAGGCAGACAGAGAATGTCTTCGGCTCTCTTTTTATAAGAAACGGTGAATGACATTATGGCAGATGTAATTGATATAACTCCCGAAAATAAGGGGAAAACTGAGATATTCACGGCACTTTCCGAGCCGCAGCTCCTGCACTATTTCGAGCCTGAGGGCGGACTCTTCGTTGCGGAAAGTCCCAAGGTCATAGAACGGGCACTTAACGGCGGCTACGAGCCCTATGCCATGCTCATGGAGCACAAGGACATCGACGGACAGATGAGAGATATCCTGACACGCTGCAGCGATGTACCTGTTTATACGGGAGAATTTGACGAGATAACAGAGCTTACAGGCTTCAAGCTCATACGGGGAGCGCTTTGTGCTTTCAGACGCAGAGAGCTGCCCACAGTCAGCCATATATGCAGAAATGCAAGGAGAGTGGCTGTGCTGGAGAATGTAGTAAATCCTACCAATGTGGGAGCTATTTTCCGCTCCGCAGCAGCTCTGAATATGGACGCTGTGCTGCTTACTCCTGCCTGCTCAGACCCACTGTACAGGCGTTCATCAAGGGTGAGCATGGGAACGGTCTTTCAGATACCGTGGACTTATCTTGACAGCGATATAGACTACCCTCAGCAGCTCCGTGAGCTTGGCTTTAAAACGGCTGCAATGGCACTCAGCGATGACTCGGTAAGTATAGACGCTCCCGAGCTTTTGGCTGAGAAAAAGCTTGCAATAGTCCTCGGTACTGAGGGGGAGGGACTTGCTGACAAGACCGTGGCAGACTGCGACTATACGGTGAAGATACCCATGTCACACGATGTGGACTCTCTCAACGTAGCGGCTGCAAGTGCAGTTGCTTTCTGGCAGCTTGGCAGATGAGACAGCTTTGATATGACATCGTAAACGGCATAACAAACAATATAACTTAAATAGCCGAGGAGGTCAATATGAAAAAGTTTAAATGGGGCATTATCGGTACAGGCAAGATAGCCCACACATTCGCTACAGCACTTAAACATGACGAGAATGCGCAGCTCTGCGGAGTTGCTTCGAGAACGGCAGAAAAGGCAGAGTCATTTGCAAAGGAATTCGGTTTTGAGAAGAGCTACGGCAGCTATAAGGAGTTCGCCGAGAACAGCGATGCCGAGATAGTTTATATAGCTACTCCCATGTCATCACACTTCGATGATGCAGTATTATGCCTTGAAAACGGCAAGAACGTGCTTTGTGAGAAGTCCCTTACCGTACACGCAGAGGAGACAAAGGAGCTTCTTGCTCTTGCCGAGAAAAAGGGACTTTTCTTCATGGAAGCCATGTGGATGAAGTGCAGACCTGTGTACAGGAAGATGAAAGAGTGGATAGCTTCGGGACAGATAGGTGAGATAGAGTACATAAAGGCTGATTTCAGCAACTATATCCCGTATGATGCCAATGACAGGCTTTTCCGCGAGGACTGCGGCGGCGGCTGCCTGCTTGATTTAGGAGTATATCCTCTCACCCTTGCACATGACCTGCTGGGTATGCCCGATGAGATAGTATACGATGCCCATATGCGTTACGGAGTGGATATAAGCAACTCCATAAGACTCCGCTATAAAAACGGTGCATTTGTATCTGCTGATAACGGCTTTGAGGTACAGCTCAGCAACAATGCAGTAATATCGGGAAGCAAGGGCTATATCATTCTCGGCAACTGGTTCCACTGCACCTGCGAGGGAACGCTTTACAGCAAGGACGGAAAAGAGATAGAAAGGTTCGTACACCCCGATGCGATAAACGGTTATGAGTACGAAGTTGAGGAAGTCCACAGATGTCTCGAAAAGGGATTGCTTGAAAGTCCCCTCGTACCTCACAGCGACACTATCGCCGTTATGGAATTAATGGACGAACTTAGAGCTAAGAGCTAAGAACTAAGAATTGTAGGGGCTGCCAGCTCTGCATATAGCATTGCCAGCCAAATCACAGATTTGGGGCACTGCTTATTTGGCAGTCCGCAAGTGAGTAGTGAGTAGAGAGTAGTGAGTAGTGAGTAGATTTGTAGGGGCTGCCTGTGGCAGTCCGAGCCTTACGATGCAACTAACATGAGCACACTTTTGGAAGGCGTTCCCTACACACATACACTCTTGAACCCTTGAACTCTTACACACTTGCTTTATTTAGCACAATATACTTTAGTGATTTAAATTATTCAAGAGTTCAAGGGAGTAACCGTTCATGAATTTTATAGCTGTCAAAACCAATAGTTATCTTTCTTCATTGCTTTATTCTGGCTCTTGTTAAACTATCATAGCTCAACCCCATTTTCTCCGCCTTATCCACAAGCACCTGAACGGCTTTCATTTCGCCGCCGCCCAGCTCCGCCATGAGGTACTCGTCGCTGCTCACGAAAAACTAAGCACTAACCACTAATAACTGATCACTTTTATCATCTGATTGATTTATTAAACGGAATGTGGTATAATAATATCAACTAATAATGAGGAGATATTCTTATGGCTGTAAATGATATAAACAGAATGAAAGAGCTTAATGAGCTGCTGGCGAAGGCTGCTGACGCATATTATAATACCGGTGTTGAGATAATGTCGGACAAGCAGTACGATGAACTTTACGACGAGCTTGAAGCACTTGAAAAAAAGACAGGAGTAGTTCTCAGCGGAAGCCGTACACAGCAGGTAGGCTATGAGGTATCATCAGCCCTTAAAAAGATACGCCACACCTCAAAGATGCTCTCACTTGACAAGACAAAGAGCGTTGACGAGCTTAAAAGCTGGCTTGGCAGTCATAAGGGCTTTCTTAGCTGGAAGCTTGACGGACTCACCCTTGTACTGACCTATGAGAACGGCGAGCTAGTACAGGCTGTAACACGCGGCAACGGCGAGATAGGCGAGGACATAACCGCCAATGCAAGGCACATCAAGGGCATACCTGCACGTATACCGTTCAGCGGTCGTATGGTAGTCCGCGGTGAGTCACTTATGAAGTATAAGGACTTTGAGAAAGTCAACTCCGAGATAGACGACGGAGCAAAGTACAAGAATCCCCGTAACCTCTGCGTGGGTACAGTGCGCAACCTTGACTCCCGTGTGACTGCGGAGAGAAATATCAACTTCTTTGCATTCAATCTCGTTTCAGCAGAGGGCTATGAGGAGAACTCCTTCTCACAGAGACTGAGCTGGCTTGAAGAACTGGGCTTTCAGCGTGTTTACGGTATTCTTGTGGACTCTGACAGCATCGAGGGAGCAGTTGCGGACTTTGAAAAAGCCATTACCGAAAATGAATTTCCCTCAGACGGACTTGTTCTCATGTACGATGATGTAGCATACGGAGCAAGTCTGGGCGAGACCTCTCATGCTCCCCGAAACGGAATTGCATTCAAGTGGCGTGACGAGACTGCGGACACAGTTCTCCGCGAGGTAGAGTGGTCTGCAAGCCGTACAGGTCTGCTCAATCCTGTGGCTATTTTTGATCCTGTGGAGCTTGAAGGCACTACGGTCTCACGAGCTTCCGTCCATAACCTGAGCATAGTGAAGCAGCTCAGGCTTGGAATAGGCGATACACTGACCATATTCAAGGCGAATATGATAATACCCCAGGTGCTGAAAAACGAGACAGCTTCGGGAAGTCTTGAGATACCTTCCGTATGCCCTGTCTGCGGTGCACCAACGGAAGTACGCACCTCGGACGATGACGTTGAGACTCTTGTCTGTTCCAATAAGGACTGCGCAGCCAAGCATATAGGCAAATTCGAGCATTTCGTACAGCGTGATGCCATGAATATAGTGGGAATGTCAACGGCTACCATAGAGACACTTGTCTCAGAGGGATTTGTCCGCGAGTTCCGCGACTTCTACCACCTTGACGACCATAAGGAGAAGATAGTAACCCTTGAAGGCTTTGGTGAGAAGTCATATCAGAAGCTTAAAGACGCAATAGAAGCTTCAAGAAAGACGGAGCTTAGCCGTGTGCTGTATTCACTTGGCATACCCAATATAGGCAGACAGGCTTCGAGACTTATCTGCGGCACTTACACAACAGCCGAAGAGATAGAAAAGCTTTCCACAGCCGAGCTTACAGCCATTGACGGCATAGGCGAGGTACTTGCGAACGACTATGTGAGCTTTTTCAGAGACAGCAAAAATCTTGCGGAGTTCCATAACCTGCTTGCTGAGCTTGAAATTACAGAGGCAGAAGCCGTCAACGGCGAGTCTGCCATAGCAGGCAAGACCTTTGTAATAACGGGTTCAGTCCATATCTGGAAGAACAGGAACGAGTTGAAAGTATTTATAGAGCAGAACGGCGGAAAGGCAGCAGGTTCGGTATCCTCAAAGACTGATTACCTTATCAATAACGACAGCACGTCGAATTCATCAAAGAATAAAACAGCGAAAGAGCTTGGAGTGCCTATTATCACAGAAGAAGAATTTCAGTCACTTGCTCAGGGCTGATACAATTTCGTATAAAAAGGTGGTGATGACTTGATAGACCTTACAAAGATCGAGAAATACAAAGAGAATAACCGTATAGAAGCGAAAAAAGCCATAGGCGGACTGCCTATGAGCCTGTGGGAGACATATTCCGCATTCGCTAATACACTGGGAGGGATAATCCTTCTGGGAGTTGAGGAGCATGAGGACAAGTCACTTCACCCCATAGACTTGCCCGATCCCGAGTGGCTCATCAGTGACTTCTGGGAGATAATCAACGACAAGAGGAAAGTGAGCAGGAATATCCTTACTGAGAGAGATGTGAGGATAGTTGAGACTGAGGGCAAGCATATCATCGTAATAAATGTTCCGCGGATAAAAAAGGGCGATGAGCCTATATATCTGGGCGGAAGTATCTATACAGGCACTTATAAGCGAAGCGGTGACGGCGACTATAAATGCTCCGTGGAGGAAGTAGCGAAAATGCTTACCCATAGCTCTAAGAACTAAGAGCTAAGAGATAAGAGAGTAGGGGCGAGTTCCGCTCGCCCGTGCCTTACGATGCAAATAACATGAACTACTGTAGGGGCTGTCTTTGGCAGTCCGCGCCTTACGCCATAAATAACAAGATACGATGTGTAGGGGCGAACAGTGTTCGCCCGTATGACCCGAATATAAATGAATAACAAAAAGGGACTGCAAAAAAGCAGTCCCGATTTTTATATAATTACGTTCAATACACTCTCAACATACTAATCACTATGCACTAACCACGTGGGCTGTCGAGGACGCCAGCCCCTACAAGCTAAGGGCTAAAGGCTAACGGCTAAAAAAATGGTCAGAAAACAACAGGTCAAAGCGAGTGTAATAGGTGAATGCATTCAAAAGGGGTGAAATGATGACAGACAAAGAGCTGCATCGCATAATGGAGCAGTCTCCCGAAGAGGGCAGACGGGCTTTGTTTGATGAATACTGCGGATACGTGTATGCGATCTGCGCAAACAAGCTTAAAGGCTGCGGCACAAGCGAGGACACGGACGAGTGTCTCAGCGATACATTTGCGGCGGTATTCCGCTATCTGGACAGTCATACAGGAACGGACGGAGAGCTTAAAGGCATAATCGGAACAATAGCAAAGCGTACTGCCATAAGCTATTTCAGGCGGCTGTCTGTGAAAAGTGATACTACTGTATCTATCGACTCCGACAGCTTCGGCGAGCTTTCATCTGATGCAGGAGTTGAAGAAGCAGCGGAAAAAACAGTACTTCGTGAGGCTGTATTTGACTGCGTGAAAAGCTTGGGCGAGCCTGATGCGACTATCATCATTTACTTCTATTACTACGGTATGAAAACAAAACAAATAGCTTCACTTGTGGGACTGAGCGATACTGCTGTACAGAAAAGGCTTAGCAGAGGAAGAAAGAAGCTTATGGAGCTGCTGAGTGAAGCAGGTATCTCGGAGGAGGGATATAAATGAGATTTGATGATCTGTTCAATGACATAGACAAAAATACGGCAGACAGGCTCTCTAAGGAGTATCCTGTCCTCAAAGACGAAAAGAGAGAGAGGTTATACGCCATGAGTAAAAGAAAGTACAATATAAATGAAATGCATGAGAATAACGCTGCTGAGGTATCGGGAGTTGAAGAGTACCGCAGACCAAAGTGGTATAAGGGCGCAAGTATTGCAGCTGCGGCTGTGCTCCTTGTAGCAGGAATAGGCGGAAGTATGGCATTTATCAGCCGTAACGGTCATTCTCCTGCGGTAGAGGTAGAAAGTACCGAGACAGCGACAGAAGTGACCACAGATTCCGAAGATACTATCTATCTGAGCAGTGATGAGGACGTAACTGACGCTAACGCTATCGCTAAGTTGCTTACCGATAACTGGCTTGCCTGCTTGTATGACATTCACGGAAGAACACTTGAAGTCGATAAGTCATCTGTTGTTACCAAGACAATAACTTCTTACGGCGGAGATGAGATAACGAGGGACTTCTATCGTGTTACCGATAAGAGATATCCAACATGGGAAGATCTGGAAAAACGCTGTTACGAGGTATGCGATGCAGAGCTCGGAAAGATCGTTATTGATAACTGTTCCTGCGCAAAGGAAGAGGATATCGACTATACAACTTTGATATATACTACATCTGACGGATACTACGTTAATACAGAGACTTGCGATACCAGTGACAGGCTGTACAAATGGTTAGATGACGATGTAAAGGGCGAATTCGACGAGAACGGAAATATAATCACGACCAGAAGGCATATTGATTTAGACGTTGACCCTGATCATGTTTATGAAACAAAGTTTACTATCGTGAATACAGAGGACGGCTGGCGTATAAGCAAGGCAGAAGAAAAGTATTACGAGCAGCCTTCTGAGGGCAGCCAAGACACCAACGCTGACACTATTGCAAAGCCTCTTATCGACGATTACATGGAGTTTATGTGTGCACTTCACGCAGGAGACCTTGAAGTTGACAAGTCTGATACCATTACAAAGACAATGAAAACAGAGGACGGTCAGTATGAGTATCAGTTAGAGTTCTATCGTGTTACCGACCCGAGATATCCTACATGGGCTGATATCGAAAAGCGCTGTTTAGAAATACTGGATAATGAATTGGGACATAAAGTACTTGAAATGTGTTCTGATATTGATGAAGATACTAAAAAGCATACATTCGTGTGCACCACGGATAATGGATACTATATCGAAAAAGGTATCCACGATATCGGTGTAGAAACATTAAAATGGGAAGGATACGATTTAAATAGTGAGTTTGACGAGAATGGCAATATAATTGCAGCTATAAGACATACGCATCAAATCGAGTCACAAGATTTTACTCTTGAGACCACATTTACTATCGTGAATACAGAAAATGGCTGGCGCATAAGTGATGTTACCGAAAAGCCTGTCGATGAAAGCGAAAGCGATCAATAAACAAAAATGGGACTGCAACATAAGCTGTTAGCCGTTAGCTTGTAGGGGACGCCGCCCTCGGCGTCCCGCGCCTTACGATGCAAACAACAAATACCATTCCTACGAAATAAAACAAAAAGGGACTGCAACATAAGCAGTCCCGATTTTTTATAATTACGCATTAATGATCAATGTTTCGCATTTAGAGTTCACGCGATGATATACATCTTACGTTTATTGTCACTCGCGGATATAATCAGCCATACGTATTGACTATATCGCGGAGCAAGGGTGCAGCGTCACGCACTCACGCGATGAAAGTATGGCGCAGTTCATTATCCCTCGCGGCTATAATTATACGTGCATAAGAATAATTACGCGGAGAAAGGGGGCGCAGGCTCTGCACTCACGCGATGAGAGTATAGCGCGGTTTATTATCCCTCGCGGCTATAATTATACGTGCATAAGAATAATTACGCGGAAATAGGGGGCGCAGGCTCTGCGCTTAAGCCATGCCTGCTGTGATGATAGCCATTTTGTAAACTTCGTCAGCGTTGCAGCCTCTTGAAAGGTCGTTGATAGGAGCGTTAAGTCCCTGAAGTATAGGACCGTAAGCCTCATAGCCGCCGAGTCTCTGAGCTATCTTGTAGCCGATGTTACCAGCCTCGATAAGTGGGAAGATGAAAGTATTAGCCTGTCCTGCAACCTTTGAGTCAGGGCACTTTGTCTTAGCAACTTCTGCTGAAACAGCAGCGTCGAACTGGAACTCACCGTCGATAACGAGGTCAGGATTTATCTTTCTTGCTTCGATAACAGCATCGTGGCTGAGCTGAACTGTGCCGCCCTTACCTGAGCCGTATGTAGAGAAGCTGAGAACAGCGACCTTAGGATCAATGCCGAAGAAATCAGCTGTCTTTGCAGTTTCAACAGCTACCTCAGCAAGCTTTCTTGCACCTGTAAGAACTACATTGCCTTCCTTGTCAACTGTGTCCTCATAGCTGAGGTTGATAGCGCAGTCGCCCATAGCGATCTTTTCTTCTTTGCCGTCCTTCTCACGGAAGAGAATGAATGAAGAGCTTACGAGGTTAGAACCCTTCTTTGTCTTGATGATCTGGAGAGCAGGTCTTACTGTATCAGCTGTGGAGTATGTAGCACCGCCGAGAAGAGCGTCTGCCTTGCCGGCCTTAACGAGCATAGTTCCGAAGTAATTGGACTTAGCCAGAGCTGCGCGGCATTCGTCCTCTGTCATCTTGCCCTTTCTGAGCTCGAACATCTGAGCAACGAGAGCGTCCATTTCAGGATATGTAGCAGGGTCAACTATCTCTGCACCGTCGATATTGAAGCCGCCGTTCTTAGCAGCAGCCTTTACCTCGTCAACGTTGCCGCAGAGGATAACACCCATAAGGTTTTCCTTGATAAGTCTGTCAGCTGCTGAGAGGATACGCGGATCGCTGCCCTCAGTGAAGACGATAGTTTTCTTGCTGGATTTAAGGTTTGCTATAAGCTTGTCAAACATTCCCATTTTAGGATACCTCCATTGGATTTAAATTTTACTTTACTATTATATCACAGTTGCCTTGTAAAGTCAATCAGTTATTAGTGGTTAGTTGTTAGTGGTTAGTGGTTAGTGCAGAGTGAGTAGAGAGTAGAAAGTAGTGAGTAGAAAGTAGATTGTAGGGGAGCCCGCCCTCGGGCTCCCATATATCCCTTACGATGTAAATAACAAGATACCATGTGTAGGGGCGAGTGACCCTCGCCCGTCAATACCAAGCAAATGAAGCGTAGCCATGTTTAGGGGCTGTCTTAGGAGTGCGCCAATAAAGAAGTGATGTAAGCGATGTACGAGTAACGACATTGATGATTGTAAGCGAGTGAAACAAGCGTCAACGTGGCTAGGCGGCGCGGGCTCCGCGCTGTAGGGGCTGCCTTTGGCAGTCCGCCAGCTACGATGCAAATAAAATTAACGCTCTGTAGGGACACGCATTGCGCGTCCGCAAACATTCACATCAATCTGACAGGGAAGACCAATGGTCGTCCCTACACTAATCACTAAGCACTAACAATTTGTCACTAAATCTTATACACCGTATTTCACCTTTATCCTGTGCAGCTTCTCGCCGAATGGCTTGGCAAGGAGATACAGGAACAGTACATTTGACACTGCATATGATGCAGTATAGGGGATAGCGGTCACAAGTGCCGCAAGGTAGAGCTTCACATCGAAGCCTTGATTGTACCACATGACAGTCCATATATCCATTATGAATGAGTACGCAAGACCTGCCGCAGCACCGTATATCAGCAGGAGAGCGCGGCTTTTAAGCAGCTTATCGGCGAGAAGTCCTGCGAAGAAGCCGATGAGTCCCCATGCAAGCATCTGAAAGGCAGTCCACGGACCCTGTCCGAAGTAGAAATTAGAGAGTATAGCCGACAGGGAACCAACGAGAAAGCCTGCTTCACCGCCCAGATACAGGGCAGTGATTATAGTCAGTGCAGCTATGGGTTTCAGAAAGGGTATAAAGCGTCCTGCGAAGCAAAGTGCCACCATTACCGCAACTATGACCATTCGGCGCGTTCCCGTTGATTTTTTCTCAAAGCCTGCCGCGAAGAGGAGAAGTGCCGATACTGCAACTGCAAGGGAGATGATGATATGTTTTTTCTCGTCAAAGGCAACAGCTCCAACAATCGTAATGAGTGGGACTGCAACGAATGGCACGGCTACCCTTATGAAGTCTCTGAGACCTTTACTTTTTATAAGGAGCATCTCACATCTCCTTTCTGCCGTTGATAAGGCATATTTCGGCAGCATCGTCCACGGTGATGATATTGTCGAAGTAACCACGGGTCATTCTGCTCACAGCCGTAGTGTAGAAGCTGCTGTTCGGGAAGAACTCATGGGGAGTCCCTATTGAAACTATCTTTCCCCCGAAGAACATAGCGCACCTGTCAGCGCATACTGCGGCGAACTCCACATCATGGGTAACAGTGACTATTGTAACGCCCTTTTCTTTGAGGGACTGCATGACAGACATCATATTCAGCTTTGAAGCTGCGTCCAGTCCCTTTGTAGGCTCGTCAAGGAGAAGTATCTTCGGCCTTGCAGCAAGGACTTTAGCCAGTGCAGCAAGCTGCTGCTCACCGCCCGAAAGGTCATAGGGATGCTTGTCAAGAAGATGAGAGATATCATAGGGCAGCTCAGACAGCTCTGCGCCGCATTCTTCCAGTTCCTCGCGTACAGTATTTTTCAGAAACACTGTCTGAACGTCCTGCGGCAGCATAGCAAGGCACTCACGGTAAAGCGAGCGGTTCTTGTAGTCCTTCAGCTTTTTGCCGAGTATGTTTATCCTGCCGCTGTATGCTCTGAGAAGTCCTGCTGCTGCGGACAGAGCCGTAGTCTTTCCCGAACCGTTTCCGCCCAGTATACAGAATATCTCACCATTGTACACCTTGAAGCTGAGTCCGTCGAGAATATCTTTGCCGTCACGGGTGTAGCGGAAATAAACGTCTTTGAATTCAAGAGCGATGTTATCATCATGCAAATAGGATACCTGCGCAAGTCCGCGAGTAGTATTCCCGTAATTGCTTTCGATGAAAGACCTGCCCTCGCGGACTGTCAGCGGACAGCTTCCGCTGCTGCTGAGTTTTGCGTATATACGCGAAGCCGCAGGCATACCGCAGAGTATATCGGGACGGCTTTTCAGTGTATTTACGGTATCTGACGGGGGGGCATCGGCGATGAGACTGCCATTCTCCATGACAATGAGCTTATCACATATAGGAACAACGTCCTCAAGGCGATGTTCAGCCATGATTATAGTCAGACCGAAGTCCTGATTGAGACGTTTCAGCGTAGCGATGAAGTCCGCAGCAGCAATGGGATCAAGCTGAGCAGTGGGTTCATCGAGAATAAGCAGCTGAGGCTGCATAACGAGTACGGAAGCAAGATTGAGGAGCTGCTTCTGACCGCCCGAAAGCTCCGCTGTATCTCTGTCGAACCAGTCTCCGATACCGAAATAGCTTGCCATTTCCGCGATACGTCGGTATATATCATCGGACTTTACGCCCAGATTTTCCAGTCCGAAAGCAAGCTCGTGCCACACCTTGTCCGTGACTATCTGCTGTTCGGGACGCTGCATGACAAAGCCAATAGAAGCGGCGGAAGTCCTGTCATCGAGGTCGGATAATTTCTTTCCGCAGAAAATAACTTTTCCGCTGACATCTCCGAGAGGAGTAAGCTCACGCTTCAGCATACGCAGCAGAGTGGACTTGCCGCTGCCCGTAGCTCCGCATAGTACAGCGAATTCGCCGCTGTTAAGGGAAAAACTTATCTTATTGAGCGCAGGGGAGCTGCATTGAGGGTAAGAAAAGGTCAGATCGTTGACCGCAAGTATTTCCATTTTAATCTGACCTCCGTTTCGATGATTAGCGGCAGCAGTATAAGTGCACCGTATGAGATTATACCCGATATGCCGAGGATATCGGGAGTTTTTATTTTTATTTCGGGATAAAAGTCAATGCTCAGTGAGTTCGTGCCCACTGCCGCTGCGGTAATTCCGAGAAGCAGCAGCGTTACGATGAGCAGGACTATATCTCCCACACGGAAGCCGAAGCGTCTCAGCTGAGTGCGTCTGCCTGTGCCGTAGCCCCTTGCCTCCATGCTGTCGGCAGTGATTATGCCGTTTTCAAGTGCCCATGTGACCATGACCGAGAACACCCTCGAACGTCCCTTTATATCGTCAATGATGTTGTCGTCCTTGTAAAGTCCCATAGTGGTCTGTGCGTTGTTTATTTTCTCGGACTGCCTTCCGAACAGGGGAACGAACCTGAGTGCCATTGAAAGTACCAGCGACAGCTTCGGCGAAAGCGCACCTGTGAGATACAGCAGCTTCTCGCTTGTCATTATCTGAGTGAACGACCTGAACCAGTACAGCACACCGATTATCATAGCTGCCGAATTCACGCCATACAGTAGAGCTTCAAGAGTTACGGGATTATGGTTCATAACGAAAAGTACAGTCTTTCCGTTGTGGGAAACAAGTGGATTTGCAAGAGCAAGCACGGCAAAGAGTATCCAGAAGAAAAGGTGCTCCCTGCCGTGTGAAAGACCGTTCCTGACTGTGAAGAACAGCACTGCTCCCACAAGGGATATAGCCATAAGTATGGGATAGTTGCAGAACATTGCGATTCCCGTAACGCTGAAAAACCATACAGCAACGACTATTGGATTGTATTCAGAGAATTTTCTCATTTTTCGTATACCTCATCAAGGTCGTGACCGAGCTCGCAGGTGTACAGCCACTCTATCTTATCTCCGTCACTGAGGACATATTCGCCGCAGTTGCGTGAGGGAGTGATACCGTTTACGTGGTACACCCAGCCCGAAAGGTCGCCGAAGTCAAATTCGTAGATATAGTTTATGCCTGCAATGTAGACCATGCCGTGTGAACCGCCCGAGCTGCCTGTATTCTCCACCTGTATGCCGTAGGTCTGAGCAGCTTCCGTAAGGATATCGAACACAGTATCCCCAGCCTCTATGTCAAAGGCTGTAGGTGCAAGAATAACGCCGTCCGCTGGGATATGTTCAGCCTTGCCTGCAATAGTGCCGCAGTTTATCTCCATAGTGACCGTGCCGATAGCATTATCCTTGTGCTTCTTCTCACCGCTGTAGTATTCCTCTGGCGAGGATATATCCGTAACAAGGACTATGACAACAGCCGCTCCCGTCACAAGTGCAAGGAAGATGAAGTTCTTGTAATTGCGCTTGCCGATAATGAATATAATTACAGCAATTACCGCAGCCGCTCCCACGATTATGAGTATGACAGTGGGCTTGTAATTCTTATGCTTGTCCGTACTTGAAGCTATAGTCGTCACGGTGAGCTGAGTATGAGAAGTCTTGACTGTGACAGTAGTTGTAACTGCATCAGTTTTTTCGGAAGAAGTGGTTTTCGTTGTTGCAGCCGCAGAAGTTACGGTAGTCTTTACAGAAGAAGTCTTTGCAGCAGTAACACTTTTTGCAGCAGTAGTCCGCGTATTTGAGTTATCCGTATTACCTGCATTGCTATTATCATGATGTCCGTCACTGTGGGTATCTTCGTGAGTATCGGGCTGAGACTGTTTGTGCAGAGCATTATTGTCGAGCACCAGCAGGGGAGAGCGTCCCTCAGTCATTCGCTTGAAAGCGATAAGAGAGTACAGTGACTGCACAGTTGCTGTCTCGTTGGACTCTTCGCCCATAGCGTGACAGAAGCTTCCGTCACTTAGCTGATAAGCTGTGATGCCGTCTATGACGTTGTTGCCGTTCTTGATGAACCTGTCATCGTACCTGCAATCTATTCCCAGAGCCGACAGCGCAGTAAGCACCTGAGCCGCACTTTCGGGATTTGGAGTACCGAAGCTCTGATAACCACCGTTATCCTCCTGACGGCTTGACATGAAGTCAAGAGCCCTGTCAACAGCCTCCGAGACATCGCTTCTGCCGCAGTTTGGCGCAAGAGCCTGAACGGTCATAGCCGTAACGTCAATATCACCGTAGCTGCCGAAAAGAGCCCAGCCACCGTCATCGTACTGCATGGAAAGGAGAGTGTCAACAACAGAGTCCTTAGTGAAGTTATGGCAGGTGTAGCCGTTATTGAGCACATGGAGACCGTATATCCAGCTCATCATGCCCTGTTCGCCTATGGAGCTGTCAAGGATATCGGAGATATAGCTGTCGGAGCTTCCTGCCGCACACAGAGCAAGTGCGAACTTCTCACGGGAGGTTGCCGAAGCAATATTATTGCCTGCAAGATAGCTCCTGAGAGAGCTCTCATACGCCGAAAGATCGGTATATCCGTCCTGACTGAGCGCGATAACGTACCAGTCCGAGGACCTGCCTGCGCCCTCTGCCGCTTCACCGCCGAGCCATTCCTGTACACTGCCCGAGCCCGTCTGTCTTAGCTTATAATCAACGATACCGCCGATGACAGATTCGATATCATCGGCGGTATATTCGCAGCACTCAGCCTTTAACGGAACAAGACTGAGACCAAGCATCAAAGTGATGACAGAGCACAGGATACCAGAAAGTATCTTATTCCTCATCTTTGTGTCTGAAAGCGATAGCAACTGCGGCAGCAGCACCCAGTGCGAAAACAGTTACGCCTGCACCCTTGTCGCCTGTCTTTGGAGAGTCTGACTTCTTAGCAGTAGTTGCCTTTGCTGTAGTTTTAGCAGTTGTCTTTGCAGTAGTCTTGGCTGTTGTAGTTGTTGTTTCAGTAGTAGTTGTAGTAGCTGAAGATGTTGTAGTAGTTGATGTAGTCTCGCCGTTGATATTTACAGTGAATGTAGGCGGAACGATATTGAGTGTATCAGAAACAGCACTTACAACGTTTTTGCCCGGTTCTGTAAGAGTTATCTTGAATGAGCCGTCATCGCCTGTAACTACGTCTGTTTCCTTGCCGTTTACAGTTATCTTTGCACCTGCAACAGGTTTTGAGACAGGTGTCCAGTTTGCATCGAAATCAACGTACATAAGGCTGCTTTCAACTTCATAGCCGGGATCGCTGTCAGGGTGATTTCTCATTGTGAAGTATGTGTATTTGTCTGAGTAACTCTTTGCATCTGAATATACAAATGCGTCCACTAAAGCATCATTTGCAATGATATCGGAAAGACCGTTTGCAGCGACATGATTTACATAATAGCCATAGCTTCCGCCGTTTTCAATTCCCCAGAGCTTATCGAGACCGAGTCCCCACTGTCCTACTGATGACTTGTAGCCTGCTGCTGCACCGCCCTCATAGAACTTTTCGTGAGCGATATAAAGTGCATCATTGATAGTGAGTTTGCCGTCACTGTCGATATCAGTGACCTCAATAGGCTCCTCAGCAAGAACGATTTTTTTATTATTGTCTGAGATAGTAACATAGACTTTTGTTACATCTTCTGCGGCTGCTGTCATGCTTAAAGCTGAAAAAGACATTACAATAGCAGCTGCCATAGCGATTGATTTTTTCATATAGACCGACTCCTTTAAAAGTATTAAGGGCAACAAAAAAGCCTTTCCGCAGGGCAGAAAAGCGCAGCTGGAAGGCTTCGCACAAGAGCGAAGAGATAGGCATACGTTTTTCATTGTCCAAAAACGATAAATACCTGCAATGTCCGACGAGCGATCCGACTGTACGGCAGTGACTGCTGCGACGGAATTTCACCGTGCTTCCCTCAGTTTCGGACTGCATAATATTCATTTATGAGATTATTATAGCACTTCACTTTTACACTGTCAAGCGCAGATAAACGGTATATTACTGAAAGTTTTTTATATTTGTTATATATGCAAACAAAGCAGCAGGACGGATATTATCTGTCCGCATAATAAATGATTAATAATACGGACTGCCACAGGCAGCCCCTACTAAGCACTATGCACTAAACACTAATCACTCGGGAGCCCGAGGGAGGGCTCCCCTACAGGCTAACCACTTATTTCTTATCCTTATAGGCGTAGCCGAAATTGATAGGCGGAGCAGTTACGGACACGTAAACGAACTCCTCATCGCCGTCGTTGAGCAGACCGTGAACGTCCTTATCGGCAAAGCGCACCACATCTCCAGCCTTGAAAGGCTTAGTTGTATCATTTTCGAGAAGGAGCTTGCCGCTGCCCTTGGTAGCGTACCATATCTGCTCGGAAGCATCGTGAGTATGTCTTGGCTGACTTGCCCCCACTTCAAGGTGGACCTCAGTAATAGTAACACGGGTACTTGCTGAGTTTTCGGGATTGAGGAGCTGACGGGAAATTACGCCGGGATTTGAAAGCTCTCTGATGTTGTCTGCACTTATGAATTCCATGATTATTCCTCCTTGATATAAAACACACCGCAGCTGTTAAACTGCGGTGTTATGATGACGTTTATTCCGTACATTCTTCAAGCATATGAAGTTCCTTGGTGTTGAATTCCTCGGGAGTGATAAATGTAGGTACCATTTTATGAAGAGCCTTTATGGCAATAGCCTCATCGTTTTTGAGAGCAGCATCGCGGAGCTTTTTAAGGCTTGCAGCGAAGCACTCCTCGTCGATATCTATCTGCTTGCCGATGAAGATGAGTTTGTTTGAGGTCTTTTTGAGTCCCTCCTCGTTCATGAGCAGCTCTTCCTTGATCTTTTCACCGGGTCTGAGACCTGTGAACACAATAGGTACATCTTTATAAGGTACTTTTCCGTACATACGAATGAGGTTTTCCGCAAGAGTTACTATCTTTACAGGCTGTCCCATGTCGAGTACGAAGATCTCGCCGCCATGAGCAATGGCAGCAGCCTCCATAACAAGGCTTACAGCCTCGGGGATAGTCATAAAGTAACGGATAATATCCTCATGTGTAACTGTTACAGGCTTGCCCTGTTCGATCTGTTTCTTGAAGAGCGGTATAACCGAGCCGTTTGAGCCGAGAACATTGCCGAAACGTGTTGTTACGAATTCAGTCTTGCCCTCATGCTGCTGTGAGAGATACTGCACTATCATTTCGCAGCATCTCTTTGAAGCACCCATAGCATTTGTAGGATTAACAGCCTTATCTGTAGATATCATAACAAATTTTTCTGCGTTGTGGAACTGAGCAAGTGTAGCTACGTTGAATGTACCTACAACGTTATTCTTTATAGCCTCCATAGGGGATACTTCCATGAGAGGAACGTGCTTGTGAGCCGCTGCATGGAAAACTATCTGAGGCTTGTACTTTTCAAA
Organism: Ruminococcus flavefaciens; assembly: GCF_900108555.1. GTDB lineage: Bacteria > Bacillota > Clostridia > Oscillospirales > Ruminococcaceae > Ruminococcus > Ruminococcus flavefaciens_P. The sequence continues at coordinate 216,760 of NZ_FNWV01000006.1, forward strand.
TATCTGATTTATACGGTAATAATCACGAACAGAAGCAATAAGTGTAACGAGATTAAGGTCACTGCCGTATTCCATTACGAGCTCCTGCTGTATCTCATATGCATTATTTTCGTATATATCAACAATGATTATCTGCTGAGGGTGATACTTAGCGATCTGACGGACAAGCTCTGAACCGATGCTTCCGCCGCCGCCTGTTACCATACATACCTTGCCGTTGATGAAGTCCTTGATATCCTTGTTGTCGAACTTTATAGGATCGCGTCCGAGAAGCTCCTCGACCTTGATATCGTGTACCTGTCCCAGCAGTGTTGCCGAATCGTCAAGGATAAGAGTACCGATAAATGGAACGATCTTCAGAGGGAGCTTAGTCTCGTTGCATATGTCTATAGCAGCCTTGCGCTCGTCAGATGTAAGTGAGGGGATAGCAAGGATAAGCTGTTCTATGTTAAGCTCCTTGGCATATTTTACGAGTTCGTCTTCTCTTCCGACAACCTTGACGCCCATTATCTCCTTGCCAAGCTTTTTCGGATCGTTGTCGATAATGCAGACAGGGTTGAACTGCGCTGAATACTTGTCCTCGGTATAAGGTGATTTCTGAGCGTTGAAGATCTCGTTGAGAAGCATCTCGCAGCATACACCACCACCGATGATCATAGTACGCTTTGCGCTGTCGCTGAATTTTACTTCCGATTTCACAATAAACCTCCCAAAACACCGCTTCTATTGCGGAAAATTACTTCAAAAAATCTTTTCGCTTATATATCTTTTTATTTCCGAAAAGCATTTTTCCTCTTCGCCGCTGTTGTCAAATCTTACTGTTATACCTGCCTGAGCAAGCTTTTCTTCGGAAAAGTCCTTGCTGTCGGCAATAAAACGGCGGCAGAGCTCGGTATATTTCGGTACGGACTGAGTACGCTCACGCTCAATGGCGCGTATCAGCCTTATATCGTCAGCTACCTCGATATACAAGGGGATAACGACATCACCGCAAAAATGCTTTTTTATTTTTATGTATGATTCAAGAGTGCCGATGCCTATACAGCTGCCTTTATCGAGAGATATGCTGTCAGAGGCAGTAAAATACGTCCATTCGCCGCAGACAGTATCATATGTACGTTCTTCGATGACCATGCCTTTTTTCATCATATCATCGAAGGTATCTCTGTCAACAAAATGGTATTCTCTTCCGTCCTTTTCATTGTCTCTGATAGGACGGGTAGTGTACAGGACTATCGGGGTAAGTCCGAGTTCGGAAACGATGCGCCTGAAAAAGGTGTCTTTTCCTGATGAGCTCTTACCCATGATATAAAAAATGTGGTTCATTTACAAGCTCCGAAAATAAAATCATGTTTTTGCAGATTACTCCACGATATTCAATTATATCACAATATATTGAAGAAATCAAGGGGTTAGATACTCAATTATTGCTATTTTTTATGGAGTGGGTATAAATAGTCTAATTCAACGAAATATAAGCAGAAACGTGATTTTTTATGGGTAAAAGTGCTGTTTTAATGGGCGAATTTGTAAATTTTCCGTTTCATGGCTTTACATCGGGTAAAAAAAGTATTAAAGTATAATTTGGAAAACTGAAAACATGAACGGAGGTTTATGAATGAAAAAAAGAAAAAGACTTGCTCAGAGAGCATTCTGGGCAATGGCTGCTGCGGTCATAGCAGGCAGTTCTTTCCTACAGGCAGGGACAGAGCTTGCACCGCTCACAGCAAATGCAGGACAACAGCTTGGACAGACAGATTTTGAGGACGGTGTGGGACTCCCGTGGCATATAGTGGAGTCAGCTCCCGGAGAAATGGACTTTGAGATAGACAATGGAGTATATACAGTTGAGATAGTAAATCCCGGCGGAGCTTCACGAGGCGGTGAGGATCGCTGGGACTGTCAGTTCAGACACAGAGGACTGAAGATAGTATCAGGACATAAATATAAGGTATCCTACGAGATAACTCCCTCAGAGAGCGGCAAATACTACACAAAGATAGGCAACCTTGACGGCGATGTTGAGATATGGCACAACATGATGTCGGATAGCGGTCCCGATTTCAATTCCACATGGGACTGCATACAAATAGGCAAGAACGAGACAAAAAAGGTAGACGTGACTTTTACTGCCGACAAGTCACTTGACGTTGCGGAGTGGGCTTTCCATTTAGGCGGCGACGGTCAGTACACCAACGGTGACTGCTTCCCAGTGGGAACGAAGATAAAGTTCGACAATATGTCCCTTATCGACCTGACAAGCGATGAGAACGATTATCCCGAGAATGTTAAGTACGAACGCGCAGGCATACTCACAAATCAGGTGGGCTACTTCAAGGACAGAGCCAAGAGAGCAACACTGCTCAGCGACTCTGACAAGCCTGTCGAGTTCACTCTCAAGGATGACTCCGACAAAACAGTATATGAGGGAAAAACAGTACCTTTCGGTCTTGATAAGGACTCCGATGACAAGGTACATATCATAGATTTTTCAGACTTCAAAAAGACGGGTACTTATTACCTTGAAGCTGCGGACGGCAGCAAAAGCCATGAATTTACCATTGGCGGCTCTGAGGACTATTCCTCACTGCTCTATGACTCGCTGAACTACTTCTATCAGAACCGCAGCGGCATCGAAATAGAGAGCGACTTCATCTCATCAGGCGATACCTCCGAGCTTGCCCGTGCAGCAGGTCACCCCAAGGATATGGCTGAGATAGAACAGACATGGGGATACAGCGGAAGCAGCGGCACTATAGACGTTACAGGCGGCTGGTACGATGCAGGCGACCACGGCAAATACGTAGTCAACGGCGGCTTCTCACTCTGGCTCATGCAGAACCAGTACGAGACTGCACTGAAATACGGCTTTGAAAAGGCTTATGCCGACGGCACTATGCTCATTCCCGAAAATAATAACGGCACTCCCGACCTTCTTGACGAAGCTCGCTGGGAAATGGAATGGATGCTGAAAATGATAGTGGACAAGGGCGAATATAAGGGCATGGCTTACCACAAGGCTCACGATGAGAAGTGGACGGCTCTTGGAATTGCTCCTGCCGATGACGATATGAAGCGTATCGTAAAACCACCTACCACAGCAGCTACACTTAATCTTGCCGCTTGTGCCGCACAGGCTGCACGACTCTGGAAGGACTACGACAAGGAATTCGCCGACGAGTGTCTCGAAGCGGCTGAAAACGCATTTGCAGCTGCAAAGAAGCACCCTGCAATGTATGCGCCTCTTGACGAGTCTGTAGGCGGCGGAGCTTACGGCGATGATGATGTTGAGGACGAGTTCTGCTGGGCAGCTCTTGAGCTCTTCATCACAACAGGCAACGAGGATTATTACGATGAGGCAACAGAGAATAAATTCTTCCTCAATGTACCTAAGTCACTTGGCGGCGGTGAGAGCGTTGATACTGTGGGAAGCTTCGACTGGGGCAACACAGGTGCGCTTGCAACTCTCAGCGCAGCACTCAATTCCGAGAAATTCGACAAGGGCGATGCCGAGATAGTAAATGAAGCTATTATTTCCGCAGCAGACGAGTACATCACAATGGAGGAAAATCAGGGCTACGGACTGCCTTACGGTCAGAGCACTCTCAGCTATAACGACAGCGATAAAGGCTATATATGGGGCTCTAACTCATTCGTAGCAGATAATGCCATAGTTATGTCATATGCATATCTTCTCACAAATGATGAACAGTATCTTGACGGAGCCATTGGCGGCATGGACTATCTCCTTGGCAGAAATGCAATGGACTACTCCTACGTTACAGGCTATGGTTCACACGCTATAGAGTATCCTCACCACCGTTTCTGGGCAAAGCAGATAGACGAGACGTTCCCGAAAGCACCGAACGGCGTAATGTGCGGCGGACCGAACTCAGGTATGCAGGATCCGTGGGTACAGGGCTCAGGCTGGAAGAAAGGCGAGATACCGCCTCAGAAGTGCTACCTTGACAACATCGAGGCATGGTCTGTCAACGAGTGTACTATCAACTGGAATGCTTCTCTTGCGTGGCTCACAGCCTTTACTGCTCAGGAAGCAAGTGATGACGGAATAGAAATAGGTCATCACAGCAACGGCAAAAAGCCTGATAAGGAAGAGGAGACCGAGACAACTACCAAGAAGTCAAAGTCTGACGATACTACAACAAAGGCAGCAAAGACAGAGGATAAGGATACCAAGAAAGAAAAAGACGATAAGTCGGACGGTCTGGGTAAATTAGCTCTTATCTGCGGCGCAGCAGTTGCAGGTCTTATCTCTTTGGAACTTTTTGTGTATAAAATGGCAAAGCTGAAAAAGAACAATAAATAACACAAAGCCGCAGCAGCTCTGATACCGAGCACTGCGGCTTTTCATACTGGTCAAAACTGCGTAAACAGCCAAATTTTCATTTTATTATCACAAACGCAGACAAACTCAGGCTTGACTTTTTCGGGAATACGTAGTATAATATTCTATATTTATTAAATAGGAGCGTGTTTTTTTAATGAGTAAAGGAAACGGCTTTTTCAGTAATCTGAAAAAATCCACAAAGATAACTCTCATCTCTTGCGGCTGTTTCATTGCACTTTCAGCAGCTATCCTCTTTTTCTTCGTTATGTTCCCGATAACACCTTCCGAAAAGGTGATATCAGCGTTTGGACGCGAGACGATCTATAAAAAGGATACTGCCGGAACAACAGTTACTACAACAGTGATATCTACTTCAGATAATAATAAAGCGGCTACGACCACTAAGGTCAAAACCACAACTGCCCGCAGGACAACAGGAACAGATATACCTGATGTAACACAGGGCTCTGGCTTCTACACAGGACAGAAGATACCTTCCGGCGGTACACCCGGTGAGAATTACTTCACACCTACATTCCAGACTACAACAACATCTGTTGCAGGCGGATATTCAAACGGCGGATATCCTATCACAAGTACACCTAACGGCGGTACAGGCTCAGGTGGAGTTACAGGCGGCGGCACAGGCACAGGCGGCGAAGCTCAGTTACCTGTAGAAGGCGGCGGAAACGGTACAGGCGGCGAAGCTCAGGCACCTGTAGAAGGCGGCGGAGCAACTGGCGGCGGAACTCCCGCACCTGTAGAAGGCGGCGGAGCAACTGGCGGTGAAGCACCTGCACCTGCTGACGGCGGCGGAGCTGCTGCATCTGAATAATACAAAGAAAGGCTTCCAATTGATTTGGAAGCCTTAGTTTTTAGTGCATAGTGCTTAGTGAATAGTAAGTAGTGAGTAGAGAGTAGTAGGGGCGAACAGAGTTCGCCCTTTTTAATTCGTAATTTGTAATTAAAGTGTCATAAGCGATGTGTAGGGGACGGCGTTCTCGACGTCCCTTATATCATTTGTTAACTGAGCTCGATCAGAAAACAGCTTTTTTTATCATATCCAGCTCTTTGAGTGAAATGCAGTTAGGTATATCCTCATATTTCATAACTGAGAGGAGCTCGTCTATCTCAGCCCAGCCTACCTCAGAGACTTCTGAGGACTGCAATGTAAGATCTTCTATTTCGATAGGCACACGGCATATATATACAGCCACAAGCTCATTATCGTGAATATCGCCCTTTGAGTATTCAGCCCTTTTCAGACCGATGAATTCGAGCTGGCTGCGGTTGATATCGAGACCAAGCTCTTCGTGGACTTCCTTGAGAGCAGCGTGACGGAATTCCTCACCCTGTGAAACATGACCTGCTGCCGAAACGTCATAGCAGTCGGGGTTGATGTCCTTTTCGTGGGCACGTTTCTGAAGAAGCACGAATATACCGCCGTCACGGCGTTTTATCATCCATATATGTACAGTCGGGTGGAGCTCACCGTCCCTGTGTACAAGTGTACGTGGCTTGCTGTCGGCAGTTATCCTTGCCTTATCGTCAATGAGGTTGAGGAACTCATCAACTATGAATTCCACATTTATCTCGGGATTTTCCTCGGCAGCTTCCGTGAACACAGCCTTTATCTCGTCAACAGCTGCATTTTCAGTTTCCTCGTTTGACACATAGACCTTATACGAAGCAGGAGAGCCTTTTTCTGCGATAGCTCCTGCAAGGGTGAACTTGTCGTTAATGTCGGGGGCATCAAGTTTTTTTGCAGTCTCGGCATAGAGCTTTTCCGCAGTAGCCAGTCTGCTCAGAAAAATTTCAACATCTTCCATAATTCTCTCCATCTCAGCATTTGCTTGCATCGTAATGTTTTCAGCGGTTTACATTATATACCCATGAGTGAAAAAAGTCAAGTCATTTTTCGTGAATTATAAAAAACAGCTCCCCGTTTTTTACGGGGAGCATATCAGCGTCCCAAAGAGGAGTCGAACCTCCGGCCTACTGCTTAGGAGGCAGTCGCTCTATCCTACTGAGCTATTGGGACACATTATGTATATTATTTTATCACATTTTTCCTCTCATTGCAAGCACTGATGAATAATTTTACATTTTTACTTAAATATACTGCGGATTTGAGCAATTTGACAATGCCTTTTATATTGACGTTTTTAGCAAAATCTGTTATAATAATTATATCTATACATTAATAATATTAAAGCAGCTCTGCAAGGCAGAGATCTACTCTTTACGGAGATGATAAAAATGAACGAACTTACCACTGTGGATGAAACAGTGACCGAAGCTGCGACCAATGAAGTTATCGGGACGATACAGGAGTCTGTAGAAAAGACCACAGGCTTTTTCAGTGATGCAGCTGAATATCTTAGAAAGGCACTGCCTTTGATAATAGTTGCATTGCTGATACTTGTTCTGGGCATACTTATCTCGAAGCTCATAGCAAAAATAGTAGGCAAGGCAGTTTCAAAGTCCAATGTCAACGGCGCAGCAAAAAGCTTCCTTGTATCGCTGATAAAGATAATACTTTACATCGCAGTCGTGATAATGGCATTGTCCGTACTCAAAGTACCGATGTCGTCAATAATAACCATACTCGGTGCAGCAGGACTTGCTATCAGCCTTGCACTGCAAAGCTGTCTGTCCAACCTGAGCGGCGGATTTATAATCCTGTTCACCAAGCCATTCACAACGGGTGATATCATAGAGCTTGACGGTTCTGTAGGAACAGTACGCGACATAGGTATATTCTATACGAAAATGCTCACCTTTGACGGCAAGACCGTATTCATACCAAACGGCAAGGTAACTGACGCAAAGATAGTGAACTACACCGAAACTCCTGCAAGGCGTATTGATCTGAGCTTTGCAATAAGCTACAGCTCAGATTTTGAAAAGGCTCGGCAGGTGATACTCAATGTCATTGCAAATGAAAAGCTCATACTGAAAGAGCCTGCACCTGTTGTAAGAATGAGCTCACATAATAACAGCTCCGTGTCCGTTGCGGTGCTCGTATGGGTAAATAACGGAGACTTTCTTGAAGAGAGCTACAATATGACAGAAGCAGTAAAGGTTGCATTTGAGGAAAACGGCATAGAGATACCGTTTGACCAGTTAGATATACACATAAAGGACAAGGTTTGATGAGCGAAAAAAAAGAGATAAAGCAAGGCGGAACACAAAAGAAAGAAGAGAAAAAGAAGAGCTCAGCGTTTTGGCTGTGGATAATTATACTGTTTATTTTATGGTGGTTCAACAACTATACGCTGAAAACCAACAGCGTCAGCATGAAGTCGGCAAAGGTCAGCAGTAAAATGCGCTTTGCAGTTATAAGCGACCTTCACGCCACAAAGCACGGCATAAAGAATAAGACCATATTTGAGGCAGTTGATAAAGAGAAGCCCGACGTTGTATTCTTCCTCGGGGATATGTATACCAGAGAAAGTGAAAGAGAGCTTATGAGCAAGCCGGTTGAGCTTGCAGAGGAATTCATATCTACGGGATATCCTGTATATGCAGTAACAGGCGAGCATGACACGGACAGAGAGTATATAAACGACCTTGAAAATGCAGGTGTGAATGTCCTTGAGTATGAGAGCGAATACATTGATGTAAAGGGCAATCGCGTTCATCTTATGGGCATAGACAATGTGTACTACAGTCCCACATTCAATCTCGGGAATGAGTTTTCCACAGATGAGAACAGCTTTGATCTGCTGCTTGCACATATTCCGAATTATGAGAAATTCGCGGCTTTCGGAGCTGACCTTACCATATGTGCCGACACTCACGGCGACATGGTACAGCTTCCGTTCTTAGGACCGCTTTACGATACGGAAACAAAAACATGGCTTCCAAAGCTCTCGGATAAAGAGCTTAAAATATATGACAAAGGCTTTTTTGATTATGACGGGGGAAAAATGTTCATAACATCGGGAATAGGAGTTTATCCCGGACCTTTCCGATTTAATAACCGTCCCGAAGTAGTCATATTAGACGTTGAACCAAAGAGGTGAAAGGTATGAGCAGGGAAAATATTACAGATATTGCAGTTATCGGAGGCGGAGCATCAGGACTTGCGGCAGCTATCGAGGCAAAGACCATAATGCCCAATGCAAAGGTAGTCATACTTGAAAAGCTTGACAGAGTAGGCAAAAAGCTGCTTGCAACAGGCAACGGAAGATGCAATCTCAGCAACACTGATCTTAGTGACGGACATTTCCACGGCAGCGTAAGGAACGCAAAGAGGATAATGCAGTCAACTCCCTCGGCAAAGGAGTTTTTCGGCAGTCTCGGAGTGCTGTGTACAGCTGACTCAAAGGGCAGGATATATCCTCGCAGCAACAATGCGGCAACTGTGCTCAATGCGCTTAGAATGAGGGCAGAGGAGCTTGGTATCATTGAAAGATGCGGCTTTGAAGCCAACTTCATAGAGAGTACTGACAAATGCTTCAGGATATGTACTGCTTCGGGTGAGAAGTACCCATGCAGACGCATAATAGTTGCGGCAGGAGGCTATGCTGCACCGCAGTTCGGAACTGACGGCAGTGTTATAAGGCTTCTCCGCAGCAAGGGCTGCCACACTACAAAGATATGCCCTGCCGTAGCACCTCTGAGGGTTCGTCCCGAGCTTCTGAAAGGGCTCAAAGGAGTCCGCGCAAAGGGCAGAGTAACCGCTTATTCGGGCGGACGCTTCCTCAAGGACGAAACAGGCGAGATACAGTTTACCGAGAATTCACTTTCGGGTATCTGCGTATTTAATATGGCTCATCTCATTTCAAGGTTCGACGGCAAGCTCACACTCAGGCTGGACCTTGCGGCAGATATGGAAAATGAACAGCTCATGGGCTACCTCCGCATCATACACTATCAGCGCGGAAAACACACCACAGACGAGCTGCTCACAGGACTTTTCCAGCGTAATCTTGCGGCATACATAACCAAGAGAGCTTTGGGCAAGCCTCTCACTGAAAAGATATCTTCACTGACTGATGCTGACCTTAAAAAGGTTGCACAGCTCATAAAGAATATGGATTTTGACATTCTCGGCAGCGCACCGTGGAAGGACGCACAGGTAACATCAGGCGGCATCAGCGGCGAGTGCGTTGACGACAGATTGCAGCTGAGAAGCGAAAAGGGTATCTTCCTCTGCGGTGAGATACTTGATATCGACGGCGACTGCGGCGGCTATAACCTGCAATGGGCATGGTCATCGGGAATATTCGCAGGACGAAACTGCGCGGAGTCACTGAGAGGTGTAGCATTATGATAAGAGCAGGCGGCATAAGAGTTTCGCTTGATACCGACCTCAGCGACCTTGCAGGGATATGCGAGAAAAAGCTGCGTATAAGCCGTGACAGGATAATCAGCGTAAAGCTTGCAAAGAAATCGGTGGACGCACGCAAGAAGTCCGATGTACATTTTCTTATTTCCCTTGATATTGAAGCAAAGGGCGAGGAAAAGCTGCTGAAAACTCTGAAAAACGCCACGAAAACCGAAAAGACGGACTACAGAGTAACAAAGCTGAAAAAACTGCCTTACCGCCCTGTAGTTGTTGGTTTCGGACCTGCTGGAATGTTCGCATCACTTGTCCTTGCAATGGCAGGAGCAAAGCCGATAGTCCTCGAAAGAGGCGGTGATGTGGACTCCCGTGTAAAGGCAGTTGAGGAATTTCAGAGCGGCGGAAAGCTTGATACCGAATGTAACGTGCAGTTCGGCGAGGGCGGAGCAGGTACTTTTTCCGACGGCAAGCTGACCACAGGCATAAAGGACAGGCGTATCGGCTGGATACTGGAAAAGCTTGTGGAATTCGGTGCGCCCGATGAGATACTGTATCTTGCGAAGCCCCATATCGGTACGGACAAGCTCCGCGGAGCTGTAAAGTCTCTCCGAGAGAGAGTAATATCTCTGGGCGGTGAAGTCAGATTTAACGCCAAATTCTGCGGAATTGAGACCAAAAACGGCAGCCTTTCCGCAGTGAGATACACACAGAACGGACAGGAGCACAGGCTTGAAACTCAAAGCCTGATACTTGCTACAGGTCACAGCGCAAGGGACGTATTTGAGCTGCTCTACAATGAGGATATAACACTTTCACAGAAGAATTTTTCAGTGGGAGTCCGTGCGGAGCATCTCAGAAAAGACATCGACAAAGCAATGTACGGCGATTTTGCAGGACACCCTGCACTTAAAGCAGCCGATTACAAGCTTGCGGTACATCTCCCCAACGGACGTACGCTGTATACCTTCTGTATGTGTCCGGGCGGACACGTTGTGGCAGCTTCATCTGAGGATGGCAGACTTGCAGTCAACGGCATGAGCTATTTCTCCCGTGACGCGGAGAACTCCAACAGCGCACTCCTTGTGAACATAAATACCGATGACTACGGCAGCGACCACCCACTTGCAGGAATGTACTTCCAGCGTGAGCTCGAAGAAAAGGCTTTCATTGCAGGCGGCAGCGATTACCATGCACCTGCGGCAGTCCTCGGTGATTTCATGGAAGGGCGTGTCAGTGAAAAGCTTGGCAGAGTCAAGCCAACGTATCGTCCTGATGTAAGATTTGCAGCTCCCGAGGAATATCTTCCCGACTACGTGTGCGAGTCACTGAGACTTGGCATAAAGGAAATGGGCAAGAAGATAAAGGGCTTTGACGATAATGATACTCTCCTGACAGGTATAGAGAGCAGAAGCAGTTCCCCTGTAAGGATAAACAGAGGCGACGACCTGCAATCCGTATCGCTGAAAGGACTTTATCCCTGCGGTGAGGGCGCAGGCTATGCAGGCGGCATAGTTTCGGCAGCAGTTGACGGCATGAAGTGCGCCGAAGCTGTTATAGAAGCTCTGAGCCGTTAAACTGTATGGACGACTATTGGTCGTCCGCAAAAAAGCAGAAACAGGAACGCCGGCTTCGGTGTTTCGCGTATAGAATTATAATTTAAAATCGAAACGGAGGCTTAGTTATGAAGATCAATGTTATCGGCGGAGAAATGGACAGACGCGAGATAGACGAGTACATAAAGTATGTAGGACAGAAATATGTCGGCAGACAGATATGTGAGCTTGATATAACAATAGACGGTGAATTTGTAGACCTGAAGGTCCATTTTAAGGACATGGATTTTCAGAGAGCCTACCGTTCAGCCGACTATCTGGTAAACAGCATGGAAAAGCTCAATGATGCAAAGCAGAAGGAGTTTTCCGAAAAGGAAAGGCACAAGGTTTAAGGAGCATATCGAATGAATTTAACTAACATCGGTACAGTTAAGGAGATACTTTCCCGTCACGGGTTCAGCTTCTCAAAGGGACTGGGACAGAACTTTATCATAAATCCCGATATCTGCCCGAAAATAGCAGAAAACGGCAATGCCTGCGAGGGCTTCGGAGTTCTTGAGATAGGCACGGGTATAGGTGTACTCACAGCGGAGCTTGCAAAGCGTGCAGACAAGGTAACGGCGGTGGAGATAGACACAAGGCTGCTTCCCATACTTGAAGAAACTCTTGCAGACTTTGACAACGTGAAGATAATCAACGAGGACGTAATGAAGTGCGACCTGCACAAGCTCATCAAAGAGGAGTTTGGCGGACTTAAAGTGGCTGTGTGCGCAAATCTTCCGTACTACATCACTTCGCCTATTATTATGATGCTCCTTGAAAACCGACTTCCTATCGAGTCCATAACGGTCATGGTGCAGAAGGAAGCCGCACAGCGTCTCTGCGCAAAGGTAGGCAGCCGTGACGCAGGAGCTATAACAGTAGGTGTGAACTACTATGGCGAAGTCAAGAAGCTTTTTGACGTATCACGTGGCAGCTTTATGCCTGCGCCAAATGTTGATTCGGCTGTAATAAGGATAGACCTTAACACTGAGCACCGCCTTGACGAAGAAAGCGAGAGATTTTTCTTCAAGGTTGTAAAGGCAGGCTTTGAGCAGCGCAGAAAGACTCTTGCCAATTCACTTGTGTCCATAATGGGCATACCAAAGGAAAAGGTGTATGCTTCACTGAAAGATATGGGACTTCCCGAAACTGCTCGTATCGAGCAGCTTGATATGGAACAGCTCATCGACTTTTCTGCAAGGCTGATGAAGGACTGATATGGGTAAGCTTTACGGAGTCAGCGTCGGAGCAGGTGATCCTCAGCTCATAACTGTCAAAGCAGTGAAGTTGCTTGAAAGCTGCGGAGTTTTAGCAGTACCGCGCACAAAGGGAGAAAATACCCTTGCACTTTCAATAGCAGAGCAGGCAGCTGACATTAAGGACAAGCGGATAATATATCTTGATTTCCCTATGACACGGGACAAGAAGCTGCTTTATGAAAACTACGACAGGATAGCGGAGCTGCTGTGCAGCGAGCTGAAAGAAAACGATGTTGCAGTACCTGTTCTCGGGGATATTTCCGTATATTCCACATTCAGTTATATTGCTGAGCGTGTAGCAGAAAATGGCTTTGATGTTGAGATATGCGCAGGAGTCACCAGCTTCTGTGCGGCAGCAGCCGAGCTTAAACTGCCCCTTTGTCTCGGGAATGAGCCGCTGCAAATTATCCCTTACGGCTGCGAGAACTTTGATAAGCTCCTCGATATCCGCGGCACAAAGGTGATAATGAAAACAGGCAGCCATTCGGCGGAGCTTGCAGATATTCTTCGCATGAAAGGTCTTGCAGAGCATACGTCAGCAGCCGAAAACTGCGGACTGCCCAATGAAAAAATTTATCACAGCCTTGACGAAGCAAATGACGAGCTTGGCTATTTTACGGTGTTTATAGTACATGACAAGGAGAAGCGGCATGAAGCTTGAGGAGTATATTTACAAGGGCTCACAGAAGATGAGATGCGGATACACCACAGGCTCATGCGCGGCTGCGGCAGCCAAAGCGGCAGCGGAAATGCTCCTTACGGGAAGAGTGCTGACTGCTGCGGAGATACTTACGCCAAAGGGCATAGTTATCCGCCCTGACATTATCGAGCCTGTTATAACTGAAAACATGGCGTCATGTGCAGTTGAAAAGGACAGCGGCGATGACCCCGATGTAACCAACGGTATAAAGGTATTTGCAGCTGTTTCCCTTGCGCAGAAAGGCGTAAAAATAAAAGGCGGAGTCGGCATTGGCAGAGTCACAAAGGCAGGACTTGACCAGCCTGTAGGCGAAGCTGCCATAAATTCCGTGCCACGTAAAATGATAACATCGGCAGTAATGGAAATAGCCGAAAAGTACGGCTACTCAGGCGGCTTTGAGGTAACAGTATCAGTACCCGAGGGTGTGGAGCTTGCCGCCAAGACCTACAATCCGCGCATGGGCATAGAGGGAGGCATATCCATAATCGGCACAAGCGGCATCGTTGAGCCTATGAGCAATACAGCACTCATAGAAACTATCCGCACTGAGGCGAAAATGCGCCGTGCCGAGGGACAGAAGAATATGCTGCTGACTATCGGCAATTACAGCGAAAGCTTCGTGCAGGAACAAATGCCCTTTTCACTGGAAAGAAGCGTTACGTGCAGCAACTTTATCGGTGACGCTATAGATATCGGTATCGAGCTTGGTTTCAGTTCAATACTTATCATCGGTCATATCGGCAAGCTTGTAAAGCTTGGAGCAGGCATAATGAATACCCATTCCTCATGGGCAGACGGAAGAATGGAAGTACTCGTCACCTGCGGACTGTTTGCAGGAGCTGATACGGATACGCTGAAAAAGCTCCCCGACTGCGCAACGGCTGATGCGGCAATGGATATACTTGCAGATGCAGGCTATCTTGAAAAAACTCTTGATATACTCAGTCAGCGTATGGATTATTATCTTCGCGGACGAGTAAAGGACGAGGTAAAAATAGCCGCACTTGCTTTTTCGTATAAACGCGAGATAAACGTAAAAACTGCCTTTGCAGATGAACTTATAAAGGCAGTCTCGGAGGAAGAAAATGGTTGATTTTGTTGGAGCAGGCTGCGGCGCACCTGACCTTATAACACTTCGCGGACAGCGTCTGCTCAGTAATGCAGATGTGATAATATATGCAGGCTCTCTGGTAAATCCTCAGCTTCTCAGCTGTGCCCGTAAGGACTGTGAGATATACAACAGTGCGCTCATGCACCTTGACGAGGTAATAGAGGTCATGAAAAAGGCTGAGTCCGAGGGTAAGAACACAGTTCGTCTGCACACAGGAGATCCCTCAGTCTACGGAGCTATACGCGAGCAGATGGACAGACTTGACGAGCTTGGCATAGCCTATAATGTAACTCCCGGAGTAAGTTCCTTCTGCGGAGCAGCTGCGGCTCTCAGAGCCGAGTATACGCTTCCAGACGTATCACAGACGGTCATACTTACACGTATGGCAGGCAGGACTCCCGTACCCGAAAAGGAAAGCATAGAAAGCCTTGCAGCGCACAGAGCTACAATGGTGATATTCCTCAGTACAGGTATGCTTGATGAGCTTTCAAAGCGGCTCATTGCAGGCGGCTACAGCAGTGATACACCTGCGGCGATAGTATACAAAGCCACATGGGAAGATGAAAAGGTTATACGCTGTACAGTGGGAGAGCTTGCTGAGTCCGCAGAGAAAAACGGCATTACAAAGACTGCACTTATAACCGTAGGAGATTTCCTCGGGGACTCTTATCAGCTCTCAAAGCTCTACGACAAGGCATTTGAAACTGAATTCAGAAAGGCTGACAAAACATGAATATATCAATATTTTCTGTTACCGAAAACGGCAGACAGCTCTCTCAGCGCGTTGCCGAAATGCTGAGAGGTGAGCACTTCGTCAGCCGATACTGTTTCCATAAGCATACCGATGATGATTCGGCAGTATTCTGGAATATGGGCAGCATGGTAGGCAGACTTTTCCAGCGTTCGGACGCTTTTATTTTTATATGCGCCTGCGGGATAGCTGTAAGGGCGGTAGCTCCCTATCTCGGTACAAAAGCAGATGATCCTGCTGTAATAGTTATGGACGACCACGGAAAGTTCGCGATCCCGGTACTTTCGGGACATATAGGCGGAGCAAACTGCCTTGCGGAGATAATAGCTGAGTCCGTAGGCGGAACAGCTGTTATAACTACGGCAACAGATGTGGGCGGAAAGTTTTCACCCGACAGCTTTGCAGTTGCAAACGACCTTATGATCACCGATCTTAAAGCCGCAAAGGAGATAGCTGCGGCAGTTATAGACGATGAAAAAATAGGCTTTTCTACGGAATATCCTCACAGCAGCCTTCCCGATGAGCTCACGGCTTTCGGAATATGCCGCACGGGTATTTACGTCGGAAATGACATAAGCGCGAAGCCGTTCGATGTTACTTTAAGGCTTCTCCCGAGAAATATTGTGCTTGGTATCGGCTGCAAAAAAGGTACTCCCGAAGCTGACATCGAAAAGGCAGTACTTGAGACGCTTGAACGATACCGTGTTGATATCAGGACCATATCGGAAATATCCACGATAGATATCAAAAAGAATGAGGAAGGGCTCTGCGCCTTTGCGGAGAAGTATTCACTGCCCGTAAAGACCTATACTGCCGAGGAGCTTATGAGCGTCAGCGGAAATTTTGAAAGCTCTGATTTCGTACTTGAAACTACAGGCGCAGATAACGTCTGCGAGAGAAGTGCCGTACTTTGCAGCGGCGGTAAGCTTGTGATACACAAGACAGCAGGGGACGGAGTAACTGTAGCGGCTGCGGAAAAGCCGATATATCTTGATTTTGAGAGGAAGATACTATGAAGCTCTATGTAGTTGGAATAGGCTGCGGAAGCCGAAACGGTCTTACTCTTGAAGCCGAGCAGGCGATACTGAGAAGTACGCTTATAGTGGGATATACGGTCTATACCGACCAGATAAAGCAGTTTTATCCCGAAAAGAACTGTCTGTCTACGGGAATGAGACAGGAAAAGGACAGGGTGGAGCTTGCCCTCGAAAAGGCTTCAAACGGCGAAACTGTCTCGCTCGTTTGCAGCGGAGACAGTCAGCTTTACGGCATGGCAGGGCTTGCGATCGAGCTTTCCGAAAACTATCCCGATGTGGAAGTTGAGGTAGTTGCAGGAGTTACGGCTGCACTCAGCGGCGGAGCTGTGCTTGGTTCGCCTATGACGCATGATTTTGCGATAATAAGCCTTTCCGACCTGCTTACACCTATGGAGAAGATCATAAAAAGACTGAGATGTGCAGCTGAGGGGGATTTCATCATGGCTATATACAATCCATCGTCCAAAAAGCGAGTCGACTACCTTCGTAATGCCTGTGATATTATCCTTGAATACCGCCCTGCGGATACAGTCTGCGGCTACGTGCGCAATATCGGCAGGGACGGTCAGGAGAGCCGTGTACTTACTCTCGGGAAACTGCGCGATACGCAGGTGGATATGTTCACGACTGTATTTATCGGCAATTCCGAGACTAAAGTGATCGGCGGAAAAATGGTGACTCCGAGAGGATACCGCAATGTGTGAGCTGCTTATTTTCGGCGGTACGACAGAGGGCAGAGAGCTTGCGGAATTCTGCTGCGAAAATCATATTATTTCTGTTGTATCAGTTGCTACGGAGTACGGTGCGGAGCTGCTTCCCGACAGCGAATATCTGCGTATAATCACAGGCAGACTTGACAGCAGCGGTATGGAAAAGCTCATGTCGGAACTGAAATGCAAGCGAGTAATTGATGCCACTCACCCTTATGCAACGGAAGTGACCGCGAACATAAAAAAAGCCTGCGCAGCTGCAAATACAGCGTATTACAGGCTTTTGCGCAGCAGCTCTGAAACTACGAACTGCAAAAAAGTCAGGGATATGGAGCAGCTTCTGAAACTGCTCAGCAGTACAGATAAAAAGGTGTTGAGCACCCTTGGCAGCAAGGAGATACCTAAGCTGACAGCCATGAAAAACTATGCTGAAAGGCTGTGGGTAAGGGTGCTTCCGAATGAGGATATAATAAGGCAGTGTGAGGAGCTTGGTATCGCGAAAGAACGAGTTATAGCGGAAAAAGGTCCGTTCAGCGTTGCGCGGAATATTGAACATTTAAAGCTTAGCGGAGCTGAGATAATGGTGACAAAGGAGAGCGGTGCGGCAGGCGGTTTCCCCGAGAAGACTGAAGCAGCAAAACAGTGGGGAGCTGAACTGCTCGTCCTTGAAAGGCCTGCCGAAAAAGGCTATACATTGGGCGAAATTAAGAAAATGATATCAGAATGAGGTGAGCAGGTGAAGGTATATATAATCGGTATCGGAATGGGCAGCGAAAGAACAATGACTTCGGAAGCATTGGAAGCTGTGAAAAAAGCGGACGTTCTCATCGGTGCAAGGCGAATGGTCGAGCCGTTCAGAGATATGGGAAAGCCTGTTTTCGAGGAGTACAGAAGTGCTGAAATAGTGCGGTATATCAAGGAAAGCGGCTGCAAGTGCGCGGCAGTTCTGATGTCAGGAGACTGCGGATTTTTCAGCGGTGCAAAGAAGCTTTCGGAACTCCTTACCGATATCGAAACGGAGTTTATCTGCGGTATATCTTCACCTGTTTATTTTTTGTCAAAACTGCAAAAAGAGTGGTCGGACTGCAATTTCGTGAGCCTTCACGGCAAAAACGGAAACGTAGTCAGAAGCGTCTGCGCACATGAAAAAACATTTTTCCTCCTCGGCGGAGATGTAACGGCAGCTGATATCTGCAAGAAGCTATGTGACTACGGAAAAGGCGATATTTCAGTATATATAGGCGAAGAACTGGGCTATCCGAACGAGAAGATAACTGTTGGAAAGGCTTGTGAACTTACGGAGTACAGCGCAATCGGACTGAGCGTACTTCTGACAGAAAATCCCAAATACGAGTGTCATATTCAGTGTGGTATAGACGATGAAAAATTCGTAAGAGGGAAAGTACCGATGACTAAAAAGGAAATACGCGCAAATGTGGTCACGGGGCTTGAAATAGACAAAAATGATGTGTGCTGGGACATTGGCTGCGGTACAGGTTCGGTATCTGTGGAGATGGCTTTGATGTGTGAAAACGGGACTGTTCATGCGGTGGACAAGAACAGTGAGGCAATAGCTCTTACAGTGGAAAACAGCCGAAAATTCGGCTGTGATAACATTGATGCGATCGAGGGGGATGCGGCTGAAATTGTAAAAGAACTGCCTGTGCCGGATTGCGTTTTCATTGGCGGTTCGGGCGGAGAAATGGAAAGCATTATTCAGATAGGACTTGAAAAAAATCGCAATATGAGACTGACTATAACTGCTGTTTCGCTTGAAACTCTGTCTGAATGTATCAGTATTTTTGATAAGTTTGATCTTGAAGCTGAAATTACGCAGATATCAGTAACAAGAACCAGAAAAATCGGAAAACATACCATGATGTCGGCTGAAAATCCAATATTCATCATAAAAAGGAAGACAAAATGAAAAGAATAATGATAGCAGGTACGCACAGCGGCTGCGGAAAAACTACAATGACCTGTGCAATTCTTGCGGCGTTAAAGTCACGGAATATGCGCGTTTCAGCGTTCAAATGTGGCCCTGACTATATAGATCCCATGTTTCATCAAAAGGTCATCGGAGTCCCTTCGCACAACCTTGACAGCTTTTTTTGCAGCGACGAAACCTTGAAATATCTCATGCATGAAAACAGCAGAAATTCCGATATTTCGGTGATTGAAGGAGTCATGGGCTTTTATGACGGAGTGGATGGACGCGGTTCTGCACATTCGGTTTCCATGATAACGGAAACTCCTGCTGTTGTTGTTATCGACTGCAAGGGCGCGAGCGAATCTATAGGAGCAGTCATGAAAGGCTTCCTCAGTTATAAGCAGCCAAATATGATTAAAGGCTTCATTTTCAACAGGCTGCCCGAGAGACTTGTACCTCATATAAAAGAATTGTGCTCCGAACTCGGAACTGCGTTTTTGGGCTATATGCCAACAAACAGCTTCACCTTTGAAAGCCGCAGGCTGGGACTTGTGACTGTTGATGAGATAGATGATATCAAGGAAAAGCTGGCGGAGCTCCGCTCGCTTGCAGAGAAAAATATATTGCTTGATGAGCTTATTGGAGTTTCAGAAGCTCCATTTCCGAAATTCACTGAGCCAAAATTGAATACTGTTGAATATAAAAACAGACCAATTATTGCGGTCGCAAAAGACGAAGCTTTTTGTTTTACATATTCGGACAATATTGCTTTGCTCGAAAAGCTCGGCTGCCGTATTGAATACTTTTCTCCGCTCAGGGACAAAAAGCTGCCCGAAAGCTGCTGCGGACTTATCCTCAGCGGTGGATATCCCGAACTTTATGCGGAAAAGCTGTCACAGAACCATGAAATGCTGCAAGCTGTAAGATGTGCTGTAAACAGCGGAATTCCAACAATTGCCGAGTGCGGAGGTTTTATGTATCTCCACGAAAAAATAATTATGTCAGATGATGAAACATTCGGGCTTGTCGGTGCAGTTAAGGGAGATGTTTATTCAACGAAAAAGCTTCAGCGTTTCGGATATGTTACTCTTGAAGCGAAAAAAGATTGCCTTATCTGTAATAAATCGGACAAAATTGCTGCACATGAATTTCACTATTGGGACAGTACTAACTGTGGCTCGGACTTTATTGCACGTAAAAGTGACGGTAGGAACTGGGCGTGCGTCCACTCCCATAGATCTATGTATGCAGGCTTTCCGCATCTTTATTTTTATGCCGATTTGAGGATAGCCGAACGATTTGTCGCTGCCTGCGCGGAATATGGAGAGAAACATGGACAGAATAAGTAAGATCGTCCGCGCTGACAAAAAATTTGCACTTTTAGCGCAGGAGCACTGGGACAGTGTTGCAAAGCCTCTTCGCAGTTTTGGTGTGCTTGAGGATAATTGGAACAAAATTGCGGCAGTGCAAAGAACTGAGTCACCTGATATTTCTTCCAGAGCTGTTGTGGTGATGTGTGCGGATAACGGAGTAGTTGAAGAAGGCGTTACACAGACTGACCGATCTGTGACGAGGATATGTTCGGAGGCTATAGCTTGCGGAAAATCAAATATAAATGCACTTGCTCATATCTATGGAGCACAGGTCATTGCTGTTGATATCGGTATTGCAGCTGATGTGCAGTGTAAGGAATTAGTGAACAGAAAAATTGCTTACGGTTCGGACAATATTGCTGTAGGTCCTGCTATGTCGCGTGAAAACGTTTTCAAAGCTGTCGAGGTCGGTATGGATATTGTCCGAGACCTTGCAGAAAAAGGTATAAAGCTCATAGTTACGGGGGAGATGGGCATTGGAAATACAACACCGACATCTGCTCTTTCCTCGGTGCTTCTCGGACTTCCGCCCGAAGTCGTTACAGGGCGAGGTGCAGGACTTTCAACTGTGATGCTTGAGCATAAAATAGAAGTTGTAAAACGTGCAACAGCCATTAATTCGCCGTTTTCAGCTGATCCCACCGAGCTTATCTCAAAGCTTGGCAGTTATGAGATCGCAGGTATGACGGGACTATTCCTCGGCGGTGCGGTCTACGGTGTTACTGTTGTTATTGACGGCGTAATTTCGGCTGTTTCCGCGGTGCTTGCTTCTATGTACTCGGAAGCCTGCACGGACTATATGCTTGCGAGCCATGTTTCTGCCGAGCCTGCGGGAATTGGACTTCTCGAAAATCTTGGGCTGAAAGCTGTCATCAATGGCGGTTTGAGGCTTGGCGAGGGGACAGGCGGAATACTGCTCCTGCCTCTTCTTGACGGTGCTGCGGCAATTTACTATAACTCCCATAAATTTGAAAATTCGGGTATAGAAAGGTATGCTGAGCTGAAATGATAACTCTTGTCACAGGCGGTTCAAAGTGCGGAAAATCGAGCTATGCCGAGAAAGTGCTGAACTTTTTCGACGGTGAAAAATACTATATCGCAACTATGTCTCCCGTGGGGAGCGATGCTGCGGAGATCATAAGTCGTCATAAAAAAATGCGCGAGGGAAAGGGCTATATCACTGTCGAATGTCAGCGTGATATCTGCAATGCTGATGTCTCTGAAAACAGTGGCGTTCTCATCGAATGTCTGGGAAATCTCTGTGCAAATGAAATGTTCGTGGGGAGCGATATTTTCAAGCCTGCGGATAAGATAGTTTCCGATATAAGGGCACTTTCTGAGAGAGTTTCGGAGCTTATCATTGTTACGAATGAAGTTGGCTGTGACGGTGTGGAGTACTCCGCGGAGACGCTTCTCTACATAAGTCAACTTGCAGAGATCAACCGAAAAATAGCCGAATTTTCTGATAATGTCATAGAATGTGTTTACGGTATACCCGTACCGCGGAAAGGGGCGGTCAT
This sequence comes from Ruminococcus flavefaciens, assembly GCF_900108555.1. Classification (GTDB taxonomy): domain Bacteria; phylum Bacillota; class Clostridia; order Oscillospirales; family Ruminococcaceae; genus Ruminococcus; species Ruminococcus flavefaciens_P. Next base: position 238,387 of record NZ_FNWV01000006.1, read on the forward strand.
TTGTTAAAGTCTTTTATTTCGGCATTCCGGATGTACTCCCGAATCCCCATGCCGATGGTGGAATGGAATGAAAAAAACAGGCGTTATTCTCTCTGCTTTTTCCCTGTTATAGGTGCAGTTATCGGCGTATTGACAGTGCTTTGGCAGATGCTTTGCGAGGAAGTTGATTTCGGCAATTTCATGTACGGAGCAGTGGTCATGCTGATAAATCTTCTTGTTACAGGTGGCATACATCTGGACGGCTTCTGCGATACCTGTGATGCGAGAGCTTCGTGGGGCGACAAGGAGAAAAAGCTTGCCATACTCAAGGATTCTCATATCGGTGCATTTGCTGCCATAAAGCTTGGCGTTTATCTTATTGTCTTCACTGCCGCCTTGTCGGAGCTTTTCTGCTTTGAGGGAGCTGTTATAATCGGTCTCGGATATGTGCTTTCGCGTTCACTCAGCGGACTTACTGCCATGACTTTCAAGGCTGCCAAAAAAGAGGGAACGCTGCAAAGCTTCACAGAGCCTGCCCATAAAAAAATAAGCGTTTGTGTACTTTCTCTGTTTGCAGTTTTTACCTGTGCGGCTATGATGTGTTTTGACCTTACCACAGGTTTGACAGTAAGCGCAGCTGCGCTGCTGACAGTGGTTTATTACCGCTATATTTCATACAAGGAATTCGGCGGTATCACAGGTGATCTTGCAGGCTGGTTCTTGCAGATGTGCGAGCTTGTCATCGCACTTACGGCTGCGGTGGTATTTAGGCTTATGGAGGTGGTCTGAACATGAGATTTATCACAGGTGGAGCTTATCAGGGCAAGGCTGAAACTGCCAGCAAGCTATTTGGGATAAAGGCTGATGAGATAGTAAGCGGTGCGGACTGCGATATGGAAAAAGTTTTCTCGGCAGCTTGTATTAGAGACTATCACAGGCTTGTTTCAAGGCTTATGGATACGGATACCGACCCCGTTGAGTTTACGCAGCGGCTTTGCCGCGAGAATAGCCGGTGTGTCATCATTATGGACGAGATAGGCTGCGGCATAGTTCCTATGGAAAAGAGGGAGCGTGTATACCGCGAAAATGTGGGACGCTGCGGCTGTATCATAGCTGCCGAAAGCGATACAGTAGTGCGTGTTATATGCGGTATCGCGGAATTTCTGAAAGGAGAAGTCTGAGTGAGGATAGATCTTATTCGACACGGTAAAACAGCAGGAAATACCGAGCTGAGATACATTGGAAGAACAGACGAGCCGCTGGCTTTTTCGGGAATTGCCGAGCTTATGAAAATTGATTATCCTCAGTGCGGAAAGCTGTTTTGCAGTCCCATGAAACGCTGTATACAGACCGCGGAGCTTATATTCCCGTCAGCTGAAATGACAATCTGCGATGAGCTTAGAGAGTGTGATTTCGGCGACTTTGAGGGCAAGAACTACATCGAGCTTTCTATGGACAGCCATTATCAGCGCTGGATAGACAGCGGCGGCGAGGCTCCTTTTCCGAATGGTGAAGCTCCTGCGGACTTCAAAAAACGCTGCATAGATGCATTTATGAAGTGCATTGAGAATACTGACAAGGACGACCACCTTACATTTGTAGTTCACGGCGGAACTATCATGGCGATACTTGAGCATTTCGCAGTTCCGCATAAGAGCTACTACGACTGGCATATCGCTAACGGACACGGCTATATCACGGAATTTGACGGAAAAATTATTACGGTAACGGAGAAAATATGAATTACATAATTGCGGCATTGCCGCTTGTTATTGCAGCGGTGCTGGACTGTATCCTCGGCGATCCTTACAGCCTGCCGCACCCTATAAGACTCATCGGTAAACTCATATCGAGTCTGGAAGCTTTTGTACGCAGAAAAATGAGCAATGATCTGCGAAAAGGCGGAGTTTTTCTTGCTTTAACTGTGATACTAATATCGGTATCAGTGCCACTTGTGATACTCATTGCCCTGTACTCCGTATCCCTGTGGCTGGGAGCTGCTGCGGAAGGCGTAATGTGCTATTATCTTGTGGCTGCAAAGTGTCTCACATATGAGAGCATGAAGGTATATCGTGCGGCTGAAAAAGATGACATCGAGGGAGCTCGAAAGGCTGTTTCAATGATAGTTGGACGGGATACGGCAGTCCTCGACGAAGAGGGCATAATCAAGGCTGCTGTGGAGACTGTTGCGGAGAATACCTCCGACGGCGTTACAGCTCCCATAATGTATATGTCACTTGGCGGTGCTGTACTCGGAGCGCTTTATAAATCCGTAAATACTATGGATTCCATGATAGGCTATACAAATGAAAAATACGCCGATATAGGACGATTTGCAGCTAAGTTTGATGACGTTCTCAACTATTTTCCCTCACGTCTTACAGCCTTTGCAATGGTGCTGACTGCTCCTCTTATCGGACTCAGCGGCAGGGACGCTTACCGCATCTGGATACGTGACGGACGCAAACACGCAAGTCCTAATTCAGCTCAGACAGAAGCAGCCTGTGCAGGTGCTCTCGGAGTTCAGCTTGCAGGTGATGCATATTACTTTGGGGAGCTTCATAAGAAGCAGTTCATCGGTGACAGAAAACGCCCGATCGAGAATGAAGATATACGCCGTGCGAACAAGCTGATGTATGCAAGCTCTGCACTTGTATTTGCAGCAGCTCTTTCAGTCAGATGTGTAATTGTGGGAGGTATCTTATGCTGAACGGAAAACACGGCGGCAACGACCTTTCACTGGATATACAGCATGACTTCTCTGCAAATCTTTCTCCTCTCGGAATGTCTGAAAGTGTACGTAAGGCGGCTGCTGATGCAGTAGCTTTTTCGGGCAGATATCCCGATCCGTTATGCAGGGAGCTTCGCAAGAAATTGTCGGGAAAGTATGGCATTTTGGCTGATGATATAGTCTGCGGAAACGGTGCTGATGACCTTATTTACCGTACTGTTTCAGCCCTCAAACCTAAGTCCGCACTTATAGTTTCGCCAGCGTTCAGCGAGTACAAAAAGGCACTTTCGGAAAACGGCTGCAAGGTCGATGAATACATTCTTTCCGAGGAAAATGAATTTGAAGTCACGGAAGAGATCGTGTCTCATATCAGCGGTCATGATATGGTATTTCTTTGTACTCCCAATAATCCCACAGGCAGAGTTATCGCACCTGATATCCTCGAAAAAATATCCAGTGAATGTGAGAAAAATTCAGCTTTTCTCTTCTGTGATGAAAGCTTTATCGGTTTCACTGACAGAGCAGCGGAACTGTCTGCGTTGAACTGCATGAACGATAAAACTATAATTCTCAGCTCTTTCACAAAGCTGTATGCAATGGCTGGATTGCGGCTTGGTTACGTTGTTTGCGGAGATAAAAGCATAGCTGACAGAATAGCCTTTACGGGGCAGTACTGGAGCGTTTCCGCACCTGCGCAGGCAGCAGGTATAGCTGCAATTGACGAAGAAGAATATGTCCGTAAAGCTGCTGAACTTGTGAAAAACGAAAGGGCATATCTGCAAAAAGAACTGCATATCCTCGGTATAAAAAACTATCCCTCAGATGCAAATTTTATCCTGTTCAGAGCTGATAAAAATCTCGGAGAGCGTATGCTGAAAGAGAAGATCCTTTTGCGCTGCTGCGAGGATTACAGCGGACTTGACGGCAGCTTTTACCGTATAGCAGTAAAAAAACATGAAGAAAATGAAATATTGATCTCAGTACTCAGGAGGTGCATCAATGGCTAAGGCAATAATGATACAGGGGACTATGTCCAACGCAGGAAAGAGCTTTTTTGCGGCTGCACTTTGCCGCATTTTCAAGCAGGACGGCTATTCCTGCGCACCTTTCAAATCCCAGAATATGGCACTTAATTCCTACATAACCTCTGACGGCTGCGAAATAGGCAGAGCGCAGGCTATGCAGGCAGAAGCCGCAGGCGTTGAGCCGTCGGTGCTGATGAATCCCGTGCTTTTAAAGCCCACTACCGATTGCGGTTCACAGATAATCGTCAACGGAAAAGCTGTGTGCAATATGACAGCCGCCGAGTACTTCAAACGCAAACGCGAGCTTGTGCCGCAGATAATGGAGTCCTATAACGCACTTTCGGCTGCACATGATATCATTGTTATCGAAGGCGCAGGCAGTCCTGTGGAGCTCAATCTTAAATCCGATGATATCGTGAATATGGGCATGGCAGAGCTTGCAAAAGCTCCCGTACTTCTGGTGGGAGATATAGACAGAGGCGGAATTTTTGCACAGCTTCTCGGCACTCTCAGTCTCCTTGAAAAGTATGAGCTTGATATGGTAAAGGGAATTGTTGTGAATAAGTTCAGAGGGGATATATCACTGTTTGACAGCGGCAGGGATATACTTGAGCAGCGCGGCGGAAAGCCTGTTCTCGGAGTCGTTCCGTATCTACGCTGTGACATCGAGGACGAGGACAGCCTTTCACGAAAACTTGACAGTAAAAGCAGTAAAGGAATTATTGATATCGCTGTAATTAGGCTGCCGAAGATATCAAATTTTACCGACTTTGACGTGTTTGCTCAGTATGACGGTGTGGGCGTGAGATATGTAACGAAATACGAGGAGCTCGATACTCCCGATATGATAATAATCCCGGGTACTAAGAGTACCATTGCTGACATGAAATGGCTGCGTGAGAGCGGCATGGAAATGGCGATAAAACGATGTGCTGCAAAGGGAGTTCCTGTGTTCGGTATATGCGGCGGTTTTCAGATGCTGGGCGAAAGCATATCCGATCCGCTCGAAAGTGAGGGCGGCGGAAGTATAAGCGGTATGGGAATGCTGAAATGCAGTACCGTATTTGGTTCAGAAAAGGTACAGACTCAGACAGAGGGCAATTTCTGTAAAATTGACGGATTTTGGAGCTTCCTCAGCGGTGCGGAGTTCAGAGGCTACGAGATACATATGGGAACTACGGAAAGTGAAAGCCCCGAGCTTCTGGACTGCGGCGGTGCTTATGAGGGCAATGTCTGTGGCTGTTACATACACGGTATTTTTGACAGTCAGTATGTTTCGGAAAGACTTGTCAGACACCTCTTTGAGCAAAAGGGCATCGCTTATCGCGGCGGTACAGTCAACAGAGAAGAATACAAGCAGTCGCAGTTCGATATACTTGCTGACGGTGTGCGCAGAAGCATCGACATGGATATGCTTTATAAAATAATCGAGGAGGGTATATAATGGAGCTTGAATACGTTCTTCCTCAGGATATCGAACACCGAAGCTTTGAGATAATAGAGTCTGAGCTGGGGGACAGAAAGCTCCCTGAGGATATACGTCCCATAGTTATGAGAGCGATACATACTACAGCAGATTTTGATTACTACGACAATATGTACTTTTCCGAGGGGGCTGTTCAGAAAGCACTTTCTGCACTTTCAGAGGGGGCTGTAATAGTTACCGATACCAACATGGCAAAGTCGGGGATAAATAAAACTGCACTTGGTAAGCTTGGCTGTACGGTGGAATGTTTCATGGCTGACAGTGACGTGGCGGAGACGGCTTCTGCAAACGGTACGACACGCGCTGTTGCATCGGTGGACAAGGCTGCAAAGCTCGGCAAGCCTGTTATTTATGCGGTGGGAAATGCTCCGACTGCACTTATCAGACTGCGCGAACATATCGACGCAGGCAGCTTCGTGCCGCGTCTGATAATCGGCGTTCCTGTGGGATTTGTGAACGTTGTGCAGTCCAAGGAGCTCATGATCGAAAGCGGTATCCCTTGTATCGTTGCAAGAGGCAGAAAGGGCGGAAGCAATGTGGCTGCGGCTATCTGCAATGCTCTTTTGTATATGGCAACTGGGAGAGAGCAGTGATTTAACACTGCGGTGAAAATGTGCTTCTGTAAAAGGGGCAAAAATCGTAAAAATTCAATGGGAAAACGTTGATTATCGAAAAAGAAATTTTTGATTTCTATGTTTTGCATAAAATCAATATATTATTTTGTTCTTATCCGACAAAAGAAAAATTCACTCGGCTGTGCATCTGCACAGCTTTTTCTTTTGCGTCAAAAACAGTGCATAACCGACAGCTGACTTCGACATATCATGCGCATAAAATGTGGTATAATCCTTTGTATATTTTGCGAGGTGATGTGTGATGATAAATATAAAAAAACTTAGAGAATGGCAGCATTTTTCCTTTGCTTATTTCTTTGCGGTATGCGCGGCGGCAGGCTTTGTACTGTCGGGAGCAAAGGTGGGCGGAGTCGCTTCCTTTGCGGATATTTCTTTAGCAGGTGCAGTTGGACTTCCTTACTCGGCGGCAGTATTTACGGGAAGCATGGTGCGCTGCATCATCAGCGGCACAGTCGGCAGGAATATAGTAAAGCTTTCTGCATCTGCACTTATCGTCATAATAAAGATGTTCCTCGAACCTAAAAATGACGAGAAGCTATGTGGCATAAATACAGGCGTGAGCGTACTTATTTCGGGGGCGGCTGTTTCAGCTGTCATAGGCGAACTTCCGCAGAAGCTGCTTTTTTATGCCTTTTACGGTGCGCTTGCAGGCTTCACTGCATATTCGGCAGCAAGGTTTATTATGGACTTGAAGCACAAGAAAGTCATAGACGTTTCTGACAGCGGCGGATTTTCATGTGCAGTTGTATACATAGTGGCGGTATCATCGCTGTGCGGAGCTGATGTTCCCGTAGTGAATGTGGGTGTAGTCGTTGGTGCAGCCGTAACGCTTATGGGTGCATATTTTTACGGTCAGGCAGGCGGAGTCATATGCGGTGCGCTGACGGTCTGCGGAGCATTTTTGTCATCTTTCGAAGCAGGAATGGGAATAGTACTTCTGCCTGCCTCGGGACTTCTCACGGGGTATATGCGCAGACAGAAACCATTTACGGCGGCAGCTTTTTTTGCAGGGATAGGCTTTGTATTTACAGTACTTACAGGTCTTACGGTGAACAGTGTCGGCGGCATTATTGATATTATATGCGCGGCAGGTATTTTTATTCCTGCTGCATCGGTATTTTCTGATAAATGGATAAGGACTGACGGGAAAGACACTTCTCTGACAGATATGATAAACACAAGAATGAGTTTCCTTTCCGAGACTGTGGGAGAGCTGAGAAGAGAGTCGGAAAGAGTCTCACAGATGCTGGCAAAGAGCTGTGATACTGTGAATGAAATTGAGGAAAATTCGGCTGAGGTGTGTTCACTCTGTTATCGCAGACCCTTCTGCTGGAAGTCGGATAAGGGCAATACTTACCGCGGATTTGCGAAGCTTGCGGAAATGGGAGAGTTCGCACAGGAGAGCTTTCCGCAGGAGCTTGCAGACTGTCTGCACAAGGAAAAGATCACGGAAGTATTTCTGAAAAGTGCAAGAGAAAAGGCGGCTGCAAAGCTTATGGAAATGCGCTTTTCCGAGAGCCGCGAGCTATTGCATGAACAGATGCTAATAACCGAGGATATCATAAGATCAACAAGTGATAAACTGGATATACGCTGTTCGGAAACAGTGGGGAGAAGCATAAGGCTCAAACTGGAAAAATTCGGCTTTGTGATCTTGTCCGTAATAGCTTATTACAACAGCCGCAGCAGGCTTATTGCGGAGGTATATTTCAAAGCTGAAAATGCCCCCGAAAACGGTACAAGGATATGCGACCTCATTGCCGATGAGCTGCACTTGCAGATGTCATGTACGGAGCTGATACGCTCGGGAAATGAAATGCGCATAAGGGTATACGAAAGACCGCGCTACAGCATGGAGGCATATGTTTCGTCATCATGCGCTGATAATTCTGCTGCAAACGGTGATACTTATACTGTGTTCACAGACGGTGCAGGTATGGGATATGTTGTGCTGTCCGACGGCATGGGAACAGGTAAAAATGCAGCTATGGAATCGCGCATGGCAGCAGGACTTTTCCGCAGACTTGTAAGCAGCGGAGTAAGCGTAGCTTCAACGGTAAAGCTGATAAATTCGTTTATGGTGACGAAGTCACGGGAGGAAAGCTTTGCCACTCTTGATGTGCTGTGTGCAGACCTCGATGACGGCAGACTAACTGTGATAAAATCAGGTGCTGCGGCAACGCTGATACGTCACGGTGGGAACGTACTGAAAATAACAGCACCCACTTTCCCAATAGGCATATACGAACACTCCGAGCTGTTTGCAAGAGAGTGCGAATTTGAAGCAGGAGATATAGTGATAATGTTTTCGGACGGCATATCAGAGAACGCTTATCCGTTCATAAAAGAGCTTCTCATGGGCGGTGATGACATAAAACATATCGTGGACGAAATTTGCACAAAAGCTTATGTTTTCAATCAGACCATACACTCAGATGACGTTACGGTAATAGCTTTCAGATTAAAAGAGTAAATGAGATTGTTAACAAAATATTAACTCAAATGTCATACAGCATAGGCGAAAGAAGGTAAATAGCTGTGCAATTTGACAATAGTGTAGGAGAAAACCTCAAAATAAATATGTCAAATTGCACTAATTAGATATGGCAATATTAGCATAACCTATAAAATTTATGTGCGTTTTTCAAAAAAGCTTGAATAATTCTGCTGATTCTGATAAAATGTATTATAGCAAAGGAGGCTGAATTATGTCTGTTAATAAAAATAACAATCTTAACGATTTTCCGCTGTACCTTTTTTACCAGGGAAAAAACTACGAAGCATATAAATTTTTTGGCGTTCATTCTAAGAAAAAGGGAAGAAGCAAGGTTTTCACTTTCAGAGTTTGGGCTCCTAATGCTGTAAGCGTGTCTGTTGTAGGTGATTTCAATAACTGGGACAGAACGCAAAATAAAATGTCGCTTATCTCAGACGGTATCTGGGAGGCTGATATCCCGGGACTTAAACAGTTCGATGCTTATAAATACAGCATCGAGACTAAGGACGGCAGGATCATCATGAAAGCCGATCCTTATGCTCATCATTTTGAGACTCGTCCCGGCACAGCTTCAAAGATATACGAGAGCGATCACAAATGGGAAGATGACAAGTGGTTTGAAAATAAAAGTTCTGTGAGCATTTACAAAAGCCCTATGAATGTCTATGAGGTACATCTCAGTTCGTGGAAGAATTACGGCGATGAGGTATTCCTCGATTATGTTACATTCGCAAAGGAAATAATCCCGTATCTCAAAAAAATGTCATATACTCATGTTGAGTTCATGCCTCTTACTGAGTACCCTTACGACGGCTCGTGGGGATATCAGGTAACAGGCTACTTTGCGCCTACTTCGCGCTATGGTACTCCTGATGATATGAGAAAGATGATAGATATGTTCCATGCCGCAGGGATAGGCGTTATCCTTGACTGGGTGCCTGCACATTTCCCTAAGGACGAAGCAGGTCTTTATGAGTTTGACGGCGGCTGCTGCTACGAATACACCGATGACCGCAAGAAGGAGCATAAGGCATGGGGAACGAGAGTTTTCGATTACGGAAAGGCTGAGGTATGCTCATTCCTTATTTCAAGCGCAAATTACTGGTTTGACGAATTCCACGTAGACGGTCTCAGAGTCGATGCTGTAGCATCTATGCTCTACCTTGACTATGACAGACGTGAGGGCGAGTGGGCTGCCAATATCTACGGCGGTAACGAGAACCTTGAAGCTGTGGAGTTCCTCAAGCATCTCAATGAAGCTGTTTTTCTCAAGCATCCCGACGCACTTATGATCGCCGAAGAGTCAACGGCATGGCCGCTGGTTACCAAGCCTACCGATCTAGGGGGACTCGGCTTCAATTTCAAGTGGAACATGGGCTGGATGAACGATATGCTCAGCTATATGTCTCTTGATCCGATCTATCGTGCGTTCAACCACGATAAACTTACATTCTCGTTTTTCTATGCATTTTCCGAGAACTATATCCTGCCTATCTCACATGATGAGGTAGTACACGGAAAATGCTCAATGATAAACAAGATGCCGGGGGAATATGAGCAGAAATTTGCTTCATACCGTGCTTTCCTCGCTTATATGATCGCACATCCGGGTAAGAAGCTTTTGTTTATGGGACAGGAATTCGGTCAGATGAAGGAATGGGATTACAAGTCTCAGCTTGACTGGGAACTGCTGGGAACAGATTCGCACAAGAGTCTGCTGAAGTTCTCTGAAAAGCTGAATAAATTCTATGTGGATAATCCTCCTCTCTGGCAGAATGATGATACATGGAACGGCTTCAGCTGGATATCCAATGATGATTATAAGCAGAGCATCATCTCTTTCAGACGTATCGACGACAATGGCGACGAGATAATAGCTGTATGCAATTTCGTTCCTGTAGAACGCCGCGATTACAGGATAGGCGTTCCGCAGAAGGGAAGATACAAGCTTATATTCAATACAGATGCTGTAGAGTTCGGCGGCTCGGGCATTACCGAAACAACGTTCAAGTCGGATAGTGTGCCCATGCATGGACATGATAACAGTATCTCAATGACCCTCGCCCCTCTCTCGGTGATATATCTTAAATTCTCACCTGTGAAAAAGCGAGAGCCAAAGGCTGTAAAGACTGAGACTGCGAAAACTCCTGTCAAGAAGCGCGCTGCTTCAACAGCCAAAACTTCTGCAAAGTCGGCAAAGGCGGCTGACAAGACAGAAAAAACAAAGACCACGGCAAAGAAAAAGACTTCTGCCAAGGCAAAATAAATTCCATTATGTTTTTTACTATCCAGGAGGAAAAATATGTATACTAAAAAAAGAGTCGTTGCAATGCTCCTTGCAGGCGGTCAGGGCAGCAGACTATATGCACTGACCAAAAATGTTGCAAAGCCCGCAGTACCATACGGCGGCAAATATCGTCTGATAGATTTTCCACTCTCAAACTGCACAAACTCAGGTATCGATACAGTTGGTGTTCTTACGCAGTACCAGCCGCTGGTACTGAATGAATATATCGGAAGCGGTCAGCCATGGGACCTTGATAAGATGAACGGAGGCGTACACGTTCTCCCACCTTACGAGACTCAGGCAGGTGCTTCTTGGTATGAGGGCACAGCTAATGCTATATACCAGAATATGCGCTTTATCGAGCGTTATGATCCCGAATATGTTGTAGTTCTCGGCGGCGACCATATCTACAAGATGGATTATTCAAAAATGGTGGATTTCCACGTTGAAAACGATGCGGACTGTACTATCTCCGTAATCGATGTCCCTAAGGCTGAGGCTTCACGTTTCGGTATAATGATCTGTGACGAAAAGAAGCAGGTAACTGATTTCGTTGAAAAGCCTAAGGTGCCAAAGTCAACACTGGCTTCAATGGGCATCTATGTATTCACATGGGAGAAGCTCCGCAAATACCTTATCGAAAACGAAAACGAGGCTAACGCAAAACGCGAAAAGGGTGAGCCGTGGTCAAAGGACTTCGGAAAGGATATCATCACATCTATGCTCCGCGACAAGCAGAGACTTTTCGCTTACGAATTCGAGGGCTACTGGAAGGACGTAGGAACTCTCGATTCGCTCTGGGAAGCAAATATGGACCTTCTCAGCCCTAATGTTCCTCTTGATCTTTATGATCCAAACTGGAAGATATATTCACGTAACAGCAATATGCCTCCGCAGTATGTGGGCGACAATGCCTGCATCGAAAACTCAATGATATCTGAGGGAAGCATTATCGACGGAACTGTCGATTTCTCCATACTTTTCTCGGGCGTTACTATCGAAGCAGGTGCAACTGTAAATTATAGTATCGTTATGCCCGGAACTGTTATAAAATCGGGTGCTGTTGTAGAGTATGCAATAATAGGAAGCGACAGCGTTATCGAAAATCGCGCTCATATCGGTTCAAGTCCTGAAAGCATTGAGGACAAGGATAAATGGGGCATTGCCGTTGTCGGAAATAACGTGACTGTTTCGGCGGAAAAGGTAGTCGAGCCAAAACAGATCATCGGCGAAAATATCTGACGGAGGAATGTTACTATGAGTGTTAATTATAATGTTTTGGGACTTATCTTTGCAAGTATGCATGATTCTTATGTCAGTGAGCTGACTAAGAGGAGAACTATGGGTTCTATCCCATTTGGCGGACGTTACAGACTTATTGATTTTCCGCTTTCAAACTTCGTTCATTCGGGAGTTTCCGAGGTGGGTGTCATAACTAAGTCGAATTACGGTTCTCTCCTCGATCACCTCGGCTCAGGACGTGACTGGGATCTTTCACGTAAAAAGGGCGGACTTCATCTTCTGCCGCCGTACAGCCAGACAGGCGGTATCTATAACGGCAGACTGGACGCGCTGAACAATATATGGGGATATGTTGAACATTCAAATGCCAAATATGTCATCATGGCAAGCTGTGATGTAGTTACTACCCTCAACTTCAATCCTGTGCTCAAGCAGCATATGGATACCGAGGCTGATATCACACTGGTTTACAGCAAAGGACTTTATAACTGCGAAAAGGATAACTGCACAACTGTTCTCGAATTCGATGACGAGAACAGATTAAAGGACGTTCTTGTTGATCCGCAGATAACAGGCGAGTGCAATATCTGGCTGGAAATGTGCATCGTTACAAAGGACTTCTTAAAGAAGATCGTTTCCGATGCAGCAAGCCGCAACCAGTACAGCTTTACCCGTGAGATACTCCAGCGCAAGAAGGACGAATTCAAGATAATGGGCTATAAGCATGAGGGCTTCTTCACAAGGATAGACAGTATACAGGAATACTATGCAGCTAACAGGCTCCTTCTTGATCCTGCAAAGAAAGACGCACTTTTCCCGAAGAATATGCCTGTTCTTACAAAGATAGGTGATAACGGACCTGTAAAATACGGTCTTGAGTCAAATATAAAGGATTCACTTATTGCAGACGGCTGCGTCATCGAAGGTACGGTAATCAATTCTATACTGTTCAGAGGCGTTAAAGTCGGAAAGGATTCAGTGGTCAAGGACTGCGTGCTCCTTCAGGGAACAAAGGTAGGAGAAAATTGCAGCATCGCATCGGTAATAACCGATAAAAACGTTGAGATAAGCAATGAAAAGGTGCTTACAGGCTCTGAGACATATCCGCTATATATAGGAAAAGGCGGTAAGATCTGACGGCGGTGATAATATATGAAAATACTATTTGCTGCCAGTGAAGCTGTACCTTTTGCAGCTTCGGGCGGACTTGCAGACGTAGTAGGTTCACTTCCAAAAGCTATAAAATCCAAAAGGCATGACTGTAGGGTGGTCATACCTCTGTACAAATCTATCGCTCCCGAATTCCGCGATAAAATGGTATTCCTTACGAATATTACAGTTGATGTATCGTGGCGTAAGCAGTACTGCGGTATATTTATGGCGATAAAGGACGGAGTAACTTACTATTTCATTGATAATGAGTATTATTATTCAAGAGAAGGACTTTACGGATTTTATGACGACTGTGAAAGATTTGTTTTCTTTGACAGGGCTGTGCTTGAAATGCTGAAGTACATTGATTTTACTCCCGATATCATCAACTGCAACGACTGGCAGACTGCGCTGATACCTGTGTATTACAATGTTTATTACAAGTATCAGCAGGGATATGATGGTATCAAGACTGTTTATACCATACACAATATAGAGTATCAGGGCAAATACGGAAAGGAAGTTCTCAGCGAACTCATGGGTATCCCTATGTATAATGCAGGACTTATCGAGTACGACGGCTCTGTCAATATGATGAAGGGGGCTATCGAGACAAGTGACATGATAACAACGGTCAGCCCAAGCTATGCGTGGGAGATACTTGATCCGTGGTATGCTCATGGTCTCGACAGGATACTCGTTACCAAGCAGTATAAGCTGCGCGGCATAATGAACGGTATTGATACAAAGCTGTATGATCCTGATAAGGATAAAATGATAGCAGAGAACTACTCTTCCAAAAAGCTTGACGGCAAGAAAATATGCAAGGAAGCTCTCCTTGCAGAGCTTGGCATCGCTCCGGGAGATGAACCTGTTATAGGAATAGTTTCACGTTTCGTAAAGCATAAAGGCATTGATCTGATAAGATGCGTATTTGAGGAGATCGTGCGCAGCGGCGTAAAATTTGCGATACTTGGCAGCGGCGAGAAGATATATGAAGATTTCTTCCTCGAAATGGCTGCAAGGTACCCCGATAAAGTGTCGGTGACAGTGGGATTTAATCCCGAGCTTTCGCATAAGATATATGCGGGAGCTGATATGTTCCTCATGCCGTCACAGAGTGAGCCATGCGGACTTGCGCAGATGATTGCCATGAGATACGGAACTATCCCTATAGTCCGTGAAACAGGAGGATTGAGAGATTCTGTGCGAGATAACGGCGGCGAGAACGGAAACGGCTTCACATTCAAGACTTATAATGCAAATGATATGCTTGATGCTGTGAAACGTGCGCGTCGCGATTATGAGGACAAACAGGTCTGGGAAGAGCTTGTTGTACGCGCTATGGAGTGTGACCACAGCTGGTCGTCATCGGCTGAGCTTTATATTGATACGTATAAGCAGCTTCTTGCAGCAGAGTAACATTAACAGCACCTCAGCAATGGGGTGCTGTTGTTTATAAGTTGTGATTTTATATAAAAAAGTTCTTGAAAAATTCATAAAATTTGATTTGACAAATTCTGAAAAGGATGATATAATATAATCACTGTCCGGCAAGGAGCTGTTGAGAAACAGCAGTCGAGAGAAATTTTTTAGAAGAAATTTTGAAAAAGTACTTGACAAGCCAGACGGAAAGTGATATAATATTAAAGCTGTCTCGCAAGAGATGGTGGACAGCATCTTGAAAATTGAACAATGCGAATAAGAAAAAGTAACGACCCTTGAGATTTCTTTGAAAAAAGAAAAGTCAAGAAAAGACTAAAAAACACTTTGAAGTAATAACGCAAGCGTTATGAACTGGATCAGATATCTAAATCGAAAGATTTAAATATACAACTTTAATAAAGAGTTTGATCCTGGCTCAGGACGAACGCTGGCGGCACGCTTAACACATGCAAGTCGAACGGAGAATATTTGAGTTTACTTAGATATTCTTAGTGGCGGACGGGTGAGTAACACGTGAGCAACCTACCTTAGA
>NZ_FNWV01000009.1 GCF_900108555.1 Ruminococcus flavefaciens
TTTTATATACCACAACTTCATATGCAACATCGATGTCTTCATTAACAAATACATCATGGCAGTATTCGGTTACCAATGCTCCTGAAGTTTTTATCTCATACCTTGCTTGGCCGCGATACTGCTCTTTGAAAACAAGACAGATCAGATTGCTTTCATTTCCCGAACCGATGTGAGTTGCACCGTACTTATTGCGGAAGCTGACAGCTTCCTCAAAGGTTGTGGGTATCCAGTCAGGAATAGAACTTTCTGTCATGAATTCTTCTGCATATACTTTTGATGTATTGCTCACATCTGCATTATCTGCAGAAAAAGGGATAATTGCGGTTGCAGCAGCGGCAATTGCAGCAGCTATCTTCTTGAATTTCATAATATTCACCTGCCATTCTTCTGATTTACAGTATATAACTGCTTTATTTCATTATACAGCGATATCTCGCCAAATGCAAGAGATAATTGTACTTTAGTCTATATAGGCTTTAACGTATGAGATTAGTAAAATGTGCGGCTGAAATCGTAAACTTTTTGTGAACACACATTCTTATCTTTTTAACTCTCAGAGAATACATTACGGAGCAGGCTGAAGCTTATACCTGAAAACCTGCTCATTGAGAATCGTCAAAAAGGCAGGAAGTATTATCTTCTTGACTTTGATGCGGCAGATAAACTTTTTGAAGATTCATAATGAATGTGCCGCCTTCGTGCGGCTCTTCTTTTTTACCATCAAAACTAATTATTTACAATTTAACATAGAAATATGATTTGTCGTGTGATATAATTCAATTAAGAGTCACAAAAAAGTCAATTGATTTTAAATTTTTTTGCTGTATTTTGCATATAATCTCGTCTTGTTAGAATAAGATAATTCTTTGCGTTTGGCTTTTCTATTTAAAGCAGTTGTCGATTTAGAAATGGCATGAAAACAGCGGGAATTAAAAATGTTAAACAGGCTATTTCGTTGACTTTTTTGCGGATTTGTGTTAAAATATAGGGTGCTTTTGCGCTAACATATTAGCAAATGACAGGATTCTAGCTTGAAGGGAATGATAGTATGCGACAACCTATTTGGAGCTCATTTGAAGTTGCTCTTTTGATTGATGCATATTGGCGTATAGAGAACGGCCAAATCACAAAGAAACAAGCTGTTTATGATATATCATCAATGTTTCGTCAGTATGCTGTCAACCAAGGAATCGATATTGATGATACCTATCGCAATGAGAATGGCATCAGCATGCGTTTTGAAGAATTACGATATTTGTTTACTGGAGGTAAAACTGGAATAAAGAACACCTCAAAACTTTTCCGTATTATGATAAATTATTATCAGCATAATCAGGAGAAGTATCAGAGAATTCTTGGTACAGCTAAAACAATGTTTGATGATTCGTTTCAAAGAAATAATGGAACGGATAATCATGCTGATACCAGTATTGATAATCATGCTGAAGAAAGTCAGACTGTCAAAGATTGTTCCGATGACATTTTAAACAGTATTCGCGCTCTTCTTGACAAGCGTTTTTCATACGGTTTCAAAATTGATTCAATGCGTGATTTGATACGCTTTAGAAAATTTGCAGAAGAAGAGGATATTGGTAGCATACCAGAGAAAGATGATGAATTAAGATTATTGATTCTTTCTGCTGGCACGTTTATAAATGACAAATTGTTTGCAGAAAATAAAGATCTGTCTGTTGAGCTCCAGAAAATAGTACAGGATATCTTTAATGATGGAAATGCTGTAGTCTATTATGAAGCTCTGTTAGAGCATCATTCAGAATGGATGAATAAGCAGCATATTCTTTCAGAAGAAATGCTGAAAGAACTGTTGCAAAAACAATTTCCTGAATGCTATCATGCAAAGCGCTTCATGATAAATGGGAAAAAGCAAACGGAAAAAGAATGCGTTTCATCAGAATTAAAGAGAATCTGGGGAGATTCAGTCACTCGAACAGTAGATAGCCTCGGTGAGAATCTACCGTATATTCCTACTGAGAATATATGGCGAGCTATTTCTGGTAGTTTGAATTTTACGAGAGTATCAGAAGGCTTGTATTTTCTCAATGATAAACTGATCATGACAGAGGAAGAATGTAGCGCAATAATTGAATATGTTGATAAGGCTTATGAAGAGGAGGGATTTGCGTCATTGGGCGATCTACCTATTGATAGCGTGGAAGAAACTAATTATGAGATCCCTCTTTCTACAATCCAATCAGCAATATATGGAAGACTACTGTCTTCAAAGTACAATCTTAACGGAAGAATCCTAACAAAGGAGAACTCTGAGCTGAATTCAATAGTATTGCTTAAACAATACCTTGCTAAAAAAGAGAGCTGTACATTTGATGAACTATCAGAGAAGAATATTGAACTTACAGGTGTTCCAAATAGAAAGAACGTGTTTCAGGCATTGTATGAGAGTATGGTGCGAATTGATGTTGACCAGTTTGTAGCTCCGGGCTATGTTGAGTTTCCGATAGAGGAGATAGATAGGGTTCTTTCGGGGCTGATTACTGATCATTTCTGTGCAATAAAGGAGATCACTTCATTTGCATTGTTCCCGATGTGTGGACAAAGTTGGAACCATTACTTGCTTGAGAGCTATTGCTATCTGTATAGCAAGCGATATTCTTTATGTCTGATAAATTTTAATGATAAGAATGCAGGTATTATTTCCGAAAAAGATTTCGGGAAAAGCTATATAGAAATGCTTGCAATTGCTGCTGCAAAGACAGATCTGGAATTGACTCCCGAAACAATAGGTGCTTATCTGTTTCAGAATGGATATGCCGCCAAAAGTAAGTTCGGGCAACTGGATGAGGTTGCGGCAATGGCGAAAACACTTAGAAAGGATCTTTGATTCATGTATTCATATTCCTTTGATACACAAACAGGAGGAATTTTACTTAATTCAACCCCAACAAATTTTTCAAAAGAACCCAGACCGGTATACAGCCCGGAAATGGAACTGCTTGGTTTTCGTAACTACTGGGATTTTGATCCTCAAGAAGAAATCCCTTATCTTTGGGCAGAGTCTACTGCGTATTGGTATCGTGGCACTTTAATTGCAAGAATAAAAGGTGGTGACTTATATAATGCACCAGAATTACAGCCGGTGATAGAAGAGGATGGCAGTATTCCATATAGTCGTGAAAAGGGAAATATTCTTCGACCGATTGACATCGAAGCAATGTGTGAAAAAAACAAAGACTTGCTCACTGTCATCGAAGATTCAACGGTTAAGATGATCGTTAAAGAATATGAAAAATTCAATAAGAAACTTGATATCTTTCATGTTGCTTTTTCCGGAGGAAAAGATAGTGCCGTTTTACTCGATTTGGTTAAGAAAGCATTACCTAAAGGCAGTTTTATCGTCATCTTCGGAGATACCGGTATGGAATTTCCTGATACATATGCAGCGGTAGAATATACAAAGCAACAATGTGCGGATGATGGAACACCATTTTATACAGCACGATCTCATTTTGATCCACATGATTCATGGAGAATCTTCGGTCCGCCTGCAAGGGTTCTTCGCTGGTGCTGTAGTGTTCATAAAAGTACACCGCAAACATTGAAAATGCGCGAGATAACAGGCAAAGACGATTATATCGGAATGGATTTTGTCGGAGTACGCGCACATGAAAGCCTTGCCAGAAGCAAATACGAGTTTGAAAATTTTGGAAAAAAACAAAAAGGTCAATACAGCTTTAATCCGATTCTTGAATGGACATCAGCTGAAATATGGCTTTATATGTTTTATAACAAGATTTATATTAATAATACATACCGTAAAGGAAATGCTCGTGCTGGCTGTTTGTTTTGCCCTATGGGTGGAGGTGCAAGTGATTATTTTCGTCATTGTTCCTATGAAAAAGAAATTGATAGATACATTTCGTATATAAAAGATTCATACAATTCAACTGATCCGAAGCAGGTAGAATCATATATTACAAATGGCGGGTGGAGCGCGCGTAAAAACGGAAGAGACCTTCGCGATAATAAATTTCGTTGTGTTGAAAGCACAACAAAGCATATTTTGACAATTACTGTTACTAATCCTTCTACAGACTGGAAAGAATGGATTAAAACACTTGGAATGCTTAGTGTAAATGAAGAAGATTATTCTATTCGTTTTGAGGGGGATACAATCCATTTTCAAGTTAAAGAAACAAAAAATGGGTATGTTGTATCAATCCCTGATTCAATCGTAGTTGAAAAGCCAAAGTTTTCAAAGATGTTCAAGCAGGTTTTCAGAAAATCTGCATATTGCGCAGCTTGTCAGGTTTGTGAAACAAACTGTAGAAATGGTTGTATAAAGTTTACTGATGGAAAACTGACCATTACAGATTGCATTCATTGTTATCAGTGCCATATGATTGACAGTGGATGTTTGTTATTCCATTCGCTGCGTCATCCACAAGGAGGAGGAAGAGCTATGAAAAGTCTCAATTCTTTTGCCGACCATGCACCTAAGCGTGATTGGCTTGTTGCATTCTTTGATTTAAAGGAAGATTTCTTTACAGAGCATACGCTTGGACCGATGATGTATGACATGTTTAGACGCTTTTTGAGAGATGCTGGGTTAAATGAAAAGAATCATTTTACACCATTTGCTGAACTGATAAGCGAGATTGGCTGGGAATCCGATACAGCACTGGGACTAATGCTTGTAAACTTAGCAATGGAGAATCCACAGATAGCTTGGTATATCAATAATATGGATATTGGATACTTCTATGAGCGAAATCAGATAGAAGAACGTCTTATCGCTTTAGATGTTAAACCTAAGGATGCAAAATCAATTGTTAAAGCGTATAAAAGAATAACTGACACTCCATTCGGTACCAGCTTGAATTTTGGTTATGTTACCGATGATGATGACATGGTACGCGCGAAGTGTTCAGTAAGTGACAATCGTGTAATTCTTTATGCTCTATATAAGTTTGCTGAAAAATGCAATATGGATAAGGAGTTCCATGTGTCATACCTTATGGATGATACCATCGATAGGGATGGCGTAAGTCCAATTAGGATATTCGGCCTTTATGACGAGGAAGAGTTGAAATCTATTCTGCTCGGTCTGTCTTCAGCTTATCCGGAATATATCAATGCAACATTTACAAATGATCTGAAGACAATTACTCTTCGTGATAAAACATCAGATGACGTATTAAATCTCTTCCGGGAGGACTAAACCATGGCTACAAAGTATATGAAGTATTGCGAATACTTTGATATTGATGAAGATTATTTCCCATGTATTGACGAATCCGCTATCAACAGCGGTGCAAAATGGGATACTACGTACCCTCATGATACTTTTATTTCGCTTTTAAAAAATACTGAAGCTATGCTTGGCGGTAGCACTAACCGTTCAATCTGGATTCATGGTGCATATGGTACCGGTAAGTCTCAGTGTGCTTTTGCTCTTAAAAAGCTTTTAGAAGTATCGGAAGAGGAAGTTAGAGCATATTGGGGAAAATACGAGCCTCTTAAAAAGGAACCAGCTTTGCTTGAAAAGATTATTGGTCAAAAGAAGCAAGGTATTCTGACAGCGTATCGTTATGCTTCAGGTAGTATCACAACACCACAACAGCTGTTCCTTGCAGTTCAGGAAAGTATTAAGAATGCACTGAATGCAAGTGATTGTGCTTATAAGGGTGAGAATTCTCTGAAAGAAAGTGTTATAGCCTGGCTTGAAGACGATATTCATGCAAATCTTGTTGATGCTCTACTTAAAAGGCCTAAGTGGGAGTCGACCTTTTCACAGTCAACTGCGGAAGAAATTGTAAATAGCTTGAAAAAAAGTTCAGATGTATCTTCTCTTATGAGCAATATATTTGATCTTGCTGCAACTGAGGGTATCACAGCCCTGAATCTGACATCTGATTCGCTTCGTAACTGGATAATTGATATTATTCAGCAAAACAATATCAAGATAGTTTTTATATGGGATGAATTCAGCGATTATTTCCGCCAGAATGGTGATTCACTTGGTGAATTCCAGAAACTCGTTTCTATCTGCCAGGAAGCACCGTTCTATCTTATGATTGTAACTCATCCGCTTTCTTCTTTGACTCAGAAGTATGGATCTGTTAATGATAAAACGAATCCCTGGACAGTTGTGCAGCAGCGATTTGATAAGGTTGAAATTACTTTACCTGATAATATAGCATTCGACCTTATCGGTCATGCGTTTGAAGTTAAGCCTGCTGCTATGGATAATTGGAAGGCTATGACAGACGAGCTTAATTCATATGATAATAATGCACGTTCAGCGGTTGTTAAAGCAGCAAGTATAAAGAGTGAAACTGTTATGCGGGAAATACTTCCGCTTCATCCGATGGCTGCGCTTGTACTGAAAAATATCGCATCTGCTTTTCAGTCGAATCAGCGTAGTATGTTCGATTTTATAAAAACTCCAAAGAATCTGGAAGTAAAAGCTTTTCAATGGTTTATTCAGAATACAAGTCCTTATGACGACAGACCTTTTTTGACTGTTGATATGCTATGGGACTTCTTCTACGAGAAAGGACGAGACTATCTGACATCAGATATCAGATTGATCCTTGATACATTCTCTCAGCAGAAACAGCTTACAGAGAAAGAAGAAATCGTCTTGAAAGCTATTCTGATTCTTCAATCGATAGATCTTCGCCTTGGCGGAGCATTGCCTATACTTAAACCAACTGATCAGAATATCAGCTATGTTTTTGATGGAGACGAAGAGCTACAAAACGAATGTAAGGGCCTTGCCAAAGGGCTTGTAACAAAGGGAATCTTGATTGAGAACCCTATAGCTGATAATAAGAAAGCATACTCAGCTGCTGTTCTTGCAGGAGATAGTGTCAAAATTGAAAACTACAAGAAAGAGATACGTACATCTCAAGGTACAACTGCAAAGCTGGTTTATGAGGGACCTGCCCTGGCTTCTGCACTCAATCTTACACCTCCACTGAAGCTTCGCTATGCAGTAGATGTTGAATCAGGTAAGCTGCCTGTTGTAACAATAGCCGATTTTAAGAAGCAGATGGATGCTCTAAAAAACAAGGATTCAAGTTGGCACTTCTTTGCAGTTCTTGCCGTAGCAAAGAATGAAGATGAAGCAATGAGTTTTCGCTCTCTTATCAAGAGTACAATCAGTGATCCTGTTTATCAGAACATTGTAGTTATTGATGCACTATCAACTCCGCTTACAATGGAATTGTATGAAAAATATGTGGAGTTTTCAGCCATGTCTCTGTATTACAGCGGCAACAACAACCAAGAGTCAAAGAAACAGAATAAACAGGCAAAAGATGTATTGGAGCAGACATGGAAAGACAGGATTCATGATGGACATTTTATTGTCTATACTCATGCTAATCAGGATGGTGAAAAAGCTGTTGGTGCAGCTGCTGTACATACTATCCTTCAGACAATTGTTCTTAATAAATACAGATATGTTCAGGATTTCACTAAAGGCTTGAGTGAATCGCAGCTCAAACTCTCTACCCCAACAAAGATAGCACGTTATGGTATTGGCGGTATTGATGTCAAAGGCTTAATAGCTGGCTGCGAAAAAAGCGTTCTTGGTAAAGTTTGGGAGCGCCCAGATTATTGGAGTGAAGATTCACTTTCAGACGAACCTATAGTTATTATTAAGAAAGCAATCAATAAGATGATTGCAGACAGTTTTAAAGAGAGCGGAAAAATCTCTATCGGTTCAATTTATGACTGCCTAGAATCAACATTTGGTTTCTCTGAATGCAATCTTTCATGTTTTCTTACTGGATTCCTTCTGAAGGAGTATAGTTCCGAACCATATCGCTGTATGGATGCCGAAGGACATCGGGATTCAATGACGCCTGATAAGTTATCTGAAATGATAGGCAACAATTTCGGTGCAAAAAAGAAGCAAAGCTATATTGTTAGTCTTACAGAAGAGGAAAAAGCGTTCTATGAACTGACCGAGTCAGCATGGAGCATTGAGCCTAATTCGTGTTCTTCTCCCAGTCATGCAAGTTCTATGGTGCTTCAGAAAATGAGAACACTTTCATACCCGGTTTGGTGTCTGGAAGATGTCGATACTCAGGGTGTATATGATCTTGTTAAGATGTACATGGAACTTGTTCAAAGCAAGGGTGACGATGCGCATGACATTGCAAATAGAATAGGCAAGATTGCTATTCAGCGTCAGTCTTCTGCACAGAATCTGAAGGAACTTCTGACAACAGACAACTGCAAGAAGGGCATGGAGCTATTCCTGAAGCGGTTCGAAAATAATAAGCTGCTTTCTCTAACAGAAGAGATCGGTGCTCAGGATGTTGTTTTTACTGATATCAAAAACCTTTTCAGTGTAGAGTATTCCGCAATATGGAACGGTAATACCGGTGAGGACGAGCTTAGAAAACTGACAACTGAGTATGAAGTGATTAAGATGACAAACGTCATGCTTAATGTTCACGAGCATTCAAAAAATGGTGCTTTCAGTGCATGGAGAGATACTCTTAAATTTATAGGTTTCTCTTGCGAGTCTATCTGTGCAAAGTATCCGGAATTAACATCATTCTTCAATCAACTCCGTAAAATTGCTAATTATGATGACATTCTTCCGGACGATATGAAAACCATATTTACGGAGATGACAAATCATAGTGCTGAGATCAGAGAAATTCTCAATCATTCTCTCACAGTATTCATGGATGTTTACGCACCGTATCTTGAGGGATTCACAGAATCGGAATGCGAAGAGATCAAGCATTCAATAAAATCCGAGTTGTTTATTGAAACCGCAACTTCAAGCAATGCAATTGTCAAAAAAGCGGCAGAAGATTTCAGAAAGAATCAGTTGAAGGCACAGTTGTTTGCTCTTTGGAAAGAAAAAGCCGGCGGTACAAAGAATCCGCGCTCTTGGTCAGAGCATTTCCGTACACCGATACTGATTTGTGTGAATTCTGCTGATTATTCAGATGCGAAAAAGGCATTTTCAATCTTAAATAGTAATACCTCAAGTGAGTCGGATATCAAGTTTGCGCTTGAGTTTATACAGAATGCGAATTTCTTTACTGATATTGCAGATGCTTCTTTCAGAGATCAAAGATTTTCACAGGCAATAGTTGGTGATTTCAGCTGCTTGTTAACAGATCTTAACGCTGTAAGAGATAATCTTGAAGATCTCGCCATAAGCGCTTATGAATGGAATGACAATCCGCGTGTACGTGATCAAATTACAGCTTTGGCACATAAAGAGTACAATGCAGGCGGAAGTGATCATGTGGTTAAAGAAATCGCTGATATGGATGACTCTGAATTACGTACATGGCTGACAGAGATTGTTAAGAAGGATATGGGCTTAGGAGTAAAGATTATCAATAACAGAAAGGGGTAAGTAGTATGCTTTGCAATGAAGTTTTGAATTATATCTCTTCTGCAAAGGGCGTCCCTTTTTTTTATGTTGTCGGCGACGAAGACTATGCTTCCGTTCTGGACGAATTGAAACAGAAAGGTGTTTCTGTTGTACGGATGAGCGATTTCTGTTTTAAAGACGACAAGTTTCCGAGTATAGATGAGTTGATTGACAATTTCAGAACATCTGATATAGATTATCGTGACAACAAGTTTGTCGTGATTGGGTTAGGTGAATTTCTTGCAATTAAAGGAGCTATGTTTGCTGACAAGGAACTTCGTCGCCTGAAAAGTACTACACTCGGGACTGCAAGAGTAATTCTTCTTCTTCGTGGTGTATCAGAACAAGCCTGTCGGATAATTGAAGATGACAGTAGGATGAGATCACAGAATAGAGCCTATATTTCTGATAATATCATTACTAATGCTAGAATAATGAACATAGCCCCGGAAGCGGGGCTGGTTAAGGATGTAGGAATTAAATACCTTCTCCGCAAGCTTGAGGATGGTGCATGTGAGACTGTTAATGTTGCTACATCATTGAATATGAAAGAATCATTGTTTCCAGTTACAAGTTTATTTGATGCGTATGCGATATTGAATACTACAATCAAAGGTTTTAATCTGAAAAATGAGATAGGAACAAACGAGCAGTGGTCACGTCTTCTGAAAGAAGCGAATGATGCAGGCAGAAACTTAGATGCGTTGTTTGATAGATACTATATCGATGATAGCGTCTTTGATAATCTACATGAAGCTATTACAGGTATTGAATTCAAGAACTGGCTTGCCTTTATTTACTGCAAGTACCACCAGTCTAAGATAGCTAACTCCTACCTTAGATATGTGGTCGAAAAAACGGTAAATTACGAAGATTTTAAGGATAATATACTGACCATGATCGTTTCATTTGTTCATACTGATCCTGAATTCCGCAAAATGTATGACTGTCGCAAGCGATTAGTACGTGAATTCCCTGAAGAGGATATTGCAGTTTTCCTTAAGGCAAACGAGGTCGATCCAGAAGAAAGCATATATCGTTATACTGATAACACTTCTTATGAACGTAAGGCTGTTGTCAAGTGGGTGGCGCATCATGGAATATCTGATGCTATAGAATATGTTTATCCGGCTCTGGCTGCGTACTTGAAGAAATACACCTTTACTTGCCCGGTATTATCCAAGGAACTCACAGAATACGTCTATGCGTATAAGTTCCAAAAAGTTTCAAATAAGCTCAATACTGAGTTTGTGAAGACTGTTGAAGACTATGCCTCTAGTTACCTATATGCTCAACTTCCGACTAGAGACAGTGTGATTCAATCTATTCAAGATAAGAAAAATGCATATTTGTATTGGATAGATGCACTTGGTGTTGAGTACTTGTCATATATTGAGGCATTAGCTAAGAAAAAAGGATTATCCATTCATATTGATATTACTCGTTCAGATCTTCCAACGATTACAAAGCTCAATAAACAGTTCTTCGATAACTGGCCGGGTGAAATGAAATACAAGGAACAGATGCTTGATGATATAAAACACAAGCAGGAAGGCGGATACTTATTTACAAATGATGAGGATCCGATTCATATCCCAGCTGAATTGTCAGTTATTGAACGTGCAATCAATACAGCGGCTATTGAATTGACAATGCGAAAATGCCGTTCATTTATAATTGCAAGTGACCACGGTGCTTCACGCCTTGCTGTATTAAAAAAACAGGAGATTCCATACGAGACAGATACAAAAGGAGAGCATTCCGGTAGATGCTGTGCATACTTTGAAGGCTGTGATGTTCCGTATAAAGTTGTCGAGAACAACTATATTGTTTTGTCAGACTATGGCCGTTTTAAAAAGAGTAGGGCTGCAAATGTAGAGGTTCATGGAGGCGCAACACTCGAAGAAGTCGTTGTTCCTGTAATTACACTTACACTGAAGAAGAACGTATCTGTTCAGATAAAAGTTGTTCAGCCTGATAATATAATACTCGATAGAAGGAAAGGCGTGTCTTTAACGCTTTATATTTCTGAAACGTCTTCAAACAATATATCTGTTGTTTTAGATGATAAAAGATATGCTGGAAGTACTATTAATGGTCAGCATTTTACATTTGATATGACAGATATCAAACGTGCAAAAGACTATACTGTTGATGTCTATGATTCTGAAAATCTAATTGGTACAATTAAGTTTACGGTTAAAGGCAAGACGGCAACAGTAAATGATGACTTTGATAGTCTGTTTTGATAAGGAGAGAATCAATGGAATTGTCAGAGAAATTGCGAGATAATTTTGATGAAATGGTCGTTTTTAAAGACCTTAAGAAAACCAACTTTTTCTCGACGCTAAGTCTGCCAGCATTTATGCGTGACTGGCTTTTAAAAAAGTTTGAAGACGAAGATGGTAATTTCGATAAAGAAGATCTTGCAAGATTTGTGAAGAAATTCATTCCGCGCAAGGATGATTGGAATGCAATCAAGAATGATATCATTATCGAAGGAAAAAAAGTGAAGTTTCTTGCTAAGATCTCAGTCAATATTGATATTAAAACAAGTGAAGTATCATTTTCGTTACCAGATTTTGGACTCAGTTTCAAAGAAACTATCATTGAGAATGATGTCTGGGATGATTGCAAGGATGATTTGGTAAAAGGCCGAGATATATGGGGAATGGTTGAGCTTGGATATCGTTCTCCTGATGATTTCGATATTTCATTTGAATATGAACGGAAGTCATCAAAAGCCAAGAGTTCAAAGGAAGGAAAAATCAAACTTCTTTCGTTTAAGAACTTCTGCCCATATAATATTGACCTAGAAGATTATAAAGATGCAAGAAAAGAGTTTACGATTGACGAGTGGATGAATGTGATTCTTGGCGCAGTTGATTATAACGCAGCTGGTTACGAAACAGAAGAACAGAAACTCACAATGCTTACAAGGCTTCTTCCTTTTGTAGAAAAGCGTTTGAATCTGATAGAGCTTGCACCGAAAGGAACTGGAAAATCATATCTTTTTGGTAATGTAAGTCGCTATGGTTGGCTGTCCAGTGGTGGAGTAATGAGTAGAGCGAAGATGTTTTACGATCAGACAAAGCGACGTGAAGGATTAGTTGCAGGAAGTGATTTTGTCACATTGGATGAAGTTCAAACAATCTCATTTACTGATACTGACGAGATGCGAGCAGCTCTTAAAGGTTACCTGGAACAAGGATATTTCACAGTTGGAGATTATAAGGGCGTCGCTAATGCCGGTATGATTCTCTGTGGAAATATCAGAAAAGAGATTATGGATGCTGATGGATACAGCAATATGTTTACGGAGCTTCCCGAAGTGTTTCATGAATCTGCATTGATTGAACGTTTTCACGGATTCATTAAGGGCTGGAATATCCCTAGAATGAAGGATGATCTTAAAGTAAACGGATGGGCTCTCAACTCTGAATACTTCTGCTCAATCATGCATGAGCTTCGTGATGATATGACTTATAGAAGCATTGTGGACGAGTTTATTATAGTTCCTGAAGGAGCAGATACACGAGATACAGAAGCTGTAAAACGTATAGCAACTGCATATCTGAAACTCTTGTTTCCTAATGCTCAGAGTGTTTCTGATATCTCACCAAGAGAGTTTAAACGCTATTGTTTTGATCGAGCTAGAAGAATGCGTGATACGATCAAATATCAATTGGGATTGCTCGATAGTGAGTATGCGGGTAAGGATCTGCCATCTTTCAAAATAATGGGAATGGATACAATGTGATATGAACCAGAAAATATGCTATGTTTGCGGTAAGGAACCGCTTTCCAAAAACGAAATAGGATTGACAAAGAAATTGATCAATCAGAAGGCAAAGTCGTTTTACTGTATTTCTTGTTTAGCTGAAGAACTGGATGTGACTGTAGAAGAATTGCAAGCTAAAATCGAGGACTTCATAAATGACGGTTGCAAATTGTTTTCGTAGGTGATTAAATGAAACAGTTTATTTACGCTGATAATGCAGCAACAACTAAGTTGGATCCTGTTGCATATGAGGCTATGTTACCATGGTTGAAAGAGGAATACGCTAATGCTTCGCAGCCATATTCGTTCGCTAGATCAGCCAAAAAAGCTATTGCAGAAGCAAGGAGTTTAATTGCAAGGTGTATTAATGCTGAACCTGAAGAGATATTCTTCACGTCAGGAGGTACGGAAAGCGATAATTGGGCGATTAAGGGGGCGGCATTTGCTGATACTGAGCATAGGGCGATGATCACATCTCAGATTGAGCATCATGCAGTGCTACGCTCTTGTGAAGCTATTGAACGGTTAGGCTATCCTGTTATATATTTGCCTGTAAATAAAGATGGAACAGTTTTACCTGAAACACTAGAGCAAAATATAACAGATAATACTCGCCTTGTGTCGGTTATGTTTGCAAATAATGAGATTGGCACAATTCAGCCTATAAAGGATCTTGTTAGAATTGCGCATAAGCATGGAACCATATTTCATACTGATGCTGTTCAGGCTGTAGGACATATTCCAATTGATGTTCAAGAATTAGGCGTAGATCTTCTGTCTGCTTCAGCACATAAGTTTAATGGGCCTAAAGGCATTGGTTTTTTGTATATTCGTCAAGGAACATCCATTGTGTCGTTTATGGACGGTGGCTCACAGGAAAATGCTTTGCGTGCCGGAACTGAGAATGTTGCCGCTATTGTTGGTATGGCAACTGCTTTAAAGGAAAACTGTGACCATTTAAACGAAAATATAGAACATATTCATGAGTTAGAAAATCAGCTTATTACAGCTATGAACGAATCAGGAGTTCAGTATGTTCGTAACGGTGGAAATACTATACTTCCTGGTTTGTTGAGCTTATCGTTTATGAATCAGAGCGGCGAGACCATGTTACATAGGCTTGATCTTAAAGGTATTGCTATATCCACTGGGGCTGCTTGTAATGGTGACAATGATGAGATTTCACATGTGCTACAAGCAATCAATTTAAAGGAAGAATTTGCTTTGGGAACCATTCGAGTTTCCATTGGAAAACAATGTAACGAAGGCGATATTTCAGAAATATTAAATAGTTTAAAGCAGATTATTAAAATTAGACATTAATGTTGACATCGTTTTGGGATACCAATCAATATGATCTCATGTATTTAAATATCTTAACGGAGGATAATTATATGTCAAACAGAAGATATGTCGATTATAAACCAACTATATATGAATATGATAGAACGAATAATTTACGTTTTGTTTTAGGGAATTATGGAAAAAAGACATTGGTATGTGTGGCGATAAATCCTAATACTGCCGACGCAGATACATCAGATAATACTATGAATGATTTAATCAAGTTTTCACGTCAACAAGGTTATGATGGGTGCATAATGATTAATCCTTATCCATTAATATGTAACAGCCCTTCAAAATTACCGATAGAATTTGACAGAAAAATATGTGAAGCTAATTTAAAGTATATATCTTCGGTATTTGAACATTGTAAAGGAGGCGATCTTCTTTTATCGTGGGGAGATTATATATTAAAAAATCATGATTTTAAGGAACAGGTTGCCATAATATTGAATAAAGCTAAAGAAAAGAAAATGAGATTAATACATATTAACAGTTTGACCAAGGGTGGAAACCCAAGACATTTCCGTAATTTATGCAGGGATAAAGAATATAATGCTGGAAAATATAATGTTAATGTAATAAAGTATTAGCCAATATATTGAATGAATCTTAAGCTCGCCTATTAAGGGCGAGCTTGTCATTATTATCTTTATATAAAACTTATGAGAGGACATGGGGATATGGAACTTATAGGTCTGAAAGTTGTACATAAAACTTTTAAAAACGGAGTTATTACAGGGCATCAAGGCAATATCATCATAGTCAAGTTTAAAGAGAATGGAAATGAAATGAAATTCCTTTATCCGGATTGCTTTAAAACATACTTAACCCTTGAGAACTCAAATGCAATTGAAAAGGTCAAATTTGATACGGCTTCCAAAATAGAACAAGAAAAAATAAAAAAAGAAAACGAGCGAATTCAAAGAGAAAATAATCGTATAATAAGTGAAATGAATCGTTCAAAAACAAAAGGAAGCGTAGTAAAAGATACACCTGTTATAAGGTTTAAATCGTATAATGAATTTTGTGATCATTATTCTCAAAAGATTGCATCAGAAGTTGCCTTTTTACGTCGAAACGGTGGCAAACGAATAACAGTCTATGATGGACGATATTTAAGCCGACAAGGTCTTCGTTTTTCTTATGAATTCGATACAGATACAGAATTAAACTATCCAGATGGCACTCAGATAACTTTATATGTCTCATTAAAAAAAGACTCAGTTCAAGGAGAAGTGGAAGTAAAAGGAATACTTGAAAATTGTAGTGAATTTACAGTTATTATTTCAACAGACGCTGATCTTGGACATTCTGAAGACACAGAAATATCAAGCTTGGAATTTTCTGTTGAGAGTTGGCGTTTGTTAAATACTCTAAACGAAAGGCTTGTTTTACTGCGGAATAAGAATAATTATATCGCTGATGCATTAGTAACTCAGGGTTTCAATCAAATTGAATATGGTGCTAAATTATCTACCGGTCAAGAAACAGCGGTTGATATGACATTAAAACAACCAATTACTTTCATTTGGGGACCTCCTGGAAGTGGAAAAACCGAGACCCTTGCTAAAATTGCAATTCAGCACATAAAAAAAGGAAATAAAATACTAATGCTTTCGTACAGCAATGTATCTGTAGATGCAGCTATACAAAGAGTGTTTAAATTATTTCCTCAATCAAATCTCGGTGATATCCTGAGATATGGTTATCCGAAGGATAATGATATTAATGAAAGTCAATTCAAATCATCTTTCAACTTTGCTCTTTATTTATGCCCGGAACTTGTGAAAAAACGTAAGGATTTAATGAATGAAAGTAAAAAGTATGGTAAGACGGATCCTAAGCGTAAAGAAATAAGTAAGAAAATTCGCGAAATAAGAGAGGCGCTTGCTGAAAAAGAAATTGATTCCATAAAAAAAGCTAGATTTGTTGCAACAACCGTTTCCAAAGCTGTTGTTGATAAAAAGCTCACCGAGATACCATTTGATGTTGTAATATTCGATGAGGCAAGTATGTCATATATTCCTCAAATCATTTTCGGTGCAAGCCTTGCAAAAAAGCATTTCGTTTGTATGGGTGATTATTGTCAGCTCCCTCCCATAGTTCAAGGAGATCGTTCTGAAAGTCTCTCTGTTGATATTTTTAGATATTGCGGTATAAGTGATGCTGTTGAACGAAACTGTGGACATAAATGGCTATGTATGCTAGATATTCAATATAGAATGCATCCTGAAATTGCCAATTTTGCTAGTGTAACAATGTACCATGGACTTTTAAAAACTGCAAGTGGAATAAAAGAAAAACGTGATGAAATACAAGAAGCCGTTCCAGAATTGAAGAAGGCTTATGGTATAGCTGATTTAAGCTATATGATGTCAACTTGTATTCCTATGAAAGACCATTCGAGAGTAAATATATTAAGTGCGTTTATTTCTTTTGCTTTAGCTGAAAGAGCATATAATAACGGTTTTAACGTCGGTATAATTGCTCCATATACATCTCAGGCAGGATTGTTGAACAGCATGGCACTTGATATGGCGGAAAAGATTGGTGAAAAAAGAACTATCCCTTGTGCAACAGTACATCAGTTTCAGGGCTCAGAGCAGGACGTTATTGTTTATGATGCAACCGATTGCTACAGGCAGACTTATCCAGGAATACTACTGACAAGCACAAAGGACAATTATGCCAACAAGCTATTTAATGTTGCCATGACAAGAGCAAGGGGTAAATTTGTAGCCGTTACAAATGCAAAGTATATGATAGATAAAGGTGTTAAAACAAATCTGATGTTTGGGCAACTCATATCAAAATCAAGAGTTGAAAGTGGTGTTGATGGATATTCACTTGAATATTTCAAAACAGATGTTGATTCCTGCCTTAAGTTTTACAGACAGGCTAATGCAGGGGATGCTTTTCTTGATGATATATCGGCAGCAAATAAATTAGTTTATATTGATATTCCAGATAAACCGATGAACGATACTGCCTTTTATGAGAAATTGATACGGATAATAGACGAGAAAAAGAAAAACAATGTTAAAGTAGTTATTCGTGCGGAAAAACGTTCTTCACTGCCTTTAAGCATACGCTCTATTGCAATAGAACATAGCTTCTCAATGAATCCTGTGGCAGTAATCGATAAGTCTGTTACATGGTATGGTATGCCATGGTCAGAAGCAGTTTTTAAAACGGAAAATGGTTCTATTCAAACTAAATTTCATCCAATAATCAGATTTGCTGGCAGAAAAGCTTCAAGGAAGATATATGGATTACTTGAAATGAATAAAACCACAGATGAATCAGTAGAATTACTAGATGAGGAAGAACCAAATACTTTAGCCCAGTACATTTTAAAACATGAAAAATGTCCTATATGCAATAAACCTATGCAGATGAAGAAAAGTAAAAGTGGAAAGTTCTTTTTGTCGTGTACAGGTTATCCAGCATGTACACAAACAAGTTTCCTTTCAGTAGATTTGGTTGAAGAATATCTATATGTACCAAAACCTGATGGTAGTAAAGTACTTGTTGCAAGATGCAAATGTAATAAATGTGATACTTCACTCGAAGCAAAGCTCGGACAATATGGATTGTATATCCAGTGTTGTGGCCTAAACCGTCATAAATATAAGCCTGATGAAATATGATATATACAATTAGCAATCTACCGCCCTATTAATTATGGGCGGTTTTTCTTATAGCTTGACAAAGCGTATCTCTGGTGGTATAATAAAACAGAACATACATTCTGTTCAAATACTGGGAGGTGATTTTTATGTGTATGTCACTGCGTATAGAACTAAGAGAAATGGCCGAGGTACTCATAAAAGTACGTAAAATGGCTTTTGCTCTGGAAATGTCGATAAAGCTTGGAAAGAGCCTATCCATGTCTGGTGACTTGTACCCGTCAGATATTGCCCCTGTTTTGGCACCGAACAAACACGGACAAATGGTTATATTCCCAATGGTATGGGGATTTACACATAAGGCTACTAATAAGCACATTGCCAACTGCTGCGAGAGACTGCTGATACAAAGGTACTGTGGAAAGATTCATAGTACAGGAGAAGGTGTATTCTCCCTGCTTCATGGTACTATGAATGGGGATATCCTGTATATGAAGAAGACAGTCGCAGTATGCTTGAGCATAGAAATACTAAAAAGATCAAGTATGCTATTCAGACCGAAGGCTCTGACATCACTTATATTGCTGGGCTGTACCGTTATGAGGATCATGGAGATATGAAAGTGCCTATGTTTTCTATTCTCACCAGAGAAGCAGCAGGCATTATAAAGGATATACACGACCGCATGCCTGTCATACTTGATAAGAATAGTCTACAGGACTGGATACGTCCTGACGGAGATCCTTTCAGTATTACTGAGATGGCACTGACAAATATGGTCTTTGAGAAGGCAGTTGAGTATCATAGATCTCCAACGGAGTTTATTACAGCATAGGAATAATAAGGCCGCCTTTATGGCGGCTTTTCTTAAAAACAGATAATACAGTAATAATTATAAACAGCGTGAATTGGCGCAAATTTAATAAAATATATATTGTTCATTTTGCATTCATTGACATTGTTCATAATAAATGTTATAATATGCACACGGAATAGTTAATAAAATTATACATATATTGATATTGCTGGCGAATAATACTAATTGAAAAGGAGTGTGTCTCAGAAAAAGATGAAAGTATAATAAGAAGTACAGTGATTGCTAATTGATTAATAATGTTATAATGGGGCTACCTATGATATCTGATGATCTATTATAGCTTTCCGCCATTCAAATTCAAAGTAAAAAGGAGAGAAGTTATGCTGAAAGAGTGTTTTGAACCAATCCTGATAGAAGAATCAAAAGCTGATTCCAGAAGTCTGATTTTACCACATCAACAAGCTGCTGTTGATGCTATGACATCCTATTTCCAAACTAATATCGACACAACAAATAGAAATGGTCTTGTTGTAATGCCTACAGGAAGTGGGAAGACCTTTACTGCAGTTAATTGGCTTCTGTCCCAAGGTGTTGCGAATGGATACCGTATTATTTGGCTTGTTCATAGACAGGAACTTGTTGAACAGACGTATCGAGAATTCAGGAGACAAGCACCTATTCTGAAAGGAAGTGGGATTGAAAAAATTAAAATATACCCAATTTCAGGCGAATCACAACATATACGAATGGTGAATGCATATAAGGCAGATATTTATGTGTGTAGCATTGCATCAGTGGCAAATAAGTATGGATATAGATTTATTGAAAGAATGGTCGGAGCTGCAGGAAAACGTAAATTAATTATAGTTATAGATGAAGCTCATCATGCACCTGCTGCTGGATATCAAAAAGTAATAAAGCGAATGACCGCATTGAATCCATCCCGAATTCTTCTCGGGTTGACTGCAACACCAACCAGAATGCAGGAATCAGAAAAGCGTATTCTTGATAGAATGTTTAATGTTGATACTAATATTAAAAACGGAATAGGAAGAAAGGGATATGTTTATGAGATTACGCTCCCTGAACTCATTAAGAGCAAATTCTTATCTAATCCTCACTATGTGTTGGTAGAAACAAATATCAATGGTGAGATCGAATTTCAGATGACTCCAGAAGATGAAGCTTTTTTCGCCGAATATCATGAGCTATCTGAAAAACTGAAAGCAAATATAGCACGCTCTGCTGTTCGTAACAAGATAATTCTCGATGAATACTTGAAGAATCAAGAAAAATATGGTAAAACCCTGATATTTGCAGTAAATCAAGACCATGCAAAAACATTGTATGATGATTTTAAAAAAGCAAATATATCATGTGAATATGTGATAGCTTCAAAACCTAATGCTCAGGAAACAATACGTGGTTTTAAAGATAATAAATTCAAAGTCCTGATCAATGTACTAATGATGACTGAGGGAAGCGATGTGCCCGATGTTCAAACAGTATTCTTAACTTGCCAAACCAATAGTGACTCTCGACTAATGCAAATGATTGGTCGTGGGCTGCGAGGTGAAAAAGCTCACGGAACCAAAGATGCATTTATTGTTTCTTTCCATGATGTATGGAATAGATTCTTGACATTTCTTGATCCACGCGATATCGGTATTTTTGATGTAGAAGAAAATGAAGAAGTAATGGAAGAAGAAACAGATATTCAGGAAGAAAAGCCAATTGAGCCGGATTATGCTTATCTTGACTATTTAACTCAACCTGGAAGCGGCGAAATAACTCAACCTGAAGAGATGAGCGATATCACAAATGGTTCCTCTATTTCATCAAGCGAATTGTATCTGAAGTTATATCACTTGATGCACGCTTCTTTGACTTCAGAAAGGAAGAATTTGGAATATCCTGTTGGATGGTATTCTGTTTTGGATAATGATGGTAATGATGTATCTGTTCTTGTATTCAAGAGCCAAATAAAGGTCTATAACGATATAGAAAACAGTATTGATCTTATCAAGGGTAAAATTACTGTTGATGATTTACGAGAAATCTATTTTGGCGGTTTGGATGCTATCCCCAATGATGAAGAACTTCAGTATATTCTGGATTATATTGAAGAAACAGACAGTATGCCTATGTATTTTGCCTTTGAACAGAGAGATGCACTCGACCCCAAGAAAATTGGTGAAAAAGCTAATGAGTTATTTACAAAGGAAGAAGACAAAGAAGAATGGCTGAAAAAGCTATTTGATTCTCATGATGTTCTACAAAACATATATCATACTTTTTTTGCTTTCAAAAAGACTGTGTTTGATTCGATGAAAGAGCAGACAGATCCCGTTTTGAAAACTATTCAAGAAGAACTTAAAAGTTATGAAATAATTGAGAATTATCATCATTTGAATGAATTGCTGAAAGAAGTTATGGAAATGTATCCTTTGTTAAGTACCAAGCAGCTGGTCAAGACTGCATGGACAAAAGAAGTAGTTCAAGACTACTTTGCTCTGACAGAATGGACGAAGGATAACAAGTACTACCAGATTCATGTAAACAAGATCCTTTCATCGCCAAGAATAGGTAGGGAGGTAATTAAATATCTGATTTTTCATGAACTTTTACACGTAAATGGATATAGAGAGCATAATATGGACTTTAGGTCAAGAGAATGGCAATATCCTGATTCTGCTAACCTGGATGCAGTGCTAGATAATTTACGTTTGGAGTATAATGTTGATTCCATATTTAAAAGTGGTGTAAAAGATGAAAGCCATTCTTTTGAAGGATTAATTGACACAAATTGCGAAATACTGCCAAAAGAAAACGTATTGCAAGAAGCGCAACCGACTTTTGATTCAAGTGCTCACGGAGTAATGAAAGGATTCAAATACTGTATGAATTGCGGTATGAAGCTCCCAGAAAAGGCAAATTATTGCTCTAAGTGTGGGACTAAGGTTGATTATTAGTCCTATATTTTGATAAACGTTTTGAGAGAATTTGTGGAGAAAGTCATCAAGTGTGGAATATTAACTATAATGTGGCGGTCATATCCACCCGTCATCGATGACATTTTCAAGAATAAGCGCATAAAAACATGACTGTCCACTTTGCTTTTCGGAGTTGGTATGATAATTTATTAAAAGCCTCATGGAGGAGGGGACTATAATGCGATTCTTTAAAACAGTACAGAACCTGTTTGGTTCTGATAAAAATTTCTTTGACAAGGAAGCTACGATCAAAGAGTACTTTGACCTCGTACCAGAGCAAGACAGAAAAGAAGTATCTTCTTATGAAGAACTATATGAAGAAGCGTTAAAAGTGGTAGAGAAACAGGATTTTGAGGAAAATGTTCAAGAACAAGGAGATTACTTTCATATTCTTACCGGAAATGAATCGACAATTGCTGTTTTAATCGGGATACTTGCATTTGCAGTTTCAAGAGAAGTAGATGAACATGGAACGGATCTTGAAAAAGCTATCGATAGAGTTCTACCCAAAGGATATGATACAAATAATCCATTTGACGTTAAAGAAGGACTAGGTCACAGAATATTCGGGCATGATCCTGCATTGTTTGGATTAAAAAACATTCCTGCTGATATGCCAATTAAAGTTAAAATAGAAGATGGTAAACGATCAGTTATTAAAATTGGCGAATTTCTTGGAGTTGGAACAGATGGGAAGGTTTCAATGTGGGATTTGATTTGGAAGTTTTACGGGAATAATGACAACAAAATTTCCGGTGTTGTGAATTGTCTAAAACATACGATTGTTCATTTTGCAAAGGACCTTCTTACACCAGCAGGCTTACCATTACCTCTTACAACTTTATTTGAAAAGTATAAATACTATGAGAATCTTAATGCACATGGTATAATGTATAAAAACTCGCTTATGCAAAAACTTGACAATATGGGCATCAAGATGAAAGCAAGTGATTTTGCGGCTTTTTTCCTGATTGAGACATTTTTGGCAATTTATTGTAAAGCTAATAATATGGATGTTTCATCAAAACGAGATATGAAATTGATTGCAATGGGGACTTGCATATCCATGCAAATGGCAGTTATTGCATTAAGCAAAGAACTCCACATTGGGAAAAAAGGAACCCCAAAAATGACTGCTGGTGGAAAGCTGAATCCTATATTATCACTTGCTTTTTTGAAACTTACTTTTCAGGAAATGAATTCTGTTTATAAAGCAAGAAAAGATGTCAATAGGAACTACGATAAGATTGGAAAAGAGGTGGCAACTGAATGAATGAAAAAAACTTAAAAAATATTGTTAAGCCTTTAATCAAGCCAGCGCGTAATTTTTTGATCACCGCAGTAGGTGCCGTAGGTTTAGGAGAAATTATACATAAAGGACGCGAGGCTTTAACAAGAAAGAAAGCTATGAATGCTGCCATTAGAGAAAACAACCGTAAAGAAGCAAAGCAAGATAAATCTGAGGAGGATGGAATATGTTAATCTTAATTGTTGTATTTATCATCGTTTTTGTGATATACTTTGTTTTCCGAGAAAAAAGCAGCATCAACAAGCATAAAAAGAATCAAAACTACACCCCTAAGGGAAAAATAGACAATGGCAAAAATAATTGAATCACACGTTTGGAGTATTCCTTGACATTATAAATCTCCAGTCGTTACTATAACTTGGGACTGTTTTGTTCTAATTCACTTTGTAGCTGTTGGCGTAATTGTAACAGATAAGACAAAGATATTAAATGTGGTATAATAATACTACTTCTGCTTATTGCTTTGGATAATATTGATCCTGTGTATTCAAGATTCTGTTTTCGGTGTGTGCAGCAACCGAATCACCAAATATTTCTATGAGCTCTGTTGACACTGAGAAAGAAATTCCTTTTTTACGTACTGTATGACTCTAAGTGATACTCGGCGAAACATAAAATAGGAAGCTATGTCCATTATGCTATAAAGCAAATATTGGATATCATAATAACAAGATGTTTAATGTTAAGCCGCCATAAGGCGGCTTAAGCGATATCATTACCCTTAAGGAGATTTATTTATGGAATGGCTGTATGATGAATTACTTTCAATATTTTTAGAAAAAGGAATAGGTATTTTTAAAAAATTTCAGTTAAAAAGGAAGATAAAAAGGACATCTGAAAATATCAGAGAATCGGTATGTAAAAAATACGAATCAGAAAAATACTTCTTACACCTAGATGGTTATATTCATACAAATAGGTTTGTCAATAATTTTTTATCAAACTGCTTATCTTCAGATGCAATTTGGAATGATGAAAGTATTAGAGCATATTGCCAAAAACGTCTTGATATTTTTTTTAAAGAATATCCAGAGCATTCAGTAGATGAAAAGAGTATATACGATTGTCTAGATTTTATTGTTAAAACAGTATTACATCAAATCTTTGAAATTGAAGATATGGAAATTGTTACTGCTGTTAATTCGATTAAAAAACATTTGGATGTATCATTTGATGATTTAAAAAGCAGTATTACGGCAATACAAGAAAAAACAGATTTATTGGAGGATAAATTTGAGAGTATTGTATTTAAGGATATAAAGCACAATGTGGAATATATTCCTATTATCACTAATATTGCATTTACGCCACCAGAATTGAATGATAAATTCATATGCGATAGGAACGATTATATTTCAGATATTATTAAAAAACTTGATTCTTGTGGTTGGTATCATATAGTTGGAAGTGTGTGGTCGGGTAAAACTTATGTTTCTTTACTTTTAAAAAAGCAATGTACAAATAGTGTATGGTTAGATTTGTCCATAGGAAAAAGTCTCAATACTATTAGCATTCTTGAAAAAGAGGTGCTTAATCCAGCAATTAATGGGCTAGATAATAAAATAGTTATTATTGATAATTTCCCTAAATTGTTAATATCCGATTCATACTCAAAAAGATTGATTACTTTAATAAATAAGATGATCGACCTTAGCATAAAGATTGTTTCTTTTGGGTGTTATGAGAATAACGATTTTATTTCGTATCTAAATGTCAAAGATTATTTCAGTTGTCATATAAAGGATTTTTCTGATGATGATACCTTGAAACTAATGTCTGCGTTTGATGCACCAACGTATCTTCTTCAGAGTAAAACCTCTGGGTTTATTAAAGAATTATGTGGAAAAAAGCCCGCGGCGATTATTATTATTCTGAATTATTTGAAATCAGATAATTGGAATTTATCATCTGAAGTTCTCACACGTTTATTGAAGTTGGATATTGACGAATTAAACAATCAAATTGATTATATTCTTCATAAAACGATTCAAGATAGTGAGACAAGGGATTTATTGTATCGGATAGCATATGTTGGTTTTGAAGTTAAAAAAGAGGATATAGATAAGATTGCAAATATTGAGCCTAAGATATCTTTAGTTGGGGAACGCCTAAACGAAATGAAAGGAGTATGGTTAACAGAGGATAATGCTGTATTAGTGAATGGACTACTCAAAAATGCTGCACATGAAAACTTATCAACTGATATGAAAAAGAATATAGGCAGTATTATCGCTGATTCAATATTAGTAAATAAAGAACTAAATCAGATAGACATAATAAGATTAGTAGGTAATTTAATAACTGCTGAACGCTTCGAGGAAGCAGGACAAGTTTATATGATTGCTATGCAAAGTTTATGCTCTGATCATATTGAATATAATGATTCGTTATTATTTGTGAAAATGTGGAATGAAACTCATTTACCAAAAGAAATGAGCAATTTCAGCAAAGCCGGTATACGTCTATATCAAATATTTTATGATGCTCAAAACGGAAGAAAAAACACTTTTGCAATAGACGAATTAAATAGTATTTCTAAAGAGAATAGTCAAATAAAAGAATTAATAGTTTTGGCTAGTGGAATGATTATAATGGATTCTTTTGATATTGCTTTAAGCTTACTTGAAACAGTTGATTTTGTTTCTATTAGAACTTATTTTGATGCTGAACTTTTTGTGGGCTTAATTGTGATGTCAATGTACAAATGTACTTGCGTTTCGGATATTGATAGGTGGTTTAAATGGATTAAAAAGCAAGTAGATGACAAATGGTTATCTCAAATTGATGATTATGAATATACGGATTTCTTTATTCATGCTTTTGATATGGTTAGAGACAAGATCAATTGTGAAGAAATTGAATTGATGGAAACATTAATTGATGAAATGGATTATTTTGCAATAGAGCATTCTTGGAAGAGTTTGCATATCGGATGTCTAATTAAGATAATTCATTTGAATGGAATCAATAGACATGATTATGAGACTGCGAAAAAAATTTATAGTAAACAGCTTGAAGAAAACACGGAACCTATTGCATTAGCACATTTATGTTACAAGATGGGATTACTCGCTTCAGATAATAAAGATTATATATTCGCTGAAGAGTGTTATAATAAATCAACTTCAACATTAGCGTATTTGGGTGATTTCGATAAGGTTTTTTGTTTGGTTAACTGTGCAATTACGTATTTTCATAATATGAAATATGATATAGCAAAGATTGTTATAGATCAAGCCTTTGAAAAAGCAAATAGTTATACTAAGAATGTTTTTACAGAAGAATTGTTATTTAAGCTACATTTTGAAAGAGTTATTGCATATTATACTTCTGGAGATATGTTCGATGCCATTAATTCTATTGATTATATATGTCACTACTTTATCAATAATGGGATAAACGATAATGAACATCTAATTGTTATTTCACTTCATTGTTTAGTATATATAGCCGAGGACTTGATAGAGCATGATCCCCCAAAAGTATTAAATGAAAATGAAGAGTATACTGCACCATATATGGGATTGCTTTGGAATGTATGCAATTCGAATAAATTTCATTTATCAGATATTGATTTGAGATATAACAGTTTATTATATTTGCTGGCATTGATATTTGATTATTATGGTTACAATGTAAAAGCTAATGATTGTGTTAAATACTTAAGAGATAAGAATAATTATACCATGAT
Source organism: Ruminococcus flavefaciens (assembly GCF_900108555.1). Taxonomy (GTDB): domain Bacteria; phylum Bacillota; class Clostridia; order Oscillospirales; family Ruminococcaceae; genus Ruminococcus; species Ruminococcus flavefaciens_P. The sequence continues at coordinate 26,959 of NZ_FNWV01000009.1, forward strand.
AACTTCCCAGATTACTATTATGGCAATACATCGAGCATATTATATATATAAATTATGGGAAATAGGTGAATATAGTTATGCTTCATATTTGTTAGCTAAAGTAATAGAAGAGCTTGAAGTGAGAAAAAACCAAAATAGAGTTAGATATATACTTTTGAAATGTTCATTTCATCTTCTTCAACATTACGAAATAATCAATTCCGTTTTAATAAGCTTTAAGAATAATGATATATTATCCGCTAATCCCTATATTCAAAATTTTATCACTGCATTTGAATTATTAAATCAAAATGGAAATGATGAAAACATAATAATTCTGGCTAATGCTAAAGCAACAAATAATGAGTACTTAAAGGCGGTTTGTTATGTAATTGCTACTGAGAAAGCAGATTTAAATAATCTCATAGAGTTATATTTATGCATTCTTTATTCAGTGGGAGACATTGTTCTGAATGATATTTATTGGATGAACGATGTCTTAATTCCGTTAATAAAACGACAGTTATCGAGTTATATTCAAGAAAAAAGTGATATGGATAATATCATAAATGGACACAATAGCATATTTAACGGATATAAATATAAAGTAGAGGATCTAAAAGACATATTGAAAAAATGTATAGTTTTTGTTGATGAAAGCAAAATTAATAGAGAATGGTTAAAGTGGTTATACTGATTTTTAAATGACTTCAGATTTTAAAACTATATAGCTTATTAAATCCTTATTAGCTGAAAGTTGTTACAGTACATCAACGCGTACATCAACCCAAAGCAAAAATGCTCTGCGAAGCTTCGTTGAAGCTTTTGAACAAACGGCTATTTTACGCGCTGTATGCCTCTAGGTGATTCTCTGTAAAACATAGGATAGTCACAATTGATGTTGTATGATCACAGCTTTGATTCAAGCGAATAATACTTATTACCATAGCTCCTCCTTTCGGAGGAGCTTTCTATTTTATGTATTTACATTGTATCACTGATATGATATAATAGAGCTTAAGAAAAGAATGAAGAATTATTATCAAAAAATATTAGTATTGTTTTGAACAGGAGTGAGAATGCATGAATAAAGAAGAAGTATTATCTCTTATCGATAATTTTAGAAGTGTATTAATTTCGCAAGCAACTGATGAATATGGACAATCAGATAAAGACTATAAACCAATGCGTGAAGCTCTTATTGCTATTCCTGAAATAAAAGATCATATACCGCAATTCATTATTTCAAATCGAAATGCAAGTAGTTTTTTTCGGTATATGCAAGGTCAAAGTGGTACCTATAAAGGAAGGATAAAAATAATAAATGATGAAATGAGTAAGCTTTCAGCATTTATTGAATTTGAATCGGTGGAAGATCCTTTTTCTGGAATTAAACAGTACAAAAAATGCGAGAGTATTGGAAATGGTGGATTTGGTGAGGTTTTTAGATATCATAATGAATGTTTGGATATGGATTTTGCTGTAAAGATTTATAGCCCATTATTTAAGTCAGAGGAAGAGATGGTAGAGGGAGAAAAACGCTTCTTTAGAGAAGCAAAAATGTTATTTTCACTTAATAACGAAAATATAGTTAGGATCTATGATGCAGGACGAACAGATGGAAAACCTTTTATAAGGATGGAGTTTATTAAGGGGGAATCGTTGAAAGATTATATTAATGAGAATGGATTCCAAGATACTAATTTTGTAAAGAAAGCTATAATTCAAATTTTAAATGGTTTAAACTGTGCACACATAGCCAAAATTATTCATAGAGATTTAAAGCCTTCAAATATTATGATCATCCCAATTGAAGATGATAGTTTAAGTGAAAAGTATAGATATAAGATAATAGATTTTGGCATAAGTGCATTTATGGAATCAGAGGAATATACTAAGTTGACACGTACTGGTGAGACTATTGCCGGTGGACATTGTATTGACCCACTGCTTACAAGTAATCCAAAGCTGCGGGATATTCGTTCAGATATTTATTCGGTTGGAGCTATTATGTACTTCATGCTTTGTGGTAGAGAACCTTGTGGTAGTGATATTATTGAAACTCTTCATAAGATTAATCCAAATGTACCTGTTGAGTTAGATGAAATAATAAATAAGAGTCTTTCAAGTGATATAGAAAAACGATATACATCATGTTCTGATTTTATTGAAGCGATTCAATTATTAGTACCTGAGTCAAATGTAGAATTTTAATTATATTATGAAAGATTATAAAGAAAAGAAGGAGTATAGTTATTTCGATAGTAATATGTATATTATCTCTATTTGTGTATTAAATAAGAATTATTTTTTATAAGCAAATGAAAGCTATTGATGAAAATGAAAAAGCCTCCTTCACATGGAGGCTGGAAATTAGTATATTCGATATAGTTAATACGATTAATGTCTAGATAAAAGGTGTTAAATGTGATGTAATAAAGTTACAATTTATTGAATAGGACAATGTTGCTTTCGAATAATAGAATTGCTGTAGAGCAATATAATACAAATTAGGTTTGGCTTTTCAAACAATATTGCTCCTTTGTTCTCAAGACAATGTTTTTTTCAGTGTTGTACATCAACGCGTACATCAACCCAGAGCAAAAATGCTCTGCGAAGCTTCGTTGAAGCTTTTGAACAAACGGCTATTTTACGCGCTGTATGCCTCTAGGTGATTCTCTGTAAAACATAGGATAGTCACCTCATAACCCGAAGGTCGTTGGTTCAAATCCAGCCGCCGCAACCAACGTAATATCGGCACTTTCGAGCATTCGGAAGTGCTTATTTTTATGCCCTTTTTTATCCAATTGCAGCAACCGTGCAGCAACGCGTTTATTTTCCCTCGAAATATCGCTGAGAATCACTGAGTGTTTTTTAGAGTTTTTGAAGAATATTGCGGATTTTGTTAACCGAGGTTAACAAAAACAAGGTTTGTTGTTATGAAAATAGATAGCTATAAGAAAAGCCCCTTCGTGGGGCTTTGATTGTATTCGGTTTCTTAAAGGTTATAGCAAAGGATAAACCTGTTCATTTGGAAGAAAAGGTGTTATATCAATTCCCTTTCTTCTTGATAGATTAAGTTCTTTGACATATGGGGTTATATCTTCAATTTGCATGATCCAATCATTTACATATTCCTTTACGGCATTATTTCTTATTCCTAATTGGATAGATCGATATGACAAATTTCTTCCTTCAATGTCTTTTTCAGGATCCCATTGAATCCTTACATCAGAACTTTTCACAAGCTTCTGCCATTCTTCCTTTGAAGTATCCATATCATCCGTGTAGGTGGAGGGGATCGCATTTTTCACGATCTTATCAAAAGCTTCTCTCTTTATATCTATAGCCAGAACCCTTTCCTGATTTTCTTTTTCTGCCCATCCGCAGCGATACATCATCCATAAGAAAGAGGGTTTTATCCAGGTCATTCTGTTCAGGCTGAAATGACTTCCGAATGTTCCGAGTTTAATTGCTTCATCTGCGATCATATCCGGATATGCCTGATATACTCTTATAGTATTCTGGTCATAAACAGCTCGTATTTCTTTTTCTTTCATTTTTTATCACCCTTTGGCATTATCCCAGAACCTGTATCGTTCCGGTATAATATCTTTAAAGAACTGATATTTTCCTGTCCAGCCTTCAGGTACAAAATCCTCAAAAGACATATACTCAGGATAGTATGATAACAAAGTTTTTTTATCGAAATCAATAAGAATTGAAGGATTATATGATAGGAGCTCATCAGGATCGCTCTCCATGGACATCATTTCTCTTAGTTCATCCGCAGATATCATATATGGTTTTATTTTTTCCAGAAAATCGTCCTTTGTTTTTTCATTGACAACCCTTATACCGAATCTGTATTTTTCATCAATAGTAAAATTATAGCCTTTTTTTCGATATGCTGATTCATTAATATCAAGATTCATAATACAAATATCATTATGAAGGATATACCAGTTAAAGCTTCCTTCATTGATTATTCCGACTATCAACTCTTCTGCATATTCAGGTTTCATTTTCTCACTCCTTTTTGCTCTTTATTATCATTTTCAGTTGTTCTCAAAAGCTTCCAACTCTTGACAAAGTGCAATAAAATCATCATATACAGTTATTGTTTGCAGATAACGAAAATCAAGAATGTAACCTGAAGCTCTGTGCCTCAGGAAGTCTGCATCCCAAAGAGGTACAGAAATAAATCCGTCCTTATAATGATACTTTAATGGTTCAAACTTATCTATGTTAGCACGGAAATACTTTACCTTAGCCATGCAGAGTTTATTGATCCTGAACAGCAGACCGATAACGTCTGTACGTTCAAAGAAAGCGTCCTTGAATATAAGGTGTTTATGTGAGTTCTCCCTGTCTGAGTACCAGGCGTTGTTTTCGTGCTGTAAGTGATACTTTTCAATCAGAAGATACTTGTCTTCCATATTTTCCTCCTTGTATCAGCATATGTTTGGGTTTATGATATGTACTTCTGAAGAAATATGCCCTCTGAGCCCATTATACATTATTCTGATCTAAAAATCAATTGCTTTTTGCTTGACGGTATATGATAAGCGGTATATAATATAAGTAAAGGAAAAGCACCCCACGAGGGGGTGCTCAAGAGTCATTTTTCGGTGAATGTTGTATCAAATATATTTGAGGACATCACATCTTCAAATTCTATGTTGATATTTGTCGAAGTATCAACATACACCGGAAGGTCAATGCCGCGTTTCTGAAGCTCGGCTATTGATGCTAAGCCTAATTTTGCGTTAGTCGCTCTGTCCTGTTCGGGTATGGGCTCAACGCTGTTTATTATGTCCTTCAGCTTATCTGCATCGCAGTTACTGGGAACGGTAAGATTGACGTTCTTGCTAGCATCTATAACAAGACACGTATTTTCTAAAACCTCGCCCGGGAGGTCTGAAGTCTTTATCGCAGGGACTTCCTTTTTTTCAACTGTATAATCCATTGTATTTTCCTCCTGAAGTGTCATTTCTGACTCTGATGTGGTATAATCTTCCTGCGTATACGGGGTATATACTGTGGAAGGGCATGTTGTCATGCCCAGATTAGTGAGGTCATATGTAGAGTAATATTCATCATCCGATGAACTTTTTTCATCGAACAGATCCTCGAACACCGTTGCATTATCAGCCATGACTTCATCGAAGATCTCAAAGATCTCGAAGCCCTCGCTGAGCTCATGCGGAGTCATATCCAGCATATCCTCAACGCTCATTTGTATCTGATCAATCTTGTGGTCATGCAGTATGTGATTGCAGTGCACCTTGAAGCGATTCATATCCTTTTTTGACTGCTTGAATATTTTTCCAGTCTTGAAGTTTACTGAGTTTATGATGATTTTTAGTGATTCAGAAAATGACTATGAACTTGAATATGCTATTGATTATTTGCTCCAAAACTATAATTAAAAATGATACAGAAAGTCTCCGCGAGGGGAATTCTTCGTTCATATATGCATTCTTGACTTTTGGTGATATTGCAGTGTATAATATGGATAGTAAGCAGGTAATTATGATAAATTGGAATTTATAAAGCTATCTGCTAAAGGACGGAGGCGGCAGTGACTATGATTGAGATTTCCTATATGCAGATGTTTATTTTTATAACTCTCATCTGGATACTTGTACGATTCATAATTGCGATCAGATCCAAGACTTTTTCTGTAAAACGCGAACTACAGATGCTTCTTATATACATATGCATTGTAGTTATTGCGAGATTTGTATACTTTCCGTTACATCATGTTGATGGGGGAATAGATACACTTAAGATTGGTTTTTCGGAAACAATGTCCGATATGGTAAGCTTTATCCCGTTTTATTTTCTCTTTGACAGATATGATGGCTGGATTATCAATATTATCGGAAATATAGCAATGTTTATACCTGTAGGAATAGTATGGCCTATCTGTTTTCGCAAGCTTGATAATATCAAAAAAACTTTGATTGCTGGAATTAGTTTTATTCTTTTTATTGAACTATCCCAGTTGCTATGTCTCGAAAGGCATACAGATGTTGATGACGTGATATTAAATACAAGCGGTGTTTTGATCGGAGCGTGTATTGTATTTGCTATACGAAAATTGAAAAAACAGTTGATTTTTCAGAAATGTTAATTCAAGAATATAATGAGATAAAAAGCAAATAATCTCATTTTATAATAACGGCAAAATCTGATTTATCTTAGCAAAATAAAAAAGCACAATGCCCCTGAGCACTTTGTAACACTCAGGGGCAAATTCTATATGGGTATTTGTCTTTGTGGAGAAGAAGCTTCTTGTTATTTTATTATATTTTCTCGATGTATGCAATATCTTGAAAAATACAGTGTCCTATGGTATAATTATGGAAAATACAAGGAGGAAAGATATGGAATTTTTTCAAAGCCTTACGGCAAAGAATATCAGTCTATACCTCAAACAAAAGGAGAAATACAGTAGATCTGTTTTAAATAGGGGATATATTTATGAATAACATAATAAAAGAATTTTATAATGATTTTTCAATAAGAATTGATACTTCAGCTTGCAAATCATTAATTGCTGGCCGTGATTTAAACTTAAATGATACTTGGTGCTATAGCGATCAAGTATTTGAGAGCGGAAAAATATATGGTATAGTAAGTGAATATGGTCAGGGTTGTGAGTATCTGTCATATTTACTTGGGGGTAGAGTCCAGTTTGAGAATATTAAGGTTTACTGTAATGGCAGCTTGATTTCCCATAATGACCTTAATGATGTTTCATTGAATTTAGAACCCTCTTGTGAACCCTATGGGAAAAAGCAAGTGAAAAAGTCAATAGAAAGTGCTCTTTTAAAAAGCTCAGCTAAATGTGATTTTTCATTGATAGCTGATAAATTTCTTTTGACACCTGAAAGATATGATAGGAAATTCATCCATCTAAGTGGTGAACGCTGGAGGGCAGCTGCTGCATTTGGCTATGCTCAGAATAAAAGGATCTATTTCGCTCCGTATAAAACAAGCAGCTTTTACTATAAGATGTGCCAGTCCTGCTTAATGAAGGCATTAAGAGAACTTACAAAGAACGGTGCACTTGTTATACTTCCTGCCGGAAGTGATGAATTTATAAACCATATTGCAGATGAAATAATATACCTGAACCGTAATTATGACATAGATGATCTGCGGCAGTTTTATGATAAACAGTTCGGTGAAAAATGGATTCATTAAACAGTTATAACAGGGGGGATTAATATGTCAGTCGAAAATTATATTGACCTTTATGCAGATAGTCATTCAGAGTTGATCGAGCTAATGCAGAAACTATATCCATCAAGCCCGAATGAAACTAATGAAGAGAGATGTTTCCTCAACGATCATATCAATGTATATGTTTATTCGCTTAGTGAAAGAGAGATTCAGTGGATGAAAGAGGACTATGGTGTTAATGTGAATCATTGCCTTTCCTTTCAGTATTTCTCTTTCTCCGACTGCAATTCTGCGAACGAGCTTATATATGTGATGAAACAGTTGGTGCGAATGCTGAACTGCGATCTGCTCTATCAGCCTAACGGCGACAGTCCTGTCATTGTACGACGTTCCGGAATACTGCTGTTCGATGATTATTTTGACCGATATTTCGGCAAAGGAGCTTCGGATTCCCTGCGTGAACAAAACAAAATCAATATCACAGACGATATGTCAATGGAAGATATCATGGAGCGTTGTGAGGAGAAATTCGGAGATGATTTCAACTGGTGGATGCTGCCAAAGGAGAAACGCGAGGCTCCCTTTGTTCCCGAACTGAAGCTTGAACTCGGTGAGGACGATCCGTTTTTTGACGGTCGGGTGTATGCGATATACAAATGTGATGCCAATGATGACATGCTGTTTCAGTCGGTAAGGAAGGACGGAACTGAGCTATGGCGAATTTATCATCTGACCTACTCACATCGGCGTGAGCGAGAAGGATTTCCTATAAGGTGGGATTTTGAAAGCGGACAAAAAGCAGCGGAATATATCATCAACCAATATGTTGAAGATAACGAAAGCTGCGGAATAAAACTATAGTAATCAATTAACTGAATATACACGAAGCACTTGCTGCGGCAGGTGCTTTTTTATACCTTATAAATGGCTGTATTTAGCGGAGTGTCCAAGTGTCCGCAAAAAGCTTTATATATAAACGAAAAAGTTCATCCGTGAAGTTTGAGTATTTACGAATATAATGGTTAGGTTGAAGAAGCTTGTACTTCTTCTGATTGACTTTTTCTCCCTGCTGTGCTATAATTCAGATGTTGAACAGCTACCGAGATCTATATACAATATCATAAATATCGGGTGATTTTATGAGTGATGATTGGAAAAGTACCGAATGGCGGGATAAAGCATTCCGCAAACCTTTCAGATACTGGATACGTGATGAAATCGAAGAAATAATCAAAGAAGAAAACATAGACAGAAAACGTTTTTATGAAGCCTCAAAAAATAATTATCAGTCTATAATCAATAAGTTTTATTACAGTTTTATTGATTATGAAGATAAAAGAAAACCTGATTTCACAGAGTTAAGTTATCTATGGCTGATTTTTCAAAAGAATCTGAAACGATCTCCATTGATTCACTGGGGAAAGGATTATAATGAATATATCGGTAGTATAGCATCATTAATACCGGATGAGTATCTCAATAATATGCACTATCTGATACTGAGTCAGGGCTGGGTTTATGAAGGGTATATTCCTGAAATTATAGCCGTATTAAAGGAGACCGATGGCTGGCTTGATGATTTTTATGTTGTTTCAAAAAAATATGAGTATGTGATAGTCCATACTGATGATGGCGAATGTATGTATTCACTGACAAAATAGTTCTTTACTTATATTGCAATATTGTTTAACGTAAGCACTTGTTGAAAAGCAGGTGCTTTTTATGCCTCTGAAACGGCTATATTCAGCAGAGTGTCCAAGTGTCCACAAAAAGCTTTATATATAAAAGAAAAAGTTCATCCGTGAAGTTTGAGTATTTACGAATATAATAGTTAGATAGATTAAGCTTGTACTTCTTCTGATTGACTTTTTCTTCCTGTTGTGCTATAATTCCGGTATAAAGGAAGCACAGGAGGTGTTGAAGTTGAGTTTTGATTTTGATATCAGCCTACGCATCAAGGACAAGCGAACCGGTGACATCATCTCCGGTCCGAAAGTGATCCCTGCGCCTGCAAGTGATTATGCTGGCTATGAAGAAATCTGCTGGTGGGCCAGCAGTCTGTTCCTTGATCTTCCACCGGCTATTTTCAGAATATGCGGAAAATATATGGGAAAACAGTATCTGCTTGAAGAAGGAGCAGAAGGAAATGCCTATACCTCTGTACCGAGAGTTGCTCTGCGCGAAATATGTTCCTATATATTTAGCAGAAGCTGTGTGCCAGATTCTGAACTGACTGAGGAAAGAAGCTGTTCGTGGTGGGAAGGTTACGAGGTTACAAACCAAGCCAAAGCAGAAGAACTGAAAGATTTCTTGTGGTCTCTTGAATATATTGAAAATCGAAATGAAGATGCCGGAATTGCAGAGAAGTTTATCACCGATCTCAAGAAAAGAGAAGAGTTTAAAAGCAATCCGCAGGGATATGAGTTTGAGTTTATGCTCAATTATCATTACTGCCGTCCCAGATAATAATTGTATTGCAAAAAACTTAATAAAAACTAAGCACTTGTCCAAACAGACAGGTGCTTTTTTATATCTTAAAAATGGCTGTTTAAGTGGATTGTTAGTGATTTTTCTCTATGGATTAAGTCCAAAGTGCAAATGTCAAAGTTTCAAAGTGCAATTATTGCACTTTGAAGAAAGCTTATTATTGAGCACTATCAATATATAATCTATAAATATACCGCAGCCATATGGCTGCGGTATGATGAAAACATATTTTTTATAAGCATCTGTCAGACGATGTCGCTGTTATCTCCAAGAGTATTCAAATGGCGACTGTAACGTTTAGGAATATTAATACCAACAAGATATCCGATAGAATGTAAAAAGTCTGATATTACAGAAAATCCGTCTTTGTAGAAAGCTTCTATTCGCTTATCCTTAAATGGAATATTTTTATAATCAGGAGGACAAACAAATGTCCAGTCAGCTCCGCTTCGATCCAGAACAATACGGAAAAACTTATCAATATCTGTATCTTTATAGCCTACATCCATAAGAAGAATATGATGTTCAACAGCTTCATCTACCTGACTCATAATAGCTGTTTTTCCATCAAAAGAAATTAGAATAAGAAGCGGTTCATCTGCTGCCATAGCTTTATTTACTGCTTCATCAGAAGGGTATTTAATTAAGTTCATATTATCACCCGATATAATTATTTAGTAAATAATACATAAGATGCAATTCAAGTAAAATATGCTCGTATGTAATTAAACAAAAGAAAACAAATGCCTTATAGTATATTGCTGTATAGATATATTATAACTCATTTTGTTTATAAATGCAATACTTGAAACAGCTATTGTTATTTCAGATGAAGTCATTCACAAAGCATTATATTATCGGAACAGATTTTAACTATACATAAAATGAAGATGCAGCCCATTGGCTGCATCTCAGATTGTCTTTTTGTTTGTGTTGAATTATCGATTTGAATGATGAGTTTTGGCTCAATATTAATCTTATAATGTCCTGAAAACTACAATATCATCAATATCAATCTCATCTATTCTGCAAGGCACGTTTCCTTTAAGCGTTGTTTCAATATGATAGAATAGAAGGCAATCATAAATATACCCAATAACGCTTGACGAACGTCTTTTGTATCCCAGTTCGGAAAGTAATGTGCGGAGCTTCATCTTTGAAAAGCCTTTTTTGTTTATGTATAGTATTCTTATCCTTAATTCCTTAAAAATCAAGTGCGAAAATGTGTGCTCAGTGTCGTCTGATTTGCTGTTGTTAATCAATCCATAGTCATTCAGATCCTTTTCTATATCATTCTGCTCGGAAATGTATGTTTCGGGGTCACTGATATAATTGAGCTTATCCATAACGGCAAGGATAAACATTTTCTTATCCGAACGATATTCTGGCTGGATAAATATATTGTCATAGCGATGAATGTTTTGCAGAAGTTCAATATATTGCTTACAATCCATTTGATGATATTGGATTATAAGCGCTAATTCATAGGGTGAATACAAATAACTATTCATCATATTTATCACTCTTCTTTGCATTGCATGAACGGCAGAGTATTTGTAGGTTTTCCGGAACTGTCTTACCTTCTTTTTTATTTAATGGAATAATATGGTCAACATGAAGCAGTACACGATCTGGAAATGATTTTTGACATCCTGCACATTTATATTGTCCATTCGGAAGTAGTGCTTTTTTAAAAGCATTTGAACGAAGTTCATCTTCATATTTTGGATTGATCTTGCCTATTTCATGAAGCGTCATTTTTTCAAAATAGCGTTTACCATAAGTAACATTATCTTCATCATCTTCAAATAGAAAAGGCGAGGTGATACGTAGAATTTCTCTGTTGAGCTGATTATAGAAGTATTTTTGCCTTCCGAAGAACAATCTAAGTACATTATCATCTCCGTTCTCCCAGAGTTGCTGCACATATGCGGATTGAGTAACTGGATCAATCTTTTGCTCAACAATGTATTTAGCGATAGCACAAACGTCAATCTTGTTTTTATCAAGTTCATCAAACGAATAGAATGCCGGTGCAGAATCATACTGAGCATAATACTTCAGTATATTAATGATGTCTTTCTCATCATAAGGCGGAACCATTTCACCTAAGAAAAATGCGTCTCGGCATTGTTCTGCCATTTCTGCAAGTATCTCATCTGAGAGGTATTCTTCATCATTACCATATTCATTAAATAAAGCGGGCAGATTAACCATTAGCTGTTCGTATGCTTTTCTTGTGCTGTCATAAATCATGACTTGATAAGAAATATCAACACCATTATCTTCGAGATAGGTGAATGCGTACATACCGATAGGAATACGCTGTGTGAATGGAGCTTTTTCAAGTTCTCTGGTATCTGCTGAATCATTCAGCATCTTGGCGAATTCTTCTATCTTAGATATAGCAATAAGGCGAATATCACGTTTTTCATACTCTGTTTTGGAATCAGCAAAATCATTGTTTCCTTCGAAAATCATTTCTGGTGTGGTCCATGCAATCTTGTCAAGTCCGTTATCAACAAAAGAAACAATATAGGCTTCTTCTGTGCCGTCTGCCTCTTTACCCCTTAAGGCTCTTCCAACCATCTGGGTCATAAGTATTTTTGAAACGGTTGGTCTTGTGAGAAATACTGTTTGCGTTTTTGGTAAGTCGACACCTTCAGTTAGTATATTAACATTAACAAGTACTTGTAATTCTCCATTTTTATATGCCTCAATAGCAGAAGCATTGTCCTCTTGACTTCTTGTGACACCGGTAACCATATCTCGTACAGACGAAATAACATAATCCGCTTTAATTCCGTACTCTTTGAAAGTTGCGGCTAAAGCAATTGCGTGAAGCTGATTTACAGCGAATACAATAGTTTGACCGTATTTATCCTTGTTTTTTACATATTTTTCGACAATAAACTTGCGACGATCCTTACTTTTAACCATTTCATCTGCAAGATCATCAGGGATAATATCAAAATGCTGAATTGTTTCAAGATCTTTAGCACCGACGAAGGAGCTATAATCTTCACCGGTATTATGGCTTTCAATCGTTGGATGAGAAAGAATCTGTTTGTTAATAAGCTCTTTCAGAGAAATTTCATAGGCAATACTCTTACCGTTATGAATATATACTCCATGCTCAATTCCATCAGTATATATTTTTTCAAGTAATCCCTGTTCGCTTTCAGCGGTACGGAATGGTGTAGCAGTAAGACCAATCAGTTTTACATTTGGGACTTTCTTCTTGACATAATCAATTACTCTACGATATGTCTTAGCTGTTGAATGATGGGCTTCATCGACAATTAAGTACAGTTCTTTTTCGCCCTTCAACCACAAATCTAAAGCTGAAAGATTACGCCCCAAGCTATCTTTACTAACAAAAAGAATATCATCCTTTTTCTCAATATCTATAGTTCTGTCGTGCTTAGTTTCTCCGGAAATAATTCTATATGTGAAAGATGAAATATTGGGAATATACTCAGAAAAAGGATACTCTTGAAAAGTGTGGGCTGCCTGATCAAGCAGAGTTTGTCTATGAGCTATTCATAATACTTTATGCTTTTTGTCAATGGCATTTCTGAGAAGCCAAACTGCTGCGGTATATGTCTTGCCACCACCTGTTGGAAGAACAACGAGAGTGCTGTATGAGCTTTGACGATTCATAACATCAAGATTTTTCATAGCCATTCTTTGATGATCATAAAGTTTCCTTTTATTGCTGTTTTTCTTAGGAGAAATGGTGCCATTTGCCTTGCTTTCAATAGAATCATTCATATTAAAACACCTCGTTGTTTTATTAGAGATAATGATCTCTACGAGTATTATAGCATGATAAACTGTTTCGCGCAAGCAATATTGAAAATATTTGTAAAATATTAACATTTGGAGTGGTGCTTCTAGCCTGCTCTATTCGTGTGCTTTTTAAATAATTAAACGCATTTTCTTAAGAAATACATTAAATATAAGAAAACCATCTCCGTACGGAGCTGGCAATGACCATGGCCATGGCACTCATGTTGCAGGAATAATCGGAATGTCTCCTAATAATGGTGGTGGCGTCGGTCTTGCTTATGGTGCGAAGATTATGGCTATCAAGGCAGGTCAGTCAACAGGTTCTTTTGCTTCTTCTGATATTGCCAAGGCGGTTAAATATGCCGCTGATAATGGCGCAGATGTAATAAATATGTCATTTGGTGGTATAAGTAAATCCTATTTGGTTGAGGAAGCACTTATAGATGCTTCGCACGATTGTGTTCTTGTTGCTGCGGCTGGTAATGACAGTGCACCTACAGCAGACGGTGGCGGAATCGATATTTATCCAGCTGGATATAACTATGTTATCGGTGTAATGGCAGCAGATAACAGTGGTAATCTGGCTAAGTTTTCAAATTGGGACTTTATAATTGGAGAAAACTGCGAATATGAGCTGGCTGCTCCTGGCGTGAATATATACAGTACGCTACCTGGTGATAGGTATGCATGTTGGAGCGGTACATCTATGGCTGCGCCTAATGTTGCAGCGGCAGCAGCTATCATAAGAAGTAAATATACTGATAAAAACAAATATACTTCTCGTTTTATCATGGGACAACTTGTCAGTGCTACAAGTAGTATAGCTAACATGCTTAGGAGATTCATAATCATTGTCATATACCCAAGGGCAATGATCTGAGAAACCGAGCACCTTTAAACCACTTGAAATAGCCTGTTCTATAAGCATGGACATGCACATTCTCTTACGTTCCATGGACGTATGAACGTACATATTCAAAGTAGTTTCTACATTAGCATGGCCTAGTATTTCCGAAAGAGTTTTCACATCAAAACCTAATTGCAGGCAATTCGTAGCGAAAATATGTCGCAAGCAATGGTAATTAACTGAAGGCACACCTGATCTTTTCGATATTGATTTAAATCTTCTCTGTAATGTACGCGGCTCTATTATCGTATCAGACTCAGAAAGTATATAATAATTATTATTGCTGCGGGATACCCGTAGCATTTTCATAATAAATTCTGGTATAGGGATAGACCTTTGTGATGAACGACTTTTAGGCGTATCAGCTATAATTTTCGTATTATGATTCCCTATATGGATTCTTTGTACAGTCCGTCTGACGGTAATAATACTTTTATCAAAATCAATATCTTCCCACATTAAACCGCAAACTTCTCCAATACGAAGTCCGGTATACAAGCTTAACAGAATGCATAGTGTAGTTGGACTAGGATTACTCAATAGATATTTGCATAGTAATAACTGCTGATTTTTCGTAAGAAATCGGCGCTCTTGTTTATGTACCTTCGGCAAAGCTACATCAGTCATTATATTATGGAAAGAATGGATTTTTGCTATATATTTAGTCATTGTTTTAAATACGATCATTATATCTGAAACGTATTTTGCAGATAGTCCTGTATCAAGCTTATCTTGAATATACAGATTAAGCATTTGCACCGTCAGCATATCGTATCGCATACCACCAAACGCTGGAAGTATATGCTTATCTATTTTCATTTGATAATTGGAATAAGTTGAGGGCTTTACGCGAAGTTTCACAGCCGACATCCATTCGATGAAGAGCTCTTTAACTGTGAAATGGCATTTATCCTGCGGGAAATACAAAGATGCTTTCAAGGTTGAAAGTGTATCTTTTACTTCAGCATATGAGCGGCCGTATACAGAACGATACTTAACTTTTCCAGATTCTTTATATCCAACTTTGTACCTTCCTTCCCATCTCCCATCTTTTCTCTTGTAGATGTTTTCTCCTCTCCTAGCCATAAAATTCCTCCCAGACCATATTACTGACGGACAATTATTGTTAAATGCACCAAATCAAATGTTCTTTGATTGTCAATAATGCCAATAATTATTTCTTTCTAGTGAATAATAAATGAAATATATTGAATAATCATCCGAATTATGTTAAAATCGTATATATAAAGATATAATTTCTTAAGCCGTAAATTATTTAGATTTACGGCTGTTTTATTGTAAAAAACACAATTATAATCATAAATATGACTATATATTATTATAGTCTAAAATACGACTATTTTCAAGTAGTCGAGCATAAATTATAATAATATTGGTGATATTATTATGATTTCTTATAAGCCATTATGGTATACAATGAAGGAAAAAGGCGTCTCTACCTATACGCTTATCAATAAATATAACATCAGCAGCAGTACCATACACCGTTTGCGACATAATCAAGGTGTAACTACTCAGTTGATTGACGATCTTTGCAAAATACTGAATTGCAATGTCGAGGATATAATAAAATATGAACCGTCTGACGAAAGCTAATGACAGCTAACAACAGACGGTTCTTTTATATACAATAACCTAAACATTTAATTCATACTAAACATTATTTTCCTACAGTACTGAAAAAATTTCTCAAAAGGTGGTCGTCGAGTCAGAACTAAAATACATCGTAAAATCGGAGAAAAGTGATACTTTATAAGCATGAGCGAAACCGCGGAATATCCTCTAAGATAGGCTTGTGGTCCCGAAGGTCATTAGTTAAGAAAACTATTGTGATAATGACAGCCGCCCTTCATGGGCGGTTCTGATTTATGTGTTTACATATTATCGGCGATGTGCTATAATTGGGAATAAGAGAAAAAATAAAGGAGCTATATATGACAAATCAAGAGATTATTGACAGAGATACCTATAAGAAGATCAAGAAAATGAACCGAGAGGAGCTTACAAAGTTCATTCTCCAGTACGGGGATCAGTTACTCGGAGAACAAGGCAAGACCATTGATCTCCCGGCTCTTGAGGCAGAACTCAGCAAGATCAAAGGTATCGGCGGTAAGCGCCTTGAGGAGATAATGGTCGTTATAGAGAAATTCTTGGATGTAGAATAGGGGGTATATTATGAATTGTAAAAGAATAGTAGTAGCGTTGATGTGTGCTGTAATACCGTTGGGAATAGCCATTAGTCCGGTTGGTACACCTACTGTCTTATCAGCAGAGGCAGCATCAGTAGTTAACAGCGGAACTTGCGGAAAGAATTTAACATGGAAGCTTGACAGCAGCGGTACTCTGACCGTAAGCGGTACAGGAGATATGAATGAAGATTTAGATTCAAATCCGTGTCCATGGAAGGAATACAGTGACGAGATAAAGAATGTTATTATCGGCACTGGAGTTACAAGTATAGGTATGGGTATGTTTGATAACTGCAATAACCTTACCTCATTATCGCTTCCGGATACGCTGAAGACTATTAGCGCATATTCGTTTTCGAGCTGCAAATCTCTTGAATCAGTAGTCATTCCGAACGGAGTAACCAATATTGGTACGAGTGCTTTTTCGAGCTGTAAAAAGCTTAGCAATGTTACTATACCCGCATCCGTGACGAATATAAGTGCACTAGCGTTTTCTGGGACGCCATGGTTTGAAGCTCAGAGAAGCATTGATACTCCGTTCGTAATAATAAACGGTTTGCTCATTAATGTGTTCTATAAGCTTTCGGGAGACGTTGTTATCCCATCGACCGTGAATAAAATATGCGATCAGGCAGCATGGGGCTGTTCAGAGATAACCTCGCTGACCATTCCCGAAACCATTACTGAGATAGGTCATAATGCATTCAATGGGTGTGAACAATTGAAATCTGTAACTATACCAAGCTCCGTGGAGAGTATCGGTATGCAGGCGTTTATCAAGTGTACTGCTCTTTCTGAGGTGTTTATCCTAAATCCTGACGCTAAAATATATGACAGAGCCAATACCTTTACCAATGAAAACGATAAGTTCAGTGGAGTAATTAAGGGATATAAAGGTTCTACTGCTGAGAAATATGCTCAAAAGTATAACTATACATTCAAAACATTAGCTCAGCTTGGAGACGTTAACTCTGATGAGTATATTAATGCAGTTGACGCTTCTTCTGTCCTTGCATACTATGCTCGTATTTCGACCAATCAAGAAGGCGGATATAATGAAGAGCAAATGCTTGCAGCAGATGTAAATCATGACGGAATGATTAATGCCGTTGATGCATCGAATATTCTTGCGTACTACGCATATGTATCGACTACAAAAGAAACTCCTATGTCAATGGAAGAATTCATTAAAAAGAATTAAGAAATTTCCTAATATGATTACCGCCCTTCACGGGCGGTTTTCTTTTTATCTTGACTAATTTCATTTTATGTGATATACTAATAATAGAACATATATTCTGCTTGTGCTTGGAGGTGATTTTCATGTGTATGTCTCTGAGAATAGAACCAAAGGAAATGGCCGAGGTACTCATAAAGGTACGGAAAATGGCTTTGACTCAGGAAATGTCAATAAAGCTTGGAAAGAGCCTATTCATGTCTGGTGACTTGTATCCGTCAGATATAGCACCAGTTCTTGCACCGAACAAATATGGGCAAATGGCTATATTTCCTATGGCATGGGGATTTACGTATAAGGCTGCGCCTAAGCCTCTTGCCAACTGCCGCGTAGAGACTGCTGATACAAAGGTACTGTGGAAAGATTCATGGTACAGGAGAAGGTGTGTTATCCCTGCATCATGGTATTATGAGTGGGGATACCCTGTATATGAGGACGATAGCCGCAACATGATAGATCATCGTAATACAAAAAAGATTAAGTTCGCTATTCAGACAGAAGGTTCAGATATCACTTATATTGCAGGGCTTTACCGTTATGAGGAACATTGTGATATGCAGGTGCCTATGTTTTCTGTTCTCACCAGAGAATCTGCAGGTACTGTAAAAGATATCCATGATCGTATGCCACTTATACTGGATAAGGAGAACGTCAAGGAATGGATACGCCCTGACGGAGATCCTGGCATTATAGTTGAAAAAGCACTGTCAAATATGGTATTTGAGCAGTCCTCATATCTCTTAAGTACTTCTTAATATCTTTTGCTGTATAATTGAAACAGAAATACCGTGAATGTCAATCAATGTAACGTCATACAGCATTTTTGACAAACCCTCATGAGTACATCTGTATAAATAGCCCAAATATTATATTTTAAAAATACATGCTTGACATTGACGTTATGTCAAGTGATATAATAGTTGCATAAACCGGAAGGATAAGAAATCAATATGGGAACTATTGAAAAAAATATATCAAAAAACAAAGCACTCATCATTTATATCATTGCTTTTTACACAATATGGGCACTATATGAATTTTTCGGAAAACCTGTCATAAATGACCTTATTCCTGGAATAGTCAGTTCAGAGATCGTAAAAGAGGTTGTTATCAAAAATCTTGTATGGATACTTCCGGCAGCACTTCTTGTACATCATTACAAAGACGATGTCTATATCGGGCTCAAAGAGATGTTTACGACAAAGGTGAAATGGCTGCATTATCTGCCCGTATTCTTGCTCTTTGTGCTCTATCCTCTTGTCAGTGCGTATCGTATGAAAGGTTCATTATCTCTAAGCAGCGATTTTGGTGCAGAACAGGTCATAGATTTTTCATTTGTCGGCATCACAGAAGAAATGGTATTCCGCGGCTGGCTGCTAAATGCTATGGTCGGCAAGAACAAAAAGAATCAGTGGAAGGCGATACTGCTGAATTCGCTGATGTTCGTGGCAATACATATCCCGACATGGACCATGCAAGGCATACTGGGAGATGCTTTTCTTCACTTCGGTTTTGTTTATATCATCATTCTGAGTATCATATTCAGTATAACTTTTTTGAAAAGCAGAAATATTCTCATTCCCGTGGCTCTGCACATGATATGGGATTTTCTGCTGAATATGTTCTGATGAATGTAGCAGAGCTGAAAAACATAAACGGAGTCTGCAAAACTCACGACGATACTGTAAACAAAAGGAGACGAAATAAATATGAAAATAAAATCAAAGAAAAAGAAAATCATATTATGCTGTTGCATTTCTTTGATACTGCTGTTGTTATTGGCGGCTGTCTATATTTTTCAATTTACGGGGTTAGGATATCGAATGTCAGTTCCGTACCGCAGTTCCTTTGAAAAAGTAGCAGATAATATTTATGTCAACAAAAATTATTCCGGTAATATCAAAGAAGCTATTCAGCTCACGGAAGAAGCATTGGAACGGGACAGAGCATTTTTCGGAGAATTACAATGTACCGATACAACGATTATAATTTTCTGCGATGATGATAAGCTGCTTTCAAAGCTTGACGGAGATCATGATACGAAAACCTCATATACGAAGAAAAACTACATTTCTGTTTCAGATGAATACCTTAATATCGACATAATAGCACATGAACTCACTCATGCAGAGCTGCACACTCGTCTTAATGTGAAAGCACTGAAAAGTATTCCCACATGGTTTGATGAGGGACTTGCCACGCAAAATGATTATCGTGAGCAATATGGGCTGAAGGCGTGGATTGAACAGACTGATAACGGAAAAAACACGGTTCCCCTTGAAGATATGGATACAGGTTCTGAATTTTATGCAGATCCTTTAGAGGACAGGCGTTTCCGTTATCTGAATGCGAAACATGAGGTAAGCGTTTGGATGGATACGCATCAGCAGAAAGGCTTGCTGGAATTACTCGATAAACTGAACAAAGGCGAAGACTTTGATTCCGTTTATTCCAGATAATTCTTAGTTTCACAGAGTCATTGGCTCAGAAATCATTTGATAATTCATAAAAGGAGATTATTATGAAAAAAGTAATAAAAAAGGTCTTTAAGGTGATCGGCCGGATGTTCCTTGTTCTGCTGACTCTCTTTGTTATTTTAACGATCATCTTCGCCTTCATGAAAAAGTCATTGCGTCAAAAGAATATGGATATTCTTAAAGCGGACGGCTTCGTTAATCTTGTTTCCGCAGGCGACTTCGACATGAACGTAAATATCTTCGGTGACGGGAAGTATAAGATCATTTCAATGCCTGGAAGCTGGGATGCCACCTTACCTATTGAAATGAAGAAACTATCCGGGTATCTCGATGATGATATATCTATTGTTGCTGTGACCCGTCCAGGATACGGCGTATCGGGCGAGACAAAAAAAGATGTCACAACAGAGTATATAGTTGAAAGCACACGTACCGCATTGAAAAACGCAGGTGTCGAAGCACCGTACATACTTATGGCTCATTCCATGAGCGGCCCATATGTGACATACTGGGAGAACAAATATCCCGAAGAAGTATCGGGAGTTATATTTAATAACAGCATCAGCTCTGCTAATGAAGAAATGCCTGAAGAAGGCCTTCCGAAATTCATGCGGGATGCAGCCGTTACAATCGGCACGTTTGCGAACAATACGGGCTGGACGACAGTGAAGAATGCTTTATTTGCAGAAGAATATGACGAGTACGGCGAATACTCAAAAGACGCTCTGGCATTCGAGAAGGCATCTGTCCCCAATTACGGAGAAGTAAGGAACTACAACGTCAATATGAGAACAGCGTGGGATTCCATAAAGGAAAATGACATCCCGAAGGTGTACATAACAAACGATTATGAAACACTTGAAGATGCAAGAGAATACCTGATGTTCCTCTACGGCGAGGTCGATGAAGAACTTGCGCAGGAGCTTTTTGAAGAAAGCCAAAGTGAAGAGCATAAAGAACACAGGAAAAAAATAAGTGAATACTGTAAGAGCCTCGGCAACTGCGAAGAAGTGAATATCCCCGCAAGTCATGACATATCCGACCAGAAACCGGAAGAATTCGTAAAGGAAATTGAAAAGCTGATAGACAGAATAAAATGATATAGTTATGACAGCCACTGCCCCGCATTGGGGCAGTGCTTATTTATGTAATGTCAAATAACCACAAAGCAACCCCAAAATGACAAGCCGAACCAAATTCGATGATAAATGCAATATATCAATAATTTGCTGTAATAGCCAGAGCTGTTCCCGATAAGTCGAACAGCTCCTTTTCTATATTTGGCATTTACGATTCGTATAATCAGCAATATATTCACCAATTTTCAATATTAGGTCAAAAATTTTGAGCAAGCACTTGCATTTTTTATATGATGTGATATAATAATAATATACACAGATGGTTTATTACGATATGTAAACTTTCTGTGAATTTTAGGGGGGGAAGGGTTGACAGTTATGCCATACCGTGTTACAATGCGACAGCACAGCACAGCACAGCACAGCACAGCACAGCACAGCACAGCACATCAACGGCTAACTATGCCCTTTTACAAATTAATATGGTAATACAAGCGTATCACATGGGATAAGTGTTTCCTGTGGGGTGCGCTTTTTGTGTTATCACCACATATTTCAATAAGGAGGAATGAGTAAATGAAACACACATGGAAGAAAGCGGCGGCATTCGTGCTTGCCACAGTTCTTGTAGTGGGCATTGCGCCTGCGAACGTTGGGACAGGAGGATTTTTCGGACAAACAGGTATTGTCGCACACGCTGCAAGCAGCACAGTTACGCTCAATACCAATGGCGGAACAATCAATAGCGGTAACATAACAAGTTATTCAGAGGGTACAGGCGCAATTCTTCCGACTGATGTAACAAAGGAAGGCTATGCGTTCGAGGGTTGGTTTACGAATGCCAATTTCACCGGCTTGCCCGTAACCGAAATATCCGCAGAGGATACAGGCGATAAGACCTATTATGCAAAATGGACTTTCTATGTCCGTATGGGTTCATACAACGGATATGATGTTGACTGGTTTTGCGTAAAAACCAACACCAATGGCTCAATGATGATGAGCAAGTATGTTCTTAAAGCTTCAAGATTCGGAGCTAATGGAACATATAGCACAAGCGATATTCATAGTTGGCTTGATATTGATTCGGGTGGTACTTTTGCTACTGATCTAGGTCTGACAGCAAGTGAATTAGCTCTTGCTAAAACAATCGACAGCTCATCTACATACGGTGACGGAACAGATCAATTTACTATCCCGACTTTAGACGGACTTGACGGATTAAGAAGTTTATATTACACAAAAGCTGGTGTTATCAGTAATCCCAGCTCGATAGCAAGTATTTATTGGCTAAGAACTATGAGAGACTCTGGCAGTGCAAGAGTTGTACGTTCAAGTATGAATACTGTTTCCGCAGGCTACAGCGGCGCAACATACGGCGGACGCTACATCAGACCTATGTTCTATCTTGACGAAACAACCATGAGAAGTATGATAGTGGGTGGTTCTGGAACTGAAGACGATCCATATATCTTAGAGCAAAGATATGACATCAGCACCAATATCACGCCGACAAACGGCGGTACTGTTTCTGCAACTGCCAGCCGTGGCGGTTCGGAGATATACAGCGGAAAACTGCCTAATAAAATGGTTGCAGGAGCGAATGTTACGCTGACACCCTCATCTGCTGTTGGATACAATTTCAAAAGCATAAATGTAAATGACGGTAATGTTGATGTTACAGATAATCTGGACGGTACTTATTCGTTTAACATGCCTGACAACGCTGTAACTGTAAATGCAGTGTTTGAAGCTATTGCATTCTCCAATGCAAGCGTTACTCTCGGTGACGATCTCGCCCTGAATTTCTACGTTGACGGTATCGCAGATGATACGGCTGCGGCTGAATACACAGTGAACTTCACAGGTGCTTGTGTAGATGAATCCTCGGCACTCACATACAATGCAGCTGTGGGCAAATACTACGCAACAACGCACGTTTACGCAAAGGACATCGACAAGGATATTACTGCGACACTTTGCAAGGGCAACGATACAGTGGATACTTTAGAAAATTACTCGATCTCACAGTATCTGACAGCAGCAGAAAGCGGAGCTGATGAAAAAACATCTGCCCTCATCACTGCAACAAAAGACTTCGGCAATGCGTCTTCCGAGTATTTCTATGGCACAGGTTCAGGCTATTCAGACGGATTTGAAAGCTATGATCCCGACACTTCTGCCTATGCAGCAACATTTGACAGCGATGCTGCCAAGCTCTCACTTGTGCTTGATTCAAAGACGGCGGCTCGTCTGTATGTCAAGGGAGATGAATCAGGAACAGAAAGCACGATCAACTCTACAAAGGCAGATTATCCGACCTATCATGAGGTTACGGGACTGCTCCCGCAGAACCTTGCTGACGAGCAGACTATCAATGTCGGCGGTACGGATTACAAGTTCTCCGCACTCTCATGGTGCAGCCGTGTACTGACGAACGGCAGTGCAAGCCAGAAGAATATCAACATGGCGAAGGCTATCATGGCTTATTATGAGGCGGCGAAGAATTATATTGCACCCGCCAACCCCTATGCAGATAAAAGCTTA
Source organism: Ruminococcus flavefaciens (assembly GCF_900108555.1). Lineage (GTDB taxonomy): Bacteria > Bacillota > Clostridia > Oscillospirales > Ruminococcaceae > Ruminococcus > Ruminococcus flavefaciens_P. The sequence goes on from NZ_FNWV01000009.1 coordinate 50,868, forward strand.
GGTGACGTAGTAACATTCGGAAACTATGACTGGTATATCATCGGCAAGAGCGATAATGGCGTTACGCTTCTGATGCAAAATAATCTTATGGACAAAGCGTACAACGATAGCTATGCAAACGTAACATGGGCAACCTGCTCACTGCGAACATATTTGAACGAAACATTCTACAACAACTTTAGTGATGAAGATAAGGCAAAGATCGTATCAACGCAAAACAGCAATCCTGACAATCTTGGCTATAACACAAGCGGCGGAAATAAAACCGATGATTACATTTACCTGCTCAGTATTGCCGAGGCAAATGATCTTGGCGACAGCATAAGAAACAGCGGCTCTGGGTGGTGGCTGCGGTCGCCCGGCGAATTATCTAAATATGCGGCGTACGTCGATGAGTACGGCGGCGTCATTACGGATGGTGACAATGTGGATTTCGAGTATGGTGTCCGTCCCGCTTTAAATCTTAAATTTTAAATCTACAAATCCTGCTCTTTCTGAATTGAAAGGATATACCCTAAAACAGGAGGTGTTATAAATGGAAAAAGAAAAGTACATCGCTCCCGAAATGGAGATCGTGGAGTTCGATAACGAGGACGTAATTACCACAAGCAATGAGCTTGAACAGCAGTAATCGGAACACAACAGGCAGTCCATGCGACTGCCTGTTGCTATACAAGGAGCATTTATGAAAAGAGTATTACCCATTCTTCTTTTGTCGGCGCTTCTGCTGACAGGCTGCCACAATGGAGACAGTTCATCAGCGGAGGACACTGCTATGGAAAGTACAACAACTGCTACGGTGAGCGATTCCTCCTCGAAGCAGACCGTAAAGAGTGCCGATGATAACGAATCCCCTACGGGACAAAACACTTCAACTGCGAAGAATACTGAAACATCGGCGGATTCATCTGCCACTACAACAAAAGCTGTGAACGAGCAAGGCAATGAAGCCGCCACAACCCAAGCAAACAGCTCTGCCGAGCCTGCAACAACTACAAAGGCACAGCAGGACGGCTCTGAGTCCGCGGCAGCCACATCAAAGCCTGTTCAGCAGACAACCACACAGGCGGTGCAGGATACGCCGTCCGACACAACCGCCAGCGATAAACCAATAGAGCTGCCTTTAGTACCCCTGAGATAGTGACATAAGGAGAACCCCGAATGAAAGAAGAATATATCACGCCAAGAATAGAGGTTGTGGAGTTTGATACTGAGGACGTTATCACAACGAGCAATACTCGCTCCAATAGCAGCGATGAACCTATTGAACTCCCTCTCGTTCCGCTAAGATAGGAGAAATAAATGAAACTGTGACTTCACAGATATGACAATGGCTCAGAGCCGAAAAATGCTCTGAGCCATTTCTGTTAATCGTCCTCGTCCGAACACTCATATCACGTAAATCTGAAGTTCCGCGAAGTGTATATTTTGCCTGTTGATAACATCTTTCTATAAGAAGATCAAGAAGATGAACCGTGAGGAGCTTACAAAGTTCATTCTCAAGTACGGGGATGAACTCCTCGGAGAACAGGGCAAAACGATTGATCATTCTGCTCTTGAAGCAGAGCTAAGCAAGATCAAAGGTATCGGCGGTATGCGCCTTGAGGAAATAATGACCGTTATAGAGAAATTCTTACAAGAATAAATATTTCAAAAACTTATGGGACGGCTTCACGCCGTCCCTTTATAATCATTAACCTTGTTATATTCCCACCTGCATTGAATATGTAAGCACTCTCTTATGCCCCATTGATTTTACGTCATTTCGCCAAAATTCCCATTGTTGTTCCGGACACATCATATTCAAAATGCAGCATAACCGACAAAAACAAAAATCATGGCTCATGCTCCAACAAAAGATATAGTTATTCTCAACTTTATTTTTCCTACACTTCTCCTGCGGTTGGACAAATAATTCTGCAAAGGGATCACACTGCAATTCCGCGCAAGCCAGAAAAAGCAGGCCCAAACCTGTACTAAACTCAAAAAAGCGCGTTTTCAATACATCACTGTACATATCAAAGCTGATGTTTACTATTCTTTCCTTTACTTCCCAGACATATGGTTTGATTTTCATTTCCAGTTCCGGGATATAAATAATGTCGCCTCTTGTCTCGGAATGCAGCTCAATAAAGCTTGAAAATTCAACATTTAGGATTCTATCAAGTATATCTTCTTTTGTCAGTATCTTTGCTTTGTCTACACTGATCAGCTGTAATATGTGAACACGGAAAAGTTTTTATAAGCCGAGAAGTTCTTTCTGTACAGCAAGTGCATCTGCGGTGGTAACGCCGTTGTCATCGTGATCGGCATTCTTTCTTCCCTGAGGAGTCAGTTTGTATTTATCAGGATTGGAAAGAGACTGCATTATTAATACCACATCGGACATATCCACGTTTCCGTCGATATTGGAATCACCTGTTACAGTTTTGAACAGGTCAAGGGAGCTCATATAGCTGATTATTTTGCTTTCTACCTCATGGCTTTTTTCTGCTTCTGTCTGCGGATCATTCATTTTTTTAATTTCTTCATTTATTATTGCAACAGGATCAAGGGACGGATTTTCTGCATAATACTTGTCAAGCATATCGAGTATGTCATTATAATCCGAAGCTCCTACAGCCTTTGCAATGTAAAGCTCTATGCACTCAAGTTCTCCGATATCACAGCTGACACCGTTATTGTTAAAGTCGTAATCGTTGTTGAAAGCGTCACGTACTTCCAGCGGTGCATCTATTTTCGCATAGATAAAGTATGAAGGAGCTTCAGGCGCCGGTATCTCAGTAAAAAGATCCTTGAAAAATGCATAATCCTGAATGTCGGTCTTTCCGTCCTTGTTTATGTCAGGCTCAGGGATCTCACCTTTCTTGACAGCATCATAATACTCAGGGAACATCTTTTCTATGTCATATTTTGCGAACCGCGGATCAAGAGGCTTGTCTTCGGGGCTTCTGACAGCGTTTACGCCGTATGTTTCGTAAATATTCTTGTATTTATAGAGATATCCCCATATATCCCAGCTGATGAAATGGTTTTCCTCGCTGTTATAATAACTGCTGTCAAAGATCTCAGGGCTGAAATTCGTATAGTTGGTTATATAATATATAAACAGCGTCTGCTCAATATCAGCGAAGCAATGGAGCGAATACTGAGAAGCGGTATCATAGAATTTTGTTGCCTTTTCCCATTCTCTCTCTGAAAGCGGATGATTGGTAGTGTATTCGGTTTTTTCATCATAATGGGGCATTTCCTTCAGGAAAGAAATATATTCTTCATAGTCCTCAAGGAAGCCGTCATATGTTCTCTTTCTTTCATGTACCTGCCCCGGTTCCAGACTGTGATATTCATCATTTTCGTCCCAGTAACCATAACAGGTCTCATAATAATCATCATAGAATTTGTCCCGGAAGTTATACAGCAGCATGATGTCATCAAAACCGATCTCACCGTCTGAATCGATATCAGCATCAACTAAGCCATTATCCATAAGCTCAGCCATTACATTATATGATGCATTGGTATAGCACATAGCTGATTTGAGATAATATTCTATAAAATAATGTATAGGCGACATTAACTTGTCTGCGGAATCGCTGCCGTGGTATTTCAGTCTTTTAAACTTACCGTCCGACTCTTCGTAGAACATTGTATCGTAGAAATCAATTATATCGAAATCGCCGTCATCATGCCTGATATATTCAAGCGGAACAGGTTCATTATATGTATCAGGACAGTTGTCAATATAGTAATTAGGGTCAAAGTATTCAAGCTTTACCGGCTGAGTACGTACATAGTATTCCGTAATATCACAGATATTCGCATTCAAGCCTGTAGCCTGCTTGAATTCATTTATCTTTTCTTCGCAGGCGTTTATATTATTGACGATATATTCAGGAAGTTCGTCAGAACAATTGCGTTCAACTGCATAGGCGTCAAAGATGTCAAATTTACCGTCGCCGTTTATGTCAATATCCAGATCATAATCTTCAATGCAGGTTATCAAATTCTGGATATAATCAGGATACTTGTCTGTACGTGTATACTTTAACGGCTCTGCAGCTGCAGCATTTGCAGCTGATACATTCGGAAGCATGAGCAAGGCGGTTGAAAGTGCGGCAAATCGTTTCATAATAATTCTCCCTTCGTATAATGGTTGTTCATGATCATATGTTGTAACAGTTTCTGTAGTTTCCACAGGAACAAATTCTGTCTGTACGGCTGCTGACGAAATAATCCTGTCAACAGCAGCGGAAGACGCAGATGCTTTAACAGATGATTTTTCAGTTTTTGATGATGATACATCTGCTGAAGAAACAGCTGTTGACCCTGCTTTCGTTACGGAAGCTGCCGCGGATGAATGGCTTGCTGTCGTTGATAAGACAGCAGCTGCCTTTTCGGCAGTCGGAGAAGTAACAGGTTCTGTAATAGCTTCGATGATGTTACTGTTATCAGGGAACGTGTTAATGAATTTGGCTGAATCCTTGAGATGCCAGATACAGAATGCGGCTGCGGCTGATGCTGCAATACCTGAAACAGCGACTGATACTTTTCGGATACGGCGTGTATGTTCAGCTTTTTCAGCGATAATAGCATCGCCTCTTTCCTTGACGATAGCGGCCATTTCCTTATAGTCCATCATATTCAGCATCCTCCTTTTCGAGTTCTCTTTTCAGAGCATTTTTCGCTCTGTAAAGCAGATCACGTATCTGCTTGCTGCTTTTTTTCATTATCTTGCCTGCTTCGGTATTATCGAAATTCTCGAAGTAGATAAGACAAAGAATCTGGCTGTATTCGGGCTTCAGTTTGCTCACAGCAAGTCTCAGCATTGAACATTTCTCCTGCTGCAAGTAATTCTGTTCGATATTTTCCCCGGTCGGGACGGAATAAGCGCCATCGAGAGATATTTCCGGTATCCTTGAGCGTTTCCGCTGGATGTCAAAGGCTTTGTTCCTTCCTATAGTATATAACCATGTCTTGAATGCGGAATTTCCGTTGAAAACAGGTTTATCTACATAAAGCTTTATGAACACATCGATCGCGGCTTCCTCGGACAGCTCCATATCTCCGATAATACTGTAGATGTAATATATAAGGCCATCTTTATAGTCTTTTATGACTTCATCAATTGCGTCCCTGTCACCTGAGAGAAAACGGCTGTAGCTACCTGAACCGTCACTCATTGTTATTCTCCTTTCGACAGGAAATATTTCCTTTGATAATTAGACGTACGGAACATCATGAATGTCGCACCCCTTTAAAAAATTTTTTTGAGAAGTGATATCTATATTATCAGAATGATATTATTGCGTCTGTTTTCATCTGGTTTTCCTTTCTTTTGATTGTACATATTATATCATATCAGTTTCTGTGATTCAATGCTAATTGATGAATTGCTTGCGATACTTCTACTATTATTGAAAGCTGCAAAAAAATGATGACCGCCCTATGGGCGGCTTAATGTACTGAAATAATATCTGAGGAGGAACAAGTGAGTTTAGGTGTTTTGTTTGTGTAAAACGTTTCCGTTATTGCCACAAAAACAGATATGAATTTGATACAAAACATGGAATGGTTGATATTTGAAAATGGCTAAATATCGGGACTTGTGAACTGTATGCAAAATAATGAAATCAAATCATTCTATTCCGGCGGTGTGGGGGGCAGGGGGCGAATTACCTATGCTCCACCAAATGAAAAAGCCTATGTTTAGCCAAAAACATAGGCTTTATTTTTAGATCATTATGCTGCAAGCGGCAGAAAACACAATATTTCCGTTAAGATTTCCGTTACGTGTATCAAGAAACGCATATTGTAACAGCAAATGCTGAAGCAATCACATAATAAAAAAATAAGGCTCTCCGTGACGGAGAGCCTCAATTCATTAGTCTGCATTATCCTTGCGCTTTTCTAGCTTGAGTTTATCCTCAAGGGCGTTTGATCAAAAACGTTAAAAACTGCCGAATATCTGTTATCGTCAACTTGTGATCCTAAAGTTTGTGCAACATACAAATCAAAGGCATAACAAGCGATCTGCTGACTATCTTTCTGTGTGCTTTTCTCATTTCAGTCTCTCCTTCCGCTTCTGCGATATTTAGTCAATGAATTATATGAGAGAATACGCCGTTATATGCCAAAACTCCGACCATATGGTCGGAGTTTTTTAATATTAGTCTAATGAGCTGATCTTATTTAAGAGATAAAGCTGTATACGAAGTGCATCATTGACTGTCAGACCATTTTCATCAGCGTCTGCAAATACGGAACCCTTATTAGTAAGATGAGAAGGATCTGTTCCATCTACACCATATTTGTTTGGATTTGCAAGTGCCTGCATGATAAGTACGATATCTGACATATCTACCTCACCGTCACCGTTTGCATCGCCATTTATTATAGGTTCGTTGTCATAATACCTTGTTTTTTTCATACCATCAAGTATACCGACTGTCCTTGTTACTACATTATTAACAGCTTCACCAACAAATATAAATGTCCACTTTTCCTCTTCGTCAGGAATATATGAGAATGAAACATTTCCGTCAGAGTCAGCTGTCTGCTGATCAAAGTATGCTACATTATTTACGTTTAACATTTCAAATGAATCAGCAATTGCTGTTGCTGCATCCCTGATTGCAATAAATACACATTCAGTATCTGCTGCGACAACTGTTGTTACCACTGTTGTAACAGTTGTGGTGGTAGTGGTTGTAGTTGTTGTAGTGCTTGTATTGCTGACAGTTGTTGTTACAGAAGGTGTTGTCTGTGGCTTGTCGAGAGATATAAATGTATTGCCTGTTGAATTGGCAAGTGTTTCAGCAGTTGAGCCTTCATATCCATAAACTATTATGCCTGCATTTTCAGGTATAATAGACTGACCTGAAAAAACACAATCAGGATTGTTTACTGTAATACTTTTTAATGTTTCAGAGCAGTAAAAAGCTTTCTCTCCTACATAACTTACATTTACAGGAAGCTCTACTGATGTTAATTTTGAACCATAAAATGCACAACTGCCTATATTTTTAAGAGTGTTGGGCAAATATACCTCTCTTAAACTGTTACTATTAAATTCCCATGGGTAAATTGTTGTAACACCATCATTTAAAATAACTTTCTCTATATTATCACAATCACTAATCAAATCAAAACTATTTTTTTCGATTTCTTCTATTGTTAAATCATCGGCTTTCTCACGTGCAATATTGAAATCAGAATTTAATGTCAATACCTTTAATTCATTACAAAGGAAGAAAACCGTTTTTTCGATTTCTTTAACCGAAGAAGGTATATTTATGCTTTCAATCCCAGAATGTGCGAACGCACATCCAAGATACTCCAAACCATCATTTAATTTTACTTCTTTAAGATTATCACAGCCATAAAATGCACATCCATATAATCTCTTAAGATTCGCAGGAAAAGAAACGCTCTTTAACATAATACACTGTGCAAAAGCTGAATCGCCTATTTCTTCAACGCAGTCAGGAATAGATATCTTTTCAAGCTTTAAATTGGCATAAAATGCAGTCCTCCCTATTTTAGTAATTGTCGGAGGCAAAACTACTTCTTTAAGGAGCTTACAATTAATGAAGAATTCTTCCGGAATCTCATCAACATTTGTCATTGCACTTAGATCAATACTCTCCCAACATGGACTACAAAAAGAATATATAATAACGTTTTCGTCCTTTGAAGTTTTACAAGTCTTTTTAGAAGGATCAACTACATTTTTCATAGTATCTATTATAATATCAGAATCAAGCACAATTGCTTTTTTAGCTCCCCATTTATAATAATCAGGAAGCTGCAATCTTCCACCTTCATCTCCCCAGAAATAACAGTCGCCATTTTCACATAGCGCATAATATGTAAATGGACCTTCATAATCACTTTCAGTTTGAAAACTAATAGGCAGTCTTCCTTTTCTTATAACGCCGCCCTTTCCTTCTTCAAACATAGCGTCATAATCCGGATCAAAAGATTTAGGTTTTAATTTTTCTTCTGATACATAAATATCAAAAGACTGAGCGTATTTAGCATCTTCCGACCACGTCCAACCTACAATACATGCTCCTTCACGTCCATCATCAGTTTTTGCTACAACGGCGAATAACTTATCCTTGAGCAATCTATCTTTTACAAATACTTCCAATTTACCTTTTGAATCAGTTGTATTGTTTTCAGCAATAGAATTTAAGTTATCATAATCATGACCATAAAAAATTTCAGCTCCGGAAACCGGTTCCTTTGTTTTTTTATCATATACGTTTAGTTTTATCAGATGACTTATATTCTCACATTCACCCTTACAAAAACCATCTTTACTCGACGACCTATAAAACTTCAACGGAGAAAAAGAGAATTCTGCTACCTTCCAGTCTAATTCTAAAAAAAGAATTTTGCATTTTGCATCTGCTCCAAGAGTAAACACCAAAGAAAACGCTGTGCATTTTTCACAATCATGCCTTCTATATGAATTATTAGATGAACCATACTCTGTTTTTGCTTCTAATTTTGCTTCAATATAAGGATTCACTGTAAGTACTTTAAAACTACATAACAAAAGCTTAACTTCTGCTGTAACTCTCAAACCTACTTCTATAGTTGCCTCTAAATCTTTTACCACTGGATCTTTAGCATTAAAATCAAAACCAGTATAAGTAGAACCACTAAATGTATATTCTTTTGTATATGAATAAGAAACATTACCCTTTCCAAAAAATTCCAATTTTGGTTCAACTGATATTCCTATTATTTTATTGCCTACAATTGGAAAATCCGCATCTGAAAAAGCACTATATGTTTTAGGCTTAAGCAACTTACAAGGTATGGGTATATCCGTTTCAATTTCACCTTCAACAGAAAAGGAAACTTCTGCTGTTCCTTCAAAACTAAAATATAAATCCCAGAAACTGTAATAAACTTCAACATTAACTTCTAACGACAGTTTTGCAAGTAACTTTTTATCTTCCACGGTTAATAACTCGTATGATAATTCTGATGTAAAAGTTGGTAACGAAGCATGATCTTTATCAAGACACGTTGGCGAATCAAGATATAGAGGTTCAAAAGCATCAGGTGCTTTTTTAGGTTCTGTTTGATCAGTTGATTCAGGAGCAGCCTTTTGCTCTATTTCTTCAATCTCAGTAGTATCAACTTTGATAAATTTGAATATCTCACTTACATCAGCATCGGCAACAGGTGTGATAATAATATTGTCTCCGCTGACTTCTGATTTTTCTACAACAAATGCAACGATATCATTTTCAGCATATACAACAGCCTTATCGCCTTTTTTGAGTACACTGATCTCATCGCACTTTTTAAAGATAAAACGTCCGTCTTCATCTTGCTCAACCGCATCATCAGGAGTTTTTATTTCCTTAACTTCATCCTGCAATACGAAAAAGTTGTTGGTTTCATCTTCGTCGAGATTTACTACATTATCCTCCTCAAAATCTTCAGTAGTTGAACTGAGAATATTCTGCATAGCCTGGGTCTCTTTATTATAATATGCAGGCTTGGAAAGGGGTTCCTGAAGCATTTTTCCTACCAAAAATGCCTTAACGAGGTAATGCTCAGGAAGAACGTCAAGAATAGTCAGTTCTGCATAGCCGTCTCCGTCAGCTGACAATTCTGAAGTAACTGATGAATAAAGCTGTGTTCCTTCGTCATTATAGATTCCTACAAACAGAGTACAGTCTTCCTTTGCGTGATAGTTGACAACTACTGATGACATATATCGGTCATGCTCTACCTTGTAGATAATGAAATCAGGATTCTCTGCTTCATTTGGTTCATCACTTGCAACGTTAGGTGCATTGTAATTAAGCGAACCGAACATACCGTTTCCTGCCGTTTGCTGTTGTTCAGCAGCAACAGTGCTTTCATCTGTTTCATACCCCACTTCAGCAGATGAAACTATACTTGTGAGTGTGGATACCGTCATTACCGCAGAAAGTATGAACGATACCGCTTTTTTGAATTGGATTTTCATGGTTATCCTCCTATATAAATATTCTATGCTGCAACATATCAATATTGCAACATTATATATTATAAGGACAAGGATATTTTTTGTCAACTACATGATTACTGATTTTACATATTCTTAATAATCTAATAGTAATTTTTTCACATAAAAAGCCATAGGTGTTTCTTTAATTCTATGGCAATTTAAAATATACTGTGCGAGAAAATCATAAGTATCTCTGATCTTATTATATTCCCACCTGCATTAAATATGTAAGCTCTATTTTATGCTCCATAGACCTCATGCTGTTTCGTGTAAATTTCCATCGCTGTTCTGGACTAATCATATTGCTGATATGCCACACTTTTAAATTATATAGCTCTCACAAATTAATTTGTGAGAGCTAATATTTTCCTACACTTTTCCTACAGTTTTAAGATTTTTTCTGCAAAGGCAATAAGCGTCAAATCAGCTTTAGTCCTCGAAAAATAGGTACAAAACAGGATCCTATTAAAACACAAGAAACTGCCGAAAATCCGTCAGCGTCGGCTTGTGGTTTCGAAGATTGTAGAGCATACAAAATCAACGTTATAACTATGCGAACCGCCATGTGGCGGTTCTGTTTTATGTATTTACATTATATAGGTGATATGGTATAATAGGTTACAAGAAACGAATAATGAGCTATATATGGGACAGAAAGAGATCATCGACAGGGACACTTACCGAAAGATCAAGAAAATGAACCGTGAGGAGCTTACAAAGTTCATTCTCAAGTACGGGGATGAGCTGCTCGGAGAACAGGGCAAGACCATTGATCTCCCGGCTCTTGAGGCAGAACTCAGTAAGATCAAAGGTATCGGAGGTAAGCGACTTGAGGAAATAATGGTTGTTATAGAGAAATTTTTAGATATTGAATAGCAGGAGAAATAAAAATGAAAAAACTACTTATCTTATCACTTTTAATTGTAGGAATTATGTCTATATTCAGTTGCTCTGATAACACCTCCTCTATTGAGGAGCTACCTGCTCCTAACCCCGACAAGACCGACAACGGCAGACTTGTCTATGCCTACAAGAAGATCATCGCAGCTCTCAGGCTCACCGAGGAGCTTATGGCGGAGATTGATCAGGTTGTGGAGTTCTGAATAACGCAAAAAAGACAGATACCTCTAGGATGGAAGTATCTGTCTTTTGTTGTTATAGCCCGCTGTATAGGTCTTTACATGATAGTTGTTGAAAAACTTCTATATTAGTACCGACCTAATTACAGGCGGATAATTTTTATTCGTTTTCAGATATATTTACGACTTGATCTCACTGCCGCCCCATTCAACAACAGTAAAGCCCTTTCTTTCAAATGTCTCAAGCTGCTGCGGTTCAATATCGACAGATGTCTCAAGCGGAACATATGTCATGAAGATACGGAGCAGGCTGTCAGGTTTCGGTGTGATATCCAGTTTTGCGGAATCAGTATATGCATCGCCTTGGAAAGAAATAAGGTTATACGCATTATGCTCCATTAAAGGCAGCCAGTATACGACAAACTCGTTCATTTCTTCCTCGGTAAGTCCCATATAGGTGAGCTTTTCCTTGAGGAAGCTCTCAGTATCACAGCCTGCAACACAGAAGCCCTTTGAAAAATCAAACTTTGTACGGCAGTTTACTGCGTCCCAGAAGAGATATTTGTGGTGTGTACCGTCTGCTTTGTTCAGAAGCGAACCATCGGGAGAAGCTGTTACGTCCCATCCATTATTATACTTCGGGTAAGTTGTTGACAGCTCTGCTTCTGTCAGTTCAAGCTCCACATGAACATCAGTTTCTTCTTCGGGATAGAGGTAGATAACAGGCTTAGCCGCAACAGCATCATAATGGATAGTTGCCGTATTATCGTCTTTTTTATGTGTTCTAATCCAGCCATACCTTCCTTTATATGAAGTAAACAGCCAATCGTTGTTATCCTTATTGTATCCATTCTCATAAAGTCGTGTCTGCGCAGGGATAGTATTTATAACTTCATAGCTTTCATCAGGACCAAGACGAAGTTCAAGTCCGTTTTCAACAACAATTAGCGGCGTACCATAATACAGACCATTATCGGGCATGACACAATCTTTGAAGCTATTCTTGACAAGCTCTTTCTTCATGTGTGTAAGGTCAAATATGTCAAGCTTACCGTCGGCGCAGAAATCAGCAGCCTTCCAGTCGGCAATAGGATAATTCTTATAGCCGAGCAGCCACTTCTGGAAGATGACCACATCGGATATATTGAATTCGCCGCTGGCATCAACATCTCCCGATGCAGGCTTAGCAGCAGGTTCTGTGGAGGCTTCGTCCTGAAGGAATGATACTATCCATGCAAGAGAAGCATTGTTGCTGAGAGAAGCTTCATTGGTAGACCATGATTCTACGGAATCAGCATAAAACCTTTCAGAAGGATCGTCCGGATTTCCATATCCAATTCCCATAGCCTTCACATATGAGTCAACAGCCTTTGCAGTAGGACCGCTTACGATCACTCCGTCAGGTGCCTGAGGCAGAGACTTGTCGATCTCATACTGCCAGTATTCATGTGACGGATTCTTTGTACAGTAAGAACCATAGCCTGAAATGAATGAGTATGACAAAGGATTGTTGCCGAGGATATAGTCCATACCTCTTGCTACGCCGTTCAGGTATTTATCATCACCTGTTATGTCGTATGCATAAGCCATAGCGATCATATTATTCAAAGCGCGTCCGTTGGAATCATATTCAAAGCCATAGTAATATATATCAGGACTGCGGCTCCATGGTTCAAAATAACCGGGACCGTCATACTTATACGGGATACCGTAGCCTTGACTTTCTTCTTCGTCGATGTAATCGTTTGCCGTTTTAAGAAGTGAACTCTTCAGCATCTCGTTCTGCTCATTTGTGAGCAGCTCCTTGTGCATCAGAAGCGACATAGAACCTGCTGCGGCTCCGCTTTCGCTGTTGAAAAATGTGAAGGAATAGTCATAATCATTATTTGATGGACCATATATCCTTGTGGAGAATTTGAATGCGTCTTTGTAATCGGAAAGCTCAGCAAGGTAGTTAGAGGCATCTTCGTCATTCATCAGCTTTGAAGTGATATAAAGCTCGCAGGCTGCCCAGTAGGCGTCAGCTGAGACCTCATCGTCAGGTGCTACATTTGTTCCTTTCCACAGAGTTTGAGGAGCATAGAACGATACTTTGTTAGCATACTCACCGGCTTTTGCCTTATAAAAGTTTACCTTGTATGCCTGATATGCCTCCTTAGCACTTTCAAGGAGCTTATTTGCATATTCAGCGTCATAAGCTTTCCAAAGTCTTGCTCCCTGTGCAGCACAAGCCGCATAATTCAGAGTTGCCGCAAATGTCGGCGGTTTAATGATACGTATATCCTCATAACCAATATAATCAGGTCTGTCGGTAAGACTGCGCAACCTGTGGTCGGTTATGCTGTGATAATACATACCTGAATATTGACCCCATGTTTTCTCATCGGGCTGCACCTTCATGCGGGACATGAAATCCAGCTCGTATTTACATTCGTCAAGGATATCGGGGTATTTATTGCCTGATTCGGGAACAACGACAGTGCCCGAGCCGTCAGCAAATTTTTCGATACCGTCTTGTGAATAGGTTGCGCGCTCATACATATTCTGGAGCGTCCATAGTGAAATACCGCCCTCTGTCATATTCTTGCTGTGGTCGTCGGCTTTATACCAGCCTCCCGTTGCATCGAGCTTTGAAGAAGCATAGTAATTTGTCGCTTCATAATCTGCCAGATATTCAAATTTCCATTGATTCTGAACATAGCCCATTTCTGTCTTATGAACACCTGCGTGTGCGAGTTTATCTTTATCGCCCGATGTGATGTAATCAGACTCGATATCTGCACCTGAACGATTCTGATAGAAATAGTTGAGCACATTTGTCAGCATATTGTGTTCGCTGTCACTGTAAATATCAGTACCTATCTTAAACGGGAACGATCTCCAGTTCTCGCCTTTGATGCGGATATAATATTCACCGATCTCGTTAAACTCAGAAAAGTCGATAATGCTTACAGTATCGCCCGAATCAGCGTCCTTCTTAGGCGTACCCGTTTTGCCTGTATAAACAACTTCATCATCTGAAACTCTTACTATCTCATAGTCATAGGTCTGATCGAGATTGATGTACTTGGCATCGTGGGTGAAATCTCCTTTATTATCGCCAAGTGTGGCTGTTTTTTTAAGATCCTTATAATATCCGAGCTGATTAACCGATATGAAGTTATTCTCAAGTCCGCTGAAACCGCGGGCAGTATAGCCGTAGTTCAATACAGGCGGAGTTGTTGTGTCATCTGTCAGATCCTCAATGGACATATCATCGAACCAGATCTCGTCGCCTTCCCGAGTATTTCCGCTATACTTGGTGCCCTTTGCGTACTGGAAGGTCCATTGAGCAGATTCGATATCATTTGAAGGCTTGAATATTCCCTCATAAGTCTGCCATTCAGTCGTAAGCTTTGCAGCACAAACAGGCCATTGACCGTCCATATGGGGTCCCATATGCATATCGTTTGTCGAACCGTCAAGCACAAAGTATTCTTCGGAGTCGCTGAGATTGCCGATAAATGAGTACAGTTCAATACCATTACGATTTGACTTTACCTTGAAGCTTATCTTGTACTCATGCCCCTTCTTGAAATCGATATTTCTGTGCCTGAACTGTAGATCCCATCTTTCCTTTTCCGGGCCCTCAGGCACTGAGATCTTGATGTGTGCAGTTCCATCATCGAGTTCAAATTGCTGCTTCGCAGGGCTTGTCTCCACAGTATGCCAGGGGAGCATCTTATACTCAAATGAGGTCTCTCCAAGGAGCTCATAAGCAGATGCTTTCTGCGGCTCTGATATACTGACGGCGGTTGGCGCGATCATTACAGCCGTCATCAGTCCTGCAACGATCTTCTTATAATTTTTATGCATGATATTCCCTCCCTTTATCTATCTGCATTTGTAATAATATTATACATTATTACATTACATATGTCAAGATTGATTGTCACAGTCCACAAATCAGATTTAAAGCTAACAGCTCCCTTACGGGAACTGTATCTTTCATAACATTATATTGCCTTTTCTTAGTATGGATTTCGTATGCATTTTCTGTAGGCAGCCAAAAAGCCCATTTCACAGTTTCTTATATACAAAAACAGCCTCCCGAAGGAGGCTGCTTGTGATATTTAACTCGGCTTGATGATGATATTATTTGCCATTGTGCTGAGGCGGCTTCCAGACAAATAGCCCCTCAGATCTTGCCAAAGACCGAATCATTTCAGTCAAATTATCACTTGGATCATATAAGGTGATGTGCGTATCGTCCATTGCGATCATAACCATAGAGTCTTCTATGAGGATTTGCAGATCAAATCTATTTGATATTATCCATTCATCAAGCAGCTCAGGTTTTGGATTTGTGATCGTCTCACCCGTTGAGATATTGAAAACCTCTATCCCATAGTAGCAGTAGAGTTTCAGTATGATATCCGAGAACTTTCTTCGCAGTTCTGATGCACGAGCTCCATGCAGGAACAAATTCTCAACAGCGAAGAACTGTCCGCTGCTTTCAGCATGAACTTGCTGAGGCAGAAAATCCACGACTATGTATTCTTTTTCCGATAACTGTTCTATTTTACTTTTCTTCATGTTATATCACTCTGACAAGATCGTGTATATAGCTTTGTATGTATCATTCGATGAGATCAGGAGCAATACTCCTTTGATCTTATTCTATACCCAGTCCCAACAGAACCTTCTGTATAGCCTGTGCGTCACCGACAGTAAGACCGTCACCGTTCATATCGCCGTTCGCTTTGCCCTGTTCGGTAAGATGACTCTCTGCTGTGCCTTCCAATCCGTACTTATTGGGATTTGCAAGAGACTGCATGATAAGAACAACGTCTGACATATCTACCTGACCGTCACAGTTGGCATCGCCCCTGAGTCCTTCACTTGGTTCGGTATGGCTCTCATCAAATACATACTTTGCTCTTTGCAGGAAAGCATCGTTTTCAGGCTTTTCTACACTTTTCCATGTTGCTTCGCTTCCATAGAATGTTATGGTCGCAGCGGCTGTGTTATCAGTAAAGGTATAGCCATCAATTTTTTTCAATTTGCCTGATATTTTCAGATCTGTAAGCTTGTTGCAAGCTCCGAAAACACCGAAACCAAGTGTCTCGGCACCTTTAAGCTCAGCTGAGGTAAGGCTTGAACAGTACCAGAAGAGATTATCAGGTATCATGCTTACACTTGCAGGTATTACTGCGGAAGTAATATCCGTATTCTTAGCAAATGCACCTGATGCAATGAACTTGACACTTGAAGGTACGACCACATCTCCCTTGCAGGTCCTTCCGTCTATAAGACCTCCGTTAACGATAACAAGCGGATCTTTCTTACGCTGAGCACTGAGCCACGGAGTGTTATTAAATGTATAATCGCCTGTTTCTACCAGATGATCGGGGAAATTGATCGTTTCAAGGGCAGGACAATCTTCAAATGCGTGCATTCCTATTTTTACAACGCTGTCAGGAATTGTTAAGGTTGTAAGGTTTTTACACATACCAAACGCATATGAGTTTATTACGGTGAGAGTATCAGGAAGCTTCAGACTTTTCGCTGAGTTTAACTGAAAAGCATACATTCCAATTTCAGTAACAGGCAGATTTTCTATTTTATCAGGTATCTCAACTGATGACATATCAGTTGATTTACAGCTTGATATAACGATATGATCCGAATACTTCTGATAATTGAACATATCTGTTGAACCATAGGTATACTCAGAATCAGCTGCTGCTATTATAGGAGCGACAGGAGAGATAAAGCTATTTGGAGCAGCCATGCCCGAAATAGAGAATGCAGTTATAAAAGCAGCAATACTTAATGATATTTTTTTATTTTTCATGATAAAAAGCCTCCTTATAGATGTTTGTTGCTTGAAGTCATTGAAATAAGATGTTATTCATTTAAACAAGTATATTATATCATTCGATCTATGATTATTCAAGCAATATATTATGAATAAATCAGCAGATGGTTTCGAAATATATGATCCCATTATGAGATCAGCCGTTCTGATAATAAAATATTTAAAATTGATTTTGTATTTAATATTGCTATTACAGTATATATGTGTTATAATATACATATATAAATCCGATATATAAAACATTTTGGAATATTTATCCAAATTTTACGTTTTGTTTATGCATAAAGGGGAATGAATATGCAGGCTGTTATTGATTTGCTGAAAGAATATCAAGTGGATATAATGTTCACATTAAGTGCTATATGCGGTTTGCTTGCACTTTTTGTCGTTATTACGAAAACACTGGTCCCATCGCGAAAATACATACTGTTATCACTGGAACTATGCGCAATGTTCCTGCTTATATTTGATATACTGTCATATTATTATCGCGGAAATACCGGTACGACAGGCTTCTATATGGTCAGGATAAGCAATTTCCTTGTATTCGCCCTGACTATTGGAATAATCTTTATTTTCACCCTATACCTCATAAATATTTATATCCATGAAGGAAAGTATGAAAAGCCGCCTTTCAGGCTGAAGCTTTCCTGTCTGATCAGTGTAATTGGGTGGATAATGCTTATTATCTCACAATTTACCGACTTCTATTACAGGTTCGATAAATTCAACAGATATGAGAGAACGAGCGGATTTGCTGTATGTTATCTAATACCGCTGATAATTCTGATACTTGATATGTCAGTGATCATAGAAAACTACAAGCGCATAGGAAAGCTTATGCGTATTTCGATACTCCTTTTCTCAATAGTACCTCTCATTTCTTCTATCATACAGATATATACCTATGGTGTATCACTTATTAATATAACTCTCGTCGGATTAGTTGTGCTTATTTATATATTTTCATTGCTCGATACCAACAAAATGATCGAGCGTGCCAACAAGCAGGAATTGGAGATCGTCCGACAGGAGCAGAAAAATATGCATAAACTGTTTGAACAGACTGCAACTGCTCTTGCGAACGCTATAGACGCGAAGGACAAGTATACTCACGGTCACTCACGTCGAGTTGCGATGTATTCGGTAAAAATCGCAAAAAGTGCGGGTAAGAAAGAAAAGGAATGTGAAGAGATATATTTTGCAGCACTGCTGCACGATGTTGGAAAAATAGGCATAAAGGACAGTATCATCAACAAGGAGGGCAGACTTACAGATGAGGAATACGGTGCAATAAAGACTCATCCTGTGATCGGAATGCAGATACTTTCAAGTATCAGTCAATCTCCTTATCTGAGCATAGGTGCACACTATCATCACGAGCGTTATGATGGTCACGGCTATCCTGCGGGACTCAAAGGCGAGGATATCCCAGATATTGCACGTATTATCGCTGTTGCAGATGCTTATGATGCTATGACTTCAAAGCGAAGCTACCGTGATCCTATCCCTCAGCAGCTCGTTCGTGAGGAATTCGTAAAAGGCTTGGGAACACAGTTCGATCCGAATTACGGAAGAATAATGCTTCATCTTATTGATCTTGACTCCGAATATATGATGAAGGAAAGTGAAGATGCCTCTGAGGGCGATGCAATAGGTACACTGCTGTGCGGACCATATCGTACTACACGCTCTGACGGTATACTGCTCAACAATGGCATTGTCCATATCCACCTTACCAGCCAGATGACTGATGAGCGCAATGAGGAAAATATACCAAGCTTTGTTCTGTTTGATTCACTTGACGGAAGAATACATGACAGCGAACGAAAACGCAAAGACCTTTTATATCACGAATACGCTACTATACACGCTGACGGCATTGCCGAGCAGGCAGGAGTCAGAAATATACGTACAAAGACCAACGAGACCGCAGGTGCGGCGGCAGAAAAAAAGACAATGCTGCGCGGCGAAAAGGTCGACTTTGATATAGAAGCTATGCGCTATAAGGATCATGCGCTGATCAGGATATCAAATCGCTTCCGCTTTCATGAAGTAATTATAGCTCTGCCTGACAGTACAAGATTCTGTTATCTGTCAATTACGGGTAAAAACTGCACTATTGATGATGTGGAGGTATCAAAGACAGGAGAAACGATCGGTTCCGGCTATATTCCGCGTATTGCGGAAGAGATAACGTACATTGATGCACTGCAGGGAGATATCCCAAATGTACAGATAGACGGCTGGCGTTCAGAATCATCTGAAGGTGTCGAGCTTACCGACGGAATGCGTATTTCTTTCCATACTATGAGTCTGCCAACTGCAAGACTGGTATGGCATTGTCCGTTTGCTGTGATCTATACATCGTCCGACGGACTGGTAAACGGCAAAGATTATCGTGAGCTTACGGTAGTTCGCCTTGACGGCGAGGGCTGGGAAGAAGATGATCATGTTGATAACCATATGCTTGTAAACAAGCTTGACAGCTTCACTAACTGGAACGACTTCAAGGAACAGAACAAAGCAGGTCAGGACTGCGAGCTGTTGTTCCATGTAAAAAAAGGTCAGATAGGTATTTCTACGGAATTCTGCGGACTTTCAATACACTCTGTTACTAACGTTACCGATGAAATACCTAAGCTGTTTGTTGCTCTTACAGGTGACCAGTGCGCGATCACTAATATTTGTATCAAAAGGTAAGTCTAATGCTTCTACAGTTCTCGAATATCATGTTTGTATATCGCAAATAAGAACTATGGATATAATGGAAAGCAGATGTAAATGATGACAGCTCGATAGAACTGCCGGTTATTCAAATGAATAAGCACATGAAAAAATCAAAGAATTATAGGCGGCTTAGTGCCGCCTTTTTCTGTTTTTGAGGCAGATCAATTGATGAATACGATCTGAAAGTGAGGTATAGTATACTGAGTTGAGATAGTACCATAATTGTGAGGACTTATAGAAGTTTTTACAAGATAACCGATTATATTTCCACCTTCATTAAATATGTAAGCTTTCTATTATGCTCCTTAGATCTCATGCTGTTTCGTGTAAATTTCCATTGTTGTGCCGGATACATCTTATTTAAGAGAGAATAACAAATCTGTCGACACATTAAGTGACAGAGAAGAAGCTTCATATAACTGGACACAGGATACCGATGATAATGATCAGCCATTAAACACTTACAGTATCAGTAAACCTGTTCAGATATATGATGTTCGAGATACCAACGATGAGTATCTGCGTGTAAGATTTGTACCCATGTGGTATGATTCGGTCGGCAATATATGCGGCGGTGCAGATGATTTTTCCGATCACAGCAAAACGGAACTTGTAAACAATGAACTTATCTTCAAGAATGCACTGATGCTACGATCCTGACATTAAAACTATGTACAGAGCCTGACTGGAATGATAGCTGGGAATATGATGCATCAGATGAATGTTTCTATTATAAAGGAAAGATCAGATCAGGTGACATATCCGAAACACTGCTGTCAGGTGTGCAGATACCTAAGTCTGTCTATGACAGTACAGCAGAATATACTTTGCATATAGAGGTCCTTGCAGATGCGGTACAGACCAGCGGAAATGCAAAAGATCGCTGGTAAACAAAAGGCTGAGGTATGGTGAAAAAATAAAGCATCCGTCATACAATACTGTGATCTGACAGCTTGAAATATACAATGTCCTATGGTATAAACTAAAAAGCAGCCGTTATGGGCTGCTTTTCCTTTATGTCTTGTTGAAAACGAAGTCATCATATTTTCTATCAGCAATAGATATTGTAAATGCTTTTGAGGTGTGTTATAATTGAAATATCAATATCAAGGAGACAATGTCTGAAATTAAAGAAAATGGTATTATCACTTATGGAAAACACGACACAAAATAAAGCTTATTTTCATCTTCCGGGGCTGTTTGAGTTCTATGACCTATATAGCGTGTTTCTGCCGCTGTACCGTGAGCACCGTGAATATTTTTACGATCAGTGCGAAATAGCGTCTGTCTATGGTGCTCCGGCAGATTGTATCTGGGGCGGCGGACGTGCCGGATTCGGCGAATGTAAAGCTGAAGATGTACTCGCACTTATGAATGAATACGGTATTTCTTCAAGGCTCACTTTCAGCAATTCGCTTTTAAAAACCGAACATCTCACCGACAGAAAATGCAATGCTCTGTGTGAGATTTTCGCCGAAAGTAAGGGTGCAAAGAACGGTGTGATAATCCACTCGGATCTTCTGCTTGAACATATAAAAAATTATTATCCCGACTTTTATTTCGTTTCCTCGACTACAAAGGCGCAGACCGATTTCGATCAGTTTGTAAAGGAAACTGAACGGAGCGATTTTAAATATGTTGTTCCCGATTTCAGGCTGAATAAGCTGTTCAGCAAACTTGATACACTCTCACAGGAGCAAAAGGACAAGGTCGAATTTCTGTGTAATGAATGCTGCTCGTTTTACTGCAAAGACAGAAAAGTTTGCTATGAAAATGTAAGCAGGAAAAATCTTGGAGAAGACTGTCCCGAGCACATCTGTACCGCACCTGATGCCAAAGACGGATACCGTTTTTCAAAGGCAATGAAAAATCCTTCATTTATCAGTATAGATGACATAATCAACACCTATCTGCCTCTTGGTTTTTCTAATTTCAAAATAGAAGGCAGAGGACTTGGAAGTGCTGTAAATCTGGAATTTCTGCTTTATTATCTCATAAAGCCTGAGTATCAGCTTACTGTCCGTGAAGAGATCTATCTCGACAGTATGCTGGATCTTTTCTGAGAAAAAGCGGAAAAAACAATACTTAAGGAAAAATATGTTTTATCCGTACAGTCGTAATTTTGAACCCAAATACGCCATGCAATATATGCAAAACGGAGAATGCTATGAAAAATATGGTAACCAAAACGATCGCGCTTGTTGAGTTAAGCATAAGCAGAATACTTTTCTTTCAGATCTCTTAGTTTTTTCATAACGCTTGGCGTTCTTCCTGAAACTGCTTTTTTCTGAGAACCGTCTGAATAGGTGAGTTCAAGTCCAAACTCGCATTCACTCCATTCATGGTGGTTGGGATCCTGCATGATCTGCAGCATACTTTCGTAGTCCTGAGCCATTATCTCACGATAGTCCTGTTCTGAGATCCTGATGACCATGCTTTGAGGTCTCTGATCATATGTCAGATCCTGATAAGACAGGAAATAGTTTTCGCCTTCGCGGTACACTTTGTATAAGATCATTGCTCCTGCGGCTCCGCCGTCATCAGTGATCAGGCAAAGCATGGCGATCGTGTTGCCAAAATAGGAATCCACGCCGATATCCAGAACCTCTTTGCGTATCGTATCATGCCACTTGGTATCTCCGACAGCTGCCGCAGAAAGCATTAGCGGAGCAGTAAAACAAAGGTCGTCCCAGTCCGCGACCGCCCTGCCGTCAGGTGTATAACCAGCCATGATATTTTTCGGCTTGCCGTCTGTTTCTTTTACGAAAAATGCGTTGACTGTTTCCGCATATTTTTTTGCATCTGCGTTTTTGCCGACGAGCGCGTCCGTGCTGATACGCCACGGAACACGGCAGGAATTGTATTCGTAGACACCGTCGTTTTCATTTTCAAGGAAGTTCGCAGGCGCGGGGATCCACTCGCCGCTGCTTCCCCAGATCTTGTCCGCCAGCAGTGCATAGGCAATGTCAAGATCTCCGTCCGTTGCAGAATCCGCACCGTTGGGATCTACAAGTGCCTTGCCGTTGTCGCTTTGCTGCCATGCCATCAGATGCGGACCAATGCTGCTCGGATGCGCCAGATAATAATGGTACATACCGTCAAAATGTCTTTGGCATTGCTGTCATAGTCTGACATCAGCGCTGCCTGTGGTCGATTTTGACCCGTGTAAGATATATAATAAATATTAGGGTGGAGACTATGAAGAAGTTTTGGGCAATAATGATCATAATAGTATTGACAATAGGAGTTTTAATACCATTTAAAGCTTATGCCGCGGACGCGGATTATGTTTTGAATGAGCCTGTTTGGAAGGATTATGTTGAAAAATCTATAGATATAGATAAAACTCCGGGACTTGCAGTTGCACCAGTAAACGGCACGAGTAATAATTGATACTGAGAAGGGCATTGCTGTATTTACAGTATGCAATTCTACAGTGAAAACGCAGTATTATGCTGCAAGTTCATGTTATCTTATGCTCCCGGAAAAAACGAGCTTTTTCCTGATATAGAGCGCAGTGAAATGTTTAAATGTGATATACTTGCATCGGTCCTGTCCTGTGTGTCTGCTGCTTGATGTGCTGATACTTTTCCTGCTCATAACAAGTATCGCAAGATATACGCAGATATAATGTCATAGATAAGGGATAAAGTAGTCAAGGGAAACGTTCAGCAAGCTCAGCAGGTCCTTGAAGCTTCTTATGTAACGGTATATAGGGGGAAAATTAACGCAGATTAAAACAATAACCCCACCCAATTTTTATTTCGGGTGGGGCATTGAATTCTTATGCAGCCGTTATAGGTGCATATCTCTTTGAAGCAAGTATCTTATCCATTACAGCCTCGGGGGATATTTCACCGCCCATGACCATATCGAATATTGAAGGTGTGTAGCCCGATACCAGTGCAGCTCCTGTTTCGGAGCGTGTTACAGGCATTGCGTCACATCTTGAATTTACGTTCCAGAATACTATCTCAGGCAGGTCGTAGCCGTGCTTGTTGTAGAGCTTTCTCATTGCCTTGAACAGTACATCGTTGTTACCGCCGACAACACAGTAGTCGAACTGCATATCGGAGATTATGTAGAGCTTCTTAGGCATATCTGCTGCTGAGACATTGTTCTTTACAGCTGTACGGAGTATCAGCATAAACACAGCCTCAAGGTTTGTATTTGCTACCTCGTTAAAGGTATTGCAGTAACGCACCTTCTCCACTATATCCTTGCCCTTTATCTCTATGAGACGGGGCTTTTCGGAGAAAGTGATGAAGTGGTCTGCAAACTCGCCTCTATTATGCTCTGCGAAGTATATTCCCAGAGACAGTGCTGCGTCTATAGGACGGATACCTCCGCAGCCGCAGGTCATTGAACCTGAACCGTCTATAACAGCTATGGCATTCTCACGTCTTGAAGCTGTAAGGTCTGGCAGAGACTTCCATGCAGCGTCCAGTGACATTCTCTCATTTTTTGAGATATTGCCTGCAAGTGCTGCTCTGACTATGTCATAGGGAAACAGTCTGTCGGCATTGAGCTTTGCTGAGCCGTTGTGTACGTTATTCAGGTAACCCATATAACGCTTGTTATCATTTCTGATAAAAGCGCGGCGGTACTTGAACATAGCACATGAGGGCTGTACCTCATAATTGAAAGTATAGTCACGCTCACGGAGACGGTTCTCCAGTATATCTGTGTATGCTCTCAGAGCTGACAGAGTCCGTCTGTATGCAGGCTCGGTCATGCCAAGCAGAGTAGCCATATGTCTGCCCTTGTTTCGTGTATCCTTTGAGGAAGCATTTACAGAGGGCAGCCACTTTGCAAGCAGAGAAGCTTGTCCCTTTGCGTTCATAGCTGCGATATCCTTATCCAGCTGAGCCTTTATCTCCTTAGCTGCTGCGTTCTCCAGAGGAGTACCCAGCAGTACGCACAGGTCGTCGAAACGGCCATACTCAGCGAACAGAGGGATATTCTTTTCAACAGCCTTAGGAGCTGTCTTTATCAGTGCGGAAACTGCACAGCGGAAGAAACGTCTCTCGCCCAGACCGCCTCTTGCGTCACGGGCGAAGAAGATTATCTTCATGGTCTTGTCGGGATCCTCAGCGTAAGCGCGTGTTACCACGTCAGCTATCTCCTTGGCTGTGGAATTTCTCATTGCACCTGCCTTGAAGAACATATCAAGGCAGAATGACTCTGTTGAACGGTAAGCAGTACCGCCGTTCTCGGTATATGTCATGTTGGATTCCTTCTTCAGAAAGTTAAGCATAATAATTCTCCTTTCAAGTCAGCGTTTTACCATACGTTTCCGCAGGACAGGATTCGAACCTGTAATAACCAATTATTTTATGCTGTTGCTGACTTATTCGCGGCTCGTTTTTTTGCACAGTGCTTACCTCATAGAGGCAGCTTCCTGCGTCCCTGAAAAATAATGCTGTCAGAGCCGAATTGTTGCTGTGATGTACAAGACGCTTGCGTTTTTTCACTTCCTTAAAAAGCACTTCATTTAAACTTTTGCAGTAAGCGTCTTAATTTTCATACTGCCATAAATATTTGACAGCCTGATAGAATAAACAAGGCACATTTTATCGTGAAAGGATAATAATGATTGCTGTTTGTGCCTTAGTCAATAAAAATATAATATCAAGACACCAAATAAATAATCCATTTTATTAAAAAAATTGCTGTTAGTGTCTTAAAAAGTGCTGTAAACGAAATGCAAGCTGCATTTTTTTATGATAGTGAGTGGGTTTACGAGCGTCAACGTGGCAAGGGTGCAGCGTCACGCTGTCTGTAAGCGGCGAAATATTAACCTTTTACTACTCCGACGGTAAAGAGCTTCTTCACTGGCTCTGTAAGATCCTGCTGATTTGCCATTACATCATTGATGTCCTTGTAGGCAAATCTTGACTCCTCTGCAACGTCGGACTTATTATTCTTTGCAAGAACTACGTTCTGCTCCTTCAGGTCGACCATTACGGACTCCACTGAAAAAGTGTCCATAGCCTTTGTACGCGAGTAAGCTCTGCCTGCGCCGTGGGACGAGGACATAAAGCTGTCAGGATCGCCCTTGCCGCGGACTATGTAGCTGTATGAGCCCATAGCGCCCGGGATAATGCCCATTTCACCCTCGCCGGCACGGATAGCGCCCTTTCTGTGTACCCATACATTCTTGCCAAAGTGATTTTCAAGGGCTGCGTAGTTGTGGTGACAGTTTATCTCACCTGAGAATACAGGAACTATGCCTGTGTGCTTCTCAATGTGCTTTGTGAATATATCCTTGATCTTTCCCAGCATGATAGCACGGTTCTCGAATGCGAAATCCATACAGAGCTGCATCCACGCAAGATAACGCTTACCTTCATCTGTATCAACAGGCAGAAAGGGTAAATTCCACTCATTCGGCACTTGCGAGAACCACTTGTCATTGAGCCCGTGAGCTATCTTGTTGAAGTACTGTCCCACGATATTACCGAAGTGACGGCTGCCCGAATGGAGCATGATACCGCACATTCCGTCATCGTCCTGCTGAAGCTCGATGAAGTGATTTCCGCCGCCGAGAGTACCTGCCTGATAGTAGCCCTCCTCGATCTGAGGGATAAGCTCCTTATCAGCCTCGTACTGTCCCATTTCAGCCTTTGCACGATCCAGTACCTCAGAAGTCTGTATTGTTTTATAATGGGCAAAGCCTGTGGGGATATTTCTCAGAATATCACCGCAGATAGTTTGCACAAGGTTTCCGCTGCCCGTAATTGTTTCACGGAGAAGTGATACAGGGATATCGGTCTGGACATAAGCCATGCCGCAGCCTATATCAACTCCTACCGCATTTGGGATAACAACGTCCTCACAGGCGATAACTCCGCCTATGGGCATACCCTTTCCTGCGTGAGTATCTGGCATAAGTGCTATCCACTTATGTGCGAATGGTAACTTCGCAAGGTGCTCCGCCTGTTCGATACACTTTTCACCGACAGCTTCCATATCTGTCTGCCATATCTTTATCGGGAGCATATTTTCGTTCTTGTTGTAATGTACGAACATTTTCTTCACTTCTCTTTCCTTTAGCTTGACTTTAGTATACCACAGGAATTGGAAATAATCATATAAAAAAATCTGCGCACACTCCTTTGTCACTTGAAAATGACATATTTTTCTGTTAATATATAAATAATGAAAGGACGTGAAACAAATGGCGGGATTTTCGGAGCTTATAAAGAATTTCGATAAAACAAGAGAATATGTTCGGGATTTCTTCATTTACGGCTGCAAGGTCAGAAGCGATTTCGACAAAAAGAGCGTCCGTACCTATGATGACGAGAAACGTCGTGTGGAGAGCTGGATGCAGGACTATATGCGCTATGATGATTCTGTTCAGGGACGACATGTTTCTATTTCCGTTGACAGCGGACATATTCCCGAAAATCCGCTGTATAACGCATATTACTCCAAGAGCTTCACAGATAACGATATAAAGCTGCATTTTCTTCTTATTGATATATTGCAGGACGGCAGGAGCCGCTCTCTCAGGGAGCTCACCGATACTCTGAACAGCGAATACGAGCAGCTTTTCGACGATCAGACAGTCCGCAACAAGCTGAAGGAATATACCGACGAGGGCATAGTTATTGCCGAAAAGCAGGGCAAGACCATGTATTATTCTCTTGCTGCTTCTTGTGCAGATGATCTCATAAAGAAGTATAAGGGACTTGATGACGCTTTGAAGTTCTTTTCGGAAGCTCCTGATTTCGGTGTGATCGGAAACAGCATAATGAAAGCCGTCGGCATGAAAAACGACCTGTTCCACATCAAGCATAATTACATGATACACTCTCTTGAGGACATACTTGTCCCCGATATACTTGAAGCTATCGATGATAAGTGCAGTATCACGGCTAAGAAATTCTCATGGAAGAAAGATGATGAGTTTTCCGAAGAGGAGATGATCCCCATGCAGATACTCGTATCCGTGCAGACGGGCAGACGCTATATAGCAGCCTATGTGCCGAGACGGCGCAGATTCGTCACTTTCAGGCTTGACAGGATAAAGCAGATAAAGAGGGAGAATGTCTGCACTGACTATGACAGGCTCAGAGAGCGCTATGACGTTAATATACAGCGATGCTTCGGCGTTTCCTTCGGAGACCGTCATGAGGTTGGAGCGGTAAATGCTATAAAGATAACGTTTACAGTTGACGAGAGGAACGAAAGCTTCATCATTGACCGTTTAGAGCGTGAGAAGCGCTGTGCTGTACTTGAAAAGACAAGTGAAGGTCTGTATACTCTTACAGCCGATGTGTTTGATCCAAATGAGCTGATGCACTGGGCAAAGACTTTTATCGGGCGCATAGTGTCAATTGAGGGCGGCACGGAGAAGATAAGGCTGCGCTTCTATAATGATATCCGCAGAATGTATCGAATGTACGGAGGTATTGAAGATGAACATATTCAGTGAGATATATGGTACATATTTCCGTATAGCTGCGAAACTCCTCGAAAATGAGGTCACTGAAGAGAAGAACGTCCATGAGACCATACTTCGTGACGGCTTCCGCGATTCTGTGCTGTTCCTGCCTCAGAAGCTTATACCAAACGGTGAGGACTGGGGACTTTTCAGACGCAGCAGCGATAATATGCTCAGGCGCATAACAAAAAAAGCACCTGTAAAGGTGCTGACAAAGCTGCAAAAGATGTGGCTGAAAGCAAAACTCTCCGATCCGAGGATAAGGCTGTTTTTGGAGGACGAGGTAATAGAGGACTTAAAAAATGAACTGGCTGATGTAAAGCCGCTGTATCACCATGAGCATTTCAGGCTCACGGACAGATATGCAGATCACGATGACTATTCCGACGAGAAATACATTGCTAATTTCCGTGCAGCTCTTGATGCTGTGAAGAAGCGGAAAATAGTCGATATCTCTTTTACGTCAGGTCATGGGAAGCGTGTGAGCGGCAGGTTCGTAATGCTGAAAATAGAGTTTTCACCCAAGAACGGAAAGTTCCGAGCGTACTGCTATAGGCTCAGTAATGATAGGATAAAGAACAGCGGCTTGATAAATATCGGCAGGATAGATACAATAACCGATACGGGGCGGATATTCCGTACTCCTGTATCTATGGACGATTATTTCAGCAGCCGTAAATGCAGTGCTCCTGCGGTAATAAGGGTGACTAACGAGAGGAACGGCGTGGAGCGCTTTATGCTGGAATTTGCTCCCTATGAAAAGCATACTGTCCGCGACCTTGAAACTGGACAATATACCGTTGAGCTGTGGTACGACGAACAGGACGAAACAGAGGTGCTTATAATGCTGCTCAGCTTCGGACCTGTTATTGAGATACTTGGTCCCGAGAAACTGCGAGCACAGGCAAAAGAACGGTTAATGAGGCAATATGAGCTGCTTTATGGGAGAAATGATAATTTTACAGATAAACTTTTTGATGTATAATAATGGAATTGCCGCCTTTAAAGGCGGCAATTCGTTTATATAGACAATATCTTAATTCAACTCACACACAAACGGTTCAATGTATTCTCTTATGAAATCCGCTCTGTCCATTACAGTAGGCTTGAAATAGGCTGTTACGGCTATAACGACATTCTTCTCGGGATCAACATAAATGACGTTTCCGCTGTTTCCGAGAGCAGCATAGATATTCTTTTCACGGTCCAATATCCACCACAGATAGCCATATTCCATGCCCTGCCAGTTCTGATTTTCAATGGCTCTTGGGTGCGTCATCTCGTCTATCCAGCTTGAAGAAATGATACGCTTTCCGTTGTAAACGCCCTTGTTCAGACAAAGCTGACCTATCTTTGCCATATCTTCTGCCGACATACAAAGTCCGTATCCGGGAGTACCCAAGTCCTCTTTATCACTGAACCATACATTCTCTTTAGGAGTTTTCTCAATAGTAAACCGCTTGTGTTCCTCTGCTGTTTTTGCAATGTAGACAGAGTACGGTCTGATATCCAGCGGTCCGAAAAGATATTTGTTTGCGTAATCAACGGTCTTCATTTTTGTTGCCTTGTATAGTATTCCCGTGAGGATATGCAGGCACACCGTTTTATAGTTGAATTCGTCTGTCAGACCGTTCCTGCCGCCAAGAAAGTCAAGAGAAGCATATGTCCAGTTATCGCTTGAACATACCTTTGACCACGGATCACCCTTGCCTTTATATGGTGCTCTCATAGTCAGCAGATGCTTAATTGTCACATCGTATATGGTCTTTTCACCGCGTTTCACTTTATAATCAGGGAAATAGTCAAGGACTTTGTCATCAATACTACCTATTTGTCCTTTATCAAGAGCAATACCTATGAGCAGTGCCATAATGCTTTTTGTAGCGGACATTATGTGTACGCAGTCGTCTTTCTTGTAATCGTGCCATGTGTCGCTGTAGACTATTTGTCCGTCTTTGTAAGCGCAGATCTGGCAGATGTTGTTCTCATTGCCCTTGCTTTCCTCAATATACCTATGAAGTTCGTCTTTAGTCATAATATACCTCCGTATTGATAGAGTTCTGTATATTCGATCGAAGTTTCATACAGTATCTTTATTGTATCAAGATGAATTTTTAATGTCAATACTTTTTTCTAAAAAATACTAACCTTATTTGAATGATGATTGAAAAATACATATTCTCATGATATAATGAAATAAATTCTGACAGGTGGTGAAAGAATGGGATTTTTCAGTAATACTAAGATCAATATAATAAAGAAAGTAACCGCTGGTATCGTTATAGCGGTAACAGGTGCAAAAGCTGCGCTGAAATGTGAATTGATCAGCATGGAAGAGAACGAGAATGATATGACATATCCTATGGTCATGACACTGAACGGTACTCCACTAATGGAGATGCATCCGAGTTATTGTCCTACCTGCTGCGGACTCCTTGCCACAGGCTATGGACTTGATAATGTGAAATGTACCGAACTTACCGACATATCAGATAAGATCAACAGCGGATTTACCGGCGTTGATGATTTTCTTGAAATTATAAAGCCTCTTATCGGATTATTTGAGGACGGAGTATATCTTATCAGAGATACAAAGACTTTTCCTGTTGACGGTGACGGTCACTTCTTTTGGGCAGTCCCTGACGAACTTAAATACTATAACGCATATACAGACGCATATTATATCACCGATCTTATGCAGCTAATTGAACTAAAAGGAGCTTTTCTGTATCCTACACAGTCGCGGGATAGATATGATGAGAACCGTGTCAAATATTATATGAACTTGTTTAGCAGCGGCAAAGAAAAGCCCCGTGCAATAGCATATAACGCAATGGGCGGCATGAGTGCTTTGCTTGACGGTCATCATAAAGCTTGTGCAGCTGCAAGACTTCACGCTACTCTTGATACGATAGTTATCACAAAGGGACATCTTGCAGGAGACAAGGACAATATTCAGATACGATTCGGTTATTATCTTGATGCCGAATATGATATAGCAGTAGATAAAGCCAGCGGTCTTCCTTCAAAGCTTTACAAGCAATATACAGAGCAAATGGCCGATCTTTATGCAAAAAAGAAGCAGCAGCCTCCTGTACTCTATAAAGGACTGCCTGTTGAAAGCAGATTTGCAAAACGCGAATGGGAGAAATGCTATACAGACGCTGTTTATTATTATCCGACAGCAGATCAGTTTGCAGGTGAATTAGCCTGTGATTACAGCGCTATTGAAGATATGTCACCCGAAGACATATATTACTATGTCTTTCAGCAGGAGGATCCTGTATATTACGCTAAGATTCTTATGAGCCGTTTTGTTTGGACAAATGATAAACGCACAAAAGAACTGCTTATGAAGTTCGCACGTTATAATTCATTCAGCGGTGATACCAAGCAGATAATCGCTGCTGCACTCAGAGGCTTGATGAACTTCAAAGATGATGAGACCGAAAAGATATTCGTTGACTTTGTTGTCTGCGGCGATGATTATCTTGCTGACATAGCAAAGGATTACTGGGAAGATGCTGAATAAATGGGCGTGAGTGGATAAAATGGACAAGATAAGGAAATCTCAAAAAATATAAATGGAAGATTGTTTCTGGTTCTATTAGTCATGGGACTCTGTCCGACGCTGTACACAACTCTGCGAACTTTTTTCCTCGGGCAGGCTGTAGCGAATAATAATGAATACACCAACAGGATACGAAGCGGATTGCTGGTATCGCGTATGGTCAGTATGGTCGGAGAACCAGGTACATACTGGGTAGCAAATAACTTTATATGAGGGTGGCTGCTGCCTATTACTCAGCTTGATGAAGCTTATCAGCAGCCCACAGGCAGTCACCGCCTGCGTGCCATTCGTACCAGTATTTGAATTTATATTTTGCCATGCTGCCGCCTCCTTGTATCAGCATTGGTTTGGACCTATGATATGTACTTTTGAATGGAACACGCCTTCTGACCTAATTATACATTATTCCGACCTGAAAATCAATTGCTTTTTGTATGGCTTGTTTATCATAAGGTCATTGACATTTCATTCCTTTCAAACAGAACCCTTGAAGAGTTAGTGATTTTTCAGCTGATATTTATGCTGCCATGCTTGATCTGGCTTTTTTCAAAATATAAACGTTATCAGCGGTATAATATTGATCAGTTGGCTGATAGCTTTTTGCAAGACAACAAATCCGAATAATATACATATAATTGCTGCATTTATTATAAAAACGTATCAAAAGGTCTTTAAGTGCAGTGGATATATGCATACACAACCGTTTATGAATACTTGAAAGTGAATTTGAAACGTGATATATACGGCACATAAATACTTGCGTAATAAGAATGAATGTGGTATAATAAAATATCATTTTTATATGTAAATAAATTATCCAGGAGGAATATTTCATGAGTTTAAAACGTAATATCGCAGCAGTTTCTGCTCTTAGTCTTATAGGAGCGCTCTCTTTAAATGCAATTTCATCGCTGATCAGCAATGAGAATACTGCCAATGCTGCCACAAAATTCGGTGATATCAATTCTGACGGATATATTGACGCTGTTGATGCTTCAATAATACTCAGCTATTACTCTTATGCTTCAACAGCCGAGGGTACACCTGTATCTTTAGAAAAGTTCATAGCAGGGGATACTGCTGATAAGACCGAACCTTCGACCTCAGATAAAACGGATAAAGATGTCAGCCTGAAAACAGGCGGAGATACTTTTACTATCCTGTCATGGAACAACAGCGATGTCCCCAGTCTTGTGGCAAACTGGACAGGCTTAAATGAAGACTATGTAATGAATAATCTGAATTCACGCTCGGGAGATGAATTAAAAACACCGTCAGGCGTAAAAATAAACTTCATCAATGTAAATTCCGCAGGCGCATATGCTTCGGAAGCCTATGATGAGATATTCAATTCGGGCGACGATGCAGATGTATATTTTGCCGAACCCTACTGGGCTTTGAATTATATGGATAACGATAAACTCTCTGCACCTCTTTCAGCTCTCGGCATAACGGAAGATGATATGGGCGAATGGTATCCTTATACCAAGACGCTTGCAAAAAACAGCAATGGCGTATTCAAATCCGTTCCTTATGATGTTGCTCCGGGAGCTTTTATATATCGTTCAGACCTTGCTGAGGAGTACCTCGGAGTCAAGACTTCCGAAGAAATGCAGACCGCTATAGGGGATTGGGACAAGTTCTCAGTTTCGGCAAAAACTATCGCTGAAAGATCTGAAGGGAAAGTGGCTCTTGCTGATTCCCTCGGAGGTATGTGGGAAGCTTTTTCCTGTGGAAGATTTGATTTCGTCACAAGTGATAATAGGTTTAATCTGACTGATGATATCAAATACTTCGCCGATATGGCTAAAGGACTCTGGAACGTCGGCGGTGTTTCAAAGAACGATCAATGGACAGATGACTGGATAAAGAGCGGTCAGGAAGGTATCAGCATGGGCTATTTCGCACCTTCGTGGGCATTCTGTTACAATGGCAGCTTCATAAGTGAAGCGGCGAAAAATCAAGCAGGAAAGTGGAGCATATGCATAGGTCCGCAGGCATACTACTGGGGCGGCAACGATATACTGGTCAACCCGTCTACAGATAACGGTGATGATGCAAGAGGCTTTATTCTTGCTTCTACTTCAAATTCTGAAAACATGAATAAGTTTACTTATTTTAATAATATTCCAAACAATATGTTTGTCAATGCGAAGCTTGCAAAAGATAACACGTATCGTGCTAAAGATATGACAGACATATTCAATGGAGAGAATTATTACACTGTTTTAGATCAAAGTGCAAGAAAAATTGATATTAAAAAGTATTCGCGTTATGATGAATCGATCAAATCCGAGATTATAGGGACAATAAAGAGATCATACATTGAAGGAGACCGCAATTGGGATGATGCTTTGAATGAAACGCTGGATAGAATCGCCGAAGCTAACCATGATTTGGAATGGGACGACTGAAACGCCATAAACCTTATAAGCAAGGAAAATATAACATTTTGATTTGAGAAGGTGTGAAATGAGCTTAGGTGAAGCTATTCTTGATCATTACGAGAAATACTTGGGTGACTATGTCGGAGCGGACGTTTATGCCGATGAAGAATGTGAGATACAGCTGCTGGGATTTCCGGAAGCTATAAAAAATTGTCTTGTATTGGCTACATTCGGTGTTTCTAAATATGAAGATTGTGAAGTGATACTTCCGATCGATGACCTTTATGATGAATGTGCGGAAATATTCGCAAATTCTATATTCTACGCTTTATCGAATAATATAGAAATCGGCAGAGGAGTCCTGATAGAAGGCGCAGATAATATTGTTGAAGGCTTTTCTGATAAATGCGGTAAAACGGCGATATGTTTCACAGAAGCTTATCCACTGCCTGATGAATTCGCATTGGCCGATAATAGATGTCATATTTATATGGGATTCTTTGTTTCAAAAAAGGAAGCAGAATATATAAAAGATCATGGAAGTGAAAAGTTCGAGGACATCTTGGAAGAAAAGGAAGCAGACGTGATCGATCTGAACCGCAGTTCCGTGATATGAAATAATAAAGACGTAAGTTAAAGTGAATATACTTAAGCACAGTTTCAACCGATAAACAAAAGACTTTAATACGAGCAGAAAAAGCAAACCACCCGTTCAGCGGGTGGTTTTGATTTTATATCGACCTATACTATGTCATTTCTTTAGTATTACAGCTTTGGAAAAACTGAGCATATGCAATATTTTAATGTACTGAGAGTGTAGATTTACTGCGCTTCCTTAAATGCTGAAGCATCAGAGATCAGGTCCATTGCGCCGTTGTCATAATATATTATTTCAGGCGGCACTTCTGCAGTGATCTTAAAATGGTCTGCTTTTTTATATGCCATAGCAAGCGGTGAAAGGCTGGGACCAAGATTACGTTCTTGTAAAATACTTTTATTCTTTGTTACAGTATAATTGGCGACATCGCCATTGAGACTCGAAAACAGGTCTGCCTTATTGATAATATCCGCATGGAACTTAAACGGATACGATTGCAGTCCTTAGCCGTTGGTCGTTAGCCCTTAGCCGAAGAAGTTCGCTTACGCTCACATTATTCAAATTACTCGCTAAAGGATAACGGATAAAGGCTGAGCAAAAAAAGTAAATAATACTTCATTTTTGCGCTGATATACAAGCAGTATTTCTACATTTAGTATACTTATTGTATTTTTTAAACAAAATATTGAATATTGTCTATTCTAATCAAATCTGAATTAGTCATTATTACAATACAAATGATAAAATGTCCTAACTAACTGTGCTGTTTGCAATATTTTTTATGAATTTACGCAAAAAATATTGACTATCAGATTGCTTAATGATATAATTTATTTGATTGAGAAAATCAACGACTATAATTAAATAAATATTAACTGATGATCTCTATTCAATTTCATGATCGCCTTGTGTTTATGATTGAGAAGTATACTAAAAGGGAGGTTAGAATAGCACAGCAGATATCAGCCGCTTAATATATTAACGTCACAAATATCGTACTTATCAAAAAGTTTTATCACATAGAAAATAATTGATATATCATAAGATCAAAATATCAAATTCAGTAAAGAATGGGGGAGAGATGGTTTTCATTGATTGATGTTTTCTTCTTCATGATCGGTCGATTATTAATAAACTATTTAAAACAGAAGGAGTAAGATTTAAAATGAAGAAATTAGCAAAACCATTTATAAGTATCTTCATAACTATTGTAATGCTCGTTACAGTATTACCTGTGTCTGCTTTGGCAGCTAACTACAGCGTAAATTATTGGGAACATTCAGAGCCACAACGTACACTTTCATCTGGCTATAACGGAGATGATGTAAAGTGGCTCCAGTGTGCTATAAACAACCTTGTTAGTAATGGTGATAACAGCAGTATCCCAAGTCGTCTTAACACTTCAAAATTAGATGTTGACGGTGCTTTTGGAAATGCAACAAGAACAGGAGTTTTAGCATTTCAGAGAAAGTATGGTTTAACAGCAGATGGTTATTTTGGTCCTGCTTCCCGTGCTAAGATGAAGGCAGTACTTCACCCTGCACCACAGCCATCACAGCCATCTCAGCCATCACAGCCATCTCAGCCATCACAGCCAACATATTCAGCTGTATCAAGAAACATATCCGATGGAGTTTATTACATTCGTAATAAGATGACTAACAAGTATCTGGACGTTAAAGGCGGTAGTGCTTATAACGGAGCAGAAATCATTCAGTATTCATTCCATGGCGATCTTAACCAGCAGTTTAGAATAAAATATGAAAGCAATGGTTTCTATAAAATTTATTCTATGGCTGATGAAGGCAGATGCTTTGATTTGCATAGCGCAACAGAAGCAAATTCAAATGGTACAGATCTGATGGTATATGATGCTTCATTTGGTTTCCAGGAACAGAATTTCAGATTTAGAAAAATGAATGACGGCAGCGTTGAAATAGGAACTATGAACAGCTATGGCAACAAGATCTTAGAAGTTACAAATTCATCTTATGCTGATTGCGAGACTATTCAGATCTGGGACAGAAGCGATTCAAGAAATAATGATAACTGGTATTTAGAGCCTGTAAATGATTATGCTACTCAGGCACCTGCTCAGTTTAACAGATCAAGCGGCAAATTCCCACTTGGTTCAGTTAATTATGGCGGCAACAGATATAGAATTGTAACAAGAGATGATGTACCTACAACAGGAATGACTCAGGTTAAACAAGTTACAAAGAGTAAGAGGAACTTTAGCTTAGCTACTGCAATTGCAAACTTCTCAATTGATGGTGATGAAAGCTACGCTGCTGGCATTAATGGAGTGGCAGCAATTTTCGGTATTACTAATGCGATTGGATCAGCTACATCGTCTGCATATGTTAAATTAACCTTATATAAATCAACAATATCAAATTTAAGATATGCTACTATAGAGGTTTATGATTCTGAATTACAGAGCCGTCTTAACAATGATGCAGGTTATGAAAAATATGGCGGTAAGGACGAACAGGGTAGAAGTCAGAAAATGTATTTATCTAAAGAACATGCAAAGAATTATTATCAGTATGACGGATACTTTGATTCAAACGGAGAATTTTGTATAGCATTCCACACTTACTATGATGATTATGTAGCATATCGTGAGAGTGAAGACTGGGCTTGGAGTCCAACATATATAAATTATCCAAGATACAGATACGGAAATGATAATGGTCACAATTCTCTCTTCGCTCCACTGAAGGCTTCTGGCGATGCTAAAAATCTTCTTAACCAGTGCATCGGCTAATTAAAGATACACATTTCGATGTGATTTTTAATGGAACGATCTATAATGGAATACTTAGATTAATTCTAAAGTGATCCTGAATCAATAGGCATGAGGTTATAAACGCCCCATGCCTATTTTTTTTATAAATCACTTTTTTCAGCATTTGCAGTTATGAGAATCAAAAAAGGTATAAGAAATTTCAGGGGGATGATCATTGTGGAATAGTCTTCAACTTGTCCTGATATACAGTTGGTATATCTGTATCAGATTTACCATTTGTATTTTTAACACGAAATATTGAGAAAAGTCAATTTTTGATCGGATATGAATTGGATATTTTAACAATACGAGTTGTAAATTATTTTGATTAATTGTGGCGATTGCAATATTTTTTATGATTTTACGCAAAAATTATTGACTATTAGTTTGTTTAATGATATAATTT
This sequence comes from Ruminococcus flavefaciens, assembly GCF_900108555.1. GTDB lineage: Bacteria > Bacillota > Clostridia > Oscillospirales > Ruminococcaceae > Ruminococcus > Ruminococcus flavefaciens_P. Next base: position 88,760 of record NZ_FNWV01000009.1, read on the forward strand.
CTTTGGCTGAGATAATCAACGATTATAATCAAACAAATATAAATCGGCGATTCTTATTCAATTTCATCTATGAAAAGACATTCAGAAGTGATTTTGAACTAATGAGTATGAGGCTATGATTGCCTCGTGCTTATATCAGGAAGCACTTTTTATCCTTTTCGATGATAAAAATGTGTTTGTACATTAGAGATGATCAGTCTGTAGATACTAAAAGGGAGTGTAGAATAGCACAGCAGATATTAGTCACTTATATATTAACGTCACAAATATTGTACTTATCAAAAGTTTTAGCATGAAGAATATAATTGATTGGTTGTAAGATCAAAATATCAAATTCAGCAGGGATTGGGGGAGAGATGGTATTTAATGTTGGTGTTTTCTTCTTCATGGTCGATCGATTATTAATAAATTAAAAACAAAAGGAGTAAGATTTAAAATGAAGAAATTAGCAAAACCATTTATAAGTATCTTCATAACTATTGTAATGCTCATTACAGTATTACCTGTGTCTGCTTTCGCAGTTGACAACAGTACAGATTATTGGAACCATTCTGTGCCAAAACGAACACTTTCAGTTGGCTGTTCTAATGGCGATGAGGTAAAGTGGTTCCAGTGTGCTATAAACTACCTTGTTGCTAACGGTGATAGCGGTCATAGCACTCTTGATCGCAAATACAGATTAAATGTTGATGGTATATATGGATCTGCATCAGAAGCAGCAGCTAAGGCTTTTCAGTTTAAATATGGTTTAACAAAAGATGGTATATTTGGAACTAATTCCCTTAATAAGATGAAGGAATTGCTCATAGCAGCTGATCCATCACACGCATATTCTTTATCATCGTCATCATCATCTTCTTCATCATCGTCATCATCATCTTCTTCGTCTACTTCATCAACTTCAAATACTCCAACATATCAGGCTGTAGAAAGAAACATATCCGATGGAGTTTATTACATTCGTAATAAGATGACTAACAAGTATCTTGACGTTAAAGGCGGTTCAAGTTACAATAATGCAGAAATAGTTCAGTATCCATTCCATGGCGATGCTAACCAGCAGTTTAAAATCCAGTATGAAAATGGCTTTTATAAAATTTATTCAATGGCTGGAGGCAATAGATGTTTTGATCTATGGAGTCCATGGCAAGCAGATACAAACGGCACAGATCTGAAGGTATATGATACTGTAAATGGTTGTCAGCAGCAGAATTTCAGATTTAGAAAAATGAGTGACGGCAGCGTTGAAATAGGATCTGTAAACAGCTATGGTAACAAGATCTTAGAAGTTACAAATTCATCTTATGCTGATTGCGAGACTATTCAGATCTGGGACAGAAGCGATTCAAGAACTAATGACAACTGGTATTTAGAACCTGTAGATAAACATGAGACCAGCACACCTAATCAGTTTAACAGAGCAAGAAATAAATATCCTCTTGGTTCAATTAATTATGGTGGTTACAGATATAGAATCGTAACAAGTGATGATGTTCCTTCAGTTGGAATAACTCAAGTTGATTCAATTAGAAAGACAAAGAGGGATTTTAGCTTAGCTGAAGCAATTGCAAACTATTCAATTCAGGGTGGACTTAACAACCCTACAGCATCTCTTGGATTGCAATCATTATTTGCTGCTACTAATGCTGTTGGATCAGCCATAAGTAATGTAAATGTTACAGTAAACTTATATAAATCAACATCGTCAAATTTAAGATATGCTACTATAACTGTATATAGTTCAGATTTATGGCAGGCTCTTCAATCTGGTGCAGGTCGTGAAGTTACAAGTGGTAACTACAAATGGTATTTGAATAAAAAACATGGAGATAATTGGTCTCAATTTGATGGTTACATAAATTCAGATGGAGATTTTTGTATAGCATTCAGAAGTTTTGGCGATGATTATGTAAAAGTTAAAGAGAACGGAACTTGGAAGACCTGTTCAAGATTTACATATGGAAATGACAATACTCATAATTCTATCTTCGCTTCGGAAAGAGCTAATGATACTTACTTAAATCTTTTTAAGCAGTGCATCGGCTAATTAAAGATACACATTCAAGTGTGACTTTTAATAGAACGATCAATAATAGAAAACTTAGATCAATTCTAAAGTTATTCTGAATCAATAGGCATGAGGTAATAAACGCCCCATGCCTATTCTATTACATATACAAATAATCATTTCACTTACAGGCAGTCTTTTAACAAAGCATAAAAACTACTCTTTGGCAGTGTGAGCTTATATAAGCGCTGCCTGTGGTTGACTTTTTAGGAATATGTGATGTATAATTGATATGTATAAAAACATCATACTATTTCGGAGGTAATCTGATATGAAACAATCATTTGAAAAAGGCTTTTTCGCACCGCTTCCCGTACTTATCATCGGCACATATAACGCAAATGGCACTCCCAATGCCATGAATGCTGCATGGGGCGGTCAAGTAGGCATGAGCCAGATATCGGTCAGCCTTTCAAACTCACACAAGACCACTGAAAATATCAAGCTCAACAAGGAGTTTACAGTTGCTTATGCTACGGCAGAGCATATCGCTGCCTGCGACTATGTTGGGATAGTTTCGGGAAACAATGAGGAGAACAAGCTGGAAAAGTGCGGATTTACTGTCACAAAGTCAGACAAGGTCAACGCTCCTGTTATTGACCAGCTTCCTGTAACTATCGAGTGCAAGGTCATAGAAATTCAGGAGGAGTTTGGCGAGACCAGAGTAGTTGCCGAGGTAGTCGGTCTTAAAGCTGACGAAAATGTTCTTACTGACGGCAAGGTGGATTACAGCAAGGTGGGACTTGTTATATATGATACAGCCACAAAATGCTACAGAAAAGTGGGCGAGAGCGTTGCTGCTGCCAGAAGTGCAGGCAAAAAGTTCCGGTGATCGAAGTTATAAAAACATATTTTGAAGCATAGTATATAAAGATCAGGCAGCCTGAAAAGGCTGCTTTTTTACTTGACTTATCGAATTTATCATTTAAGATAGTATGTATTTATGATACATCAAAAAAATGCTCATGTAGTATGCTTATAAACAGCAATGGACTACAGGAGCATCAATTTTGAATGATCGCCTATGTTTTTTGAAGTATTTATTTATTCATAGTAAGCTGCTTGATCTTACCGAGGAGGAATTCCTGTATCCTGAGTGCGTCATTTGCTGTGATACCATTTGCAGACTTATCAACGTCACTGTTTATCCAGCCCTGCTCGGTGATGTGTTTTGTATCCGTGCCGTTGATACCGTACTTGTTCGGATTTGCCAATGCCTGCATTATCAGAACAACATCGGACATATCAACGCTGTTGTCACAGTTTGCATCGCCTTCCTTTGTAACAGTAAGTGTCGGAACTGTTGTAGTTGCAGCAGTTTTGGTCGTTGTTGTATTTGTGGTAGTTGATGTGGTTGTAGTTGATGATGTTGGAGCAGCAGTCGCAGAATAATCACCTAAAGACTCGAATTTATAGTTATACTTATTTGCATATTCTTCCGCAGTTGAACCGTTATATCCGATGATAACGCCCTTATATCCGTTTCCGTTGTATATGACAGTTTCATCACCATTTATTTTGCAGTCAGGATTCATTATTGTTACTGAATCAAGATTTCTGCAGAATTGAAATGCCTTATAGTCTATGCTTTCAACAGAAGACGGTATAATTACGGTTTTTATGTCATCACAATCAATAAACGCACAGCCTGCAATGCTTTTAACAGTATCGGGTATAACAACATCTCCCGAACAAGTTGTACCGTCTACCAATATTCCGTTTACAGTAACGATCGGGTTTTCTTTCTGTCTGTTCTTCAGCCATACTGTGCCTTTGAATGCCTCTGGACCTATATTTGTAACAGTATCAGGTATATTTATTGTCTCAAGACTTGTGCACTGTGCAAATTCGTCCATACCTATACTTGTAACAGTATCAGGAATATCAATAGATTCAAGACTATTGCAATAACCAAATAATCTTATGTTAAGACTTGTAATAGAAGAAGGAAGTTTTACTGATTTACGAAAATAACAACTGATATTGAAGATGAAGCTGTTCAGGAACAGCCTTCGGAAGAACCGAACGAGGTAGGGGAAGAACCGGAAAAGACCACTTCACAGGCAACAACTACTAAAAAGATCGTAACAACTACAGTTACTACTGCTGCTCCTGTTATCGTAGAGCCGACCTTGTGCGGAGATGTAAACGGTGACGGTGAAATTGATATCGTTGATGTTGTTCTTCTCAATAGATTTATTAATAGTGGATCAACAGTTGAAGAATTCTACAAACAAAATATAGCAACGAAATCAACGCTTTCATTTGAGCAGTTTCTTGCAAATATTGACACTTACAGACCGTCTGAAAAAAGAGAGATAACTATTGAGGATTCACAAGCCATATCAGGTCATATCAATGGATTGTATCCGAATTTGCCCATAGACGAATTGTAAGCAAAAAAATATGTCACAATGGTGAAAAGTGAGTTGCCGAGTCCGTAAAGTATGGGCTCGGTAATTTTTTGCCGCTGAAACAATAAAAAAGCAATTTCCGTAGGATATGAAAATTATGTTTTTCTTGAACCCCAAGTCAGTCTATGGTATAATTAAAGCAGCACAGATGACTATAAACCGAGAAAACCTGTAACTTGTCACAGTGCATGAAGCATTGAAAGATCCATATAAACGGGTAAGAATAAAAATCACAGAAAAATTTTTGCAAAAAAAGTGAAATATTATGAGCCGAATGTTGTCTTTATATACAGAGGACCTCAGGAAAGGAGGCTGACCTTTTGAATGATGCATCAATTGTCGAATTGCTTTTTGAAAGAAACGAAAAAGCTATTGAAGAAATGAAACAAAGCTATGAAAAGCTGTGCTTCTATATTGCGGGCAACATTCTTTCTCAAAAAGAAGACCAGGAAGAATGTGTGAATTCTGCCTATATGGACGTGTGGAGTTCGATACCGCCCAACAAGCCCGATAATCTGAAAGTATACCTTTGCAAACTTGTGAAAAACTGCGCACTGAACCGTAAAAAATACAACAGCGCAGCAAAAAGGAATTCGGATTTTTCAGTATCTCTGGACGAACTTGCGGAATGTATTCCTGACGGTAAAAGCATTGAAAAAACAATAACAGATGAACAGCTCGGCGGAGCGATAAGCGTATTTCTGAAAAGTCAGCCCGAAAAATACCGAAAGGTGTTCGTGAGGCGATACTGGTATTCCGAAACTGTAGAGGATATAGCGGCATTTTATGATATGAACGTAAAGACCGTGGCTACATATCTTTTCAGAGTAAGGAAAAAATTAAAGGCATTTTTGCAGAAAGAAGGTTATATAGATGAGTGATCTTAAATTATACAAGGGCATCAATAATATAGATGCCGATCTCATTGAAGAAGCCGACTGCAAACACAAGCCCGCAATACATCACTGCTATGCTTTGCCTGCAACTGCGGCAGCGATATTTATAGCTCTCGGTGCTACAGGTATTTTCAATACCGTTAGACCTCAAAGAAAACCTGATATATCGGAAAACGCCGTTATAACGAGTGTGCCTGCCACGTCAGCCGCTGCGACATCGCCTGCAATGACCACTGATATCTGCACAGCGATAACAACTTCTTTGACGGTCAACAGCACAGAGGCTTTATCTCAGACTTCCGTTTCTTATTCAAAAACAAGCATAATATCCCAGAACAGCCAAACACAAACAGCACAGAACACCCAAGAAAAAACAGTACAAAGCACTCAGGTACAAACAGCAGCTATGCCTGCATTTACTGTTACTCAGACAGGTTCCGCAGGCATGGAAGGAACAGCATCTGTAAGCACTGTAACTACCGCTGTTTCTGAATATGACTATGAATACGAAGGGAGTATTATTATGAGAAAATATGCCGCAGCTTTAGCTGCAATCCTAATTGCAAGTAATCCGACCACAGTTGCAAATGCTCAGACCTATGAACCTAAAGCCACTATATCTTCTGATGAAGAAGATCTGATGCATTTAAAAGAGCTCGTTGATCATTATGATCTCGACATAGACATCAACTGCGACGGCAATATCGATATCTTTGATGCATATGCATTTTACCGTGCTGCTAATTCACGTAATGGTGAAATATATGTCCCTGATTATATAATGGAAAAATACAATACTATCAGAGAAACGCAGTTGCCTGTCGAAAAAGAATACTATGATCCCAAAACAAATGAAAACGTGACGCAAACCTATTATTACTCATTTTTATGGTATGATTATGTACGCTACCTGTTCGCTTATTATCCTGTAAGTACGGATTATTACGATCCGAATTACTTTATTGAAAATTGCCCCGATGAATATAAAGATGATCCTATTCCGCTTGATGTACAAAAGCAGGATATTGATGTGTGGGATATCGTGACATTTAAAAAGAATAAGTATTATGTAAAGAATGATGACGGAACTTTCAGACCTGTGTGTGCAGACGATTATAAACTGATAAGTGACAATGACCCTGATGCATACTATTCTTCGATTGATGAACTGAAATATAAATATGTATATGTAGAAAAATTCGATGAAAATGGCAATGACATTGGTTATTGTCGTTATTATGAATATGATTCTTCTGAGGTATATGTGTCACCTGTATACGATTTCATAGATAGCATGAGATATTGGATACACGGTACAGAACGTGATTATAAAATGGTCAAGGATATTATAGAGAACGGATATGTTGATGCAGATATCAACTCTGACGGTGTCTTTGATTTCGATGACGTTGTTAAGATAATTTATGTATCAGATATGCTTTGCGATATTGATGATCTTGATTATTTGTATGTATCTCAGACTGAATATCCTTTCTATCACTATACAGGTGATGATTATGGTCCTGTAACTGAAGAAGAGTATTATAAGGTCCTTGATCTCTGCAAAGTAGCAGCGCATTATTTCTATAATACCCGTTTTGAGTATATCGGTCAGTATTTTACGATGTATTACCTCACATACAATGAGATAGACGAGAAATATTTTGATCCTATATATTATGAAGATCTGGGCTATTATACTCCAAGACCTATGTCTTGTTCGGCTTGTGTTTTTGCAAATCTCAGCTATTATGAACAGTTCTCGATAAAATATGGTCCGAACTCAGCTCAGAACAGCTCTGATGCATATGAAGCTCCTGCGCGCTATAATTTTACATCAGCTGAAATAGATTCAGTTTTTCCGACATACTATAAAAATGTCAAATTAGGTATCCTTCCTAAACCTGACATTGACCTTGACGGAAAAATAACCGTAGCTGACTACAACATACTATACAATCTTGACATGGAATACTTTACTCCGTACGATATCAGCTATATCGGCACAATGATAAAGAGATATCCAGAACTCAGTGTTAGTATCGGCGTTTCACAGGAAGTACGCGATAATTTCGATACAAATTTCGACTTTAACAATAACGGTATCAGTGCAGATGAGCTCGAAGTACAGTGTATGATGATGTATATCCTCAGCGACCTTGAAAAACAGTATAACGATGAGGATAAGATGAATAAGGAACTTGACAGCTTCTATATGGAACATCCTGAATTACAGTATTATGATATCTTCAACAGCAATATGGAGAAATTCAACCGTAAACACCACAGGGGAGATGCAGGCTATGTTTATAATGATGAGGAGATATTAGGTATCTCAAGTTCTATAGACACAGTAAGGTACTATAGCAGCTATGATCTGATATCCACATTTGTTATCAAAGGAAACGGCGATGCAAACGGTGACGGAACAGTCGATCTTTCTGATGCAGTACTGATAATGCAGTCTCTGGCAAACCCTTCAAAATACGGTGTTAACGGCAGTGACGACAATCATATCTCAGAAGGAGGCTGTATTCGCGCAGACGTTGACGGTGACGGCGTTACTAATATGGACGCTCTCACAATACAGAAATATCTGCTCGGATTATGCAGCATTAATTGATAATATTGTTGGGGTAATATAAAGTAACAACGGCACGGAAATATCCGTGCCGTTTTTTTCTTTGTGTATATTATCTGACCTCGCTTCCGCCCCATTCAACAACTGTAAAGCCCTTTCTTTCAAAGGTATCAAGCTGCTGAGGTCGGATATCAACTGTATCTTCAAGTGGGACATAAGTCATGAATATGCGGAGAAGGCTGTCGGGCTCGGGAGTGATGTTAAGCTTTGCGGAATCGGTATATGCATCGCCCTGGAAAGCAATGAGGTTATACTTGTTATGCTCCATTAACGGCAGCCAGTATACGATGAACTCGTTCATTTCTTCCTCGGTAAGTCCAATATATGTGAGTTTTTCTCTGAGGAAGCTTTCTGTATCACTTCCTGCAACGCAGAAGCCCTCTGCGAAGCCGAACCTTGTGCGACAGTTCACAGCGTCCCAGAACAGGTACTTATGATGTGTACCGTCAGCCTTGTTGAGCAGTGAGCCGTCAGGGTAAGCAGTTACGTCCCAGCCGTTATTGTACTTTGGGTAAGTTGTTGAGAGCTCGGCTTCGGTAAGCTCAAGCTCAACATGGACATCGGTCTCTTCTTCGGGGTAAAGATAAATTACAGGCTTCTTTGCAACTTGTTCGTAAAAGATAGTAGGAGTCATGCCGTCCTCGCTGAACGTTCTTATCCAGCCATACTGTCCGTTATATTCGGTAAACAGCCAATTATCATTATTTTTCTGATATCCGTACTCGCTGAGACGGGTGTTCTGCGGGATAGAAGCAACGTTTTCGTAGCTTTCATCAGGTCCGAGATACAATTTCAGACCGTCTTCCCAAACTACAAATGGAGTCCCGAATTCAAAGTACTCATCAGGCTCAACATAGTCTTTGGTACTTTGTACGATAAGAGCTTTTCTCATCATTATGAGATCGAATATATCAAGCACGTCATCATTGCAGAGATCAGCTGCCTGCCAGTCGGCAAGAATGGTATCGGGAACGCCAAGCAGCCATTTTTGCAGCAATACGATATCCGATACATTGAACTCACCGTCAGAATTCACATCTCCCGTAGGAGCGGTCATGAGCTTGAATACCACATTCGCAGCACCATTGTCGAACTTCGTGATCGTCACGTAGTCCTCGGGGCTTATAGTGCCACCGTAATAGCCCATATGATCTGCGCCGTCAGGGAACGAATACCCCTTAGGCAGCGAGCTGCTGTTGAGACTAAAGGAAAAAGAGCTCGAATTAAACTGCCTGCCAAGGTCGTTGGATACGATAGCAGGATCGGTCTCCATAACAAGAACAGGACCTGTTGCCACTTCACCGTTGCTGATATTTGTTGCTATAGAGGGCATTTCACCTTCGCCTAAAATGATCGCTTCATCGGTATCGCAGTCAGCAAGCGTAACTCTTATCTGACCCGAAAGAAGAATTGTCTGCGCATTATCAAGAACAGCACAGTCAGCAGTCAAAGACTGTTTCATTTCATCTTCGGAAAATGGCGGTCTCAGCTCCCATGTGAAATTTGGAGCATACTCCCATTCTATCTTTGCGCAGCCGTCCTTGACAGCCTTATACGCAGCTACCTGATATATGTCACCGCCGTCAACAGGTTCGGCAGTCTCTTCGCTGCAAAACAGAAAAGCTGCGCGTTCAAAATTCTCGGAATAGTCCTCTGATCTTTCGCGCCATGATAACGGAGAGCCTGCATTTGACTCCATACAGAATACAACATAGTTGTCCTTGACCGAAACCTCGCCGTGTTTTTTGACATAGTCCGTATATTCTTTTTCACAGTCAGGCAGCCAGCTGTAAATATCCGTCTCGGTAACGCTCAGATCATCTTTTGCTGAGAAGGAATAACGTGAGATCGCATGACCGTATTTCAGATCGGGATCGGGTTCATCAGTCAATACGTCGACAACAGCAATATCAAAGTCACAGGCTTGCTGAGGAGCTAATACAGCTACTTCATAGTAATAATGGCTGTCTTTCGATGAATAATTCGTATGCCACAGTATTTTTACCGAGCTGTCTGTTGGCACTATCTCGTATTGCAGTATACCCTTCGGTTCAGCCTCTGAGCTTGTAGCCATGCTTAATTGTGATACAACACAGATGATACCGTTATCAATATGCACAGTTCCGTAAGTGTTTCGGAACTCGATCGCTGAACTAAGGTCTTTTGGTACCCAGTCGGGGATAGATGCTGCGTTAACGGTTCCAGCCGCATTAACGCTTGACGGAGTAAACAGACTTGTGGGAGCTGCGGAAAAAGAGATAATTGCCGTGGAAGCTGCCAGAATAACAGCCGCAAATTTTTTTAACATCTTAAATTCACCTACATTCCTTGATTTTAGCAATGTAAAATTGCAGTTTAGCGGAAGATGATTCCTTATACGCATTAACGAATGATGATGCGGAGATGTGCGGCTGAAATCGTAAACTTTTTGTGAACAAAAAATAATGGAGCTTCACTGCATACAAGCGGATATCTTTATACATAAAATGAGCAGTATACAGAAGCACCTATCAAAATGGCTGTTGATGAAAAATGCTGTTGAAGAAGGCGTATGACTCTTTTTGTCATATTGTCAGGATATAAGGCTAAAGCATAAATAATAATTGTAATTCGGCTAAAAATGTGGTATAATGGTCGTGTTGCCGACAGTATGATCTGCTGCAGTGACCTTGCAGGCGGCAGCCTTGTATCAAATAAACTAAAGGAGAGAATGAAATGAAAGTATTAGTAATAACAGGAAGTGCTCACAAAAACGGAACCACCGCATATCTTACCGAGCAGTTTATTAAAGGTGCTGAGGAAGCAGGCAATGAGGTCTGGCGTTTTGATGCGGCATATAAAAACGTACATCCGTGTATTGCCTGTGAAAAATGTCACGACGGTACAGTAGGCTGTGTATTCAAAGACGATATGCAGGAACTGAACCCGCATCTGATAGAAGCAGATGCCATAGTATTCGTATCGCCGATATACTATTATGATATAAATGCACAGCTCAAGGCAGTTATCGACCGCTTTTATGCAAATGACGCTGTTCTGCACGGAAACAAAAAAGCTGTCCTTATGGTGACAATGGCAGATGATAACCTTGAAACAGCCAATGGCGCACTTGAGACCTTTAAGGGCATGACAAAGTATCTTGAATGGGATATCGCAGGCACGGTAGTCGGAGTAAACTGCATGACTCCTGATATGCTGAAGGATACCGATTATCCCAAGCAGGCATACGAACTCGGAAAGGCTCTTTGAGCACTGAGATATGTATACTGCTTTTTCTGTTACGGCAGTTAAGTTCATATTATACATCAAGTTATTCCGTGATCGTATCTGACAGATAAGCTTATATATGAAGAGATAGATAAATTGGCTGAAGAAAGCGTTATAAAGCCTTACGTGCTTGCTTGGAATGAACGCATATCAAATGTGATCTCGTTATATCTTTGAATATATACAAAATTCAAACCCATATGTCAATATTCCAATTTGTATAAATTTTCGTGCAATTTTAATAGTAAACTATATGGTTGATTTGTTGAAAATGCCAAAAATCAAAGACAGATTTGATTTACCTTATTTTTTCACTTGCTTTTTTTTTTGCCAACGGGTATAATTGAAACGTACGGGTTTTGTTCGTTTAATATTATTAATAGAATACGGTGTTTTCGCGGAATGTTTTTGCGAAAACATAAAATATTATAAAAAAAGCAGCATAAGATCGCCGGCAGTGTGATACCATTTTAGTTATACTGCCTGCTCAAAAACTCTTGATATAGATAAAGCCTTTGAAAGACATAAGAGATCATCAATGATATGCGGTCTCATGTCAAAAGGCTTATTATATAACACAACGATCTGAATGGTCTGCCTGATCATATTTGCTTATGCATTTGAGTTTTACCGTAGATACGGTACTCTGAATGTGGTTTCATGGTAATAGCCATTTTGTATAATGCGGCTTGCTGAAAAATATCGTTTTCCAAAGTCAGGATAAAGCAGTCGGAGCGTATCGTGACTATATGACGTATAATAAGATCATTCCCATAAGCTGTATAAGCTTGTGAAAGAGTGCTATGGCATATATATTTCATATTAAAATAGGTGTCGTTTGCATATTCGGCGGAAATGAAGTTGAGTACGTGGACGGCAAAGTTTTGTATGAACAGATATTTGGCAAGCAGCGGTTTGCATTTGGTGAAATGCACGTTTTATGAGAGAATGGATCAGTAAACATTCATTTTGTTGAAAAAACTTTTTCTAAGATAGTAATAATTAGGAGATGTAAATTTAATGAGTTCAACACAAAAGAGATCGATCCCTTTCAGCCCACCGGATATCAGCGAAGCTGAGATAAATGAAGTTTGTGAAGCACTTCGTTCGGGTTGGATAACTACAGGTCCGAAAACAAAGCAGCTTGAAAAAGAGGTCGCTGAATATGTAGGCACTGACCGTGCGGTTTGTCTTAATTCGCAGACAGCCTGTGCTGAAATGGCACTTCGTATCCTTGGTATCGGAGAAGGTGACGAGGTCATCGTTCCTGCGTATACATACACAGCTTCTGCTTCTGTTGTATATCATGTCGGCGCAAAGATCGTCCTTGTTGATGTTCAGAAGGACAGCCTTGAAATGGATTATGATGCGCTTGAGAACGCAATAACGGAAAAGACAAAGGCTATCATACCTGTTGATCTGGCAGGTATACCTTGTGACTATGACAGGATATTTGCTATAGTTGAAGCTAAAAAGAATCTTTTCAAGCCTTCAAACAAGATACAGGAGGCTTTGGGAAGAATAGCTGTATGTGCCGATACAGCTCATGCTTTCGGTGCTTCATGGCATGGCAGAATGGCAGGCTCTATTGCAGATTTCTCTTCTTTCTCGTTCCATGCGGTAAAGAACTTTACAACTGCCGAGGGCGGTGCTCTTTCATGGAGAAATATCGACGGCATAGATAATGAGGAGATATATCATAATGTACAGCTTTTCAGCCTTCACGGTCAGAGCAAGGACGCTCTTGCAAAGACTCAGCTCGGCGCTTGGGAGTATGATATCGTGGGTGCATGGTATAAGTGCAACATGACAGATATCGCAGCTGCTATGGGACTTGCTCAGATGAAGCGTTATCCCGGTATGCTTGCAAGACGTAAGCAGATAATCGAAAAATATGATTCTGTTCTCGTTCCTCTTGGAGTTGAAACATTAAAGCACTATACAGAGGATCATATCTCTTCGGGACATCTTTATATCACAAGAATACCCGGTATCAGCCCTGAAAAGCGTTCTGATATCATAATCGAAATGGCTGAGCAGGGAGTTGCCTGCAATGTTCATTACAAGCCTCTTCCTATGCATACAGCATATAAGGACATGGGATTTGACATCAAGGATTTCCCGAATGCATATAACAGGTTTGCAAATGAGATAACTCTTCCGCTTCATACCTGTCTTACAGATGAAGATGTTGAGTACGTACTTGAAAAGTATTCAAGTATCATAAGGAGTTTATAATACAGTAGGTGCAGTTGATGACATTAAGAAAATGGGAAGATCTTCCGAAGTTCATGAGACGTAAGGAAGTTCGCGAGTATTACGACATTCTAAGCAAAAAACGTTTCAGTCTGAAGTGCAAAAGAATATTCGATGTTGTGCTCTCAGCGATAATGCTTATTATTTTGCTGCCTGTTTTTGTAATACTTGCAGTGGCGATCAAGCTTGATTCACCGGGACCTGTTTTTTACAAGCAGGAAAGAGTAACTCAGTATGGAAAGAAATTCAAGATATACAAGTTCCGTACAATGGTGAATAATGCTGATAAGGTCGGGGCAGCAGTTACAGTAGGCAATGACAGCCGTATCACCCGAGTTGGTTCAAAAATACGTGATTATAGGCTCGATGAGATCGGACAGCTTATAAATGTCCTCAAGGGCGAAATGAGTTTTGTAGGCACTCGTCCCGAGGTCGTAAAGTATGTAAAGGGTTATACACCTGAAATGCTCGCAACATTACTGCTTCCGGCAGGCATTACATCAGAAGCGTCTATTCGCTATAAAGATGAAGCGCGTTTGCTTGATGCAGCTGATGATGTTGACAAGGTGTATATTGAACAGGTCCTTCCCGGCAAGATGATATGGAATCTCGAAAGTATAAGACGCTTCAGATTCCTTAGAGAAATATTAACGATGTTTAGAACAGCTGCAGCTGTAATGGGGAAAAATTATGACTGAAAAAAATAGTATAATCCATGCTACAACACGTGAACTTCAAGAGAAAATGCTTGAAATGCTGTTGTATTTTGACGAGTTCTGCAAAAAAAACAACTTAATGTATTACCTTTGCGGAGGCTGCCTTATCGGCGCTGTAAGGCATAAGGGATTTATCCCTTGGGACGATGACATAGACCTCTTCATGCCTCGTCCTGATTATGAGAAATTAGCAAAGATATGGAATCAGACTGCGGATACGAGCAAGTATGTTTATTGCCGAACAACAAGAAATAAGGTTTACCATGACGGCGGTGCATCAGTTCGTGATATCCGCACAACAGAGATCAATCGTCATAGCATAAATGAAGATATCTGTCACGGCATCGCACTGGAAATAATGCCTATAGACGGCTGTCCAAAGTCTAAGATAAAGCGCGCAAGTCAGCTTTATAATGCATTTATGTTCAGCCTTTTCAATGTTCAGAGACTTCCTGACAATAAGGGCGGACTTATCCGTGCTTTTTCAAATATCATATATAAGATAGTAAGATCTCCCGAATCAAGATATAAGATCTGGAAGAAATGTCAGAGAAAAATGACAAGATTCAAGTGGGACGATTGTGACGAAGTTACGGAGCTGATCGGTTCTATAAAGGGAATGCTGCTCAGACATCCGAAAAAGGATTTCGATAATGTTGTGTATCTGGACTTTGAAGGACATAAGGTCCCGGTCATGGCAGGTTATGAACGTTATCTGACCGAGATCTGGGGCGACTATATGCAGCTTCCGCCTGTAGAAAAGCGCGTTGCAAAGCATGATGCGGTTTATCTGAGCACAACAGAGCCATATAAACAGTTTAAAGGCAAATACTATTGTGTAGCAAAGGATTAGCCGAATGAAGAAACTTAGAGTTGCGTTATCGGACGCCCTTCACTTCAGAACGGAGATCATGGGTATTGCAGCGATATGGGTAATGCTCCTGCATATCTTTTCTGAATTGTATCCCGAAATACATATCCCTCTTTTGCATATCGTAATTGAACGCGGTAATTTGGGTGTTGATATATTTTTGCTTTTTTCCGGAATTGGATTGTATTTTTCTCAATCAAAGAATTCGGACGTGAAGCAGTTTTATCTGAAGCGTATGAAAAGAGTAGTGGTCCCGTGGATCATTCTCTCTGCTCCGTATTGGGCGATCATGACTGTTATCAACCATGAGTCCATTCCTGATTTTTTTATCAATCTGTTTGGATTATCTTTCTGGATCAAAGGCTTGGCAACAGTATGGTATGTTGCTTTGATCATCATTCTTTATCTTCTTTATCCTCTGATCTTTCGCATTCAGCAGAAATACGGAACAATGGCGATCATATGTATAATAGTATTCTGCCTTATGGGAAATATACTGCTGCTTTTTGCTGCACCCGGTTATTATGAAAAGGTGGATCTGGCATTAGCAAGAGTCCCCGTCTTCCTGATCGGAAGTATCTGGGGCAAGGTGTGCAGGGATCAGAAATCAGAAAACAAGCTTGAGATGTGCTGGATCGTGGTTTACGGCGCAGCTTCTGTTCTTTGCTTCCTTGCAAGTTCAGCAGTATCTCACAATAGCAGAAGCGTTGGCAGACTGCTCTATTTTCTGGGCGGTACAGGAGTAGGTATTTTTATTATTATATTACTGTCAATAGTGTTTACAAAGTGGAAGCTGTCATTATTTAAGTCCGTTTTTGCTTTTATGGGAAAAATGAGTCTGGAGTTATATTTGCTCCATGTATTTGTAAGAAATCTCACTGCAAAATCAGGCATAGGTGATGGAAGCAGTTCCATGATGAAGGTCGTAATTATGACGGGCGTATTTGCAGTGTCTGTATTATTGGCATACGGGTATTGTAAAGCAAGTCTATTTTTTAGAAAAGAGGAAAAAAAATCATGAATATTGCAATTATTTTTGCTGGTGGAACGGGACAGAGAATGAATACCAAGACAAAGCCCAAGCAGTTCCTTGAGCTCCATGGCAAGCCAATATTGGTCTATACTGTTGAACAGTTTCAGAATCATGATAAGGTAGATAAGATCGTACTTGTAATGCTTGAGAGCTGGATAGATTATTGCGAAAAGCTTGTTTCAAGATATCAGCTCGATAAAGTTGCTGCAATAGTTCCCGGCGGAAAAACAGGTCAGGAATCCATTTATAACGGTCTGGCAAAGGCTTATGAATTATTTGGCGGAAACAATACTGTTCTGATTCACGACGGAGTAAGACCGCTCATATCATCAGAAACAATTTCAGATGATATTGAATGTGCAGAAAAAAATGGCAATGCAATAACTGTTTCACCTGCCATTGAGACTATAACTATGGAAGCCGAAGATGGTTCTATCGGTGAGATCGTTGACCGTTCAAAGTGCAGAGTAGCAAAGGCTCCACAGTGCTTTAAGCTTGAAGATATCGTTGCCGCTCATAAAAAGGCACAGGAAGAAAACAGAAGCGATTTTATTGATTCGGCAAGCCTTATGAAATACTATGGTCATAAGCTTTTCCCAGTGGAAGGCGGTCCTGAAAATATAAAAATAACAACACCCTCTGATTTTTATATTTTCAGAGCAATTACAGACGCAAAGGAAAATTCACAGATCTTTGGCTTATAATATTTATTGAAGAGTGGATAGATATATGAATGAAAAATTTTTTCAAGAAGATTTAAATAACATTTGTGATTCAGATTCGTTTTCATGGCAGGATCTGAAAGAAAAAACCATTTTTGTTACAGGCGGAACAGGATTGATCGGAATGACTCTGATCAATGCCATAGATCATTCCAATAAGCACTATGGACTGAATTGCAAAGTTATTGCTTTGGTCAGAGATGTGGCTAAGGCAAAATCACTTCTTCCCGATTCGGTTGAATTTATAACAGGAAGCGTTGAAAATGTGACTGAGATCCCGCAGGATATCGATTATATCGTTCATGCGGCTTGTCCTACAGCAAGTGCTTTTATGGTAAGCAATCCTGTAGAAGTGATCAATGCATCTGTTCTCGGAACTGTCAATCTTATTAACCTTGCTAAAGAAAAAGGAGCAGCTTTCCTTTACCTTTCGAGTATGGAAGTGTACGGAAAGGTCGATACCGAGGATAAGCTTGATGAAAACAAGCTTGGATATATCAATCCGCTTGTAATAAGAAGCTGCTATCCTGAAAGCAAAAGAATGTGTGAGGCAATAGTTGCGGCATATGCTCACGAATATGGTGTCCGTGCCTGCAGTTTAAGACTTGCTCAGACTTTTGGTCCCGGCATTTCAATAGATGACAAGCGTGTTTTTGCTATGATGGCTCGCTGTGCCATGAATGGTGAAAATATCGTACTGTTAACTAAGGGCGAGAGCAGACATCCGTATTTATACACTGCTGATGCTGTAACAGCAATACTGACCGTACTTCTTAAAGGTAAAAGCGGACAGAGCTATAATGCCGCTAATCCTGATACCTATTGCTCGATTTACGAGATGGGCGAAATGGTCGCATCTGAGATCGCCGATGGAAAGATCAAAGTTGAGGTAGCTGATAATGGGGATACAAGCAAATATCCCGATACATCGTTCCTTAACCTTGATGTTAAAGCTATAGAAGACCTCGGCTGGTCTGCGACTGTTGATCTGAAAGAAATGTACGTCCGTATGATGGAGTCAATGAAATAAGGAATTTTATATGGGAATAAAGTATTATTTAATAGGATTGATAAAAGCCATTCTAAGGTGCTTTTTTATTTTTAAAATCAGACCAAAAACAGTTTTGTTCAGTGCCTACAGCGGAAAACAATACTCATGCAATCCTAAATATATTTGTGAGTTTCTTTTAAAAGAAACAAAAGATGAATTAGAAATAGTCTGGGCTTTTAACGATCCGAATGAATTCAATAATATTGACCCGAGGATCAAAAAGATAAAGTTCAAGAGCTTAAAGTTCATCTATTACGCCTTAACTTCAAGGGTAGTCGTTGATAATGTTGAATCATGGTCCATTCTGCCAAGAAGAAAAGGACAGGCTGTGATCAATACATGGCACGGCGGCGGAGCATACAAAGGTGTTGGATTAAGACGTGAAGACACTAATGCTTTACAGGACAAAAACATGATAAATAAGCATAAACGAGTAAATTATTATGTTTCCAGCAGTAAGGCATTTACAAAGATGACATTGAGAGATTCCTTTAAATATAAGGGAAAAGTAATTGAGTGCGGTATGCCGAGAAATGATATTTTGATCCGTTACTCTCAGGAAAAGGTAAATAGTATCAAACGCAGACTTGATCTGGATAATGATACAAAGATCGTAATTTATGCTCCGACTTTCAGAAATTCAAAGAGCTCGAATTACGAAATAGATGCCGATGCTGTATTAAAGGCTCTTTCCGATAAAACAGGAAAAAAATGGAAGATGCTTTACAGGTCGCATTATTATGTAACAGACAAGAATATGAGTGATAATAATATCATTGATGTTTCTGCTTATCCTGATATGCAGGAATTATTACTTATCAGTGATGTTCTTATAACGGATTATTCATCGTCAATCTGGGATTTTTCACTTATGAAAAAACCTGCTTTCCTTTTCGCAAACGATCTCAAGGAGTATAAGAACGAGCGTGATTTCTATACTCCCATCGAAGAATGGCCTTATCCTATGAGCGAGACTATGGAAGAATTGATACAGACCATTATGGATTATGATAAAGAAAAGGCTGAAATTCGCATTAATAAGCATCATGCTGCATTAAAGAGCTGCGAAACAGGAAATGCTTCAAAAATCATTGGAAATATGATCATAAGAAAGTGTTGCAAGGGAAATAAATAGAAGGAAATATAATGATTGAAAAAAAGTTGATTGGATGGGAATCACAAAAAGGAAATTGGCTTTTAGTGATTCTTTCGCTGTATACTTGTACATATTTTGTGTACAGAGATCTGGGAATAAGTAATATCTTAGGCTGGTTCTTCAGTATATTTCTTGTGTGTTTCGTATTTATAACCAGATCACAATGGAAGATAAAGCTTACGATCAATAAGAAAACATGGCTTGTGTTGATCGGCTTTATTGCAGTTTCTTTTTTAAGACCAAGTTCACGACGCGATGGCGATGAGGTGTTTTACGTTGTTGCCATTGCATCTGCAACATTATACGTACTGCTTTGCAATGCTTCTTACAGTGAGATAAAGCTGTGCAGAAAGTTCTATAAAACCATATCATTCATTCTCGGAAGCCTGATACTGTTCTTCCGAGTATTTCCTTCGATTTATTGGAAAACTATCTACAGGTTTTTAGCTGCATCTCCGCGGCAGCTTGCAGCGTATTATGTTCCCCGCGGTTACGGTATACCTGTAGGCGGTTCTCTTACACTGGCTGACTACATAATGATGCTTGCACTTATAACAACATTTAATGAAATAGTGAGCGGTGTTGCAAAAAAAGAAAAAATAAAAAATGCTGTATTGGTATTGTTTTATTTGCTTGCTATCCTTGCTGAAGGAAGACGTGGAGAACTTTTGGCGTGTGTCTTTGCTATGTTTTTCATATTTATGATCTCACGTTCAAAAAAGGATTTTATGCTGAAAGCAGGGATCATACTGCTTGTGCTTTTAATACTGTATTTATCTTTTAATGCATTATTAGCAGCATTTGGCGACAATGAACTGCTTTACAGATATACTGCATCTATTCAGGGAGCCGAAAAAGGTCAGGATGTAACTTCCGGACGTTCAGCTCTTTGGGAAGAAGCAATAAGACTGTTCCGTGAAAACCCAATCTTTGGAGTAGGCTTTGGCGGCTTTGCCAATTCTATCAGCTCTTCGTTCAGAGCTATTCACGGAGAAGATGTTATGGACGTACATAACTGTTTCTTACAGTTCTTATGTGAAACAGGTATTGTTGGTACTGTTATAATGACATCAGCTTTGATAGTGATCTTTGTCAATACATTGAGGACTATAAGTAAGAATAAACGAAACGAAATAAATAACAAGGTATCAAACGAGATCGTAAAAATAGGGCAGACATCAATTGGAATACAAACTTTCTTACTATTTGTATGTATGTTGGATCCGGCGTTCTATAAGCCAATTTTCTGGGCTTTCTATGGCATTGCTGTCATATTATCGGATTATGCTCAGAGTATGTCTAAAAGCAATAATGCTTTACTTTCTAAGATCAATGAGTTTTAAACCAGATCTTAGATCCATAATATGAATGTTTTCAAACGGAGGATTTATGAATAAGGTTGCTATTCTTGTTTCGACTTATAATGGCGAAAAATACTTCAGAGAACAGCTTGACAGTCTTGTGAAGCAAAAAGATGTTGATCACAGAATTATTATCAGAGACGATGGTTCATCAGATTCGACGATCGATATTATAAAAGAATATCAGAAGGAAAATGATAAGATATCATTCTATAAAGGCGGAAACCTTGGAGTTATAAAATCATTCTTAGACCTTTGCAGGTATGCTGCTGACACAGATGCAGAGTATTTTGCATTCTGCGATCAGGACGATGTATGGGACGACGATAAAATGATCGCAGCTGTAAAAAAATTAACTGCAAGCAAAAAGAAATACGGCGATATCCCTCTGCTTTATTACTGCAATATGCGAGTCGTAGATGAAAATCTTAATTATAAAAGATTGACCTACACTCCTAAGCGTGTACCTGTTCCAAAAACAAAATATTCTTCTTTATCAGAAGCAATGGCATCAGGAAATACATTTGTGTTTAACAGAAAGCTTTTGGAGCTTATTAATCATAAAAATCCAAAATGGTGTTCAATGCATGACTCATGGGTATTTCTTATTGCCTGCTTCTTCGGAAAAACTGTATTCGATGATAAGCCGCATATTTTGTACAGACAGCATGGAAATAATGTAAGTGTATCAAAATCCTTAAATAAAAACTTTAAGCATTATGTCGGCAGAGTCAAAGAGCTTTTCAAGAAAACCGATGAACCGCGTTATAATAATGCGGTCAACTTCCTCGAATGTTTTTCAGATAAGTTAAAAGGAACAGACCTTGCGGAAGTAAAAAAAGTTACAGAGTATAAGAAAAGCTTCCTTAAAAAACTAAGATTGATCACTGATTACAAGATCAGAGGTACAACTTGGGTAAGAGATCTTTCAAATCGTTTCCTGATCCTGACAAATAATTTCTGATCAGATTAGAGTAAATGGCATTTATATAGGTGTGGGATAGATGAGTTCAAAGACAATGAGCATAAAAAAGGGAATTATGAGTTCCATTTTAGCACAGGTCGCGTCCATATGTGTTAATTTTATAATAAATCTTATAGTTCCAAAGTTTATAAGTGAATTAGAGTATTCTTACTGGCAGACATATATGCTGTATGTAGGTTATGTCGGCGTTCTTCATTTTGGTTTGCTTGACGGAATCGTATTAAGGTATTCTCAGTATAATTACGATGAACTTGATAAAGAACGCATACGTTCTCAGTTCAGGATACTGATATTCTTAAACGGACTGTTTGCCCTTATTACAACGACAGCAGCCCTGATTATTGCTAAAGCAGATTTTAAGTACATTTTCATTTATGTCGCTATAGGAATAATAACAAAAAATCTTTTTACATACGTATCATATACATTACAGATGACAAATCGAATCACAACTTATGCGGCATTGATCATTGCTCAAAGATTGTTTTTTGGTCTGGCAGTAATTGTATTGCTGGTACTTCGTGTAAAATCCTTCCATTTATATTGTATAGCTGATCTTGCAGCAGATATGTTCGGCTTTTTGTTCTGTTATAAGCAAAACAGAAAGCTGTATATCGGAAAAACGATCCCTTTTAAAGAAACCTTGTCAGAATTCAAGGTGAATGTTCTGTCGGGTGTAATTCTTTTGATCGCCAATTGGTCATCAATGCTTTTAGTCGGAAGCGCAAAGATGACAGTACAGTGGCATTGGAATGAATTGACATTCGGTAAAGTATCTTTTGCTTTTAGCTTAACGAACTTATTCCTGGTTTTTGTCAGCGCTATAAGCGTTGTTCTTTTCCCGTCTTTAAAAAGAATGGAACAGAGTGAATTACCCAAGGTATATACAGATATACGAAACATAATCTCACCGGTTCTTTTTTATGTAATGCTGTTTTATTTCCCCGGCTGCTGGATACTTGATACATGGCTTCCTAAGTACAATGAAAGTCTTGTATATCTTGGAATATTACTGCCTGTCATTGTTTTCACTTCTAAGGTCAGCCTTTTGACAAATAACTATTTAAAGGCATACCGAAAAGAAAAAATAATGCTGGTAATAAATCTTTCGGCAGTAATAACTGCTTTCCTGTTATTCTATATTTCAGCTTACATTATAAACAACTTAAAGCTTCTTTTAATAATGGTCGTAATTGTAATAATGCTCAGATCAATAGTATCAGAGATAGCAGTTATGAAAATTATAAATGTCAAATTCTTCAAAGAGTTTATTATAGAAGCAGGTGTAACAATTATTTTTGTTGTATTAACTTGCTTCTGTAACCTGATCGAAGGATTTTTGATCTACTTCGCAGTTTTATTGGTATATACGATATTTAACAGAAAAATGATTTTTGCTTACTTCAAAAAGTTGATAAGGAGATAATTGTATTATGAAAGGAATAATCCTCGCCGGCGGTTCCGGAACAAGACTTTATCCATTAACAATGGTAACATCGAAGCAGCTGCTTCCTGTATATGACAAGCCAATGGTATATTATCCGCTGTCAACACTTATGCTGGCAGGCATTAAGGATATCCTTATAATATCCACACCGACTGATCTTCCCAATTTTGAAAGACTTCTCGGAGACGGCTCACAGTATGGCATCAGCCTCAGCTATAAGGTACAGCCCAGTCCTGATGGACTTGCACAGGCATTCATACTCGGTGAAGAGTTCATAGGCGATGACGCTTGTGCTATGGTGCTTGGAGATAATATATTCTACGGAAACGGTTTCGGAACAATTCTTCGTGCTGCAAAGAAGAATGCAGAGGAGAACAACAGAGCAACAGTATTCGGCTACTATGTTCCCGATCCCGAGCGTTTTGGCGTTGTTGACTTTGATAAGGACGGACACGCTCTTTCTATCGAGGAAAAGCCTGCTGTTCCAAAGAGCAATTATGCAGTTACAGGACTTTATTTCTACCCCGCAGGTGTAAGCGCAAGAGCAAATCAGGTCAAGCCTTCTGCCCGCGGAGAGCTTGAGATAACAACACTCAACGAGATGTATCTCCATGATAATCTCCTTGACGTTCAGCTTCTCGGACGCGGTTTCGCATGGCTTGATACAGGTACTATGGACAGCCTTGCAGAAGCTACGAATTTCGTTCAGATGGTCCAGAATCGTCAGGGGATCCAGATCTCAGCACCTGAGGAGATCGCTTTCATCAACGGTTGGATAGACAAGGACGGACTGATGAAGTCTGCTGAGAAATATGGAAAGTCGCCATATGGTCAGCATCTGAAAAAAGTTGCTGAAGGCAAAATAAAGTATTAAGGAGAAAAGACCATGACCATATTTGTTACAGGCGGAGCCGGATTTATAGGCTCAAATTTCGTATTCCATATGCTCGATACATATCCTGATTACAGGATAGTATGTCTGGATAAGCTCACATATGCTGGAAATCTTTCAACACTTGAGCCTGTTATGAAGAACCCTAACTTCCGTTTCGTGAAGATAGATATATGCGACAGAGAAGCAATATACAAGCTTTTCGAGGAAGAGAAGCCTGATATCGTAGTTAACTTCGCAGCGGAGTCACACGTTGACCGCTCTATTGAGAATCCAGAGATATTCCTCCAGACAAATATCCTCGGAACACAGGTCCTCATGGACGCTTGCAGAAAGTACGGTATACAGCGTTATCATCAGGTGTCAACAGATGAGGTTTACGGAGACCTTCCACTTGACAGACCTGATCTTTTCTTCACAGAGACTACACCTATCCATACAAGCAGCCCATACAGTTCATCCAAGGCAGGTGCTGATCTCCTTGTTATGGCATACAACCGTACATATGGACTTCCTGTGACAATATCAAGATGTTCAAATAACTATGGTCCTTATCACTTCCCAGAGAAGCTTATCCCGCTGATGATCGCTAATGCATTGGCAGACAAGCCTCTTCCTGTATATGGTGAAGGACTTAATGTACGTGACTGGCTCTATGTTGAGGATCACTGCCGTGCTATCGACCTTATCATACATAAGGGCAAGGTAGGCGAAGTATATAACGTTGGTGGACACAATGAGATGAAGAACATCGACATTGTTAAGCTCATCTGTAAGGAACTCGGCAAACCCGAGAGCCTTATAACACACGTTGAGGACAGAAAGGGACACGATATGCGTTACGCTATCGATCCTACAAAGATACACAATGAGCTTGGCTGGCTGCCTGAGACAAAGTTCGAGGACGGTATTAAAAAGACAATAAAGTGGTATCTTGAGAACCGCGAGTGGTGGGAGACTATCATCAGCGGCGAGTATCAGAACTACTATGAGAAGATGTACGGAAACCGTGCGGAGGTGTAATCGATGAAAGCATTCGTAACTGGTGTAGGCGGACAGCTCGGACATGATGTTATGAACGAGCTTGCAAAGCGCGGATATGAGGGAGTAGGTAGCGATATCCTTCCTTCTGTGAATACAGAATATCCCTATGTACAGCTTGATATAACAGATGCGGCAGCAGTTGAAAAGGCAATATCGGAGGTAAAGCCTGATGTTGTGGTACATTGTGCAGCATGGACAGCAGTAGACGCTGCCGAGGATGAGGAAAACAAGCCAAAGGTCAAGGCTATCAACGTAGACGGTACACAGAATATCGCAGACGTATGTAAGAAGCTTGACTGCAAGATGATATATATTTCTACAGACTACGTATTCAACGGACAGGGAACAGAGCCGTGGCAGCCTGACTGCAAGGACTACGCTCCCCAGAATGTATACGGACAGTCAAAGCTTGACGGTGAGCTTGCAGTTTCAAATACTCTTGATAAGTATTTCATCGTGCGTATAGCATGGGTATTCGGTGTAAACGGCAAGAACTTTATCAAGACCATGATAAATGTGGGAAAGACTCATGATGAAGTAAGAGTTGTATGCGATCAGATCGGTACACCGACTTACACATATGACCTGTCAAGGCTTCTTGTAGATATGGCAGAAACTGATAAATACGGTTACTACCATGCTACAAATGAGGGCGGATACATCTCGTGGTATGATTTCACAGTTGAGATATACAAGCAGGCAGGAATGTCCACAAAGGTAACTCCCGTTACTACAGCAGAGTACGGACTTTCCAAGGCTGCAAGACCTTTCAATAGCAGACTTGACAAGTCAAAACTGATTGAAAACGGCTTTACTCCGCTTCCTACATGGCAGGACGCACTTTCAAGATATTTAAAGGAGATCCAATAATATGGGACAGATAACAGTTGAGAAAAATGTCGGCGGTATCGAAGGACTTTGCGTTATAACTCCGGCTGTTCATGGTGATAACCGCGGCTATTTTATGGAGACTTATTCGCAGCGTGACATGGAAGAGGCAGGCATTGATATAGTATTTGTTCAGGACAATCAGTCCTGTTCTACAAAAGGCGTACTTCGTGGACTTCACTTCCAGAAGCAGTTCCCTCAGACAAAGCTTGTTCGCGCTATAAAGGGAAGAGTTTTTGATGTTGCAGTTGATCTTCGTACAGAGAGCAAGACATACGGCAAGTGGTACGGAGTTGAGCTTACAGAGGAGAATAAGAAGCAGTTCCTTATCCCTAAGGGATTTGCTCACGGTTTCCTTGTTCTTACTGATGTAGCAGAATTTTGCTACAAGTGTGATGATTTCTATCATCCAAACGATGAAGGCGGTATGGCTTGGAACGATCCTGAGATCGGTATCGAATGGCCTGAGCTTGTAGGCGAATACAAGGGCACAGCAAGTGCTGAGGGTTATACTCTTAATGACGGAACTAAGCTCAATCTTTCTGATAAAGATCAGAAATGGCTTGGATTTAAGGATACATTTAAATTCTGATGTTATATGCAGCTCTTTAATAAAAGGGCTGCTTTTTTTACCTCCGATCGAGCAGTGAGAAAAAACTTTAGCCATTAGAGTAAATATCTTTGGTTACATACCGCAGCGGATATATTTGCTGCTGGTATTCGCTGAAAAAACAAGAACTTTATTTACAAAATATTCATTGAAACATTTTTAATATAATGTTATAATAAATCTAAAGACCTTGCAGATACGCAGATCATAGATCTGCACCCTGCGATCGGGCAATTATTGCATAACGCCTGTATGCTATGATATTGATACAGACAACATTAAGGAGGCTGGAATATGGAACCCTCTTACTTGAAGAAAATAGCATTAGCTGTAAATATTGTCATATTTTGTTTGGTATTTGGGCATATGATCTTTTTTCATTACATTAATGTTCCTTTTCTTGTAGCATTCAGTATTCCCGATGCTTGTGTTTATATTATCGGTTTCATTTTAATATATTTTGATAAGCTCAATATATATGTATGGCTCATTTACAGCTGGATAACGTTCTATACGGGAGTTACGACAGTTTGTATCGGCAGCGGATACGGATTTCACCTGTATTGCTTTTCAATGATACCTATAATCTTTGTAACTGAATACATAGCATATAAACAGAATCGGCGAAGCATGAAAGCTCTGCCTGTTAGTATAGTTATCGGGATATTTTATATCATATATACGAGCTGTTCGGTGTATTTCGGACCTGTATTTGAATGCAGCCACAGGCACAAAACAATGTTATGGAGCTTTAACGCATTTATAGTTTTCTGCTTCCTTATTTCCTTTACCTATTATCTTATCAAGGTCATTATAATCTCTGAGGAAAAACTAAAGAAGGCAGCTCAGACAGATCCTCTCACTCAGCTGTATAACCGCCATTATATGTTCGACAGGCTTGAAAATATCACCAATGAGGATAAGCAGTGTATCCTTGCCATGACTGATATTGATGACTTCAAGCAGATCAATGATACATATGGTCACAACGCAGGTGACGAAGTCCTTAAACACTTGTCCGAGCTGGCACGAAAAGAATGTTCAGACTGCGAAATATCGAGGTGGGGCGGTGAAGAGTTCCTTATTATATCTTACGCACCATATCAGGATACTGTTGCAATGTTTGAAGAACTGAGAAAAAAAGTTGAAACCTCTCCCGTAAGTTACGACGGTAAGGAAATTAATGTGACCATAACGGTTGGTGTCGCGTCACGATGCTCGGGACAAGATCCCGATAAATGGATACAAATTGCTGATAACAGACTTTATTACGGCAAAAATAACGGAAAAAACTGCATCGTAGTCAATAACGATGTATAAAAAAGCATCGCATAGGTGTTATACGTATATGCAAAATGAAAGAGAGAATGCTATGGAGAAGGAACTTAAAAAGAGAAATAAATTGTTCGTTATCGGTGTCATAATGGTTGCGTTAGGTGTTGGAGTACTGGCGTTCTTCGGTTACCGCAAGATAAGCAGAGAACTGTATCTTCGTAAGCTCCTTAAAGAAAATATCAATTTCGAGATACCGCGGCTTGATATAAAAGTACCTGTACTTGAGGGAACGAGCGATAAGGCTCTGCAGGTATCGGCAGGGCATTTTGAAGGAACGGGCAGTCTTGGCAAAGGAAACTACTGCATTTGCGGTCATAACAGCACCATATATGCGGAGATATTCAATGACCTTGACCAGATACGTATCGGCGATGATATGTACCTTGTGGATAATGATGAAAAACATACAAAGTATCAATATACCGTAAATGAGTATAAGATCGTTGAGCCGCAGGACGTAAGCGTTCTCGGTGACTTCGGAGATGACCGCATTACAGTCATATCCTGTACCGATGACGGAAAGCAGCGGCAGGTGGTGGTCGGGACATTTAAGGGGAAAACCGAGGAAACCGGCAAACAATAAAAGTTTTATATATTTTAAACGTGCAAACGTCTAACTAATACATTACGAAGGAGTTTTAACAATGAAAGAAAACATTAAGCAGATCACAATGGATTTTATCGAGAACAGGGATATCATCAAAAAAGCTGTCAAAATGGAAAGCACATACATCTATCCTGTGGCAGCAAATGTATTCTGTGCCGCAGGGGTAAAGGCTGACGAGGATAAGCTTAAAGAGTGTAAGAAGATAATAAAGAAAAATGCAGGCTTTGCATCTTATCTTAAAGGAAACGTAATGACTGTTCTTGCTGCTAAGCTTTGCGTATCTCCCGATCCTGAAGCTCAGTTTAAAAAAGTAATGGATATCTACGGTATCTTAAAGGAGCATTTCAGCAGATCAGAATATCTGGCAATGCTTGCAACTCTGCTTGCTGAGAAAACTACGACAGAAGAAGCAGAACGTATAGCTGCAAGAGGACGCGCTCTCTATGATATGATGAAGAAGGAGCACCCTATACTCACTTCCAGTGAGGACAACGTAATGGCAGGCTTTATGGCACTTTCCGAGAAGAACGACAAGCAGCTCATAGATGATGCGGAGAGCTGTTATGATCTTTTGAGAAAGGAATTTTCCGACAAGAACGCTATGCAGACAGTATCTCATATATTGGCTATGACGGACGGAGCTCCTGAGGAAAAAGTTGACAGAATGGTCAGAATGTTTGATATGTTCAAAAAGGCAGGACGCAAATTCGGCAAGCATGAGGAACTTCCTATGCTTGCGGCAATATCTGTAATTGAGGCAGATGAAAAGGAACTTGTAGATACAGCAGTCGAGATAGATGATCTGCTTAGCGAGCAGAAGGGCTATGGTACTTTGAGTCTTTCCAAGAGAATAAGACTTATGCACGCAGCTATGCTCACGGCTGATCTGTATAATGATTACGATAATGCTCTTGCAGCAGTATCAGCTTCTGCTATTGCTATAATTGCAGCAAATGAGGCAGCAATGTATGCTGCTATTGCCGTTTCAGCATCTGCTTCAAATAATGCAAATTAATTATAGTTCAGAAAAAACGATTTGTACATAAGTACAGGTCGTTTTTACTTTTTAATGATTTTGTCTGAAATCTTTTCTTTGTTTCGTATATATTAATGTAGGGGAATTGCTCCCTTATAAAATTCATGAAAAAAACTGATCTTAGAAAAGAGGGTTATAATGAAAAACAACATAATAACAGGTATAGTTATGGCAATTGCTATGTGTTCGGCAGCATTGACATCGAATTTCAGCATTTTAAAGGCAGAAGCAGCAGATATCAAATATGAGTACGGCGTTTTTCTCGGCGCAGATCCCGAAGACGTATCCGATATGGAGAGCTATAAAAAGATCGTCATAGATGCTCAGTATTTTGATAAGGAAGAGATCACCAGACTCAAGGACTCAGGACACACTGTCTACAGCTATATAAATCTTGGTTCTGTTGAAGAATTCCGCTCTTATTTTAAGAATTACGAAGATTACTTCCTCGGTGTATACGAGAACTGGGAAGACGAAAGATGGGTAGATGTTTCTCAGAAGGAATGGCAGAAATTCATAGTTGACGATCTTGCAAAGAAGATACTCGACAAGGGTGTTGACGGACTTTTTGTTGACAACTGCGATGTGTACTATAACTTCAAAAAAACTGAGATATTCAACGGCGTTACGGAAATACTCAAAGGCTTCAAAAAATACGGCACATATGTTATCATCAACGGCGGTGATACCTATGTAACCGAGTATGCCAAGAAGAACAAGAGCCTTGATGCTGTTATGGACGCTGTAAATCAGGAATCGGTCTTCAGCGCCATCGACTGGGATCATGATACTTTTACAAAGAACAGCGATGAGGACAGAGAGTATTTTCAGGACTACTGCAAGCTTGTAGCCGACTACGGCAAAGATGTTTATCTGCTTGAATATACCAAGGACAGCAAGGTGATCGACTCGATAAAGAAGTACTGCAAGGAGAAAGGGTATACATACTATGCTTCAAGCACACTTGATCTTAAAACTCCAGGGCAGGAAGCAGGCTCACAGCCGCTGATAAAGAACGAAGAAACACCGAAAAAGCAAACCTTAGCAGGCGATGCCAATATGGACGGAACAGTTGATCTGTCAGATGCCGTCCTTATAATGCAGTCGCTGGCAAATCCCGATAAATACGGACTTAACGGAATTGATGAAAATCACATCACCGAGCAGGGAACTGCAAATGCAGACGTTGAAGGCGGAGACGGTATGACAGTCAATGATGCATTGGCTATACAGAAATATCTTCTCGAACTTATACCTTCGCTTCCCGTAAAATAACACAAGTTTCTTGACCAAATTTATATATATTTTTGAAGGGGCTTTTGCCCCTTCCTTTTTTTCTTGGGATAGATCTGAACGAGCCTGCGGAGCAAAATGCGCTCCTCAGGCTTTTTTGATATATCATGCTGCTGAGACAGAATTTTATTGCATTTCAGGCATATGTGATGTATAATTGAAGTGAAAAAGCACAGGCTGCGGATAACAGATTTGAATGAGGTGAAGTAATGACAGATTGTTTGATAGTTGCTTTCGGAGGTGCTATAGGAGCGGTTTGCAGATTTTTGATAGGAAAGCTCCCTATAGGCAGCAATGACGGCTTCCCCATAAAAACTTTTCTTATAAATATTATTGGCTGTTTTATCATAGGACTTGCGGTAGCTCTGGCATTGAAGCAATTATCGGCTTCTCCGAAACTTGTAATGTTCATTAAAGTCGGTATCTGCGGCGGATTTACAACATTTTCGTCATTTGCCCTTGAAACAGGCGGACTTATCGAAAAAGGCTCTTATTTTACAGCAGCTGCATATGTTGTACTGAGTGCTGTACTGGGAGTTGCCGCTGTATTTGCAGCGCATTTCCTTGCGGAAAAGATCTTTTGAATACAGGAGCAGAGATATGAAGATACTTAATTTACACGGCTTCATGGGTGAAGCTGATAATAAAAATTACAAGGCACTTTGCGGAATGTTCCCTGCGGAAGATATTATTTCTCCGCAGCTTAAATATATTGAAACTTCTCCGACTGAGCTTCTTGAAAAGCTTGCGGCGTATGTGGATACTGATGACTTTATATTTGTGGGACAGAGCTTGGGCGGCTGGTACGCTGATAAGCTTAGCCGCAGGTTCAAACGCCCTTGTATACTTACAAATCCCTGCTATTATCCGCACGAACTGGAGCTTATTACAGCTTCGGGGATACCTGCTGATTTTATTGAGCAGTACCGTGATATGTCGGCAAATGATAAGAATGAACGCGCATATACTCTGTGCAGTGACGGCGATACTGTTCTTCCCGATAATTATCCAAACTGCGTAAAGCTTTCGGAGCAGGTAGTCGGAGTACGCGGAAGTCACAGTACCATTGAGAACGTAGGTGAGCATATCTCTGAGCTGCTCACCGAGATAAGGAAAATGACCGCAGATACAAGCGTAAAGACAGTGACACTTTACGATCACAGCTGAGGCTGAAAAAATTTTTTTTAACAGGTGAGAGTTTTTATATTATCCTCCGTCTAATAAGTGAACAGTAATAAATACGTATTATTTTACCGTAATGATCTTAATGAGATCTGCGAGTCTTTAAACGGAAGCGAGATGATATTTTGGACTATACTATCAGCATAACCAACAAATGCAATCTGAAGTGCAGCTATTGTTATGAAAGGCATCTTAACACTGAATACGGCTGTATCACCGAAGAAATGAGAGATAAGATCGCGGACTACATAAAGAGGCAGGGGAATGCGGAGACAGTTTATCTTTTTGGCGGTGAACCGCTGCTTTACAAGGATACCGTAAAGTACTATTGTGAGAATATCGATGCGGAACAGATCGTTATCACTACCAATGGTACGCTGCTCAATGAAGAATTCATAAAGTGGTGCATAGACAGAAAGAATGTCGTTATAAATATGTCACATGACGGTAAAGAATGTACGGAGCGCGGCGTAGATACGGCAGTTCTTGATGCAAATCTGAAAATATTGCTGAAATATCAGCCCGATACGCTTGTCCAGCTTGTGTATACAGAACAGACGCTTCCGAAATTATATGATAATATCATGTATCTGAAAGAGCTTGGTGTTAAAAAAGTCTCGGCAACAATGGACGCTTTCCTGATGCCCGAGGATCTTGACAGCTTCGGCGATATTATGAGAGAACAGTGGCGAAAAATAGGCGAAATAAAGGAACTTTTCGTGTATGAGCTCGCTGCCAAAAAGAACAGTATCAAGGAACATAAGCCAAGTATCTGCGAGATATGCAGAAAGAAGGTCTTTATTAATTGGGACGGCAGCTTTTATCCCTGTGTTCAGTTCCAGAATATACCCGAATATCGCTGCGGCGATGTTTATGTGGGTATAGAGGCTGAAAAGGCAAGAAAAGCCCACCCTGATTATTCAATGCTTTCAGAAAGATGTAAAGGCTGCGAGATAGCTATGTACTGCCGCAACTCCTGCGCGTGCAGAAAAATGGCTACAACAGGCACTGTAAGGGATATCTCGGAAGCCGCTTGTATGGAGGAACAGGTGCAGATACTTACTGCGCTTGAAATATTATCTAAAGAAAACGGAGGGAATAAACAATGAGGAAATTTACAAAAGAGATAGCATCACTTTTAGCAACTGTTACTGTGAGTCTTTCTGCGAACGCAGGTTCAGCTGCTTCGGAAGAAGTTTGGAAAATGACCGGTCAGGCGACTGATCCTGATTACATTGACGAGCTTGCTCCTACAGCAGGCGTGGCTATGCTGCCTGACGATGACCTGCCGGTGACAACAACTACTACTAAAATTCCTGCGATGATAGGCACTACAACTGCGAAAAAGTCCACCACAACTACAACTACAACAACTACAGGACTTATAGGCACAACTACTGCAAAGCTGGAGACAACGACTACAGTTCCGTCAATGGTAGGTACTACAGTCGCACCTGCTAAGATAACTACTACTGCTGCACCGACAATGACACCTATGATGATCGGTACTACAATAACTACCAAAGAGACAACAGAAACAACCACAACAGAAGAGTTCCCGCCTCTTATGGGATTGATCGGACCGGCAGACGGCGACGCAAACTGTGACGGTGATCTTGATATGTCTGATGCTGTGCTTGTAATGCAGTCTTTTGCAAATCCTAATAAGTACGGTATAGATGGTACAGCTGAAAATCACCTTACAGTTATGGGCGAATATAATGCCGATATGAACGGTGACGGTCTGACTGTCGGTGATGCACTGGCTATACAGAAGAAGCTTCTCGGAATGGATTATTACAAGTGAGTAATGAAATAAGCTGTTTCTGAAAAGTGCAGCTCATATGTATAAAAAGGCGAACGCTTCCGATCTCTCGGAAGCGTTCTTTTAGGTTTTACACTTATGTCAAATCCCCAAGAATCAGGTGTAATTACTTGCAGGATTTGGATACACACGGTATGCAGGACCATTTTCACACTTATAGCCGTCGCCTGCCCATATCTCGACCTGAGAAGGATCATCAAGACGATAACATATCAGCCAGCGTACCAGCGGCAGAGTACCGCCGTCATCGCGCTTGGTATAAGGCATTTTGACCTGGAAATTGTCGCCCTTCTGCTGTCCGACTTTCATATCGAGCTCAGCGCACAGTCTTTTTACGAACGTGGTATATCTCTTGTCTGAGTAGTCCCATGTTCTGAAAACGTGTGTGATATGAGAAGGATTTTTCCAGTCGCTTCCTGTGCTGTGTGCGTATCCGTCAACTCTTGCAACTACTGTAAAACGGTAGTTGCCTTCGGCTTTAAGAGGAGAATTAACGTTGCCTACTCTCTCGGAATAGGTGCTTGATACGCCTTTGTATTCAGTAGTCGTATTTATTACACGACCGTCAGCAGTTGCTTCATAAGCCACCCATGAACTCTGAGGAGTATAGAACGACTCATAGGCATCTTCATCTGTAAGTGCAAGCATTGCTGACATATAGATAGTTCTGCCGTTTTCAACGGTAGCTTTTTTCTTTGAAAGCTCAACATATCCGAGTATTGAAGGGACGATTATAGTGCCGAGCACAGCGATTATTGCAAGAACAACTATCAGTTCCGTCAATGTGAAGCCCTTGTTTTTCCTCATAAATGTCACCTCGATCTAACAGGATATTTGTTTTGAATTTTCAGGTGCATATCGAATATGCACCTGAAAATTCTATCCGGATTTATCCTTTCTTTATATATGATACCATGATTTATAACAAAATAGATGTACAATTTGTGAACAATGCACTATAATCATGAAATTTCGTATCCTTGAACAATGTGGAGTATTACGATTTGTAAATAATAACGAGTGCAAATCAGCACAAAATATACGGGCTGGAAATAATAAACTGCGGTAAAAGACCAGTATAAACCTTTTTCTATAATATATAGGTAAATTATCTTTATCATTTCCTACAAACAGTAGCACGTTATGTTGTTTAATGTTACAAAGATTTTGATCGAAGATAACTATTTACAAAAAAACAATATCTTCAATTGCTCAATGTGTTATTATATACTCAGAGAGTTCATAGCGTTATGCTATTTGTTTTTTATGGTTATCTGTTTTTTGTGTTTGGTATGGGGGGATCACATGAATAATTCGTCACTTTATATTTCATATGTGATAACTGAGGTCTTTTGTATTTTATTTTCTATAGGTATTATTATCAAAGCCAACAAAAATGTTGGTACACAGATCCAGATGCACCATTTCAGGGGCATGGCTATGTTTTTTATAATCTACCTTATAAGTGATAGCTGGTGGGCACTTGGACAGGGCGGTCTGATACCGTTCAACGCTGCGCTTAACAAAGCAACAAATACTGTGGGACTTGTGGCAGTATCTCTGCTGACTCTCGGTTGGTGCATATTTGTTATCTTCCGTATCGACCAGAATAACTCAAAGGAAACAATACCGTTAAGAGTAATACACTATGCTGTAACTATTGTTGACTGTATAATTACGATCACCTCTGTTTTTACAGGCTTTTATTTCTATATTGACAAAAATGACATTTTCCAGTTCGCAGACGGGTATATCGTACATATCATATTGACCTTCGTGCAGCTTTTCGGAAGCGGTATATACTCGTTCTGGAAAAGCTTTTCAAATCAGCAGGTCAAGCTCAAAAAGGAATACCGCCTGCCGCTGCTTTTTATAATCATTCCATCGGCAACAGCAGTTCTTGAAGGTATACTTCCACTTACGCCTGTAGTTGCGCTGGGAATATTCCTTCCGATACACTATTCCTTCCTTGAGATACAGAGCAGTGAGATATACTCCGACGCGCTTACAGGACTTAATAACCGCAGGCGTATGGAGATATTCCTACAGGACATGATACATAATGCTACTGAAAGCAATTCTTTCAGGATACATATGATAGATGTCAACGATTTCAAGCTTGTCAATGACAAATTCGGTCATATAGTGGGAGACAAGACGCTCCAGCTTGTAGCAGACGCTCTTCACAACGTTTCGGACAGGCTTCATGGCTTTTGTGCAAGATACGGCGGCGATGAATTTGTGCTGATAATCAATGATGATACAGACATCAATGAGGCAATACAGAATGAAGTTAATGTACTTCGTCAGAAATGTGCCGATCTTATCCCTGCTATCACAGTATGTACAGGCTGTGCGGAGTGCCGCTCAGGAGCTATAACAGCGACACAGCTTATCGCACAGGCAGATGAGCAGTTATATATACAGAAAGAGATTTTTCATGGAAGAAGAAAAGCAGAAGATACTGAATGAAAAAGGCAGCCTGTGGGCTGCCTTTAAGATTGTGCTTTCGCTGAGCTATGGCGAAAAATAAATGCAGAAAAATTTTTTTGAAATTTACTTCGACATTTTGGGTTCGGTTTACGACTAATAAGTAGATGGGCAACGAACTATCCGAAAGGAGGTATATATGGATAACGGTGAAAGTAGCTACCGCCGTTTTCTATCAGGTGACAAGGACGGTCTCGCAGAAGTTATGCGCATATACCGTGACGGTCTTGTCTTATACCTGTCAAGCCTTGTATGCAATATAAATATCGCTGAAGAATTAATGGAAGAAACTTTTGTGAAACTATATGTTAAAAAGCCCAAATATAAAGGAAAAAGCTCATTCAAGACATGGCTTTATTCCATTGCCAGATTTACGGCAGTTGATTATATAAGGAAAAATTCTTCTGTTTTGCAGACTTCTCTTGATGATGCCGAGTCAAAAGTAAGCGAGGACAACCTCGAAGGCAGGATCATTCAGAATGAGGAAAAACGCGTTATACACAGGGCAATACGAAAACTCAAACCCGAATATGAGCAGGCACTGTATCTGACATACTTCGAGGATTTTTCAAACAGAGAAACGGCAAGCATAATGAAAAAAACAGAAAAACAGGTCCGTGATATCCTTTATCATGCCAGAAAGACCCTGAAAGCAGAACTTATCAAGGAGGGCTTTGTGTATGAAAAGCTATGAAGAAACTATTGCAAGTGTCTTTGAAAAAGGCGATGCAATAATCGAAAGCAAAAGAAAGCGGGCTCGTCGTATAAAAAACATATCATGTACTGTTTCGTGTCTTTGTGCAGCCATTATTATTTGTGTATTCGCAGTTCATGATCTTATGAAAAATAATCAGCCTATCCTTCCGAATGATGATGAGATAATAGTGACGGAAACTGATATAAATAATCAGGTCACTACAACCCACCCGGTCGAAGAGGATACTGCAATACATACGAGTTCGCCCCATACGACAGCTTCACCTGAAAAGAATGGAGCCGGAACTACAAATACAGCTGTAAAGGACAGCGGCAAGTCCACTGTTACCGCAGCTTCACAGAATTCATCTGCCAATGCTAAGGTTTCTACAATACTGATAAAGGATCCTTCACTTAACAACGGCAGCTCAAAACCAAATGCCAATTCGGATGCCTCAATTATCGCACCCGGTGACGAAAGGAGCTTAGAAATGAAAAAACTATCTGCATTTGCAATATCATTTATTACTGCATTATCAGCTATGCCTATGGAAGTATCTGCTAATGACAATTACAGACTGTATTCACAGGATTCCTTTGAAAAGGAGATCATCGCTCAGGTTGCACAGGGTGAGACAGATCTGAACGGAGACGGGAAATTCGATATAGATGACTGCTATAAGCTGTTCGTTTATACAGACGGATTTGTTGTTGATGATACTACAAAGGAAAGAATAGAACGTTATGCCGATTATGACCATGACGGCTCTGTAACATGGTTTAGTGATGCACTGCTTATGTTAAAGTATTACTTAATGACAAAGCCTCTTGATACTTCTGTATTTAACATCGACAATTATGATAACCCTCAGCCAAATGCTGAAAAATTGGCTGCACGCAAGGAAATGGAAGACGCAGGCGAGATCATAGAGTATAAGAGCCCTGCATATTATTTCACACAAAATCTCAAGACCTACATGAGATACTATGGAACAGGCTATGGCTTCTTTGCTGATATGGTCAATAACGGTGATATCTCACCTGATGTCAACGGTGACGGTGCATTTGATATTAAGGACTGTGTTGACTATGAGATATTCCTTGAAAACCTGCTCTATAATGATACTGCGCTTTACGCAAAATATCAGAATCTGGTAGACGGCGTTATCAACTGGACCGAAGGTGATGAAGGCGAGTTCTATAATTACGATTCATCTATACAGGGCGGCGACAGCTGGCGTCCGCACGTTGTTGATATCATAACTCTCCCTGAGGCAACTGTAAAGAGATGTGCTGATGTATTCGGAAAGCTCGGACCTTACGGCGGAAAGTTCAGCGGACGCTACATGGCTTACAGCTATCTCCTTGACAATCCTCTTGATACTGAATACTTCCTTACCGATTACTATGAAAAGTTCTATGATGGTGCTTCAAATTATGATATAAATGCTGCATTTGTATTTGCTGCAAGAACAGGCGAAAACATCGAATATTTCGGTAACTTCGACAAGACTAAGTTCAGTAATGACTTCAAGAAGTACTGTAAGGATATCGAGGACGGCAAGATGGACGAGCCTGACCTCAACTTTGACGGAAAGCTTGACATATACGATTATGACATCGCAATGTGGAGAATCAGATGTACATTCCTGCCTGAATGGCATGATACAGAAGGCATATTTGATGATGAAGAAAATGAATTGAGAGAGAGACAGTATGAGTACTTCAAGACAAAGTGCGATGTCAACGGCGACGGCAAGTACGGCGATACATATGATATGCTCCTTATGGAGTGCTATATGATGCTCAAGAACGATGATATCTTCAACAAAAATGCTAATGAAGAATTCAATATCTCACAGGAATACACAAGCAGCTTTGCACTTCTCAACGATATAGACATTGAAAGAAACGGTGACGCAAATCTCGACGGCGGCATGGATATGGGCGACGTTGTATTCATAATGCAGTCACAGGCAAATCCCGATAAATACGAACTTACAGACAAAGGAAAGTTTAATGCTGATCTTTACGAGACAGGCAACGGAATAACCGTTAACGATGCCCTTGAGGTACAGAAAGGGCTCCTCGGACTTGCTTAAGTCAGCAATAGAAAGCATGATATAGTTAATAATGAACAGACCTGTGGATACGAAGCTTAATGCTTCGTTTACAGGTCTGTTTTTGTATATTAAAATTTACGATTTTTGTTGACATTTATGGTATATAATGTTATAATTGTAACATGGATCGTTATATCCATACGACATGAGAGGAGTGTTTATTATGGGCAGAACTAAAAAAATGAAACGTTTGGCAGCAGGCATTGTTGGCACTGCATTGCTGTTCAGCTATTCGGGAGGGGTGTTCCCGCCGCCGCCGGCTGTACACGCGGAGGAAAGCTACTCCAACGTTAGCTATAACGAGGAAACACAGATGTATGAATATGAGTTCCTCGATGCGTATATCTATGATGTTCATATTTTTGATGGGCATATAGCCATTGACCTTATACCTTCAACGGGAAGTAACTGGTATGAGTATTCATTTCATAAAGAGATAGTTCTCAACAGTTATGATCATGAAGAGTCAGCACAGCTTTATGAGCAAGATAACTATGAATGGGCAAGTAAACTCAAACGTGAGGACAGAGTCAACATCAAATTCGCTGCAAGAAATAGTTATGATGAGCTGACAAATATGGACAGATACAGTTCATGGGGAAGAGGGGAAGAATACCATGTAAGCCAGATAGTTTACATAAAGGATCCCAATGAGCATATCTACGGCGATATAAACGATGACGGAGTTATCGACTCATTTGACATTGTTACATATAAGAAGTATATCGCAGGCAATCTTTCCTATAAGCTGAGTGAAGCTCAGTTCCTAAATGCGGACGTCGACATGGATACCGAGATAACCGAAGAGGACCTCAGACAGGTAACGGATTTCGTTCTCGGAAGTGCAAAGGAATTCAACGGAGCTTCAAATATCGGAAGTGTGCGCCTTGACAATACTGTAAGCGTAAAGGCTGAGGAGGGCGTAAAGACTGACGAGAAATTTGCAGCTGCGGAAATGAAATTCGGCGTTGATCTTTTGAAAAAGTGCTTTGATCCCGATAAGGGCGATGAAAATCTGCTTTTGTCTCCGCTTTCTATTTCAACAGCTCTGGCAATGACTGCAAACGGAGCTGAGGGTGAAACAAAGAAGGAAATGGAAAAGGTGCTCGGAAACGGTCTTACTCTTGATGAGATAAACGAGTATATGGCATATTATATCAGCAAACTTCCCGATGAGGAGAAGGAAAAGGTGTATCTTGCCGACTCCATATGGTTCAGGGACGATCCCACATTCAAGGTATATGACGAGTTTCTTGAAACAAACAGCAAGTACTATAACTCTGAGATGTATAAGTGCAGGTTTAAGGGAAATGAGGACAAAATAGTCAAGGACATAAACAGCTGGGTAAATAAGAATACAAAGGGCATGATACCAAATCTTATCAAAAGAGACAACATAAAGGAAAATACAGCTATGCTCCTGCTGAATACCCTGTACTTTGAAGCAGAATGGATGAGCCCCTATCTCAGCACATCGGAAGGCGAGTTCACAGACATAAACGGCGATAAACATTCTATCCGTAAAATGGAAAGTCAGGAAAGGCAGTATTTTGACCTCGGCAACGCCGACGCATTCAAGAAGCCGTATATAAACGGAGAATACAGCTTTGTAGGTATACTCCCTCACGAAGATGTTGACTTTGCAGACTATGTAAAAGAGCTTGACGGTGCAGCTCTTATTGAAGGCTTAAGGGAATGTGAAGATCCTGATACTGTAGAGCTTCATGTAATGATACCTAAGTTCAAGTATAATTACGAAAAGAAGCTGAAGGATATCCTTCCTGAGCTTGGAATGGAAACTGCTTTCGATTCTTCAAAGGCTGATTTCTCAAAGATAAACGATCTCTCTGTTGAAGGAGCACTTCCGTTATACATTGATGATGTTCTCCACAAGACAAAGATAGAAGTGACCGAAAAGGGCACAAAGGCTGCTGCGGCAACAGCTGTAATAATGGGACTTGGTGCTGCTGCTCCTATCGAAAAGAAGAAGGTCTATATCACCCTTGACAGACCTTTTGTTTACATGATCGTGGATAAAAACAACGTACCGCTGTTTATTGGTGCAGCTACACAGCTTGAAGAAAAGTGATACAACTGCTGAAAGCTCTTCTGTCTTTATGGCAGGAGAGCTTTTTTGCTTATAGTGACCGACGCTAATACAAGCCGCCCGATAATGTCGGCTAACGGATAAAGGAGGAAAAAGCAATGAGATGTTCAAGAATGATCGCAGCTATACTCGCATTAGGCATGACACTGCCTACATTTGCCTCGGCAGGCATTTCCGCACAGGATATAGCCGGCAATGGAGATGTAAATGATGACAGCGTTTTCAATATTTCTGATATTGTAATGTATCAGCGTTGGCTGGGCGGAAAGGGCGAGCTTAAAAACGCTGACAACGGAGATGTAAACGGTGACGGTTCATATGATGTCTTTGATCTGTGTCAGATGAGAAAGATGCTGATAAAAGATGCGCCTGAGCAAAAAATGTCAGTTTCACGTAACCTTTGCTCAGGTATAGCAAAATCTGAGGTCAAAGGAATGGCAGCGGACGATAAATTCGCAGCAGGTCAGCGCAAATTCGCAGCTGAGCT
The DNA here is from genome assembly GCF_900108555.1 of Ruminococcus flavefaciens. Taxonomy (GTDB): domain Bacteria; phylum Bacillota; class Clostridia; order Oscillospirales; family Ruminococcaceae; genus Ruminococcus; species Ruminococcus flavefaciens_P. The sequence continues at coordinate 130,259 of NZ_FNWV01000009.1, forward strand.
TTTGAAAGCGATAGATGATGGCAAAAATGAAAATATATTTATATCACCTTATTCCGTAATGCAGTCTCTCGCCATGACTACAAACGGAGCAAGAGGCGAAACACTTGAGCAAATGGAGGAGGTGCTCGGCGGAGTTCCTATTGATGAGCTGAATGAATATCTGTATCTGTTCAGGAAAAAGGTCGGTTCAAGCAATAGTTCGGTGATAGAGACTGCAAATTCTGTATGGGTAAGAGATGATCCGAGCTTGATAATACCTGTTCCCGAATTTATACAGACAAACTTGAATTACTACGATGCGGATTACTATCTGTCGCCATTTAACGGTGATACACTTAAAAATGTAAATGAATGGGTAGACGAAAATACAAGACACTATATCCCCGAAATAATTGACGAAATAGATCCGAATGAAGTATTTTTTATCATAAATGCCGTAGTTCTTGACGCGGAATGGGCGAGCGATTATATGAGGTATCAGGTCAGCAACTGGGAGTTTACAGATATTTTCGGAAAAAAGCAGACCTGTGAATTCATGTCGTGCTGGGCTGACTATATAGGCGATGATGATACGGACGGATTTATAAAAGACTATAAGGACAAGAATATCGGATATGCAGCTCTTCTGCCCCATGAGGATATAGATATACATGATTATATCAAGAGCCTGACAAGCGAAAAACTTGATGCACTTCTTGCTCAGGGGGAGAATGAATGTGAGGGTGCGCTCACATCAATGCCGAAATTCACTCTGGAATATGAAAACGACCTTACTGAAGAACTTAAAGCAATGGGAATGGAAGATGCATTTGAAGAAACAGCTAATTTCACAGGTCTTACATCAGCACCTGTGCCGACATGGCTGCACTACGTCAAGCACAAGACAACACTTGATGTAAATGAAAAAGGAACAAAGGCTACAGCAGCCTCTGTTGCAGGCGGTCTGGGAGGCGGCGGTATGCCGCCTAAGGAGGTATACCTTACAAGACCTTTCGTTTACTGTATATATGACAGAGAAACACGTATCCCGCTGTTTATCGGAGCACTTATGACTATTCCCGAAGGCTCGGTCATTGAAACGGCAAGTGAGTAAGTTTTCACAGCAGAAATTATTGATATGACATATAATATATAATATTATGCAATTTATATATAACATATTATTCAGGATTAATACAACAATTTTTGCATAAAGGCAGGCTTCATAAATTGCTGTCGTTTTAAAGGCATACGGTGCTTTACGGCTATTTTTAGGGAAATATGATTTTTAAAAGTTCGCAATATTTGACCGGTTTCAAAAACAAGAGCAATAAATGACTTGTGACCTGTGAAATGAATGAATATAATTAAGTTAGAAATAAAAACAGCAAAATATACTGGGAGTATTACTAATCCAATTGCTTAATCCATTTTTTACTAAGTCAAAGGAGTGATTTATTTGAAGCTTAGCAAGATCAAAAAGATCATCGGCGCAGGTGCTTCCACAATGATGATCGCAGCTGCTATCCCTGCTGTTGCTTCAGCTGCTGACCAGCAGACAAGAGGTAATATCGGTGGATACGACTACGAGATGTGGAACCAGAACGGTCAGGGACAGGCATCAATGAATCCCGGTGCAGGTTCTTTCACCTGCTCATGGAGCAACATTGAGAACTTCCTCGCACGTATGGGTAAGAACTACGACAGCCAGAAGAAGAACTACAAGGCTTTCGGAAACATCGTTCTCACTTATGATGTAGAATACACACCAAGAGGAAATTCTTATATGTGCGTTTACGGATGGACAAGAAATCCTCTTATGGAATACTATATCGTAGAAGGCTGGGGCGACTGGAGACCACCCGGAAATGACGGAGAAAATAAGGGTACAGTAACTCTTAACGGCAATACATACGATATCCGCAAGTCAATGCGTTATAATCAGCCATCACTTGACGGTACA
>NZ_FNWV01000005.1 GCF_900108555.1 Ruminococcus flavefaciens
GCGCCAAACAAATGAGCCATCTCGACGAGAGTTTCCTCATATGTTGTGAAATAGTCCTCGTAATCACCATACCACCATTTGCAACGTGAAAAATGAGAATATGTAGGAGCAGGAGTAAATTGCGAGCGTGTAATATTGCCGTAGCTGTCAATCTTTATGATGTCACCTTCGGCAGCTTCGATACGTTCAGAAGCAAATTTATGTAAGCCGACACGTTTCAGAGCATTTTTCATTATGCTCTCAGTGCTGGCGTATACGTAAAGACCAAGAGACTCAAAGTGGAGCAGGCATAACGGGTTGGAGCCTTTCACAAGGTACAGGTTGTTATTTTTATCAAGAAGGCTAAAAGTGAAGCTGCCTTGCACCTGCTCCGACATATAACGTAACGAATCAAAATCCAGTTTGTGCTGTGACTCAATGAGCTGCACCGCTATATACGAATCGGTTTCGATATCCGAGACAGGTAACTTTTTCTCCTTGCGGAGCTCCTTATCGTTATAGATAATTCCGTTGTGTGCCAGACTCCAGGAAATATCGCCTGTTGTCCCAAGAAAAGGATGATTGTTGTAATTGTATTTCTCATTGCCCTGAGTTGTCAAACGGGTATGCCCCATAACCGCTCTCGTGTCATCTGGCGGATTGAAATGAAGACGGTGAGCCGCTTTCGGGCGCTTGAAGATGACGATTTGTCCGTCCTTAATATAGCTTATGCCAGAGGCATCAGTCCCGCGCTCCTCAGCGGCGTTGGCAAGAGACTGTGTCAACTTTCTCAATACTTTGTTAGGTACTACTCCTTGGTAGTTCATCCAGCCAAATAAGCTGCACATTTTATCCCACCTCCTCAAATTTTACGTCGATACTTTGTGTATTCTTCTGGTTGAGGGAATCCTCTAATATTTCACCGACCTTATCCAACAGCACAGTTGCCGTAAACAAAGCGATTATTTTGAGTATTTCTCCAGCAGGTCCTCCTGTTGGTATCTTTTTTATTATTTCTATAGGTTTCATTATACTTCCTCCTGTATTTCGATTTCTTCATTTATGTAGAGCCTGCGTTCTTTCAGGTACTGTATAAGCTCAGGTTCATTTATCGTATCTACGAACTCTGACCATGACTGATTGGCAATGCCCTCATCAGTAAGAGAGATAGCGAGATCGCAGATATCATTTACAAGTTCTAATGCAGCAATGAGCGTGTTATGCTTGAGAGTACCGCGGAACAGGCGGAATTCTAAAGTTGTGTAGTTCATAAGGTTCACAGCTGCATATCTGCCGTTGTTTCCTTTCTTAGCCTTATCGAGAATCTCACGACCTGTCTTTTCGTAGCCATATCTGGCCGCCCATCGGTTAATACTGTACTCACTGCGTCGTGAGAACTTGAGCAATTCAGGCCAGTGGTGTTCAACGAAGTACAGTATCCTTGCAATAACTTCATCCTGCTCCTCTCTGCTGTCACCAAGGGAATCCCTGTTGACGTGAATGTGTAGTCCGCAGGTACTTGTCTGATGCGAGCGATATCCAAGATATATAGCCTTTTTCATTATCTCTTCCCACTGAAACTGCTTATGATATTCAAGGCTCATTGGGTGGCTTACGATTTCAAGTCCGTCATCGAGACTGCCGTCACCTTTTATATAAATTTTATCTTCGCCCTTGTTTGCGATAGCAAGTATCTCATCAGCATTATCACAATCCTTGCCAGCTCCGTCAATTTCAAGCTCAACGCCGAAATATCGGATTGAATCGCCTCCATAAAATATAGGCTCAGGTTTGTATCCATAGTCGTGGATACTTCTGTTTTTGTCTACCTCATCGTGATAGCACTCCGAGCAGTAACTATCACCATCGATGTTGTAGGCATCATCCTCATGCAACAGCACATCGCAGCAGCTACAGCGTGTATAGTGATTGTGATAGCAATGGCTACAGAGCGTTGTATCATCATCGCCATAGCTGTCATCGATCCAAATTACAGCTCCACATCTGTCGCAGGTATGAGGAACATTGTGATATGCAGGTGCCTATGTTTTCTATCCTTACGCGAGAAGCAGCGGGGACTGTACGAGATATACACGACCGTATGCCGCTTATACTGGATAAGGATAATATACTTGACTGGATACGTCCTGACGGAGATTCCAGCGCTATAGTAGAGAAAGCACTAACTAATCTGGTCTATGAGGGAGCTATTGAGTATCCTAGATTTCCACCTGAGACAATCAAAGCATAGAATAATACGTGAGCCGCCCATTGGGCGGCATCGCATGAAAGAATATATGTTGCTGAGAATCACTGAGTGGTTTTTAGAGTTTTTGAAGAATATTGCGGTTTTTGTTAACCGAGGTTAACGGCAAAGAAAATATTATAGATTTTAAAAGTTTATATATTCCAATGTTATTATGTATATTACGAACATCACGTAAAATAGTTGAAATCAAATTATTTATATGATATAATCTAAATGCTGCATAAATTGCAGGCAAGACAATACTTTTTGAAGTGTTATACTGAAAGAGCAGTCGACAAACACCCCAAAATCTGGTAGAATAATAATAACAAAACCGGAAAGGGAAAACGACTATGAAGTACAGTAAAGAATTCAAAGAAGAAGCATTAAAGCTCTCGGATGAAATTGGACTGAAAAAGGCTGCTCAGCAGTTAGGCATTCAGTATTACACACTATCAGACTGGCGTACAAAGCGAAATGCCGCTGCCAAAGCTAAGAAGTATCAGATGACCGATGATGAAGCAAAACTGCGTATTACAGAGCTCGAACGTGAAAATGCCGAGCTTCGCAAAGCAAATGATATTCTCAAGGACGCACTCGGTTTTTTCGCAAAAGACCGGAAGAAGTAAAGACAAGCGAACGTCACCTGTTCGTCAATGAGTTCCGTAACAAGTACGGAGCGAAAGCAATATGCAGATTTTTGAAAATCAGCGAATCAGGATATTATCGCTGGCTAAGAAATCAGGGCAAGCCCGGTGCAAGGCAGCTTCTTCTGGTCAAAATACAGGGAATTATTTCCGAGCATCCTGACAACAAGAATTACGGTGTCAGAAGGATGCAGGCAGCTCTTGCATAGCGTGGCACTCATGTAAGCCTCAGAACAGTATACCGCACTATGAGCGAAGCCGGGCTTATCCACAGGCACCGTAGACCTCACGGTATCACAAAAGCTGATACTGAAACTCAGAACAGAGAGAATCTGATAAAAAGAAATTTCAGCGCAGACAAGCCGCTGAAGAAACTGCTTACCGATATTACCGAGGTCCAGTGTTCTGACGGAAAGCTCTATGTTTCACCGATCCTCGACTGCTTCAACGGCGAGATCGTAGCTCTTGAAATGCGTGATAACATGAAGAAGGAACTTTGCATAGACACCGTAAAACAGCTGCGTGAGAAGTACGGTAGACTGGAAGGAAGTGTTCTCCACAGTGACCGTGGCTGCCAGTACACAAGCTACGCCTTCCGCAGGGAACTTGTAACTAATGGGCTCATTCAAAGCCTCAGCGGCACTGCTCATTGCTATGACAACGCCCGTATGGAGAGCTTCTTTGCCACGCTGAAAAAAGAAAAACTGTATCAGATCCCGATCTACAGAATGAAACGTGAAGAGGTCAAAACTGTCATCTTCAGATACATCTTCACCTACTACAACACACAAAGTATCAACAGCTTCAATGAAGGCGGCCTCCCACCTGTGGCATTAAGAACTTCAAAGCAGCTTACTCATCACGCTGCCTGACTCCGGCCTATCCAAGATTTTGGGTATTTTATGACTGCACTTTTCTTGACAATTCCACATATTGGGAATTATGGAAGCTGTAGGTTCCCCCTTAGAGCCATATGATTTTGATAATTGTGGTGAATTCAACGCAATTAATGCCGCTTTATTGGATAAAGCAGACCCTAGTAATTTGGTTATTGTATCCACTAAGAGGACGAAGTATTCCATAATGAAGCCATGTGATAATTGTAAAGCGCTATATAACGGCTATATTAACTACTTTATCACTAACTCATAAGATTAATTAAGACTGAAAGTGGAGGTTATATGATTAGTAATATTGAAGAAATACTCATTTCGGCTGGTTGGATTCCAGGCAGATGCATTAATATTGATTCGTACATGGAATGGTTTATTAGTGAGGGTTATTCACCAACTGAAAGCATAAAGAGTTTTTTGCATGAGTTTGGAGGTTTGACAATTTCAATACCTTATAAAAATAGTTTTGACCAAGGAGTTGCAACAAAGAAGGTAATTATAGATCCAGAAGAGAACGGGTTCGAGTACGAATTCATACACAAATACAATTCTTATTTTAAAGAACAACTTTTCCCTATCGGTACATCAGAAAGTACAATTGATTATTTTATGGATACAAATGGAGCAATATATGCAATATTTGGTGACGTAGGTGCTAAATGGGGAAATTCCATTTATGAGGTAATCACGAAAATCACAAATGGAAATATATCAAAATTTGTCTCTCTTTATTGATGATGTTAGCGAATTAAAATGGATCTCACAGCCTGCTAAGCTTGTGGAACGGAAGATAGTGCATCTAAATAACAACTCTGAGAAATGCATGTATTGCAAATCTCAGGGTTGTTCCTTTATCAGTTTCAATAGGTATATAGGGTATATTTTAATACAACACAATTTAGTTTGTTTTGATAATCCTTCATTCTTCATAGAAATCTCTGTGTTGTTGCTGACAAATCGACAGGCAGGGTGTATTTTGGACTCTCAAGTAATAATCCTAATAATCCAACGCTGCGTACAACCATAGACGATTGGCTTGTAGAAAGCTTGTTTCATATACTGTATGGATAGATAGAGGCGAATTCCATGCTCCATGTTCTCAGTGCCAAGATATGTATAAGGGCTTTATAAGCGGCTTTTTAGATTTGGAGTGATAAGTAGTGGACAATAGTAAAGATTTAGAAGAAATACTTCTTAATTGATGCTTATAAAATATAAGAGAATCTTCTCAAGATTATAATCAGTCTTGATCAGAACGAATAATTCTTATTATAAAGCTCCTCCGAAAGGAGGAGCTATCTTCTTATGTATTTACATTGTATAAGTGATATGGTATAATAGGTTACAAGAAACGAATAAGGAGCTATATATGGTAAATAAAGAGATTATCGACAGGGACACTTACCGAAAAAACAAGAAAATGAACCGAGAGGAGCTTACAAAGTTCATTCTGCAGTATGGTGATCAGTTACTATGAGAACAGGGGAAAAAATTGATCTTCCTGCTCTTGAGGCAGAGCTAAGTAAGATCAAAGGTATAGGCGGTAAGCGACTTGAGGAGATAATGGTTGTTATAGAGAAATTCTTTGAAGAATAGATATATCCAAGACTTATGGGACGGCTTGAAGCCGTCCTTTTATAATAGTATGATAATTGTTCGTGTGGAATAATTGAGCAAATAATAATTATACTGTAAAAAAACAAATCTACTATAGCTTTTCCCTTTCAATTATTGAAAAATCAATTGTCCATGTTTATCTTACATATGTAATCTCAACAGAACTGTCAGTGCCAAGATAAAGCTCCTTACATTAATCCAGCATGATCATTTTTCAGCACTCTTCTTGTTATAATTTTGAATTAATGAATCCTATATGAGAGTTTTTACAATCTCAAACGTCTATTTTACAGAAAGGTTTTTTATTACCTTAAAAAGCATGATAAAATCAAAGGAATGAGGGAATTACAATGAATGCAAAAAAATTACTGAAACGAAATCTTGCCGCTGTTGTATGTGCAGGAATGTTATTCAATCCTGTCATTACAGCTTTTGCCGCCGAAACTGAAGATACAAGTACAGAAAAAAATCCAACGATAGTTCTTAATTTCAAGGACTATGAAGTTGACAAAGAATACATAGGTCTGCAATTTGACCTGTATGCGTATGTATATGATAAAGAGAAAAATGAAACTATGGATTTTAACTGTGGAAACTACGATACCGGAGATAAAAGCAGTATCAGCGTTGAACTCCCAAAGGAGATTTTTAATACATTCAAAGACGAGAACAGATACGAAATAAGCTTTTATACCAACCCTACCAACGTTAGCGGTATATGTTTTGTTGCCAATTCCGACGATATTTACTATAAAGGCGAAGAAAACGAAAGTTATGATGTGATACTGGAAAAACATAATAACAACATAGCAATAATTACAGGTTCATTAACTCTCAATCTGCCTGAGAAGCTTGAATATAAGATCGGTGAAGAGCTCGATCTTACAGGCGGCAGTACATTCGGCAGTGGAGAAATCAGAAGTAGTTTAAATGATAGATCTTGTGGTATGTGGGACGATTTTGGCTCTCCATTGTCTTTGCACAGTTTAGATGCTTATGATTTCGATAACAGTAAACCGGGAGAATACATTATTAAATACATAAACCAAAAATCATATACCGTTAATGAAAATAGAGTTTCTGTAAAACCAAGTGAGTTTACCGTTACTGTAGTGGAGTCAGAGAGACCTGAAGGACCTACAGCAAAAATATCCATTGTTGATGCGGATACAGGTGAAAGCATCAAAGGTATCAAGGCAAAATTGTTTGAACATAATCAAAAAAACTACGATATTGAGCCGAATGAAGACAAGATCATCGCAATGTGGAATACTTCCGATATACCTGAAAGGCTGTTTACCGAAACAGATTTTTCCGCTGATAAACAATACTATATAGGATTTGAGAGCATTCCTGATAAATATCATGATAGTATGGTGCTTTACTGTGATGGTTATGAATTTAGTACAGAAGAATATTTCAGCTTTGAAGAAGATAACGAAAATAAAGACTGGACTCTCAGTATTAAAGCCAAAGAGGTCAAGCCTATACCTGCCGGTACTTTTAATTTCAGACTGTATGAAAGATACAGCGGATTACGTGAGGATTCTAATAATATAGGTGTTGCAGAAATAAAGGACAGCGACGGAAACTCAATAGGATTTTTCCCTCTTGACCGTGATTTTGAACTTCCCGACGGTGATTATTCATCAACTGTATCTATATTCTCGAAGGATTACAAGTGCTTTAGTGATGAAACTATCAATTTCTCAGTCAAGAACGGTAAAACTGAAACAACTCTTGATTATAACATTGAGAAGTGGAATTTTGCAGATATCGGAAACGGTGACAGCAATAATGACGGAACAGTTGATATGTCCGATATCGTCCTCATTATGCAGTCTCTGGCTAATCCTTCAAAATACGGTATTAACGGCACAGATGAAAACCATATCACAGAAGCAGGCAATCATCGTGCCGACATTGACGGAAACGGTGTTACAAATATGGATGCAGTAACAATACAGAAATATCTCCTTGGATATTTTGATATCAAATAACAACAAATGTTTCGCACAAAGAAACATAGATGTTCAGCACCATGGATCACAAGCTCACTCTCTACCATGACATGGGCGAATTCATAAATATAATCAGCGGTTATCAGTGGATGATACAGAACAAGGAAAACATCTATCTGTGCCTTTATTACAACTGGAACGATACAGTCTCCGAAACCGCAGGCATAATGCGCTCTGTTAGCCTGCTTGATGACCATGCCTCTTTTGAAATGGATCACTGCGGCTTGCCGCACTGCGCAGGAACAGCGGATATACCGATATGCTAAGGATCCGCAACAATATATACAGCTCCCGCGAAATAACACACGAATAGCAAAAGCCCAATACTCCCTTGTAACTATCTCCCTCGGTATCAGCAACATATCCGACAAATGCGGCTACCTCGACTACAAGTTCTTCCAGCAGCATTTTTCCGCAAATACGGGGATACCTGCTCTGCGATACAGAAATCTGATCAAGTGGTGATCTTATACAAATGAAAAAGGACGGCATTACGCCGTCCTTTTATAATATTTGTCCATGCGAAACAGGTCTAAAAACGCCTGTTTTCCATGAAGTTTATTTCTTTTCTTATTATATTCCCACCTGCATTAAATATGTAAGCTCCATTTTATGCTCCACAGATCTCATACTGTTTCGGGTAATTTTCCATTGTTGTTCCGGACACATCATATTACTAATATGCCACACTTTTAAATTATATAGCTCTCACAAATTAATTTGTGAGAGCTAATATTTTCCTACACTTTTCCTACAGTTTTAAGATTTTTTCTGCAAAGGTAATAAGCATCAAATCAGCTTTTGTCCTCGAAAAATAGGTACAAAACAGGATCCTACTCCTGTTTCATTCACTTTAGTTTCTTAGCTTAATGACATTAGCAGCAAGGCCTCTTTCCTTTATTTATTGACAAAAGGAATGATAGTTTACATGAGAATATATATTTCAGACAGTATATGTTCCGCCAACCGGAAAGCTTTTGTCTTTGCCAAGGAGATAATTCTGCAACAGAACAAGGTCTGCGATACCGATCTCCTTGTCACCGTTCACATCAGCTGCTGCAAGCATATTTTTACTGCTGATGGTGTTTTTGTCAATAATTGCCTTTTTCATGAGTACGAAATCAAACACATCTACTCTGCCGTCACTGTTGAGATCACCAACATAACCGGAAGTTGTCACATCCTGTATGTCTTCCTTTTCGGTGTAGTAATAATCAGCCTCGGGGACGTCCTTGTTATATACACGGAAATAGTCCATAGAGCCGTTCATACCTGCGCCAATGAGATAAACATCATTCGTGCCGATAACATCAATCGGCTCAGCAGAAAATTCTGCGGTTTCGGTTTTCAACTCATTGCCGTTATCGATCTTAAGAGTCGCCTTTCCGTCCGAAATAAGAACGCTGACAGTTATCCACTCTCCGAGTTTATATGCTTCATTGACCTTCACGCACTGATCTACGCCATAAAGTGCAACAGAGCCGTTTTCAGCTACAAGTGTTATTCCCTTATCCTCTGAGCCGAAACGGAAAAGTTCGCTCCTACTTTTGCTCCGAAGAAGGACAGCTGTCTGATATTCTGCAGTGTGAAGTGCAGTATAGGAACTGTCTGCAAGCAGATACTGCTCATCCGAACCCTCAAAGGTAAGCACTCCCTTGCCGGAGGTCATAGCCTTGCTCCATACCGGACTACCAATAGAAATACCGAATGTTGAGGTATACTCATCTGCTGCAATGTCAGTGCTGTCGGCAGCAAATTCCAGAGCCGCCATCTGGCCGTCAGTATAGGGGCGGTTCTGTGCATATTCATCGTAGCTCGTCCAGCCATACATGGAACCCTTTTGTATCGTTCTGCCGGAGTCATCATAGTAATCGCCGTCAGGCATTGCCTGCCCTGTTGCAGAGCCATTGCTCAGACAATATGCAACTCCCTTGACAGTCGCATTCCCGCTGACCGTGTACGTGTTAAAAACAAGACCACTTTCCAGAACTCTTGCATTGTCGGAGATGACTGCCGATCCCATTACACCGGCATTATCAGCTATTATAGCATTATCCTTAACAACTGCATTTTCTGCTACAACAGCGTGTCCTTTCACGACAGCATTGCCTGAGATCTTTGCATTTCCGCTGACTACAGCATAGCCGTCAATTATTGCATTGCCACTGACGGTTGAATATCCAAGCACCTTTGCATCAGCACCAACGTAAACAGATGGCTCGACCTTAGCTGTTGAAGCAACGAATCCTCCTCCGTTCGGATGACGCGAACCGTGTACAGCTGCAGCATCGTTCTGAGTCTGCTTTATGCCTGCACCCGTGATAATTGCTCCCCATGGATATCGTGTCTTGCTGAGAAACGGTGCATGAGCTTCATCAAATTCACCTGTTCCATACGCCCACGGAACACCTGTCTGCTGCCAGACTGAAATGTCAGGTGTAGCTGTGACGGTTAGATACGCCGCAGAGTCATTGCTGCCGAAATCCATATTCATAGTCTCTCCAGCTTTGAAAAGCTCAGAATAGCGTGTGGTACCGTCCTTCTGTTCAACTGCGATACAAGCCCGCCAGTCTGCGCCATTGGTCTTTGTCAGTCCTTCAAGAGTGACGGAAATACTGCTGCCCGTAACCTCGAGCGGTACGATGTTAACGCCGAACTGCTGAGGTGCACGTTCGGTCGGAACGGTATAATAGTCCTCCATGCCTATGGTATTTTCAAGGATAGTAAATATCTCTCCCCAGTTCCACTCGCCTCGTGCAAGAAGCTCGTTCTGACGTGACTGATAGTCCTTCTTGTGAGCAAGGTCAAGTGTTGCAAGTCTCTTTGTATAATGACCGAGGGTGTCTTTCATATCTGCACCTGATATACGCTCTATCTCTATGTATGGATATTCATCACGCTTACCCTGCTGCATAAGGTCTCTGACGAAGCTGCTGCCATAGCCGGGAAGATCATCCGGGTTTTCGGTGATGTACTGCAAAAATGCCCATGAAGCGTAATTATCACGGCCAAGTATCGACGTGAAGCAAAGATTCTTCATATAGGTCTCAAAGTAATCGGTTATGCCGTTCACATTCCCCCACTGACTACTGTAGTAATCGGAATAGAGAAACTGCTCACGATACCAGTTGGCAATTGCCTCCCACCAAGAAGATACGTATTTATTTTCGTTCCAGCCGAGTTGATGAGCTGTTACGACATGGCCGAACTCATGTGGGAGCACCCATGAAGGATTAGGAGAGTTCTGCATAGCACCCACGCAGCAGAACATGAAAGCATAACCCTGATTGTCATATCCCATATAAGCCCAGTCATCCGGGAATGGCTTAAGGCCGGTACCGGATATGTAGAAATTGACCTTGTATCTGTTTCCGTCACGGAGAGCCAGATTTACCGACTGTGTAGGAGCTTCCATGGAAAGGTCGTTCATATAGACGTCCCAGCAGGCTTCAAGGTTTTTAGCATTTTCCTTGAGAAACTGTGTGGTTATCTTCGCTGAATCAGCTCCGTTTTTGCCCCAGATGAACTGGAAATGTTCTGATTCCCAGCGATTGACATCTTCGTTTGCACACCATATATCCCGCGTCATCAGAGCATCAGCTGCTCCGGCAGTTTCAATGCAAGCTGATAATGGTACTGTGCTTAATGAAAGCGCCGCCGCCAATACGGTCGCTGCTGTTTTTCTTGCTGATCTGAACATCAATGATCCCTCCGTTAGTATTACGGTATGCCTATTACCGTTTTTCCTCATGTCGGCAAGGGAGAAGGTGCCTGAAGATCCGATACTCCGCTCCCTGCACACTGCATATGCTTTTCCTGTCACTTATATGATAGCATGACATTTTTATCTTTTCAATAACATTTTAAACACTCCGACTGACATAATACAGAATCCTTGTTGACAGAAAGCAGCATCGTAATGTATAATAAATGAAAAGGAGGCGGTATCATGAAACGTATAGGTGTAGTAATACCTTCGATAACAGACGATCTGCAGACACAGCTTCTTGATGGCATTTTCAAAACTGCCTCTGCCGCGGATTGTGATGTAATAGTGCTGACAACTATGACAAACGGACTGGAATTTCACGTTCAGAGTGAGATAATGGATGGAGAAGAAAGCATTTACTGTCTTCTTGAACGAGCTGCACTGGACGGAGTGCTGATCGCTTCGCAGTATTTCGTCAAAGAGAGCGTCCGCCGCATGGTATTGGAAAAGATAAGGCGGACCGGAATTCCGTGCATTGACCTTGGCGGCAGTTCCCTTGGCTTTGAAACTGTCTCTGTACCGCAGGATGATGCTGTATATGAGCTGACGTGTCACCTGATAGAAAAGCACGGGTGCAGAGAACTGATGTTTCTTGCCGGACATGAAGGCAATCCTGATTCAGAGCAGCGTATGTCCGGTTTCCTCCGCGCAGTAAATGAACACAACTGTACACATGAGATATTCTATGGAGACTTCTGGAAGATGCGTGCAAAGGAGCTTGGTAATGAGTTAATACATCACAAAAGGAAGTGTCCTGATGCTGTTGTATGTGCAAATGACATAATGGCAGTAACACTATGTGATGTTCTGCAGAAAGGCGGCATCAATGTCCCCGGCGATATCATTGTAACCGGCTTCGACGGGCATATCAGTGCGATATCAAATTTTCCTTCTGTTACTACGATAGGCGGTATTATGTCAGAAACGGGCAGAGCCGGAACAGAAAAACTGCTAAGAATTAGCGGAGGGATGCCGGTTCCGGACTCTGGAAACGATTTACACATAATCTATGGTGCAAGCTGCGGATGTGTAGAGAAAATGGCTGATTATCAGACAGCAGCACTACAGGTACGTGAGCAGATTCGGCGTGACACTGAGGTCAGCGATATGCTCGAAATGCGAATCAATGCTGATGTTATAACAAGAGCTTCAGCCGTTGAGTCTCTCTCTGAGCTGACTGATATCGTTGACCAGACAGCACACATAATCAAAAGCTACCGCTCACTGCATCTTTGCATTCTTCCCGATTGGGACAGCGAACCTGAACAGCCGGATATATGCCGTACAAAGCCATATCCCGGACAAATGCTCTGTGCTGTTACAAAGGAGGCATGGAAGGACGGCAAAAGCGGCTCATTGTTTCCTACGTCACAAATAGTGCCAATGCTTGCAAAGCCTCATGAACCTGTTCTGTTGATACTTCTGCCGCTGCACGCCGCATCACAGGTTTTCGGATACTGCGGATTTGTCTATGAAAAAGCAGCAGACTTCAAGGCATCGGTCATGCTTTTCAACCTTCTGAGTTCCGTGGCAAACGGTCTGCGTATCCTGCGGCACAGACTATATGCGGAGTATCTGCAAAAAACGGTAGAAGAAGCTTCAATGTACGATAAGATGACTGATATGCTCAGCAAAAAAGGGCTGCTGCTTTATCTCGAGAACCAGGAGCAGACAAGCAGAAATAACGGCATAATGCTCGTTACTATCGCTATGCTTACGGCTTCACCGAACAACATGAGCAGCAGTATAATGACCGATAACGTACTTCAGTCAGAGCTTTTGCTTGCAAATGCGATACGTCTGATATCAGGACGGAAGTATCAGACTGCACGTCTCGACAAAAGAACTTTTGCAATAGTTTTTTCTCTTGAGGAAGAAACACCTGAATACTATGCAGAAGAACTGATGATACAGCTTGAAGTACTCATACGCAAAATGCAGGAGGGTTCGGCGGCTGCATTTCTTCCTGAGCCGTACTATGTCTGCGGAGAGGTGTCATATCCGGCTGAGAAATGTCTCTCTGAGCTGTGGGAGTCGCTTAGCAGCAGTATGCCTGCGGAAAAGGGATTTACAGGTATCAGTCAGCTCAAAAAGCTCAGGCGTGAGATACACAAGGCGCCTGAGCTTGACTGGAGTCTCTCTGTACTCGCCAAACGGCTGAACATCAGCAAAAGCTATGTTCAGAAACTGTACAAGGAGCATTTCGGGGTCAGTTATATTGATGACCTGCTTGAAGCACGTATAGGTATGGCAAAGAAGCTTCTGTTAACGACCGATCTGCGTGTCAGCGAGGTTGCCTCTTCCTGCGGATATCAGAACGCTACTCACTTCATGCGTCAGTTCAGAGCGAAGACAGGAATGTCTCCATCTGAATACAGAGAAAGGCAATAATGGGATGTTGTGCCATTGATTGTTAGCGCCAAACATCCCATGCTTATTAATATAAATTATAAAAAGCTCCGCAGTAATGGCTAATGTCATTAAGCTAGTCGAATATCCATTCATTAAAGCCGCAAGGCTAGCAAAATACGGAGTCTATGATATGCAGGGTATCACCATGCTACCGGAGGCTCTGTTATACAAGGAATTTGGTGTTAACGCTGAATTCATTATAGATCATGCCTGGGGACGTGAGTCCTGCACTAGCACAAAAAGCTGATAACGTCGAGCTTTACAAACAACTCATTGATTTAAGTTCACAGGCCTTGGATATGCAGACTGAAATAGCAAAACTACGCGAAGAGAATTCAGAACTACAAAAATCCAAAGAAACGGAGCAAAGGTTTGTTAGGCATGAACAGCCGTATTTAACACTTGAAGGTGATAATCAAAAGATTTGTTATTGCGCTGTATGTTGGGGAAAAGACGAGAAAATGATTCAGATGGACAGAATTAACTGGGATAAAGGTCAAATAAAGCTATATTGCAGCGTTTGCGAGAATCACTGCATTGAATGCGAGCAGTAGGTGATGACTGCCTTTCATTAATACTACGGAGTATACAAAATCAATTATATAACGATGAGAACCGCCCATGCGCGATTCTGTTTTATGTATTTACATTGCATGTGGGATATGGTATAATAAACGAAAAAGGAGCTATATATGGGACAGAAAGAGATCATCGACAGGGATACTTACCGAAAAATCAAGAAAATGAACCGAGAGGAACTTACCAAGTTCATTATCCAGTACGGAGATGAACTGCTCGGAGAACAGGGCAAAACAATTGATCTTCCTGCTCTTGAGGCAGAACTCAGTAAAATCAAAGGTATTGGTGGTAAGCGCCTTGAGGAGATAATGGTTGTTATCGAGAAATTTTTTCAAGAATAAATAAAATACTTATGGGACGGCTTTACGCCGTCCTTTTATAATATTTTGATAATTGTTCGTGTGGAATAGGTTTGAAAAATGCCTATTCTACGTGAAAATAATTTCAAATCCGATAAATAATTTTCAGTTCAAAGTAAAAAAGAAGAATGGCTGAATCCCGCTATTTTACGCGATACAGCCATTCTCCTGACTCATTATTTTGAGCGGACAGAGAGGGATTCGAACCCTCGATACGCTATTAACGTATACACGAGTTCCAGTCGTGCGCCTTAGACCAGCTCAGCCATCTGTCCATACTTTGGTGCGAGTAATGGGACTTGAACCCATACGTCTCTCGACACACGCCCCTCAAACGTGCCTGTCTGCCTATTCCAGCACACTCGCAAAGTACTTTAATATTATACTACAAAACAAGTACAATGTCAATAGCAACTTATATATATTTATATTATTACTATTAGTGGAATTTAATATAACAATCACTGCATGAACGACTGATACACACAAATGCAAATATAAAAACACAAAAAATCTCAATTTTCGACAATTTACGCTAAAACACCCTATTGAAATTCCTCTTCAATGGGTGTAGAATAGTAAACATAGTAACAAAGAAAAGGAGTCCTAACATGGAAAATGAACGAATCAAAGTATTGATCGGTGACGATTCAGCAACAAACGGAGTAAGAGTAGCAGCAAAGCTTAGGGATAACGGCATTACAGCCTATACCCGAAGGAAACATAGCAAAGCGATACTTGATTCTATTCTCAATGACAAGCCTGATGTAGTACTGGTAGACTTGACCTTACCTGACGCAGATGCGCTTATGGTAATGAAGCAAGTCAAGGAAACATTTGTCTCTCCACCAGCATTCATAGTTGTATCTGATGTACAAAACAAATTTATTGAACGTCAGGTAATGGAAAACGGAGCATCATATTTCTTATCTAAGCCGTATGATCTTGAGTCTCTCAGCTACATCGTCAAATCTGTATGCAGAAAGCCAATACCTTTAAACTGTACTGATACTGAGATAATGGTGACAGACGTTATTCAGAAGCTTGGTATACCGGCGCATATAAAGGGATATCATTATCTGCGTACTGCAATACTTAGTGCAATTGAGAACAGCCAGCTCATGGAGTGTGTAACAAAGCAGCTTTATCCATGCGTTGCCAAGAAATATGCCACAACTTCATCTCGTGTTGAAAGAGCCATACGTCATGCAATAGAAATTGCATGGGATCGCGGAAACGCCGAAATAATAAACAATTTCTTCGGTTATACCATAGACAGTTACCGCGGCCGTCCGACAAACTCAGAATTCATAGCTCTTGTCACTGACAAAATAAGGCTCAGACTGAAAAACACATCTGTATGATCCAATTACTTATACACATCAAAAGCCCGTATCACTACGGGCTTTTATTTATTAATTCCTTATTATTCTGCGTACAGGAAAAGTTGCAGAAGCCATACAAAATGCAATTAGTATAAGCCATTTCTTTTCGATAAAGCTGCCATGCATCATAGAGAAAAGATAAAAATATCCAAGCTTTGTACCGAATGAAAAATTAAGGATATAATATATCACAGATGCCATATAGCCTACTACAACATTTCTGCCTATACCTGCAAATGCAAAGCCAATTGCTCCAAGAAAAAGAGCTGTTGCCGATGAACCTATAAAATACCTTACTGTGACCTGTGAATTACAATTCTTCATATAAAGCACATAAGCACCTATCATACATAATATCACTATCACGGAACATATCAGTCTAAGAATACATACTATATCATGGTTTATTTTCTTTGAACGTACTATATCGTATATGCTTTCGTTCTGTTCAGGCAAAAATACAGGTGTCATCAGAACTACGCCTATAAGCGGAACATAAAGTTCAAGTGGCTGAGCTGCAAGGATACTATCAAGCTGTGAAAGACTGAAAAAGATAGGTGAAGCAAGCAGTATACACAGTGCAACTATATAATGTATCAGAAAATTATGCTTTACGTCTGAATATACTACCCTTGCCAAACAACCTGATACCATTAAAGCTTCCTCCCCTCTTCAGTTCATAAATACCAACAGTGAATAAAACCGCTGCTACAGATATCACCATATAAAAGACACGGTTAAAAACGAAATTATTCCAATTCATAATAAATCCACTTCTGTTCCCCAATGCATTATGACGGCATATAAATGTAAACTTCCCTATCCGTCCTGATAATCCTGCTGTTCCGCCTGCCATAAGTCCCATAAACCACCATACGAACTGCACCAGTATAGCAGCACCTGCTGACAGTATTTCCGTAACCAACATTCCTGTTGCTGTGGCAGCCATTATATTAGGAAGCAGCCAGAATGTTGGGAGCGTAAACATAGCCGTCATATCTATATCAGCACCATTATATCTTATAAGTATCTGTATAAGTGCGATGACCATGAATACAAATACAGGAATGAACATGGTTGTCACAAGCGCGAGAAAACGAGTGAATACTATGCGTAACGAGGACGATCTGCGAGAATATATAAGCTCACTCATTCTGCGTCGTCTGTCTGCTGCTGTAAGCGCAGCTGCAACAAATACAGGTAATATAGCAAGTACTATACCTGCATAGTCGCTGAATAATCTTGCGTATGCATTTGTTACTCTGTCATCAGTTAAAATGCTGTTATAATCTTCAACTGCGTCCTCATATGTCATGGGTACACGGGAGAACTTATAAACCAAGCCGTCAACAGCGTAATCAGAACCGCCGCCGAGAATATCATCAACATCGTCCATTATATCAGTAAAACGCTCATATGTCATACTCACGCTTATAGGCATATCTCTAATGGCATATTCGCCGTAGTCGTGAGTACCGTCCGTAATATAGCAAACATCTGCGTTTTTCTTCTTTTCAGCAATACCTTCACTATCCAATCCTGTGATCTCACAGATGTACTTTTCAATCTTTGCCTGCTCTTCATTATCAAGATGAACAGCTTTATAAAAACCAAAAGGATAGCATACATACCTGTTTGATAAGAATTCCACCGTCAGCGCATCTGTGGCTGTTGACATAATAAGATCATGGTCTTCGACTATCTTTTCTCCGTAATCATAATCACCTTGACTTGGCGGATAAACCTTTTCTCCGCCTTCCATGAAATACTGACTTACGATCATCAGAATAACAAGCAGGGAATATAAAATGTATGTCAGAGAACTAAATATCTTTTTGCACTCCATACAGAACAGCATCATTCTTCACCTCCGACTATATCACAGCCGTGACTGTGCAAACAGTAAACATAAGCGCCTTCAAGATCAGGTTCAGTGAGAACGGTATTAGGAAGATCAGGCTCGGTATCAGATACTATCCTGACTGTGACATAGTCAGTCTGCGCAAGCATACCTGTTACGATATACTCTTTTTTTATCTGCGGAAGAAATTGTTTCTCAACATTTGCCGTATAGATATGTCCTCTTGCATTTTCAAGTATTTCATGAACTGTTCCTTTCCAGAGTATCCTTCCTGCGTCCATTATGGCTATATTCTCACAGGTAGCTTCGATATCGCCCACAATATGCGTTGAAAGCAGAACTATACGTTCCTGAGCTACTTCACAGAGCAGATTTCTGAAACGGATACGTTCTTCGGGATCAAGTCCTGCTGTAGGCTCGTCAACTATCAGTACCTTCGGATCATGTATAAGAGCCTGAGCGATACCAAGTCTGCGCTTCATACCGCCTGACAGTTCCTTGAACTTTTTGTGACGATGTTCAATAAGATTGACCTTGCGAAGGAGCGAAGTAACACGCTTTTTACATTCAGCCTTTGGTATGCACGAAAGTGCCCCGAGATATTCGAGTACCTCATCACACTTCATATTTGGATACATTGAAAAATCCTGCGGAAGATATCCTGTCATAGCACGTATTTCCTTTGCACTTTCAACGGGTACTCCGCATATGTTTATATCGCCGCTCTTCTTTTTATGAAGAACAGCAAGCGTTTTCATCAGAGTAGTCTTTCCTGCGCCGTTTCGTCCGAGGAGTCCGAACATTCCTTTTTCAATAGTAAGATCAATGTCAAACAGTGCCTGCTTTTTGCCGTAGAACTTATTGACATTTTTTATTACGATCTTTTCGTCCATTTTATCGCCTCCAAAAATAATGACATGATAAGCTTTTCCTATCATGTCATTATAATAATCTATGAATTTCAACTTTTTATCTACTTTCCGATTTTTTTACAGAAAATTCTGCTGTGACCTTTCCGCCGCCTTTTTCACCATTGGTGATATAAAGATCACCGCCGCATTTTCTGCATAACAATCGGCAGATATAAAGTCCAAGTCCGAAATGCTCTATCTCATCTTCATTTTCACCGTGGTAAAATGGCTGCCACGCCTTTCGCAGAGCTTCTTCCGAAAAGCCTTCGCCGTCATCAGATATTGCTATCCTGAGTTTGTCATCTTCTGCTTCCGCAATACAGCTGACTTCACTCTCTTTGTATCGCTCAGCATTTGAAACAATATTTTCAAATACCTGCATTATAAGTTCACGGTCATTATAAATAAGAATGTCCTCATTTTCATTTGCAGACATTGAAAAAACTTCATTGCCGCATATGAGCTTTCCGACTTCATCAAAACTGTCGCAAAGCTCTTTATACGAAATAGCTTCTTCCTCGGGAATAATATCTTCAAGCTTATGAGCTGCACTCATCTTTTCCGTGTAATGCTCCAGACGCTCCACCTGTACACTCATTTTACTTAGGATATCCGCCTGCTTTTCGGGACTTATCCTACCATCAAACTTCTTTACAAGCTCGGTATATCCTTTAAGCACCGTTATCGGTGTACGGAGATCATGTGAAAAGGCTGAATTAAGGCGTTTGCGCTCTTCAAGTGATTTCCAGAGCTCGTAGTTGCTCGAATACAGATTTTTGCGCATATTTTCAAATGACTCACATAATCTGCCAATTTCGTTTTTGCACTCAGTGCGAACTTCAAAATCAAGATCATCACTCAGTATCCTTTCAGATGCAGATAACAGCGTATCTATGGGCTTTTTGACTTCTGCCGCATAAAATGTTTTTACGGTGAACCAGATGCAAAGGCAGGACCAAAATGAAACTGCAATATATCTGCCATAATGGAGCAGGTCATATAACCACATATCATCGGGAAGGCTGTTCCATAGCCGATACTCGTCCATAGAAAAATATTCCGGCAAAAACACATTTACGTGCCGATTAACATACCACCTCTGAAGATAATCAAAAAGCGCATAGATCAACCAGTTACCAATAACGCAAACCACAAAGCATATGGCAAGATACTTTATAAATGAACTCTTGATACCGACTTTTTTTATTTTATCCATTTATACCCCATTCCCCATACAGTGCCGATATGCTTATCCTCTCCGTATTTTCCAAGCTTTGCTCTTATACGCCTTATATGCTCGGCTATAACAGAGCTGTCACCCTCCGCTTCATAGCCCCATATTTTCTCGTAAATTCGCTCTTTATCAAAAACCTGCCCTGTATTAAGCGAAAGAAGCTCTATTATGCGGAATTCCTTGTTCGCAAGTTCAATAACTTCGTCTCCTGCCGAGATTTTTTTCTCGGTATAGTCAATTACAAGATCACCATAAAACCGAACATTCTTTGCCGCGCTGACTCTCCTGTCTCTTCGTATATGTGCAGCTACACGAGCACCGAGCTCGTCCAGTGAAAATGGCTTGATTATGTAGTCATCTCCGCCTGCTGCAAAACCGTTTATCTTGTCCTCGTCTTCGACCTTTGCAGTAAGAAAAAGGATAGGACAGCTTACGTGATCCCTTATTTTCTGACACACTTCAAAGCCATTCCCGTCAGGCATATTCACATCAAGGAGTATTATATCGGGTGATTTCGATACTGCTTCAACAGCCTGCGAACCGCTGTATGCCGTATATACACAGTAACCCTCAAGCTCAAAATAGTCCTTCAATAATCCTACAACGTCCTTTTCATCATCTGCGATAAGTATACTGTACATATTTTCCCGCTCCTTTCCCTATGATTGTAAAACCGAAAAATCAACTTTTTATCAACTGTTTTATTAATATCTGCTCAATTATTATAACGCCAAATGCTGTCATTGTCAATTATGAGCATGGTAAGATCGTAATTGGATTTTCACATCTATTCACTCTGTAAACATTGATTTATCAATAAAAGTATGTTATAATAATAACAAATCAAATACAGGAGCATTATCATGTCAAAACTGATATCAGATAAATTCAAGGACTGGGAAAAAGTCTGCAATGAGCGTTTCGACAAACTTAAAGAAAATGAAGAAAAGCTCAACAGTTATTTTATCTCAGCCTATGGTCTTGAAGCCGAAATCACGCCTGAGGTAAAAGACGAGGACATTACTGTACGCAGAGCTGATCTCCAAAGAGAGATAAAAAGCCTGATAAGCTACGCTGTAGGCTGTATTTTCGGTCGTTATTCGCTTGACCGTGAGGGACTCTGCTACGCAGGCGGCAGTTGGGACTCCTCTGCATATTCTACTATTATCCCCTGCGAAGATAATATAATGACAATAAACTCTGCTGACAGCGGACTTACGGCTGCTGTCATAAGCTTTGTCGAAAAAGCCTACGGAAAGGAAACACTGGAAGAAAACCTTTCCTTTATTGCTGAAACACTGGGCGGCAGCGGCGATGGCCGTGAAGTGATACACAATTATCTCAGAAAAAGCTTCTTTAAAGAACACAATCAGATATACCGCAATCGCCCTATATACTGGCAGTTTACCTCAGGAAACAAAAAAACATTCAAGGCAATTATGTACATTCATCGCTATACCCCCGATACCCTATGGGTACTTGAGGAAAAATATGCTGTGCCGTATTATGAACAGCTCAAATACAGGCTTTCACAGCGAAACGAAGAATACCGAAGTGCAAACGGCAAGGAAAAAACTGCCTTTCGCAGGAACATATGCCGAACACAGGCACTTATCACTGAAATGGAGGGATTTATACAACGGCTTCATCTCC
Organism: Ruminococcus flavefaciens; assembly: GCF_900108555.1. Taxonomy (GTDB): domain Bacteria; phylum Bacillota; class Clostridia; order Oscillospirales; family Ruminococcaceae; genus Ruminococcus; species Ruminococcus flavefaciens_P. The sequence goes on from NZ_FNWV01000005.1 coordinate 21,569, forward strand.
TCGCAGCTGAGAAGATCAGCCTTGAACTTGATTACGGCGTAAAGATTAACTACGAAAAACTCAAAGACATACTTGAATGATCAACTTTCGACCACTGAAAATGAGGAAAATTTTTTTATTTGACTTTTATAACCTATTAATGTATAATAAACGCTGATATATCAACCAAGGAGGATAAAATGAAGAGAATAATCCTGAATATGGCACCTTACTGGCATATCGTCCTTATCATTCTTGTTTTTCTCGGAGTACAGGCATACTGTGACCTTTCACTTCCGCAGTACACATCTGATATGATAGACATTGGTATCCAGAACCACGGTGTGGAGTATATTCTTCCCAAAAAGATGACTTCGGAAGATATGCTGTATTCTACGCTGTTCATGACGGACAGTGAAAAACAAAAGTGGGAAAGCTTATACTCTCAGAACGGCGACATATATGAGAGAAAGGCTTCCGACAAAGAGCTTGAAAGCTCGACCGAGGAATTTCTCGTACCTGTTGCCCTGTCTCAGCAGACCGGCAATATGAGTGAGGAGAGATTTAAGGCAACTTTGAAAGACTCTATGGCAAAATCTCCGCAGCAGTCTCCCGAAGGACTTGACATCGACAGTCTTACTCTCGATGAGATAAGTGAGAATATGCACCTTGACCTGAAAACATTTGAAGCAAAGAACGAAAACGGCGTTATGACTACATATGTGGATATGCGCCCTATAATGCTGGGACTTATAAAAAATGGTATGCTTGATACCGAACAGATATCAACTCTCCGCAGTCAGCTTGAAGAAACCGTCTCAAAAGTCGGCAGCAATACCATGAAGTCAATGGGCATTTCTTATGCCATTTCAGCCGATAAAGCCGCAGGAGTTGACGTAGACAGCATACAGAAGAAGTATCTGTGGATGCAGGGACTTAAAATGCTGGGCATGGCTTTTCTTATGCTTGCTGCTTCGATCGGTGCAGGCTATTTTGCAGCGCGTACAGGTGCAGGTATAGGTCGTGATCTGCGCGAAAAAATATTCAGGAAGGTCGTAGGGTATTCAAATACCGAGATAGACAAATTCTCAACAGCCTCCCTTATAACCCGAAGCACAAACGATGTACAGCAGATACAGAACGTAACGGCTGTACTGCTGAGAGTACTCATGTATGCACCTATACTCGGTATCGGAGGAGTTATAAAGGTCCTTAATACAGGCGCACATATGGGCTGGATAATCATTGCTGCCGTATCTATTATCCTAATGTTCATTCTTGTTCTTATGATAATCGCTATGCCTAAGTTCAAAGTCATGCAGAAGCTTGTGGACGGTCTCAACCTTATATCACGCGAGATACTGACTGGTCTCAGTGTAATAAGAGCTTTCGGACGTGAAAAGGAAGAGGAAAAACGCTTTGACAAAGCCAATACCGATCTTATGAAAACTCAGCTCTTCACCAACAGAGTAATGACATTTATGCTTCCCGGTATGATGCTGGTTATGTACGGTGTTTCACTGACTATCGTATGGGTATCGGCTCACAGAGTTGACACAGGCGATCTTCAGGTAGGCGCGATGACTGCATTTATCAGCTACTCCATACAGATAGTAATGTCATTCCTTATGCTTACGGTAATGTCGGTCATACTCCCTCGTGCAGGAGTTGCGGCTGACAGAATAGACGAAGTACTCAAAACAGATACAACTGTACTCGAACCCGAAGCTCCTAAATCAATAACTGCTCCTACAGGAACAGTCTGTTTCAATAACGTTTCGTTCAAGTATCCTAATGCCGATGACAATGCTATAAGCGATATAAGCTTTACGGCAGAGTCTGGCAAGACAACAGCTATCATAGGCAGTACGGGCTGCGGCAAATCTACTCTTATCAATCTTATCCCACGTTTTTATGATGTTACTGAGGGAAGCATAACTGTTGACGGCGTAGATGTACGCGAACTCAGCAAGTCCGACCTGAGATGCCGGATAGGTCTTGTGCCGCAGAAAGGTGTGCTTTTCTCTGGTACTATAAGCTCTAACCTTAAATTCGGCAAGCCTGATGCTACAGATGAAGAGCTTGCAAAAGCTGCTGAGATCGCTCAGGCTATGGAATTCATATCAAATGACGAAAATGGCTTTGAAAGAGCCATATCACAGGGCGGAAGCAACGTTTCCGGTGGTCAGAAGCAGCGTCTTGCCATTGCACGAGCTATCGTCAAGAAACCTGAAATATACATTTTTGATGACAGCTTCTCGGCTCTTGATATGAAAACTGATGCTGCGCTCAGAAAAGAGCTTAAAAAATACGTTAAAAATTCAGCAGTTATCATAGTTGCTCAGCGTATCAGCACTATCATGAATGCCGATCAGATAATCGTTCTTGATGAAGGCAGATTAGTCGGCAAGGGTACTCACAAAGAGCTTATGAAGTCCTGTGATACCTATAAGCAGATAGCAGGCTCTCAGCTTTCCGAGGAAGAACTGAAAAAGAGCATGGGAGGTGAAGATAATGAGTGAAAACAATAAAAGTAGTATGCCTGTACAGCGTCCGCGAGGACATATGGGCGGCGGAGGCAGATTTGCTCCCGGCGAAAAGCCAAAGAATTTCAAAAGTTCGATGAAAAAACTCATATCCTACCTTGGAGCATATAAAATAGCTATTTTCATTGTAATGATACTTGCAGCTGTGGCTACTGTATTCTCTGTTGCAGGTCCTAAGATAATGGCAAAGGCTACAAACGCGCTGTTTGACGGACTTATGAGCAAGATCGCAGGTACAGGCGGTATCGACTTCGGATACATCGGCAAGATACTTCTCTTTACTCTTGGACTTTATATTTTCAGCTCAGTTGTAAGCTTTGCTCAGGGCTGGATAATGACGGGAATATCACAGAAGATATCCTACAGACTGAGAAAGGATATATCCGAAAAGATAGCACGTATGCCAATGGGCTATTTTGAAAGCAGAACCTACGGCGAAGTACTCTCACGTATCACAAATGATGTTGATACTATGGGTACTACTCTCAATCAGAGTATCACGCAGATAATCACTTCTGTTGCTACTCTTGTGGGTACGTTGGTGATGATGCTTTCGATATCCCCTCTTATGACGCTTATTTCAATAGTTATCCTTCCTATTTCAGCAATACTTCTCTCACTTGTTATAAAGAAGTCACAAAAACACTTCCGCACTCAGCAGGAATACCTGGGACATATAAACGGTCTCGTTGAAGAAACATACAGCGGACACACAGTAGTTCAGGCTTTCAATAAAGAAGAGGAAACACTGAAAGATTTCTGTGACACCAACGACGTGCTCTATAAATCGGCATGGAAATCGCAGTTCATATCGGGTATAATGATGCCTATAATGCAGTTTGTCGGAAACCTCGGCTATGCAGGCGTTGCTATCTCAGGAGGACTTCTTGCAATCAAGGGCGTTATCGGTATCGGTGACATACAGGCATTCATTCAGTATGTAAAACAGTTCACACAGCCGATACAGCAGATAGCTCAGGTCATAAATCAGGTACAGTCCATGACAGCGGCTGCTGAAAGAGTATTTGAATTCCTTGAAGAAGAGGAGGAAGAGCAGATACCTGCTGACGCTGTTATCCCTGAAAATGTAGTCGGCGACGTAAGCTTTGACCACGTTTCATTCGGATACAACAAGGATAAAATTATCATCGGTGATTTCAGTGCTGATATCAAGGCAGGACAGAAGATAGCCATAGTCGGTCCTACAGGTGCTGGAAAAACTACAATGGTAAAGCTGCTGATGCGCTTCTATGATGTAAACGGCGGAACGATCTCCCTTGACGGAACTGATATCCGAAAGATACCGCGTTACGAACTGAGAAAGAACTTCGGCATGGTTTTACAGGATACATGGCTTTTCAACGGCACTATCATGGAAAATATCCGCTACGGCAGACTTGATGCCACAGATGAAGAAGTCATTGCTGCTGCTAAAGCCGCTCACGCTCACCACTTCATCAAGTCACTTCCAAACGGCTATGATATGGTACTTAATGAGGACGCAAGCAACGTATCTCAAGGACAGAAACAGCTCCTCACCATTGCAAGAGCTATCCTTTCAGACTCTAAGGTAATGATACTCGATGAAGCAACATCTTCTGTTGATACACGTACAGAGGTGCTGATACAGGACGCTATGGATTGCCTTATGAACGGCAGAACAAGCTTTATTATCGCACACCGACTTTCAACTATCAAAAATGCCGATATCATACTCGTTATGAAGGACGGCGATATCATAGAACAGGGCAATCACGAAGAACTTCTCGAAAAGAACGGATTTTACGCACAGCTCTACAATTCACAGTTTGAAATTGCATAAACAAAAACGGTCTCTTTCGAGACCGTTTCTTTTATGTTGATTTATTACAAATTATATGTTATACTTAGCAATGGAGGTAATATCTATGACTTTTGAAAGACTTGAAAAGAATATATGCGATAATATATATGAGGCTCAGCTGAAGCTCGGCTACGATCAGCGTCCCATGAGCCTTAATTATACAAACGCCACACTCTGTCATCTTATCGGAATAAATGACACTGCGCAACTGTCACAGCTTCTGGAAAGCTTTGCTGACAGTGTGGCTCAAAAGCTTGGTAGTCTCTCTTTCCGCAGTACCCATAACGGTTTCTGCATAACTATCCCTGCGGAGGGAACTGCTTATGTCAGTGAGCACAGCAGCGGCAATGAGTTCATGGCAAAGCTTGTTGAAGCGGTCAGAGGTCATGCCGATACGGAAACGATACTCGGTATATTTAAGGAAGCTTCGGCAAATGTTTCTGTGACTGAGCTGAACAATGAGGAATTCCGTTATCTCGTTTTCTTTCCCGATATGACACCCGATGAGTATTACTACTGTATATCCGAGGAAGAAGAAATGGACGGGCATATCCACGCATCTTATCACAGGTTTATCCGCGAGGATTATGAGGAACTTGGCTTCTGAAATGGACAAAAGCTGTATTCGCCTATGAATACAGCTTTTCTGATCTGTCCGTTACAAAGAAATCGCCTCAGCTGATCGTGTGCAGATATCAACTGCGGCATCGCTCAAATAATAACCCAATTATTCTCGCAATACAATTATACCACTTATATAAAACCATGTCAATAAGAAAGAGCGTTATCTGTCAAAAGTGTACAAATAACGCTCGTATTTTTATATTTTTATTATTTTTTTGACTTGTCTATCTTCTCGCTTTTTACAATAAGAATATCATTCATTTTAAGCTTTACACTGTCAACCGGAACGATAGTAAGCTCACCTCTCAGGATAACGTGTATGCTTAAACTGTACTTTTCTCTTATATCCAATACACTCATTCCCGAAAAGCCGCTTTTGCGGTCAATAAGTATCTCACCGACTTCTTTTATATCAGGAAATCTGACATCTGACTGTTGATTTTTTGTGTACTGCTCAACAAAACCTGCACTGATGATACCTGTTGGGATAGCAACCACTCCCACACCAAGGAAAGCTATACATATTCCTATAAGCTTACCTATAACAGTTACAGGATAGATATCGCCGTATCCAACAGTAAGAAGCGTTGAAACGCTCCACCATATTCCCGAAAAAGCATTGCTGAACACCTCGGGCTGCGCTTCATGCTCAACACTGTAGATGCCCAGAGATGAAGCCAGCATGAGTACGATAATAATGAAAACAGATGAAAAGATCTGATTTTTCTTCTCGATAAGGACTGTTGTAATAACGTGGAATGAGTCATAGTGGGCATTGACTCTGAAAAGGTGAAATATCCTTACAACTCTCAACATTCTGAATACGATAAAACCGTCAAGGAATATGAATGGAAGTATCGTAAGAAGATCAACTATACCGTCAAAGGATATCAGAAATCTCATTCTTGCCTTTAATTTGCCAAGCTTTGGATAAAGCAAATCAGCTGTCCATATTCTGAGTACGTATTCAATACAGAAGATAAGTACAGTAACTCCCTCGATTATTTTAAAGCCGGTCTTGAACCTTGACAACTCGTCAAATGTTGAGAGAAAAACAGTGAGGATATTCAGAATGATAACAGTTACTATAAGGAAATCAAAAGCTCTGCTGGGGAAATCATACTTGTTTCCGATCTGAATAATATCGAAGATACGCTTTTTAAGCTTATTGTTCTTCTTAATTTCACTCAATTCCACTCAGCTCCCTGTAAAGTTTTTGTGCATAGCCGTCTGTCATGCCGCAGACAAAATCCGTGACCAGCATAAGCCTTAAATAAAGCTTTTCATTCTCCTGTTTTCCCTTGGAATAGGTCTTATACGCACGTATATAATTCTCGGAAACGATCTTCATTATTCGCTGCTCTATGGCTGAGCTTTCAAGGTCTGTATCATACACCATAGCAGCCTTCGTCAGCTTGTTCAGAAGAAATTCGTATATCTCCCCTGCTGCTATTTCAAGCTTGAATATGTCCTTTGACTGAAAAACATATCTGCTTGCTATATCTCCAAGTGCAAATGCAAGAGCATTTCCATGCGAGACAGCAAGAAGTTCCTTAGGAAAGCTTCCTTCCATTATTTCCTTATAGTTGCTTGTAAAGCCGAAAGCCGCACATCTTAAAAGAACGCCCTGTACGTAGATTATCCAGCGCTGGACCGCATTCTGCTCAGGTGATGAAATACCTTTTTCATTTGCCTGACTGTAATAGTCCTCAAGCTTTTTAACTGCCTTGCAGTACTCCTCACATTCTTCATTATCAGCGCATTTAGCGATATATTCTTTTTTCAGATCATATAACAACTGGCCGTAGCTCACAAATCCCTTTTTCACGGCGTCCTCGATATCAGCGGTCTTATAAGCGATATCATCTGCTGCTTCAAGAATGAATGCAAGAGGGTGTCGGCAGTCTACAGCTCCTGTGCTGTTTACTATGTCCTCAAATATATCCTTATCTGCATAGTAATATCCCATTTTCTTGTCCTTGATATTTCCGCTCTTTTTGTTGATCTCTGTAGATGAGACAGGATATTTTATTATAGTATTCAGCAGAGTATAGGTAAGGTTCATACCATTTTCGTCAACAAGGAAATGCAGCTTTGTAAGAAGTCTGAGTGCTTGTGCGTTGCCCTCAAAATGATAAAAATCATTGAGCATCTGAGGCGTAAGAAGCTCGTCTATCTTTTTGCCGCCAAATTCAAGCTTATTCAGATTTTTTCTGAACCAGTCGCGGACATAATCCTCTCCGAAGTGTCCGAAAGGTGGATTGCCGATGTCATGGATAAGTCCCGCACATTCAAGTACGCTGCATATCTTGTCTATATCCTCATAAGAAAGATCTTTATCCTTTCCGTATTGCAATATATTGCGGAATATCATCTGTCCGAGAGACTTTGCAAACGATGATACTTCAAGTGAATGAGTCAGACGAGTACGAACAAAATCTCCCCTGTCAAGAGGAAATACCTGTGTCTTGTCCTGCAGGCGTCTGAATGAAGCACTGCCGATTATCCTGTGATAATCACGCTGAAACTCATTTCGTGTATCTGTACTCACAGAAGTTGTAGAATAGCTCCTTCTGCGCTTTTCACATAATAGGTTTTTCCAGTTCATATTAAAGCTCCGTTCTCACGATAATTGGATTGTCGATAACTATACTTTCGGGTTCAACGATACAATCGTATGCGAGGATATTTACTCCTGCTTTCTGTGCAGCTCTCAGTGCATCGCCAAACGCCCTGTGCATTACATCATTAGGTCGGAATTCCTTTATTTCCTTCATCTGTATAACGAACAGCAGATATGCTCCGTATCCTTCGCCTGCTGCACGTATAAGCTCATTTATATGCTTTACTCCGCGTTCTGTGGGAGCATCGGGAAAAAGTGCGATACCGTTATTTTCAAGGGTAACGCCTTTTACTTCAAGGAAGGATGCCTTTCCGTTTTCCTCTATCCTGAAGTCAAATCGTGATGCTCCGTATGTACATTCACGGCGTATCACAGCCTGCTCAGAGAATAGCTTTCCGCTTTTCAGCCATTCCTCAGTTGCCGAGTTTGGTATCTGTGAATCCATGTTCACAAGCAGGGGGTGAAGTCCGTCACGGAGCTTTTCAACAGCAACAAGGTCATATTTTGTCTTTCTTGCAGGATTGTCCGAACGTTCAAGGTAAACTGTAACGCCTTCCCTTAGAAGTTCCCTGCATCTTCCCGTATTCTTTACGTGTACTGTCTCTCTTTCGCCATTTATCATCACTTCTGCGATAAATCTGTTGGGACGGGATATAAATACAGCTTTTTCAATATTTCGGTACTTCATATTCCTTGCCGTAGATCTCCTTGTAAGTATCCTTAGTACACATTACATATACATTATATTCATCACATTTATCTTTGAATATCCTTTTTGCCTTTCCGACATATGCCTGAGCGATATAATCATCTTCAAATCCAAGCTCATCACATATAAAAGATGTTTCCTGAGGTCCGTCGCATACTATAAGATCAGGTTCGCCCACTTTTTTCCATTTATCGAGCACCTTTTCTTTTTCATTATCGTCAATTACTACATGGCTGATAAATGAAAGATCATAATTAAGATCATAATAAATACTATGGTCGAAATACGCATTTGCGGCAATACTTGAAGCATTTACCAAATATAAATCATTCTTTGACCATGTGGTGAGTATCTTTTTGTCTTGAAGTCTGTTTTCCTTTACCCAGTCAGCAAGTGCAGGTGCAGGATCGTATGGAAGCTTTATCTCATGGTAAAAGCTTAAAGCGTCCCAATAAATATTAATTGCCGAAAATGCAGCTGCTGCTCCAATAATTATCTTTTTTGTGAAAGAAACCGATAGACCTGCTTTTTCTGCGATATTAGTAAATTCGCTTATTTTTACAGGTTCTTTATCTGCTGCTGTCCATAAAATAAACAGCATATACATAAAGAATATACCAAAATGGTGCGGATTGATATGGATAGCTGTTAGTACGGCAATGAAAGCGTAAGGTATAAAAAGCTCCGCGATCATGCGTCTTTTTTTGCATATAGCAAATAAAACAGCCCATATAAGCAACGATATCGCTCCTGCGGCAATAACTTCTCCAATAGGATTTACTTCATCTCTCATGTAAAGAAGTTCCGATGAGAACGAAGTAAAGAGATTTTCTGACGGTATAAGCAGCCAGCTGAACAAATAACAAGCAGCATAATTGTGCTGTCCGCCCACTGACTGTTTTACGGCATATGTATCTGAATGAGGCATGATATCTGCGATCATCGTCAGTGCAGAAGCTAAAAGTACGATATAGCATATCATAAGCTTTTGGTTGGATATGACATCTGCACACATTTTCTTTATACTGCGCTGTCTTATAGCTTCGCCGACCATATCAGCTATAACTATTCCGCCTGCAAATGCTATTCCGTATGAGTGTATAGTACATATAAATATAAGTGCAAGACAGTATCTTAAAGGCTTTTCATGCCTGTCCTTATAACACATTGCAGCCAGTAGACATGAACAGGTAAGCATCATGTACGGACGGGATATAACGCTGTACTGATAAAGAAGAAAAAAACTCAGTGGTATGATATTTTTTGTTATCCTGCTGAATGGCGAGCGAAACTGTATAAGCAGAATTACAGCTTCAACAAATATAAAGTTTACTGATTTAATGGCTGTTTCAAAAGATAAACCAAGGGATATTGCGATCTTTAAAAGGAAATGCCACATGGGAGGGTGTCCCTCATAATGCGTCCAGCGCATCAAAACGTCATGCCATGAGGTGTCCCTTGCCAACAGATAAGCCTGTGCTTCGTCAAACCACGGTTCATGGCAGTATAAACCTATTACAGCCAATAGCGATACGATAACAGTTACAAGCACTGATGCCATAAGATCAGACTTTTTGTTCTTTAAAACCATATTTGCACCTCGTTATTTATTCTGTTCCATAACGTCCAGATAATGAAGTTCTCTGAACTTTTTCGGAGTAATGCCGTTTATCTTCTTAAATACGCTTATGAACGCGCTTTGTGACGAAAAACCAAGAGCAAGCGATATCTCAAGGCACGAAAAATCAGAATATCTCAAAAGATTTTCTGCCGTTGATACTTTCGCCTGTATTATAAAACTCTTTATGCTCATTCCCTTTTCCTTTGAGAAAAGCTTTGACAGATATGAGGGATTGAGTCCTACATGATCTGCAAGCAGTGTGAGCGTAAGTTCCTCATGAAGGTGCTCATAAATATAATCTATACATCTTCTAACGTGAAGGGATACTACATTTTCTTTTTTAAGTGTACGCATACGCTCTGTAAAATCAAGCTGCATCTCTCCAAGAAGGTCGATTATTTTTTCCGCATCGTTGAGCTTGTCCGCACGCTGTATATAGATATCGCTGAGGGTATATGCAGTATTAAGTGCCATTCCGCCCTCAATGCAGAACCTCGCCACCAGTGCAACAGCCGTTACAAAATGATACATCACATTACGCACGGGATCATTGGAAAGTGTGCCTTTTCCCTCGAAAAAATTCCTGCGTATGATCTCAAATCTCTTTTTTATACCCTCGATGTCTCCTGCCTGGACCATTCGGTAAACACTCAGCTCACGTTCAAAGGGACTTCGCATAAAGCCGTCATTTTTCTGTATATAAAGCCTGTAATTCAGATCACGGTCTGTTTTCATAAACTCCCCCCAAATTCAAAAATTGCGGTCTTATTCCCATTATTTGCTGTAATCCTATTATATCCTATTTTTGATACAAATGCAATATTTCTGATATAATTTCTTTGTTTGTTCGACTATAATAAAGGCAATGAAGAACAAATAAAAACAACGTGATATAGCTGTAAAGGAGGAGTTTTATGGCAAAAGCAAATGATCTTACCCAGGGAAAAGTTACAGGTCTAATACTTAAATTCTATTTTCCGATGCTGCTGACAAATATGCTCCAGCAGTTATATACCATCGCTGATACAGCTATCGTCGGAAAAGGTCTTGGCGACAATGCTCTTGCGGCAGTCGGAAATATGTCATCTCTTACTTTTCTGATATTCGGCTTCTCCATGGGACTTGCCAACGGCTTCTCAGTTATCATCGCCCAGAGCTTCGGTGCAAAGGACTATTCAAAGCTGAGACGTTCTGTAGCTTCATCGGCAATGCTTTGCTTTATTATTGGTATTATCCTCACAGCAGTAAGTATCTCATTCCTGAAGCCTGTACTGCATCTTCTGAGAACAAATGAAGCTATAATGCACGACGGTCTTGTATACGGCTACTTCATATTCGGTGGTCTTATCGCAACTATCACTTATAACCTCTGCTCATGTATTCTCCGCGCACTTGGAGACAGCAAAACTCCGTTCATTGCGATCATCATATCAAGCATAGTCAATATCTGCCTTGACAGCTTCTTCATATTTGTACTGAAAACAGGCGTTGAGGGAGCTGCTATAGCTACCATATTCTCGCAGATAATGTCTGCATTCATCTGCTGGCTCAGAATACGCAAAATAGAAGAACTCAATGTGACAAAAGAGGATTTCCGCGGCAACGGCAAGCTTTACGGTGAACTTTTCAAAAACGGTCTGCCTATGGCATTTATGAACTCAATTACAGCTGTTGGCTGTATGGTAATACAGTATTTTGTAAACGGCTTGGGAGTCGCTTATACTACTTCATACTCGGCTTGCAGCAAATTCCTCACTCTCTTTATGCAGCCTGCCTGCACAGCAGGATTTACAATGTCGGCATTCACGAGCCAGAATTACGGTGCAAAGAGATTTGACCGCATACGCGAAGGGCTCCATGTATGCCTTGCTATCTCAACTATCTCATACGTTTTACTTGGCTCGGTAATGGTATTCTTCCCCGAAGCACTTGCAAAGATCATGTTAAACGGTGAAGAACCTGTTGCTATTGCCAAGACATATCTCCCTGTATGCGGAATATTCCTGTTTGCTGTTGATTTCCTTTTCGTATTCAGAAACGGCTGTCAGGGCTTCGGAAAACCTTTTATCCCTATGATATCAGGAATAGCTGAAATGGCACTTAGAATTGCTGTCATCGCTCTGTTCATATCAACAGTCGGCTTCAGAGCTACAGCATACGCTGAGGCTTCTGCATGGATAGGAGCACTCCTGATAAATATGGCTGCTTTTGAGCATACTCTCAGAAAAAATCTATCCGAACCTGTTGTACACAGGAAAGAGATAAAAACAGTTGCATGATCCCAGACTGGTCTATCAGTCGAAAATATACACCCAATCACTTCCTCACTCAGCTGTCTGTAATCCAATCCGTTACAGGCAGCACTTTTTTGCAAAAAAACAGCCCCTCGTATAAACGAAGGGCTGTATCTTATCTTTCTTTTGCAATTCAGCTTAAACGTCAGCGAGTTGCCGTAAGCTTTTAATCACCGATCAACTGATCTTTTTGCATTTCTTCATAATTCTTTTTAGCTTCAACCTGACTTTTATAATTATCTTCTATAGCTGACTGTATCTGTGCATTTTCGGCATTGATAGTATCTTCTGAATTATCTATATCATAGCATATATCGTTTCTGTGTATCTTTAATATATTATCACTGCCTGCTATTTTTATGCCAATATACGGGTCACTGTAAGAAGAATACATAAGGAAGCTTACTCCTGCGGTATATATCTTCATGCTTTTCTTTGAATAAGCACAAGCAGGTGTATCAAGCACACGTTCACCGATGTACTCATCGTCACCTTCTGAAGTGAACTCAAGGGAGAAGCCGAATAAATTAAATTTGCTGCTGTCACTGTCATTATTGTCAGTAAACTGATTGAACTGCTGTAATTCCGAATTATCCATTGCATAATCGCCGTTAGGATAGTTTTTGATTTCCAGATGATCTAAACCACCGTCCAAAATATCTTCACCAACATTGGCATATGGTTTATAATAGTTCAGAGAACTGCCGTTGCTTTCGTCATTCGGCTTACTTGTAAAATATTTTTTACGCATGAACAAAGAATGATCTTCTTTTGGCATTACCGATGTACCGTTAAAATAAACGGAACAGTTCCACATATCTTTTTCGTCAGGCATTTCAAATAAATAACGCTGACCTGTCTCTTCGTCAATAGCTGTAGCAGCCATATCGTAAAAATACTGACGGTTATCTTTCATATAATTACAGTACAATACCTCGGTGTACAGCAGATCTACGTTATCATTATACTTGAATAAATGATCGTACATAAAAGAAGCAGCCATTACTTTCTGACCGTCACCGTCAAGCACATCATCTCTTTTACTTCCAAAAAATTCTTTGTTGACTGTGTACTGTGTCAGGTTGTCATCTAAAACATCATATAGTCCAAGCTTCTCAAAGTCTGAATCAGTGAATTTGGCTTTCGATTCTGCAACGGCAAGTATATTGTTTTTGTCGTAATCGCCTGCATATTCAACTGCATAGATCTGGTTTGTCGGCAGTTCGTTGTACATTCTTATATATATGCGTACATTGATATCGTCTTTCTCATCTTCATAAAACGGGCAGCTGTAATACGGCGTGATCAGAACGTCCTTTTCAATGTATTCTTTCAGCGGCATATCATATATTTTATAAGTGTGTTCAATGTTTTCTTCTGATATTTCCGCTAATATCGACCTATACCGGCTATCGTTATCTTTGCCGATATTTGAAATGAATTCCTGTACGAACGCTGTCCGGGAAAGTATCCCCACAAACAATACCGCTGCCGCAGCTACTGCTGTCCATTTCAGCACAGGCACTGCCTTGCGTCTGCCCGTAACATTTTCAAGGTCTCTTACGGTAAACTCGCTGTCGGAAAAATCCGAATCGTTCTCAGGAAAAGCTCTTGCGGAGATCTTATCAAAACAGTCCACAGAGGACGAAAGCTCGTTCATCTTGTCCTTAAGCAGCTTCTCAAATTCCAGATCTCCCACTATATCATTTTTCTTTTTCACTGATCTTCACCTGCCTTTTCCTGTAAAATGGTTATTGCTTTCTTGTACCTTGATTTCGCTGTTGTCTCAGGGCATTTCATTACCTGCGCTATCTGCTTGAAAGTAAGCTCTGCACAGCATTTCAGAATGACAGTTTCCCTTTGCTTTTCATTTAAATGCTTTAGAAGCTGATTTATGTAAATACTGTCCTCGACAGTCTTTTCTGCTTCGCCGTAGCTCTGTATTATAAAATTCGTTATCTCTTTCTTGTATCTTCGGCGAAGCTCAAATGCAACGTTGCGGGCTATAGTGATTATAAATCCCTTGCCGTCCCCTTTTTTGGCGGAAAAATGTTTTACCTGCGTTAGTCTTACAAAGGTCTCGGTCACGCAGTCCTCAGCAAGATGATAGTCAGAGGTTATACCAAATCCAACGGCAAATACCGTATCCTTGAACATAACGTACAGCCGGCTCAGACTCTCTTTCGATGTCTTGCAGCTTGCTATTAATTCATTTACGGTACTATCCGCTTCATTGATCCTATCTTTCTTTGTAAAAGAAGTAAAAATTGCTCCGTCACCTCCGCTGATGAAATTCGTATCGGCATCCATTATATATCACTCCTTTTCGGTTATCAGAGGCAGGAATATCTCCCTGACTTGCAAGCTCCTCTGAAGCTCCTGTGAAAGCTTTCATATATAAGTGTTTTCAGATGCCCAAAAAGACGAAAAATTTCAAAATTATTTTTTATGTAGTTAGTCATTTATAACATAATTGCATCGTGTTATCAAAATTATATCATCAAAAAAGAAAATTTGCAATATTATAACCTTACCTATTGACAAACATCTCAAAATATGATATATTAAACATATGAACAGATATTCATATGTTTGAAAGGATGGTGACTTTATGGAGAAGATCTTTTCGATATCAAATCTTGACTGCGCTCACTGCGGTGCAAAGATCGAAGAAGCCATAAACAAGCTTGAGGGTATAGAGTCAGCTGTTTTGAACTTCCCCATGAAAAAGTTTAAAATAAAAGGTGAACTCACTGATGAACTTTTAACTGAAATAAACAAAGTCGCTTCGTCAATAGAAGCAGGTGTTGTCATCTCCCCTATTGAAAAAGAATTAAAAACTCACTCACATCATCACGGTGAGAAATGCTGCTGTGGTCATGATCATGGACATCATCATCACGATGATGAATGTGACTGCGAACATGAACATCACCCAAAACATGAGCATGAACATCATCACAGTGAAGAGTGCTGCTGCGGACATGACCATGAACATGAACACAACCATGAAAAAGCACATTCTCATGAACATACTCACGATCACGCCGAAAGTCACGAAAGTCTTTCACATGAGATATTGACTCTTGTAATAGGTATAGCCTTTTTTGCAGCAGCGGTCATATGCGACAAATTCATTGATATAAAGCCGCTGACAGTAAGTCTTTATGTTATTGCATACCTTATTCTCGGCTTCAATGTTCTTAAAGCTACATTAAAAAACCTCAAAAACAAGAACCTATTCGATGAAAATTTCCTTATGACAGTTGCGACTATCGGAGCATTTGCTCTCGGTGAATATGCAGAGGCTGTTGGAGTTGTACTTTTCTTCCGCATAGGAGAGCTTTTTGAGGATTACGCTGTATCACGCAGCCGCAAGGCTATAACCGATGTTGCGGCATACAAAGTAAAAGAAGCAGATGTGCTCGTAAACGGTGAATTTATCAGAGTTGATTCAGATAATATCAAAGTCGGTGATATACTCCGAATAAAACCAGGCGAAAGAATAGCTGCCGACGGAATAATAGAGTCGGGCGAGTCAAAAATAGATACCTCAGCTGTAAATGGTGAACCCGTTCCGCTCATCGTTCATAAAGGCGACAAAGTACACTCAGGCTGTATAAATCTTTCTGAAACATTCACACTGAAAGCAACTGCTGCTGCCGATGACTCCATGATATCAAAGATAGCACAGGCAGTCGAGGACGCTTCCGCAGAAAAGCCTCACATCGACCGATTTATCACACGCTTTGCCAAGGTATATACTCCTATCGTTATCGCTACAGCTCTTCTGACAGCCATCGTTCCTTCGCTTATCACAGGCAACTGGAGCAAATGGGTATATTCTGCACTTACATTTCTCGTTATAAGCTGTCCCTGCGCACTTGTTCTCAGCGTGCCTCTTGCGTACTTCTCGGGTATCGGTGCAGCTTCAAAGCTGGGCATACTCTTCAAGGGCGGAAATGCCATTGAAGCACTGGGCAAAGTAAATGCTATTGCATTCGATAAGACAGGAACTCTCACAGACGGCTGCTTCACAGTAACAGAAATAGTATCATACGGCGATATGAGTTCAAACGAGTTGCTTTCAATATGCGGAAGCTGTGAGCAATACTCAACTCACCCTGTTGCAGAAAGCATCGTTGAATACTGTCGCGAGAATGGTGCAAAGCTTACAGAAGCAGAAAAATCAGGAGAAATTGCAGGACGAGGCGTTACTGCTGTTATCGGCGGTAAGAATATTATCTGCGGCAATGAACGTCTTATGTCAGAAAATAATATCACAGTCAATGATAAAGAAGTACCGCTCGGCAGTGTTGTATATATTGCAGTTGACGGCAGGATCGAAGGAAGGATAATCGTTTCCGATATCGTAAAAAAGACCTCGGCGAATGCTGTAAAACAGCTTAAAGCTATGGGAGTCAGAACAGCAATGCTCACAGGCGACAAATCTGAAAATGCAGCTGCCATTGCAAAACAGCTCGGCATCGACAGTGGAAAAGGCGACCTTCTCCCTGACGGCAAGCTCAAAGAGATCGAAGCCATGCGAAAGGAATGCGGTGCAGTTATGTTTGTTGGTGACGGATTCAACGACGGACCTGTTCTTGCAGGTGCAGACGTAGGCGGTGCAATGCAGAGTGGCTCTGACCTCGCACTTGAAGCTGCTGACGCTATATTTATGAATTCCGAACCTGATGCGGTAGTCAGAGCAAAGAAAATTGCTGACAAGACCATGCGCATTTCAATGGAGAATATCATATTTGCACTTGCAATAAAGGCTGTAGTACTTATTCTCGGACTTTTAGGTCACCCCAATATGTGGCTCGCAGTCTTTGCAGACTCAGGAACTGCAATGCTGCTTATCCTTAATTCTATTCGAGTACTCAATACTAAAAAATACAAATAACTTGCCATTTACTTGATTTTATACTATAATTATATAAGATCACCGAGCCTTTATTTGGGCTCGGTGATTTTTTTCTGAAAATATGTAACGTTTCATTCACTCAGGTTACTAAATTACAGAAGCTTCTAAAAAAGTGAAAGGAGTGATGCGGATGAACAAGGAGATCGAAGACTATTACGAAAAATACGGTCAAAAGGTCTATGCCTATCTTATAAGTATTACCCGTGAACCTGATACAGCGCAAGATCTCACACAGGAAACCTTTCTGCAGGCAATGCGTTCCCTAAAAACATTCAAAAATAAATGCTCAGTCTGTACATGACTGTGTCAGATTGCAAAAAAATCTGTGGTGTACAGAGCTCAAACGCAGGAAATATCACCCGTCCACTTCACAGGAGCCTGATATATCCGCACTTGACATCAGTATCATACCACCCGATAAACAGACTGAGAGCAATGATACTAAGATGTACATTCTCAAACAGATACACGAACTGCCTGAGCGAGAAAAAGAGATAATACTTCTAAGAGCAACAGGTGCTATGTCTTTTGATGAAATCGGTCAGCTTTTTGGCAAGAACGGAAGCTGGGCAAGAGTGACATACTATCGTGCCAAACAAAAACTGAGAAAGGAGTAACACTATGAGATGTGAGATAATAAAAGACCTTCTCCCGCTGTACTGTGACGATGCACTTTCCGATGTAAGCAAGGAAGAAGTTGAAAAGCATATTGCAGAATGTGATGACTGCAAAAAAGTATATGAAGATATGAAAAACGGCGATATAAAGCTTGATACAGCTTCAAAGAACATAGAGCCGCTGAAAAAAGTCAAGAAAAAAATGCGCCTTACAAAAATATTCTTCGCATTTATCCTGTTGGCAGTTGTTCTTCTCGGAACTGCATATGAGCTTTTCTGCCTGCACCCTCGGCTTGCAAAAACCGATCAGATATCATTTATCCCTGAAGTAACGAATTACGGAGTACAATACCGATATCCAAATCCAGACGATGACGAAAATCATCCATTTATAGTCCCAATACAAGGCAAAGAAGAGAAAGATATCAAAATAGATAAAACAAATGACTGTGTATACGTAAATGGTGAAAAGCTGCTTGATGAAAACGGCAAGCCTGTTCCGTCAAACGGAAAAGTCGTCCCGTGGGGAAAATTACGTATAGGAGTCCATGTTGAAACTTCATTTAAAGCTGTAAGAGAAAAAGTAACATTCGCCCCATATCCCTCATTAAACGTTGAAGCAGAATTTCGCCCATGTCTGCCGTTCAGACAGGATATGAACAAGTGTATACAGAATGAGTCAAATACTATGTACTTCGATTTCCCTATTGAATATCTTACTATGGATACAACTCTGACTATACACTGCCGTGATGATGATATAGTCATAAGACCTTATACTTTCAGTGACCTTATGATAGAAGAACAGTCTTGATATGCTTTTTATATATTTTCTTTCAAGTTGTTGACAGATATTTCAACACATTGTTGAAATACGTGTTAAAAGTAATGCCCCCTTGTAAACAGGGGGGTTCCAAAAGAAGTTTTGTAATCCTTATGTTAGGTTGCGTAACTACGGTTACGCAACCTTTCTTCTTTTATCATAGTCTTTTCTTGAAAGTACCGCCGAAGCAACAGCAACACGAAAGCGAAAATAAATATCCTCCTTCTGCTGACGATGACCACTGGACTTATCCGGTGCATGAACGACGATACGTTCAATCAACTCATGCATAATCTCAGGCGTAAGCTCTGTGATATGCTCATACTTCTGTAATTTTGCCGGAAACATTATCCTTATACAATCTTGTGAACAGCTTGTCCAGTTCAGCAATACGCTTTTCATTCTTATACAGTGTACGCTTTGCCTTTTTCAGGTCATATTCATGATCGACGGCTGAACGTTCCATTGCTAACTGAACAAATTCGTCCTCATGCTCATGTATAGTGTCCAAAAGCTTATTAAGCTCTTTCAGAACCAACTCCTGCAATACAACTGTTCTAATATAATGAGCACTGCATTCCAACTGATCCTTTGCATAGGTACTGCATTTCAAATGGTCCTGATTTTTCGGTTGGGTTCTTGCCCTGCAAAGATACATCTTTGCGCCGCAGTCCGCACAGTACACCATGCCTGAGAACGGATTGAGTTCCTCACATTTCTGCATCCTTCGACGATTCTGCCGAAGTGCCTGCACCAAGTCAAAGTCGTGCTGCGTGATTATTGCGGGATGCGTGTTCTCAAAGATTTTCCATTCCTCTCTTGGTGTCTGCATCTTCTTTTTGATCTTATAAGATTTTCGATGCGTTTTGAAGTTGACAGTGTGTCCGAGATATTCCATGTGCTCCAGAATCTTGACGACCGTGCTGTCATTCCACCTTGTCGGATATTTGTAATTTCCTGACGCAATGTACCCTTTGGATATAGCATAGGCTATAGGGATCAGCACTTTTTCAGAAGATAGCTTTTTGGCAATCTGATCAGGACCGAAGCCTTCGATACACATTTGGAAAATACGCCGAACTATCGCAGCCGATTCATCGTCTATCTCTCAGATATGCTTATCCTGTTCAGTTTTTCTGTAACCGTAAGGCGGAAGTGTTGAAAGTGGCTTGCCTGACTGCCCCTTTGCACGGAACACAGCCTTGATTTTTTTCGAGGTATCACGAGCGAACCAGTCATTAAAAATATTTTTAAATGCCATCAGTTCGTTTTCGCTCTTGGCTGTATCGACTGCATCATTGATCGCAATGTACCGGACATCAAATTCAGGAAAGATGATCTCAATGTACTCACCGGTTCTCAGATAATCTCTGCCGAGACGACTAAGGTCTTTTGTTACGATGATGCCAACTTTACCGTCCTCCATATCCTGTACCATTCGCATAAAGTCAGGTCTTTGTAAGGTGGTTCCGCTCCAGCCGTCATCCACATAGAACTGCGGATTCGGAAAGCCGTTTTCTTTCGCATACTTGAGCAGAATTTCCTTTTGGTTGGTAATGCTGTTGCTCTCACCTGCAAGGAGATCGTCTTGCGAGAGGCGGCAATATAAAGCTGTAATCTTATCTTCTCTCATCATATCCTCACTTTCCGACAAGCTACAGCGGATTCGCAACTATATTATACCACATCTTCAAATAAAATTCATGACTTTAAAGCGTTAAATTTTAAAATCCGCTGTATTTTTATATCACGGCTTTATTTCTGTTTTTTTACCCGTTCTACATCATGAACGATCAGCCTTTTAACTACATCCTCCAGTGTTTCCTTACATTCCAAACAAAAATGCAATTCAACAATATAGGTCGTATGACCGAATTTATATTCTGTATCGCTTGCTTCTGCGTTATTCATTTTTATTTTGTTATCCATTTAGCCTCCTTACAGATATTGAGTCTGTAATGAATTGAGCTACTATGTACTCAAAACTCTTTTTTCTCCTCATCAATCGGCGTATTCAGAACACGTTTCAATGCTTTTCCGCCTTTGAAGGTCGGAATACGTACTCCGTGCAGATCGGTCAGAACTTCAAATGTACCGAATCCGCCGATCTCTATTTTTTCCCCTTTTGAAAGCAGAAGGCGAAGTGTATCCATAACAGCATTGACACTATTGTATGCCTGTCTGCGGCTGATGTCTTTTTGTGCTGCGACAGCCTTTACAAAATCACTTCTGTTCATTGTCAGCCTCCTTCTTAAAATGTTCATTCAAGAAATTATCAAGCTGCTTGCGGTACAAGGTGATGTACCGCTTTCTTGTTTTCCCGACACGTTTCTACGGACGGTAACGCACCTGTCCCGTAAGAATCCAATGTACCTTTATATAGTCCATTGCAAACAGCTTACGAAGGATCAGAAGCATATCGACCTTGTGTTCGGGATATTCGACCGCACGAAAACACGGGATATAGATTTCCGGTCGGATATAATAATAGGTATCATCGCAGTAAGCGAGCGGCTGCTTATCTGCTGACACAGTATTATGATCCTTTACAGCGACTATACAATCGGGATTGGCTTTAATGTAACAGCAGAGCAGATAAAGGAAATCTGCCGTCTGCTTTTCAACGCTCATAATCGTCACCTGTCTTTGCGGCGATGCAGAGTGCCATTGCAAACGCACTGACTGCACCGCCTACGAATAATCCTGCAATAAAATGTCCCATAGAATACCTCCGTTTATATTGCTTTGCGCTTTGCAGCAGGTTTGGCGATATAGTCTAAAGAAAACACAGCTTGATTATTTTAATGAACTCATAACGGCTGAACCTGTAAGGCTTAATTTTGATTGTAATGTGTCAGGTGTTCTGGAATTGAAAACTGATGTGAAAAAGTGAATTATTTTTTAAGTGTTACAAAACAAATGTTCTGATTAGTGATAAAAAAGAGAGCGACTGTTAAAACAAGAACATTCGCTCTTCTACTATTATCTTTTTGAACAGCAAAGATAGTGCATATATGTGAAAGCAGCCCGATACTCGCATAAGTATCGGGCTGTTCTATTTGCGATTCCGCTATATACCGTCTTTTCGTATAACTTCTTTCGCTTGCCCCAGCTAAAAGGGAGCATTTTTTTAATAAAATGTAGCAACAGGCTGCTCGGGAGCTTCTGCTTTTCCATAGCTCTGAACATAGAGCACAGGACCTTTTCCGCGGTAAAGCTTATGCTTCTGAACACTTATCTTTCCTGTAATTGTTATCCATTCCTTATTTGGTGGTTCTTTGCCGCTGTCGTCCTGAGCAACAAGCCAGCAGTACTGTATATCCTCAACACAGCAGGTCATTATATGACGACCTACAGCGTAGGTATTCTCAGGGAATTTGGAATTCTTTGCAGTAAGTGCTTTGAAAGTCATGGTTTTACCGTCATATTTCATAGGCTCATCCATAATATCACGGTACCAAAGAGCGAAGTCCTTATCCTCAAGAATGATCTCGTCAGCTTCGACGTCAAACGGGAGCGGATCTTCGATATCATCGTATGCAACTCTGCCGTCAGAGTATTCATATACTATCTCTGCTCTTCTGCTTACTCCCCTTACGATCTTGTGGAATTCATTAGGATCATATTTTTCCTCAAAACGGTTAAAGCACACCATTTCGGTATTGTTGAATTTATCGACCACAAGGCTTCTCATATTTGCATTGTAGTTCATGAATGTTGTAGCATCAACAAAGCACATAACCTGAGCGATAGTAGTCTCGTCAGGCATTGCCTTGAAGAACTCGTCCATAGTCCACATACCGTTATATTCACATACGATACGCTCAGCACCGCTCTCTTTCAGCAGTTTTGTGAAGTTTTCCTCAGTAAACTCTGACTTATCGTCAATTACTTTTATAACGATATTCTTCTTCGGCATCTTTGAGATATCGAACTCTTCAATTCCCTCCTCACATACGAGAAGGAGAGTTTTTTCACCCTTATTGAAGCGTCTGTCCTCAAGTGTTTCCTGTATGAACTTTGTCTTTCCCGACTCAAGGAAGCCGAGGAACAGGTATATCGGTATTAATTCGTCCTGATTAGGCACGTTTTACAGCTCCTTTCGTTTGTTCAGGCTTTGAAAAGCTCGGCAATTGCTTCCTCGTTTATCTTAGAACCGATAACACAGAGTCTGCCAATTGTGCTTGCACTTCCTGTACGAACATCAGGTACTCCGGGAACGTAATCATAGTGTATCCACTTTCCGTCAGTTCCTGCAACTATTCCCTTCGCACGAAGTATCATACCGTACTTCTCCTCATCACCAAGCGCGTTGAGCGCGTTTGTGATCTCTTCGGGAGTATAGGTTCTTGTAGTCTCTCTGCCCCAGCTTGTGAATACATCATCTGCATGGTGATGGTGATGATGGTCGTGATCATGGTCATGGCAGCCGCAGGTACAGTCAGGACCGTGGTCATGATGATGTTCGTGTTCTTCATCATGGTCATGGTGATGACAATGCTCATCATGATCATGGTGGTGGTGCTCATGCTCTTCTTCGTCGTGATAATGGTGGTGATGATGATCATGATGTGCAGCCTCTTCAAGGAGCTCTTTGAGTTCATCATCAAGAGTGTTCTTCTGAGTCATAGCGTCAACGAGCTGTGCGCCTGTAAGCTGATCCCATTCAGTTGTAACTATAGGTGCAGCAGGGTTTTTCTCACGCAGGCTCTTTACGCAGTCATCAAGCTTATCCTGTGAAAGTCCGCTTGTATGGCTGAGTATGAGACAGCTTGCATATGTTATCTGATTATCAAAGAATTCACCGAAATTCTTCATATACATCTTATACTTCTTAGCGTCAACAACAGTTGTAAAGCCGTCAAGCTCTACGTCATGCGCGTTTATATTCTGCACTGCACGAATAACGTCACTGAGCTTGCCAACGCCTGAAGGCTCAATAAGGATACGGTCTGGAGCATAGTCAGCAAGTACCTTTTCGAGTGCCTTGCCGAAGTCGCCAACAAGGCTACAGCAGATACAACCTGAGTTCATTTCAGTTATCTCAACACCTGCGTCCTGTAAGAAACCGCCGTCAATGCCTATCTGACCGAATTCGTTCTCGATAAGCACCAGCTTTTCGCCCTTGTATCCTTCCTGTATGAGCTTCTTTATAAGAGTGGTCTTTCCTGCACCAAGAAAGCCCGAGAAAATAGTGATCTTTGTCATGTGAACAACACTTCTTTCATAAAAATAGTTCAAGTTATATTATACCACATTGACAAAAATAAATCAACCCCCAATACAACAGAAAAGGCTGCCGCAAATGCGGCAGCCCAATTATTACTTATTCAACATTGCCTACTGCTGAGATGACCTCTGCAAGGAGATTTGCAGGAAGCTGCTCATATCTTACGAAATCAAGTGTGAAGCTTCCGAGACCTCTTGTAGTCTGACGGAGATACATTGCAAAATCGTGCATCTCACGCATAGGAACTTCTGCCTGTATCATGGTATTTCCGTTGCCAACAGGCTCCATACCGAGAACTCTGCCTCTGCGCTTGTTGAGTTCGCCCATGATATCACCTGTATTTTCATCAGGAGCAACTACTTTAAGCTCGCCGATAGGCTCAAGCATTACAGGATCAGCCTGTCTCAGACCTTCCTTGTACGCAATGGAAGCAGCTGTCTTGAATGCCATTTCCGAAGAGTCAACAGGGTGATAAGAACCGTCTACAAGTATAGCCTTCAGACCAACTACAGGGCAGCCTGCAAGTACGCCCTTTCTGACGCTTTCTTCAAGTCCCTTCTGTACTGCCGGGAAGTAGTTCTTAGGAACAGCACCGCCGAAGATCTTCTCCTCAAATACGAGTGTATCGCTTACGCATGGCTCAAACTCTATCCATACGTCACCGAACTGACCATGACCGCCTGACTGCTTCTTATGTCTTCCCTGTACCTTTACCTTCTTTCGGATAGTCTCCTTATAAGCTATCTTAGGCACTGTAAGATTTACCTCAACACCAAACTTTGTCTTGAGCTTTGCAGCTGCAACTTCGATATGCTGCTCGCCGAGACCGCTCAGTATCTGCTCCTTTGTGGTATCGTCCTGCTCATATGTCAAAGTAGGATCTTCCTCAATAAGACGCTGCATACTTGTTGAGATCTTAGCCTCATCGCCCTGTGCTTTAGCCTTTACAGCCATAGAATAGCAAGGTCTCGGGAATTCCATATTAGCGAATTCAACAACTCTTGAAGAGTCTGAAAGTGTATCGCCTGTATTTGCGGAGATCTTTGAAGCAACTACGATATCGCCTGCATATGCAGCCGATACTTCTGTCTGCTTCTTTCCGCAAAGAGTATAAAGCTTGCCTATCTTTTCTGCTCCACCAGTTGTTGAATTTACAACATCACAGTTAGCAGCAAGCTTGCCTGACATAACTCTTATAAATGACATCTTGCCAACGAACGGATCGGCAACTGTCTTGAATACGAACGCTGAAAGCGGATCGTTAACGTCACACTTTACTTCTGTAACGTCCTTTGTAGCTGTATAAGCCTCAGCAGCATATACTTCATTAGGTGAAGGAAGCAGAAGCTCTATCTCCTTGAGAAGCATATCTATACCTGCAAGATCAGCAGCTGATGTGCATACAACAGGTGTGATGATACCTCTGTTCATACCGTCATGGATACCGTCGATAAGCTCTTTCTGAGTGAATGCCTCACCCTCAAAGAACTTCTCCATAAGCTCCTCGGAAGTCTCTGCAACAGCCTCAGAAACAGCTGCAACAAGTCCGTCAACACGATATTCGAACTTTTCGGATATCTCGGCTGTAGGCATTTCTGTCTCTATAGCATTGCCCTTATCGTCATATTTATAACACTTCATCTCAATGAGATTTACATATTCAACGATCTGACCATTGCTTATAACAGGAACTACTACAGGGCAAACTGTAGGTCCGAATACTGTTTTAAGCTCGGTGAGGACATTGAAAAAGTTAGCGTCCTTGTCATCTATCTTGGTAACAACGAACATCTTTGACTTGCCCTGCTTTACAGCTTCCTCATAAGCCTTTCTTGCGCCGACCTTTACGCCTGATTTTGCAGATACAGTTATCATGACCGTATCGGAAGCCCTGATACCTTCTATCATTTCAGCTGCAAAATCGAATAAGCCCGGTGTGTCAAGCAGATTTACTTTAAGATCATTATATTCAAAAGATGCAAGAGAAGTACCTATTGAGATCTTTCTCTTTATCTCTTCGGGATCGTAATCGCAAATTGTTGTGCCGTCAGCAGTCTTGCCAAGACGATCGGAAGCTCCTGCCTTGTAAAGGATTGCCTCTGCAAGAGAAGTTTTTCCTGAGCCGTTATGGCCTGCGAATGCTATGTTTTTGACCTTGTTTACATCATATTCTTTCATGGTAAAGTTTCTCCTCTTAAATGGTTTATCCGCTTTTGATGTACGGCATAACAATATTATAATTCATTAATAAAAAAATTGCAATACTAACAGAAAATTTTCTACATTTTACAATACAGGCTTATCCATATGTTGTGCAGTATTGACAAAAACATCTTCTGCTGTTTTATCAAATAGGCGAACTTTTCCCAATGAGCAGAAAATTGCGAAATAAGCAGTTCCCCAGAGTATAGCATAAACAACGATCGAAAAAATACTGCTAACGGCTATATTACAGATATCAAGGCACATTTCTGCTGCATACATTGTTGAAGCTGCAAGAATTACAGGCAAAAGAAATGTTCCACAAAGTTTCCTTCTGACTCTTGTAACATTTGTTATTTTGATGAAACGGGCACAGTTACCGAAAACGTTGCTTGCATAGTATGAGATGACTATCCCGTAAAAGCCGATACGCGGAATAAGGATAAGTACAGCTGCAATTCTGATAATGTATTCAGCAAGATAATTCATTGATGAAAAGCTTTGCAGTCCCAATCCTTTTATAAGAGCTTCAAGAACTATCTCCATATATATAAAAGGTATAACAGGAGCAATAACTGTTATCATTCTGCCGGCAAGCTCTCCGCCGCCGAGAAGTTCACCTATCTGTACTCCGAAACGCATAAGAACAGCCGCAGCAAAAACCGAAAACATAAGAGTCCATGAGCTTATCTTATTCGTCAGCTGTTTTATCCTTGCACTGTTCTTTTCTGCGTTTGCTCTTGCGGTTTCACTTACAATTATACCCGACATTGAGCATAAAACTACTGAGGGGAAGAACAAGGTCGGTATCACTATTGCTTCAAATATGCCAAATTTGCTGAACGCATCGCCTGCCGAGTCACCGTACTGTCTGAGATATATGGGTATAAGTGCGTCGTTTGTACTGCTCAGAACAGCTGTAAGGATACTTCCGCCCATTATTGGAAATGACAATGTGGCATACCTGCAGAATGTAAGACTGCATATACCTCGGCGCGTTTCACGATATTTCAGATAAGCTGCGCCGAATATAGCCAATGACACTGCGTTTCCTGCTATTATTCCCAATATCATTATCCTGCATACCTGATCTTCTGTTGAAGCTCCTGCAGTCATGGTCATGCCAACAATCACAGCACATCTTATAAGGAATTCGACTATCTCCCCTACTGCTGTTACTGCTGCTTTTCGGCAGGCATTGAAATATCCTTTCAGGCAGGCAGAAACAGCTCCTGTTATGAGAGCAAATGGCATCAAACGCAGTGCCGTAGTAAGATGAGCTCCGCTGAAAAAACGAATACTTATCGTCTCGGAGAAAGTAACTACTGCCGCCGATACGATCATGCTCATTATCAGACACAGCCTTATGCCATATGAAAGCACCCTGTTCGGATCACCGTTTTTCCTGCCAAGTTCTTCAGATACAAGGCGGCTGATACACAAAAAGGCGTTTCCGTTTGATAAAATGCCTGCAAGTCCCAAAAAAGAACCTATCAAACTTAATATTCCCATTGCGGAAGTTCCAAGCTGCTTTGTAATGAAAACATTCAGCATGAGTACAGCCATATCAAGAAACAGCTGCATCACCGTTAGCAAAAAGGTATCACGTAAGATCTTACTTTTTAATATCATAATGTCCTCCAATATGTACTTCTACATTATATGGAGAAACATCATAAAAAATGACAAAAACGGACAACTTTGGCTGTCCGTCTTGTAAATCATATTATCTCTTTTTATAAAGCAGCAATTCAGGTTCTGCACCGTCTTTTCCGTATGAAGCGACCATGAGGAAGTCCGCATTTGCAAGTATTCCGAAACAGTGACCGTCGCCAAGCTCACTTTCAAGCTGATTGCCGAGGTAAGTTGCATTGTCATCGAGAAGCTTGACCACACTGCCGTTAGGCATAGGATATGCAATATTGACATATGCTCCCACTAAAGCATTCAGCTTTTCCACCTTTGGCATATTCTTGATATTCAGTGCGTTGAATTCATCAATAAGCTGCTGCTTGAACTTCTCAAAAGCTCCGCCGTCCTCAAGCTCCTTATGATCTTTCCAGTAGCTGAGGTTCGGCAGCATATCCTTCATGTACTCACGAGCCTGCTCTTCAGTGAAGCCCTGTCCTGCCATGTGCTTAACGCAGACATTTATGAGATCATCCATATCGTGATATGTATAATTTCCGTCTGCATAGCACCATTTGCAGTAGCTCTCGTTGAATGAACCGTCAGTCTCTTTGCTTATCATTGCGTCTTCAAGAGGCATACCGCAGCACTGACATACGAGCTTTCTCGGTGAGCCCAAAAGAGTGTTTATAGAAACATCAAAGAGCTGTGAAAGAAGCTTTAATGTTTCCGTATTTGGTACAGTGTCGCCGTTTTCCCAGCGTGATACAGCCTGACGGGTAACAAATACCTTTTCTGCAAGCTCGTCCTGTGACATCTCATGTTTATTTCTTAGTTCAAGTATAATACTTTTAGTTTCCATGTTTATCACCTCTGATGCTATTATAACATATCTGCCGACAAAATCAAGCAACTGTCTGTTGCTTTTCACAAGCATCATATTCATTTTCGACAAGGACGACCACTGGTCGTCCCTACAATTCCAAATTTAAAGGGCGGATAATATCCGCCCTACATTGTTTTTTTGGCGGAACGCCAAGAGCGGCATTCCCTACACTACTTTCTACTCACTTTTTCAGCAGCCTATCCAGCATTACCTGTCTGCATTCCTTTTCAAGAGTATCATCGAGAGCATCGATAATAATGTGCTCAGACTCTCCCCTGTTTACGCAGTATTCTATCATATAATCAGATATTTCAGGATTTTTTGAGAGACATGGTCCGTGAAGATAAGTTGCGATGACATTCTTTTCGCAGTAGCCCTCAGCTTCGCTCTTTGAGCAGTTGCCGTTTCCGTAAAGCACCTTGCCGAAAGGAGTATTTACGCCCTGAGTCTGACCGCCATGGTTTTCAAAACCCACAACCTTTACAGGCTTGCCCGTGATCTTTGTCTCGATGACAATATTGCCGATACAACGCTTTCTTCGGCTGTTTGGAGCTACGGTAAAGTAATCGAAAAGCCCAAGTCCTTTTATGTCGTTGCCGTCAGCATCACGGTAATATTTTCCCATAAGCTGATAGCCGCCGCATATAAGGAACAGAAATGTGCCGTTTTTATAAGCCCTTACGATACCTTCTTTGCATTTGAGCAGATCAGCAGAAATATGCTGCTGTTCAAGGTCAGCACCACCGCCTATATATATAAGATCATATGAGCTGAAATCAGGCATTTCCGAGTCAATAGAATACTTGTCTATCTGACACTCTATACCGCGCTTTTTGCAGCGGAAAGCCATGACCTCCATGTTTCCGCTGTCGCCATACAGATCAAGCATATCGGCGTACATATGAAGAATTCTTATAGTTTTCATTTGTTACCTCCATGCTTTGTGATATATCGTTTAAGTGCGCTTCTTGTGGGCTGTACAGCCGTATAGTTGGCTATTATGAACTTTCGGCTCTCTGTACTTGCAAGCTCTTCAACAGCTTTGTCAAGATCAGGACGTACAACGATCTTCGCAGAATCATAGCCTGCTGTCTTGATACGTACAGCTATGTCATAGGCTCTTGTACCTGATGTAACTACTCTTGAAACTCTCTCGAAGATGCTGAAATTAATATCATATATCCACGAAACGTCAAGTCCGTCCGCAACATTATCGTTAAGTACGAAAAGAAGCTCCTTTTCGCCATTCATCTCGTTCATTACACGGAGAGTCATATTTGCTCCTACAGGGTTTTTTGCAAGATTGAGAGTTGCCTTGCTCTTTCCGAGCATGAAGTTTTCCATACGTCCGTTCTTGACGGTATAGCTGTTGATAACTCCGTCCGTTATCTTCTGGTCGATATTGTAGAGCTTTGCTGCTGCTGCAACTGCTGTCATATTATAGACATTGTAGATACTGTTGAGCTTGGGCGAATAGGTATGACCGTCAGCTGTGAATACAGTTTTTTCAAGGTCGATATCCTTTGCGGTGATATAGGGCTCATAATTTCCGAAGCCGCACTTCTTACAGATGAACTTTCCGATATGCGAATACTGATAGTACTCATATTCAAGCGGTTCACCGCAGAATGGACAGAAACGTCCCTCAGAGGCTTCAAAAATCTTCTCAGTAGCAAAAGCATAAGGCTCTGCATGGAAGTATCTTACGTTCTTATTCTTGGGGTTTGCTCTGCCGAGACGGGCTGTATTAGGATCATCACCATTGAGGATAAGATTGCCCTCGAAGGTCTTGCAAAAGCCGTTTATCTTCTGGATAAGGGTTTCCATTTCGCCGTTTCTGTCAAGCTGATCGCGGAAGAAATTCAGCACCACAAGTGTATCCAGTTTGAGTTGTGAATATACAACAGGTACGTGTGACTCGTCTGTTTCAAGTATAAGGTAGTCAGCCTTGACCTTTCCTGACATATCGCAGTATTTCAGGAGCATTGAGCATATTCCCGTATCGAGGTTGTTGCCCTCTTTGTTTATGATTATTTTCTTGCCGCTGCGCTCAAAAAGCTGAGCTATGCAGTTTGTAACAGATGTCTTTCCGTTAGTGCCTGTTATTGCAATAATTGGACACTCTACCTTGAACATTGAGACTGCCTTGTGCCGTGACAGATGCCACAGCACGATACCGGGCAGATTTCCAGCATTGCGGTGCATCAGCTTCAGAAGCTTTACTATTATTTTTCCGATGATTATGAGAAGTCGTTTCAATTTCGTCCTCCGTATTTTTTAGTTTCCTGTGTAGGTCACTCTGCCGTCCTCGGCAAAGCCGACCCAACCGCGGTTTTTAGCCGCCTTTATTCCAAGAGCAACAGATGTCTCAAGAGTGCCCGTCATTCTTGTAAAGCCGAAGAGGTGCGCCACTTCGCGAAGCAGGTCCTCACGAGCCATAGCGACCTGACGTGACATTATCGCCTTTATTCCCACTGCTATCTCTTCGGGTGCTACCTCGTCGATATCACGCTTTTCATCTCCGCTGTATACAGTCCTGCACTTGTCATACGACTCAGGAGACTGCTGCTTCAGCCATACATACTCGTTTTCTCCTGCTGTCGTTACCTGTGCATCTGAGTTTTCAAAAGCTTTATCGAAAAGTGCTTTCATGTTTGCTCCGGGACGTGATATTCCCCAGCACGAAAACGTCTTTTTAGCCAGAGTTTTCTTGTTCATCGGTGCTTCGGCAGCAAGTATATCGTTTATGCACTTGGTTATCTTAGCAGTACTGCTCTCGTTGAAGTTTTCAGAAGTTCCCAGAGCCTTTATCTTGAATGACTTGAACTCGTCGAAGCTCTCTGCAAAGCTGCTTACTTCCTCAGTCTCAAATACAAGCTCTTGTTTCTTCTTTTCCTCAGCTTTCGGAGCAGACTGAGGATTACGGTATCTTTCGATAGCACCGTCGATCTCAGCCTTTATCTTGCCAAGTACCTTTTCCTTATTGTCCAGCCAGTCTATGATATAAACGCTCATAACGTTCCAGCCAAGACCTCTGAGTACACTCGGCTGTGAAAGGCTTCTGTCGCTTGCTGTACCATTATGGAAATAGGACTCGTTTCCGCAGTTTATACCCATAATATAGGTATCTGGCTTATCAGGATTAACAACTGCTACATCTACCTTATAGTCAGAGCAGCCAACACTGCATTTACATTCATAGCCCATTTTCCTTATCTCGTCCGCAACTACAGTCTCAAAGCCCTCAGTGCTGCTCTTAGAACCTGCTCTTACAGGAAGTGCGCTCCTGCCCTTTGCAGCAAATTCAAGGAAGCCCTTGAGTCCCTCAACACCGTCGGAGCGTGTACGTGAAAGGTCGATCATATCGGGAGTGATGACCGAGAATACTATCATCTTGCACTTTGAACGTGAGATAGCAACATTAAGTCTTCTCCAGCCGCCGTCGCGGTTAAGCGGACCGAAGTTCATTGATACCTTGCCGTCCTTGTCAGGACCATAACCGATAGAGAACATGATAACATCACGCTCATCACCCTGTACATTTTCAAGGTTCTTGATGAGGATAGGCTCATACATCTCGTTTGCGTATTCTTCAAGCTTCGGATCTTCTCGGTATGCGTCCATGAGAAGATCATCAATAAGGTTCTGCTGAGGCTGACTGAATGTTACAACACCTATACTGAACTTTCTCAGCTCAGGGTCTCTCAGTCTGCGGCATATCTCCTCCACAACAGCCTGTGCTTCTGCCTTATTGGTACGTGTAGAGCTCTTGTCGTAATAGCCCTCAACGTGTACCCAGCTAACCTCTGATACCTGATCGTCAGGCGACGGGAATGTATAAAGCTTATTTTCGTAATACTTTGAGTTGCTGTATGCAATAAGACTCTCATGGCGTGAACGATAGTGCCAGAGGAGATGCTTCTGCGGCATTGAAAGGGCAAGACAGTCATCAAGTACGCTTTCAAGGTCTTCCTTCTCATAGTTCTCCTCGTCCACCTGATTAGAAGCAAAGAAGCTTGTAGGCGGGAGCTGTTTCGGGTCGCCGACTACTATAACATTCTCTCCTCTTGCAATAGCTCCTACAGCCTCGCAGGTCGGGAGCTGTGAAGCCTCATCGAATATAACAAGATCAAATTTAGGGTAAGACGGATCAATATACTGAGCTACGGAAATAGGGCTCATAAGCATAACAGGACACATTCTGCGCAACAGATTTGGTATACTGTCGAAAAGCTTTCGTATGGACATCATTCTGCCGTTTGACTTTATAGCCTTTTGAAGTATTCCTATCTCAGAGCTGTTTGCGGAGCTGCCGGGAGCAGGTATCTTTGCTGAAAGCTCTGCTGCAAGCTCCTTGATAGAAAGTGTTGAGAAATCATCAAGGACTTCGCCGAAACGTCTGATAGTATCTTCAAAGAGAGTGCCCTGAAAACGTGAAAGCACACTGCTGCGGGAAATAGTGCTCGTTACCATAGCCTTGCTGATATCGCAGTCAAATGCGCCGATAAGCTGCTCAGTCGGTACATCACCATTCATATAAGCATCAGCAACGTTACCTATGCCAAGCTCACGGAGCTTGTTGCATATAGTAACGATACCTGTCCATTCTTTAAGCTGCGGAAGTGCTTCTATAACAGCATCGGCTTTCTGCTGAGCATCACTGCCCCAGCTTTCGCCTGTTATGAGCTTGTCAGTATTTATGCCGAAATTGGTTCTGAGCTGAGATGATACATTTTCAAGTGCAGCATAATCAGCGGATATCTTCGATGTATCACTGCTTATTCCGTTAGTAAGGTTCTCACATAGCTTCTGCTTTATTTCGGGAGCAAATGACGAAGCAGCCACCTTTTCACCAAGCTCAGCCGAACGTGCAACACATTTCTCGATGCTGTTCCAGTCAGCATTTTCATCAAGCTTAAAGGTTCCAAAGTACTTCACAAGCTCGGGCTGCGCGGAAGCGACTTGATTTTTCAAATTAGAGAAATGGGTGATTTTGTCGTAATATTCGGTGATATTGGACTTTGTAACAGTTGATGAGGATTTAGCGTGGGCAGCAAGCTCCTTGACGAGTTTATTGCTTCCCAATGCTTTACCGATAAACCATTTGCCCTGCGCAGTTTTCCACCTTACAAGAGCATCTCCTGCGTTATATCCGAGGACAGACGACTCAAACTTTGCAAGGAGCTCGTCTTTCGCCTGTGAAAGCTCCTTACCCGTATTGATAAGTCCCTGTGCAGGCTCCTTAAAGCCATTCCAGCGGCTGTCACCGATAATATCGGGAAGAAGCTGCTCTCCGCCTGATGCTGCGGTAAGTATCTCAGCCGCAAGCTTGCATTGCTCAAATGTCATCTCACTGCTGCCTGTAAACTGAGCAAGCTGCTGTGTATCGCTCTGAGCTGCCGTAAGAGCTGTTTTAAGCTCGCGAAGCTTCGCTTCCATAGCTCCTCTTGTTTCGGGAGTGCATGAAGTAAGCTCGCATACTCCGAGAGCAGTCGTGGTAACATCGCCGAATTCACGACCTGCCGCAGCAAGGCTCTCAAGAGTCTCACGCCATGTGGAATAAGAACTTTCGCTCATAGCGTCAAGCTGCTCGTTCGTAAAACTGAACTTTCCGCCATAGCTGCTGTTTTTCTCGTATCTTACAGCTGCATCATACATTGAGCAGCCGAAATTACGCTTTTTATGTATCTCCTCCATTGTGCTGTTGAGCTCTTTACGCATTTCAGCTATCTTGTCAGCCTGTGCTTTGTACTCAGCAGGCTTTTTGATACGTCCCACGTTGAGGGTCTCTTCAAGCTGTTTGAGTACAGCTCGCTTCTGAGCCTTGTTTGAGTGAAGCTCTATGCAGAATGGTCCGAGCCCTACTTTGTTAAGACGCTTTTCAACAACGGAGAGAGCTGCCATTTTTTCCGCAACGAAAAGTACGGATTTTCCCTGATACAGCGCACTTGCTATCATATTGGTGATAGTCTGTGACTTACCGCTTCCGGGAGGGCCGTGAAGAACGAAGCTCTTGCCCTGTGAAGCTGCGTATACAGCCGCAAGCTGTGACGAATCCGCACTCAGTGGTACAACAAGATCTGACGGTGCTACCTTATTGTCAAGGTCAAGGGGAGATATGTACAGGTCGTCGCCTGCCCACTCAGTCTTGCCTGAAATAAGACTTGCAACG
This sequence comes from Ruminococcus flavefaciens, assembly GCF_900108555.1. Taxonomy (GTDB): domain Bacteria; phylum Bacillota; class Clostridia; order Oscillospirales; family Ruminococcaceae; genus Ruminococcus; species Ruminococcus flavefaciens_P. The sequence goes on from NZ_FNWV01000005.1 coordinate 56,294, forward strand.
ACTTTATTCTTTGCAAGCTCATCAGCACGATTGCGGATATCGTTCCACATGATGAAACGATTGAAGGAGAACTGTCCGATAAAGGCATAATCAACGATATCCCAGCGAGGCTGTGACATTATCCCCTGACGGATAGTATTGAATATTATTTGCAGGTTTACTCCGTTTTCGTCCTCGGGAACAGGATCAAGTCCGTTGATATCAATGCCGAAGAACTGCCTCAGCATCTCAAGCATGGTTATGTTCACCTGTGTATCCTCATCACGCATACGGATAAGATATGTCTTTTCCTGTACCTTACGAATTATATCTATCGGTACAAGTACAAGAGGTGCATAACGAGGCTTATCGCTCTTTTCGGTCTCATACCAGCGAAGGAAGCCAAGAGCAAGATATATGGTATTCACACCATTTTCTTCAATGCTGACCTTAGCCTGTCTATGAAGCTTTTTCATTATTTTTTCAAGGTCAGTCTCGCTAATAAAAGTCCTCAGACGGCGGCTTTTGAATTCAGATTCTGAGATAGAAGTAATAAGGTCGCGGTCGTTCTCTATTTCGTAGATCTTGCTGTCGGACATTTGCAGAGTCATATCATTGGGCATTGGCATGACTTTGAAGTCCTCGCCCTTTGATATCTCGTCCTCAAGTACGCCGAGATCACTTATCATAAGCTGTACGCTCATAGCTGACGGGCGGAAATTGAGCAGGCTGTTCCTAAGGCTGAGATCAAGGAGCTTTCTCTCCCATATGACCTGTTTTGTAACTTCCTTAGCCTCTCCTCCTGCAACTGTCTGACCGATAATGTCTATTTCATTTGGAGCAGATGTTATCTCGGTTTTTTTACGCTCTCCGTAGTCAACTGCCTTGAATGTTCCGTTTTCATATACTCTTGCAGGCACGGGACGTATGCCGCTTGAACGTGTACGGCTTATATCTATGGCAAAAATAAACTTTGATGCATCATCAAGGTGAGCTGCGGCGTGTTTTTCGGCATTGTCAAAATCAATATTCTTTCCTGCAACGAGATCTGTACACTCAACTGCACATATAGCATCTATTCCATGAGCGATACGCTTTGTTATGGCAGACATATCATATTGCAGACAATCGGAAAAGGTCTCGTTATCCAGCCAGCAGGCTGCAAAAGCGTGTCCCTGCACAAGAACTATTACTGGATTGAGTCCTGCCGCTTCAAGGCATGAACAATAAAGCACTGTGAGATCAAGACAAGTGCCCTGCTTGTTTTCAAGCACTGTATCGGGCATACGTATGCGCTGAGACTCCTCAAAACTAGCAGGCGGCATTGCATAGGCAATGTTCTGTTCCTGCAAAGCTGCATATATCGCGCCCATCTGCTGCTTAACTATGTTAGGGTTCTTGGTCTGATAGCCTGTAAACGCAGGATCACCGCACCATTTTTTCAGATATGCACTTGCAGATGACAGTAGCTCCTGTACCTTAGGGTGATTTGGACTTACAAAGGCTGCGGCAGTCTCAGGCATAAAGTTGATGCCTGACCACTGATCGTACGCAAGAAGCTCTATGCTGCGAGTTTCAGATGCAATAACTTCATCACCCTGCAATGCCTCTATAGTAACGCTTCCCACGATCTTTTCGGTCAGACTGAAAAGATAATCGGAAAGCATGATTATATTTATAGGTGATATTTCCACAGGCTGTGAAGGCATAAGATCAATGGGAGCTGATTCAAATACCTTTGCAAACTCAGGCTCGAAGCTTACCCTCAGTCTTACATTTTTCACTTCCTCCTCGGAATTATTTGTCATAACGATATTTCTGAATACAGGTACGTAATTCTGCTGCATTGCAAAATTGATCTGAGCGGTCATATTGCCGCTGAAAGTGATTTTATTATCCATACGATCCTCCGTTCTGCCATTGGCGATGCATAAAATACTATTTCTATGATACCACATTTCACGTTGATTTACAATATTTACAGCAAAAAAAAATCAAACAAAAAGCTGCCCGAAGGCAGCTCTGTGTTATCATTGTGCGTAAACTCTTATATTGTGTCCGCCGTTTTCTGTAAAACTCAGACCGTCAGCCGAGAAAACACCTTCAAAGTCGATAAATTTCTTGTCATCGGCTTCTTCTATCCACTCCGAACCTTCAAAAGTAACAGTAACTTTTCCGTCGGGAGCAATATTAGTCACCTGACCTATAGTGATAAAGCTGGACTTTTTTCCCATCTGAGGCTCATATTCAAAAACAGCCTGCAAATCGCCGTGCACTCCTACGTCCTCAACGGTGAGCTTGATAGTATTGTCACCTATATCAGGCGAATATAGACCATCATAATTGTTAATGAGGTATGTAAGATCAGCCCCTGCTGACTTTTTCAGCTTTATCTCGTAATCATCTGATTCAAGCGTACCATTTTTCAAATCAAAAACGCCCTTGAATTCAATGATATGGTATGTTTCAGGCTTTTTCTCCCATTCTGCTCCCTTGAAATCAACTGTTATGATATCATCATTGTCAGATTTTTCAACAGTACCTTCCATATGATAACTTCCTGTGGGTACTCCCGGATTTGCAGGATCTTCATGGAAGGAAAAGAGAGCCTGTATTTTACCGTCATCATCAACACCGAATACTGAAAAATCAAGCCCTGTCAGTCCCTGAGTTGCCACATAAGTGCCTGAATATGTATTCACAAGCTCCTGGTACTCTTTCCTGGCAGCCGTAGTAGCTTCGGTAGTTGCCTCAGTAGTAGTCGTAGTTGTTTCAGTAACGGTCGTTGTTGGCTCAGTAGTTGTATGTTCTCTTATATAATCTTCACTGTTATTATCAGAGCAGGCAGCTGTCAGTGTAAGCACGAAAGCCGCTGTCATAATAACAGAAGCAAGTATCTTTCTTTTCAAAGCCTTTACCTCCGATTATCAGTCTTTATGTACGATAACTCCGCCTGTCTTGTAAATGCTGTCAGAAGGGATAACTCCTCTTACACAGCTTGTTGGATAGATATTTGAATTTCTGCCGATAACAGTACCGGGATTGAGAACGCTGTTGCAGCCAACTTCAACGAAGTCACCAAGCATTGCACCGATCTTTTTGATACCTGTTTCGATCTTTTCATCGCCTGACTTGATAACTACATTTGTCTTGTCAGACTTGACATTTGAAGTGATCGAACCTGCACCCATATGTGACTTGTAGCCGAGGATACTGTCACCTACATAGTTATAATGCGGAGTCTGAACGTTATCAAAGAGAATAACGTTTTTAAGCTCTACAGAATTTCCTACAACACAGTTCTCGCCGACAAGTGCGCTTCCTCTGATGAATGCACCGTGACGCACCTCTGTTCCTGCACCGATTATACATGGTGAACCAAGATAAGCTGTGGAAAAAACCTTTGCTGTCTTGTGTACCCATACATTTTCAGACGGGTTATCATATTCATCGGGACTCAGAGTTGCTCCAAGTTCGATAATAAAGCTGCTTATTCCCTTTAAAGCTTCCCAAGGGTATGTAAAGCGGCTGAGATATTCCTTTGCTGCTGTATGATTAAGATCATACAGTTCTGATATTTTTATGTTGTCCATTTGTATCAACTCCTGAAAGATCATAAATATTGCAAATACAATTATACTATCCATTCAGCCCAATGTCAAGGAAAAATGACAAAAACACGGCTTTATCCCTACTACTTTACAATTTCGTAAAAATATGGTAAAATAAAATCTGCACTTTTATAGTGCGTGAGTTTCGCATAAAATATATGCGAACAGTTTCCGATGTTTACACAGGAAGTGTATAAAATGAAAAACAAGCTTTTACAACTGCTGAAATGTCCGATGGCAGGACTGCTGATATTATTATCACTGTCAGTATCCCTTTGCCTTACTTCTTCTCTCGGACACGCAGAAAAAATAACAGATGACCAGAGCATGGAATTAAATGACGTTATTGAAACAGTTTCTAAACTTATCAATATCGAGTTTACATGTCCTCCTACAACCGCTACAACTACATCTGCTACTACCACAACAACTACAGTTACGACTACATCACAGTACGAAATATGTGAGCCTACTAAACTGGCAGGACAGTCTCCCAACAGCAAATTCTATCAGGAAAGACTTGCTATTGCAGGCGACTCAATAACTCTCGGTCTGAATTACTACGGTTTTATACCTGATATGCACAGTATTGCAGGTGATTCGGTATCTATATGGAATCTTGATTACTTTACATTTGACCTGGGTGGCGGTGAAATGGGCATGATCGATGCAATAGATTACGTTCACCCGAGACTGCTCTATATGTCAATTGGTATGAACGATGTTAATCTCAACTATCCCGACACGTATGTTGAACGTTACCGCGAGATAATCAATGAACTTATAAAACGAATGCCTGATATAAATATCGTCGTTGCTGCAATAACACCTGTAAGCTCTGACTGTAACGTTGTACGAAACGACATCATTCGTGAATACAATGCCGCACTCAAAAAAATGATAAAGGATATGAAGCTTCCTCAGGTAGTCTTTTTTGATACTTATTCCGTACTTTGTGACAACGAGCAAAATCTAAAAGATGGTTATTCATCAGGTGACGGAATGCACCTGTATATACCATGCTACAATGATATCCTTACAGCTCTGTTTGATTTCCTTGATACCACCGATTTCAAACAACGGCTCGGCGGATAAAAATTCAAGCCTGAGAGGTTGATCTCTCAGGCTTTTTATCATGTATTCTTGTCAACTTCGTGGAACTTCTTGAGATTACCTATCTTCTCATTTCTCTCGTCAAGAACTCTCTCAACGTCAGACCAGTCAAGTCCCTGATTTGCACAGAGTACCATTACATGGTAGAGAAGGTCGTTTATCTCGTTCATAAGCTCGTCGTTATCGCCGTTCTTTGCTGCGATAACTGTCTCGGTAGCTTCCTCGCCTACCTTCTTGCATATCTTGTCTACGCCTTTTTCAAAAAGGTAGCAGGTATAAGAATTTTCAGCAGCAGTCCCGTTCTCGAACTGCTTTTTTCTTTCCTTGATAACTTCAAAAATTTCCTGGTAAACTGTCATATTATTACTCCTTTGTATTATATTAACTTGCTGTAGTGGACGCCAGCCCCTACATTTTTATTCCTCGGAATTGTAAATCTCATTGAAAAAACAGCTGTAGCTGCCCGTATGACAGGCAACTCCCGTCTGCTCAACATTTACAAGCAGTGTATCGTTGTCACAGTCGCCGTATATAGAGACCACCTTCTGCAAATGTCCCGAAGTCGCGCCCTTGTTCCAGTACTCCTGACGTGAGCGGCTCCAGAACCATGTATAGCCTGTTTCGAGAGTCTTTTTCAGGCTCTCCTTGTTCATATACGCAAGCATAAGAACTGTTTTTGTATTGACCTCATAGCATATCGCAGGGATAAGCTCTCCCTTTACGAAGAATTTGTCGAGATCATTAATGTCTATCTTTATCATAGTATTTACCTTTCATTTCAGTAATCTATCCACCACTCGGGAGTTATTTCGCCAAGTGTAATTACCTTGCCCTTGCTGTAGTCCAGCATTATCTTGATATCCTTGTAGCTTTCGGGCATAAGCTGTACCATAAGCTCGCGGCAAGCACCGCATGGAGCTCCCTTGCCCTCAAAAGGCGGTATACAAAGCAGCTTGTCTATCTCGTTCTCGCCGTTGGTTATCATATTGAATATGGCGTTTCTCTCCGCGCATATTCCCAGCGTTGAACAAGTGTCGATACATACACCTGTGTATATCTTTCCCGACTTGCTGAGCACAGCCGCAGATACTTCACCTGCCGTGACATATTCGGATATACGCCGCGGTTTAAGAACAGCCTTAGCCGCTGCATACATCTCTTCCCATATCCTATCCATAGCTTATCTCACTATTACGCCCTTGCCTCGGCAGTAGTCCTTGACTTCGCCGACAGTAAGCTCCTTGAAGTGGAAAAGTGAAGCCGCAAGAGCTGCTGTAGCACCTGTTTTCTCGAAAACCTCGTAGAAATCGTTTATCTTGCCTGCTCCGCCGCTGGCGATAACAGGTATAGAGCAGTTGTCACATACAGCTTTGAGCATAGGAATATCAAAGCCTTCCTTTGTGCCGTCGGCATCTATGGAGTTAAGGCATATCTCACCTGCTCCAAGCTTTTCGATAGTATGTACCCAGTCGATAAGATCGATGCCCATGTCCTTGCGTCCGCCGTTTATATAAACAGTCCACGTATTATCAGCTATCTTCTTTGCGTCGATACCTACGCATATGCACTGGCTGCCGAATATGTCTGCGCCGTCTTTGATGAGCTGAGGATTTTGTACAGCCTGAGAGTTTACGGACACCTTGTCAGCACCTGCTCTCAGAGCCTCACGAATATCGTCAACTGTCTTGATACCGCCGCCGACTGTAAGCGGTACGAAAACCTTCTTAGCTGTATCTCTTACTACATCGAGGAAAACTCCACGTCCCTCAAATGAAGCAGTTATATCATAGAATACTATCTCGTCTGCGCCCTGTTTGTTGTACTCCTCAGCACACTCCACAGGATCGCCTACATCACGTACTCCCTCAAAATTTACGCCCTTTACTACCTTTCCGTTTCTTACATCAAGGCAAGGGATTATTCTCTTTGCAAGCATTTTCTCACTTCCTTAAAAATTGTTTATTATTATTTTTGCGGATACTATCACCACAATAAAGATGATCTCAGCTATGATTATATATTTATTTGACTTTTTCATCCTCACTTTGCTGTCAACTGCCAGAAAAGCTACTATAATTATCAATAATGGCAAAGTCTGGAATTCCCTTATTGGTAAGCCGAATGTGAACATTCTCGTCTGGTATATCACACAGTGTGCCCATATGGTGTAGAACACTGCCCAGAACAGCTTCATTGCGTCAAGAGCTGCAAAGAAAGTCATTCTGATGAACCTGTCATCTTCTTCACTAAACTTCTTGCCGATACGCTTTATCTTTCCAACAGCTATCTGAGCTAAAGTGAATATCCATGCAAGTCCGAAACCTGCCATAAACGGGAAAAAAGCCAGCCATTTTGAACCGTAAACATCAAATTCGTTATCATCGCCGTAATGTATGCCTACCTGTTGGGGAAATTCCCTGTAAACCGACAGCATATACACTAAATACACAGTGAGCATACCGAATGAAATGATATTTACCGCTGTATGAAGCTTTTTAAAAACATTCTCATTCATTTGAATACTCAATTGCTTCTTTTAGATTTAAAGTTCCTTTATATATTGACTTTCCGCATATTGTACCGTAAAGTCCCATTTCCTTGCAGGCGATGATGTCGTCCATAGTATGTACTCCGCCGCTTGCTACGATATTGGCTCTGCCCTCTGTAGCGTCAGCAAGCTTTTTGAGCTGCTCGCGGTTTACGCCTGAGAGTGTGCCGTCTTTGGAAATATCAGTGAAAATAAAGTACTTCACGCCTGATTCTATCATCTTATTCGCAAGGTCGATATAGTGAACATCAGAGCTTTCCAGCCAGCCCTCTGTAGCTACCATTTCGTTCATTGCATCTATCCCTACAACTATCTTTTCACTGCCAAATTTCTCAACAGCTTCACAGACAAGCTTGGGATCTTTCAGTGCGACCGAACCGAGTATTACCCTTGTGATACCCATATCAAGGTATTCCTTGATCGTCTGTATACTTCTTATACCGCCGCCAAGCTCTACCTTTAAGTTAGTTTTCTCGGCAACATCGGTATATATCTTTGTATTGACAGGTCTGCCCTCTTTTGCACCGTCAAGGTCTACCATGTGTATCCATTCTGCTCCTGCTGCCTCAAAACTTTTTGCAGTTTCAAGATAATCGGAAGCCACCTTTTCGACAGTGGAAAAGTCGCCCTTGAAAAGACGGACACAGTTGCCGTCCTTAATATCTATTGCGGGAAAAATTATCATGCTTATTCTCCTTTTGATCTTATGAGTTCGAGAAGCGGTCCGAGGTTCTTTTTATCGGTCCAGTCGCACTTTTTATCCTTTGCTTCAAGCAGCGGACGATCATACGACTTTAACTCCGCAGGATCTTTCTTTTCGATCATTTTTATGTAAAGCTTCATCATTGCCTTATCAGTGAAACCAAGATCTTCGATATTCCAGATCCCCTGATAGTAAAAGAGCGGTATATCTGCAAGCTCGCCCTTGAGATTGTGCTCCTTCAGTATACCGAGCACCTCATCGCTGCAAGGTGCCATACCGCAGGCGAAAATGTATATATTCCTGCCTTTCAGCGCACCGATATTCTTTTTCAGAAATGCTATCCCTGCAATAGAAGATGCATAGACACCGCCGCCAAGAACGATAGTGTCATATTTTTCCACTTCTTTTATGTCAGCCTTTTTTGTGTCGATGACCTTGAATCCGGTCTCCTGTGAGAGCCATTCCGCATATTTTTGGGAAGCTCCGTATTTAGACCGACAGAGTATTATTCCGCTCATTTTTTACCTCATCATTTTATTTCTTATCATATCGGCATATTCTGCCGAAAGTCCGATCTCTTCAAAGTAATTATCTACAGTGCCGAAGCGTTCTGTAAAAAGGTCAATAAAACCGTTCATGCTCTTTTCGTTTGCAAGTACGATATTCCTGTCGACTTCGGGGTGAGCCGCAAGAAATGCTTCAAGCCTTTTGTGATTGTACTCGCGGCTGATAACATAATCCCTGACTACAGACTCTCTGTCAACTTCGCAGGTCATAAGTATTATCGCACTTACTACGCCTGTCCTGTCTTTTCCTGCCGTACAGTGGAAAAGTACACCCTGTTCTGCTTCTGCAATGACTTTCATCACCTTCGGCATATTTTCAGCAGTTGCTATAGTCATATATGACAACGGTACAGCCTCAAGACTTTCGGGAACACCGCTTCCCTCAACTATGGGAAAGTGATGATACTCAAACTCCGACAGCTCAGATAATGTATCAGGAGTCTTTGCTCTCTCCGTTTCTGTACGCATATCGATTATAGTCGTTATATGAGATGAAAGAAGTTTAATGATGTCATCAGCCTGAGGAGCAGAAGGTACATCGCTGCGCCAGTACACATTATTTTTCGTAATACTGCCGTCAGCAGTTTTAAAACCGCCAAGCTCACGGGTATTATACGAGCTTGAAAGCATACTCTTATATACCATAATAACGTTCCCTCACTTTAACTTTGCAAGTATGTCCGGATACGTCTTGTTCCAGTCTTTCTGCGGATCGTCAAGAACAATGCTGCTGATATCAAGTTTACTGAGAATATCAAGTTCACGCCGCTGTCTTTCTTCAAGTGCAGATATATACCCGTCAAACCCTTTTAGTCCGTGGCTTTTGCCATACTCACCGTTACAGTGATAGTCGATGACCGAATTGAGCCACTCATCTCCTCGTTCAGCAGAAGCTTTCTTTACACTTTCGTAAACTTCACTGTTTTTGAGATATACTACAATAGGCGAAAACGGCTTTATAATCTCACATATTTCAGCTATATATCCAGCAGAAACTGATTTGTCAAATCCAAAACGCATCATAGTCTCGCACATAGGATTCTGCAAAAGCACACAGTTGAAAACATATCTGCCGCCGTCATTTTTAGCTGCAAATTCACGCCATTTATCGAGCATTACAGCACGTTCGTTCTCCCATGGAAGAAAATCGTATATCTTGTATTGCAGGAGCTTATTGAATAGCTCTCCGCTGAATTCTCCAAGACTAACGATATTACCGCCTGAGTTTTTCACAGTGTGCTTAGCTATCTCCTGACGCTCGTCTGATGTGAAATTTTCGAGCTGGTTATCCGTCAAAAATGCATGAAACTCATAGTCCGCAGGATGATCGCCTGTACCTTCGTCAATGAAAGTCATATCAAGCTGCTGTGCAATAAATCTTGCAGTTGTACTCTTTCCCGAGCATGGCAGTCCTTCGACTATGATGAGCTTGTTCATTTAATAAGTCCTCCGAAGCTGCGGAGAATTTTAAGTCCTGTTTCGCCGCTCTTTTCGGGGTGGAACTGTGCGCCGTATACGTATTTTCCGTCGTAAACAAGTGCAGGCACTCTTCCGCCGTATTCAACATATGCAGCTATATTCTTATCCTCGCAGTGAGCCTTGTATGAGTGAACAAAGTAAACATACTCGTTATCCCCTACATTTTCAAGAAGCGGACAGTCATTGAGCTTTTCGAGCTTGTTCCAGCCCATGTGCGGGATTATAAGCTCAGGTTCTTCCATTTTTCTTACGCTGCCGCCGATAAGTCCGAGACCGTCACATTCCTCGAATTCATAGCCCTTTTCAAATATGAGCTGCATACCGAGGCAAATGCCGAGGAAAGGCTTCTTTGTGGCTTCTTCCTTGATAGTGTCAATAAGTCCCGTAGCTTCAAGCTTCTTCATAGCCGCAGGGAATGCTCCGACTCCGGGAAGAATAACAGCGTCCGCAGACTTTACTGACTCCTTATCGCTGACAAGCTTACTGTCAAGTCCGAGATAATCCAAAGCGTTCTTTACGCTGAAAATATTGCCTGCGCCGTAATCAATTATAGCGATCATCAGAGAACTCCTTTCGTTGAGAGAGTTGAACCGTCTGAATTTTCAGTAACAGCTGTTTTAAGTGCATGAGCTACTGCTTTGTATACAGCCTCTGCCTTGTGATGGTCATTGCTGCCGTATAGAAGGTTGATGTGCAGCGTCATGCCAGAATTGAATGCAAAAGCGCGGAAAAATTCCTCTGTCATACAAAGATCATAGCCTCCGCAGCTCTGATTTGTAAAGTCACAGTTGAAAACAAGGAATGGACGATTGCTCAGGTCAAGACTTGCCATTGCAAGAGACTCGTCCATAGGGATATAAGCTGTACCATAGCGGACTATACCTGATTTTGTACCGAGAGCCTGTCCTAAAGCTGCTCCGAGAGCTATGCCTGTATCTTCGATAGTGTGGTGACAGTCAACGTGCAGGTCGCCCTTGACCTTGACAGTCATGCTTATACCACTGTGTACAGAAAGAGCTGTCAGCATATGATCAAAGAAACCAATACCTGTATCTATATCAGCCCTGCCCTTTCCGTCAAGAGTAACAATTACCTTTATCTGAGTCTCTTTTGTATTTCGCTCAATAGTTCCTGTACGCATACTGACCTCCTTTACTTACCAAAGTAACTGTCAAGGACGCTTATAAAACGTGCGTTTTCAGCTTCTGTACCTGCTGTTATACGTATAAAGCCCTTGAACTTTCTTATTGCGATAGAATTATCCAGCATAAAGCTGTATATCTTTTCAAACTCGTCTGTCTTTATGAAAATGAAGTTTGTGCATGGCTCATATACTTTCTCAAAGCAGCCATACTTCCTGTCAATTTCAGTAATGTCGCTGTAAAGCTTCTTTGTATTTGCAACGATTATATCGCGGCACTCTTTAAGATATTCCTTTTCACTGAGTATATCTGCTACGATAGTCTGCGCAACTGTATCATTGTTATATGGAGACTTAGCTGCACGTAGCGCGTTGGTTATAGTCTTGTTTGCCACTGCAAAGCCAAATCTTACTGCTGCAAGTCCTATAGCCTTTGAGCAGGTCTTGAGTATTATAAGATTATCATAATTATTGACCTCTGAAAGTATGGACTGATCCCAGAAGTCCATATAAGCTTCATCAAGGATAATGAGTACATCGTCAAGAGACTCTATTATCTTCCTTATAGCTGCTCTGTCAAGTCCTAAAGATGTTGGATTACAGGGATTTGAGAAGATAAGTCCCTTTGCACCCTTTTCCTTGCAGAATGAAATGAGCTTATCGGGATCAATTGTAAGATCAGCTTCCTTCTGATAGGTCTCAACATTAACCTCGTAAAGCTGAGCATAAAACTCATACATTGAGAAATCATGTGAGACATTTACGATAGTATCTCCAGCCTCAAAAAAACAGCCTTCGATTATGCTTATAAGCTCGTCAGAACCGTTTCCTGCACTAATAAGCTCCTCAGGAATGTTGTATAGCTCAGAAAAAGCCTTAGTAGGAGCTTTTGCAAGACAGTCTGGATAGCGGTTGAAGTCTATCTGTGAGATGCTTTTGTTTATCTTTGCTTTAAGCTGATCGTTAAGGTTGAAACAGCTCTCGTTTGCATCAAGTCTGATATCGTAGTGACCTGTGATCGGATCATAAGGCACTAAATTTATCAGCTTTTTATTAAGTTTGTAACTCATAATTTATCCTTTCCGAAAAAACACCTATAGGGCGACAGTATCAAAGAGCCGCCCCATTGCGTGATTTAGTCTTCAAATCTTACCTTGATAGCGTTAGCGTGAGCGGTAAGTCCCTCGCGCTCTGCAATAAGAACGATGTCGTCCTTAGCCTGTCTGAGTGCTTCCTCTGTGTAATAGGTATAAGCTGTACGCTTTGTGAAGCTTGCTACGCCAAGCGGAGAGAAGAAACGAGCTGTACCGCTTGTAGGAAGAACGTGGTTAGGACCTGCATAGTAGTCACCGAGAGGCTCGGAAGCATAGTGACCGAGGAATATTGAACCTGCGTTGTCAAGACTTCCAAGAAGCTCAAATGGATTTTCCATAAGGACTTCAAGGTGTTCTGGAGCTATCTCGTTTGCAAGTTCTACGCACTTTTCACGGCTATCTGCAATGATTATAGCACCGTAATCTTCAAGGGATTTCTCAATGATATTCTTTCTTGAAAGATACTCTTTCTGACGCTCGATCTCCTTGATAGTGCCGTCAGCGAGCTTTTCACTGGTAGTTACCATAATTGCGGAAGCAAGCATATCGTGCTCAGCCTGTGACATGAGATCGGCAGCTGCAAACTTAGGATTAGCTGTATCATCAGCGATAACAAGTATCTCACTCGGTCCTGCTATCATGTCGATATCAACTACACCGTAAAGAAGCTTCTTTGCAGTAGCAACGTAAATATTTCCAGGGCCTACAATCTTGTCGCACTTAGGTATCTCTTCTGTACCGTAAGCAAGTGCAGCTATAGCCTGTGCACCGCCTGAGAGGAACACTCTGTCAACTCCGCAGATAGCTGCTGCAACGAGTATATCCTTATTAGGTGTACCGTCCTTCAAAGGAGGTGTTACCATGATTATCTCCTCAACGCCTGCAATTTTTGCAGGGATAGCATTCATAAGAACGCTTGACGGATAAGCAGCTGTACCGCCCGGAACATAAAGTCCTACTCTGTGGAGTCCGCGCACACGCTGTCCCATGATAACGCCGTTCTTCTTTGGAGAGATGAAGCTCTGCTCCACCTGTCTCTGGTGGAAATCAGCGATATTCTCCTGAGCATTGAGAAGTGCGTCAACAAACTCCTGATCTGCTTCTGTGAGAGCGTCATTGATGACCTCACGGGGAACTTCATAGTACTCGGGAAGATTTCCGTCAAATTTAAGTGTATAATTCTTAACAGCTTCATCGCCGTTATTCTTTACATTCTCGATTATCTCGGATACGACTTCCGTTACCTTTTTGTTTGTCTCACCGCTTCTTTTTTTAAGATCGTTAAGAAAAGCAACTTCGTCAGTACCGTTAGCGAATATTTTCTTCATTAAAGATTCTCCTCTATAAGTGTGATAAGTCTGTCTATTTCAGCGTGTCTCATTTTGAGACTTACGGTATTTGCTATAAGTCTTGCAGAGATAGGAGCAACGTCCTCAATGACTTCAAGTCCGTTTTCTCTTAAAGTAGTACCTGTCTCAACGATATCAACGATACCGTCTGCAAGCTCAAGAAGAGGAGCAAGCTCAACAGAACCTTCTATCTTGATTATCTCGGTATCCATGCCTTTTTTCTCAAAAAAGCTTCTTGCAACATTAGGATACTTTGTAGCGATAGTCTTTATACCGTAGCCGCTGTAAAAATCATAGCCTTTCTTTGTAGCAAGTGCGAACTTGCATTTACCAAATCCAAGATCAACGAGCTCGTAGAACTTTCCCTTCATCTCCATGATAGTGTCCTTACCCACAACACCCATATCACACACGCCATGCTCAACATATGTGATAACATCATTTGCCTTTGCAAGAACTACTTCGAGATTTGCGTCAGGTACGGGAAGTATAAGCTTTCTGCCTTTATCACGTACAGCAGTACAGTCAAATCCAAGCTTTTCAAGGAGACCTACTGTATCTTTTTCAAGTCTGCCCTTTGTAAGAGCCATTCTTATAGGCTTATTCATATGTTGACCTCCTTGCTTTCACCATCTATAACAACTACCTTCGCTATCTTCTTTTCCATTGCATAAGCACGTACACTGTCAAGATCGTCAAAGAGTGCATTCTCAACTACCATGCCCTGATCACGAAGCTCCTTTGCAGCTTTAAGTGCAGCTACCTCGCAACCTTCCTCAGCATATACGATAACATCGGGTCTTGGCTCGGCAGGAAGAACATCGCTCTTTTCCATAAGCTTAGCCACAGCATTGATATTTACCGCGAAACCGATAGCAGGTACATCATATCCGAACTCTGAAATGAGCTTGTCATAGCGTCCGCCTGAGAGAACTTCCTCACCGTGTCCCTGTAAATATCCCTTTATGATAAGACCTGTATAGTAGTCGGTCTTGTTTACGAGCCCGAGATCAACAGTGATAGAACCCTCACCGCCGCAAAGCTCGGAAGCATCGGCATAAATCTCTCTGAGCTCGTCAAGTATACGCTTGATATTTTCGTCAGGCATGAGCTCCTCAGCCTTTTCAAATACTTCCTCACCGCCAAAGAGTGCAGGAAGCTTTTTAAGTGCATTTGTAACAGGAGAATTTCCGAAGCTGTCAAGCAGATCGTTGAGTGCAGGGAAATTCTTGTTCTCGATAAGCTTTCTGATGCTTTCCTTGTCATTTTCTGAGGCATCGAGCTTTCCTACAAGTTCTTTGAAAATGCCTATATGTCCAAGTTCAAGTGAGAACTCCATACCAAATGAGCTAAGTGAGTCAACAGCTGTTGATATAACTTCAAGGTCTGCTATCTTGAGCTGTGAACCTATAAGCTCTATACCGGCCTGTACAACTTCGTCGCTTCTGCCTTTTAATGAAGGCTCAGTTGTGTATACAGCCTGAGCATAGCAGAATTTCAGCGGAAGCTCTGCATCTCTCAGTCTAGTTGCAACTATTCTTGCGATAGGCATAGTTGTATCAGGACGCATTACAAGCAGTCTGCCCTTGCTGTCAGTAAGCTTGTAGAGATTTTCCTGAGGGAAATAACGTGAATTAAGGTTGAATACGTCATAAAATTCAAGTCCGGGAGTTATGGTCTCATTATATCCGCGGCTTTTGAAAAGTCCCATAAGGGTGCTTTCTATATTTCTTCTTACGATACACTCTCCGAAGAGCAAGTCTTTTGTACCCTCGGGAGTTATAAGGTCATAGTTTTTCATGTGAACCTCCTCGTTAATCACTTTAGTCTGCTAACATGATAATATGATAACATATTACTAAAAGAAAGTCAAGTTAAAAGAACGACATCTGTGTGGATTCGGGTAAATCACCAAACGCACCTATGCTTTTCAACATATCTATTGTTGTTTTTGACGCACCGCTCTCCTGCTGGAACTCCTCGATAGACATAAATCCGCCCTTCTGAACAGCTTCGTAAATTCCCTTTGCAGCGTTGTCGCCGACACCGCTCATTGCGGAGAAAGGTATTCTCAGCTTGCCGTCCTCAACAAGATAATCTGTAGCGTGTGATTTGAAAAGATCAATGGGCAGGAACTCATATCCTCTCGACATCATCTCATTTGTAATGAGCAGGATATCGTACAGGGCACTGTCCTTGTTGGTCTTGTCGTTGCCCAGTGCCTTGATCTCCTCGATCTTGGCACGAACTGCACCTTTGCCCTTAATAGCAAGCTCTGCGTCAAAGTCCTCACCTCTTACGGAGAAGTAGGTCGCATAGTATTCAAGAGGCATATGCAGCTTGAACCAGCCCAGCTTTATGGCAGCGATAACGTACGCAGCCGCGTGAGCCTTCGGAAACATATACTTTATCTTCAGACAGCTCTCGATGTACCATTCGGGTACGTTGTGATCGCGGAGCATCTGGATTATCTCAGGTGTGAACTGCTTGGGAGCTTTACCCTTACGTGTCCACTCCATTATCTGGAAAGCCATTTTCGGCTCTACCCCTTTATACAAAAGGTATGTCATAATAGAGTCACGCGTACCGATAACGTCTGAAATGGTACATACGCCGTTGTCGATAAGGTCCTTAGCATTTCCCAGCCAAACGTCGGTACCGTGGGAAAGTCCCGAGATCTGTAAAAAGTCGCTGAACTTGGTGGGCTTTGCGTCCAGAAGCATCTGTATTGTAAAGCCTGTACCCATTTCAGGTATGCCGAGGCTTCCTGTCTTGCAGTATATCTCCTCGGGAGTTACACCCAGCACATCGCAGTTGGTACACATACGAATAACATCGGGGTCAGATGTGGGAACATCCTTTATCTTTATGCCCGTAAGGTCTTCAAGATGCTTGTACAGCGTTGGAACAACGTGTCCAAGCTCGTCAAGCTTCAGGATAGTATCATGGAGCGAGTTGAACGTGAAATGAGTTGTGATTATCTCGGAATCCGCAGTATCAGCAGGGTGCTGAACGGGAGTAAAGTCATAAACGTCATAATCTGACGGAACAACGACCATTCCGCCCGGGTGCTGTCCTGTAGTCCTCTTGATGCCCGTACAGCCGATAGCAAGACGGCTCATTTCCGCATTGTTAAGCGTGATGCCGTTTTCTTCGCAGTACTTCTTTACGTAGCCATAGGCTGTCTTTTCAGCAACTACGGATATAGTTCCTGCCTTGAAAACGTTTGATTTACCGAAAAGCTTTTCTGTATAACGATGTGCCCAGAACTGGTATTCATCGGAGAAGTTAAGGTCTATATCAGGAGCTTTATCGCCATCAAACCCGAGAAAGGTCTCGAATGGGATATCATGTCCGTCACGGTTCATGTCCTTTCCGCAGTCGGGACACTTCTTAGGCGGCAGGTCAAATCCCGAACCGTATACACCGTCCAGCAGGAACTCACTGTGCTTGCAGTTAGGGCAGACATAGTGTGGCGGAAGCGGATTTACCTCCGAGATACCTGCCATTGATGCAACGAATGACGAACCGACCGATCCTCTCGAACCAACAAGATATCCGTTGTCAACAGAGTTCCAAACAAGCTTCTGTGCGATAATGTAAAGTACTGAAAATCCGTGCTTGATAATAGATGAAAGCTCTCTGTCAAGACGCTTGTCAACAAGCTCGGGAAGCGGATCACCGTATATCTCATGAGCCTTGTCATGAGTTATCTTTACAAGCTCTTCCTCAGCACCTTCGATCGTAGGTGTAAAAGTTCCCTTTGGTATAGGACGTATCATCTCTATCTGGTCGGCAATTGCATTGGTATTGGTAATGACTACTTCTTTTGCCTTATCCTCGCCGAGATATGCAAACTCCGTCATCATTTCCTCGGTAGTCCTCAGATAAAGCGGAGCCTGCTCCTCTGCGTCCTTAAAGCCCATGCTTGCAAGGATTATCTTACGGTAGATAGCGTCCTTCGGATCAATAAAATGAACATCACAGGTCGCGCAGGTAGGTATACCCAGTCTGTCACCCAGTTCTACTATATTTTTATTGAATTCACGAAGCTCGTCATCGTCCCTTGCTACGCCCTCACGAACCATGAATTCGTTGTTGCCTATGGGTTGTATCTCAAGGTAATCATAGAATTTCGCAAGATTGTCGATATAGTCCTGATCGCGTATATCAAGCATAGCCTGAAACAGCTCTCCTGCTTCACAGGCACTTCCGTAGATAAGTCCCTCACGATGTTCAATGAGCTTGGACTTAGGTATAAGCGGCTTTTTATAGAAGTATTCAAGGTTACTGAGCGATACCAGTCTGTAGAGATTTTTAAGTCCTGCCTGATTGCGGACAAGAATGATATGATGATAGCTTTTCAGCTTCTTTGTCTCTATCTCACCAACAAGTATATTGAGCTGCTGTATTGACTTGAAGTTTCTTTCACTTTTAAGTCTGCCGACAAGCTCGATATATATTTTCGCAAGCATCAAAGCATCATCGGAAGCTCTGTGGTGGTCAAACTTTCCGAGTTTGAGCTGCTTTGCAACAAGATTGAGCTTGTGTCGTCCCATTTCGGGGAGCATGGACTGACACATAACAAGTGTGTCCACCCATGTATACGGGAAATCGATATCCTGACGCTTCTTCACCTGATTTATCATGTTGGTATCATAACGGGCGTTATGAGCAACAAGCACAGGCTTGTCTCCGCAGAACTCCATGAACATACGCAGTGCCTCTGCTTCATCAGGAGCATTGGCAACATCTGCATCGCTTATTCCCGTAAGCTCAGTTATTCTCTCGGGGATATGGAAACCGGGATTTACCTTTGTATTGAAGCTGTCAACTACCTGTAAGTTTTTCAGCTTTACGGCACCTATCTCTGTAAGGCGGTCATTGCGGAAGCTGAGTCCTGTAGTCTCAACATCGAATATGATTATCTCATCATCGAATGAACGGTCATCGTCGCCGTAGACTACCATGTCACGCTCGATATCGTTGACAACATAAGCCTCCATGCCGTATATAGCCTTGAAGTTCTTTGGCATATTATACATACAATCAGGGAAAGCCTGCACGTTACCGTGATCGGTTATAGCCATAGCCTGATGTCCCCATGCAGCGGCTCTGTTGATAAGTGTAACAGGATCGGTAACAGCGTCCATTGCAGACATATTGCTGTGGCAGTGGAGCTCGACACGCTTTTCGGGATAATTGTCCATTTTCGGTATACGTTTTACCTTGATAAGAGAATTTGCCGATATGACAATATCTCTTGCGTAGGAGTCGTAATCCAGCTTACCCGAAACGAGAAGTGTTGCGCCACTCTTTATTGAGCCAAGCTTCAGCTCCTCTACCTCTTCATTCTTGGCAAATATCTTCACCTTTAACGAACCACTGTAGTCTGTGATATCATATGTAACTACAGTCTTTTCGTTACGGACTTCTTTAAGCTCAGAGGCAAATACATCACCTACGACAACGACCTTTTCTCCAAGACGCTGTACAGCTTCGCAGATCGGTACAGGTTTTTCACGTATAGCCTTGCCCTTGACTATTTCGGCAGACTCTGCGTCAAAATCCTTATCAAGAGCAGTAACATCAATTGTCACAGTAGGTATTACCGACTTCATTTCCTCGGCTCTTATCTCATCGGGAGTCTTGTCGGGAATGAGCTGACTGCTGTAATCAGGCATATCCGCTTCGATACGCTCTATCATCTCATCGAACTGCTGAGCACTTACATTGTTCTCACCGTCAAGAACTACCTTGACCTTCACACCGAACTGATTATATATCATTCGTGAAAAATACAGGCAGAAGTTATACCTGTCAAGGATATCCCTGCCGCCGTGTACTATCTTTATACGCAGTTCTCCGTTTCCGAGAGTTACTTCCGCATCATCGAGAAAGCCGTTGACTACAGGTATTTCGCGCTTCAAAAGTTTAAGAAGCTCGCTGTAGCAATCCATGCCGAATTTCTCAGACGGATATCGAGGAGCAAGTCTAACCTGCTCCACCTTTATAGCTGTCTCCACAGCCTTTTCAAAACTAAAGATATCATCACTTGGTACTATTTCACCGAAATGCGCATGAAAACGTATCTTTTCGAGATTTTCGCTGTATGTCAGCTTGAATATCTCGCCGCTGAGGATACTCTCAGGCAATTCGAGGTCATAATCTTTGAGAAATTCGGATATTTTTATCTGCATTTGTCAACGTCCTTCTTAAAAATCATCATTAGCATATATGATCTGCCGCCAATTATTTATTGGTCATCAGCTTTTTAAAACCTACAGCAATTACATTCACTGCAGCAATTGCAATGACTAATATGAAAACCTCAGCCGTATATCTAAGGAATTTATTACCGATAAGTTCTTCAAGTCCTATGATATCTGTTACAATAAATCCTAAAATCAAGCCAAAAAGCAATAATACAGCTTCTTTCCAGTCAAACTTATGCGGCTTTTTATCTCGTCCTGAAAAGTCTCTTTTAAAAGCTTTTAATTATAATACTCTTTTTCATTTTCCTTTGTGTATTTCATTGCTTTATCTCCTAAAAAGTTTTATTAAAAAATCTTTCAGAGTTTTTCTATCTCAGCAAGAAGCTCGGGAACTATTGCATCTTCACTTATTTTGCGCTGAGTGCCGTCCTTTTTGAAGATGATAGCACAGCCGTCACCGCCTGCAATGCCGACATCAGCTTCACGTGCTTCTCCCGGACCGTTTACGATACAGCCCATGACTGCCACTGTTATATCCTTGTCCATATCCTTGACAGCTTCCTCGACCATTTTAGCCGCCTTAACAAGGTCAATTCGGGTTCTGCCGCAGGTAGGACATGATACTATCCTTACGCCGCCGCGCTTGCCGATACTTTTGAGAATATCCTTTGCAGCAGCTATCTCGCGGATAGGATCATCTGTAAGAGATACACGGATAGTCTCGCCGATACCGTCACAAAGAAGTGAGCCTATACCTATTGCTGACTTGATAAGTCCCATACGCTCTGTACCCGCCTCAGTAACACCGAGGTGAAGCGGATAATCACACTTATGCGCTGCAAGTCTGTATGAAGCTATCATCTTATTTACATCCGAGGACTTAATGGAAATAACTATATCGTTAAAGTCAAAATGCTCCAGCATAGCTGCGTGTCCCATTGCACTCTCAACAAGAGCTTCGGGAGTAGGCGATCCGTATTTCTCAAGTATCTCCTTTTCAAGAGAGCCTGAGTTTACGCCTATACGTATAGGGATATTTCTTGTGCGGCAGGCTTCGACTACAGCCTTTACCCTATCCATACCGCCGATATTACCCGGATTGATACGTATCTTGTCAACACCTGCGGCAGCAGATTCAAGTGCAAGCTTGTAATCAAAGTGGATATCCGCAACAAGGGGGATCTTTACAGCTTCCTTGATAGCAGGGATAAGCTTTACAGCCTCCATATTCGGAATAGCTGCACGTATTATCTCGCAGCCTGCCTTTTCAAGCTCAACTGCCTGCTTTACACTGCCCTCGATATCGTCCGAGCGCATATTGAGCATCGATTGTATATATATATGCTTTCCGTCGAGGACACAGTCCCCTACCTTTACAGGTCTGACATTTCTCATATTATTCCTCCGTAAAATGTAAATTACAATGTTATCTTTTCGCCGTCAGCTGAAATAACAGTATCAGGGAATATTTGTCTGAGCTCCTCAGCGTATGCCGAAGGCTCTTTTTCGGCAGGACTGTAATGTGTGAGCCAAAGCCTCTTCACTCCTGCTTTTTTTGCAATATTGCAGGCGTCCTGCATGAGCATATGGTGCTTTTCGTTCATGGACTCCTTTTTATCAGGAACCCCATACATTCCCTCGCACACAAAAAGGTCCGAGCTTTCCGCAAATCCAACGATTTCATCAATTGGCAGAGTATCCGTGGTATAGGTTATTTTTAAAGGCTGCCTTTTACCGCCCGTTACGGACTCGGAAAAGATAGTTCTTCCGTCAATGAGGGTAACTGTTTCACCGCCGTGAAGTCTTTTCCACATCTCTACGGGAATATCCAGTTCCTTTGCTTTCTCAGGAAGAAAAACAGGCTTTTTTTCAAGGATAAGACTGTAGCCGATACAGCTGACTCTGTGAGAAAGGGGCAGAGTCTTTATTGTCAGCATAGGATCGATCGTATCGGCGATAAATCCATATGGTCTGTCCTCGGAAATACTGTGCAGACGCACTTCATAAGGAAGTCCGCCGCATATGCTTACAAGCTTTTCAAGTACCGGGATACAGCTTTTGGGAGCAGCAATATCAAGTGGCTCTGTACGTGAACAATTGCCGACAGATAAGAGCAGTCCCGTAAGCCCCATAACATGGTCAGCATGGCAATGAGTGAAGAGTATAAGCTCGATCTTACTCAATTTCAGTCCATGCTTGGCAGCAGCTACCTGAGTACCCTCACCGCAGTCTATAAGTACAGCCTTTCCGTTAAACTCAACATAAAGGCTCGTAAGGAACCTGTCTTTCAGCGGAAGCATACCGCCTGTACCGAGCAGACATACGTCAGCCATTTTTGCCTCCTGTGATAAGTTTGACGATATCATTGTATGTTGCAAAGATCATTATACCGAAAAGGAGCACCATTCCTGCGAGATGAACATATCCCTCATGTTCGGGCTTGATGGGCTTGCGGCGTACAAGCTCGATAAAGCAGAAGAGAAGTCGACCGCCGTCAAGTCCGGGAATAGGAAGAAGATTGAAAATACCTACGTTTATTGAGATAAGTGCCATCATATAAAACAAATTAAATATGCTTTCCTTAACGTTTTCAGCATCCTTCGCCGCATCATTTATAACTGTAACAACGCCTACAGGACCTGAGACCTCTTCTTTTTCCACTTGTCCCGAAAACAGCTGTTTCAGTGAAAGACCTATGATATGCGTCATAGACATAAAGTTTTCGCCGGAGCCTTTCAAAACAGTAAGAGGATTCTTATTCTTGTATACGACCCCAAAATCAACAAATTTATCACTTCCGTCCTTGATGCGGAAAGATACGTCATCTAATTTCAGCTTTTCTCCGTTACGCTTGACGATAACCTCATGACCTTCATGCTCTTGCATAACATTGAAAACATAATTGAAGTCAATGATACTGTACACTCTCGTACCGTCCACAGATATTATCTTGTCGCCCTTTTCAAGACCTGTATCATAACTTTCGGCATAGTAAGTGATAACTCCGTCATCTTCGGTCCTCATAAAGTTACTTACTGTAGTCGTCGGAACTCCGTCCATCATGCTTATATATATAACTATAGCTATAAAACCGAGAACAAAGTTCATTCCCGCACCTGCAACAAGTACGACCATTCTTTTCCAGAGCTTGGCGTTGCGGAAGCTTCTCGGATCACTGTTGGTAGCATCTTCTCCTTCCATAGCACAGTAACCGCCAAGCGGAAGAAGTCTGAGTGAATACTTTGTCTCGCCCTTAGTCTTCTGGAGCAGCTTTGGTCCCATACCTACCGAAAACTCCAGTACCTTTATACCGCTGAGCTTGGCGCATATGAAATGTCCGAACTCATGCACGGTAACTATCAAACCGAAAATAATAATTGCAATAACAATACCCATGTAGTACGATCCTTTCTCAGTCGAGAGCCTTTTTCACTTTTATCTGCTCTCTTACAAATGCTCTTGCAGCCTTATCTGCTGCCATAACATCTTCATAGCTTTTTATATCTGATATTGTAAATTTATCAAGCACTGACGATACTATCTCGCCTATCTCTATGAACTGTATCTCATCATTGAGGAATGCTCTTACAGCCTCTTCATTTGCGGAATTAACAAGACACGGATAAGCTCCGCCGCGTTTTATAGCTTCTATAGCTGCTGAAAGGCACTTGAATGTTTCATAGTCAGGCTTTTCAAAGGTAAGCTTTCCGTAATCCGTAAGTGAGAGCCTTCCTGTGGGGCATGACATTCTGTCAGGATAAAGCAGCGCGTACTGTATCGGTATCTTCATATCAGGCACACCGAGCTGTGCTATGACGGAATAATCATTATACTCCACAGCGGAATGTACAACGCTCTGACGATGAACAACTATCTCTATCTGCTCGGGAGTAAGATCAAAAAGCCATTTTGCTTCGATGAATTCAAGTCCCTTGTTCATAAGTGTAGCAGAGTCAATGGTTATTTTATTGCCCATCTCCCAGTTAGGGTGATGAAGTGCCTGTGCCTTTGTGACTTTTTTCAGCTCTTCGTAGCTTCTTCCGAAGAAGGGTCCGCCCGAAGCTGTAAGTATTATCCTGCTCAGCTGTGAACGCTTATTTCCCTGCAAGCACTGGAATATAGCCGAATGTTCACTGTCTACGGGATATATCCTTACTCCTCTGTCAGCTGCTGCTTTCATTACCAGCTCACCGCCTGCAACGAGAGTCTCCTTATTGGCAAGCGCAAGGTCTTTTCCTGCATCTATTGCTGTAAGAGTAGGCAGAAGTCCAACCATGCCCACAACAGAGTTGAGCACGATATCAGCTTCTTTGAGCGATGCAAGAGTACAAAGTCCTTCCATTCCAGAATAGAGCTTAACCTCCATATCGGAAATACGGCTTTTGAGCTCGCTGTACTTTGTTTCGTTGTATATGCAGGCATACTTAGGGCGGAATTTCCTTATCTGCTGTTCAAGAGCCTCGATGCTGCTGTGAGCAGCAAGAGCTGCCACCTTTATGCCATGCTTTTCGCAGACCTCAAGAGACTGCGTACCTATGGAACCTGTTGAGCCAAGTATCGACACAGTTTTTTCCATTGTCTTTTCCCCTTTTCACGGAAATTGCTTCCCGTAAGATTTTATGATAAAATTCACTATAAAATGCGAAATGGACTATCCATGAATAGTCCGTTTCAGCAATATCACTGTACACCGAATAAGGTGATGAATACATAGAATGTGGGCAGCACAAAAAGAACGCTGTCAAAGCGATCCATAAGTCCGCCGTGTCCCGGCATTATCTTGCCGTAATCCTTAAAGCCTATCTGACGCTTTACCATTGACGCAGAAAGATCACCCACTGTGCCTATAACAGCGCAGACTGCACCTGTAATAAATGCAATGGCGGCTCTCTTTGCAGTAAAGCCGTAATAGCATGAAAATGCTACAGTATAAGCAATAGCAGTTGTAAGGATACCGCCCATGAGTCCCTCGATAGTTTTCTTTGGACTTATCTCAGGGCAAAGCTTGTGCTTGCCGATAGAAACACCTGTGAAGTAAGCTCCCGTATCGGCTATCCATGCGCCGCAGAGTCCCATAATGAGCAGGAACAGTCCGCTTTTGGGATCATAGCGTTCCATGCGCACCATTGTAGTCATAGCCTGCGGAACAAGTATCATTACAGCAAGTACGAAAAACACCTGCTCGTAGCGTATCTCCTTGTGCTTTTTAAGCCATGTTATGAAGATGACAAAAGCACAGAGAAGCATTATGCCAAATACATATATTTTATATTTATCCTCATAACGCCATGAAAGGAACTCAAAACGCCCGGGATATTCTACTCCATAAACATTGATCTTTGTCAATATGCCATAGAGTATCGGTACGGATATACCGCAAGCTTCTGCCGCTACGAGTATCGGGATACACTTATGGAGCTTCACAGCCCGAAGCAGCTCAAAGAGCATTACTGCGATCATTGCTGCAACTGCTATGGGCAGAACTACAGTATCGTGAAAGAAAAGCACTATACCGATAAGAACTACGCCTACAGCTCCCGAAATTATACGTGTAAGCATCACACACCTCCGAAGCGGCGGTTTCTGTTTGCATACTCAATAAGTGCCTTGTCAAGCTCGGCAGGTGTAAAATCAGGCCAGAGCACATCTGTGAAGTAATACTCCGCATAAGCACACTGCCAGATAAGGTAATTTGAAAGTCTCAGCTCACCGCTGGGACGTATAAGCAGGTCAACATCGGGAAGTCCAGCTGTATAGAGCTGGTCTGCCACAGCCTGCTCGTTGATGTCCTCGGGACGTATCTCGCCGTTTACAGCCTTCTGCGCAAGTATCCTTGCAGCATGGGCTATCTCATCACGTCCGCCGTAGTTTACTGCCATCATAAGAGTCATCTCATCATACTTGGCAGTATCTTCTTCAAGACGTATCATCTTCTCCTGCAAATCCTCATCAAAGGCAGACTTGTCACCGAGAAATACCATACGTGTATTCTCGCTGAGGAAGTTTCTTACATCAACGATATAATCACGAAAAAGCTCCATGATTGTATTTACTTCATCGGAAGGACGCTGCCAGTTTTCAGTTGAAAAGGCATAGAAGCTGATATTCTTCAGTCCGATGTCCTTACAGTAGCGGACAATCTTCTTAAACTGCTTTGCACCCTCACGATGACCGAAGGAACGGGGCAAACCGCGCTTTTTAGCCCATCTGCCGTTTCCGTCCATGATAAAGCCTACGTGCTCGGGAAGCTTCTCGGGCAGCGTAAGCTCAGATTTTTCTTTTTTTCCGAATAATGCCATATTTCACCAATTATACTGTCATGATCTCTTTCTCTTTATCAGCGACCATTTTATCTACATCAGCACACATCTTGTCTGTAAGATCCTGTACCTTCTTCTCGCAGTCCTTGAGATCGTCCTCTGTGATCTCGGAATTCTTCTTCATAGTCTTGTACTTTTCCATTGTATCACGTCTGATAGAACGTACAGTTACCTTACACTCTTCACCGTACTTCTTGATGCTCTTGCAGAGCTCCTTACGGCGATCCTCTGTGAGCTGTGGGAAAGCAAGACGGATAACGTTGCCGTCGTTTACAGGCTGGATACCGATATCAGAAGCCTGGATAGCCTTTTCGATAAGCTTGAGTGTGGACTTGTCCCATGGCTGGATAACAAGTATTCTTGCCTCTGATACAGATACTGCTGCCATCTGGTTTACAGGTGTAGCAGCTCCGTAGTAATCTACCATTACCTTATCAAGAACTCCGGGATTTGCTCTTCCTGCACGGATAGCTGCAAACTCATTTCCGAGAGCATTAAGGCTCTTATTCATCTTTTCCTTAGCGAGATTAAGCTGTTCTTTCATTGTATAACATTCCTTTCAGTATAAATTATCGATTATCAGTTTTCAGATACAACTGTACCTATATTCTTGCCCATAACTGCATCATATATATTATCAGGGCGGCTAAGATCGAATACGAGCATCTTCATGTTATAATCACGGCAAAGAGCAGCAGAAGTGCTGTCCATAACAGCAAGTTCTTCACCAATTACCTTAGAGAAAGTAAGTGTCTCATACTTCTTAGCATCATCATACTTATGTGGATCCTTATCATATACACCGTCAACAAGTGTTGCTTTGAGGAGTATATCAGCCTCTATCTCAACAGAACGAAGAGCTGCTGCTGTATCTGTTGAGAAGAACGGGTTACCTGTTCCGCAGCCGAATATAACTATTCTGCCCTTATCAAGATGTCTTACAGCTCTGTTGCGGATATAAGGCTCAGCTATAGCTGACATCTGGAGAGCAGTCTGTACTCTTACTACACAGCCCAGTGACTCAAGTACATCTGCAAGCGCAAGCGCATTCATTGTTGTTGCAAGCATTCCGATATGGTCTGCACGAGTTCTGTCCATAGCTCCGCTTGAACGACCTCTCCAGAAGTTTCCGCCGCCTACTACAACTGCGACCTGAGCTCCAGCGTCGCTGCACTTTTTGATGCTCTTACATATATCAGTAACTACATCATAATTAAGACCAGTCTTATTGTCGCCTGCGAGAGCTTCGCCGCTGACCTTTAATAATACTCTTTTATACTTTGGTTCCATATAAGCACCTCACAAAAAATTATCTATAGATTATTTTACACTAAATTTAATAATATGTAAAGTACATTTTCCGAAAAACAAGAAAAAAATACTCTGTTTTTTTATAAAATCCTATTTTTTCAGCTGTAAAAGTACTTCAAATGTATACAATTGTTTATTATAGACAAAATTGTTGAAATTTTATTGTCACATCTTTTTTGCTTTTTTGCTTGACAACTTCCCCTCATCGTGATATAATATAAAAGCTGGTTCAAGCGGCAACAACAAAACACAAAAATGGAGAGGTATCGAAGCGGTCATAACGAGGCGGTCTTGAAAACCGTTTGACTTAACGGTCACGTGGGTTCGAATCCCACCCTCTCCGCCAATTTTTTTATCGGTGAGTTTCTCGCTCGTCGGTTTGCGGATTTACCCAAGTGGTGAAGGGGCTCCCCTGCTAAGGGAGTAGGTCGGGAAACCGGCGCGAGAGTTCAAATCTCTCAATCCGCGCCATGCCTGCATTCTTTGAATGCAGGTTTTTTAATTTTGTACAGTCTGGCATATATAAATGAAAAGCTCTTCCAAACGGAAGAGCTTTTCATAGTAGTAGAAGTTCTGTGATTTCTCACAATCAAATCATATCATATCCCATGTCATTTGTCAAGTAATTGCAAAAATTTGCTTATACATCATAAATTTATCATTTTTCACATAAAACAAGTATATTTTTCATACAGAATGTGCTATACTTTATGTACAGGAGGCGATGAGAGATGAAAAAAATAAACGGTTTTAATAAGGGTATCAATTTCGGCGGCTGGCTCTCACAGTGTAACTACGAAAAGGAACACCTCGACACCTTCATCATAGAAAACGATTTCAAAACTATTGCATCATGGGGAGCTGACCACGTTCGTGTCCCTTTTGATTATAATATACTTGAAAATTCAGACCGCTCTTTCAGCGAGGAGGGCTTCGGATACCTCGACAAGGCTGTTGAATACTCGAAAAAGTACAACCTTAATATTATCCTTGACCTTCACAAGACCGCAGGCTTTTCATTTGATTACTACGCAGAAAATGAGAGCGGTTTTTTTGACAGTGAAGAATGTCAGGAACGCTTCTACCGCCTCTGGGAAGAAGTTGCAAAACGTTATGGCTCGATGAGTTCTTTTGTGGCATTTGAGCTTCTCAACGAAGTTACTGATGCAAGCTTTATTGACGCATGGAACAGGATAGCTAATGAATGTATACGCCGCATAAGAAAGATCACAAAGGATACCCTCATACTTGTGGGCAGCTATCATAACAACAGTGCTGATACCGTTCAGTTCCTTGACGCTCCATATGATAATAATGTCATTTATAATATGCATTGCTATGAGCCGTTAAAATTCACTCATCAGGGTGCTTACTGGACTACAGCTATCATTCCCGAAGAGCGTATCCCTTTCGAGGAAAGCGAGACTTCTGCCGAATACTTTGAGAAGCTCTTCTCAACCGCTATCGCTAAGGCAGAAGAGTACAACACAGGTCTTTACTGCGGCGAATACGGCTGTATCGACGTAGTATCCCCCGAGGATACCGTAAAGTGGTACAAAACGATCAACTCGGTATTTGAAAAACACGGTATCGGAAGAGCCGCATGGAACTACAAGGCTATGGACTTCGGTCTTTCAGATGCAAGACTTGACAATGTAAGAAATGAACTTCTTAAATTAATATAAAGAAAAACCCGGCTAAGCCGGGTTTTCTTTTTACGATAAATCAGCTATCAAATAGACAAAAACTATTTCATAGAGTCTATAAATTCTTTTATGGAGCGTTCCGCAGCATCATATCTTTTGCGGAATTCCGCTGCCGAGATCCTCATTGCACCATTGCCGAGAATTATCATCTGCTCGATACCGTCAGAGGTCGCAACCCTTACACGATGATTTCTTGAAAGCTCATGTGTAACTCTTTCAATATAGGAATCCGCAGTCTCAGACTCCTTTGTATAAACAATATTTATATTGCAGTACTTCTCGACTTCGCGGTGTTTTCCCTTTACTCTGTACGCATCAAATACAAGGATCAGCTCACTTCCGTCATATCCCTGATAGTTGCACATACGGTTTATGAGTTCACCTCGTGCAGCATCAAGATTATCCTCGGATATTTTTTTCAGATCGTCCCACGCGAAAATAATATTATAACCGTCTACAAGAAGATAATCAGGTCCTTCATACTTCGGCAGTCTTACCTTTTTATCATCAACGCTTACTGCTTTTGTCTTTTTGAAAGCCCTTACAGGATCACGGTTTATCTTACCGTATGTTCTTTCAAATATCTCCATGAGCTCTTCATCGCTCACTGCTTTTTCCATAAAGCGTTGAGCTTTTACACGTTTTTGCTCCGTGCTCTCTTCCTCAATTCCGTTGGCAAGTTTCAGCGGCAGGTGCATATGCTCATATACCTCGTCCCACTTCACTATAAAACCTGCTCCGTGAGAACAAAATACAGAATCAGCGCTGTTTTCCGTATCGCTGTCACAGTCATATCCAATAGACGCAATAACTTCTTCCGTATTATGACATTCTCTGTAGCCTGCTATATTAAATGAAAGTCTGCCCTTTCCGTGTGAATATGCAATAACTTCGGACTGATAATCATTTATCTCGGAAACAGGAGCACTTCCTCTTATGAGCGACATCTCGCCGTTATTCTCAGGAGTATCAAACTCAGCCGACATATGCTGCATATCAGAAATAGCTCTACCAACATTTTCGGTTGGTATTTCAAGCTCATAATTATAGTACGGTTCAAGAAGTACAGATTCTGCATTTCGCAGTCCATGTCTTACAGCCCTGTATGTGGCTTGTCTGAAATCTCCGCCCTCAGTATGTTTGAGATGAGCTTTTCCCGATACAAGCGTAAGCTTCATATCGGTTACGGGAGAACCCGTAAGTACGCCAACATGAGTTTTTTCAGCAAGATGAGTAAGGATAAGTCTCTGCCAGTTCCTGTCAAGCTCATCTTCCGAACATTCGGTATCAAAGTGTAGACCGCTTCCCGCAGGCAAAGGTTCAAGGAGAATATGAGCTTCTGCATAATGGCGTAAAGGTTCATAGTGTCCGACACCCTCAACGGCATTTCTAATTGTTTCTTTATAAGTAACTGCTCCGTTGCTGAAACAGACTGTATAACCGAATTTCTCTTCTATGACTTTGGTAAGCACTTCCAGCTGAACCGCTCCCATAAGCTGTATATGTATCTCACGATTTTGCTCATTCCAGAGTATATGGAGCTGTGGGTCTTCATCTTCAAGCTGTCTGAGTTCTTTTATGGCATCATAGACATTTTTATCATCGGGCAGTATTATCTTATAGGTCATAACAGGTTCAAGGAAAGCCTGTCCTGCATTCTCTTCAATGCCAAGTCCCTGACCTGCATACGTTCCGTTAAGTCCCGTTACTGCACATACTTCACCAGCACAGGCTATATCCGCAGTCCTGAACTTTTCGCCAGAATAAAATCTTATGGAACTGATCTTGCCGCTTACTTCATTGCCGTCTGCATCGGGATATGTAAGTTCTTCCCTCATTCTAAGCTGACCGCCTGTAATTTTCATATGAGTAAGCCTGCTTCCTTTCGGATCATAGGATATCTTGTATATCTTAGCACCAAATTCGTTTCTGTGCTCAGTTTCACGGGTAAATCTGTCAAGCAGGCTTATAAAGCCTTCTATCCCCTCCATTTTAAGTGCCGAACCAAAAAAGCAGGGAAAAATTCGTCTTTCAGCTATTGCGTTTATTATGCTGATATCATCGACATTTCCGTCTGAGAGATACTGTTCCATAAGCTCTTCACAGCACATTGCCGAATTCTCGGCTATCTCAGCATCACTGCCCGAAAAATCAACGCAGTTTTCCGAGAGCCTTGCGGCGAGATTTTTTACAATGTAACTCTTATCCGCTCCTATGAGATCCATTTTATTCACAAAAATAAACACAGGGACTTCATATTTTCGCAAGAGCTTCCATAAAGTAGAGGTATGGCTCTGCACACCGTCAGTACCGCTTATAACAAGTATAGCATAGTCAAGAACGCACATGGTACGTTCTGTTTCCGCAGAAAAATCAACGTGTCCCGGAGTATCAAGAAGTGTGAAATGAGTATTGTCTGTCGAAAACTCAGCCTGCGAAGAAAAGATAGTTATTCCTCGTTCACGCTCTATAGAATTTGTATCAAGAGTAGAATTACCGCTGTCAACTCTTCCGAGCTTTCTTATAGTTCCTGTCTTGTAAAGCATCGCTTCTGCAAGAGTAGTCTTGCCTGAGTCAACATGAGCAGTTATCCCGACAGTTATTTTTTTCATTGCACCACCTCAAAATAATGATATTACTTAATTTTAACATAAAAATACAGTTTTGTCCATATAAAAATCACATCACCAAAAGAAACTGAATATAATATTACAGTACAAATTACCTAACCAATACTCAAAGGTGATATAATGAAACGAAAAACAAAAATGCGAAAGAAGAATATACATAGAAAAATTGCAGTTATTTTCGGCTTTGCAGTCATATCATCATTCATTCTTTCATCAATTATCGAAAAAAAGATAAGACCGTACGCAGTACTGCAAGCAGAACATTTCGCCCAAAAGACAGCCAATGAGATCATAGAACATTCTGTATCCGAATATCTGGAGCAAAACAAATTCACATATAATGACTTTGCAGCCGTACTTTACGATGAAAAAAAGAAAATAGCCTCAGTAGAGACTATTCCTTATACAATAAACAAAACTCAGTCCGAACTTAGCCTGCTGATAAACAAAGAGCTTGAAGCATCGGGAAAACGCACAGCAAAAATTGCTTTGGGTTCACTTACAAGCTCATTCCTGTTAACAGGAAAAGGTCCTAAGATCAATATAAGGGTATCACCTATAGGAGTCGCAGATGTCAGTCTGAAAAGCGACTTCTCCGAAGCAGGTATAAACCAGACACGGCACAGGATATCGGCATTCGTATCAGTAAAAATGACTTCTTCCGTGCCTCTTTACAGCTTCGAGACAGTATCTGATTTTGAATTCATATTAGCGGAAAACATTCTTATAGGAGATGTTCCGAATATCTCACCATATGCCGCAGTTACACACAGTAAATAACAAATTACTTGTTTCCCTCAGCGCATACCCATTTCTCTCCTGATTGGGTATGTATCTTTATGTCCTTGAAGCCTGCTTTTTCAAGCAGATCGTGGAACTCCTTCAATGTAGGGTTATACAGACTGAACTTCTCTATTCCCTCAATATCTTTTTCATCAAGGTCTGCATCACCGTTTATATCCGCAACGATAAGGAACTTACCGCCTTTGTCAAGAACTCTGTACACCTCACGCAGATTTTCAGCAGGATCAGGCCAGAAATAAAAACTTTCAACCGTGATTATCTTATCAAAGGAATTATCATCAAAGGGCATTTTTTCAACGGATTCCTCGATTATATTCATTTTTCCGCTTTCAATATCCTCTTTGTTCTTTTCAATGGAAAGCTTTACGGAAAGCTTTGAATAATCCAGTCCCGTAAGCGTACCGCTTGCAGTTTTTTCAGACATTCTCCTTAATGTCTCACCGCCGCCGCAGCCGATATCAAGTATCCTGTCATTTTCTTTAAACTCAAAGAAACCAAGTGCCCAGCCTGTTACAGCATAATGATGCTCATTCATTCCTTTAAGCATCTCTGCTCCAGCTTCCCCGTGAGGCTTTCGCGGATCACCAAGCTCTGTTATAGACTTCTTTTCTTCGCTCATTTTTCTGCTCCTTAATAACCATTTTGCAACACCGTCATCATTGTTGCTCTCTATAACAGCAGTTGCAGCTTTTTTCAGCTCATCAGCGGCATTTTCAACTGCATAGCTTTCATCAGCTATCTCAAAAAGATCAAGATCATTCAGTGCATCACCAAAGACCACAAGCCTTTCACAGCCGAGATACTCCTTTAGTTGAAGTGCTGCACGGGATTTTGAAGCTTTAAAAGGCATTATCTCAAGCCACTGTTCGTTTGAATAGATATCACGCTGAAATACGCAATGATACTTTTCCTTGTATTTATCATAAAAAGGCTGAAGCTTTTCTGTATCGTCAATACAGGTAAGATAGAAAATATCACCGCAGAAAAGCTCCGCTTCTGAGACAACAGGATTGTTCCTGCTGTCTCCCCTTCTTGACTCAACAAAATCAGCCATTCCCTTTGTTATCCTATCAGCAACGTACGAAAACTTTTCCTTACCGCTATGTACCGAATAAACTGTAGGCTGAATATTGCTTTCCAGCATCTTTTTTATAACATTCTTTACTTCATCATCAAAGTAATTTGATATAAGCCTTTCGCCGCTGAGAGTATCAACTACAAACGCACCGTTATAAACAATTGCAGGAAGGCTTACAGAAATACCTCTTGTGACCTTGCTTGCCGCACTCCACGAACGAGCTGTTGCATACGAGAAGATCATTCCCTCACTAACGAGCTCATTTATCACTTTATTTGTATGATCCGAAGTCCGCTGCATACTGTTCAGCAGTGTACCGTCAAGATCTGAAAGGTAAAGAGTCTTTTTATCCATTTTCTCACCATACCTAAAAAGGCTGACGTAAAACGACAGCCTTTTCGTTATTATTCAACTGTAACGCTCTTTGCAAGATTTCTCGGCTTATCAACATCGTAACCCTTTGCAACGGATACGTAATAGCCAAGGAGCTGGAGCGGTATTACCGCAAGACTTCCTGCAAAGTGAGCATCTGTCTGCGGGATATATACTGTGAAATCAGCAAGGTCTTCCATGCTGTAATTGCCATAAGTCGTAAGTCCCATAAGTGAAGCTCCACGGCTCTTTACCTCGACCATGTTGCTTACAGTCTTTTCATAAAGATCCTGCTGTGTAAGTACGCCGATAACAGGGATACCTTCCTCGATAAGGCTGATAGGACCGTGCTTGAGCTCGCCTGCTGCATATGCCTCAGAGTGGATATAGCTGATCTCTTTCATCTTGAGGCTTCCCTCAAGACCGATAGCATAATCTATGCCGCGTCCGATAAAGAAAGCGTCCTTAGCACCTGCAAGCTTATTTGCATACCACTGGATTCTCTCCTTATCCTCAAGAATTTTCTCGATCTTCTCAGGAATAGTGTAGAGCTCTTTGAGAAGCTCTTCACACTTGGCCTCTTCCATTTCTCCGCGAGCTACAGCAAACTGCATTGCAAGGAGATATCCTGCGATAAGCTGAGTGCTGTATGCCTTTGTTGTTGCAACAGAGATCTCAGGACCTGCAAGTGTATAGAATACGCTGTCAGCTTCACGAGCGATAGAAGAACCGACAACATTAACGATACCAAGAGTCTTAATCCCCTTATCCTTAGCTTCTCTGAGAGCAGCAAGACTGTCAGCAGTCTCTCCTGACTGGCTGATGATTATAACAAGGCTGTCCTTTACAAGAGTCATCTTTCTGTATCTGAACTCGGAAGCAAGCTCAACTCTTACAGGGATAGATGTAAAGTCCTCAATAACATACTGTACAGCCATACCTACGTGATATGCACTTCCGCAGGCAACGATGTAGATCTGGCTTATCTTCTGCATTTCTTCATCGGAAAGTCCCATTTCAGAGAAATCTATCTTTCCGTCCTTGACAACTGAATTGATAGTATCACGAACTACCTTAGGCTGTTCGTGTATCTCCTTGAGCATAAAGTGTTCATAGCCGCCCTTTTCAGCAGCTTCTGCGTCCCACTTGATCTCTGTGAGAGGCTTTTCGATCTCTTCACGGTCGATATTATAGAATGTAACGCCGCCCTTTACGAGCTTTGCGATCTCCATATTGCCGATATAGTAAACGTTTCTTGTATACTTTAAGATAGCAGGAACATCTGATGCAACATAAGTTTCACCATTTGTAACACCGATGATCATAGGGCTGTCCTTACGAGCTGTGTAGATCTCACCGGGGAAATCCTTGAACATAACACATAAAGCGTAAGAACCTCTTATACGGATCATAGCACGAGCGATAGAGTCTACAGGTCCGAGATTGTACTTCTTATAATAATAGTCGATAAGCTTTACAGCTACCTCTGTATCAGTCTGAGAATTGAAAGAATAGCCGCTCTTTGAAAGCTTTTCGCGGAGCTCCTGATAATTCTCGATAATACCGTTATGAACAGCGATAACATTTTCATCGTCGCTGCTGTGTGGGTGAGCATTAAGAGCAGAAGGTTCACCGTGAGTAGCCCAGCGAGTATGACCGATACCGCAGTCGCCTCTTACAGCATCACCGTTATTTGTCATTTCCTTTAAGACCTTGAGCTTGCCCTTGGCTTTTACTACTTCGGTTTCCTTTTCGCCGTCACGTACAGCGATACCTGCTGAGTCGTAGCCTCTGTATTCAAGCTTTGAAAGTCCGTCAAGCAATATAGGTGCTGCCTGAGCACTTCCTGTAAAGCCAACTATTCCGCACATAATTTGTTTCCTCCAGAACTGTTTTATAATTTTCATACCGCGATCCCACGCGGAAAGGATAATACACCATATTAGTTCTATTATACATCAAATCGCGCAGCTTGTCAACTGACTTATTGTTCAAAAATTGCGCAAATGATATTCAAATATTTTCATTTCTTTACTTACTGTTAGTAGGATTTGTTTTAGGTATAGCAGTTTTTTCGACTCTTTTGTACAAGAATGTATCTGTATTCTTTTCAAGTTTAAAGCTGTTTTCTTTTCTGTAGTCTGTCGCACCTGTCTTTTTATGCACCGATCTCATGCTTGATTTCATTATTGATACAACGATCAGTGCAGATACAAGTCCAATAATCAGACTTATAACAAAGGAAGAAACAACATTATGCCGCCTTTTTCTCGGAACGCTTGAATTTTCGGAAACATCAGCATTGATCCCGATGTCATTCTCGTCTGCATCGTTGAGTTCTATTTCGTCAATATCTTCATCTTCAAGATCATAATCGTATTCATCGACAAAATCGAAATCATATTCTTCATCATAATCATCATTATCATATTCATCGGCATAAGCAGTAAAAGGTTCACGGATTTCTGCATCGTCATATCCTGCGAAGCCGTACATACCGAACAAAACTACAAGAGAAGCAGCTGAGGCAGCAATTCTTTTCAAATTCATATTTCAGCCTCCTAAGAAATCAGAAATGACAGTCCGAAGCAAACTGCCGTAACACAAGCTGCAATACCGCAGAACCACTTTGCAGCAGCAGACTTATCAACAGGAAGATCACCTACAAATTTGCCTGTCTGACCGTTCATAGCGAATGTATACTTATTTCCTTCCCACGACGTATTAAGTATCCACACGGGGTACAGCGCGTATTTGGCTTTGCCGTTGCTGAGGGATATGTTTCCGCTTTCTTTATTGAAGGAATTGTATCCGTTTACGGTACTTGCAAACACCTGCTCTGTGGTATTCTTTATACGTTCGTTTGCACGCTCTATGCTATCCTCGGCAGAAACATCGTATTTGTCAGCAAGATATCCTGACAGATATGCGGTCTGAAAATCAACAGCATCTTTAAAATCAAAAGGTTCAATGGACTCCATAAGCTCGTCCTGCATTTTTGTCGAACCGTCAACAGGAACAAGCTCAAATCTTACATTTCCTTCTCTTTGAACGGAATAATAGCTTCTTTCGATATAACTGAAGTTGTTGTCGCTCCAGTGGCGTATCTTTTCGCCTTTATATATCATACTTGCCTGCACATCAGCATCAAAAAGCCAGACAGGTACGTATACGCCCTTTATTTCATCAATATGATTTTGGTCCTTGAATACCTTTGGAAGCAGCTTTCTTCCCTCAAGATGCTTGTTTAAAGCGTCTTTTGCGGCTTTTTTATCAAATTTGAACGGGATAACATAATCAGGTTTAAGATCACCCGAAAAGCTTCCTGACATTACAACAGGATTATCACAGTAAGGGCATTTTGAAGCAGCAGTAGTTGAATCGGTTATTATTTCGCCGCCGCAGGATTTACAGGTATAAACACGCATACCTTCCGTCTCGCCGTCTTTCCATTCGCTGCCTGCACTTGTCTCCCATTTCATGTCGTCTTCTTTTTGTGAGTCAAGGGCGTTATCGTGGTCTTTAAGAGATTCCACATCGAATTCAGACTCACAAAACGGGCATTTCATTTTCTGGACACCGCTGTCAAATTCAAGCTTGCCACCGCAGGCAGGGCACTTATACTCTATTACATCAGACATTCATTTCACCACTTTATTTCTTATTTATTGAATATCATGAAGCAATCATATATCATTTAAAACGGGCGGACGCAAGGTCCGCCCGTTATGTATTATCTTACTTTACGATATCATCATCTGTGAATGGGTCTCCGCACTCAGGGCAGAACTTAGGAGGATTCTTAGGATCCTCAGGTTCCCAGCCGCACTTGTCGCACTTATAGAGTGGTGCACCCTCAGGCTTCTTCTTTCCGCAGTTAGAGCAGAATCTTCCCTTGTTGACAGCACCGCAGTCACAGGTCCAGCCATCGGGAGTTAGAACTACAGGCTTTGGCTTTCCGCAGCCTGCACAGAACTTGCCTGTGTTTGTCTCGCCACATTCACACTTCCATGAATCAGCTGACGGAGCAGCAGCGCCGACTGTGGGAGCAGCTGCCATCTGAGGAGCCTGCTGTGCCTGATTCTGCTGAGCCATATTAAAGAGTCCCTGTGCATTCATGCCGCCCATCTGCTGAGTCATGCCCATCCCGAAAAGACCCATAGCTGCGCCGTTAGGATTATTTGCAGCATTCTGCATAGCCTGAGCCTGAGCTTCAACGAGAGTTGCAGCAGCATTGCCCGGATCACGGTTCCAAGCTCTGTCTTCAAATTCCTGGATTCTCTTTGTATCTTCCTCAGAGATAGTAGCGGAATTGATATTAACTGTCCAGAGTTTAAGACCTCTCTTTTCGCTCCAGATAGGTGCAACTTCTGTCTCGATAGCAGTCTTAACTTCTCTCTGTCTGCCCGGGAGCTCATCGTATCTGATGCCTGATGCAGAAATAGCTGCAAATGCAGGCTGAAGTGAATCGAGGAACTCGCTCTTGAGCTGATTGTCAAGCTCTGAACGCATATAGCGGTCTGTTACGTTGCCGCATACATTAACGTAGAAGAGAACCGGATCAGCGATCTTATATGAATAGATACCATTGCAGCGTACGCCTACTGTGAAGCTTCTGCCTAGGTCCTGATAAGCCATTCTGAAAGGAACAGGGTTCTGAGTACCGAACTTGTTATCAAGCAGTTCCTTCATGTTGAAGTAGTAGATTCTCTGATCCTTAGCTGCTGTACCGCCGTGCTTGATACGATCCCACATCTCCTTGAAAGTCTCCTTGAGACCTGCACCGAAGCTGCTTGAGAAAATACTTGGTGAAGTACCTGTTTCATACTTGTATACACCTGGCTGTGTAGCGATCTCAGTTACAACACCCTGATCTACCATTATCATAGCCTGACCTTCGTGAACAACTATTCCGCTGCCATCGGAAATAACATTCTCATTTCCCTTTGTATTTGAGGAGTGCTTGCCAAGCTGCTTTTTTCCTCTTACAACGAGTACATCTGTTGGGATAGACTCACATACAAAGAATTCCTGCCATGTATCAGCAAGAGTTTGACTTGCTCCGACGAGAGCTGCCTGAATAAGACCCATAATTATAGCTCCTTTCGGGAAATAATCCCTAAATAATATTTAGCGAAAAAC
Organism: Ruminococcus flavefaciens; assembly: GCF_900108555.1. Taxonomy (GTDB): domain Bacteria; phylum Bacillota; class Clostridia; order Oscillospirales; family Ruminococcaceae; genus Ruminococcus; species Ruminococcus flavefaciens_P. Next base: position 95,455 of record NZ_FNWV01000005.1, read on the forward strand.
CGTTGTTTTCCGTTACATTCTGTCAGCATATGACTAACACACAATAATTATAACATATTTCTGAAAAAAATGCACTACCCTTTTAGCAAATTTTTACTTTTTACGATATATTTTTATATTTTAACAATATTATTCCCATGTTTTCCATACATCGGGACAATATCCAATCGTAGCTTTTTTGCCGTTTCGGACAACAGGAGTTTTGATTATCTGCGGATTTTCAAGTATTTTCTCCTCTTTATCTGCCTCTGAAAGGTAGTTCAGCATTACAAGCAGTTCGTTATCCTTACTGTTTTCGTTAATCAAATTGTCGGTACCGCCTAAAGCCAGCTTTACGCTGTTGAACTCGCCTCGGCTCATGCCTTTTTCTTTCATGTCGATAAGCTGATATTTAATACCGCGCTCCTTGAAATATCTCTCCGCCTTTTTAGTATCAAAGCACTTTTTTGTACCGAATATCTGTATATTCATTCTAATTATTCCTCCGCTGCAAAAGCTATATCCATATTTTCTACTGTTTTTACAAGTTCAAACTCGACGCTGTGAAGATCAAGTCCGTTCTGAGCAAAATACAGTCTTATCGCTGTAAATCTTGAGAAAATAGGCATTTCAAGTGTAAACGAAACAGGCTTGCCATCTGTACCACTCCATGTAAAAGTACCTACAGCTGTACCCATAGCGAATACTGTCACAGGTATCTGCGCAAGCGGACTCTGCTCAGAAGAAGCAGTAATGGTCATTTTATACCAGCCCTCAGTTTTAACTTTAAGTGCAAACGAGTAATTAGTTCCCATAACGCTCTTAACGCCTGTAAGGTCGATCTTGGCTTTCTTGTTGAGCTCATGGAAAACCACAGGTTCGTCCGAATTATCAACGTCAGAATCACGATTGATTATCTCAACTGTATCCTCATCGCCGATCATACGCTTCATGGCATGGGTATGCAGTATAAATCCGAGAATATTCGCAGCATTTCGCTGTAATTCACCTCTTGTGAGCGAACCGTCCTTCAACGCTTTCTCGATGTCCTCGTCAATGCATGAGCTGTCCGAGCAGACCATATATACATCGTTCTGAGCCTTTGTCATAGGTGCGTAGAAGTTTCTCTTCGGCTCACCGCCTCTGTAATTTACATTTGCCCACCAGTCGGTCATGGTAAATCCTTCAAAGCCCCATTCCTCACGTAGAATGACAGTATTAAGATCAAAGTTTCCAGCTGTCCACAAACCGTTTATCGCACCGTAAGTCGTCATTATAGAATCGGCTTTTCCCTCTTTGACTGCAATTTCAAAGCTTTTCAGATAGATCTCTCTTAGTGCGCGTTCTGATACAACAGAATCAAGGAAATGACGATTTGTCTCCTGATTATTGGCGCAAAAATGCTTGATCGTTCCTGTTACACCGACTTTGTGAAGTCCCTTTAATTCGGCAGCAGCCATTTTGCCTGTAAGGAATGGATCTTCCGAGAAATACTCGAAATTTCTTCCGTTCAGAGGGTGACGATGTATATTCATTCCGGGACCGAGGAGACAATCCACCTTGTTTGCTATCATTTCAGTACCCGTAAATTCAAACAGTTCTTCTGCAAGCTCGGTGTTGAATGTTGAAGCAATAAGCGTACCGTTAGGCAGGCTGAACGCCTTTGTTCCGCAGTCAAGTCTCATGCCCGAAGGACCGTCAGAGCAGCAGCCAGCAGGGATACCAAATCCTGTAAGTGCATCGGAAACGCCGCCAAATGCAGACGCTGTACCTGCTGTTACACGGGGACTTCCCATTCCCTCGCCTCTGATGATACATGACAAGTCGTAGTTATTGAGCTGAGCGATAAATTCGTTCATTGAATTCTTTCCGCTGAGCACATCGGCAAGTTTTATGCCTTTGTTGCCTGAATATTCAATTTCCTTGGGGATACGTTCAGCAATACGCTTTGCTTCGTCTACTTCACTCACAGGAGCTTTTTCCATAGAGTAAACTATACCGTTATCGGTTTCAGAAGCTTTGATACGCTCAAATTCAGTAACAGGAGCAAGTACCTGCGAGCATTTTTCAATGACTTTATCTTCAGAGATATCAAAAATATACGCTAACGATGCACTTCTCGCATCACTTCCGATATAGAACCTGTATGTTCCGCTTTCAAGGAGCCAGCAGAAACGCTTTCCTGTTATTCCACTGTCATCATAGGAAGCAAAATCGCGTTCAGAAACCTTTATTGTTACGATATCGCTCTCATTCGGTGTAAGCTCCTTTGTTTTTGCAAAACCGCAAAGAACTCTTGCAGCTTTTCCGAGCTTGCCCTGCGGAGCTTCGCAATATACCTGTACTACCTCTTTTCCCTTATAATTACCTGTATTTGTAACTTTAACTGTAAATATAATGCTATTTTCCGATTTCTCGGCTTTTTCAAATACAATATCAAATGAAGTGTATGAAAGTCCGTAGCCAAAGGGATAGAGCACCCTGTCCTTTGCAAATGTCTCGAACCAGCGATATCCCACGAAAATATCTTCTGTATAGTGATCGCATTTCTTGTCGCCGAAATACTTATCCGATGGATAATCCGTCACCTTATAAGCTATGGTATCGGGGAGCTTGCCTGACGGAGATACCTTGCCAACAAGCACATCAGCTGTACCTGTACCGCCTATCATTCCGCCCTGCCATACATATAACAAAGCATCAGGCTTACATTCCATTATTTCTTCAAGGTCGATAAGTCCGCCTACATTGAGCAGAACGATGACCTTCTTAAAATAACTGCGCACTTTCTTCAGCATATCCTTCTCAGTCTCTGTAAGAAGATAAGAGCCTGCTTCAATACGCGCATCTTGTTCCTCACCTGCTGTTCTGCCGATAATAACTATCGCCTTATTACTTACTGACGCTGATTTTTTCACTATCTCATCATCAAGAGGCATTTCCTTCTGTGACCACGGTTCTCCGCCCCAGCCGCTTCCCTGATCGAATGGGTTCTCTTCGTCCCACTTCCGATAAATACCGAGAAGCTCCTGATCTACATTTACACCTGCTTCAAGGAGTCCGTCAACTATACCTGTTACCTTTGAAACGTTTACCATGCCGCCCGATCCTGTTCCGCTTTTATAGTAATGGAGCTGGATACGTCCGAAAACAGAAACCGCATCATCAGCTTTAAGCGGAAGAGCGTCATTGTTCTCAAGCATAACAATGCCCTCTGAGACCGTCTGCACAGCTTTTTCTATATATTTATTCCAATCAAGCACTCTTTTCATAATGATTACCTCCCAATACGAGATTTAATAATAACATTATATCAATTATTTCTCTAAAATGCAAGCGAATTGTTATAAATACACAAAAAAGTAACAATATATCTATACGACCGACAAAAGAAAAAGCAGTTCAATCAGAACTGCCATTTTCTTCTTTTTCTTTCATATTTACACGTGTCCATTCAGCAACAGTGTATATAAATACAGAATTAGTGGGCACATCATTTGTGCTCTGCAAAGTATTCATAAATATAAGCTCTGCAAGATCATCATTATGTCTGTGCCAGCCTGTCTTTATTGCGTGTCTGACTGCTCTTTCTATTGATGCTTCGGAAGTGTTGTACTCTTTAGCTATCCTGACATATATATCCTTATTAAATGACAGATTTTTCTCTTCCGAGGTAACACATATAAAGATACTGTCACGCAAATAACGATATCCTTTGGTATTGGGAGCAATACCAAGATTTAGCAGTGTTTTAACTATTTCAACTTCTATTTTCTGTTTCAATTACAATACGCGTCCTTTCGATATATCTACTTTAAATTATAGCACATTTTTCCTTACTGTGTTATAGCAGATTTCGTCGTCTTGTGACGTATTTTGTCGAAATATGTGTATCATAAAAAAAAGAGCAGCAAAAGCTGCTCTTTTTTATCAGTTCTTTATCTGTTTAGCAACGAGACTCTCACCGCAGTAAATAGAACGAAGCTTTGGCTTTTCGATCTTTCCTGTGGGATTTCTCGGAACATCTGCAAAGATTATCTTATGAGGTCTCTTGTATCTCGGGAGCTTCTGACAGAATGAAGTGATATCCTCCTCTGTACAGTTGTGATCTTCCTTTATTGATATGATAGCTGCGGCTATTTCGCCCAGTCTCTTATCGGGAAGACCGATAACGGCAACATCCTTGATATCGGGGTGACTTCTGAGGAAGTCCTCGATCTGAACAGGATAAAGGTTTTCACCGCCGCTGATGATAACGTCCTTTTTACGGTCAACAAGGTAAATAAAACCGTCCTCATCTTCCTGAGCCATATCGCCTGTATAAAGCCAGCCGTCCTTCAATGTTTCGGCAGTAGCCTTTTCATCACGATAGTAGCACTTCATAACTCCGGGACCTTTAACGAGAAGCTCGCCTACCTGTCCGCGCTCGACTTCATTTCCATTTTCGTCAGCTATCCTTACTTCCCAGCCGTAACCGGCTTTTCCGATAGCACCTACCTTGTGGATATTCTCAACACCGAGATGTACACAGCCGGGACCGATAGACTCGCTGAGACCGTAATTAGTGTCATACTGATGCTTAGGGAACACCTTTTTCCAGCGTGAGATAAGTGACGGAGGAACAGGCTGAGCACCTATATGCATAAGTCTCCACTGATCAAGATCATATTTATCAAGCTCTATCTCACCGCGGTCGATAGCGTCAAGTATATCCTGTGCCCATGGAACAAGGAGCCATACTATGGTACAGCCTTCGTTGGAAACAGTCTCTATTATCGACTTGGGCTTTACACCTTTAAGGAGAACAGCCTTGCTTCCCGAATAAAGGCTTCCGAACCAGTGCATCTTTGCACCTGTATGGTAAAGAGGAGGTATACAAAGAAATACATCATCTCTTGTCTGACCGTGGTGATTTTGCTCTACCTTAGCCGAATGCATAAGGCTTGTATGATCGTGGAGGATAGCCTTAGGGAAACCTGTTGTACCTGATGAGAAATAAATAGCAGCATTATCATCATCTGATATTTTTACATCAGGAGCTATACTTGTACAGTTGGCAACAAGGCTGTCATAATGCTCAGCAAATGAAGGACATCCTTCGCCCACATAGAATAAAAGTCTGTTCTTGCTGATATCGTCAGCTATTTCCTCTATTCTTCCTATAAACTCAGGTCCGAACATAAGGATATCAACTTCTGCAAGATCAAGACAGTATTTAATCTCGTCAGCAGTATATCTGAAATTAAGCGGCACTGCCATAGCACCTGCTTTAAGTATTCCGAAATATATCGGCAGCCATTCAAGACAGTTCATAAGAAGTATGCCGACCTTATCGCCTTTTTTTACTCCTCTTTCAAGAAGCATATTGGCAAAACGGTTAGCCTTTTCATCAAATACCTTCCATGTAATCTCACGTCTGTAATGACATTCGGGATTTGGTTCTATAAGCTCATATTCTTTCCATGTTATACGTCTTACTTCCGTTATCTCGGGATTTACCTCAACGAGAGCAACGTCGTTACCGTATAACTTCGCATTTTTTTCAAGTAATTCTGTTATTGGCATTGTTATGTTCCTTTCCGTATGCAATGCAGCAGGACTTTTACATTTAAAAGCCAAAAAGCTGCAAAGCAATAAACTATTTATATTTTATCACAAAAAAGTGAAAAAGTAAATACTATTTTTATGTTTTATTTGACAAATCGAGATATGTCTTTTACAGCACTTTGCATAAAGAAAGGCACATCACTGATATGATGTGCCTAAGCTTTTTAATCTTTTGAATCTTCAGAGCTGAACTCGGCTTCTGACTTTTCTTCAACTACTTCTGCTTCAACAACTTCAGCCTCGGCAGTTTCAGCTTCGTTTACCTTAGCACCGCATTTATCGCAGAAAAGCTGATCTCTGCTGATCTGAGCTCCGCAGTTAACGCAGAACATCTTATCCTCAAGAGACATAAGAACGGCTTTAAGCTCGGAAAGCTTACCGTTTTTCTCCTTGATATCAGCGATAGTAGCTGCATATTCGCTCTCGGGATCATTGCCTATCTTCTCGAATAAAGCTTTACCAAGCTCTATGTAATCAGAGTTGATATCTGCCTCGATATGCGCAATATCACGTTTTACCTTGTTTTTTTCTGCAAATTTTTTTGAATTGCTGGATACTGTCTTAGCTCCTCGCTCAACAGACTCGCCTACTTTGCCTGCAAAGCCTTTTACTGAATCAACAAAACCCATAACAATGACCTCCTGTATATAAATTTATATTCTTATTTTATCACAGTAAAAAGCCATAGTCAAGTATAACTCGGTTTTTCTGTGATCTTAAATCTTACTGCATTGAGAGCACGAACTGCTGCGTCCGAAAAATCGCTGCATACTGTTGAATATAATGTCATTATAACACTATCAGCCGAAACATGATCTCCGATATCACAGTTCATAACGATGCCTGCACTCATATCCAGCTTATCTTCTTTTGACAGCCTGCCTGCTCCGAGAAGAAGCGAAGTCATGCCAAGCTCTTCACAGTCAAAGCCTTTTATCACCATGTCCTTAGTTGCTCTTATCTCGTATTTAAGAAGAGGCTTCGGAAGCAGTGAAGTATCATCGCAGACTTTTTCATTTCCGCCATGAAGCTTTATGGTCTCACGTAATATATCAAGTGCTTTGCCCGAGGAAACAGCCTCCTCAGCCAGTTTCCGACATTCGCACTCAGTTCCTTTTCCAGAAAGCTCAAGCATTGCTGCCGCAAGCTCGATACAGGTATCGTAAAGCTTACCCTTTGACTTTCCCTGTAAAAGCTCTATTGCTTCCTTGACTTCAAGGGCATTTCCTATATTCTTTCCAAGAGGTACATTCATATCAGTTACTATCGCTCTGCACTTTTTACCTGCCGAACGTCCGACTTTTTCCATAAGTGATGCCAGCTTCTCAGCATCTTCCTTTGTTTTCATAAATGCACCCGAGCCGTATTTCACATCAAGTACCAGAACATCTGCGTTCATGGCAAGCTTTTTGCTCATAATACTTGCGCATATCAGCGGTATACTGTCAACTGTACCTGTTGCGTTTCTCAGAGCATACATTTTCTTATCAGCAGGACACAGATCACCTGTTTGAGAAATAATCGAAAAGCCTGTAGTTTTAAGTACCTTCTCAAATTCACTTATGGAAAGGTCAGTCCTGTATCCATCAATGCTTTCAAGCTTGTCTATTGTACCGCCTGTATGTCCGAGTCCGCGTCCCGACATTTTTGCGACACATACGCCGCAGGCTGCAACGATAGGACCTATTATCAGCGATGTCTTGTCACCAACGCCTCCTGTACTGTGCTTGTCCGCTGTAAATGGGATATCCAGTTTAAGAACATCTCCGCTGTCACGCATAGCTGCTGTCAGGGCAAAGGTCTCTTTCTCCGAAAGTCCGTTAAGGCAGACTGCCATAAGCCATGCTGACATCTGATAATCGGGTATTCCGCCGTCTGTATAATTCTTTACGAGCCAGTTTATTTCGTCTTCTGTAAGTTCCTGTGCTTTTTTTGTTTTGTTAATAATATCAATGATGTTCATGTATCCACCTCCTATACACATATTTTACCATAAAAATTATAAATTTTCAACAGTTTTTGTGAAATAGAACGTGATTTTTACAAAAAATTCATTATTACAAGAAAAATAACAAAAGGTACTCCAAGGACTATGCTGCCAACCGTATTAAAAATATTGAGCGGTATGTCTGCTCCTATCATAAGACCGTATTTATTTACGATAAACAAGGCTGCTCCACCTGTAACTGCTCCTGTCAAAAATGAAAGCAGCTTTTTCTCACGTCTGAAATAATATATCACCATTATTACTGCCACTGCTCCGCACAGTGTTCTGAATATCATTTCCGTATCCATATTTTACCTCTTACATAAGTATATATCCAAGTGCGATTATCAGCTTTATGTCTGCACCTTCTTTTATAAGCATATATAGCAGCGCTGCTATAAGAAGCTTGTCACTGTCTACACCGCCCTCAAAGAACTCGTCAACAAGTCCTCCCAGTGCTTTTGGCTCTTTTTCAGACTTGACTTTTTGTTTACTGCACTCTTCCCCGTATGACTCTTCACATTTCTGCGGAGGCAAGTCAGCGGCAGGTGTTCTGTAAACGCCTCTGTACAGTTTTTCATTGCCTCTTCGCGGCTTATTAAGATCATATACTGCCATTGACTCACCTCCCCGTTATTTCAGATAAGCTCCTGCAATATTCCGCTGTCCTTTGCGATATTCCATATTGCAAGCAGTTTGAGCAGCTTTATCGCCTTATCCACTCTTTTCTGCTTTTCCGCACCAAGATGAGGTTTCAGCGCGAGCAGCAGATCAGCATTTTTATCCTGCTGTGAAGCCGCATTTATTATCCCCGTAAGCTTGATTATGGAACTAAGGTCAGGCTGATCCCCATTAGTTTCTTCTGTATGTTTATTATCAGCATCTTCCGTGGTTTCCGAATTCATCATCTGTGCCAGCTCCGACAACTGCCTTACACTTTCTTCATCGGAAAGCAGTTCGTTTATCCTGCTCATCAGATCGTCCATAGTAAGCTCCTCTTACTTTTTTCCGCCCGATAATTTCTCATAGAGAGCTTTTGCCTGCGGTGTGCTCATCATTCTTTCCACAAGCTTCGGATTGTTCACAGCCTGTCTGAATTTAGCCGCATCGGTACTGTTCATAGCCGACAATGCACTGTCAAACTTGCCCTCTTCAAGCTCTGTCCGAAGCTTTTCCGGCGGAACTCCTATCTTTTTGCTCACAGCATTCAGAAGCCCTGAAATTTTTTTAGGATCAATATTGCTGTTCATATTTTCCTCCTTATAATTTATTCAATATATTATATTGCTATATACTGTACTTTATGTCATATCCTTCATTTTTTATACATATTCACGTCATAATTTTTTCATATGAATAATTTTTTGGTAAATATTGCTTTATTGATAGATTTATGTTATAATGAGTTATCAACTTCTTTATTGGAGGGATAGCATTGCGTATTGTTGTTATATCTGATACTCACGGTAATTCTTACGCTCTTGAAAACGTTATCATGCGTAATACCGATGCAGACTGGATAATCCACCTTGGTGACGGCGAACACGAGCTTGACAATTTTATCCTCAGTCATCAGAAATTAGCACCTAAGATAATCCATGTTGCGGGAAACTGCGACTTCGACAGCCTGAGCGATGAATATTTTATTCTTCCTGCTATGGAACACAAAATATTTGCCACTCACGGACATTTATACGGTGTAGGCGGTTCGCTGGAAAGGCTCAAATCACTTGCACTTTCTAACGGCTGCGATATTATCCTCTTCGGACATACTCATGTGCGCTATCAGAGCTATGAAAACGGGCTTTACATACTAAATCCCGGCAGTGCTTCTATCCCCCGTGACGGCTTAAAGCCTTCATTCGGTCATATCGACCTTACTTCCGAAGGCGATGTAGTTACAAATATTGTAAACGTATGATATCCCCTGCTTATATTTTATGCAGATGACCCATTATTGTTACATAAGAAAATCCCCTTGAACTTTATCTGTTCAAGGGGATAATTTTATATTCTGTTTTAGTTTGCATAGAGAATTCCCTGACGGTCTAACGAACTGTCATATTCTTTGAGTCTTGTAATATCTGCTGAAATAACAGCCAGATTTCCGTTTGGATTAACATTTACATCTGCTGTCATATCAATTGCATCAACACCCTGTGTATCGTGGAGAACAGCGTGTACCTTGCATATCTTTGTTTCCTTGTTATAATCAAGTACTTCAAGAGAAGTCAGAATATCCATACAGTCAATATCTATATCTTTATATTCATCTATTTTCTCAAGATAACACTGTATAGCTATAGCTGAATAGTATTCCAGACTGATACCATGCCCTATGGATTTTATCTTCCATTCGTCATTTTCAAATATAAGTGTAAATATCAGCTCTTCGCCGTATTTAACATTTTCATACCCTGTATATGGTGGTTTCAAAAAACGTGAAACTACCATTTTATCAGCACTTTTTTCTGTGATCTCAGGTTCTGAAGTAAAGCTTTCTTTAGCTCCTCTTTCTGCATAATTTTTATTTACATATATCTCTCCGTTGTAATCCACATATGCTGCATTATTAACAGCCATAGCTGTTTCTTCTACACATTCTTCATCATGGGTTGGGCTGAGATCAACACGGCTTCCGTTTTCAAATTTGCTTACATCGCCGCCGAGCCAGCTCATAACTGTACAGCCGTCTTCAATAAATATACCATTTTTGAAGTCAGCCGGCGTTATTGTATCTGTATCAAATCTGGTATCATAAGTTGTCAAAGCTAAATTTTGCTTGTAGTAGTCGTAAATATCCTGACAGCTATGGAAACGATCATCAGTGACCTTGCAGAAGGTACGCTGTCCGCCGTAATTATTTGACCAGTAATCATCTGTACTGTCGTAGGTATAGAATGTTATGCTGTCATTTGCATCAAAGTCAACACAGCCGCAGCGCATAATATTCGCGCTTTCAAGATATTTGTCGGTAAGTTCCTGTGCAATAGCTTCGTAATCGTAATCTACAGGTGGAGCAGTTTCCTCGGTGGCTATCTCGTTCGCATCTTCTATTACTGTCTCAGTATCTTCTGCTGTCGTTTCTTCCTCGACTGTATCAGCAAACTGTGAACCGCCGTTCCTGTGCATAAAGTAGCTCGTAGTTCCTATACCGCCTGCAACAAGTACAAATGCTGCTGCAATGCTGATATACTTCATTGCGCTATGTCCGTGCTTGACTTCAACACCGCTTACCTTTTCATCAAATTCATTTATGTTTTGCTTTATTTTGTTCTCACCTTTATTCATACCAAGTACCTCTTTCCTGCATCGCTCATCAGGCTCCAAGCGATCTGTAACTTTTTTATAATCGTTTATATTCATAATCGGAGCTCCTTTCCGAGGATCTTTTTCAGCTTCTTTCTTGCACGGTAAAGCTGAGTCTGCACGGCAGATTCATTGTTTCCCGTTATCCTGCTGATCTCCTTTACGGAATAATCCTCGTAATAATATAAATGTATAACAAGTCTGTATTTTGTAGGAAGTGACATAACTGCATGATATACCTCACTCTCTTCGGGAGTTTCATATACCAGTGAAGCTTCCTCAAGAGGAATGGCAGTCAATGAATACTTATACCTCAGCGAACGGAACATATCCTTGCATTTGTTTACGGTTACTTTCAGAAGCCAGCTTTTTTCCTTGTCAGAGTCCTCAAACCTTATATCAGCGGTAAAAAGCTTTATGAACGTCTCCTGCATGATATCTTCCGCATCTGCTTTATTCTTGCAGTACGCAAACGCCATACGGTATACTGCGTTTTTATATTTGTCGTATAGTTCTGCCATTTGTTCTGTAGTCATTAGTTCACTTCCTTGTGCTGTTGAAGTACTTCATATATATAACGGATATCTATGATGAAATATCACACAAAAAAATAAAACGGTGCAAAAAGCACCGCTTTTTTATGAAATTCTCTTTCCTTTTCCCTTTTTTCGCTTCTCCACTGGCTTTTCCTTACCGCCCATATCCTCGAAGATACGCTCCTCTTCTGTAGGAGTATCATCAATAAGCTCGGGATTTATCTCACCGATGCTTGTGTAATACGGATTGATAACATATTTCTGTATAACAGGATAACATACGAAACTGTTTATCAGGCAAATGAATGCCGCAGGGAAAAATGCGATCAGCAGGAAGAAAACAGGCATAAGGTAGATAAAAAGAACTACCATAAGTGCAATAAGAGCAACTCCGATAATAAATACGAGTAAATTCTGCTTCATTGCAACAAATGCAAGTGCAAAAGAGTTCTTGAAAAGGTTCTTCATAGAAAGGTTAGTCGCTGTCAGCATAAGATATATATAATGGTTCATCATTACGATAACAAGGAACAAGCTGAATGTTATGACCAAAGGTATATACATTGCCTTTGACTGCTGTACTGCAAGAACAGGGTAAACATTTAATGCGGCATAAGCCGAGATAATTACAAGGCAGTCCAGAAAGCCTATTATTACCGACTTCTTGAAATTCTCCTTGAAGCCCTTGATGAAATCCTGCATTATAAATGAATGTTTATTTATCACAAACTTTCGCATTATCTTTGTCATACCGGCTGTCGCAGGTCCGATAAGTATCATAAAGACAAGGATAAGCAATACACTGCTTATCATCGCAGCGTAATAGTTGTTTTTGAAAATATTCAGCACAGGAAAAACAAACAAAAGAGGCAGGAAGAACAACATATATACAAGGTTGATCTCCATAAGCTTCCAGAATTTACGGCAGAATATGTCCCAGAAAAGAGCAGCTCCCTTTTTCTTGGGCGCATTCTTTGAAATTCCTGCACCTGTGCTTTCATAGTTTTTGAATAAACCCAATTTAAAATTCCTCCGTTTATTGCCGAATGATCTTGAAATACAAATAATTGAGTCCTCCATCAGCGGCAGAGATAATTAACGATAAAAATATAAGTACAATAAACTTTACGCAATAGAGCCTGAAGCTCTGTACATTATCCGAACAGGCTTCGTCTTTTATGCAGTACATGAAAATACTGCGTGATCTGCGGAATGTTTCTCTTATGGTAAGTATTGACAATACCGAAAAAGCAACTGCTTTCGGCAGCACTGTTATAAGCACAGGAAGAAATGCTGCTTTTCCCATACAGGAATACATAAGTGTTACAGATACACCTATCCCTGCACCACGGTACAAAAGCAGCAACGCACCAAAAGGCTTTCCGAGGGCACACAATCCAAAGAAAAATGCTGCTGCCGTAAAAATAAGTGAAGATACAAAAGTTCCTCTCGCAAGTGCAAATAAAGAAACCTCTTCACTTGTCGGTACAAAATACTGATTTACAAGGAATGAATATGCTGTATCCCTGTCTTTTATCATCAGTGAACCGACAGCTATACCTACCATAACTATCAGCGTATAAGCAAACAGGCTTGTCCGCTTATCATTATTTTCATAAAATGTACTTATATGTTTCATGCGCATCATTCCTTTCTTATAAAGGATATGCGCATTATTCATTTTGTATTACTTTGAAAGCTCGTAAGCTCTCTTTGTACAGCTTTCACAGCAGTTCTTTACGACTTCTGTGAGATTCCCCTCATAGAGTCTGTCAAGACCTGCAAGAGTTGTTCCTCCGGGTGATGATACCATTTTTATAAGCTCGTCAATAGTATTTCCTGAGTCTGTTATCATCTTTGCTGAACCGATAAGACTCTGTGCAAAGAGCTCCTCAGCTGTCTCGGCAGATATTCCTACAGATGCTGCATAGTCGATAAAGCCCTTTGCAAAAAGATAGATAAAAGCAGGGCTGCTTCCGTTGATAGCGATTATCTCCTTCATCTTATCCTTTGATATTACTGCTGCTTTACCGCATATTTTAAATATGTTGAGCACAACATCGAATTCTTCATCTGTTACCTTGTCGTTTCTTGAAAGTGCAGAAGCTCCCTCACCGAGAAGAAGAGGTGTATTAGGCATTACAAGAATTACCTTTACGTCGGAAATAGTTTTCTTTGCAATGAATTCATCGCCTATTCCTGCGGCAATGGATATGATGACCGTATCATTAGTAGTATACGGTGCGATCGACTCAAGTACGCCCTCGATTATCTGCGGCTTAACAGCAAGAAAAACGTACTTGCACTTTTCCATTATCTCTTTTTCAGATGAACAGCCGTTTACATTATACTCAGCAAGTGCAGTTACTTTCTCTGTGCTTGGATCAAAAGCGTGAAGCTGTACTGTTTTGCCAAGACTGCTTGTGGATATTCCTTTCATAATTGCAGTGCCCATATTGCCTGCACCAATAAATCCTATGTTATTCATAGCTATGATCTCCTTATTTCAATGTAATTTTTATTATACATCATTATGTACAAAATTGCAAGTGATAATTTTGTGATATTTAATGAGACAAGGCGATTTTTGCGGCGTTTCTTGACAATTTTCAACAGCGATGATACAATTATGGTATTGATCTTATGGGGGATAATATTATGAGTAAAAAAGAAAGTATGAAAGACAAGTCTACACGCTATTCAAACAGTGTTATATACTATAAGAGCCTGTCATGCAAAGTAAGTCTTTACGAGGACAGAGCTATAACTGAATACTGTGTGAAAAACAAGCTGTCAAAAAGCCTTTTCCTTGCAACTGCGGCTATGTACTGCATAAAGAACAATATTTCAGGCAAGGAGCTTCTTAACAGCACCACAACTTCGGAAAACTTTGATTACAGAGACTATATGGAAGATGAATATGATGAGTGAATGTTACCTTTGTCCGCGGAAATGCGGAATAGACAGGACAAACAGCACAGGCTTCTGCGGAGCAGGTGCTGAAACGATGATTGCAAGAGCTTCCCTGCATAAATGGGAAGAACCCTGCCTCTCTTACAAAAACGGAGCAGGTACTGTTTTCTTTTCGGGCTGTAATCTGCACTGCTGTTTTTGTCAGAATAATCGTATAAGCAATGAGTTATTCGGCAAGGTCATAAGCGATGAAAAGCTTGCGGATATATTCCTTTCATTGCAGGACGCAGGAGCTGACAACATCGACCTTGTAACTCCTACACATTTTGTTCCTAATATTATCAGAGCACTTGATAATATAAAACATAAGCTGGTCATACCTGTCGTATACAATTGCGGCGGATATGAACTTACGGAAACTATTGATATACTCAGCGGCTATATAGATATCTACCTCCCCGATATTAAGTATTTTTCAGCGGACATCTCCGCAAAATACTCAAATGCACCTGATTACTTTGATATTGCTTCAAAAGCTGTCCTTTCAATGATAAAACAAGTCGGCAAGCTCACATATAACAACGAGGGCGGTCTTATAAGAGGTACGATAATAAGGCATATGGTACTTCCCTCTCAACGACATGATTCCATGAAGATAATGGACTGGATAGCTGAAAATACTTTCACAGATGAGGTACTGGTCAGCATAATGAATCAATACACTCCTTTTGACTTTATCTCCGAGGAACACAAAGAACTGAAACGCCGCATTACAAAAATGGAGTACAATACTGTAGTCGATCATGCAGCAGAGCTTGGGATAAACGGATTTACACAGCAAAAAAGCTCAGCTTCGGAAGATTACGTACCCGACTTTGATCTTACAGGAGTATAAAAGCACCTTTCAATAAAATTTTTCAATAATCATGTCACAAAACTTCATTTCTGCCTGTTATATATTTTGAAACGTTTCAATCGAGGTGATAAGATGACTAAGGAAGATTCCAGCAAACTTACCACTCTTTACAGCCTTTATGAACAGCCGATGTACCGCATCGCATACGCAGTCCTGCACGATGAAGGACTTGCGGAAGATGCTGTTTCAGACGCATTCATCCGCATACTTGGAAAGCTGCATAAATTCGATGATTGCCGAAGTGCAAAAACACGGTCTTACATAATAAAGGTCATAAAGAGCACATCTATAAATATTTATCGCAAAAACAAACGACGCTTTACGGAAGAAGTGCCTATAGACGATGCTTTACAGATAGCCGATATACGTACCGATACCGAGAAAAAGCAGCAGGTCGATAATATACTCAGTACTCTTGATGAACCTGACAGAAGTATCGTTATGATGCGCTGCATAAGAGAAATGTCATGGAGAGAAGTCGCCGAAAAGTTATCTCTCACCGAAAGCAACGTAAGAAAGCGTTTTGAACGTACTAAGAAACGCCTTAGAATGAAAGGAGCGGTTAGTGATGAGAAATAAAAGGCTGCCTTCTTCAAAACAATGGGATAAGATCATAAATGACGCTTTTAAATCAGACAAGCATCATGATTTCTCCGTATCGTATGAACTCAGAAAGTCAGAGATACAAAAAGGAAATACAATAAAAAAAGAAACAAACCATTTTCACAGCCGTTATATGAGTATGGTGGCAGCTGCCGCTGCTGTTATAATCGCAGTACCTGCAATAGTATTCGCTTACTCAAATCATTCCTATGAGACCGAACCTGCATTTGAGATAAAGCCCTCTGAACCAATACAAACTACTACATTCGTGACCGAAGAAGTGACAACTGAACCTGTTACAGAGGAAACAACATATGCAGTACCTGTTGAAGATAATACAGGCATTTTCCAGCTTGCACAAAATGGAAAATATCAGTTTATCCTCACATATACACCTTCGTACGATGAACTGTCAAATACTCAGACTTACGATTTTCAGTATTCATGGCTTCCCGACGGAGTAGCCCCAATACCCGATGATCCTAAAAAGATGTGCACTACACCCACAGGCGGAACGCTTAATATGGTCTGCTACAGAGTTAAACAGGGTACTTCTTTAGAAGAAAGGATCAGCAGCATAGTTAATTACGAAAAACTGTCAGATGACGAAAAAACCGCATATATCTTTCATAGTTCCAGCCCTTTTATCGATTTACAGGATCAGGAAAAGTGGTCTGAAAGAGATGTATGGATAAAGTTCAACGGAACAAACATTATTGCTCAACTCTTTGCAACAAACGATATATCCAGCGATGATCTAAAAAATATTATCCGCTCTGTCAAGCTTGTCCCTTCGGATAACGAATTAACAGAAGTATGGAAAAATAAATATGTTACCGAAAGTAAGATATCGGAGGAAGAATACCGCGATGAATTTTTAAAGACATGCAAATCAATCAATGAAATTGAACTTACAGGTATTGGCAAACCAATTCCTCATACAGTAAATAATAACAGCGTTGAAGTTACTATTGATAAAGCATGGATACAGGACGATTTTAAGGATATCACTACCAATACGTGCTGTATGCCGCGGGATTACAGTCAGTTCATCGATGATGACGGAAAGATCTGCAAGACATACCACTGGATAAAGAACGGAGACGGAATAAATACTTTAGATGAGATCGTTGAAACAGAAAATGTTGAACTAAAGCTCATTGTTCTCGAAATGACCTATACCAACACAAGTGATCACGATATTGTCGAAAGCTATGATAAAGGTACAACAGACTTCCTTATTGATCCTATGAATTATTTATGCGTGGACGGAAAGCTTGATCCAACTGATTATATGCACAGAGAAGGACTCACAGTTTATTCCGATCAATATATAGCTTCTGACGGCGGATGGGTATCCTTTGAGAGTGATGATCATTCATCAAAAAATTACATCAATATCCCTCAGGGCGGACAGACTCATGTTAAGGTATCATTACTTGCAAGAGCTGACAGCCTTGATGATTACTATATAAATATTTTCGGCAGTTACTCCGATCAAAATGATCCGAATAATTTATATCTTGCTGTTAAAGATATCGAAAGATAACATTAAAGGGCAATACACTAAAGTGTATTGCCCTTTCGTATCATATGGTCACTGTTTTTGTCATGCTTATTTTTTCATTCTCAATATCTATTCTGATACTCTCTCCCCTTTTTATCTCTGAATTTACTATCATTTTTGCAAGTTCATTTTCTACAAGCTCAACTGCTTTGCGCCTTATGGGTCTTGCACCGTAACGGGAAGTACCTTCTGCAGCTGCAACTGTCTCTTCAACTCGCTGTGTAAACTCGATATCTATACCGAGAGTCTTGGCACGGTGGGCTATATTTTTTAGCTGTAGGCGGCTTATCTGCAAAAGATGTTCATGTTTGAAAGGTTCAAAAAATATTATCTCGTCTATACGATTGAGAAGTTCAGGCGAAAAATACTTCCTGATACTTTCCGTTGTCCTGTTATTCATATCATCATTATCCGAAAAACCAAGTGACGTCTTTGTCGTAAGCTCCTCTGCGCCTATATTTGATGTCATTATTATTATGGTACTGCGGAAATCTATCCGTCTCATAACAGAATCTGTGAGGAAACCGTCCTCAAGTATCTGCAAAAGTATATTCAGTACATCGGCATCAGCTTTTTCTATCTCGTCAAAGAGCACAAGTGAATACGGACATCGCTTGACTCTTTCACAGAGATTATTGTCACAGTTATCGTATCCTGCATACCCCGGAGGCGCACCGATAAGCTTTGATACAGAGTGCTTTTCCATATATTCCGACATATCTATGCGTATAAGACTGTTCTCGCTGTCATAATACTGTTCTGCAAGTATCTTTGCAAGCTCGGTCTTTCCTACTCCTGTAGGTCCTGCAAAAAGAAATGAAGCAACAGGTCTGGATACGTCTCTTAATCCTGCTCGTGAACGATAAAGAACTTCCGTTATTTTTCTTACAGCTGTATCATGTCCTATTATGTGTTCAGACAGCTTCTTCTCTAAATTCCCGAGCTTTTCAACATCAGCCGAAGTGAGCTTACTTAATGGTATACCTGTTTTTAGCGATATGACGTGGTTGAGATCGTTTTCGGTAACACCTTTTTCATCATAGCTATTTATTACTTCATTAAGCTGGTTGAGCGTTTTCCCCTCCATATGGATAAGCTTGGTATCATCTTTAACAGTTTTTCCGCAGTTTCTTATCTTAGCGCAGGCACAGGCCTCATCTAACAGATCAATGGCTTTATCTGGAAGAAAACGATCCGTTACATATTTCTTTGAAAGCTCAACGGCTCTTTTTATTATATCATCACTTATTTCTATGCCGTGATATTTCTCATAATTATGCCGCAGTCCGTTTATCATCTCTACACAGCTTTCTATATCAGGCTCACATACCTTTACTGCCTGAAATCTTCTTTCAAGTGCCGAGTCCTTTTCGATAGTCTTACGATATTCTTCAAAAGTTGTTGCTCCAATTATCTGTAATTCTCCCCTTGCAAGCTGAGGCTTCATAATATTCGCTGCATCTATCGCTCCCTCAGCTGCACCTGCACCAACTATCATGTGTATCTCGTCAATAAAAAGGATTATATTCCCTGCACTTACGGCTTCATCAATGCATAACTTTATACGTTCTTCAAAATCTCCGCGATATTTTGCTCCAGACAGGAGTGAAGCTATATCTAAAGAAAAAATGTACTTGTTTTTTAGATCTTCCGGTACGAGATTTCTTGTAAAAAGCTCCGCAACCCCCTCAACTATAGCCGTTTTTCCCACACCTGCCTCACCTATAAGACAGGGATTGTTTTTATTTCTCCGCGAAAGTATCTGCAATATCCTTTCTATCTCTTTTTTACGCCCTATCAGAGGATCGTTCTTTCTTACCAAACTCAGATCGGTAAGATTTTTGCCGTATCTGTAAAGATTTGGTATCTGAGACTGTTTCGGTATCATTGCATCATAAAGCTTTCTGCCTGTTTCATTGTCAAGGATATCATCAAGCCGAGTGAGAATAATGTTTTGATCTGCACTTAGTTTTCGCATTATAGTACAGCCGCTGCATGATCGTTCTTCGAGCATTGCTGCAAGTATCCTTTCTGGAGAAGCTTTTTTTCCGTTTGATACAGATGCTGCCAAATATGCTTTTTCGAGTATCCGTTTTGCAGCTGTTGTAAGAAAACGCTGATTAAGTACGGTCGTTGAACCCTGACCTACCATACTGATTATTTCACTTCGGAGTTCATCGAATGATATACCACCTTCCATAAGGATATCCGCTGCTTCCGTATTTCCTTCTCCTGCTATAGACAGAAGGATATGCTCGCTTCCTACATAAGTATGACCAAGTTCAGAAGCATACTCTATAGCTCCTTCGATTATCATAACAGCTTTCTTTGTGAATTTTTCATTGTTTATCATATTTTTTGCCTCCTTATTGCTCTGAATATATTATGCCACTTTTTTCATGCGATAAGTGTCGAAATAAATGACCTTAAAAAAACAGTAACACTTTTTTTCGCGTGACATATTATGTACTATGAAGCAAAGAAAAACGCTTCAAATACATCAATCTAAGGAGATAATCAATATGTGTAATTCATGCTTCGGAGGAAACAACTGCTGGTGCATCATTCTTTTAGTACTTCTCGTTATCATTCTCTTTTCGGGCTGCGGCAATAATGGCTGTGACTGTGGCAATAACGGCGGCTGCGGCTGTGGCTGTTAAAAAACACAAAGGGACTGCAATGCAGTCCCTTTATTTATTATTCAGCTTTAAGCAGCTTATTTCTTCTGTTTGTAAGCAACGGCTGTGTTCCGTTTATAACACAATCAGCTGTAACAGTTACCTTTGCAATACTTCCGTCAGACGGAACATTAAACATGGTATCCATAAGAATAGATTCGATGATGGAACGAAGTCCGCGGGCACCTGTTTTCTGTGCAATAGCCTTCTTAGCTATCTCTATAAGTGCATCATCATCAACTTCAAGCTCTATATCATCATAATCGAAAAGCTTCTTATACTGCTTGATAAGCGCATTCTTAGGCTCAGTAAGAATTCTTACAAGTGATGCTTCATCAAGCTCTTCAAGAACAGATATAACAGGAAGTCGTCCCACAAATTCAGGTACCATACCAAATTTAACAAGGTCTTTCGGTACGACCTTCTTAAAGATATTGTTCTCTTCCTTATGAGTCTTTATCTCTCCGCCAAAGCCGATAGGAGCTTTTCCGATACGCTTCTGTATCTGCTTTTCAAGTCCGTCGAACGCACCGCCGCAGATAAACAGGATATTCTTAGTATTTATCTGAATAACTTCCTGATTAGGATGCTTTCTTCCGCCCTGTGGAGGAACATTTGAAACAGTACCCTCTATGATCTTGAGGAGTGCCTGCTGAACGCCTTCACCGCTTACATCACGAGTCAAAGATGTATTTTCAGACTTTCTTGCTATCTTATCTATCTCGTCGATGTAGATAATACCTCTTTCAGCAGCCTTTATATCAAAATCAGCAGCCTGTATAAGTCTGAGAAGTACATTTTCAACGTCATCACCAACGTAACCTGCTTCTGTAATTGTTGTAGCATCTGCAATTGCAAACGGAACATTCAGAAGCTTAGCAAGAGTCTGTGCAAGAAAGGTCTTTCCGACACCTGTAGGTCCGAGAAGAAGCACATTGCTCTTCTGAAGCTCTACGCCGTCGCTGTCAGAGAAATCCTTATCATTTTCCTGACTCATTATTCTCTTGTAATGATTATAAACAGCTACAGCCAGTGACTTTTTCGCATCGTCCTGTCCGATAACATATTCATCAAGAAATGCTTTTATCT
Source organism: Ruminococcus flavefaciens (assembly GCF_900108555.1). Lineage (GTDB taxonomy): Bacteria > Bacillota > Clostridia > Oscillospirales > Ruminococcaceae > Ruminococcus > Ruminococcus flavefaciens_P. Next base: position 116,639 of record NZ_FNWV01000005.1, read on the forward strand.
CAACAGGCTTCATAAGCTTTATTGAAGAAACATCGCCTTCGTTATCAGATTTTGAAGCTTTTCTGTGTGCTTTGGCTACTCCAGAACCATAGAGCATTTCGTAGCAGTAAGTTACGCACTCGTCACATATATTAGATGAACCTGCAGAAAACATACTGCGTACTCTGTTTTCACCCTTTCCGCAGAAGCTGCACGATTTAAACGTTTCAGCCATTTAATTCCCCTACCTTTTTGTGATTACTTTATCTATAAGACCAAATTCAAGAGCTTCCTGAGCAGTCATGTAATTATCTCTCTCACAAGCAGCGTGCATCTCTTCGACACTCTTACCTGAGTTTTCAGCCATAATGCTCTCAAGACGGTCTCTTGTACGTTCGAGATTTTTAGCGTGTATCATGATATCTGTCTGCTGACCGCCAAGTCCGCCGCCGATAAGAGGCTGGTGGATCATGATCTCACTGTTAGGAAGAGCGATCCTCTTGCCCTTTGCACCTGATGAAAGCAGAAATGCTCCCATTGAAGCAGCCATACCGATACAGATAGTAGATACATCACACTTGATATAGTTCATAGTATCGTATATTGCCATGCCGGCTGTAACAGAACCGCCGGGGCTGTTTATATATAATGAAATGTCCTTTTCTGAATCCTGACTTTCAAGATAAAGGAGCTGTGCAACAACTACGCTTGCAGTTGCATCGCTTACCTGATCTGAAAGCATTATAATTCTGTCATTGAGCAGGCGCGAGTATATATCATAGGATCTTTCTCCTCTGCTTGTCTGTTCAACAACGTAAGGTACTAATACGCTCATAGTTCATCGCCCTTTCTTTTAAAAACAGTTGTCCCACAAGAAAGCTGCGGGACAACATCACATACTATAATTATTTGTCGAAAAGAGTATTATTCAGCCTTTTCTTCAGCAGAAGTGTTATCTACAACAGCATTTTCCTTTACAAACTCAACAGCCTTCTGTACCTTGAGATCTGTAGTGTATTCATCAACAGGGATAAATCTCTTTATAGTCTCAACGTCAACGTTGTTTGCTGCAGCGATCTCACCAAGACCGTTGTTGATCTCTTCTTCAGTTACTTCGATATTCTCGAGCTCAGCGATCTTCTCAAGAGCAAGTCTGAGCTTGACTTCATTAACAGCTCTGTCTCTGTATGTCTCTCTGAATGAATCCATATCCATACCTGTGTACTGGAAGTAAAGCTTGAGATCCATACCCTGTGAACGGAGCTGCTGCTCAAAGTTTCTCATAAGAGCATCGATCCTCTGCTCATACATACAATTCGGGATAGGAGCATCAACTTTCTCGATAAGAGCGTTCATTATAGCATTCTCAAAGTTAGAGTCTGCCTGCTTAGCTGCTGCGTCCTCGAGCTTAGTCTTGATATCGTCCTTATATTCTGCAACTGTCTCAAACTCTGTTGCATCCTTTACGAGATCATCGTTGATCTCAGGGAGCTCTTCATAGCTGATAGCCTTGAGCTTGCACTTGAATGTTGCTTCCTTGCCTGCATAATCAGTCATCTGATAATCCTCAGGGAAAGTAACGTTTACGTCAAACTCATCGCCGATGTTGTGACCAACGATCTGATCTTCGAAACCAGGGATAAACTGACCGCTGCCAAGACGAAGAGGATGATCCTCACCCTTGCCGCCTTCAAATGCTTCGTCACCGAAGAAGCCTTCAAAGTCGATAGTAACTTCATCATCAAGCTGTGCTGCTCTGTCATCAACAGAAACTATACGAGCATTCTTCTTTCTGATGATGTCGATCTGCTTGTCGATATCCTCATCTGTGATCTCCTTAACTTCCTTAGGAGCCTTGATGCCCTTATAGTCAGAGATCTCAATCTCAGGCTTTGTAACGCAGATAGCCTTGATCTCAACACCTGTAGCCTTATCGATCGATGTAACTTCAACATTTGGCCTGTCAACAAGCTCAAGACCTGTCTCAGTAACAGCTGCATCAAGCTCAGGTCCGAGAAGTGAATTGATAGCACCCTCATAGAATGCACCCTCACCGAACTCTCTCTCAGCAAGCTTTCTTGTTACCTTGCCTTTTCTGAATCCCTTGATCTGGATATTCTTCTTCTGTCTCTGATATTCCTTTTCAACAGCAGCCTCAAAAGCCTCTGCATCAATTGAAATCACTAACTCTGTAGTATTTACATCTGTTTTGTTTGATGATTTTAAACTCATTTTAATACGTCCTCCAATATTTATATAACATACTTGGTATATTATACCACATTTCAAAAATTTTTTCTACTGATTTCTCACACTTCTGCATAATGCACAATTCACAAAACTTTTTCAGGCACAAACTGTAAATAATCACCTGCTATAAGATGAAAATTTACATCATCATATGTATTTTTCACACACAGGTCATGCGCTGAACGTCCGTGTATATGTCCATAGTAGCAATCCTTTATCTTATACCTGTAAAGCACTTCAAGAATGTCATAGTTGAAGTTTGTCGCAAATATGGGCGGATAATGAAGAAATACTATGGGTTCGAGATTCTCAGCAAGTGCAGACTTTATGGAAGTTTCAAGTCTTTGCACTTCCCTTTTCAGGACTTTTTCGTCCTGTGTCTCCCCGGGCATATTTACCCAGCCGCGAGTACCGCAGATCCCGTAATTCTCATACCTGTAATGATTGTTATGCAGTATGCTTATTGTGCCGCAACCTTCGGAAGCAAGGAAATCCTCCATTTTCTTCATGGTAGTCCACCAGTAATCGTGATTTCCTTTTATTATTATCTTCTTTCCGGGAAGCAATTCTATAAAACGGAAATCGGGAGCTGCTTCCGCCAGAGACATACCCCATGATATATCTCCGGGAAGCACCACCGTATCCTCATCTCTGACAATTTCAAGCCAGTTCTTTTCGATCTTCTCCTGATAATCCTGCCACCCCGGGAAGATACTCATTGTCTTTTCGGGATCACCCTTGCACAGGTGAAGATCAGCGAGTACATAGAGACTCATTTTCAGTTGCTCAGTGTTCTGAGCACATAGTCCTTCTGATCAGCCTTATCGATAACGTCGTTGAAACGCTCAGGCTTGTTTTTAAGATCTGCAAGAGCAGCAGGAACAGGTATGTCGGAAAGCTCAGCTATCTTGTCTACCTTGTCATACTCGTCAATATCTGATTTCTCGCCCTCGAGAGCTTCAAGTACAGCTGCGCTGAACTTGTAAGGACTTGCAGTTGAAGCAATAACAGTCTTTGTATTATCACCTGTTGTCTCCTTATAGTCCTTGTATACCTTAACAGCTACTGCTGTATGTGTATCGCAGGTATAAGAATACTTCTCATAGATAGAATGTATGGTAGCCTTTGTCTGACCGTCATCGCAGAAGCCTGCTGAGAACTCTTCCTTCAGCTTTGCCTTGACTTCATCACTTACCTCATATCTTCCCTCAGAAGCAAGCTTGCCGAACCACTCGCGGATAACCGCATCGTTCTTGCCTGTCATGAGGTAAAGAAGTCTTTCAAGGTTGCTGGAGATAAGTATATCCATTGAAGGAGAAACAGTTGCATAGAACTGTCTGTTTCTGTCATAAATACCTGTATTGATAAAGTCTGTAAGAACATTGTTGATGTTTGATGCGCAGATGAGCTTATTTACAGGAATACCCATGTGCTTTGCATAATAAGCAGCGAGGATATTACCGAAGTTGCCTGTAGGAACTACGATATTGATCTTTTCGCCAAGCTCTATCTCCCCGTCCTTTACAAGCTCTGCATAGGACGAAACGTAGTATACGATCTGAGGAACAAGTCTGCCCCAGTTGATAGAGTTGGCACTTGAGAACATCATTCCCTTTTCATCAAGAGCCTTCTTTACATCATCATTTGTGAAGATAGCCTTTACACCGTTCTGACAGTCATCAAAATTACCCTTTATAGCACAAACTCCGACATTAGAGCCTTCCTGAGTCTTCATCTGACGCTTCTGCATCGGGCTAACGCCGTCCTCAGGATAGAATACGAGGATAGATGTACCTTCAACGTCCTTAAAGCCTTCAAGTGCAGCCTTGCCTGTATCACCCGATGTTGCAACAAGAATAACTATCTTCTTATCAAGATTGATCTTCTTTGCCGATGTTGTAAGGAAGTATGGAAGTATCTGAAGAGCCATATCCTTGAATGCGCAGGTCGGACCGTGCCAGAGTTCAAGCATATATGTTCCATCAAATAAATGAGCGATCTCAGAAATGCTTTCGGTCTCAAAATTCTTAGTGCTGTACGCATTATCAGTACAATAATGTATCTCGGCATCAGTAAAATCTGTCAGATACTTTGAGAATACATAAGCAGCTCTATCGGCATACTTCATATCACCGATAGCTTTTATCTCATCAAGAGTAAGCTGTGGTATGCTCTCAGGAACGAAGAGTCCGCCCTCAGTGGATATACCCTGAGTGATCGCTTCCGCACTCTTGACCTTGACATCGCTGTTTCTTGTGCTGTTATAGAACATATTATCACCCTTTAAAATATGAAATTGTAGCCTGTGGTATCATAGGCATTGGTTATATAATCAATGCTGAGCACTTTTCCGTCCTCGATGATGACTTGTGCGACATCAAATCTTGGCTGCAGGAAATTCGGGTGCTTGCAGCAATAATCAGCGGCTGTTTTGATTATCAGCCCGCGTTTACGCTTGTTGACAGCCTCAAAGCCAGTGACCATACTTTCAGGCTTACGTGACTTTACTTCAACAAATGCTATATAAAAGCCGTCCTCGGCAATTATATCTATCTCGCCGCCTTTTATACGGTAATTCCGTGCGGCGATTTTATATCCTCGGTCTTTAAGGTAAGCACAGACGCTTTCCTCACCGAGTTTTCCTATTTCACTTTTCGTCATAAAGCTTTTTCAGGAATGTTTTCCTGTGTACATCGGAAATGCCGAATTCTTCAAGCTTTTCGTAATGCAGCTTAGTACCGTATCCTTTATGCTGTGAAAAGCAGTACTGAGGATACTTGCCGTCGAGCTCACGCATATAGCGGTCTCGTGATACCTTTGCAAGAATTGAAGCTGCCGCTATGGAAGCCGAAACAGCATCACCGTGTATCACAAATCTGCTCTCACATTCAAGCTCGGGGAGACGATTGCCATCGATCAGAGCAAGGTCGAGACGTACTCCCAATCCGCTGACAGCTCTTTCCATTGCAAGCATTGTAGCCTGTAAAATATTGAGCTTGTCTATCTCCTCAACGCTTGCTGTTGCCACACAGTATGCATCAGCCTTTTCGATGACCTCATCGTAAAGAAGCTCACGGCGTTTTTCGGATATCTTCTTGCTGTCATTGAGATAGTTTATCAGCACACTGTCATTGAGAATGACTGCTGCCGCATAAACATCGCCTGCAAGAGGTCCTCTGCCAGCTTCATCGACACCGCATATCACAGGGTATTCCCTGCGAAGCTCAGTATCGTAATCAAATAATTCCTTATGTAAAATAACTCTTGCCATTACAGCTCCTTCTTCTGCGGAGCTTCAAGAGTTATCCTGCCAAGCTTGCCGCTTCTGAACTCATCAATAACAGTTATGGCTGCACGCTCGGTATTGATCTCTCCGCCTGATATCATCATACCGCGCTTTTTGCCCACCTTTTCAAGGAGCTCAAGTCCTGTATCTTCATCGGAAAGCTCGATCTTGTATCTTTCCTTCAAAGACTCGGGGTAATTCTCGGCAAGATAAGCAAGAAGCTTCATCGCAAGCGTTTCAATATCAAGGATATCGTCGCTTATTGCTCCTGTAAAAGCAAGTCTTACAGCAACGTCCTGATCTTCAAACTTAGGCCACAAAACGCCCGGCATATCAAGCAGCTCGGTATTGTTATCAAGCTTTACCCACTGCTTTGTACGCGTAACACCGGGTCTGTCCTCCACCTTAGCGCGTTTTGAGCCTGCCAGTTTATTGATAAGTGAGGATTTGCCCACGTTAGGGATACCCACGATCATTAGTCTGACCGCAGCTCCTGTCATACCGTTTTTAGCTCTTTTTTCCATAAGCTCTTTGAGAACGGTATTCTTTATTGAAGGAAGTATAGCCTTCAAGCCTTTGCCTGATTTGCAGTCAACTGCAAGGGCTTCACTTCCGTTTTGTCTGAAATAATTTATCCACTGCTGAGTAGTTCGTTCATCAGCAAGATCACTTTTGTTAAGCAGTACAAGTCTTGGTTTATTTCTGGTCATATGATCCATTTCAGGATTGCGGCTGCTCAGAGGAGCGCGCGCATCAACTATCTCAACAACAGCGTCAACAAGCGAAAGATTAGCCGCTATGAGACGCCTTGTCTTAGCCATATGTCCAGGAAACCACTGGATCTGCTTCATATCGCTGTTATCCACAAAAGCCTCCTGTAAACATCTACTTTTATTTTACTATGCCTATCTTTTGTGCAGGTGCGGCACGGAACAATACCTTTCCCACAACACTGTCTACAGATACAAAACCAATATCGTATGAACGGCTGTCAAGGGAATTTCGCCTGTTATCGCCCATTACAAAGAGATATCCCTTCGGAACGGTAACAGGATATTTTCCTGTGAATGCTCCCTCATCTGAATGAGTAAGTCCGCTTGTATAGTCCTCTGTCAACTCTTTTCCGTCAACGAATACCTTGCCTCTGTCAAAGTCGATATCAACGCTCTGTCCCTCGGAAGCTATCACTCGCTTTACCACGGTTTTGCGAGAACATGCTTTTTCATACACCTCGCCGCTGTCATCAAGAAGATGCGCACTATCGATATCTGCTATTATAATATCGCCGCGTGAATATCTAAAAAACGGCATTGTCTCAACTATAACGGTATCTCCTTGAACAAGCGTATTCTCCATTGACTCGCCCTTTACGATATATACTCTGAAACAGTATGTAAATATCATAACTATAACGAAAAACGTTACAAGCAGAGTTTCAAGAAAATCCACCGCTTTGCTCAGTAATCCCGAGCCTGCTTTTCCTGTTTTCATTTAGAAAAGAAGTAACTTGAACTCCTTGATAGGCGAATATCTCAAAACTGCCTTTCCGTAGATCTGATCCTTTTTGATAAGACCAACATCACCTACACGGCTGTCAGAAGAAGCACGTCTGTTATCGCCCATTACGAAATAATATCCCTCGGGGATAGTTATCGGGAAATCAAATGCATCGCCTGCATCGACAACTGTATCCTTTATATAAGGTTCATCAAGTACCTTTCCGTCAACTATGACCTGCTCATTTTCAGGATCTATCATAAGAGTCTGACCCGGTTCTGCAACAACTCTCTTGATAAGACATTCATTAAGGAATGACTGTGAGATGTCACGCTCTTTTACATTGTTGTTTTCATCAAGGAGATAAGACTTGTTGTTATCGATCACTATGATATCTCCATAATGCGGACCCGAATAAACAGTTGTCATGAATATTCTGTTGCCGTTAAACAAAGTATCGTTCATAGAGTTTCCGTCAACAACTACAGGGTGGAGCAAATATGTGAAAATCATAACAATGACGAATACAGTGAGAAGTGTGGACTCAACTATCTCAAGGATATCATCAACGAGCTTGCTTTCTTTCTTAACAGACTCTTCTGAATCCTCTTCGTTATCATCATCGTCTTCCTCTTCGTCGTCCTCGTCTTCTGCGTCATCATCGCTGTCATCATCATCATCATCAACAGCATCTTCTATGAGCTCTACAGTCTCTTCGGCTGCTTCTTCAACTGTTTCCTCCACTGTCTCACTGACAGCTTCCACGGCAGTTTCTTCTATATCGTTTTCTGTTTCGCCATTCTGTAATACGTTCTTTATTTCATCAGCCATAATGCTGCCTCCAGACTATAAAATATTAATATGTAGCAAAAAAGGGACTTTAAGTCCCTCAAGGAAAGAAGATGAGTCAGCCGAAGCGAGTCGGCTGAACTCAGTCTGCAACCTGTTAGCGGATCTGTTCCTTAACCTTAGCAGCCTTACCAACTCTGTCTCTGAGGTAGTAGAGCTTAGCTCTGCGAACTTTACCGTATCTTACAACCTCTACCTTGTCAACAACAGGAGAGTGAAGTGGGAATACTCTTTCGATACCGCAGCCGTGAGCTACACGTCTAACAGTGAAAGTTTCGCTGATTCCACCATGCTTCTTTGCAATTACAGTACCCTCGAAGATCTGGATACGGCTCTTATCGCCTTCCTTGATCTGAACGTGTACCTTTACGGTATCACCTACGTTGAACTGTGGAACATTTTCCTTCATGCTTGATTCGCTGATTAACTTGAGTGCATCCATTTTATTTTCCTCCTAAAATTTCCGAACATTCTTACCTGTCCCGCATTGACCGTTCAGCATTCGGCGTATGCAGGAATAATATAATAAATAAGTGTACATAGTACACAGGCTCAGAAATGAGCATCAGGCAGCGGACTATCCGATTTAATGTCTTTCGGCATTAACCCTCATTCGGGCATAAAGATGCCCGAACGGATTTCAAATGCTTTTATATCATACCACACTTTGACAAAAAATGCAAGTGTTTTTTGTGCAAAAATATATATTTAATATATTTACTTCTTTCTGAGTATCGCCATTGCTGCATGATGAAGTATCTCAAGATCGTCCGAAGGCGTCTTTTCGAGCATTTCCATGTGCTCCCTCTCCCATGCTGCTATCTCTTCTTCGGTCATTGAAGCTCCAACTCCGCGGCAGGCTTTCATTCTTCCGTTCCAGCTTTCACGGGTAAACGGCACTATAAGATCATAATCCTCGGCATACTCAACATCAAAGTATTCATTTGCGATCTCGGGAACAAATACAGGCTTGCGAGTATAACCTCCGCCAGTCCACTTTGGATTATACTTCAGAACCAGTTTTTCACTTTCACCTGCAAGCTTGTCATCATCAGGAAGCCATGCCATGAAAAGAATGACAAGTCTGCCGCCTTTTTTCAGAAGCTTCGCAAGCTTAGGGATAACTTTATCATAATCAAAGTAGAAAAAACACTGGCAAGCGGTGATAACATCGAAACTTTCCTCAGAAAAGTCGAGGTCTTCTGCCGCAGAGACTACAAAATCAATTTTCATGCCATTTTCTTCGGCAAGCGATTTTGCCTGAGCAATCTGGTTTTCGGATATGTCCGAACCTGTCCACTCAGCCCCGTATTTGTACATATTCCGCGGCACAACGCCTGTTCCCGTGCCGATGTCAAGAACCCTCTGTCCCTTGACACAAATTCCTCTTTCTGCGACTTTTCCGAAGAAAACAGGCGGATAAATATCGCGAAATTTAGCATAATCGGAAGATGTACGTCCCCAGTCGAAGGCTTTGCCTCCGTCTATATCATTCTTGAAAATATCCATTTTATATCCTTTTCTTAGTCAAATACCGAATTATCGGCACATAATATAGCTATTCTTCGTATGTTTTGGGGTTCAAAGGCAATATCTGCAGCCTTTTTTAAAGCTTCAATAAAAAGTGTCGGATTGTAATTGGTCTGCGTACCTGCGGGCAGATACATTGAAATATTGACCGAATTATCACCTTTTTCACAAGAAAGAATCTCCATATCTGGTTTGATATCAACAGTTTTTATACCCTTTTTGGTTTTCTTTTCAATGAGTATCTCAGGGCTTGCAATTAGCTCCTGAGCAGCAGCAAAAAGTCTGTCTGTGTCATCAGATACAAGTGAGAAGCTGTATTCAGCCTTTGCGATAGCGGTTATCTTCTGCTTCTGCTCTGCGACCTTGACGATACGCATACCTTCGGGCATTACTGCGTTGAGCTTGTCCCTTATCTCGTCAAAAGACAGCTCCTCGTTGAGATTGAAGTCAAGTATCTCGCAGCTGCTCTCAAATCCAAGAGAAAGTGCCAGCGCAAAGCTGTAATAAGGGTGAGGATTAAAGCCCTCAGTGTACCATATTGGCAGTCGTGAGCGTCTGAAAGTCCTGAGCATACAACGGTTAAGGTCAAGGTGGGAAATGTATTTTGCGCGTCCGCATTTTTCAAACGTAGCTCTTACACGTATCAAAAACATTCCCTCCCTACTTTTTTATTTACACCGCAGCCCGAACATCTCAGGCGGCAGTTCGGCGTAGTTTTCGACTGATGAGCCGTTTTGTTCTCGCGGATAAGGAATTCCTTTGAAACAAGATAGTCCAGATGATCCCACGGGAGTATCTCATCATACTCAAAACGCCTATTTGCGTAAAATGATGTATCTATACCGCACTCCTTAAAAGCTTCCATCCATTTGTCAAAGTGAAAATACTCTTCCCAGCTGTCGAACTTACAGCCCATTTTCCATGCAGTATAGACCACGTTGCAAAGCCTTCTGTCACCTTTGGCAAGTATTACCTCAAGCATACTTACGTCAGGATTGTGATAGCTGACCTTGACCTTTTTCGTCTTTACGGAGTCAAGGAGAAGCTTCTGCTTATGCTCTATCATCTCACGTGTATCCTGCGGCTCGAACTGGAACGGAGTAAAGGGCTTTGGAACAAAAGTCGCACAGCTTATTGATATCTGAACTCCCCTGCCCTTAGGACGGTTCTCAATACTGTAGAAAAGGTCGATTATACGGTTAGCAAGCTCAGCGATACCGACGATATCCTCGTCAGTCTCAGTGGGAAGTCCCATCATAAAATAGAGCTTTACCGATGAATAGCCGCCCTCGAATGCGATACGACAGGTATTCATTATCTCTTCCTCGCTGACGTTCTTGTTTATAACATCGCGGAGACGCTGTGTACCGCCTTCTGCGGCAAAAGTAAGTCCGCTTTTACGGACTCTTTTTATCTTTTCGAGCAGAGATTCCGAGAAGTTATCAACTCGCAGTGATGGCAGTGAAAGATTTATCTTTTCGCTTACAGTATAGTCAAGCAGCTTTGTGAGCATAGGGTCGATCTCTGAGTGGTCACTTGTACTCAATGAAGCCAGTGACACCTCATCATAGCCCGTATTTTCGCAAAGGCACTTGGTTTGATATACGACTGTATCTGCGTGTTTCTCTCGAAATGGGCGGTATATAAATCCTGCCTGACAAAATCTGCATCCGCGTATACAGCCTCTCAGCACCTCTACAGAAGCACGGTCCTGTACTATCTCAGTAAAAGGTACTACAAAATTCTTCGGGTAATAGGAGCTGTCCATGTCCCTGATTATACGCTTCCTTATGACCTCAGGCGCCCCCTCGGATACGTTCATTTTTTCGATAGTACCGTCAGATTTATAGGTGAAGCTGTAGAACTGCGGCACATAAACTCCCTCGATCTGAGCGGCTTTTCTGAGGAAATCCAATCTTGAAGCCCCCTGCTTCTTCATCTCAGCATAAAGATCCATGAGTTCAAGGTTGACTTCCTCACCCTCACCGAGAACGAATATATCAAAGAAATCCGCAAGCGGCTCAGGATTGCATACACATGGTCCGCCCGCAATAACTATCTGTGTGAGCTCGTTTGTCCTGTCCTTGGCGTATACAGGGATACCTGCAAGGTCAAGCATATTGAGGACATTGGTGTATGAAAGCTCATACTGCATCGTAAACCCGATAAAATCAAAATCTTTTATAGGATCAAGGCTTTCAAGGGCATATAACGGGATATCATTCTCACGCATTATAGCCTCAAAATCCTCACCGGGCGCAAAACATCGTTCGCACCAGTAGTTTTCACGCTCATTTGTGAGCGAATACAGTATCTTCATGCCCAGATGTGACATTCCGATATCATATGTATCAGGAAAGCAAAAGGCAAATCTCACGTCTATCTTTGATTTGTCCTTTATAATGCTTCCGACCTCGCCTCCGATATATCTCGACGGCTTCTGCACCTCAAGAAGGTGTTTTTCAATCTTATCTTTAAGCATACTGCCTCCGCTATCAATAACGCTTATCATCAGGTATCAGCGACATAAAGCTTCTGTGCTCGCCTCTCCAGCCAATGGGAACAAAATTCTCAAAGTTTTCAGGTCGTGGGAACTGTGAATACATAGTATTACTGTCAAAATCAATGAACATGGAAGCTTCATAGTCTATCTTCTTATCGTCATGGGCCACCATTCTGAGCAGTCTGAGCTCATCGGAAGAATACCTGCATTTAAACAGATGGGCAAGGAAATGACTTGCAGTAAAGCCGTCAAGGACTTCTATTCCCCAGCGTTTATCGCAGAACTGCTCATAAGTACCGATATCTTTTTCGAGCTGTGCCTGTGTCCTGCCGCTTTTTTTATAAGCAGCCTCCCACACGGCGTAAAGCTTCTTATAGTCCATTTTCCAGAGATTTTTCGGAGCTACATACCATTCAAAATGCTTTTTGAAAAGTACTCCGACTACTATATTTTCACCGTATTTCGGCAAGACCTTATCTATCTGTTCCATAATTCCCTGAAAGCTCCTTTTCAAAACATATCATATCACACAATTGAACTCCCGACTCAATGATCGGGTGATCGTAGTTATCAATGAAAAAATTTTTGATAACGCCGCATCTTCTGAAACCACAGCTTTCATAAAAAGGCACTGTCAGAGGACTGTCTCCCGTTCCGACAGTAAGCTTTTTAAAAGCTCCCGAAAACTTATCCTCAATATAGCCGATAAGCTTTCTTCCTATGCCCTGACGCTGATAACGCTCCGCAACAGATATATTTTTCAGTTCAAGGACAAGATCGCCCTCATCTGTCACTATGCACACAGCACAGACATCATCATCGTTCTTAACAACAAAAAGTCTGCCTCTGTCAAGGTACTTATATATCATCTCCTCCTGTTCGTCACCGAGCAAGAGCAGATAGATATAATCTTCTTTGTGTTCTGAAACTTCGGAAATACACATCATTTCATGCTGTCCTCGCAGAAACGTTTCGGCAGGAAGTCTGAAAGCCTGTATTCACCGTCAGCCAGAACTATTACAAGATCATCTCCGCAGAACTCACTGAGCACCTGTAAACAAGCTCCGCAGGGATAACAAGGCTTTGAGAAATCGCCGTCACCGCTTCCTGCTATAGCAATAGCCGAAAACTTTGTATATCCCTCAGATACTGCCTTAAATACAGCTGTGCGCTCTGCACAGTTAGTAAGTGAAAAAGATGCATTCTCAATGTTGCAGCCCTTGAATATCACGCCCTCAGCAGTGAGCAAAGCTGCTCCTACCGAAAAGCCCGAATACTTTGAATAAGACATTTCAGCCGCTTTTACTGCCTGTGCCAGAAGTTCCCTATGCTCCATAATATCACCTGTTTCTGCCTACCTTACGTTTTTTGCCGTCAGGAGTCATTATATAAGTATTATCCAGCTGAGCAGCAAGATTTCCCGTAACCGCTCTTCTGTATTCGTTGCGAAGCTCTGTCTGTTCAGCCTTTTCCGCTTCAGTAAGTCCCTCGTTTTTAGACTTTCTTGCAAGCTCGTTTATACGATCTATTTTTTTCTGATCCAAATTAAACACTCCTATATAAATATACTATTATTGTAACATCATTTCAAGATAATTTCAAGTATAAAGGCATTATTAAAAATAATAAATCAGAAGCTTACTTTTCAGACTTTACCTCTTTCTTTTTAGGCTGGACGTATGCAGCAAATTTATCGTATATCTCAGGGTATTTATTTTTAAGACGTATCGGTCTCATATTGCTGTCAGTAAAACAGTGTACCGAATGTCCGTAAACATTTACTTCACCTGTTTTGCCGCTTACAATACGGTAATCCAGTTCAAGTGTAGTGCCGTTGACCTTCGTCAGAGTCCCGTAGACTGAGAAAGGCTCGTCAAATACAAGGGGACGCTTGTACTCACAGTTAAGTGAAAGCGTGTGAAGAAGTATGCCCAAGCTCTCAAGCAAATCAAACGCAACTTCACCCTGTTTAAGATGATCTACTCTTGCTTCATCAAAATAACGAATATAGTTTGAATGATGAACTACCCCCATTTTGTCGGTCTCATAATAAAATACGTTTCTTGTGTAAGGTCTTAATTCTTTCATAGATATCTCTCATTAAATAAAAAATCATACTTTAATATACTATCATACAGTATCACAAATGTCAATATTTTTATAATAATCTCTTTTCAATATATCTTTGATTTATTTTGATTTGTGTGCTATAATAAAAAGGGATTTTTTGAACAGGAGGTCAATATGAAAAAAGCTCTCGTAACAGGCGGTGCAGGCGGTATAGGTGAAGCTATCTGCCGCAGACTTGCTGCCGACGATTATTATGTATACATAAACTACAACAACTCAAAAGAAAAAGCGGAAAAGCTTGCTTCCGAAATAGACGGACAGGCTGTTCGTTTCGATATTTCCGATAATGATACAGTAAGAAATGCTATTGAAAGCATCGGACATATCGACCTGCTTATCAACAATGCAGGTGTATCCGAAATAGACCTTTTTACATCTATCAAGCAGGAAAGTGCGAATAAGATACTCGATATAAACCTGAAAGGAACGTTAAACTGTGCAAGAGCTGTTCTGCCTTCAATGATAAACCAAAAAAGAGGAAATATAATAAATATATCCTCAATGTGGGGGCAGTGCGGAGCTTCCTGCGAAGTTGACTATTCTGCTTCCAAGGCAGGCATAATAGGCTTCACAAAAGCACTTGCAAAAGAAGTTGCACCGTCTGGCATACGTGTAAACTGCATAGCTCCGGGATTTATTATGACAGAGATGAACAGCAGATTTTCCGAGGATGATCTTAAACTGATACGTGACGATATCCCACTCGGCATATTCGGTGAACCGCGGCATATAGCCGATGCAGTCGCTTTTCTTGCTTCGGATCAGGCAGAATACATAACAGGTCAGATATTAGCCGTAAACGGCGGAATGGTAATTTAAGAGGTAATGATATGAAAGACAGACTGAAAAAGCAGGTCGAATTTCTGCTTGAACTTGATAAAATGAAAAATCTGTACCGTCAGACCTATGTACTGCACGAAGACAGAAAGGAAAACGATGCGGAACACAGCTGGCATCTGGCTATACTGGCATTCCTCCTCGCCGAGTATTCAAACGAAAAAATCGACATTACTCATGTAATGAAAATGGTACTGCTGCATGATGTTGTTGAAATAGACGCAGGCGATACATATTGCTATGACAACGAGGGTTACAAATCAAAAGCTGAACGTGAGGAAAAAGCTGCACAGCGTATTTTCGGGCTTCTTCCCGACGATCAGCGCAAAGAGTTCTACGATCTGTGGCGCGAGTTTGAAGACTCTGAAACGCCTGATGCCCGCTTTGCTGCCATGCTTGACAGAATACAGCCTCTGCTTCTGAATTATACCAAAGGCGGCATCTCATGGCAAGAACACGGAATTCACAAGCAACAGGTATTAAGCCGTAATATCGACTATTTCTCAGAGTCAGACGAACTCGCCGAACTGATTAAAAGCGTTATTGATGATGCAGCAGAAAAAGGGTGGCTGAAAACATAAATCGACAAATTGCACAGTTTTCTCTTCCATTTGCAGTACACTATTACTAAACCGCCGAATTTAATGAATAAATGATGATAATTTATGTTAAAACTTGAATTTTCACCTCTATTATGCTATATTAGTAGTATAAAATAATATAAAAACAAGATTGATATAGAAGGATGATGACTAATGAATAAAAAAGCAACACAAAGTGCTGCGGGGACTGCTGTGAAAACAGAAGATGCACTTTTAAATGAAGTGAAAGATCCTATTGAAGCAGCTATTGAGACCGCAGAAGAGAAAAAGCCGCGGTTCCCAAGGCTGAAAAAATACAATGAGAAAAGAGAAGCCAATTCATCAAAATACAGCAAATTCAACCGTTTTATAATGATAATATTCCCGTTGTTCATTTGCTGTATGGCGGAGATAACTCAGTCAAAATATATTTCATCTTTCGTGAACCTTATTACCGAAAGACCTACCGTTTTCGTATTTGACCTTATAATCACAGCCGTAGTTTTCATATTCCTGCTGGGATTATTCAAAAAAGGCTGGCTGACCATTCTGGTACAGACTTTCATATTCATGGCACTGAGTACAACAGAGCTTTTCAAATACGGAACAAACGGCAATCATCTCATACTTTCGGATATGAAGCTTGTCAAAAGCGTAAAAAGCCTTACCTCTTTCGCTTACATAAAGATCACTCCGAGGCTTATCCTTTATTACGTTATAGCAATTGCTTTTGTATACCTTGCCTTTTACTTTAATCCTAAGATAAAAGCCTCACCGCTCCGCAGAGTGACCATGTGCTGTGCCTGCGCACTGCCGATGGCAGCACTTATAGTGCTCCCTTCGTTCTATAATCCTGTATATAATGCTTTCAAGCTTGATACAACTGATGCTACAAACGCATTCAAGCTCAATGAAAAATTTGATAAAAACCATTTCCTTGCATTTCTTGTACAGACCGCTTCGGAAAGCTATGCAAACCGTCTTGTAATACCTGAAACATACAGCGAAGAATACATTAACCAGATAACTGATATCCCTGTTGAAACAACTGAGGACTTCAACGGCGGCAAAAAGCCTAATGTTATCGTTATAATGAGTGAATCCTACGCAGATTTCCGAGTATTTGACGAACTCAAAGTCGATGATAAATACTACAAGTACTTTGACAGAGCGATCTCTGACGGCAAGGGCGGTATCGCAATAACTCCTACATACGCAAGCTGGACTGTACGTTCAGAATTCGAGCTTCTTTTCGGACTGCCTGTAAGAGGTCTCAATACACCAAATATGCCTCAGCGTGAGCTTGCCGACCGTGTACAGCCAGCTCTTGCACAGTATTACAAGAGCTGGGGATACAACACCGTTTATGTTCATCCATTCCAGAGCAATTTCTACAGCAGAGCAAAGATATACGGTCACTTCGGATTTGAGAAAATGATCTATCACGACGATCAGGAAGGCACTACCGATTTTACTGTTCCTGTAGACCACTTTGGTACATATGTTGACGACTCAACTGTTTTCGATCAGATATTGTATGAGATAAAGGATTCTGACAAACCGATCTATCTCCATACAACAACAATGCAAAATCATCAGCCATACGATCAGGGTGAAGATCCCAACAACGAATTCGTAAACTATCTTACATGGATAGAGCATACAAATGATGGTCTCAACGACTTCCTCACTGAACTTAAAAAGGTAGACGAGCCTACTCTCGTATTCTTTGTGGGAGATCACTTCCCTTCACTCAGAGGTGAAACAAGCGTTTACAATCAGCTCGGCCTGACTGGCGAAAACTGTTCTCCTCTTTATCAGCAGAAATACTTCTTCTGGAGCAATTATGATGCTGATTTCTCATATATTCCAGAAGAGGAAGTTTCATTCTTCTACATACCATATGTTATAATGAATATCATTGACGCTCCACGTGATGCATTTATCGAAAAAATGAACGGCTATATGAAAACACTGCCCGTTTATTCGACCGAGTATAATGATGAGATACCGAGGAACGATGAACTTGATATTTTAACTATGGACAGAGTCGTTCTTGAAGACTTTTCACCATCACCTATTCCCGATGATGAGTTATCTACTCACGATTAAGGAGTCAATATGAAAGAATTAACCAAAGGCATCACAGGCACATCTGAGCTTACTGTGTCAGAAAAAGAACTTGCTGTAAATGTTGGAAGCGGAAGTCTTGAAGTACTTGCCACTCCTGTTATGGTAATGCTTATGGAAAAAGCTGCCTGCACTTGTATTTCCGATTTTCTTGAAGGTGACGAAACAACAGTCGGCACAGAAATGAATGTAAAGCATATCTCTGCAACACCTAAGAATATGAAGGTATGTGCAGAAGCGGAACTTATTGAAATAAACGGCCGTGAACTGATATTCTCTGTAAAAGCCTATGACGAAGCAGGAGATATCGGGGAAGGCATACATAAAAGATTTCTTGTATACGGCGAGAAATTCACTGCTAAAGCAAATTCAAAAATTTAAAGCTAAAGGCTTCCGCAAAATTCGGAAGCCTTTTTCGTATACCAAAGCCCCTTTGATATATCAAAGGGGCTTTTATACACTTTTTAGTTTACATCAGGTTTCAGGTTTTACATTCTCACGAATGTTTTTCTGCTCCTGAAGAGTTACCTTTACCTTAACTTCTTTTCCATCACGATATACTGTAAGAGTAATAACATCTCCTACCTTATGCTGATTTTTTATCTCATTGAACTTATCACGGGTAGTAACTGATTCACCTTCAATATCCAGTATAATGTCACCAACCATAAGACCTGCAAGATCAGCAGAACTTCCCTCTTCGATAGCTCTAATCAGCACTCCCATAGGTACATTATAGAAACGTGACTTTATCTCGTCAATATCAGAAGTATTAATGCCTATCTGTGGTCTGCCTGTTACATATCTGAAATTAATAAGATCATCAATTATAACTTTAGCTTCTTTCATAGGTATTGCAAAGCAAATTCCTTCTATACTCGCAGCATTGCTGTTGTAGCTTGATGACATCTTAGCCGAATTGATACCTATTACCTGTCCGCAGCTGTTAAGAAGTGGTCCGCCGGAATTACCGCTATTTATAGCTGCATCAGTCTGTATAAGATTCATCTTTTTCTCGTTGATATCAATTTTTCTGTTAAGCGCAGAAACTATGCCGCTTGTAACTGTGCCGAAAAGATCAAATCCGAGAGGATTGCCGACAGCAATTACCAGCTCGCCAACTCTCAGTTCATCGCTGTCACCGATAACAGCAGGTGTAAGCCCCTTTTCATCGACCTTTAATACAGCTATATCAGTTTCAACGTCATAAGCAACTATATTAGCCTCATGCTGTGTCTCATCGCTGAAAAGTACAGAAACCTCTGTAGCCTCTCCTGCATTATACTGAGTATCAAATACAACGTGGCAATTAGTAACGATGTAGCCGTCCTCAGAAATAATAAAACCTGTGCCTGTAGTAGATATACTTCGCATTAAAGGCTCTGTGTTCCAGCCCCACATACTGAATGACTGCTGCTGTTCAAATTCAAACGACGAAGCAACACCAACAACCGAAGGCATTATAGCGTCAACAATATCAGGAAGCGGCTTTGCATCACTGCGTGAAGCAAGCTCTATCAGGCTCGGAAGCTCCTCCTGCGCCTTCTCCTTATCTTCGACCTCTTTTGAAACTGTTTTAGATGACGCATCATTCGACAGCTCAACAAGTTCCTCTCTTGTATCTCTCAGGAACTTGTAGACCTGAACTGTTCCTGCACCTAAAATTATAACAGCAAGAACGGCTGCTGAACTTTTCATAAAAAAATGCAGATTTTTCCTGCACTTCTTTTTGGAGCTTTCAGAAGTATATGAATAAGAGTTCGGCTCAGAAGCAAAGCTTACCTCGCTGCTTTTATTATCATTTATATCATCAACATTTTCTTTACGAGAATGATTATTATCATTGAACAAATCTTCGGAATTCAGATCATTATTATCATTATAATTTTCCGCCATATTTCTCATCCTTCCATAATAAGTCATTATATTCTATTATAAGCATTTTTGTGATAAATATATGATAACATAAGGAAAAATCATAATTTGCCATAAAATATATAATGAAAAACAAAAGCCCCGATATTACATCGGGGCTGTAATTATTCTGTTTTATTTTTAAGCGACTTCCATCACTTGGCTAAATTACCCTTTGGACTCACCCTTTCGGATCAGATTTTTAATGTGTACCTATTTTTCATACGCACATCATTCCTTTAATAAAAGTAATCAAGCAATGTTAGAATTTCTCCATTGGAATCACCTATAAATTGTATTTTTTTCGGTATCGCTACATCCGACCCGAATATTCTGCAATTTCATTAAGCAATTAACCTATTTTCTCATTGGACTCGTCCTTTACTAAAAGATTTTTCGCAATATATCTAAAGACTCATTGTCGAAATTTCAGATAATCTGTATTCAAACTGAGTTTAGACATGAAGCCGTTTAAAACAGCAATACGTCAGCCTTGTGAATCGAACTTAAAGTATTTTTGAACTTTACATCAATGGAACAAGCTTTTCAGCCTACATTCCCTCTTAATCAGTTCTACTCACTCAGCAAGCCCGCCGGCTTCACGCTGCTGTCTTAACGTTTCTTCCATCGGACTCACTCTCCCTTCCGCGTATAATCATTTACATTGAGACTCACGTCTCAGTCCAAGTAAATTCAGCTTGGAGTTTCCTTTCGGTCTCTCCTTTTCCTTGATTATATATTACCACATCATGTGTGAAATGTCAATAGAATTCAATCAACTTTTAGTTGTTTTTAGTACAATTCGGCATATGCTACAAACATATTATCATTCAATTGTGCATTTTTACCTTTAATTTAATATTATTATTTCCTCTTGATTTTTAAGCAGAAATAGTGTATAATATATTTATCAAAAGGCAATCGCCGGAATGGAGAATTATTATGTCCGAAATGAACGAATACACTCCCGATCTCTTTGAACTGATCGATGAGGAAGGAAACAAAAAACAGTTTGAGCTTTTTGACGCTGCCGAAATAAACGGTGAACAGTATTATGCTATGCTTCCTGCTATCGAAGATGATGATTTCCTTAACTCCGACTGTGACCTTGTTATTCTTAAATCAATAGAAGAGGACGGCGAAGAAATTCTTGCTTCTATTGATGACGATGATGAATTTGAATCAGTTTCAAGATTTTTCCTTGAAAGATTACAGGACGCTCTTGAGGAATAAAAAAATTCATATTTTAATGATTTTACATAAAAAACTCTTGATTTTTTGAAATCTTTATGATATAATATATACAAGAAAAGAAAAATTTCTGCCTTGTTCGGGTAATTATAGTTTTTATAATCCAACACATAATCCTAGGGAATTCGACTCCGTATGTGGACTGCAGACCTCCCGCTTTGCGGAAGAAGGGAGCGAGAAGCATAAGGGCGTTTACCCACCTGCTTCGTGCGGGTTTTATGCACTATATGACGGCAAGGCGGATTTTTATTACATTTTCTAATATTTAAGCCCGAAAGCATTGCTCTCGGGCTTTCTTATTATGCAGCTTCCTGCTGTTTCATTTCATTCGATCTCCATTTCTGTATTTCATCAACAAGAACGTCAAGGCTTGTAAAGTGCAGATAATGCTCACCTTCTATAACAGTTACCTTGCTATTGGGATTTGTTACAACGTCTTTGTGTATCTGCTCCCATGAATCCATGCTCTCAGTGTTTGCCTTTGCAAGTACATAAAGAACAGGAACTTCCGAAGGGAATTTCATATCATAGCATTTTTTCATATTCTCAGGAAGTTCATTCATTTCGTCCATCTGAGTGTCTGTAAGTGATGCGGTGCAGTATAAAGCAAGCGCCTTATCCCTGTCGTCCTCTGTAAGAGTTGGTATCTGCTCCATTGTTTTGTCAAATGAAAGCTCGGTTATCAAACGCTCAATACCTGTTTTTACAAATGCTACTCTTATTATCTTGTACAGCATTCTTGTATTCTTAGGCTTTGCTATCCACGGTGCATCATCTGACTGATGTGGCAGAGAAGCATCAATGCCGATAAAGGCTTCAACTTCATCTGTATACTGATTAGCATAATACAGGCTATAGAGTCCTGCTATGGAATGTCCTATAATGGTATATTTATCATATTTTAGATACTGCATCAGCTCGTGAAGCTCTTCACAGTAATTCTCAACAGTACGCTTTCTGTCTGTTCCGTCACTGAGACCTACGCCCAGAGGTTCAACTATGATCATTTTATAATCATCTTTAAGCCTGTCCGCAAATGTATCAAATTCATAGTGTGCAGTGCTGCAACCATATCCGGGCAGTACAACAGCCACATCATCTGACTTGCTGTCATAAAAAGTATAGTTTATCCTGTCTCCGTGAGATGTTGTAAAGTATTCACCGTATGCATCGGCAAATATCTTTCTGTCACTCTTACACTTTATGTGGTGTCTTACAGCAAGTATTGCTACTGCAACAAGGATCATCAGAAAAAGTATACCAAAGAATTTCAGTATTTTTCTTCCAATTCTGCGTGGTTTTTTTACCGGATTTGTTACGTCGTTGTTTTTCATATGATTTCTCCTTTTTTCGACATTTTAGGACTTTATTATACAACATTCGACATTTACTTGTCAATTATAAAAAAATAATACCTCTGAATGTACTTCAGAGGTATTACATCTTATTTATGGAGCAGTAAAAGTATCATGGCTCTGCTTCAACAGCACGCCCTTCTGCAAGACTTTTACCGCAGTCGATATATCTTTGATTTGAACTTCCGCGGAACTTTATCTCCCAATCCTTCTGAGCAAGGATAAACGGTCCATCGATCAGATAATCCGTTACCGAAAGGAGCTCGTTCCAGTGGTTTTTATCACGGTTTTCGTAAAGATGCTCGAACGTGTAGCCCGTATATGTAATAATATTCAGTCCCAGCTTCTTTATCTCCGTTCCAAGCACTGCAAGAGCTTCCGCCTGACAGAAAGGCTCACCGCCGCTGAATGTCACACCGTCCAGAAGCGGATTAGTCTTTATCTTTTCAAGCAGTTCCTCTGTAGTTGTTACAGTTCCGCCGTCGAAATCATGAGTCTGAGGATTATGGCAGCCCTCACAGTTATGAGGACAGCCTTGTACAAAAACAGAAAATCTTATTCCCGGACCGTCTACTATTGAGTCATTAACAGTTCCGGCAATCCTGATATTCATTTATATCACCTTATACATTATGCTTTACTCGGTCATGCTCCTCAGCACGCTTACCGTCATTGAAACGATCGAGTGTACCTACAAGATAACCTGTGATACGGCGTATCCTGTCGAAAGCAACATTGTTTGAATGTTCCTTTCTGCCGCAGCATGGACAAGTCTCGCCGATAATACCTGTATATCCGCAGCACGGATCACGGTCAACAGGGTGGTTGATAGCACCGTAGCCTATTCCCGACTCCTTCATGCAGCGAACGATCTTCTCGAAAGCACTAAGGTTTTCAAGTGGATCACCGTCAAGCTCAATGTAGCTGATGTGACCTGCATTGGTAAGCTCATGGTAAGGAGCTTCTATCTTTATCTTCTCAAATGCGCTTATCGGATAGTAAACAGGTACATGGAAAGAGTTTGTATAGTAATCACGGTCTGTAACACCTT
This sequence comes from Ruminococcus flavefaciens, assembly GCF_900108555.1. GTDB lineage: Bacteria > Bacillota > Clostridia > Oscillospirales > Ruminococcaceae > Ruminococcus > Ruminococcus flavefaciens_P. The sequence goes on from NZ_FNWV01000005.1 coordinate 139,782, forward strand.
CGATTATACCGTACTTCTTTGCGTCCATACGTACAAAACGTCCTGATAAGCCTTCAGCAGGAGTTGCAAGAAGTGAGAAGTTAAGACCTGTTCTCTTTGACTCTTCATCAAGGCGGCGTCTCATAGATGTAACTATCTCGATACCGAGCTCTCTTGCTTCTTCACTCTCTCCGTGATGAGCACCGATAAGAGCCTTTAAAGTTTCAGCAAGTCCGATAAAGCCTACTGAAAGTGTGCCGTGCTTGAGCACTTCACCTACTGTATCATCGGGTGAAAGCTTGTCAGAGTCGATCCATATGCCCTGTCCCATAAGGAAAGGATAGTTTCTCACTCTCTTCTGGGCCTGTATCTTGAAACGATGCATGAGCTGGTCGATAACGAGCTCTACCTTTTCTTCGAGCATATCAAAGAAAAGACCAACATTGTGATCTGCCTTGATAGCAAGACGAGGAAGATTGATAGATGTAAAGCTGAGGTTTCCTCTGCCTGTTACTATCTCTCTTGAAGGATCATAGTTATTTCCGATAACTCTTGTACGACATCCCATATATGCTATCTCGGTATCAGGATTGCCCTCCTTGTAATACTGGAGATTATACGGAGCATCAATAAATGAGAAATTCGGGAAAAGACGCTTTGCAGAAACTCTGCAAGCGAGCTTGAAAAGATCATAGTTAGGATCGGTCGGATTATAGTTGATACCGTCCTTTATCTTGAAAATATGTATCGGGAAGATAGGAGTCTCGCCGTTGCCGAGACCTGCTTCCTGAGCGAGAAGAACGTTCTTGATGACCATTCTTCCCTCGGGGGAAGTATCTGTACCGTAGTTTATGGAACTGAACGGTGTCTGCGCACCTGCACGGCTGTTCATGGTATTAAGGTTGTGGATAAGTGCTTCCATAGCCTGATAAGTAGCTCTGTCTGTTTCCTTTTCAGCATTTCTTGTGGCGAAAGCCTGAATTTTTTCAGCAGTTTCCTTATCTGTATATTTCAGCAGAAGCTCCATTTCCTTTTCCTGATAGCCGTTATCCTGTGCAAGAACGGGTTTCAGACCAAAGTTCTCGGATATTTCTTTCTTTATACCGTCTATTACCTCGAATTCATTGTCCACACCGCAGATAAGGGAAAGAGCTCTTGCAACATTCTGTGTATATCTTGCTGCGTAAGTTTTCTTTACGCCCTCAGCCATTGCGTAATCAAAAGTAGGTACGCTCTGACCGCCGTGCTGGTCGTTCTGGTTGGACTGGATAGCGATACAGGCAAGAGCTGAATAGCTTGCTATATCGTTAGGCTCTCTGAGGAAGCCGTGACCTGTAGAAAAACCGTTTGTAAAGAGCTTTTTCAGATCTATCTGTGTACAGGTCGTTGTAAGTGTATAGAAATCGAGATCGTGTATATGTATATCGCCCTCGCGGTGAGCCTTTGCATGAGCGGGCTCAAGGACGTACATCTCATAATATTCCTTTGCTGATACCGAACCGTACTTGAGCATTGTGCCCATAGCGGTATCGCCGTCTATATTAGCGTTTTCACGCTTTATATCACTGTCTTTTGCGGGACTGAAGGTAAGCTCATTGAGCACGCACATCAGATTGGTCTTCATCTCACGGGAGCGTGTACGCTCGTAACGGTAGAGAATATATGCCTTTGCTGTTTTAGCGTGACCTTTTTCAATAAGGACTTTCTCAACAAGATCCTGTATCTCTTCAACAGTTGGAGTTTTTCCTGGATTTTGTTCCTCATATAGTCGGCAGACCTCAACAGCAACGTCCATTGCAACATTGAAATCTGTACCGCCGCGTGTCTGCGCAGCCTTGAAAATAGCATTTGCTATCTTCTCTATATTAAAAGGAACTTTTCTTCCGTCTCTTTTAATAATGTGGATTATCATTTTCTTTGTCATACCTCCAAACACAATATATAGTGTCTGCCTTTCAATAGTTCCTTATTAGTATAAAACATTCCGAGGCAGAAGTCAATGATGTATATGCACAACTAATTATTGATTTTTATGCATTTTATTGTGATATTCGTGCATAAATCATTTAAAAAAGAGCTTTTTGCGATATTCCGTCGTTTCAAGCCCTCTACAGATTGTAAAAGCCCCGACCACTATATATAGTGGTCGGGGCTTGAAATTATACAGTATGACAAAGTATATAATCTGCTATCGCCTTGTAAGCGGCTTCCGTAAGAGCTCCCGTTGATGAGTCTCTGTACTCATCAGAAAGTGCACCGTCAACGCCTTTAAGTGCTGTATTGGTATCTATACAGTATACATTCTGCATATTCGCAATAGTAAGAAGCTTTGTGTTGAACTCATTTATAACACCATTGCCTGTTGTAGCATTTGCATCATCACGTACAGGCGGGAGCTGCATTATATAAATATCAGCATCGGTAAGGTATCCTCTGAGATTTTTTACAAACTCTGTATACTCTGAAACCATGTCCTCCATTTTGGAAGTACCGATATCACTTCCGAGCATGATATATATTACCTCAGGCTTCTTTGCCTGTAACACCTCATAAACGCTCTTAGTGCCGTAAGAGGACTCTATGGCAACTGTATTGCAGCCTGCTGCATTTAGTTCACTGCTGCCGATAACGTCTTTCATACCTGTGTATTTAGCCATATCAATAAGTGTAGAATCTGTAACGAGACAACATGATGAAAGATAATCCGCACTCTTTGCCTCGGACTGAGAAACGGGATTGGTTATCTTGTCTTTTTCTTCGCTTGCAGGTTCAATATCTTCCGTACCGTCTGATACGTCATTGCTTTCCTGAACGCTGTCGGCTGTTTTATCCTCTTTGCCCTGCTCGTCTTTATCTTCGCCAAACTCTTCGCTGAAAAAGTTTTCGTTAAAGTTTGCTGATACCATATATATAATAAACCACGCAGAAAAAGAAAGGGCAAATATGAGTATAAGCCCCCATATGCTGAACCTTACCTTTGGTCTGCCGCGTTTTTTATCAGAAATTCTTGTAATACTCTTCTTTTTAGCCATTTTTTCTCCCAACTCTTAAAAAGCTGCCGAATTACGGTATTCGGCATACCGAAATATGCTGAAACGACATACAAATATATTATATCTCTTTTTTTATACATTTGCAATACTTTTCAGTAATTTTACAACATTTTTATTTTTCTGCCGTTATTGTCTTGAATTATTATCCGAAATAGTCTATAATAATATTATGTTATTTCAAGGAGGGATGATCTATGATGCATTGCGGCAAGCCTATGTACAGGGGAAGATTTACTGTAGAGAAGCGCGGTATCCCCGGTAAAGGCTCTTCTCTTATCTATCCTGTTGCCGCCTTTTACGACGGAAACGACATGATCTGCGAGACTCCCGTAGACTCTACTCTCGGATATTACTGCTCGGAATGTGGGCTTATGCTCGGAGTATTTCCCGTAACTCACCCTACAGGCTTTGTGGGAAGGTTCAACCAGAATATTGACGATAAAATAGATATCCTTCCTCAAAAGATATGTCCTGAATGTGGTGCAGAAATAGATATGGATTATCCGCGCTGTCCTTTCTGCGGTCACATATACGAAATTATCTAACGGCTCAAACCTGCTTTGCAGGCTTTAATAAATATACATACGGAGGTTTTAAATATGACTTACAAAGAAAGCTTTATAAAGTTTATGGTGGACTGCGGAGTTCTTACTTTCGGCGAATTCACACTGAAAAGCGGCAGAAAAGCTCCTTATTTCATAAACTGCGGTAATTACAAAACAGGTGCGCAGCTTGCTAAGCTGGGCGAATACTATGCTGAATGCATAAAGGCAAACGATATCCCTGTTGATACTCTCTTCGGACCTGCATATAAAGGTATCCCTCTTGCTGTATCTGCTGTTGTAGCACTCAGCAACAAGTTTGACATTGATGTTTCCTACTGTTTTGACAGAAAGGAAGCTAAGGACCACGGTGAGGGCGGTATGTTCGTCGGCAAAAATCTTACTGACGGCGAGAGAGTTGTTATCATAGATGATGTAATGACTTCAGGAAAGGCTCTCAGAGAGTCTATGCCTAAGCTTATGACTGCCGCAGACGTTAATGTTACAGGTATGGTAATAACCGTTGACCGTATGGAAAAGGGCACAGGAGAGCTTTCAGCTGTACAGGAAGTCAAGCGTGATTTCGGTGTTATCGTTTATCCTATCGTTACTATGGAGGATATTATCAACGCTATCAAAAATGGCATCGTTCCGGGCGAGGAATACCTCGATAAGATGCTCGAATACAGAGAGACTTACGGAGTTAAATAAAACACATACATAAGCTCAGGGAGGATAGGGAGTATAACCGCCAAAATCCAATACTTATTATATATTTTCTTTTTTCTATAAAGAGAAGTAAGAAAATATGGTTTATGCTCCCTGACTCCCCCTGAAATTAAAGAAGTGCTCCCCTGTGGGAGCACTTTTTCGTTATTTGAATAAGATTATCAGGAACTGTGATACAAGCACTACCGAAATAAGTGCTACAGGATATGTTGCTGCATAAGCTGATGCAACATTCTCTGTACCTGCTGTGCTTATAAGAGTACCCAGTGCAGGTGTAGACGTCATACCGCCAGTAATAGAACCGAGGTTGTTCAGCAGGCTGAGTTTCAGAACATACTTTGCGAACAGATAACCTATTATCATAGGAAGTATAGTCATTATAATTCCGTAGAGGAAGTATACGGCATCAAAATACTGAACGAACTTTGCTCCGCCTGCAACTCCCGCACCGATAAGGAAGAACATGAGTCCAAGCTCACGAAAAACCTTCAGTGTGGAATCCTTTGGCATTATAGAAAACTTGCCTATTCGTCCGAAGTGACCGAATAAAAGCGAAACTAAAAGGCAGCCGCCTGTTGTTGAAAGAGAAAAGTTACCGAATTTGAATGAACCGATAATGATACCTAAACAAGCTGCAAGAGCAAAAGGCATGATACCGAAGCTGTCCATCTCGATAGGAGTGAACATTTTTTTTTCTTTGCCGCTCTTCTTTGAAGAAGGTGCGAGCAGCTCTCTTTCCTTAGCCATATCAGCCTTTGTGATCTTAGGTATGATCTGAACAAAGAGCACAACGCCGATAACTCCGAAGATATAAGCAATAGCATATCCGACAGATACTATGCTCTGGAGGTGTTCCGTACCAACTGCATCTTTGGCAGCTGAGAAACCGGGAGTACTTGTAAGCGCACCCGAAAGGATACCTGTAAGCATTGCTGTAAACTCTTCTGACGAAAGATCAGTAAAGTTCTTGCCTACTGTTATACAGCCTGCACAAGCAAGTCCGCCGCTGAGGATTATAATAATTGCAAGGAGTACGTATGATTTAAAGTTCTTCTTGAAGTTTCCGAAGAAATTAGGTCCTGCAATAAATCCAACTGCTGTAACAAAGAGGATAAGTCCCAGATTATCAACTATTTTCAGAGCTTTGCCTACGAAATCCGCATTTATCTCGGTTGAAAGCTCTTTATAGAATAAGCATCCGTATACAAGAGCAACAATGAAAACACCTGCTGTACCGAGAGAAACGCCCTTGATTGTTATTCTTCCGAGGATATATCCCAGTGCTGCAATGGCGATAACAGACAGCATCAGGAATGACACATCGTGTATCGAAAGAATTCCATTAAAAAAATCCATTATATATCACTTAACTTTCTTTTATTATATACGTACTTATGGGACGCTTTTTACAGCGTCCCATTTTTATTTCTTTCTTGCGTATTTTGGAAGAAGCATTGGTGAAGCTACATCACTTGCTGCACCTGACTCTGCAAGCTCCTTATTGAATTTCTCGATATGCTCGAGAGTAAGCTTATCGGAAGCTGTTGTTTCTTTAGCTTTGGCAGCTGCGTATATACCTGCATTTCTGCCGAATACGATAACATCAAGGAGTGAGTTGCCCATGAGTCTGTTTCTTCCGTGGATACCGCCTGCTACCTCACCTGCTGCATAAAGGTTTTCAACGCCTGTAGCGCAGTCATCAGTGATATCAAGTCCGCCGTTCTGATAGTGGAGAGTAGGATAAACAAGGATAGGCTCCTTACGGATATCAATGCCGTACTTGCCGAACATTCTCATCATAGCAGGGATACGCTTCTCGATAGTACCCTCACCGTGGATATACTCGATCATAGGTGTATCGAGCCAGATTGACTTGCCAAGTGTAGTCTCTATGCCCTTGCCGCGCTCAGTACACTCACGAATGATAGAAGCTGCGGTAACGTCACGAGTCTCGAGTGGGTGCATGAACACATCACCGTCTATATTGACAAGCTTTGCGCCAAGTGAACGAACCTTCTCAGTTACAAGTGCACCGAATATCTGCTCGGGATAACCTGTACCTGTTGGGTGATACTGAAGAGTATCAGCATAGAGCAGCTTTGCGCCAACACGGTAGCCCAGGATAAGTCCGTCAGCAGTTGCACCGTAATGGTTTGATGTGGGGAATCCCTGATAATGTAAACGTCCTGCACCGCCTGTTGCGATGATAACAGTCTTTGCTCTTGCAACGAGGAGCTCCTTTGTCTCCATGTTCATAAGAACTGCACCTGCTGCTCTGCCCTTATCATCAAGGATTATCTCAACAGCAGCCGTGAAATCGATAACAGGTATGCCTCTGTTGATGACTTCATCACGGAGAGTACGCATTATCTCAGCACCTGAGTAGTCCTTAGCAGCGTGCATTCTCTTTCTTGAAGTACCGCCGCCGTGAGTAGTTACCATAGTGCCGTCAGGCTCTTTATCGAACTCGACACCGAGCTTGTTGAGCCACTGTATAGCCTCGGGAGCTTTTGTAACGAGCTTCTTTACAAGCTCGGGCTTTGCAGCAAAATGTCCGCCGCCGAAAGCATCAAGGAAATGGATAGCGGGAGAATCATTTGGTTTGTCGGCAGCCTGTATACCGCCCTCAGCCATCATTGTATTTGCATCGCCGATACGAAGCTTTGTAACGATCATAGCCTTTACGCCTGCTTCATCAGCCTCTATAGCTGCGGAAGCACCTGCTCCGCCGCCGCCGATGATGAGTACATCTGTATCATAATCAGGTGAGGAAAGATCAACATCTGCTGCGCTGATACGGCTTTTGCCCTGTAAAAGTGCAGCAAGCTGTGTAGGCACTTTATCGCCCTTGTTCACACCTGCGGAAAGAACAGTGAATTCGTCCTGCTTGTAGTCAGGGTGGAAATGAGCAAGAAGATCATCTTTCTCCTCAGCAGTCATTCTTCTTGGTTCGATAGCTGCGTTTTCAGCTCTCTTTGCTGCAACTACCTTTGCAAGTTCATTAAGCTTTTCTATTTTATACATGGTTATCCCCCCCTTACTTCTCGATCTCGCGGTGATTGTACATATCCTTGATCTCTTCGATATTATCGACAGCCTTTGTCATAAGCTCCTCGATCTGCTTATCAAAGATACCTTCGTTTACTTCTTTTACACGGTCAGAGAGATGTCCGCACTCAGGAGCTATATACTTGCCGTTGAGTCTTCTTGCAAGCATAGCTACCTGTGGGTGGGAAATACCAGCAGGACAGCGTGATGAACATACTCCGCACATTACGCAGTCAAAGCTCTCCTCTGCACACTTATCGTACTCACCTCTCTGAGCGTATGCGATATACTGCATAACGTTCAGTTCCTGTGTACAGGCTTTTGTACAGGCATTGCAGCCGATACAGCTATAGATCTCAGGATAAAGCTGCATCATTATCTGCTGAGTAGGCTTAATCTCTTCGATATTATATACTCTCTTTTCAAGTGGGAAGAAAGGAAGTGTTGCAACATACATTCCCTCCTGTACTTCTGTCTGACAGGCAAGACATCCGTGAAGCTCTATCTCGCCCTTTATTCTGTAAATTGTAGCACAGGCACCGCAGAAGCCGTTACGGCAGCCGCAGCCTCTTACAAGGTCATAGCCTGCATATTCCATTGCTGTCATTATAGTAAGACCTGCGGGCACCTGATACTTCTTGCCGAACAGGTAAACATTCAACATATTTTCCATGCGATATTCTCCTCCTTAATATTCATCAGGCAGCTCGCCGAGCTGGTCGAAACGGAAAACAGGTCCGTCCTTACATACATACTTATCACCGATATTGCAGCGTCCGCATTTGCCCACAGCGCACTTCATCTTCAGCTCCATAGTTGTATAGACCTGAGTATCGGTAAATCCAAGCTCTTTAAGTCCTGCAAGTGTAAACTTTATCATTATCGGAGGTCCGCAGATAAGGACTGTTTTGTTTATGGAAGGATCAAGTTCCTTTACATAGTTCGGAACAAATCCCACATGACCGTCCCAGCCCTCCTGAGGATTATCAATAGTAAGGTTGACCTCGATGCCGTCATCAGCCATCCATTCGTCTATTATTTCCTTATAATCAACAAGGTCATCTTTTGAACGTGAACCGTAAACTATCTGTACCGAACCGTAATCCTCACGCTTGTCACGTACATAGTTTATAACGGAACGAAGCGGAGCAAGTCCGATACCGCCTGCAATAAAGAGAAGATCCTTGCCCTTAAGTTCTGTCTCAACAGGGAAATGATTTCCGTAAGGTCCGCGGATAGTTATCTGCTGACCAACGTCCATTGCATGGAGCCATGTTGTGAGGCAGCCGCACTTCTTTATGCTGAACTCCATAAATTCCTTATTTGTCGGAGAAGATGTTATTGAAAACATACCTTCACCCACGCCCGGTATAGACAGCATAGCGCACTGTCCCGGCATATGCTCGAAAACCTTGCCGCCCTCAGGCGACACGACTCTGAATGTTTTGACATCAGGAGTATCCTGTCTTATATCGGTAACTACTCCTATGTAAGGTATCAATGTATCTTTATTCATCACTTTACCTCCAATGCTTTCATTACCTTGACTATATTCATTGAAATAGGACACTTTGAAAGGCATCTTCCGCAGCCTACACAGCCGAATTCGCCGTTATTATTTGATGGAAAATATACAAGCTTGTGCATAAATCTCTGTCGGAAACGTTCAAGCTGAGTAAGACGTGGATTACCGTGTGCCATTTTTGTAAAGTCTGAATACATACATGAGTCCCAGCAGCGGAAACGTTTAATGCCGTGACCTGTATTGAAGTCCTTGATATCATAGCACTGACAGGTAGGACATACAAATGTACAGGTACCGCAGCCGAGACAGCTCTCAGAAAGCTCTGCCCACTTCTCGGAGTTGAAATGCTCCATGAGCTTATCGCCGCCGAATGACTCTGTTGAAATTCCTGCAAGAGGGAGCTTTTTAAGTATCTCTCTTGTCTTGTCTCGTACAGCATCAAGCTTTGCAGTGTCGCCCTCTTCAAGAAGAGATGAGATGCTGTCGATGAACTTCTGTCCCTTATCGTTATGAGCCTCAAAGAAAATGCTCTCGCCGTCGCTGTAGCAGGCAGCATCGCCCTCGGGAGCAGCAGCGTCAATACCGAATGTACCGCAGAAGCAGGTCTCAGCAGGTCTTGTACAAGCCATAGTTACAACTGTGCCGTGATCGCGGCGATTTTTGTAGAAGCTGTCCACAGGTTCGCTGAGGAATACCTTGTCAAGGATCGTAAAGCTTCTTGCATCGCAGGCACGTACACCGAATATAACGAAATCTTCCGACTCTTCTCTGATGTCGATGACCTCTATATTCTTGCCTTCCATTTTGAAGTCAACAAGATTTTCGGTCTGAGGGAAGAAGAAATCCTTTGCACTTCTCACTGTATTGAGTGCATTGCTGAGCTTCATACCGCTCTCGTATTTTTTATACTCAGCACTGCCGTCCTCACGGTCAGCAGGGATATACAGTGTCTGTGAAGCTGATATCGCCTCAAAGAGAGCGTCAAGCTTATCAATTGATATTTTAAGCATTATTCAACTCCCCTTTCGTGTACGATACTTGCTTCGCAATCGTCCTGTTTGTAATCATTAAGAGGAGCGCGTGAGGTAGTATCCTCACCTGCCTGATATTCACCGTAAAGAGAATTGATATCCTTGATGAACTTTCTGTTGAGCAGATGAAGCGGTATATTCTGAGGACATACTCTCGAACACTCTCCGCAGTCTGTACATCTTCCTGCAACGTGGAATGCACGGATAATGTGGAACATATTCTCCTCAAAGCTGTCAGCAGGAGCTTTATTCTCAACGCCTGAATTCGGATTGTCAAATACGCACTTTTCACAGGTGCAGGCTGGACAGACATTTCTGCAAGCATTGCAGCGGATACACTTTGAAAGCTGGTCTCTCCAGAAATCAAATCTCTCCTGAGCAGTCATATTCTCAAGCTTTTCGACCATTTCAAAACGGTTTGACTCAAGTACCTCTCCGTCATCGCCGATGAGCTCATCGAATACAACGTGCTTTTTGCTCTTGCATGAAGCGCACTTATCAAGAACAGCCTCATAGTAAGGCATTGTCTCCTCGCCGTAAACAGTTTCTATTTTAAGTGTATAGTTTTCGTTTTTAACACCGAGAATACCTGTAATGCCCTTAGCCTTTATCTTCTCGGCATCAAGCTTTGGACCGCCGGGGATACCGATAATGTACACATTCTCGCGTACAACTCTGTGCTCCTTGGTAAGCTGATTGAAGCTGTATGTATCGCAAGGCTTGAGGAAAGCGAGGATCTTTCCCTCTTTTTTGCTCTCCTTGACAAGGTACTTTGATACATTTGCAGATGTAAAATCATCAAATACAAAATCAGCGTCAAGCTCTTCAGCTGATCTGAATACAGCAGGAGTTATATCGTAAGCGAATTCTCCTCTTTTCCAGCCGATAACACGATCTACAGTGCCATCAGCCAGAAGCTGCTTAGCTCTGTTTATCATTGCTTCCTGCATCGTAAATCCTCCAATCTGCGGTTAGGTCCGAGTTTTTTTACAGCCTCTGTAAATTCGTTCATAGTTGCTGCGAATTTAGCACCTTCGGCTGCCGATACCCACTCTACTCTTGTTCTGTCACGCTCAATTCCGAGAAAATCGAGCATACTGAAAAGAAGAGTCATTCTTCTTCTTGTAAAATAGTTGCCTGATGTATAATGGCAGTCTCCCGGGTGGCAGCCGCAGAGGATAACTCCGTCAGCACCTCTCTGGAATGCTCTGAGTATAAACATCGGATTTACTCTGCATGAACAGGGTACTCTGATGATCTTTACATTTGAAGGGTAATTAAGTCTGTTAGTTCCCGAAAGATCGGCACCTGCATACGAACACCAGTTACAGCAGAATGCAACGATCAGCGGCTGAAACTCTTTATTTTCATTTACTTGCATATTGCGTCTACCTCCGCCATTATCTGGCTGTTCGAGAATCCGTTAAGATCCATAGCTCCCGAAGGACAAGCAACTGTACAAGCACCGCAACCCTGACATACAGCAGGATTGACGCTTGCAACTCTGCGTACTGCAATAGTCCTGTCGGGCATTTTGAATTCCTTGTCCGTATATGTGATAGCTCCGTAAGGACATACCTTTTCGCATGACGAGCAGCCGTTGCACATGAGCTCATCAGAATGAGCAACGCAGGGATTGCAGGTTATGCTGTCCTTAACGAGAAGTCCGATAGCCTTTGCAGCTGCCGCACTTGCCTGTGCAACAGTCTCAGGGATATCCTTTGGTCCCTGGCAGGCACCTGACAGGAATATACCTGCTGTAGCACTCTCTACAGGACGAAGCTTCGGGTGAGCTTCTGTAAAGAAGTCGTTTGTATCCATCTGAGTCGTAAGCATTGTAGCCAACGGACGAGCAGTCTTGTCAGGCTCGATAGCTGCTGCAAGAACTACCATATCAGCGTCGATATGGAGCTGTTCATTGGCAAGGAGATCAGATGCCTGTACATCTATCTTACCGTCAGAACGAGGTGTGACCTTGCCCACCATACCCTTGATGTAGTGAACATTGTACTGTTCAACTGCACGGCGGTAGAACTCATCGAAGTTCTTACCCGGGGTACGCACATCTATGTAGAATACATATACTTCTGTATCAGGATACTTTTCACGGATAAGCATAGCGTGTTTAGCAGTATACATACAGCATATCTTAGAGCAGTAAGGCTTACCCTTGCTGTCGTCACATCTTGACCCCACACACTGCACAAATACTATCTTGTGGGGGTGAGTTTTATCGGAAGGACGAAGAAGTGTACCGCCGTTAGGACCTGCCGCATTCATAAGACGCTCAAGCTCAAGCGATGTAACAACGTCAGGACACTGATTATATGCAAATTCATCATACTTATCAAGCTTTATAGGATTAAATCCTGTTGCAACTACGATAGCACCGTACTTCTGCTCAATGAACTTATCCTCCTGCTTGTAGTCGATAGCTCCCACAGAACATACCTTTGAACATACGCCGCACTTTCCTGTTTTCATCATCATGCAGTAGTTCGGATCAATTGTAGCCACCTTTGGTACTGCCTGAGCAAAAGGAATGTATATTGCAGTTCTGTTATCAAGTCCCATATTGAACTCGTTAGGAACTTTCTTCATAGGACATTTTTCAGTACAAAGACCGCAGCCTGTACATTTGGTCTCATCAACAAAACGAGCCTTTTTCTTGATAGTAACGGTAAAATTACCGACAAATCCCTTTACATCGGTAACTTCGCTGAATGAGTGGATAGTTATCTTCTCATTCTGAGAAGCCTCTACCATTTTAGGGGTAAGGATACAAGCAGCGCAGTCAAGAGTCGGGAAAGTCTTGTCTATCTGCGCCATTTTACCGCCGATAGTAGGATTTTTCTCAACGATATCGACTTCAAATCCAGCCTCCGCGATATCAAGAGCAGTCTGTATACCTGCAATACCGCCGCCGATAACAAGTGCTCTCTTTGCTACAGGGCTCTCTCCTGCTGTGAGCGGAGCATTAAGATGTACCTTTGCAACAGCAGCCTTACCGAGGATTATAGCCTTTTCTGTAGCTGATGCGATATCCTTGTGTATCCATGAGCACTGTTCACGTATATTTGCAATTTCTACAAGATAAGGATTAAGACCAGCCGAAGCAGCAGCCTTTCTGAATGTGTTCTCATGCATTCTCGGTGAACACGAACATACTACAACACCTGTAAGATTATGCTCCTTGATCGCATTTTTTACAAGGTTCTGTCCGGATTCGGAACACATATACTGATAGTCCTGGGAGATAACTACTCCGGGCTCATGTCCGAGAGCCTCTGCAACAGTCTTGACATCTACAGTTGCAGCGATGTTAGTTCCGCAATGACAGACAAATACGCCTATTCTCTGCATAGTGCTATCTCCTCCTTACTTTATGTATTTTCTGAAAGCAGTAACGATAGCCTGCTGTGGCAGATCGTCATCGAGCATTTCAGGTATCTGGTTCGGGTTCATATGGTTATTGCCCTGCTGACGAACAGCTGCAAGGCGTACAGCCTCAACTACCTTTGCAGGCTCAACATTTCGCGGGCATCTGTCTACGCAGGCAAAGCAGGTAAGACATTTATATATGGACTTTGAGTTCATTAAAGTCTCAATGTCGCCTCTTTCCACCATATAGACAAACTGATGAGGATGATATTCCATTTCATCGTAGGAAGGACAAGTTCCCGAGCATTTTCCGCAGCGCATACATTTCAGCACGTTAACACCGCTTGAACGTATCACCTGCTCTTTCAGGTTCTTATTCATTGTTACCCTCCTTTAATCCCAGTGCCTCAGCAAGAAGCTCTGTAAAATAATAAACAGGAAGCTCTGAGCCTGAGTTCTTTTTAAGGTTATACAAGCAAAGCGGACAGGCAGTGATCATCATATCAGCTCCCTGATCCTGAGCGGAATCCATTACAGCTCTGCTTCTCTTTGAAGCCTGAGCCTTATCCTCAAGGGTTATATATCCGCCGCAGCATTCGTTCCTCTGAGCGTATATAACAGGAGTTCCGCCGATAGCCTTTATAAAATCCTCCATTATAGTCGGATTTTCGGGATCGTCCATAGCAAGTGCCTTTGAGGGACGAAGAAGGAGGCAGCCGTAATAAGCAGCTATCTTCTTGCCTTTGAAAGGATCAACCACCTTCTGTGCAAGGTTGTCAAATCCCACCACATCACGAAGCATCTCAAGATAGTGATATACAGTCGTCTCGCCGCTGTAAGGCTCGTCAAGCTTCAGGTAATTATTGACCTTTGAAGCCATTTCTTCATCGTTTGCAATATCATAATTAGTCTGCTTTATAACATTATGACAGGCTGAACAGACAGTGATAAGCGGTCTGTTCATTTCCTTTGCGGAATTAAGTGTCCTGACCGCTGAAAGCTTTGTAGCTATCTCGTCTTTAGCTGTAGTATAAGCTCCGCCGCAGCACTGCCAGTCAGCAGGCTCTTCAAGAGCGATACCGAGAGCTTCGGCGGAAGATCTTGCATATGTATCAAGATCTTTAGCCTTTGTTCTCAGCGTACAGCCAGGGTAGTATGTAAAAGTTTCCATATGCACGCTTCCTTTCATTTTATATCAGACCATTTCCTCCGGGTGGAAAACCTCGTCAAACTTTTCAGCTGTAAGGAAACCGAGTTCAACGCAGGCTTCTTTAAGGGAAATATTGTCCTTGAAAGCCTTTTTGGCTGTTTTTGCTGCATTCTCATAACCAATGTAAGGGTTAAGAGCTGTAACAAGCATAAGTGAATTATAAAGATTGTGGTGCATTTTCTCCTTATTCGCCGTAATTCCAACAGCACAGTTCTTATTGAACGATGTAATGGACTCAGCAAGAAGTCTTGCGGACTGTAAGAAGTTATATGCACAAACAGGCATAAACACATTGAGTTCAAAATTGCCCTGTGAAGCAGCCATACCAACAGCAACATCATTTCCCATGACCTGAACAGCTACCATAGTTACCTGTTCGCACTGTGTCGGATTGACTTTTCCCGGCATTATAGATGAGCCCGGTTCATTCTCGGGGATACGTATCTCGCCAAGGCCTACACGAGGACCGGAAGCAAGCCATCTGACATCATTCGCTATCTTCATCATATCTGCTGCAAGAGCCTTTAACGCACCGTGAGCAAATACTATCTCGTCCTTTGACGTAAGTGAATGGAACTTATTATCCGAGGATACAAATTTCTTTCCTGTAAGCTTGCTTATTGCTTCGGCAGCTTTTTCCGCAAAGCCCTTAGGCGCATTAAGACCTGTACCAACGGCTGTACCGCCTACGGCAAGCTCTTTGAGTTCTTCACAGGCAGTAAGTATCATCTTCCTGTCCTTTTCCAGAGAAGCTCTCCAGCCACTTATCTCCTGTGAGAATTTAATAGGAGTAGCGTCCTGAAGGTGAGTTCTGCCGCTTTTTACAATACCCTCATTCTCTGCTTCAAGGCGTTTGAAGGTCTCAACAAGAGTATCGATCGCAGGAACGACCTTATCCTCAAGAGCAATAACAGCTGCAATATGCATAGCTGTCGGAAATGTATCATTTGATGACTGGCTCATATTTATGTCATCATTCGGGTGGAGCAGCTTAGCACCTGCGATCTCATTGCCACGGTTTGCAATAACCTCGTTGGCATTCATGTTTGACTGAGTACCGCTGCCTGTCTGCCATACAACTAATGGAAAATGATCGTTGAGAGATCCGCTGATGACCTCATCACAAGCCTGTGATATTGCGGAAAGCTTTTCATCGGTCATTCTCTCTGGTCTGACTGAATGATTTGCAATAGCTGAGGCTTTTTTGAGTATACCGAATGCGTGGGTTATTTCCCTCGGCATTGTCTCAATACCAACGCCGATAAGGAAATTTTCGTGACTTCGTTCTGTCTGAGCTCCCCAATACTTATCCGCGGGAACTTTCACTTCACCCATAGAATCATGTTCGATACGATAATCCATTTAATATCCACTCCTAAACATTTCAAGAGGAGATGCCGCTCATCGGCATCAATCCCCTTATCACATTATCACACAATATTAGTATACCAGTATATTTCAATAAATTCAAATTCAGTTTAAGAATATCGCTATTCAGATATTGATATCTAATTAACAAATGGCTGCGGACATTTATCGAGCACAAAATGATATGATATATTGGTTTTTATATTACTCTTTTATCGTTTATACATAATTAAGAACAAAGTGTGTTTTTTTTGTTGCATTTGTCTTACTTTCTATAGTAAACAAGAGTTTTATGCATATATAACAGCAGTAATTATACCACCTGTTTATCTTCCAGTTTTATACAATTGCTTAAAAACTTGTCATTTCTTTTATGCAATGCTTACTAAAAGCAATTCCGTTACAGAATAGGATAATTCTATATTATATATATCGTTCAAAAATCTTTGATATTTTTTTCACATTCTTTCCGATAAAAAGCAGCAGATACTTTTGTATCTGCTGCACACTCTCATATTTTACTTTTTTCGTCAAGATTATTCAAGCAATATGACAACGTAGTTAAGCTGTCTCCAAGGTGAACGTTCTCAACAGCAACGCCTTTATGCGTTACTTTAAGGTCGTAATGGGTAAAGTTCCAGAAAGCCTTTATTCCGCACTCTATAAGAGTATCAGCAAGCTTTTCAGCCGCAGACATAGGCACGCAGAGTATAGCCGCAACAGGTCTGTTCTCAGCGCAGAAAGTTCCTATCTCATCTACTCCCCTGACCTTAAGTTCACCGATATCTTTTCCGATAAGATCAGGATTGATATCGAAAGCGCCAATAAGGTCAAATCCCTTGTTGTGGAAATCAATATGTGTAGCAATAGCTCTGCCCAGATTTCCCGCACCAAGAAGTATCATAGGAGTCTGCTTGTCCAGCCCAAGTATCTTGCCTATCTCGATACGCAGGTCGCTGACATTATAGCCGTATCCCTGCTGACCGAACTCACCGAAGCAATTGAAATCCTGTCTTATCTGAGAAGCTGTGAGCCCCATTTTCTCAGACAGTTCCCTTGAAGATATACGGACATATCCGTTGTTTTCAAGCTCTCCAAGAAATCTGTAATATCTCGGAAGCCTTCTAATAACAGAGTTTGATATTGAGTTTTTTGACATCGTGATATGCCTTCTCTCTATTTACATTAATTTATCGAGTCTTATCTTTATTTCATCAAGGAAAGTCTTGGAATCGACCTTTTTCTTGTTGTCAAGCTTAGAAATAAGGTAAAGATCACCTGTCATAACTCCATCTTCAATTGTCTGGATAGTAGCCTTTTCAAGCTTATCAGCGAAATCGCAGAGCTCAGGAGTATTGTCCAGTTCACCTCTCTTGCGGAGAGCACCGCTCCATGCAAAAATAGTTGCAACAGAGTTTGTAGAAGTCTCCTCACCCTTGAGGTACTTATAATAGTGACGCTGAACAGTTCCGTGTGCAGCCTCATACTCATATATACCGTCAGGAGAAACAAGTACAGATGTCATCATAGCAAGGCTGCCGTAAGCTGTAGATACCATATCGGACATAACATCGCCGTCGTAGTTCTTGCAAGCCCAGATGTAGCCGCCGTTTGAACGAATGACTCTTGCAACAGCGTCATCAATGAGAGTATAGAAATACTCGATGCCTGCTGCTTCGTACTTATCCTTGTATTCCTTATCGAATATCTCCTGGAAGATGTCCTTGAAACGGTGGTCATACTTCTTTGAAATTGTATCCTTAGAAGCGAACCATACGTCCTGCTTGAGGTCAAGACCGTAGTTAAGGCAAGCTCTTGCAAAGCCTGCGATAGAGTCATCAAGGTTGTGTAGTCCCTGAATGATACCGTCACACTTCTTGAAATCGTGGATAAGCTCGCGAGTCTCGTTGCCGTTCTCGTCAGTTACGACAAGCTCAGCCTTGCAGCCCTTGTTTACGCGCATTTCTGTATTCTTGTATACATCGCCGTAAGCGTGACGTGCAATAGTGATAGGCTTAGTCCATGTCGGGATATAAGGCTCGATACCTTTAACTATAATAGGTGTACGGAAAACAGTTCCGTCGAGAGCGGCACGGATAGTACCGTTTGGTGATTTCCACATCTGTGTGAGGTTATACTCAGGCATTCTTGCTGCATTAGGTGTGATAGTTGCGCACTTTACAGCAACACCGTACTTCTTGGTAGCCTCAGCTGAGTCAATAGTAACCTTATCCTTAGTCTCTTCTCTGTGCTTGAGTCCAAGATCATAGTATTCGGTATTAAGCTCTACATATGGTTCAAGAAGAGTTTCCTTGATCCACTGCCAGAGAATTCTGGTCATCTCGTCGCCGTCCATTTCGACCAGCGGCGTTTTCATGGTTATCTTAGCCATCGGTTTATACCTCCATATCAAATAATTAATCAATCAAAAGCGATCAAACCTATTATGACCGCTACAACTGTGACAATAAGAGCCACTGTGCTTCTTCCCTTTTCAGATATATCTTTTTTAACAACACCAACACCCATATAAGCAGCTACGTATGCAACAATACAGATGATAAAGATCATCCAGCCTTTTTTGGTAGTTGGTATCACTATTCTTCTTGCAGCGTCCATAAATCCATTGCAAAGCACTTCTGATAAATGCATTATACACCCTCATTTCCAATATTATTATAAACTTTAATATGCAAAAAGTTATTTGCTGTCTGAACGACTGCCAAAAAACATTAACAGAGCAAATGCACCGCAGAAAAGAAGCATAAGAATGATATTTCTTACAATTGCGGGCGTAAGTGATATCTTGTCAAAAGAAACGCTCTTATATGTACCTACCGCCAGAGCACTGATACCGCCTATTACGAAATAGGCAGCACCGCCGAACCCAAGCAGCTTTGTTACAGCAAGTCCGAGCACAAAGCCCAGAAACTGAGGAAGCAGAAGCACCATAAAGCTGCTGAAATAATTTCCGGCCTGATCCCGCGGAGTCATCCAGTAAACGCCGCGCTCTCTCCGCGCCTCCTCAGTCCTCTGGTTCTTTGTATTCACATCAGATAATATATCTTTAAAAATTTCCGATATTTTCATTTTATTACTTCATAGATTCTCTTGTGAAATCAAGAAGTCCGCCTGCAAGCATGATATCCTTTGTACGTCCTGAAAGCTCGCAGAGTACAGGTATAGACTTGCCGTTTGTCTTATTAAGGACTGTAAACTCTGTCCTGCCTTCTTCTACTGCCTTTCTAACATCTGCAAGCACAAGCTCATCGCCCTGAGCGATATTGTCGTAGTCTGCCTCATTTACGAATGTAAGAGGAAGAATACCTGCATTGATAAGGTTAGCACGATGAATTCTTGCAAATGACTTTACAAGAACAGCCTTTACACCAAGATAAAGAGGAGCAAGTGCAGCGTGCTCTCTTGATGAACCCTGTCCGTAGTTTGAACCGCCAACGATTATGCTCTTGCCAAGAGACTTTGCTCTCTCAGGGAAGCTCTCATCGCATACAGCAAAGCAGTGCTGTGAGATCTTCGGAATATTTGAACGAAGAGGAAGTATCTTCGCACCGGCAGGCATAATATGGTCAGTTGTTATATTGTCGCCGACCTTGAGCGATACAGGAGCATCAATAGTCTCAAGGAGAGGTGATGTTTCAGGATATGGCTTGATGTTTGGTCCGCGGAGTATCTCAATGCTGTCCATTTCCTCAACAGATGCAGGAGGTACCACCATATTATCATTTATAACGAACTCCTCAGGAAGCTTGAAGTCAGGCATTTCGCCAAGCTCTCTCGGGTCAGTGAGATAGCCTGTAAGAGCTGATACAGCAGCCATTTCAGGAGAAACGAGGTAGATCTGTCCGTCCTTAGTTCCGGAACGGCCTTCAAAGTTTCTGTTGAATGTACGGAGAGAGATACCCTTTGAGTTAGGTGACTGTCCCATACCGATACATGGACCGCAGGCACTTTCAAGGATTCTTGCACCTGCATCAATGAGTATCGAAAGCGCACCGTTCTGTGCAAGCATATTGAGGACCTGCTTTGAACCTGGAGCAATTGCAAGTGATACATCAGGATTAACTGTCTTACCCTTGAGGATATGAGCTACCTTGAGCATATCAAGGAGAGAAGAGTTTGTACATGAACCGATACATACCTGATCTATCTTGAGTCTGCCTATCTCTTCAACGCTCTTTACGTTGTCAGGAGAATGAGGACAGGCAGCAAGAGGAACAAGCTCACTGAGATCTATCTTTAACTCTTCATCATATACAGCATCAGGATCAGCAGCAAGAGGAGTCCATACCTCTTCACGCTTCTGAGCCTTGAGGAACTGCTTTGTGATCTCGTCTGACGGGAATATAGAAGTTGTTGCACCAAGCTCTGCGCCCATATTTGTGATTGTAGCTCTCTCAGGAACTGAAAGTGTCTTTACACCTTCGCCGCAGTACTCGATGACCTTGCCTACGCCGCCCTTAACAGACATTCTTCTGAGAACTTCAAGAATAACGTCCTTAGCAGCTACCCACGGACGGAGCTTTCCTGTAAGCTCAACCTTTACGACCTTAGGGCAGGTGATATAATACGCACCGCCGCCCATAGCAACAGCAACATCAAGTCCGCCTGCTCCGATAGCGATCATACCGATACCGCCGCCTGTAGGTGTATGGCTGTCAGAACCGATAAGAGTCTTTCCGGGGATACCAAAACGCTCAAGGTGTACCTGATGACAGATACCGTTACCGGGACGTGAGAAGTAAATACCGTGCTTCTTTGCAACGCTTCCGATAAATCTGTGGTCATCAGCGTTTTCAAAACCGTTCTGGAGAGTATTATGATCTATGTAAGCCACTGAACGCTCGGTCTTTACACGAGGTACGCCTATAGCTTCAAATTCAAGATATGCCATAGTGCCTGTAGCGTCCTGAGTAAGGGTCTGGTCGATACGTATACCGATCTCCTGACCTTTGACGTACTCGCCGTCAACCAAGTGTGCTCTGAGGATCTTTTCAGTTAAAGTTAAACCCATTGAAGATCATTCCTTTCAATACATAAGAATACATTCTAATTGTACAACATTTCTTACAGTTTGTCAAGAATTAAACAAAGTTTTTTATCATAAACAAAAAGAGCCTCATATGAAGCTCTTTTGACATATTATGATACGAATTGGCTATTGTACAATTCTGAGTAAAAACCGCCTTTTGCCATAAGTTCTGTATGACTTCCCTGTTCTATGATATTTCCGCGCTCCATAACGAGGATAACATCGGAATTCTTGATCGTTGAAAGACGATGTGCTATGACAAAGCTGGTTCTTCCCTCCATAAGCTTCTGAAATGCTTTCTGTATTCGCTGTTCCGTACGCAGATCTATGGAACTTGTAGCTTCGTCAAGAATAAGCATAGGCGGATCCATAAGCATTATCCTTGCTATACATATAAGCTGTTTCTGTCCCTGTGAAAGTCCGCTGTCCTCACTTATGACGGTATCATAGCCGTTGGGCAGTCTCTTTATGAAACCGTGAGCATATACCGATCTTGCAGCCTTTTCTACCTCTTCTCTTGTGGCATCGGGCTTGCCGTAAGCTATATTTTCTGCAACAGTTCCCGTAAATACCCATGTTTCCTGCAATACCATGCCAAAGCAACTCCGCAGGCTGTCCCTTGTAAGATCAAAGATATCTTTGCCCGATATCTCTATCTTTCCTTTATTGATATCATAAAAACGAAGCAGAAGATTGATTATAGTTGATTTTCCGCAGCCTGTAGGTCCAACGATAGCTATTCGCTGTCCTGCCTTAACGTCAAGGCTGAAATTTTCGATAAGCTTTACATCGGGAGAATAAGAAAAGAATACATCTGAAAACTTTATAGTGCCGTCACACGACGACAATACTTCCTTATCGCTGTCATCGCTTATCTCTTCTTCGTCAAGTACATCAAATACTCTCTGTGCCGAAGCAACTGCGTTCTGCAATTCTGCAAAAACTCCCGATATCTCATTGAAAGGCTTTGTATACTGATTTGCATACGCAAGGAAGCTGGAAAGCTTTCCCACAGTCATTTTACCGAGAAATCCCCAGTATCCTATAACTCCGAGAGAACCGAGAAGTCCGACCGCAGCATAGATAAGACCGTTGACAAATCGCGTTGTAGGATTAGTCATAGAGCTGAAAAACGTCGCCTTTGCACCTATTTCGCCATAGGCTTTGTTAATCTCCTCAAATCTCTTCTCCGCGCGTTCATCATACACAAAAGCTTTTACTATCTTCTGATTTCCTGCCATTTCCTCTGCAAGGCTCACCATATCACCTCGCAGCTTCGACTGCTTCATATATGAATTGTGCGAAGCTTTTGTTATCTTTGATGCTGCAATGAACGACAGTGGCGTAAGTATAACGACTACGACAGCTATCTTTACATTTATAGTCAGCATAAATATAAGCGTACCTATTATAGTTATTACACCGCTGAAAAACTGAGTGAAGCCTTGGAGAAGTCCGTCCGAAACTATCTCGATATCATTGATGACACGGCTGGTAAGCTCACCCTTTGTATGTCCGTCGATATATTTGAGCGGAACTCTCTCAAGCTTATTGAAAATATCCGCTCTGAGGTCACGGACTGTATAAAATGCAAGCTTATTCGTACACAGGCTCATAAGCCACTGAAACAGTGTGCTTGCTATTACCATAGCAGCAAGAGCAGTTATTATTTTCAGGAGCTTATCGAAATCCACACTCCCCTTTCCTACGCAGCAGTCAACAGCTTCACCGATGAATACAGGTACTGCAAGTGAAAGCGATACTCCAAGTGCAGCAAAAAGAACTGTCAGTACAAAATACATGATATAAGGACGGGCGTAGTGGAATACTCGCTTTAATGTTTTAAGCATTTTTTTCGCCCTCCTTCTCATTCATCTGAGAGCAGTATATCTCATGGTATACCTCACAGCTGTTGACAAGCTCGTCATGTGTACCTATACCAACAGCCTCACCGTCGTCCATAACGATTATTTTGTCAGCATCTCTAAGAGAGGTGGTTCTCTGAGAGATCATGACAATAGTAGTATTCGGCAGGTCGCTGCTGAGTGCTTTTCTGAAAGCAAGATCGGTCTTGTAGTCAAGTGCGCTTGTAGAGTCGTCAAGGATAACGATATCAGGACTTCCCACCAATGCACGGGCAATTGAGATACGCTGCTTCTGACCGCCCGACAGGTTCTTACCGCCCTGAGATATCACAGTATCGAGCCCGTCGGAAGTACGCTGAACGAACTCCCAAGCCTGTGCAGTTTTCAGTGCAGCGATTATTTCGTCATCTGTAGCATCAGCTTTTCGCCACTTCATATTTTCGCGGATAGTTCCTGTAAAAAGCATAGCCTTCTGTGCAACAGTTCCTATGTGTTTTCTCAGTTCATCCGGCTCTATATCATTTACATCAACGCCTGCGATATCGACTGTTCCCTCTGTTGCCCTGTAAAAGCATGGGATAAGATTTGCAAGAGTAGACTTTCCGCAGCCTGTACCTCCGATAATTCCAAGCATCTGTCCGCGCTTGACAGAAAAGCTGATATTTTTCAGTGAATAGTCACCTGCGGTCTCATAAGCAAAGGATACGTTCCTGAACTCGATCATTTTTTCCGAGCTGTCATCAAGTACGGTTATTTCACCTTTTTCCTCAGGTAATAGCGCAAATACTTCGCTTATACGATTTGCCGAAGCGAAAGCCTTTGTAAAAATAACGATAAGATTTGCAAGAACTACGAGTGCAAGCAGTATTTGTGTCATATAGTTCGTAAATGCAGTGAGCTCGCCTTGCGTCAGCTTTCCCACATTTATCCTGCCGCCGCCGAACCATATAACGGCTACTATGCCTAAATTCATGACCATGAATGCTACAGGATTAAGTATAGCCGATATCTTGCCGACAGCTATGGAACATTCTGAAATATCATCGACAGCTTCCTTGAATTCATCAATTTCTTCCTGTTGACGCGAAAAAGCTCTTATAACTCGTGTACCTTCAAGGTTTTCACGGGTAAGCATAGATGCGCGGTCAAGACATTTCTGCGTTTTTTTGTACATTGGTATAGTCTTTCGCATGATAAAGAATATTACAAGTGATATAAGCGGCGCAACTACAAAGAAAACGAGAGAAAGCTTCATATCTATGGTAACCGCCATTACAGCAGCACCTATAACAAGAAAAGGAGCACGTACTGCAAGCCTTATGAACATATTCACACCGTTCTGCACTGTATTCGTATCATTGGTGAGCCTGTTTACAAGCGAAGAAGTTCCTATTTTGTCAATGCTGCTGTATGACAGAGAATTGATATGCTTATAAAGGGCTGCACGAAGCTCAGTACCAAAGCCGTATGCACACCTTGCAGCAAGATACTGACACGTAAGCGCAAAAGCAAGACCGCAGACTCCGAGAAGAACTATCAGTCCGCTCATCTTAAATATATAGGAACTGTCATTTCGTACTATGCCATTATCAATTATCTTAGCCATTACAACAGGAACTATAAGCTCGAATATAGCTTCGAGAAGCTTGAAAAAAGGTCCGAAAACCAGCTCCTTTTTGTAATTTTTAAGATATTTCAGCAGATCTTTCATATTCTACAAACCACCTGTTTTATATTCAAACATAGCAAGCGACACTTCCGAGTCATCAAAAGTGCCGCCGATACATTATATTTCTATGCCGTTAGCTTTTAAAAGCTCCCTTGCAGATTCGACCGAATCAACTCCTGCTGCGTTCTTTACAGGAGCAAATTCCTTTTCACGAACTACTTCATAAGCAAGACAGCTGTCCTGCATATGTACCATATCAAGAACGAGTGTCTCGAATTTATGTCCATTCGGCATATCAGGCTTTACAAGCTCGCCGTTTTCGTCCATAAACGGTATCTTCTTGTCAACAACATGGACAGGCATCTTTCTGTCGCATATCTCCTCAAGCTTCTCAACATTGAAAAGATAATTGAGGATAACGCCGTATTTATACGCAAGCTCGCCCTTTTCATCAAGCAGAGTGCGCATCTCCTCTGTCATCTCATAATACTCGACAATTGAAGGCATACCGTCTTCAAGGCAGAGTACTCCCACCTTTTCGTCAGGTGAAGCCTTGCTGACGACCTTTCCGCCTGACTGCAAACCCGACTTTATAACAGCTCCTATAAATCCGGGATCGGCAATACGCTGGAGAACATTGTCAACAGCAAATACATTTATCCATTCAACGCCATTGGCTTTTATCTCATCAAGCAGTCCTGCTCTTACAAGTGATGAGAACCAGCCGCCGTTGCCGTTAGGTGAAATGGAGATCTTTGACTTGCTTTCCATGAGAATCTTTCCGCTGAAATCAACGGAAGGAGCCATATCCTGTATAAAGAAATGAACATATTCGGGAGCATAACCGAAGTAATCCTTCTCCTTGAAGAATTCAGCAGTGTCCTTATGGTTTTTCTCACTGGTCATGATATAGAGAGGGACCCATGCACCTGCGAGTTTTACCACGTCCATAAGATTATTGATAAGGCACTGGAAAATATACAACTCTTTATTAACGCCTATGTTGAACATTCCCTTTGGCTTATCAAAACCAAGTCTTGTTCCCTGTCCGCCTGCCAGAAGAACTGCCGCCGTCTTTCCTTTCTTTATCGCTTCAACACCCGCCCTTACATATTCATCACTTTTGGAAGCGATATCTTCAATAGTCACAGCACCGAGTGGTTCAAATTTTCCACGGACTGTGTTGCTGTTCTTTTCAGCATCAAGATTATCAAGAACAGAGAAATCAATAATTTCGATCTGAGATAATAATTCCTGTTTCTCGTTATCGGTCAATTCGTCGAAATAATTCAGAATATGTTCCTGTCCATAATCTTTTAGGATACGTGCCGCCTGATCACGATTTATCATAAACTCCTCCTATTTTACACGGCATTGCAGCCGTTTAGTTATATAATATTATAACACAGGTATATAAAATAGTCAATAATATACAAAAAAATTCCGATACTCTTTTGAGTATCGGAATTTTGGGGTAATGCTGATCGCATCTGGTCTGAGTGACGGGACTTGAACCCACGGCCTCTACCACCCCAAGGTAGCGCGCTACCAACTGCGCCACACCCAGACGGTTTCATACTTTGCAATCAACGATATATATTATATCACTCTTAAAAAAATTTGTCAAGCTTTTTCTTAAAAATTGCAAAAGAAAAATATCTAATTATTTTTTCAAAAAAGTGCTTGACAAATCACTACGTTTATGATAGAATAAATATTACTGCGGAGCAACTCGAAATGAGTCCGCCTCGGTCAGTCTGAGCCGTGTGAAATTTATCAGACATTATGCGGATATGGCGGAATTGGCAGACGCGTATGGTTCAGCTTTCGCTATGATAGTGAAAAAATATCGGTCTCACGATTATGTGAGACCGTTTTTTATATTTAATGTCTGCTCAACAACTAAAAATCGGATTAATATAGCTTTTAGAAGTCAAGCTCAAACCTATGCCTGCTATTATCACAATGAGTCCTGTTATAAACAGGACTCGCTGCTTTTTAACTTCCTTTTGTACTTATGCTTGTATTATTCTTCTTTTTTGCGGAGCTTTCCCGACCAGATAACAACACCGAGACCCAGAAGTGCCACAGCGGAAGCGCCTGCTAATGTACCTGCAAGCGCAAGGGAATTAACACCTGTCTGCGGGAGATTTACCACGCTGCCGTCAGAGAATTTCTCACCGACGCCTGTATCGGGATCAAGATTATATGCGTCAAAATCTTCGCCTTTTTCATCTGTAAATACAACAGTGACAGAACCGCCTACGTTAGTCATTGAATGTGTATCAGCAGGTCTGATACCTGTTTTTTCTTCATAATCTTTTGCCGCCATTTTCTGAAGCTCATCTGTTGAATATTTGTGTTCGGGCTCTATATAGCGGACAAAATGTTCTGAGCAGTCCTGACCTGTATAGAGGTCATTGAGAGGAGTCAGTGAAGTTGCTTCAAAACCAGTATAGAAGTTACCGTTTTCATCGTAAAGATTGAACCATGTCATTTTGCTGCCGTTGGGATAACCTATATCTTCTGCCTCAACAGTACCATACATTACTCTTCCGTCAACGAAGATAAGAGTAAACGAACCGTCGTTTCTTATGATAAGCTGCCTCGGATAAAGTGTATCAACTTCGTCCCATGTGCCTGCTATCTCTGAAATATCATGTCCTTCGGCTCCGTAAAAATCACCGAATTCAAAGCTTTCGATATGCCATTTGCCGCTTTCGCATTTGAGTACGGCTCTGCCAAAACCGTAGAGTTTATCGCCCTTATTAGCCGTAGCTGTGCAGTAGTCCATAGCAGGATCTGTGATGGTAACACCGTTCTCTGTATGGAACTGATAGAAAGAACGAGGTATTAATTGTACATAGAGTGAACCGTCCTTCTCAATGAAATAGCCATCAATGTCTCTTATAAAAGATTCTTTTGCTTCTCCTGTGAAATTATCTGCAATAAATGCATATAGATCAGCTATAGAAGTAAAACGGCTGTCATTTACCTTTACATAACCCTTAACTTTTCCGTCATCGATAGTATAAACAGGACTTGCACCGGTTAATGCCATAATTACATTGAAGTTTTCCATAACTCTTATAGCCCCCATAGTCTTATCCTCTTTATCAAATGATGCACTCTCGTTCTTGTCATCAGTCTTTCCGCCTTCTGATTGCTCCTGATGAGCATTAGCATTTGTATCGGCGTTCCTGCGCCTGAGAGTAAAGTCGCCGGCCTTTAATTCATCGACTGTTCCGCTATCAGTCTTTGGGAAGCCTATCCATGCAATGCCGTTTGTATTATAGAAATTGTACCATTTGCCGTCGCTGTTTTCGCTGAACATCTCATTTCCAATCTTGATAAAGCCCTGAATTATTATGCCGTCGGGATAGGTAACAGTATATGCACCGTCTGCACTGATATTGAAAATTCTTCTGTTGCCGTTCACTTCTTCCCATTCCCCTGTTATTGCGGAAAAGTCAGCATCAATCGATAAGAGCTGAGCCATTCCGCCGTTTCCGGTGATATATACATTGGGATTATTCTGACTGCAATAGCAGCCGATAAAGAACTTGTCACCCTCATAGAATGCAAAAAACGGAACTTTGAACTCTCCCCCAAATGTATCATAATCCACCTTTACCGTGCCTGAATGAGTATTGCCGTCAAGGTCTGTATATGTGTATGTGCTGTCTTCTTTTACAGTTATAATTCCGTTGTCAGTTACTCCTGCTGTTATATTCATACCTTCGGGAGCTACCTGATACTTCCACTGACCTACAAGGTTTCTGATGTCAGTTTCATAGTAAGAAGTCTCTGATGTGACTGATATGGCTGCGGGGTCTTCTGCAAAAGCAGTAGCTGTGGGGACTGCTGTGAGCATTGCAAGAACTGCGAGACAAGAAATCATTTTTTTCATAAAAACTACCTCATTCCTTTTTAAAATTATTATGTTTAGGCGCTGTGCCTTTACTGTGATTATATAATAGCATAGTTTTTCTGCTCTGTGCACAGAATTACAAATTTGTAATTACTTTTTCAGCATCTTGTGAATAACATTTCGTCAGCCACATTTGCATAGTTGTCGAGCCACAGTAGATTTCCATTATTATCGGTGTAGAACATGGCGCTGCCGTTATTATAATTTTCCGTATATGAGCTTTGACCGTCCTCTGTATAAAAATAATCAACATTTACTCCCGAACCGCTGCAAACGAGAGCATCATTCTCCGCATCGTATGTAAAGATGTATGTCCACGCACTGCCATCAGCTGCGCTGGAACTCCACTTTACATCTGCGTTGTATGTTCCGTCGCCGTCAATAGTAAGTGTATGGGAATCGAGAACTTTTTCCTCATACCATACACCTGCTATCTGCATATAATCGGCATTGGTCACAGGTGAAGCAACGGTGTTTTCTTCATATACAGCTGTTGTGCTGGTATCGCTGCTTTCAGTTTTTTTATTGTCAACTTTTGCAGAAGTAGTTGATGTGTTTTCAGCAGTAGTAACTGCTGTGGTTGTTACTATAGCCTTTGTTGTAGTTTTGTTGTTATCAGAGGTTATACCGCTGTCTGTTTTTCCGCAGCCTGTTATTGCTGTGAGTATGCCTGCCATTGCAATGATAATAAAAGTCTTTTTCATAATTATTCTCCTTTTCAAAAATATTAAGGTCTCTGCCGACAATGCCATTATAGCATTGCAAACAGAGACCATGTTGCAAAATTACAGATTTGTAATCTGAAAACAATTTTAGAATATGACACGTCTGAGAACGTACTCGCCCTCCGATGTGGCGGCTATCTCATATGTACTCATATCATCCATATTCAAATGCTTTTTCAGACGGGAAATATTGACTCTTATAGTATTTTTGCTATCCTCCACGTCGCAGCCGTATATAGTCTTGTATATATCATGATAGCTTATACGCGAGCCTATCTGCGAGGCTAGCATATAGAGTATCTGAAGTTCACGCTGAGGCAATGAGTATTCATTTCCATCAAGTGTGGCTGTTCCCGCAAAAAGATCAACTGTAAGTTCGGGCAGCTCTATCTTCGGGTGCTGAGGAGACTGCTTTACATTGCGGCGGAGCTGTGCTTCTATACGTGCCTTTAATACGTTCAGGTCGTATGGCTTTGTTATATAGTCGTCGCCGCCGCTGCGGAAGCCCATAATAACGCTGTCGTTCTCGTCACGGGCTGTAAGGAATATCACGGGAGCCTGTGTTTTCTGCCGCAGTATCTTGCAGAAGTCCATACCATCGCCGTCAGGGAGCATAACGTCAAGAAGTACAAGGTCGGGAACGCACTCTTCAAGCATAAATGTAGCAGTCTGTACCGAATCCGCACAGTGTACGGCATAGCCCTCGTTTTCAAGGAATGTCCTGTTGATACGCATGATGTCTGAATCGTCTTCTACTAATAATATGTGTGGCATAATGAATCCCCCTGTGATTACAATTTCGTAATTCTGTTCACTTAATGAAAAAAATATGGTATAATGTATTCAACAACATAAAGGAGTGATAAAATGAAAAAAGAAATTTCCAAAAGCCGCGCTTTACGGAGAAGGCTTCTTAGTGTTCTGTTAATATGTTTTATTACTATAATGATAATATTTGTTTTTGTCTTTAATCTTGTATATAAACGCTCGACTAATATAGTTGTTTCACATACATCTAAGATTGCAAGCAATACCGTTGATACTACCGCTCATGGCTTCTATCAGGTCACGCTTGGAAATTTGCAGTCATCTCTCGAAAGCTTCGGAACTAACATATGTACAGTGCTCGGCTCTTTGCAGGATATACCTGATATAGATCCGAAGCTTGTTCTTGAAACGCATATGATTGATTTTTTTGAAATAGATACTTCACATGAGTTTAATGATGTTATTGGTTTTACTTATTCTAACGGTGAATTTCACAGTATACCTTCCGAGCCTGAGTGTGACCGTATGATCCAGCAAGCCGTCGAAGCACTGGATAAAGAATATGCAAAAGAACCTTCCTTTTACGGTATGGGAAATACACTTCAGAGAAACATTGAACAATATACCGAAATAAGCACAGGAATATATACTCTGGAAGGTCAGGGATTTATCTGCGCATGGGATCATCTGATAAATCACACTGTTGGATATGATGATATATGTTACGGTATAATTTTGTTCGACCAGAATCATTATAAAGACCTTATCAATGAGATCGCAGCTGAGCAGACTGACTCTCTGTTAGGTGAAATGAATGATCTTTTCCAGAGGTCAATATATATCATGGTCGCGGTTATTTCGGGAGTGCTGATATTGTTTATCGTGATTTCGGTCATTCTCTCAAAAAAACTGTCAGATCCTATCGTTACTGAGCATGATATGCTGGTAAAGGTAAACGAGATGAAGACCACCTTCCTCTCGGACGCTTCCCACGAGCTAAAAACTCCTCTTGCGACTATGTCGGGATATGCTCAGAATGCGGAAATGGAGCTTGCAAACGGCTGCGATACGGCTGCCTTACAAGAAAAGCTGAAACGTATCTCCTCGGAAGCCAACCGTATGGCTCTTATGGTAACGCAGATACTGGACGCTACCCGAATCGAGGAAGGACGAATGGTTCTGGAGCCTGCTCCCTGCGATATAGACAGCCTTGTGCGCGAGACAGTTGAGACCTATTTTGCCGTGCTCAATAAGAACAACAACAGGCTCGCAATTCGTATCCCTCTTGAATTGCCAAAAGTAAATGCTGACAGTTCAAGATTACAGCGTGTTTTCGTAAATCTTGTCTCCAATGCCTTAAAGCATACCAAAAACGGTACTATACTTATCAAAGCAGAGGAGGAAGGAAACTTCATAAAAGTAACCGTAAAGGATACAGGAAGCGGTATCTCCGCAGAGGATATGCCTCATATCTGGGAGCGATACTACAAGGGTAAACACTCCGAAACAGGCACTGGACTTGGTCTTTATATATGCAAGTTCATAATCGAGTCCCACGGCGGTAAGATATGGGCAGAAAGTGAAGTGGGCAAAGGAACATCGTTTATGTTCACGCTGCCTGTATAATAAATACTTTTACATTATACCATAAATGCTTGAAAATAGCAAGAAGCGCGGCGAAAAATGTGCCGTTATTTTTATCTTCAGCGCAAAAAAGGGTGCGGCGGCTCGCCGCTTATACCATAATTCCAGCAAAAAAGCCAGTGTTTTTTACTCTCAATCTAATAATTAGCTAATATAACCAATCAGCACTTATCTCTGCCATTCTTCCATATTACATAGGTATAATATTGATGCTTGATAATGTGAAAAACAAAGTATCCCCACTTCTTAACGAGTGGGGATACTTTGTTTAAATAAAAGATACAAGACTTTTTTCAAAAAAAGCTTGACAAACTCACCTATTTGTGATAAAATATTATGGTACTGCGGAGCTACTGGTTTTACAGTCCGCCTCGGTTAGTCTGAGCCGTGTAAAATTTATCAGGCATTATGCGGATATGGCGGAATTGGCAGACGCGTATGGTTCAGGTCCATATGAACGCAAGTTCATGCAGGTTCAAGTCCTGTTATCCGCACCAGCGCCTCACATAATGTGAGGCGCCTTTTTTGTATCAAAGTATCTCATCTGTAACATCTTCCATTATGTTGTAATTGAACGCGCCGTTCATATCGAAGCTTATGTCGATAGACTTGTCCTCGTTCTGGTGAACTGTGACCTGACGGACAAGCATTCTCAGGTTGACATTTGAGATATGCCCGTCTGCAAGTATAGTCTCTATCAGTTCCGAAGTATTCTTCAGTTCTTCACGGCGCTTCTTGCAGACCTCATCATAATGCCGCAGGTCGGTTATCTTCTTTTCGAGAGAACGTATCTCATCTTCACGCTTTTCAATCATATCATTGTAGATCTTAGCATGGTCACGGTCATTGATACGCTCTATGATAAGCTGTTCGATCTCATCACGCTTCTGCTTGATTTTCTCATTGCTGCGCTGTATTTCCTTATCATACTTAGGCTTCTTTTTGAGCCAATTCTTGACGATTTTTTCGTATTTCGAACTCTCAGCTTGTATATACTCAAGCAGAGATACGATTTCAATATTTATCAGTGCATCAAGCTGCTCCTCGCGGACTGAATGTGGTGTGCAGTATTCCTTGCCGTAGCGATGGTTGCTGTTGCAGGTGTATTCAACATATTCATTACCTCGCCATTTTCTTCGTCTTGCAATAAGACTTGCACCACACTCGGCACATTTTATCATTCCTGCATATCTGTGAATGTTACGTCCACACTGCGAGCGTGGATTTATCTTCGACCTCTGTTCCAGCATGAACTGTGCCTGTTTCCATGTAGTTTCGTCTATGATAGGTTCGCAAAAGTTATCATGCCTATATTGCTCATCGTCAGGTACTGCTGTTATTGTTTTATATATTTTTGAGCTTACCGTCTTGTGATTCACAAGTGTTCCGTGATAAAGCTCATTAGTCAGCATACGCTTCACTGTAGTCTGAACCCACAGATATTTCTTGGAGATGTCAGGCTTATGGTCGCTCAGCTTTCGGTTGAAGTAATAGTCAGGTGACTTAATTCCGTCCGCGTTCATCTTCTTTGCTATGGTTGTCAGACCGTATCCGTCTATGTACAAGCGGAAAACCTCCCGGACTATCCATGCTGTCTCCTCATCAATTGTTATCATATCAGTATTCTTATCTTTTATATACCCCATCGGCAGAGTCTCGATTATGCCGGTGGTTTTCTGCTTCTGCCGCACTCCTGCACGCACCTTTTTACTTATGTCTTTGGCATAGAAGTCATTGAACAGCTGCTTGAATCCGATGAGCATATCATCGTTTTCATTAGTCGAGTCTATGCCCTCGGTCACCGAGTAGACCTTTACGTTGTTCTCACGCAGGTGGTCGATAAACAAAGCAGTCTGAGTTCGATGTCTGCCGAGTCGGGATAAGTCTTTGACTAAAACTATGTCGATCTTTCCATCATCTACAGCAGTTTCAAGCTGACCGATTCCTTTTCTGTTGAATGTCATTCCTGAAACATTATCATCGAAGCTTTCTCCGACAACGTCGTATCCGTTCTGTTCTGCGTAGTCAGCAAGTATCCGTCTTTGATTCTGTAAGCTGTTCATCTCAGCGTCCTCGTCACGGGACAGTCTGTAATAGAGCCATGCTCTCATATAATCACTCTCCTTTTTTTGGCAGTCGCAGCACCTTGTCCGGTGCTACGACACACCATACCACAGACTTTCTCAGAAGTCTACTATTTTTTCTTTATCCTCTGAAAGTTTGACCTTTCCACTAAAATCCACGTGAGCAGTCTGTGTAGTTTCTGATGAGTTCAGATAGTCGTGGATCATAGCCTCTATGAAATTATCAAAGGCGGTCTTATCACCGCTGTATATGAAATTTGCAGTTTTGATCTTAGGTTCAGTTCTCGTTTTTCCCAATATACCACGCTCCTCTCAAATCTTCTGTTCATGTTTCCTGTGATTCTTACGTTGTTCATTTTAATCTTTCCTTTCGTTATTTGATTGGGCATCACCCCATATGCATACCGAGATCTTCCTTCTTCCGTATCTCCTTCGCCAGTGCCTTTCGGTCAACATGCTCTCGAGCATACTCAGTATCGTCATCGACAGGCTCGTCCTCGATTATCGAAGCCACAGCAGCAATGCCACTGACGATATCAGGTGCAGCACTTCTATCAGCACCACCAGTCGGAGCAGTCTGAAGCCGTGACTTCTGCTCTGCTCGCCTGAGCATTTCAGCTGCGATAAGGTCCGCTCGTTCAGATTCCCAGCCTGTGATATGAGGTCCTTCGCCGCCTGATCCAGCTTCGACACCTCTGCCGTCACGTTTTGTGACGTCTGCTCCTGTATCTCCTTCCCCTGTTCCAGCAGCTGATTGTATATCGTCCGCTGATTTTGCAGGTACTGTTTCATCTGTGCATATGTCATAGTTTCGTCTGTCTGAGCCTTGACATCGAACAGCGTATCTGTCAGAAGTTTCAGCTGCGAGATCAGCGCCAGCCAGTTGTGTTCCTGGACGCAGACCATAGTTGGTATGTCCTGTGTCTCCTCCAAATTCTGCTTGGAGGCTTCTTTCGCTTCTTCGTATTTCGAATTCATATTCCATATTCTCCTTCCTGTATTTCGCTTCGTGCAATTTATTGTCACGGCATCTCCTGCCGTTGGGACAAGTGTATGTGATGTACTTCCGGCTGTCTTCCCACTTGACATCGTAGCCACACTGCTTCATGTAAAAGCGGAATTGCTTCTTGCACTTGGCTCTTTTCATGACCACATCAATGGTATTGAAGAGAGCCATTTTCCAACTCTCACCTCGAATTGCAACTCGATACTCGCCGTTAGTTATACCGTTACTCTGCTTGTGAATCTCAGGTTTGCTGAGAGTTGTTACACCGTACTTCTGACATATCTCATCGCTGAGCTGTCGCAGGTCTTGCAGTGTGAACTTGTTCGAGTGGTACTTCAGACCTGTCTCGGCATTGACCGCATTGAGCACAAAATGCGAATGTATATGGTCGGCATCTGTGTGAGTTGCCACTACAACTTCGTGACCTGGGAAAGCTCGCTCCGCAAACTCAACAGCGATCTTGTGAGCAAGCGCAGGAACGATATTATAGCCGCTCGGGTGCGACTGAACGAAATGATAGTAACGCACACCGTCAGTCTTGCCGTACATCTCACGGGTATTTTTGAACTCCTGATAGGCAGTGGGCAGCGAACAATTGAGAGCCGTCACAAACTTCTTACCCTCAGTCTTATCATCGCGGCAGATGTAGTCGAGACTTTTCTTGCCGCCGCCACCGCCTTTCGTACTTATCGCTGTGACCGTCGCCACTATTTCACCTCCCGAAGCAGCCGACCTATCAACTCCGTGAACTTCCTGTGCTCATCAAGGAGCGGCTGAAAATTCACGGCGGTCAGCCTGTCCATATTTGCCAGTGTAGCTATCTGATTGAGGTTTCGACCGATAGCTTTCTGCTGCCGGACTATCTCGTCGATTCCATTGGCGACAACGATTTTCTTGCCAAGAGCGCACCGCATAATGAAGTCATTGAGCCTCAAGCCATGCCTATCAGCGAGCTCATGGATACGCCTGCTTTCTTCCTCTGTGCAGCGTATCGCTATGGTTGTGTTTCTCCGTCTCATAGAATCCCTCCTTTTCTTCCGTTTTGTAAAATGTTTCGGCGTGCCGACAATTATACTTCCTGTCCGTAGGGACTATGCGGAGGCACAATTGGGAGCGGCGGCTCGCCGTAAGTGGGTTCGGGCTTCTGCCCGACAAGCAAGGCGGCAGGCGGAATGCCAGCTGCTATGCTTGCCAACCCAGAAGGGTTGATTTTTCTCAGGTACTGCCACTTTTCTCCTCTGTCGATAGTATCTGTGCGGTATCGCCACACTCGCTCCACGTTGCGCGACAATCGCTTTCACCGCCGCAGGTAGGATAACTACCCGAATTTGGCATCGGCGACAGAAACGGCGCGTTTTGTGCGTGATTTTACCGTCACCCGAGAGCATTATACCGTCACCCAGAATCACAAATACCGTCACCCTCTGTTTTACCGTCACCCGCCTCAAACAAAGGTAAATAGACGTTTTCTGAACTTCGGGTGCCGGCATGGTCAGCAATTTCTACCCACAGCAGGCTTCCGTTTTTACTGTCACCCGACTGGTCGTAAATCAGATCCAGTATTCGAGCTCCGTGACTCCTTCGAGCTGTGAATAGCACTCCGTATGTTTTAAGTTCATTGGTATGCTGAACAAGATTTCTCGTTATCCAGTTCGGAGCGTACTCACGACCGAAGTGTGTGTACATCAGCTTGCAGAGTTCAGTTGCTGAACCTGTGAAGCGTTTCTCATCTACCATCAAGTCATGTATGGCGAAAGAGAAAAGATCTGGCTGACGCTCAGGCACATCGTCAACTACATTCCACTTGTGACCGCTGAACTCCAAGCACAACTCCATGTGTTCAATGTCACGACCAGCGCAATGCAGCTTTGCTTTACCGCTGCCGCGACGCTCTTCGATCATAACCATGATACCGTCAACGCTGCCGATGATACCTGTCGAACCCGACACCATATTGAACGGATCGCTGTCATAACACTTGCGCGTATGGTGTACGACAAGTATTGCAACTTTCAGCTTATCCGCAAGCGCTTTCAGCACAGAGAGCTCTTTGTAATCTGAACCGTAATTGACATCAGTGTTGCACCTGACCTTCTGCAACGTATCGATGACTATGACTTTCAAATCAGGAAGCTCCTGTTTACTTTTTTCAAGTTCTTCTTCCAGACCGTTGCCTATTGACTGCGCTTCAATTGCGAAGTTCAAGTTCTCACATGGTTCGTCTGTGAGTTCGTATATCCTGTTCTGCAAACGAAGGAGGTTGTCCTCAAGACTCAGATACAATACCTGACCAATATTAGTATCGTGCTTGAGGAACTGCTCACCGTTAGCGACTGACATACACAAGTCCAGCGCTAACCACGACTTGCCTATCTTCGGTGCGCCTGCAAGGATATACAGACCGGGATACATCATTTTGTAGATGATGTACTCCTGCTTTTCCAGCGGAGTTGTCATTATGTACTCGCTGTTGTAGATCGTTAATTCGTTGCCTATAACTATCCCCCCTTTTATTTTGACAGCAAAAAAACGCTCCGCGAAATGCAAAGCGTTTTGCCCTCTAAATATATTATGGTACAGTTTTTTGATTTTGCATAAAATCAGGTAACAATTATTTTTTATTAAAAACGACAATTTTACTTGCAATTTGATTTTGGATGTGATATACTATAATCGGAGGTGATAGAACATATGTTTTCTGATATTTGTTTTTACGTCAAAGGAAAGACAATTGAAGTCGACGGACAGGACTTTCTGCTCGGAGAGCTTACCGAATCCTGTATGAATATCAACGACGATCAGTTCCATGAGATATACTTTAGTTTTGACAAATTCAAAAAAGAATTCCCAACAGAACTGCCTGAGCAGGAGAAGTATGATAAACTTAAAGAAGAAATATTCAGAATTGACAGTCTGCTCCGTGTACATAAGATATTTCAAGTGCTTGGTACTCCCATTGAGACAATTAAATCTTATTTTAAAGATAAAAGCATATTAGAGAGCTGGGATATGTTTTGTCAGCTTTGTAACGAGTATAACGGTATAATTATAGACATTTACAGTTTCAATGTAACTATAAACTGCTTTATTACACAGTGGATAAGGAATCTTAAAAAGTGTACTCCTGATGATTATGCTGCTGCATACTATGATTTCGTTTTCTCTCCGCTTGCTTACAAGTATATCGTCAATCCTGTCTATAATGACGGTTTCATTTATACAAATACAGAATTCCTATCATCACTCAATCTTGTACCAAGAGAGACTTATGAAGGTAGTGGAAAATATGTAATCGCAGAGTATTATCATACTTCTATACTGCAGTCATTCCTGAAAATCGACTATCTCAAAGGTCTTATGGCTGGGCATAGCATTAGGAAATGCGAGCATTGCAAACGGTTCTACCTTTCAACCAACGCATACAGAACTCGCTTCTGCGACAAGCCTTCTCTTGAAGATCCTAAGTTCACCTGTAAGCAGATAGCATACAGGAAGACACATATCAAAGATAGTAATGACAACAATCCAAAGTATCAAACATACAAGAAAGCGGTACACCGAATCATGCGAAGCTGTCAGCGCGGAGCTATTACGGTATGGAGGTTTTTACAATGGGCTTTGATTTTAGCATACAAGCGCGTATAAAAGACAAATTAACAGGAGAAGTAGTCTCAGGTTCTTATTCAGGCTATAAAGAGATTTGTTACTGGGGCAGCAGAATGTTTCTTGATCATCGTGCTACTATTATTGAGATATGCAATAAATATTCAGATTATCAGTATTCAGTAGAATCAGATCCTGTTATAGTTTCACGCTCTGCTTTACGCGAGATATGTGCTTATATTTTCAGACGATGCTGTATATCTGATAATGAACTTATCAATGAAAATGATTGGCAATGGCGAGAATGCTATGAAATCACAAATATTGATATGGCAATAAAATTACATGATTTTTTAGTTTCTCTTGACTATATTGAATTTAAAAATACTGATACAGGATTAGCAGGACAATTCATTTCTGATCCTCAGAAGAGAGTTCTTTTTGAACAAAATCCCCAAAATTATGAATGGGAGTTCAGGATTGACAATCATTATTCCGGAGATGTTATTTTCACAACACCTAAGTAAACAAACGGAAATATTAATGCAACAGGTAAAGTAACTTTGTATACTGAAAGAAGGTGCTGTGAAAGTTGCTCAGATGTCGTTGCGCAGTTTTCTCAAAAATATCCTAATATTGAAATTGAAGTTATTCACAATAACAATATACATGTAATATTAAATAGGTGGAATATGAGGATTAATAAAAACGAATATTTAACAGCTGTAAAACATCTTAAAGAAGATATTCACTATTATTTTTCAGAATCTAAATTAGATAGTCTCAGGCTATGTTATTTAGTCGAAGAATACTGTGAAAATTTTATTCATACTGAAGAAGAAGCGCTTTTATCTGCATTAACTTTTGAAGGTGCGCTTCTTGAAGTCACAGGTAACATATATCATTTGCAGTCGTTGAAGGAAGATATCAATAAATTCGACAGAGGTTTTCCATTTACAATGATAAATGAAGATGAATATGAATATCTAAAAAATACTGTAGATAGACTTAAAAAGTTTATTCAGACATTGCCATCTGATTTCAAAACATGGTTTGATATATCATAATTGCTCATATAATTTGCCAGCAGTGTTCGTGGGCAGTTACTGGCAAGTGTTAACAAAGAGTCCTTGCAGTTTTGGGTAATCTAAGCGGCATACACAATCTATAGCAATTAATGAAAAGCAGCTTTCCCTTATGCTCGAATGATTTCAGACAGGGGAAGCTGTTTTTTTGTATGTCGCTGAAGGACTCTGAAAAATATCCCAATATTGAAGTTGAAATTGTTCATAACAACGATAAAACTATACTAAATTAAAGGAGTAATAGTATTGTGTATATAAGAGAAAACAAGTATTTTGATGACAAGGATTTAATTTACAATGAAATGAAAGAAGTCATAGAAAATCCTGTTAATATCCATTGCAGTATTCCTTCGTATACTCTGTCATCATATATGGCAGTGAGGAGGACAACTTCGGCTTCGATTATATCACCGAGGACAGGCTCGGAGAGAACGAGCTTCACCATGATAACGATGTATATATAAAGCTCTGCTGTGAATACTTAAATCCGCTGTTTGATCAGCTGTCAAAGAAGGAACAAGAGATCATCGGAAGATGCTTTGGAGTATTCGGCTATGAGGAGATGTCCGCTAATGATATATCCGAGCTAATACTCATGACGCCGAATGCGTTAAATAAATCCGTAAATGCCTCACTGAACAAGCTGAAAGAGCTTTACTACAAGGACAGCAAGCTCTTTTACTGGCGGAATGCTAACTGGGGATTTGAAGATAGAAACGTGGTTTATTGCAAAGGCGATGTAAAAGCTGACAGTAAAAAACTAAAGAATAAGTCATTTATCAACTTAACACTTTATGAGAAATCAGCTGATAAATTTATCTTAAAACTTGACAAATCATTATGACTGAGTTATAATAAATATATAAAAATTATTCTGAAAGGAGCTGTTACTATGCCGAATATCGTGCCTATTTCAGATTTAAGAAATTATTCTGCCGTATTGCAGGACGTTGCAGTAGGTTCGCCTGTTTATCTTACCAAGAACGGTCGGGGTTGCTATGCGATCGTTGATATTGAGGAACAAGAGGAATACGAGCGTACTAAAGCAGCACTCCGCCTGATGTGCGAACTGGAAGATGGTAGAAAGGCAGGGGAACAGGAAGGCTGGATATCATCTGAAGATATCAGAAAGCGTTTTGGAGCAAGGAAAGTATGAATAAAATCGTTTACTCTCCGAAAGCTCAGAATGACCTGGACGAAATATGGGCATATATTTCTGAAAAGTTGTTAAATCCCACTGCTGCTGAGAATACGATAGATGGTATTCTTGATACAATAGATGCTCTGCAAGAGCGTTCAGAGATAGGAAAACCTCTTTATTTCTCGTCCGATTTGTTCAGCGGCTATCGTTTCATTGTTTATAAGAAATATCTTGCATTCTACAGAACAAGCGGGGATACCGTCTATATAGACCGTATCATATACGGAAAACGCGACTATATGAGGCTGCTGTTCAAAGACTTGGATTAGTCTGAGAGAATATATGCTCACTAACGTGACCTATCCCTCAGGTCCATATGAACGCAAGTTCATGCAGGTTCAAGTCCTGTTATCCGCACTCGTATAATACGTAAAAATTCGCGCTTCACAAATGTGAGGTGCGAATTTTTTTGTATAGTCATTTACAATAAAAAGCTCCTCCGCATGGAGGAGCTTTTGTAATTTGAGTAATACGCTTGAAAAAGACTATCAATGCATTATTTCCTATCAAGCATAAATACCTTCAACGTGATCGGTTCATCTTTCGTTACAGAAATATATGCATAGAAGCAGAGAATGTAAGAAGCGTCAAGTGCATCTATCTTACCGTCCTCGTTTACATCATATGCCTCTTTCTGTTTTACAGTCAATGTGATCGAATTTGAAGTTGAATTCTTCGCATATATCATAAGGATAATGCTTGCATCAACTGCATCGACCTTGCCGTCACCCGAAGCATCACCTAATTCGATATCAGGTCCGTCGTCAGTATTAGTAGTTGTGGTAATTGTAGTTGTGGTCGTGCTTGTGGTAGAAGTTGTTGATGTAGAAGTTGTCGTAGTTGTTGTTTCTGTAGTTGTAGAAGTAGTTGTTGTAGTCGTCGTTTCTGTTGTCTCAGAGGTTGTGGAAGTTGCAGTAGAAGT
Organism: Ruminococcus flavefaciens; assembly: GCF_900108555.1. Lineage (GTDB taxonomy): Bacteria > Bacillota > Clostridia > Oscillospirales > Ruminococcaceae > Ruminococcus > Ruminococcus flavefaciens_P. The sequence continues at coordinate 181,201 of NZ_FNWV01000005.1, forward strand.
CTCTGTGAGTTCAGTAATTGTTTCTGTAGTAGTTGATGTGGTAGTTGTTTCAGTAGTTGTAGTTGTTGTAGATGTAGTTGAAGTAGTTGATGTTGTAGTCTTACTTGTTGTAGTTGTCTTAGAAGTTGTTGATGTTGATGATGATGTAGTTTTGCTTGTTGTAGTTGTCTTAGAGGTTGTTGAAGTAGTTGATGTTGTAGTCTTGCTTGTAGTAGTTGCTTTAGAAGTTGTTGATGATGTTGTTGTAGTCTTGCTTGTAGTAGTTGCTTTAGAAGTTGTTGATGATGTTGTTGTAGTCTTACTTGTTGTAGTTGCTTTAGAAGTTGTTGATGATGTTGTTGTAGTCTTACTTGTTGTAGTTGTCTTAGAGGTTGTTGAAGTAGTTGATGTTGTAGTCTTACTTGTTGTAGTTGTCTTATAAGTTGTTGAAGTAGTTGATGTTGTAGTCTTGCTTGTTGTAGTTGCTTTAGAAGTTGTTGATGTAGATGATGTCGTAGTCTTGCTTGTTGTAGTAGTCTTGGAAGTTGTTGAAGTTGTGGTCGTTGTTGTTACGTTCGAACCTGAAGTTGTAGTAGTTGTAAAATAGTCTTCACCAAGGAATCTTACCTTACCGTCTATTGCTTCATTGTTTACACCGATAGTAACATTTTTCTCCCAGTCTGCTCTTGTACTTGGATAGTAGACATTCTCTATACCGCTGCATCCGTTAAATGCATTATCAGAGATCTCGGTGACAGTTTTCGGAAGGTATACATCTTCGATATTTGACAATCTGAACAATGCATAGTTAGAAAGTCTGCTGCCATCAATGATAGTAAGCTTTCTAAGTGCTGCGGGGATAGCTCTGCCATTACCATAGGCATCAGTGACCTTGTAATACTCTTCACCCTCGCCGCCAAGGAAGTATGATGATATCTGACTTACTTTACCGGGATCATCTGCACCTTCTTTGCTAAATCCTGCAAAAGGAAGTGTAAGTTCAGCAAGATTTGCACAGCCGCTGAATATAAATGCTCCTATACCGTCTGCTCCGCCGTAAATCTCAGCCTTTTTGATATCTGAGCAGCCGCTGAACGCGTATTCACCGATAGTTTTTACAGATGTAGGGATATTGATGCTTGTAATGCCTATACAGTTTGAGAACGCACTTGAACCTATAGATGTCAGTGTTGTAGGGAACTTGATATCACCGAATTCGACGTTTTTACAATTCATGAATGCGCTATTGCCGATACTTGTAATACCCTCGGGTATAAATCCGTTTTTCATCGCTGTACAGCCGTCAAATGCGTGTACTCCGATCTCGGTTATAGTTTTGGGTATATTGATATTTTCAACTCCGCCGAGTCTGAAAAATGCGTAGTCGGAAATTCTTTCGCCCTCAAGGATATTGATAGTTTTAAGGACTACAGGTATTGATCTGCCATTGCCATATGCATCAGTAATGTGGTAATATTCATCGCCCTCACCGCTAAGGAAGTAAGATGAAATCTGACTTACTTTACCGGGATCATCTGCACCTACTTTACTAAATCCTGCAAAAGGAAGTGTGAGTTCAGCAAGACTTGCACAGCCGCTGAATATATATCCGCCTATACCGTCTGAACCGCCGTAAATCTCAGCCTTTTTGATAGCTGAACAGCCGCTGAATGCATATTCACCGATAGTTTTTACAGATGTAGGGATATTGATACTTGTAATGCCTATACAGTTTGAGAATGCACCTGAACCTATAGATGTCAGTGTTGTAGGGAACTTGATATCACCGAATTCGGCGTTTTTACAATTCATGAATGCGCTATTGCCGATACTTGTAATACCCTCGGGTATAAATCCGTTTTTCATCGCTGTACAGCCGTCAAATGCGTGTACTCCGATCTCGGTTATAGTTTTGGGTATATTGATATTTTCAACTCCGCCGAGTCTGAAAAATGCGTAATCGGAAATTCTTTCACCCTGAAGGATATTGATAGTTTTAAGTACTACAGGAATTGATCTGCCGTTGCCGTAAGCATCGGTGATATGATAATACTCATCGCCCTCGCCGCTATGGAAGTAAGATGATATCTGACTTACCGTACCAGCATCATCTGCACCTTCTTTACTGAAACCTGCAAAAGGAAGCGTAAGTTCAGCAAGTTTTGCACAGCCGCTGAATATATATCCGCCTATACTGCTATCAACGCCGTATATTTCAGCCTTTTTGATAGCTGAACAGCCGCTGAATGCATATTCACCGATAGTTTTTACTGTTTTAGGAACGACAATACTTGTAATAAGTTCACAGTTTACGAATGCATTTGAACCTATAAATGTAAGAGTGTCAGGGAAAACGATATCCCCAAAATTTGCTTTGCTACAATTTACGAATGCATTATTGCCAATGCTTGTTATACCCTCGGGTATAAATCCGTTTTTCATCGATGTACAGCCGTCAAATGCGTGTACTCCTATCTCGGTTATAGTTTTTGGTATATTGATATTTTCAACTCCGCCGAGTCTGAAAAATGCGTAGTCGGAAATTCTTTTACCATCGAGAATATTGATAGTTTTAAGTGCTACAGGTATTGATCTGCCGTTGCCGTAAGCATCAGTAATATGGTAATACTCATCGCCCTCACCGCTAAGGAAGTATGATGATATCTGACTTACTTTACCCGGATCATCTGCTCCTTCTTTGCTAAATCCTGCAAAAGGAAGTGTAAGTTCAGCAAGTGACTTACAGCCGCTGAATATATATCCGCCTATACCGTCTGCACCGCCGTATATTTTAGCCGTTTCGATCTTATAACAACCGCTGAATACATATTCACCGATAGTCTTTACCGATTTAGGAATATTAACACTTGTAATAAGTTCGCAGTTTGAGAACGCACTTGAACCTATAGATGTCAGTGTTGTCGGGAAGTTCATATCACCGAAATCGACTTTTGAGCAGTTTGCAAATGCATTATTGCCGATAGTGGTCAGCTTGCTCTTTATCTCATCATTATTATGATTTTTGAGCAGATTGTTTGTTATAGATGAACAATTCTCAAATGAACGTGATCCTATGGCTGTTAAAGTATCAGGTAAGATAACAGTTTCTAATCCGTCGAGTCTGAAAAATGCATAGTCCGAGATCCTGCTACCGCCAAGGATTGTGATCTTTTTAAGTGCTGCAGGGATTGATCTGCCATTGCCGTAAGCATCGGTGATATGGTAATATTCATCACCCTCACCGCTAAGGAAGTATGATGATATCTGACTTACTTTACCGGGAGCATCTGCACCTTCCTTACTAAATCCTGCAAAAGGAAGTGTGAGTTCGGCAAGTTTCGGACATCCGCTGAACATATATCCGCCTATACCGTCTGCACCGCCTTTGATAACAGCAGATTTCAGTTTTACACAGTCTCTGAATACATATTCACCTATATTAGCGACTTTTTCGGGAACTTCGATCTTTTCAATGCCAGTACAGCCTGAAAATGCGTAAGAACCTATTGAAAGAACAGTTTCCGGAATTGTGATCTTGGTGAATGAATTACAGTTGAAGAAAGCGGCATCGCCTATCTCTGTAAGAGCCTTAGGCATTTCAAGCTCTCCCTTAGGAAGTTTCACTTCAACTAACTTCTGCTTCTCATAATCAAATACTATGTAGCTTATATAAGCAAATGAAGTACAGTCTCTGAAAGCATTATTTCCGATACGCTTGATAGAATTCAGCATATTGACAGATGTCATATTGCTGCATTTATTGAATACATTATCGCCTATGCTTGTTATCAATTTGCCGTCTTTTTCAGTTCCTGCGTTCTCCATGACCACATTAACTATTTTAGAAGGATCCTTGAATGGTGATTGAGAGAAATCATACATATCACCATTACCGAAGATATACAGATATCCTGTCGGATAGAGCATATACATTATGTGGTCGCCCAGTGCGCCTGATTCTATGCAGATCTGATCGGCAGAAGGAGCTTTTGCTGTTGTAACAACGCGCTTTACACGATTTGCTGTAACCGTTGTAGTAACTATCTCCGGTCCGTCAGTATCGGTGTCATCGCTTGATATCGGAGTAATATCATCATCCTCATCAACATCAAAACTATAATTCAAAGTCTTTGCTTTATCATTGATATGGAATGAAGTACTCTTAACCTTTTTACCATTGATAATAACATCAACTTTATGAGCACCGCTTCTGCAATAAACAACTATATTGCTGCCGCCCACAACACCTGTTGATACATCACCGTCAATAACGATCTCCGCATTAGGTGTATATGTTGAACCGTCAGGTTTTATAGCAGTCAGGTTAAAAGTAGTCTTATACGCAACATTAGGGCAAGAACCCAATCCGAACTTTGGTCCGCGGCCTGCTAAAGCTATCCATGAAGCAGGAAGACCTGCCGCAGTAGCCACAAGTCCGAGATTATCAAGGCTGAGATACCAGTCAAATAGCTTTGTACTGAATGATGCGATCTCACATTCGATGTCTATGAGCTTTAAGCATTTGAACTCAACGCCTACCGATACAACAAAGCTAACATCACCTGACAGACACGTATCACAAGCGTGTTTCGTATCGCCTGATGTATCAAAGCATACAAAAGCTGTATTTGAGAATGATCCGGATTCACCGTCATTTGCATAAGATAATTCCAATGAGCCTGTTATATCAAAGCCCACCTTTGCATAGAGCGTGAATTCGAGCAGAGTAACAAATCCAAGATCAACAGCATCAAGCGAGGCTGAAAGCTTCAGACCAACAAATGCTTCACCTTCAAGCTTCACAGAAACACCCTTTGAATTTTCCTCAGTATTTTCAATAGTTTCCATGCCGTCATCTGAATCGTACTGGAAGCCGTAAGTAGAAGAACCTGAGAATGTTACGCCAAGTGAACCCTCAAGCTCAAGAACAAAATCAACAGATATCTTTACTGTTGCACCCGGGATACCTGTAGGTATAACTACGCTGCCGAGTCGCGGCTCACAGTCTTTTTCGCTGAGGTTCTTGATAACATCATTGTCCCCATTATCAGCACTGAGTGAGATGGTGAATGAGTATTCATACCCTAATTCATAATAGGCATATGCATATCCCCACTTTTTGTAAAACTCAAATGACTGAGTAAAAGAAACGCCTACCTCAGCACCGAGACTGATGCCTGAATCTCCAAGATCAACACTGCCGCTTGCCGAGAACGACTCAGTGTTTGAACCTGAATATGAAAGGAGATACTGCGCCATATCAAATGTCATGACACCTGTATCTTCAAAGTCTGTATCGGTACGAACGATACCCTCGTCAGCTGTTTCCATATCAAGAACAGCATCTCTCGGATCTGAATGTGACTCAAACTTGACAAATGCAAGCATATCGTCTATATTATCATTACCGGATACAGTTACTGTATCGCCGTCAACCTTTACGTCCTCGACAGCAATAGAAACTATTGATTCGGGACTTGGCTGGATATAGAAGAATTCGCCGTTCCTGAGGTTCTTGACTGTATCGTCAGCATTGCTGAAAACGAAAACATTATTGTCAAAGTCAGAAGAAACAAGCTCATTCTTTCCTTCGTTGCTTTCGGCAATAATAGTATCATCACTGAGGACAACGAAGTTGTTTGTCTCATCGTCGTCAAAGTTTACTACTCTGTCCTGTGCGAAATCCTTGGTAGTTTTTGAAAGGATATCAGCCATTTCCTTAGTGTACTTCTTTACTATGAAAGAATCACCTACAGGACGGTTAAAAAGGTCGAATAGCTGTACCTTGATAATGAAGTACTCCCCAAGCTTTGAAGTGTCAACTGAAGCTTCGCTGTGTTTTAAGCGTCCTGCTTTGACATTTCCTTCAACGGAAGTAAACAGCTGACCGTTCTCATCATCAACGAAAGTTATCACGTATTTGCTGTCCTTTGCCTGCGTGGAAGTAACAACAAGCTTACCTGTATCAGGATCAAAATCCAGACCTGTTATCAGGTATTCGCCTTCGCCAACATCTGAATTGGCGAGTTTTTTCACAGTCTGATCTTCTTCCGCTGCATGAGTGATAAAGTTACCCAATGAGTTGGACGATTCAAAGCTCAGATTGCTTGCACGTTCGATAGCTGACTCTTTTTTTGCGTCGTTATCCGAAACCGTACTTAATGTGTTGCCGTTTGACAAGACCGCTGTAGTACAGATAACTGCACTCAACGCTCCTGCTACGAGTCGTTTGAACATTTTTCTACATTCCTCCCTATTACTTATTCGGTGTAATACACCAATTTTAAATTATAAAAATAAAAGCATATATTGTCAATGCTTTTATTGTCAACATTTTCAATACTGCTCATTTTTATACTATAAAAACTATGATATATGTTATTATTTATAAAATACAGCGTTTTTCAGGTCAGCCCCATATGAGACTGACCTTACACTTTCAGTTCAAGTTATTACTGTACCTGTATTCATCAGCACGAAACAGTAAATGTCATATCTAATGCTGTTAATTTTTTGATCATCAAGATGCAGCACCAATATAAAATTTTTATAATAATACCACATTTTATATAATTTGTCAATAGAAGCAAAACATCACAAGCCCTCCTCAAAACCCGTATATTCATCTATATACGTGATTTATAATATGCAGGAATTTGTGCTTCTAAAGAACGAGTTGTGAATTTTTTTATAACGTGAAATATTTCCCGAAATATTTCGACTATATTGTCAAGAGGGACCTCACCTCCCGAAAGGAGGAATACATCATGAATGATAAACACATCATCGAAATGTTCCGAAACAGAGATGAACAGGCAATAACAGAACTAAAGCTGAAATACGGCAGATTATGCTTCCATATCGCAGCAAATATCCTTTCCCAGCACGAAGATATCGAGGAATGTCTGAATTCCGTATACTACGATATATGGAACAGGATACCGCCCGACGAGCCAAATGATCTCAAAACATATCTGTGCCGAATAGTGAAAAACAAAGCTATCGACAAGCTGAAATACAATTCCGCATCAAAGCGTAATTCCAAATTAAGCGTATCGATTGACGAGCTCGCTGAGTGTATCCCCGATACGCGGCAGCAAGATATCCCGACACAAAAGCTTTCAGAGATAATATCCCGTTTTCTGCGAATGCAGGACGAAAAAAACAGGAAGATATTTGTGAGGCGTTACTGGTACGGCGATGACATTTCAAAGATCGCCGAGTATTTCCAGATGAATGAAAAAACTGTTGCCACAAATCTTTTTCGGACAAGAAAGAAACTAAAAGAATTTTTGAAGAAAGAAGGTTTCGAGTATGAATAAAAATGATTTATTTGAAGCCATTGACCTCATTGACGACGATCTTATCAGAGAAGCTCAGATAAGCTCCGAAACTTACTCAAAGGTCAAAACTGATGAACCAAAGCCTGATATGACTGTTTCGGGAGTTGAAGTTCGCAGCGGTATCAGGTGGCAGCGCGTCACAGCTATCGCCTCAGCATTTATCCTTATCTCAGGCTTAGGAATATTAGGTGCTTATCTCCACGAAAATCGCCCCACACGGCATATACAGCCTACCGAGTTCGTAATTCCTGCCGCTACGGAAAGTACATCTGAAACTGCGGACAAGCAGACAGAGAGCACAGAAGCTGTGACCACAAAGATAACAAGCTCCCCCAAAAAAGAAACAAAAGAAAGTACAAATACAGTTACAACAAGCAAATCCGACTCCGAAACTTCAACCGCTGCTTCTGCACCGACAGAAAGCAGTGAGCCGACACCTGCGGAGAATACGCAGTCTGATGAAAAAAATCCTGTTGTAACAGTCACTCAGCCTGTTACAATCTCAACTACTACAGCTAAAAAAAATATAGTTACGAGCAAGCTTACTAAAACCACTCAAAAGTCCGTAACAACTACTACCGCAAAACAAACCGAACCAAAGGTAACTGAGCCCGAGCCAACAACAGAAGATAACTGGGTGATACATCTTCCATGCACTAAAACTTCTGATATAGCATGGAATGCGTACCAGTGTCCCGAGATGTTCGAGATACTCAGAAGTATCACATATACTCCGGGTGATGAGCGCGGAATGTGCAATACTTATCTCATAGACAATGACGACAATCACAGAATATATGCTCTGAACTTTGAGGATAAGTGGGTAATGAAGTTTGGAACGGACGGCACTGACTGGGGATACGCCTCAATGCCCGACAGACTATACGAGCTTTTCTGCGGTTCATAAATATCAAAAGGTCCTCGATAATTCATCGAGGACCTTATTTTACTTTTCACAGGAATGAATTGCCTTAGCAGGACAGGCTGCCATACAAGCACCGCAGTTGGTACACTTATCGTAGTCGATAGAAGCGTGGAAATTATTAACAGTGATCGCACCGTTAGGACATTTCTTCTCGCATATCTTACAGCCTATACAGCCGTTTTTGCAGGAAAGCTTTGTAGCCTTTCCGTTATCGCCCGAGGAACAAAGAACATCAATATGCTTTGCAAGTGGCTTTATACTGATAAGGCTGTTAGGACAGGCAGCTGCGCACTGACCGCAGGCACCGCATAAGGCAGGTATTACCTTTGCTACGCCGTTAACGACCTTTATTGCATCATGCTCACAAGCACTAACACAATCTCCAAGACCGATACAGCCAAATTTACAAGTACCGTTTCCGCCGTAGAAACGCTTCACAGCCTTACATGACTGGACTCCGTCAAACGAAAAAGCAGTCTGAGTAGCATTGCAGTCACCGTTACAGTGAACTACAGCTGTCATTGGAACTACCTCAGCGGCAGCAGTACCGAGAATAGCAGCTATCTTCCCTGCTGCATCTGCTCCGCCCGGACGGCAGAGATTTGTAGCTGCGCCTTTCTGAACTATAGCGTTTGCGTAATCGGAACAGCCTGCGAATCCGCAGGCACCGCAGTTAGCCTGAGGGAGTGCCTCGCTTATTTTTTCGATACGTTCATCGACTTCAACATGGAATACCTTTGCAGCAACTGTCAGCAGAACACCTGCCAGAACTCCGCAGCCTCCGAGGATAAGTGCAGGTATAAGATAAGTAGTCATACGCGCACCTCCTTAGCTGAACAGTCCCGAGAAGCCCATAAAGCTTACAGAAACTATCGAAGCTGCAATAAGTGTAGCAGGAACTCCCTTGAAAGTTTCAGGGATATCTGCATATTCAAGCTTTTTGCGCACACCCGAGAATATTACAAGTGCAAGCATAAAGCCAAGTCCGCCGCCGAGAGCGTTTATTATAGACTGCCCGAAGCTGTAGCTGTTATCGATATTAAGAACTGTAACACCGAGCACAGCGCAATTTGTAGTTATAAGCGGCAGATAAACGCCAAGCGAGCTGTAAAGTGACGGAACGCACTTTTTAAGGAAGTTCTCGACCAGCTGAACGAACAGAGCTATAACAAGGATAAATACAACGGTATCGAAGTATTCAAGTCCGTTTGGAACGAGTATTCCGTGATGTATAGGATATGTAACAAGTGTAGCACATATCATTACGAAAGTAACTGCAATTCCCATACCAGCCGCGCTGTCAAGCTTCTTTGAAACACCGAGGAACGGACATATACCCATGAACTTTGAAAGTACAAAGTTATCAGTGAGCATTGCAGAGAGAAGTATCACAAGCATAGTTTTCATTTGCAGTCACCTGCCTTTCCGCATTTATCCGCATTCGGACAGCCGCTGCATCCAAGCTCCTGAGGAGGCTTCTTGTTGAAAAGCTTATTCACAAGAGCGATTATGATGCCGAGAGTAAAGAAACCGCCCGCAGGCATAATAAACAGCAGCATGGGATTATCGCTGAGTACAGGGATAGTAAATCCCATCCACTTTCCCGAGCCGATTATCTCACGGACAGAGCCCATAAGGAACAGAGCAAGTGTAAAACCTATACCCATACCTATAGCATCACAGGCAGAAGCAACAACACCGTTCTTGCTTGCGAACATTTCGGCTCTGCCGAAGATGATACAGTTAACAGTGATAAGTGTAAGGTAAATACCGAGACTGTCATAAAGGCTTGGCACAAATCCTTCAAGCAGGAAGCCGATAAGTGTAACGAAGCTTGCAATAATAACGATAAACGCAGGGATACGCACCTTATCGGGAATTACTTTTCTGAGTGCGGATATTACAATATTTGAACCAAGAAGAACGAATGTAGTAGCCAGTCCCATACCGATACCGTTCATAGCCTGAGTGGTAACAGCAAGAGTAGGACACATACCTAAAAGCATTACAAGTGTGGGATTTTCCTTGATGATACCCTTGGTTATCTCCTTAGTGAGAGAATTTTTGTTATCAGCCACCTATTATCGCCTCCTTATTTTCGTTATATACCTTCAAAGCAATATCAACTGCGTGTTTCATGCCCTTTGACGAGAAAGTTGCACCGCTTATAGCGTCAAAAGAGTCGGTCGGCTGTGTAAGTCCGTAGAACTGCTTTCTGAAATCAGCCTCATCTCTGACCTTAGAGCCAAGTCCCGGAGTCTCTCCAAGAGATACGAACTCGATACCTGAAACAGCACCGTTTTCGTCTATACCAACGAGAATGTTTATACCGCCCTTTGAGTAACCGTCAGTGCATACCTGTATAACGGTCTTTTTATCGGGAGTAACTGCTATGGTCTGTATCTCGTCGTATCCGCATTTAAGCTGAACTGTCTTGCTGTCGGTCTTGCCGAAAAGTGCCTCAACACTGCTGTTGAATTTCTCCGCTTTCTGCTCCGCGATTCGATCCTTTGTAAGCTCATAGGCAAATGCAAGAAGCAATGAAGCGATAACGCATATAACAGTAAGTACAAGAGTAGGCTTTATCTTATCCTTCATTCTTTTCAGCCTCCTTTGCACCGAGCACCTTTGTTCTTGTAAGCTGCTCTATGTAAGGTGTAAGAACATTCATAAGGAGTATGGAGAACGATACACCCTCGGGATAAGAACCGAAACGTCTTATAATAAAGGTTATGACTCCGCAGCCGAGTCCGAAAACTATCTTGCCCTTTGTGGTTATAGGAGTTGTAGCGTAATCTGTAGCCATAAAGAAAGCACCGAGGAATACGCCGCCTGCCAGTATCTGATATACAGGATCATCGCCTGCTATAAAGCTGAGTAGGAAAAGGCTTCCGATGAATGACACAGGTGCAGCTAAAGATATTATCTTTCTTGCTGCAAGGTAAAGTCCGCCTATGAGAAGTCCCAGAGCACATACCTCACCGAGACAGCCTCCTGTCTTACCGAGAAAAAGATCAAGATATGACGGAAGTTCCCCGCCATTTTTGGCAAGTACCAGCGGAGTTGCCGAAGATACAGCATCGTAATCGTACTCCAGCGGCTTTATCCAGTTTGTCATTGCCGCAGGGAAAGATACCATAAGCACGATACGTGCAGTAATGGCAGGATTGGCGAAATTCTGTCCAAGTCCGCCGAAAAGCTGTTTTACGATAACGATAGCCACAAATGAACCTATGACAGCCATCCAGTAAGGAAGAGTCACAGGTAAATTCATCGCGAGAATAAGTCCCGTAACAACAGCCGACATATCGCCGACAGTATTACTGCGCTTCATCATAGCACGGCATACATACTCAAAGAATATACAGCTTCCGATACAGACTGCCGTAAGCGGAATAACGCGCATACCGAAGAAATATATCGCAGCTCCCCATGCAGGAAGAAGAGCGATTATGACATTCAGCATTATATTTGAAGTTTTTACGTAGTTTTCGTCGTGTGGTGACGGCGAAACGATAAGCTTGTTCATGTTTCTCCGCCTCCTTACTTTCTTGGGATAAGTGCTTTGGCAAGCTGATTTGTCTCTGCAAGCTTTCTGTTTGCAGGACAGACGTATGTACAGCTTCCGCAGTTCATGCAAAGCATAACTTTAAGCTGTTTCAGCTCATCGATATTACGAATCTTATAAGCTCTGTCTATATCCGCAGGCATAAGTCCGAGAGGACATACTCTCACACAGCGACCGCAGCGGATACAGTTTGATGTTTTACGCTCATCGTAGTGATTGAAAGCAAGAAGTGCATTTGAAGTCTTTACAACAGGCATATCAATATCGGGAACGCTCATTCCCATCATAGGACCGCCTGCAATAAGCTTTTTAACAGAGTCAATATCTGTCTTGCAGAATTCAAGGAGTTCTCTGAACGAAGTGCCTATTATTGCACTTACATTCTTAGGCTCACCTACTGCATTTCCGTCTATTGTTAATCGACGTGTAACAAGGGGCATACCTGTCTGCATATACCTGTACAGGAAAGCAACTGTGGAAACATTCATAACGATAACGCCTGCATCAGCAGGAAGAGTACCCTCGTTTACTATCCTTCCCGTCGAATTATAGATAATGACCTTTTCGGCGCCCTGCGGATACGAAGACGGAAGAGTGATTATATCAATAGTATCATCATTCTCAGCCATTTCTGTGAAGTTTTTGATGGCTTCGGGCTTGTTAGACTCTATAGCAAGCTTTGCACACTTGATGCCCAGCTGAGATTTGACCATATTTATGCCGTTGATGATATCCTGCGGATTTTCCATCATTTCACGGTAATCGGCAGTGATATAAGGCTCACATTCAGCCGCATTTATAATAAGTGTATCAATATCAGCCTTTGGATTAAGCTTTATATGCGTCGGAAATCCTGCACCGCCAAGTCCACAGGCACCGCTCTCGCGGACTGCCTTGACGAAGCTTTCCTTGTCTGTGACAACAGGCGGCTTGACTTCATCAGAAATTGTCTGCTGTCCGTCGGTCTCTATTTCGACCATTTTACAGACTGCACCCATGGCGTTGCGGTAATCAGTCAAAGCAACGACTTTTCCCGAAACTCCAGAATGAACAGGCGCACTGAAAGGAACATCTGAGTCGCCTATTTTCTGACCGACTTTGACCTCATCACCGACCTTGACAAGAGGCTGACAAGGTGCTCCCATAGTCATGGACATAGGTATCCTGACCTTCTGAGGAAGAGGAAAAACTACAGTAGAGCTGTTTTCCGTATTTTTACGGTGTTTCAGCTTGATACCGTTCAATTTCTTCATATATTACTCCTTATGCTAAAGCAGAAAACTGCCGAATTAATTAATGTATTCAACGTGGAATAAGCATCAGACTCAAAAGCCCACACAATAATAATTATATATCATATCAAAGAATTATTCAAGATGTTTTTACAAAAAAATAATAAATTGACAATAAAATATGTTCTTATCAAATAAAAAGAGGCATCCGAAGATGCCTCATAAATGCTTATTTATTTTTTCTGCGGGAGATCACAGCAACAGCAGCTGCTGCACCAAGAACGGCTAAAACAGAATATATCGGTGTAACACCTGTTTTGGGCGAATCAGTTTTACTCTTAGTCGTTGTAGTAGTTTTCTTTGTAGTAGTAGCCGTAGTTGTGGTACTTGTCGCAGTTGTGGTCGTTGTCGTGGTATTTGTCAGCTCTTCACCGTCTTGTGTAGTCGCCTGAGTAATGGTTGTTGTTGTACTTGTAGTTGTGGTAGTAGTTGTTGTTGATGTAGTAGTTGTAGTAGACGTTGTAGTCGTGGTTGTAGTCGTAGTAGTTGTTGTTGTGGTAGATGTCGTTGTCGTGGTAGTTGTAGTTGTCGTAGTTGTGGTTGTCGTAGTTGTGGTTGTCGTAGTCGTTGTAGTAGTTGTTGTTGTCGTGGTAGTTGTGGTAGTTGTTGTTGTGGTAGTTGTTGTTGTGGTAGTTGTGGTAGTTGTTGTTGTGGTCGTTGTTGTGGTAGTAGTTGTTGTCGTTGTTGTCGTCGTAGTGGAAGTAGTTGTAGTTGAAGTAGAAGTAGAAGTTGTACTCGTCGTAGTAGTGGTACTTGTGGTCGTCGTTGTTGAAGTAGTGGTAGTCGTCGTAGTTGTGGTGGTTGTGGTCGTTGTAGTGGTCGATGTTGAAGTGGTCGTTGTTCCCTCAGTGCTGTTAAGCATCTTAGGATTGAACGACGAATAACCAAACTGTATACCGCCGTCAAAGGACTTGGCAAATGTAGCACCTGCTACGTGACCGCCCTCGTCACCGCTTCCGTCAGCATTAGGAGCAAGTGTCGAGCCTTGTATTGAACCGAGGTATTTGAACTTTGTAGCGTCCTTCAGGTTATACAGAACAGGCATATTTTCGCCCTTATCCTGCAGCAGATTTCCCTTGTCATCGTAAAGCTTCATATTAGTAAGGGGAAGCTTTACATCTTCTCCGGGGACATTGATCACCAGATATGAGCCCTCTGGAATATAAACATCTATCTGTAAATAACCGTCATTGAACGTTTTCGCCTGATCCGCATTGAGTGTTACTACATTAAGGTTTTTGTCGCTGCCCGTGATCGTCCAGCCCTTATCGTAGTACTTATCAACGCCAAGATTTGCATTCGACTCAAGACCGCTCAGGTAGCTGCTCCTCTGATCGAGCAAAGCAAACTCCTTATCGAAATCAATGAGCTGACCAACGTAAATCTCACATTGTCCTGCATTCTCATGGTCGATTATCTCCTGACTAACGGATTTCTCGCTGCCGATAACAAAACGTTTGCCGTCAGGCTGGAAATTTTTCAGTGTATCTCCGCCAACAACTATCTGTGCAGCCTTACTTGACGGATCAAGCTTAGCACCGACAGAGTACGAAACAGGATCACCAATATTTGCATTGCCGCCCGCGGCAAGTCTGCCTTCACAGTCAGAGCCGTGAGCTGCAAAATCATCGTGGAGAAAAACTGAGAACTGTGAAGCAGCTCCGAGGAAATACTCGTCAGAATCGCTCACCCCAAGCAGTTCTGCTTTATTCTGCTCTGTCACAGGCTGTGAACCTTGTTCAACAGGCACTTCCCTATTACGGAAAGCCAACGGTACAGCTCCCATGATACAAAACGAAGTCAAAACACTTAAAAGGCGTTTAATTTTAATCTTATTCATAAACGATCCCCCAAATATAATATATTTTATACTATTCTACCATAAAAAACATATATAATCAATAAACATTATACACAAAAATTAAATAATATCTATAAGCATTATTCACATTTTACGAATAAACTAAAAAACGCTTCTTCAATACTTGAAGAAACGTGACAAATAAAAAAGCACCCGCTATTGCAGATGCTCTTTTGGAGGCGCCACCCAGATTTGAACTGGGGATCAGGGTGTTGCAGACCCACGCCTTACCACTTGGCTATAGCGCCGCTATTGGAGCGGATTACGAGGCTCGAACTCGCTACCTCCACCTTGGCAAGGTGGCGCTCTACCAGATGAGCTAAATCCGCATAATGGCGACCCCGAACAGATTCGAACTGTCGACCTCCTGCGTGACAGGCAGGCGTTCTAACCAACTGAACTACGAGGCCAAAGAATTGGTGGGGACTACAGGGCTCGAACCTGTGACCCTCTGCTTGTAAGGCAGATGCTCTCCCAGCTGAGCTAAACCCCCACTTTATTCTTCTGTTCATCGGTTTCTCGCCCGACGACTTTAATATTATATCACGATATCTGCTCGTTGTCAAGACTTTTTTTGAAATTTTTCCAAAAAATTTTTAGTGCATTTGCTTTTTGGCTATATTTTGCAAAATGCACTAAAAAATTTTCTTTTTATAAAGGTCTATATAATATAAAACCAGCTTTCATCATTATCAAGATCGGATTTTTCCACCTTGGAAGAATCATCAAAATTATATCTCAGTTCCTGATTTTTTACGCTGACCTTTGCACCCGACGGTACAGAACGTGTTATGAATACGTTACCGCCGATGACAGCATTCGCGCCTACAACAGTTTCACCGCCGAGAATAGAAGCTCCCGAATAGATAGTAACATTGTCCTCAATAGTAGGATGACGCTTCTTATTACGCAAAGACTGACCGCCTCTTGTAGAAAGCGCACCAAGGGTTACGCCCTGATATACCTTAACGTAGTCCCCTATCTCTGTTGTTTCACCGATAACTATACCCGTACCGTGGTCGATAAAGAAATACTTGCCGATAGTTGCACCGGGATGTATATCAATACCTGTTTTGCTGTGAGCGTGTTCGGTCATAACTCTCGGGATAAGCGGAACACCAAGTACAAAAAGCTCATGTGCGAGACGGTTTACAAGTATAGCATAAAGTCCGGGATAGGAATAAATTATCTCGTCCTTATTATATGCAGCAGGATCTCCGTCATATGCAGCCTGAACATCGGTTTCGATGAACGCTCTTATCTTCGGGATCTTATTAAGATACTCAAAAGTAATACGGATAGCGTTGTTGTTTAATTCGTTGTCATCAAGCTTCTCGTATTTTTCATCATATCTCAGAACTATATATATCTGCCTGATAAGCTTGAAAATAACATCTTCAAGTATCATGGACATATTATTTCTTACAGTAAATACTCTGTAGCTCTTATTTCTGAAGTAACCAGGGAAAATTATTCTTCTCAGACCTTCGATTATACTTATTATCTCATCGTTATCAGGATGATCGAAAGTTTTTATCTCATTGATAGTACGATCGTCCTTATAATCAGAAAGTATACTATGCGTAAGATCATTTATCATGTCTTCAAGACCATTCATCATATCCACCCCTTAATGCAATTATACCGATACATATCAGTACATATACAATTATACATTATTTCTTATACATAGTCAATATGTTTTATATACATAAAAAAAGCTCTGTTTTGCTATTGACTTTAAATGATATTCACGATATATTATATATATGTATTAAAAAGGAGTACTCTATGGATATCAATATCGACAGGTCACTTACAGGTGAATTCAGTAAAAGCATCTGGTCTAAATTCAGAAAAGGCATAGATGAATACAAAATGATCGAAAACGGCGACAGGATAGCTGTCTGCATATCAGGCGGCAAGGATTCCATGCTTATGGCAAAGTGTCTCATGCGTTTGCAGAAATACGGCAGCATAAACTTCGATACCGAATATATAGTCATGGATCCGGGATACACAGAGGAGCACCGCAGCAAGATAATCGCAAACGCCGAATTACTGAATATACCCGTAAAAATAATGAACACACGCATTTTTGAGTCAACTGCAAAAGCAGAAAAGCACCCATGCTTTCTCTGCGCAAGACTGCGCCGCGGCTGGCTGTACAAAACAGCTCAGGAGCTGGGCTGCAATAAGATAGCTCTCGGTCATCACTTCGATGACGTAATAGAAACAATCCTTATGGGTATGCTTTACGGCTCGCAGATACAGACTATGATGCCTAAGATACACAGCGAAAACTATGAAAACGTACAGGTGATACGTCCGCTTTATCTTGTCCGCGAAGATGATATAATAAAATGGTCGGAATATAACGATCTGCATTTCATACAGTGCGCCTGCCGAATAACAAGAAGCGAAGGAAGCTCTAAACGTGCCGAAGTAAAACAGCTTCTGAAAACTCTGCGCGAAGTCAATCCCTCTGTTGATATGAATATATTCCGAAGTGTAGAAAACGTCAATCTGCAAACCCTCATTTCCTACCACAGAGGAAGCGAATATCACCATTTCCTTGATGACTTCGACAAAGGGCTTAGCGTAAAGGGAACGAATAAATTTGAAGATCATTCCTGAAGCGTTCTGGTGATGATATATGTCAAAGAAACTTCAAGGCAGTATAATGCTGCTTATCACAGCGATGATATGGGGTACTGCATTTGTTGCGCAAAGCGAAGGAATGAAGTATGTCCGACCTTTTACATACAATGCCGCAAGAACATTGCTTGGCGGCATCGTACTTATACCAATAATTTTAATATTCAAAACAAAGGATAAAAAAGCCAAAAAAGCTCCGCTTACTGCAACTATATCAGGCGGTATATGCTGCGGGATCATCTTATTCATCGCAAGCTCTCTACAGCAATATGGTATAAGTCTTACATCAGCAGGAAAAGCAGGCTTTATCACTGCTCTTTATGTAATAATAGTCCCTCTGCTCGGAATATTTCTCGGCAAAAAATGCAGCTTAAAGGTATGGATATGTGCAGTTATAGCAGTTACAGGCTTTTATCTGCTTTGCATAAATGAGGGTGTCACAGTTTCAAAGGGGGACCTTTACGTACTTATATGCTCCTTTTTCTATGCACTCCACATACTTGCAATAGATCACTTCAACGCAAAAAATGCCGACAGCATGATGATGTCATGCATACAGTTTTTCACAGCAGGAACGCTTATGGCTGTCTGTATGTTCTTGTTTGAAGAGCCACGTGTAAACGATATCATAGCCGCAAGATATACCATTCTTTACACAGGTATCATGTCCTGCGGAGCAGCATACACATTGCAGATAATCGGACAGCGTTTTACTCCCCCTGCCATTGCTACACTGCTTATGAGTCTCGAATCTGTTTTCGCCGCCCTATCAGGCTGGCTCATACTGTCCGAACAGCTCAGTGTAAAGGAGCTTGCAGGCTGCGGACTTGTTTTCGCAGCAGTTATCATAGCACAATTGGACATAAAACGCCGTTCAGCATGAGTTGCAAATATAATAATACAGCAAAATAGAAAGAACCCCTTTTTCAAAAGGGGTTCTTCTTTATTAGTATGATGTTAATTGCCAAGCATTGGTTTTACCATGTCCAGCCGCTGAATTTCTTAGCAACAGATGTTTTAAGTGTTTCGTTGTTCTTTTTGAGATATTCATTTGCTGCTGCAAGTCCGATAAGTATAACACCTGCGAGGAAAAGATATATCCACCAGTTGAGTGCCATGAGGTAATCCCTTGTTGCAAATAATGTTATTGTAAAGAGTGAAGCAGCTGATGTGATGAACCATGTCTTTGATCTTGATACGATAGAAGCTAAAAGAACGATCATCATTATTGCCATTACAAATATAGTATTTTCTGCTGTATCAAATACTATAGCATCAATAAGAAGTGATACAAATGTGAATATGAATATGATCTGTGAGAAATTCTTTGCTATATTCTCGAATTTGCGCCAGATAAAACGTACTGCAAAACCTGATAATGCGATCATTGCAAGAGTTATCTTGTTTGTTACAGCTCTTGACTCGAAGATGAAGAACGGACGCTCGATGAGTGCGATGACTGTGAAAGCTGTAGATAATGTTAGAAGTACGGAAACTGCTTTATCGCTGAAATTCTTTTTAACGAGTCCTGTGCAGAAAATCGCGCAGGCAATAAGTCCGAGAAATACAGACAGGTCTGTAACGCCGAATACCTTGAAAACAGGTACTATTGCAACAGTGATAAGAGGATCAACATCTTTCTTGCTGCCTTTATCACAAATGATAGCTTCGGGATATATTATTCTTGAAAGAACTGCGTAGACGATAACTGTTATGAACATTGCTATCTCAGGTACTATACTGTCTTTTGAATATTCACTTGCCATAAGGTATGTTATCTTGATAAGTGCAAATGATGATAAAGCTGCTGTGATGTTGAACTTTGATTTGTTAGAAAGTGCAAAATGGATAAGGCAAAGTGCTGCTGTAATAAGTGTGAAAAGCTTGTACTGCTGTGTTGAAATAAGGATCATACCTGCTAATCCGAGATTTGAATATACAGCCGCTTCAGATTTGATCTTCTTGCCAAATGGTGTACAGAGTATAACTGCTGCAAAGCCTATGAGAAGTCCTGCGAGTATGCTCATGCAGATGATGTTGTTAATGTAGTATTCCTGTGAAACGATGTAATATCTTGAGATAGTCATAACTGCACTTACAGGTATAACAGGTGTAAAAAGTCCTGCAAGTATCTTTACTGTAGGATCACTGCTGAATAAGTAAGAATCAACTATAACAGAGGCAATTGCTGCGATCATAAGATAAGGTACAAATGAATTTGTTCTTATCATTCCTATGCATAAGAATGTTGTGAACATAACTGATAAAAAAGTGATAAGCTCTGCGAATTTGTTCTTTAAATCAGGAACAAAGCGGTGTATAAAGTAGACGATCATTGTAATGAGTGAAAATGCTATTATGCTGAGTTTATCGCTGTATGCATTTGAAAGTGAAACGTATATCATCAATGAGAGTATCAGTGAAAGAACTGATTCAATGCCGATAAGAGCTGATATCTTCTTGTAAATTCCGTAAAAAGCAAACTGAATGACAGCTGCTGCGATTATGAAATAGCTTGCAAATGTTGGTCCTGAAAGAGTTGTTATGACATAGCTTAATGCTGATGAGCCAAAGATAATTGCTGTTACTGTGCCAACATTTTTTACAGGTGCTTCGTATTTGCTGCCCTTGAGCGGAGCTGCCAGATAGATGAAAGCTGTAATTACTATCTGAGCTGCTGCGAAAAGGAATGAACGTGAAGCATATGTGTCTGCTGCCTGTAAAATAGTGAATAAAAATGCAAGTGCTGCGGCTGAAAGTGAAGTGTATACAAGAATGATATTCCTGAAAAGCTTTGCGCCTATGAACATGAGAGCTGCTGCTATGATTGATGAGAATGCAAGCAGTGCAAATGCTCCGTCACCGTCAAACGAGAACCATTTGCCCATTATCTGATAGTAGCCTGCTGTAAGTAATGCCGTGGATACGAAACCTGTACCAAGTACATAAAACGACATAGATGTACCTGAGAGTTTAAGTGACTTTGATACTACGCAGCTGAGTATATATGCGATAACTGCTGCTGCGGCTATTATAAGAACTCTGCCTGTGTGAGTTGTGTTGACCCAGCTTGCAACGCCAAAGGCAAGTCCTGAAAGAACTACAAATACTGTACCGATAAGAAACAGTATATTTGAAACTGTCATATCAGGCTTTGAATTCTTTGGCTTTACAGGCTCAGCTTTCTGCGGCTCAGGTAAAGGAGCTTCTTCTGCGGGAGCTTGAGGGCTCTTCGGAAGAGGTGTAGGTGTGCTTCCGAAGCCTTCGGGAGCAGGATTGCTGTTGCTGATATTGTAACCGTAAGGCTGATTATTATTGTAATAGAGATAATTCGGATAATTGCTGCTGTTTTTATTTCTGTCCGACAGCTTAACTAAGCCTATTACGATAAGCGGTATCGCGATCGGCATTAAAATAAAGATCAATGTCAAAAAATCTGTCATAATGACCATCCTTTCTGTAAGGAGCGTTTGTTTTGGCTGTGACTATATAATATCACGTTTTCGGAATTCTTTTAAGATGTCGTTCGTCATTTTTTGGGTGACAAATGTCACTTTATGAATGACAAAAAGCACTCCAAAACAAAATAATAAATAATTTGTGTATTTGATTAATGCTGATACAAATTAATTTTAAATTTACAAAATGTTATATCATCATAGAGTACTTGTAGTATAAAACATCTAATCAAATACAAAATGCTAAAAATCAGCTGAATAAATGACCTAATGAGCAGCTTAAATTACTGCGTCATTTGTGATATGTAACAAAAATTAATGAACTTTTTTAGTGATAACTGTTTTGCTCTTGATTTTTTTGCAACAATAAGTATAATTGAATTGTA
Source organism: Ruminococcus flavefaciens (assembly GCF_900108555.1). Taxonomy (GTDB): domain Bacteria; phylum Bacillota; class Clostridia; order Oscillospirales; family Ruminococcaceae; genus Ruminococcus; species Ruminococcus flavefaciens_P. Next base: position 202,671 of record NZ_FNWV01000005.1, read on the forward strand.
TTAGTTTAGATGAGATTTATATATAAATAAAATCTTTAGTTTACTGCATTAAATATTCTGTGATGTTTTAATAATATCTTTATACTATATGTGGTGAGCGTTCAAACAATACAATGGTCGGGGTGAAGGGAGTTTTATATTATGAGAGATCTGTTTAGAAGCTTTAAGTGTCGAAAAATCGTTCTTGCTGTAGCTGATGTATTTATTATCTGCGTTGCAGCTTTGGTCGCAAACTTTTGCTTGTCATTTGTCGGGCGGGACATTGATGAGTCAAAACTTGTGATATCTGGGGCTGTGAGTGCGATATGCTGTATAGGCGGAATGTTCATAGCGGGTGCTTATCACAAGTTATGGCGATACTTTAATAGTAAAGATTATCTTACTTGTGTTTACGGTTCAATAGTCGGTATCGTTTGCTCAACGGCTATCGTTTACATAATTGACGGTACATATGAACTGAGTTATTCTGTTTTCCATCTTGCACTTATCGTCCTTGGCGTTTGCCTTTTCAGATATTTATTCAAGACAGCGTTCATAACTCTTGCACAGCCAAAAACTTTCAATGGTAAACGTACAATGGTTATCGGCGGTGGTCAAGCCTGCAAGACTATACTCAAGGAAATACACAACGCTCAGAATTCTCCGTATTCAGAAGACAAGCAGGTAACAATGTTTGATCCTGTCTGCATTATCGACGATGACAAGGAAAAGATAGGTTCTGAGATCGGCGGCATTCAGATCGTGGGAACTACAGCTGAGATCTACAGATTTGTCAAGGAGAAGAATATCGAACAGATACTCTTTGCTATCCCATCTTGTTTCGAGGACGAGAGAAAGCGCATACTTGACATATGTGCAGATACTAAAGTACCTGTAAAAGTCGTTCCTTTTATCGGCAACCTTGTTTTTGACGATAAAAACAAGACTATCATCAATCAGATACGTGATATCAGAGTTGAGGATCTTCTCGGCCGTGATCCTATCAAATTTGATAATGCGGATATCAAAAACTTCATCGGCGGCAAAGTATGTATGGTAACAGGCGGCGGCGGAAGCATTGGTTCAGAGCTTGTTCGTCAGATATCAAAATACTCTCCTAAAAAAGTCATAATCGTTGACATCTATGAGAACAACGCTTATGAGATAGAGCAGGAACTAAAAATGGAATACGGCGATGAGCTTGATCTTGTAACACTTATCGCTTCTGTACGTGATTACTTCCGTATGAATCAGATATTCGATACTTACAAGCCTGATGTTGTTTTCCATGCAGCTGCACATAAGCACGTTCCGCTTATGGAAGTGTCCCCTATGGAAGCCATCAAGAATAACATTGTCGGTACTTTCAATGTTGCTACACTTGCACAGTTCCACAACGTTGAGAAGTTTGTAATGATATCCACAGATAAGGCTGTTAATCCGACCAATGTTATGGGTGCATCAAAGAGATGCTGTGAGATGATAGTTCAGTATCTTGCTCAGCAGCATGAAGGAAGAACTGAATTCGTTACAACACGTTTCGGCAACGTTCTCGGTTCAAACGGTTCTGTTATCCCGCTTTTCAGAAAGCAGATAGAACAAGGCAGACCTGTTACTGTTACACACCCTGATATAATTCGTTACTTTATGACTATACCTGAGGCTGTAAGTCTCGTTATGGAGGCTGCTGCTATCGCTCACGGCGGCGAGATCTTCGTTCTTGATATGGGACAGCCTGTAAAGATAGTTACTCTTGCCGAAAATCTTATCCGTATGTACGGAAAAGAACCTTATAAAGATGTTGAGATCAAATTCACCGGACTTCGTCCCGGTGAGAAGATAAAGGAAGAGCTCCTCATGAATGAGGAAGGTCTCCAGAAAACTTCCAACAAGCTCATATTTATCGGTAAGCAGATCGAGATCGACGAAATGTCCTTTGCTTTCAGACTCAATGCACTTAGAAATGCTGCACTTGAAAACAATGAAAAGATAGCTGTTGAAGCTCTGCATGATATGGTTCCTACATTTACCACACCCGATGAATTCAACAGCAAAGAGCTTAAAAAGGAAACTCTTGTATCTGCTGCGGAGTCAGCTTAATAATGTCAATAATGTTCCTTTCATGGGAATGTACGACGTACTGCCGATCATTGATCGGCAGTATTTTTGTCATACCAATTTTTGCACAAAACTCCGTCCTTGTCATAATATACCTTTTTTCTCATGGAGTTGCGGTTATTTTGTATCAACATGGAAAAGTGATGTTGTTAAGGCTGTCCTTATATTGACAAAAAGCTGATGGAGTGATATAATTTTAAATTATGATGGAGTATTGTATATTAAGAGCTTCTATGCTCTGAGGAGGAAATTCTATGTCAATTAATATCCCCGAAATTTTTGCTTGCAATGTGTTCAATGAGGAAGTAATGAAAAACAGACTTCCAAAAAACGTTTATAAAGCTCTCAAGAGGACTATGCAGAACAATGAGCCTCTTGCAGATATGGCTACAGCCGATGTTGTTGCAAATACAATAAAGGAATGGGCTATAGAAAGAGGCGCTACTCATTACACTCACTGGTTCCAGCCTATGACAGGCTCGACTGCTGAAAAGCATGATTGCTTTATCAGTCCCGCACCAAACGGAATGGCTCTTATGGAGTTCTCGGGCAAGGCGCTTGTAAAAGGTGAGCCTGATGCTTCTTCTTTCCCCTCAGGCGGTCTGAGACAGACAAGTACCGCAAGAGGATATACAGCATGGGATCCGACTTCTTACTGCTTCGTTAAGGAAGGAAGTCTTTATATCCCTACAGTTTTCGTATCCTATACAGGTGAAGTACTTGACAAGAAAACACCTCTGCTGCGTTCTATGCAGGCTCTCAGCAAGACTGCTGTCCGTTTCCTCAAGCTTTTCGGAAACGACAGAGTTACAAGAGTTACCTCTACAGTTGGCGCAGAACAGGAGTATTTCATCATTGATAAAAAGATGTACGACAAGCGTGAAGACCTTATCCTTACAGGAAGAACTCTCTTTGGCGCAAAGCCTCCTAAGGGACAGGATCTTGACGATCAGTATTTCGCAAATCTTCGTCCGAGAATAGCTGCTTATATGGCTGATCTTGATGAAGAACTCTGGAAGCTCGGCATATATTCAAAGACCAAGCATAACGAAGTTGCACCTGCACAGCACGAAATGGCTCCGATATTCACTACCTCCAATTTGGGTACAGACCAGAACGAGCTTGCTATGGAGGTCATGGAAAAAGTAGCTCTCAGACACGGACTTGTTTGTCTGCTCCACGAAAAGCCTTTTGAGGGCGTAAACGGTTCAGGTAAGCACAACAACTGGTCTATGTCCACAAATGACGGTCAGAACCTTCTCGATCCCGGAGATACTCCTATGGATAATCTCCAGTTCCTTACTATACTCTGTGCTCTTATCAAGGGAGTTGACGAGTACGCAGATCTTATGAGACTTTCTGCTGCTTCCGCAGGAAATGACCACAGACTCGGTGCAGATGAAGCTCCCCCTGCTATCGTATCCATGTTCCTCGGTGAAGAGCTTGAAGCTGTATTACAGGCTATAGAGGACGATACAGAGTATAAGACAAAGACTCGTGCTTTCAAGATAGGTGTTGACGCACTCCCTTCATTCCCTAAGGATTCCACAGACAGAAACAGAACTTCTCCTTTTGCTTTCACAGGAAACCGCTTTGAATTCAGAATGGTAGGTTCTTCCGATAATATCGCTTGTCCTAATGTTCTTCTCAATACTATCATGTGTGAGGAGCTCAGTCAGTTCACTGAAATTCTTGAACCATTCAAGGGCAAGGATAATTTCGATGCAGAGGTAAGAAAGCTCCTCAAGAGCGTTATCAAGGATCACAGAAGAATTATATTCAACGGTGACGGCTATTCTGCTGAATGGGTAAAGGAAGCTGAAAGAAGAGGACTTCCAAACTATGCTTCAACTGTTGACTGTATGCCTCACTATACTGATGAGAAGAATGTGCGCATCTTCCGCAAGTTTGAGATATACAACCAGAATGAGGTAGCTGCAAGAACTGAGATCCACCTTGAAAAGTACTCAAAGACTATCCGTATCGAAGCACGTACAATGGTAGAAATGGCAAGAAAGCAGCTTCTTCCTGCTACTATGGAATACGTTCAGACTCTTTGCGAATCTATCGCTACAAAGAAGCAGATAGGCTTTACAAGCAAAACTGATGAAAAGATCGCAAATAAGCTCAATGACCTTGCTGACCGCTTCTATGAGTCTATCGAGAGACTCGAACAGAGAGTAAATGAAGCAAACGCTGTAAGCGGTATCCAGAAGCAGGCTGAATTCTTCCACGATGTTGTACTTGCTGAAATGGATATCATGAGAAGCATCGCAGACGAGATCGAGCTCAATATGCCTGCTGCAAAGTGGCCTATCCCCGCTTATTCAGAGATCATCTACAACGTATGATAAAAGCCGCACCTATGTGCAGAAATGTATAAAAGCTTTTATGCTTATTAATGAGAGTCCCCTTTTTTAAAGAGGACTCTCTATTTTTTCATGATAACTTCTGCATTGCACCGCTTATAATTCGGCATATTTTTTACAAAAAAATATTGCCTAAAAACATCTCATGTGTTATAATAAATATATGATTTTTGTTTATGGAGGTGCATTACTACGTCAACAATGGTTTCCGCCGTACTTCTTATACTCGGACTGTGCGGTATGCTTGTATCGGTCACATGGGTACTTCGCCGCGGCAACAGCAACAGACTTACTCACATTTTTCTGAGCTGCCAGCTTTCGATAGTTCTATGGCTGATATCTGAGATACTTATATTGTTTTCATACACAAAACAGCAATTCTGGATAAGCTATGTAATAGGCAATCTCGGAATAAGCTGCTTCGGACCTTTATGGCTGTGGCTGTCTCAGGAGTACACCTTCAGTTCCAAGAAAAAGCCTCGTTTTCTCTGGCTGCTGCCCCTTATTACAATATCTGCGGTATGCGTAGTACTGACTAATCCGATACATCATCTCTACTACGACTCGTTTGTAGACAAACGCTTTACGTACGGACCTCTTTTCTACGTATATCAGGTAATATACTATGTATGCATAGTCACAGGTATTACAATAATCTGCCTGAAGCATACAAGAAACTCATCGCAGATAACAAAGCAGTCCTTTCTGCTGATCCTTTCAGCAGCTATCCCCCTCGGAGTAAATACTCTTTCTCTCACGGGAGTTTTTCATTCAAAGGTTACACTTACACCGTTGTTCTTCGGAATATCAAGTATACTTATAATTATAGCCCTCGGACGATACGGACTGCTCAATATCAACAGCATAGCTATCCGCGAAACTATAAATAATATTGACAGCGGAGTAATGATCTTTGACAACAACAACAGGATAACCTACAAAAACAAGTTTTCTGAGAATATCCCCTTTTTAAAGGATGTAAATACTTCCTATGAATTCATGCGGCTCATATCCGAAATGATGAACGAGGAGATACCAAGCGATTTCAGCCTTATGGAGCTGAAATACGAAAACGAGTATTACAACATAAAGCAGAGATACTGCCAGAACAACAGCGGTAATGATGTTGCGCGCGTAATAACTATCAATAATGTTACCGAATACCACGATCTTGCCAAAGCAGAAAAAAAGCTCAGCCTTGAACAGGAACGCAACAGGATAGCGCAGGAGATGCATGACTCGGCAGGTCATACCTTTACAATGATAAGCTCTCTGGCAAGAATACTCAAATACGATGCCGAACAGCAAAACCCTGACAAAGTAAAAATGCTTGAGAGTATTTCCGAGATCGACGGACTTTCACGAAGCGGCGTAACACAGCTCAGATGTACCATAAACAATCTACGCGACGATGAATTCATGAAATCGGTCACAAGCGCAGTACAGACCGTTATCACAGCCGTAAGAGGCGTAGATATCGAGCTTTGCATACAGGGTGATGAAGACGAGAGACACAGCTTCTGCATAAAGGAGATGTATGATAACTGCCGCGAGACAATAACAAATGCTCTTAGATATTCCGAGGCATCAAGGATAGACGTTATAATCAAGTTCCTTGATAAAGCCATAGAGATGTACATACTCGACAACGGAAAAGGCTGTGACAGTATTTCCGAGCATAACGGACTGAGAGGTATCCGTGAACGAACAGAAGCTTTGGGAGGAAGTGTGAGGTTTTCCTCTGTAAAAAATGAAGGGTTCAATACAATAATAAAAATACCGATAGATGGGGTGGAGAAATGATAAATGTAATTATAGCTGATGATGTAAAAATACTCCGAACAGGACTTAAAGCTGTCCTTTCGGGTGACAGTGAGATCAATGTTGTAGGAGAAGCTTCCGACGGTAAAGAAGCGTACGAAATGAGCATAAGACTGAGACCTGATGTAGTCCTCATGGATATGCGTATGCCTGATTACGACGGAGGATACGGCACAAGAAAGATCAAGGACACTCTTCCCGATATAAAGGTCCTCGTACTCACAACTTTTGACGACAAGGAAACTGTTGACAAAGCTATCGCAAGCGGTGCTGACGGTTATATTCTCAAGGAAATGGATAACGACAAGATAATCAACTCTATAAAGGCAGTATCAGGCGGCATAAACGTATTCTGCAATAATATTTTCCGCTCCATAAAGAAAGATGTCGTTGTACAGCAGGACGCAAAGAACTTCGATCTTACCGACCGTGAGATAGATTTTATCCGTCTTATATGCGAGGGCTACGACAACAGAGAGATAGCCTCAAAGCTTTTCCTTGCCGAAGGTACAGTGCGCAACGGTATTTCCAGACTTCTCGAAAAACTCGGAATGAAGGACCGTACACAGCTTGCTGTGTTTGCTATAAAAAATAACATTATATAAACTATCACTAAAACGGAAGGCATTTCTTCCGTTTTATTTTTCTTGATTTTTCATTGTGAATGTGTTATAATATAAAATTGGCTCAACAAATTACATAAGGAGAGTATTTATGAGTAAATTCAGAAAACAGCATATGTCCATAAACTGGCATGAGATCGTTGACAGCGAAAGCTCTGAACCTGCCATTAATGCCTCGCTGAAAGAAAAGGCTACTCTCGTAGGCAGAGTCGGGCTGATGATGCTTTCGGTGGGAACAGGCGCATGGAGAGTAAGAGCATCTATGAACAAGATAGCCCGTGCTCTCAACATCACCTGCAATGCGGATATCGGTCTGCTGTCGATAGAATATACCTGTATCAGCGGCGGAGAGATGTATACAAATGCTATCTCGCTGAATACCACAGGTGTAAATACAGATAAACTGAACGAGCTAGAAAATTTTGCTGACTGCTTTGCAGAACGTGCAGGAAAGTATTCGGTACATCAGTTCCATATGATACTTGACAAATTTCAGGATATGAAAGGCAATTATAAGGCTTGGAACTTAGGTCTCGCCTCTGCACTCGCCTGCTGTGCTTTCACCTTTCTTCTCGGAGGAGGACCTGCTGAGATGATATGTGCATTCTTCGGTGCAGGAATAGGCAATTTTGTGAGAAAGCTTCTGCTTGAAAGGCATATCACCCTTTTTGCAAACGTAGCCGCAGGCGTTGCATCTGCCTGCTGTACATATGTGCTTTTTATAAAACTGGCAGAGATGCTTTTTGACGTATCGGCAGTTCATCAGGCAGGATATATATGTTCAATGCTGTTTGTTATCCCGGGATTTCCGCTTATTACAGGCGGTATCGACCTCTCGAAGCTCGACCTAAGATCAGGCATAGAAAGAATAACGTATGCACTCCTTATTATCATAATGGCTACGCTCACAGGCTGGGTAAGCGCACTTATTTTCAATTTTCACCCACAGGATTTCGTTGAATACAATATATCTCCCCTGCTCCGCTTCTGCCTTATAATGCTTACAAGCTTCTGCGGAGTCTACGGCTTTTCACTCATGTTCAACAGCAAACGCAAAATGGCAGCCCTTGCAGGCGTTATCGGCATGATAGCAAATACCCTGCGTCTTGAACTTATAGATATTTTCGGCATACACGTAGGACTCGCCGCATTTATCGGTGCTCTCAGCGCAGGTCTTATGGCATCTGCAATAAAGCACCGCATAGGATATCCGCGTATAACCCTTACTGTTCCGTCGATAGTGATCATGGTACCCGGTATGTTCATGTATAAGGCGATATACTACATTGCTTTGAACGACATCTCAACAGGCGGACTATGGCTCACAAAGGCAATTCTTATCGTTATGGCACTTCCTATCGGACTAATATTCGCAAGGATACTTACAGACAAAAATTTCCGAAAAAGCAGCTGAAAAAGACCTTCCATAACGGAAGGTCTTTCTTTTACAGGTTTTCATTTTTCAGTGCATCTATGGTATTATCCTTTCTGATCTTTATCATCGAGAACATCATAGTTGAGAAAACTACAACGAAAACACTGAGAACTGCAACAATAACGGCTGTCCACGGAATAAAGAACTCCGTATCTACGCCTTGATTTACAGCGCGATATATAAGATATGTAACAACTGCCGACATTGGCAGACCATAGAGGAGTGCCTTTGTACCATACAGGATACACTCAAAATTCAGCATTTTTCTCATGCCTTTTGAAGTCATTCCCACAGACCTGAGCATTGCGAATTCTCTCCTTCTCAGGCTGATATTGGTAGTTATGGTGTTGAATACATTAGCTGCTGCGATCAGTGATATCAATATGATAAAACCGTAAGCAAAGACCTTGATAATAAGTATCATACTTCTGTTTGACTCAGCCTCATCTGCATAGTTATACAATCCCTCAGTTGAAAGTCCGTTATTCTTTAATGAAGTTTTAAGTGCCTCAAATCCCTCGTAAATATCATCAGATTTTATGCAGAATTCAAAGCGGTTCAATGTTTGTTCTTCACTGTCGCCGTATAAGGTTTTGTAGCTGCTTAACGGGAAAACTATAGACTGAACATCAGAATAAATGAAAAACGGTCTTTTATCTGTAACTGCACTTATATGTATGGATATCTCATTACTGCAATCATCAACAGGGAACTTTATGGTATTATCATCGTTTACCTCATAAGCATCTGCCTCAACATAAACTGCATTTCCTTTATCATCAATCTGGTTGAAATAATACCCTTCTTTTTTATCATATAAGCGAGTGCTCATCTCAAATTCAGAATCTTTGAACATTTTCAAACGCTTCATTTTCTCAGACTCTCCGTCAAAATACAGTACATTATCAAGAACTATACCATTAAGGGCGTTCTTGCCAAAGAAATCATCAGGATCGGCATTGCAGTATTTTGCAAACTCTCGGAAAGATCTATCATCTACAAAGAAGATATCCATATCTGTATATTTCTTTCCGTTTTCTGACGGCATATAGTCTGTTTTGTCCATGACAAATCCATTTATGGCAACATCATCTTTAAGATACTTGCTGTCGATAGATACTTCCATATTATCATATTCAATAAATGTTGAATCAGTGATATGATCTGTATTCTTTATGATATCATTGATCCTTTCAGCTGAAATATCATTGAGGTCGGTCGTACTGAATATTGAATATGTGTAATCCATACCCATAGTATCATGTGTATCCTTGACTGCGCTTACCAGATAAGCAGTAAAGGAATAAGCTGATATGAACAGAACAATACTCATAAAAAGGCTGATAACTGTTGCGCGGTACTTCTTTTTGCTGCGCTTGAAGTACTTATGAGCCAGCATACCGGGAAGTCCGAATATTTTTGTAATGAACTTAGGAGTCTTGATATACTTTTTCTGGACTATATCCGAATTCTGTCTGATAGCTTCAACAGCAGATATCTTAGTCGCTCTTTTTGAAGGTATCCATGCGGATATAGATATAGTGATAAAAGCGATCACACAGGCTGCGAGTATAGCAACAGGTGAAACACACACACGCAGAGGTTCCGGATAGCTGTTATTTGAAAAAGCAACAAATCTGCTTCCGATAGCGAGGAATGTTATCCACATACCGACAACACCAAGGATAATACCCAAAGGAATACCGATAACACTTAATGCAAACGCCTCAAATCTGACCATTTTTTTCAGCTGCTTCTTTGTAGCACCGATCGAGGAAAGCAGACCGAACTGCTTTGTTCTCTCCGAAACAGAAATGGAAAAAGCATTATATATGAGCATTATTGAGCCGAACATTATAAGCCCAATGATTATAGCTGCCAATCCGATAACAACACTGTAGAAGCTTTCATATCTTGAAACACCTGTAAGCATAAGTATATCACTGTGAGTTCTTCCGCCAATATCGTTATCCTTTATGAAGTCGTATATGTCCTTACCATTCTTCATGCGGTAATATATGCTGACTTCCGCATTATCATCTATATCATCAGCAACAGTAAGTGCTGTATATCCGGGAGCAAAGTACTGCTCGAACTCAGGACGCTCATATGTACCTACAACTGTAAATTCCATTGTTTCTTTTACATCAATGTATTCAGTTTTAAAAACCATATTATCATTAGTGTCAAAAGCATACATAGGGCTATTTTGTGTAAGAACAACGCTGTCATCATCATAAGCAGCAACGTTTTCTTCTGAATCTATACCTAATTCAGCCATCTTTTCCAAGTCGAGCTTTCTGTCGCCTACTTCAAGAGTTAACTTATCGCCGACTTTATAGGACACTCCGCCGTTTTCATCGAGATGCTCTGGAAGTATTATCTCATTTCTGTTCTGAGGCATACGTCCTGATTTAAGATGAACAGGGATAAGTCCGTCAATACTCTCTTCAAATCCGCTTATATAAAGATATGGCTTGTATTCGTTTATGCTGCCTATATCCGCATATCCGATATAGCTGAGACTTCCTGCGTCTGAGACTTTATCTGAGCTTTTTATTTTATTATAAGTATCCACATCACTTCCGCTGACAAGTCCGTGCCATTTTCCTTCAACATACTCATAATAGCTAACGGCATACTTCTGAACAGAAGCGATAGAAGTAGTTACCGCACAGATAAGAGCTGTTGAAAGTATGATGCCGATAATTGTCACGATAGTCCTTGTTCTGTTCTTTTTCAGTGACTGTACTGTTACTTTGCTGAATACATTCATTTGCGTATCACCTCGTCACGAGTGATCTTGCCATCTTCAATAGCAATTATCCTGTCAGCCTGCAATGCGATATTCTCATCGTGAGTAATTATAATAAGAGTCTGATCGTATTTCTGATTTGAGAGTTTCAGCATATCAACTATCTCCTGACTGTTCTTGCTGTCAAGATTTCCTGTAGGTTCATCAGCGAGAACGACAGCAGGAGCATTCATCAGTGCTCTTCCGATCGACACACGCTGCTGCTGACCGCCTGAGAGCTGATTGGGAAGATGTTCCTCACGGCCGTTAAGCTTCAAAGTCTCAATAAGCTCTTTCAGACGTTTATCGTTGACCTTCTGACCGTCCATAAGAACAGGAAGAGTAATATTCTCTGTCACATTCAATACAGGGATAAGATTGTAGAACTGATAAATAAGTCCCACCTGTCTGCGTCTGAAGATCGCAAGCTGCTCATCATTCTGAGAGTAAACATCATTTCCGTCCATAAATACTTTTCCCGAAGTAGGCTTGTCAACGCCTCCGAGGATATGCAGCAGAGTTGATTTACCTGAACCCGAAGGACCGATTATTGCAACAAATTCACCTTTTTCTACTGAAAAGCTTACATTATCAAGCGCACGAACTTCATTTTCACCGTTTCCGTAAGTCTTGCAAAGATTTTCAACTTTTAATATTTCCATTAAGACACACCCTTTCTGAGTTTCTGTATACATTCTATCACGTCAAGATGACTATTCAGTGACTTGAAAATAACAAATCCGTCACAAAAGAAAAAGGCAGGATCAACTGCCTTAAACCGTACCTTTATAAAATCTGATCGTAAACATTGCACCTTCGCTGTAATTCTCCGCTTTCAAAGTGCCGTTCTGTCCCGTGATGATCATACGTGCAAGTGCAAGACCGATACCAAATCCGCCCTTATCCTCAGAAGCACGTCCCTTATAGAAGCGTTCAAAGATATGTGGAAGGTCCTCAGCGTCGATACCGCTGCCGCTGTCAGTGATAACTATTTCCGAATAAAGCGCATTTTCACTGCCAACGACCTTTATAGTACCGCCGTCGGGAGTATGCTCCATACAGTTCTTCACGATATTTCCTATAGCTTCACAGCTCCACGCTACATCACATTCAAGCTCTCCGTCCGCTTCGACCACAAACTCCTGACAATGCAGTTCGATAGGTACTCTTACAGGCATACAAGCCTTTTCGAGGAGCTGCTGCATGGTTATTTTTTCTCCGTGGAATTTTACTGTACCTGCATCTATTTTTGACATTTTCAAAAGTGCATTAATGAGCCAGTCGATACGTGAAAGAAGCCCGTAAAGCTTATGAACTGTCTGTTCGCGCTTCTCAAATGATATATCAGGCTCAGCCAACATAGAAACAAGTATATTTATTGAAGTGAGCGGAGTTCTAATCTGATGCGAAACATCGGCAAGAAAATCCGCAAGATATACCTTGTCCTCAATAAGTTTAGACTGCTGTTCACGAAGTCTTACAGTCATTTTATGTATCTCGCTCTGAAGTAGAGCAAGTTCACCTTCGTTGTAATCCTCAAGGCATATATTCTCATTTTCATGAAGTATCCTGTCAATATTGCTGGTGAGCTGTGATATCTTTCTGTATCTGAAAAAAACAGTTAAGAAATGTATAGCAGTAAATCCTCCGCACAGTAAGATCACAGGGATAAGAAATCTGTCATCATATATCCATACAGCAATAACAGCCGCAAGCGAAAGAATGAGGAAAGCAATGACAGAACGAAAAACTTCAATATTTCTCAAAAGCTTCATCATAAGTCAACTCTGTACCCCATACCTCTTACAGTCTTTATGATCGTTGGATTTTGCGGATCGTCCTCTATTTTTTCTCTCAGACGCTTTATATAGACGGTAAGCGTATTATCATTGACAAATTCTCCTGCTATATCCCATATGGACTCAAGCAGCTTTGTACGTGTCATAACAGCTCCCCTGTTATTAATGAACACAAGGAGCAATCTGTATTCAAGTGCGGAAAGGAAGAGGTCTTTACCATTTTTGGTTGCAGTACCCTTAACAGTATCCACAAGCACATCTCCGAGCTGAGCAACAGTACCCGTACTTCCGGTAAGTCTCAGAATATTTTTGATACGCGAAACAAGTTCACGGGGACGGAAGGGCTTGGCAATATAATCATCTGCACCAAGGTCGAAGCCTGTAACAGTACTGAATTCGTCACCCGAAGCAGTAAGGAATATAACAGGTATACAGGTATTGGATTTTATAGCCGAGCATACAGCAAAGCCGTTTCCCTCAGCAAGAGAAACATCAAGGAGCACAAGATCAAAAGGTTCGTTTTCCACCATTTCAAGAGCCTTTGTCTGTCCGTTGGCGTTTTTTACGCTGAAGCCTTCTCCCGAAAGGTATTCCGTAAGGTTTGCGATTATTTCCTTATCATCTTCTACAAGTAATATTTTATTCAAGTCACCACAACTCCGTTCAAATAAACTTTATTTGTATTATAGCACATAAATGCTACAAAAGCAAGAAACAAAAAAACAGCACTTATCATGCTGCTTTTTCTTTATCTTTTTGTAGAGGTGAAATATTCACGATAATGATACCTGCGGCAACAAGAATAAGTGCAGCCGCTACCTTATAAGGACCTGCCTCACTCTTCTCGGATAAGAGAAGATATGAGAGTATTACGCCGAAAACAGGGTTCATAAACCCAAAAACCGATATCATTGAAACGGGATTATGTTTCAGCAGTACTCCCCATATTGAAAACGCAGCCGCAGAAACGAATGCAAGATAAACCAGCATAAGAACTGCTTTGGTATTAGTGATCGTTACCCTTCCGCCTGAAATAGAACCGACGACAGTCATAAAAATGCCGCCTATAACGAACTGCCAGCCACTTAGCAGCACCGTATCCTCAGTATGTGAATAACGTTTGATAAGTCCTGCCGAAAATGCATAGGACAGCGCGGACAGGAACACAAAGCCCTCACCAGTAAATCTGAAACCTCCGCCTATACCGCTGAGATTTATGAGCACAACCCCCGAAAAGCCGATAAGACAGCCTGCTATTTTACGTAAAGTAAGCTTCTCGGTACGAAATACCAGAGCAGCAACAATAATAGACAGAAACACATTTGAAGCCGTAATGACCGAGCTTTTCATGCCTGTGCTCCTTGTAAGTCCGATATAGAAAAATGTATATTGAAGTATGGTCTGAAAAAGTGACAGCTTTGCAGCTTTAGGAAATGAACTTTTTTTCGCAACAAGAGGCTTTTTCTCAATTATACTGCCGATAACAAGCGCAAGTATCCCTGCGAGAGTAAATCTCAGACCCGCATACAATATCTGTGCAGCAGTATCATCTGCGGATATATGGGAATATCCGCAGCCAAGCTTTATGCACGGGAAAGCACTTCCCCACAGCAAACAGCACAGCATAGTCAACGGCAGCACAACTATCTTTTTAGTAAGCAGCGACTTATCACTCATATGACTCTATACCTCTTAAAATGCCCATTTTTTCAGCTTCAGCCATGAGCTGCCTGCATTTTTCATTCATAGTGCCGAAGCTTTTCAGTGTACAAACAGCGTTTCCGCAGCTTCTCATAAGTTCAAATGCTTTCTCATATTTCACATCTGAGACAGCTTCAAAAGCCTGCTCCGATACAAGCTCCGAAGCAAGAGCAGCTGCAACGGGATATTCGATATCATTCTCATGGATTATACCTGCCGCAAAAGCGATACCCTTTCGGCGCAGACTGCGGTACAGAGCAATGGCACTTCCGCCGCCTCCTATAACGAATACCGTGGGAGCGGAAGTGAGCTTTCCAAGCTCAGGTGAACCATAGGCTTCGCAGAAGCTTCCCTTTTCGACACCGTAAAGCTCCTCAATACAGCCGCCGGAGAATATTTCCTGTGGAGTACCTGTGCGATAGATACCTTTACCCTTGATACATATGATAGTATCGGAAATGCGCTGAGCCAGCTCCAGCTCATGGAGCGACATGATAACGGCTATATGACGCTCGTCAGCAAGCTTTTTCAGTATCTTCATAAGCTCCAGCTTATACTTTATATCGAGAAATGTTGTGGGCTCATCAAGTATAAGGATATCAGGCTCACGGCAGATAGCACCTGCAAGCATTATCCTCTGACGCTGACCATCGCTTATCCTGTCGAAGTCACATTCAGCGATATCCTCAGCATCAACGAGCCTGAGTGCTTCCCTTACCTTTTCCCTGTCCTTGTCGGACAGCACTCCCAGCCTGCCCGTATAGGGATAACGTCCTGTTTCAACAACATCTATGCAGCGCATATATTCGGTCTTTACTCTGCCTGTAAGAAGAACCGACACAGACCTTGCAAGCTGATTGCCGCTAAGTTCCTTGAGCTTGTCTTTTCCGATATAAACAGCACCGCCGAGGGGGATAAGCTGTCGGCAAATAGTTTTAAGTATAGTTGATTTTCCAGCACCGTTAGGACCTATGAGAGTCAGTATCTTCCCCTGCTCCGCATTTATCTCAATACCCTCAACTATGACCTTTTTGGCATAGCCTGCCGAAAGAGCCTTTGTACTCAGCATTATCTCATTCATTTCCGCCTCTCCTTTCCTTGTGAAGAAGCATATATATTACCACAGGCGCACCGAATACAGCTGTTACTGTGCTGATACTCAGCTCTGTAGGTGCAAAAAGCGTCCTCGTTATCAGGTCACACAGCAGACAGAACACCGCACCGCCGAGAAAACAGG
Source organism: Ruminococcus flavefaciens (assembly GCF_900108555.1). Lineage (GTDB taxonomy): Bacteria > Bacillota > Clostridia > Oscillospirales > Ruminococcaceae > Ruminococcus > Ruminococcus flavefaciens_P. Next base: position 218,547 of record NZ_FNWV01000005.1, read on the forward strand.
CAGGCAGTATGCGTATAGGCTTTGCAGTACCGAAGCCGCTTTTTATGATATGCGGTACTGCAACACCCACAAAGGAAACAGGGCCTGCAAAAGCTGTAACGCAGGCGGAAAGCACACTTGAAAGCAGTATCAGCGAAGCTCTGAAGGCTTTTATATGTACTCCCGAATTTACTGCATATTCCTCACCCAGCTGATAAGCGTTCATAGGCTTTGACAGCAGAAAAGCAAGTATACAGGCAGGGAAAACGATAGCTGCCGAAGTCAGCACATCGCCTTTTCCGATACCAGAAAAGCTTCCCATTGACCAGTTATGCAGATTAACGATATTGGAGTCATCGGAGAAATTCACCACAAGCTCGGTAATTGCCGAGCATATATATCCTATCATTACACCGCATACTATAAGCACGGACATACGCTTTACCTTGCCCGATATGAGCAGGATTATCCCCATTGATATCATTGAACCCACAAAAGCCGCCGAGACCATGCCGAATGAATTCACAGCAAATCCCTGTGACAATGAGAATACCATGAGCAGTGCAACCATAAGCTTTGCACCTGACGATATACCGAGGATATATGGACCTGCAATAGGGTTTGCAAAGAAATTCTGAAGTAAAAATCCCGAAACAGACAAAGCTCCTCCAAGGATAACAGCCGCAGCAGTTCGCGGAAGTCTCAGTCCTGTTATTATATTGTACGCTGCCTTGTCCGTGTCAGGTTCGCGGAGCGCATTTATCATTCTCTGAACGGATATATCCGCACTTCCTGCACATATATTCAATACTGCAAGGAAAACAAGCATAACAGTGAGGATAATATATCCCCATATCATACGCTGCCACTGAACTTTCATCATTATCACTCCAGACGATACATAAAATTCATTTTGTCATCAGCTTCACCCTTGAAAACGCTGTGAAACTCCTTTATCATATCCGCAGCACCGGTAGTCTGCTGAAATATATTCTTTTCAGTACACCATACCTCGCCGTTTTTCACAGCCTTGAAATCCCTGAGCAGAGGATATTTTTTTTTAATATCATCTATACTTGCCACACCGCCTGTGATATCGCTGTTATAGAAAATAATATCAGCATCACAAGCCTTCTCATAAAATGACTCAGGCTGAATAGTCATGGAAGAAAGTGCGTTCTCGTCGGTTTTCAGGTCATCATTGGTAAAGATGTAGCCTCCCCCTGCCATTCTCATCATTTCGGGAACGTAATCAGACGGCTTGCGGACTACCACACCGCCTGCGGAGTTGATATAGAAAAACGCAGCCTTTCTGCCTGTATTTTCTTCCGTGAGTATCTCTTCTATCTGCTTTGTCTTATTATCAAACAGCTTCTGTGCCTGCTCCTCGCAGTTAAAGAGTATGCCGTAAAGCTTTATCCACTCCATTCTTCCGAGAGGATCTTTTTCGTAGCTTGACCGCTCAACAAGAACAGGTATACCGAGAGCTTCTATCTGCTCCTTGACTTCGGGACTGTGATATATCATGGTAGACTCGATCGCAAGTCCGCATTCTTCTTCAAGCAGAGCCTCATAATCGGGAGCACTGTACTTGCCGATATAGGTGATATCGCCGCTGTCTATCCTGTCACGGATATTCTGCAAGCTCCAGTCATCATACTTTGTGGAAGTCATAGTCACATCATCAAGCGCACCTGCTCCGTCAATGAGGTCCATAGCAGAAGAAGCCGCATTGTACACATTATCCACGGGCTGCTGAATAACTACAGCATCACCTGCCGACTTCGGAGCATCACCGTTCTCGGGCACGATAACATATTTGTCATCAGCAATGGTTACAAGCACACAGTCGTTGTCGATATACTCCGCCGAAAACTGCCGAGCATATTTCAGCTCCAGCATTTTTCCGCCGTGAGAAACATCGGCTTTACTTTTTTTACTGCCGCAGCCTGCAAGCAGAACTAAAGCCGCAGCTCCGCAAAATATACGTTTAAGCATTTTATTCGGTTATTGTGGAAGAATCAAAGAAAAGAGTATATTCGATCTCGTGAGAAGTGCTCATAGCTGTAGTATCAGCCTTAACGGGCATCTTGTAATCAAAGCCTGTAACAGGTATCTCGAATATTGAGAATTCCTCTGTACTTACAGGCAGTATCTTCTCATCATCGACTATCATGTAATCGTACTTGTTGCTGCTCCAGATAATTTCAGCAGCAGCCTTTCCGTCCTTGACTGTAAGCTTTGCAGGCGAAACAACAGATGCTTTTCCCGAGCCGCCTTCAAGCTTTACATCGACATTGTATTCTCCGTCCTTGATACCGAGAGACTCAACAGTATTATATCTGCTTTCATAGAAAGCCTCATCTGACAGCGAATCAGCACGGAATACAAGCTTTCTGTCGTACCACTGTTCCTTGCGCTTGCTGAAAGCCGCACAGTCTATCTCCTTGTCAAGAGCTTCAACAGGCACAGTGAAAGCCACTGCATCGCCGCTCTCCTCTGCATTGATGTAATCGCTTTCGGAAGCCTTTGCTGCATCTTCGCCTGTACCCATGAATAGGTACTCATAGCCGCTTCCACTCATAGTCATCTTTGCAGTCATCTTACCGTCTGCAACTGTAAGCTTACATTCGGTTATCTTGAACATTGACGAGCTTGAATCAACATTTATATCGTACTCACCGTCTTTGAGCTTATCAGCTTCAACAGCGACCATGCCCTCATATCCGACCTCCTGCTGAGGTGCAGTGACCTGTTCTGTAGTTGTTTCTGCTTCGGTCTCAGCAGCAGTAGTAGTTGTTTCCGCTTCTGTTGTAGTCTCAACAGCAGCAGTTGTAGTCTTTGCCTCAGACTCAGATGAATTATTCTTATTGCCGCATGAAGTCAGTACAGCAGCTGTTAATAAAAGTGATACTACAGCATATTTTTTATACATATCAATTACCTCTTAATGAAGCAGCCGACATAAAGCCGGCTGCAATTTCAATTTAACTTTTTCTTACTTTACAGAGTCGATAGCCTTCTGAGCGTGTTCAACGTATATCTTCTGGATATCTTCGTTCTCACCGAGACCTCTCAGTACACACTCAACGTCATAGCCTTCAGCAAGGAATATCGACTTCCATGAATCCTCTTCGTCGCCTGCCATATCATTGTTAGCGTGATCGCCTGCAACTACCATGAGAGGCTCAAGGACTACCTTCTTGTAGTTTCCTTCCTTTACCTTTGCAAGAACATCTTCAACAGAAGGTGTAGCCTCAACAGTACCTACGTAGTAATTCTTGAAGCCGTCAGCTGTAAGAAGATCCTGCATCTTCTGATATACAGCATTTGACTCAGCCTCTGTACCATGTCCCATGAAGCAGATAGCAGTCTCACCGTCATCATACTCCTTAGTCCAGTCTGTGATAGCCTTCTCTACCTTAGCAAAGTCATCATCGCTTGTAAGGAGCGGCTCACCGATAACTACCTTATCAAAAGCGTCTGAGTATTCAGCTATCTTTCCTGTAACTTCCTCATACTCAAGACCGTTCATAAGGTGAGTAGGCTGAACAACGAGAGTCTTTACCTTATTGTCAACAGCTCTTTTAAGAGCAGCATCTATATCATCAATGAGGATACCGTCTCTCTTGTTAACATGATCTATAACGATATTAGCTGTGAAACCGCGGCGTACAGAGTAATCAGGGAATGCCTTTTCGAGAGCATTCTCGATAGCACCGATAGTAAGACGGCGGCTGTCGTTGAAGCTTGTACCGAAGCTTATAACGAGGAGCTCACTGTCACCGATCTCGTCCTGATTTCTGATGTTATCAAGTGAAGCATCACCTGTATCGTAGTTCTCTTCATCGTCCTCTTCCTCAGCCTCAGTAGTAGTTTCAGCTTCTGTAGCTTCGGTAGTATCAGCCTCAGTTGTTACAGCAGTTGTAGTTGCTTCTGTAGCAGCAGTATTTCCGCTGTCCTTCTTTTCGCTGTCACCGCATGAAGTGAAGCAAGCAGCAGTAAGTGTAAGTGCAGCAGCTGCTGCGATCATTCTTCTCATTTTCATTTTCTTTTCCTCCTGTTTTTTCAGGAGACATAGGTCGTGCGCAAAAAACCTTCTGCACAGGCAGAAGGCATAATAATAAACCCGTTGATATTACGGGCAGCAATGGTACGATCAATGCCTCGTGATCCTGGGAATTACCCCATGTACCGATAAGCGGCAGGTTTCCTGACTTACAGGCAATAGCACATTTTTCCGCCTTCCCGTTATTACACAGTGGCTGTACGCAAGCACATGGAAAAATGCTGCCTGATCACAGTGACGAGATCGTTCAGGTATCACACCTGCTTCCCTTTTACCCTTCCGTACCGAAGCAGGAAGGCACCGTTTACCTTATAAAATATAAATACAAGAGTCATTATAGCACATATCTCTCATAATTCCAATAGTTTGGTTCAAAATCGGAACTTTTGACAAAAAAAGTTCTTTCTTTTACAAAAAAATATATGCAAGAGCCCACTATATTAATATTTACACTATATGTAATAGTTTGAATACTTTTGTATACCTCTTGTCCATTGACACTTTGGCTAAAAAAATGCTATAATTATATAAACATTTCTATGTTTGGAGGATATTAAAATGAAATTGAAGAAGCTAATATCGGCAGTTGTCTCAGGCTGCATATTCTTGTCGACTTTCACAGGCATGACTTCACTCGCAGCCAATCAGCGCGTATCCGTACACGATCCTTCCATAGTCAAGAATAACGGTATATATTACGTATTCGGCTCACATATAGAAGCAGCAAAGACTACTGATCTGCGCAACTGGAAACGTTTCTCAAACGGCTATGCAACCACAAATAATGTAGAATTCGGCAATCTTTCCCAAAACCTGCAAAAAGCCTTTGCGTGGTCGGGTGAAGACCTTGAGGACTGTGCAGGCGGATTTGCTGTGTGGGCACCAGATGTAGTATGGGACGCAGACTATATCAACTCTGACGGCAGCAAAGGCGCATACCTTATGTACTTCTGCACTTCCTCAACTTATATGCGCTCCGTAATAGCTTATGCCGCAGCAAAGAATATAGAAGGACCGTATACCTTTGTGGATACCCTCATTTACTCAGGCTTCACCAACAATGACGCATATGTAAAGAGTGCAACAAAAAACGTCAACAAGAAGTACACCTCCACTAACATAGACGAGCTTATTGCCGCAGGACAGGTAAGCTTCAACAACAGCTGGTTCAGGAACAATGACTTCAACAATCAGCTCTTCCCCAACGCTATTGATCCTACCATATACTATGACACAAACGGAAAGATGTATATGTGCTACGGCTCATGGTCAGGCGGAATCTTCACCCTTGAGATAGACCCGAAAACAGGACAGTGCATACACCCGAAAACAGGCACTACCTCTGACGGCAGAATGGTGGACAGCTATTTCGGTACGAAAATATCGGGAGGCTACGGCAAATCAGGTGAAGGCCCTTTCATTGAATACAACGCCGACACAGGCTACTATTATTTATGGGTAACATTCGGCGGACTCACCTCCACAGGCGGATATAATATGCGTGTATTCCGCTCTGCATCACCTCTCGGACCATTTACCGATCCAGCAGGCAGACAGGCTGTTCTCCCCACAAATCCTAACCTTGACTCCACAGGTCTGAAAGTCATGGGCAACTACAAATTCAGCTCACTGAGCAAAGCTTACATGGCTTGCGGACACAACTCCGTACTCCGTGACGATGACGGCAAGTGGTATCTTGTATATCACACAAGATTTGACGACGGTGCAGAATTCCACGAGGTACGTGTACACTCCATGTACTTCAACGAAGAGGGCTGGCCTGTTGTCGCTCCATACGAATACGCAGGCGATGAGATATCCACATCTGGCTACAATGACTCCGACATTATCGGCGACTATGAATTCATCAACCACGGCACTTCCACAGACGGAAAAATAATAAACTACAGCAGCATAAAGCTCAATGCAGACGGTACAATAAGCGGCCCAGTTACAGGAAAATGGTCACAATCGCAGGAAAGTGCAGCTGCCGAGATAACCATAGGCGGTCAGAAATACAGCGGTTACTTCCTTGCAGCCAAGGACGAAAACGGCAAGAAAGTAATGTCATTCACCGCAGTTGGTAGCAATAACCAGACCGTATGGGGCGTACAGACAAAGGAATTTAACGGCAAGGAGCGTCAGGTCGGTATCCCCGACTACACCGACAAAGACTCAAAGATAGTATATTCCACGAATTTTCTGCTGCCAAGCAGCTGTATCCCGTATATTTCAAGTACAGAACTTCATTCCGACGTATCATATTATATCATCAACCGCAACAGCGGCAAGGTCGTCGACCTGCCCAACGGAAGCCTTGATATCGGTACTAATATACAGCAGTGGGAATTCAACGGCAGCTGGGCACAGCAGTGGAAGCTCACAGCTATCGACGAAAAGTATTTCTATATACTTTCAGCAGGCGATGAGCACAAATGCATCGGACTTGCCGAAAATTCTGGAAGCGACGGAGTAAACCTTGAATTGCAGGAGTTCACAGGCGCAGAAAATCAGAAATTCATGTTAAAAAAGCAAGGCTCATACTACGGTATTGTTACAGCTTCGTCCAATGAAAAAAGCGGATTTGACGTATATGAATGGTCAAAGGAAAACGGCGGAAACATCAATCAGTGGGAATACCGAGGCGATGACTGCCAGCTGTTCAGCCTTGAACCCGTACACCCTGCCGTAGCTGACGGTTCATACTCCATACGTGACATCTCATCAGACTGCCTGTATAATTCATCAGACAGAGAATTCGGTTTAGACAGCTATATGCAGATACATGAAATAAACGGCGACTCATTAAATCACGCAGACGATCATATCTGGAAATTCAACAAACTTGATGACGGCAGCTATACAATTATAAACAAGTACGGCGACGCACTCACATCTGACAGTGCAGGAAATATCACTGCAAAGGAATACACAGCCGACAGCTCACAGAAATTCAGAGTCACCTGCAATAAAGACGGCTCGTATTCATTTGTACAGAACGAAAAATGCGTTACTGTCATCAGTAATTCTTCCGCACTCACCTGCCGTCTTGAAGAATACATGGGCACTGAAAACCAGAAAATAATACTTACTCCCGAAAAGCTGCGTACAGGCGATGTGAATTACGATACAGACATAACTGTTGCAGACCTTGTAATGCTGCAAAAATTCCTGCTGAAAAACGAACCCGTAACAAACTCTGCATATGCAGATATCAACTATGACGGAGTTGTTGACATCTTCGACAGTATCGGACTCAGAAAGCTTCTCATAACCTAATAACAGACCTCCGCGCAGCTGCAAGCCATAAACTTGCCGCTGCGCTTGTTTTTTCGACAAAATACAAATAATTCATTTTAACTTGACATTCTATGTGAAAGTGTGTAAAATATTAATAAGTAGGCCTATTTTACCTGCTAAAGAGAAAAAATTACGGAGGTTAATATGGATCCAAGACAAAACAGACCGCAGAACAGACGTAAAAACGTCACATCCGGCGGCAATGGAGCACATAGACGCGGCGATGGACTTGGCACAGGTCCTGTCGGTTCGGGAAGCTATTCAGGCGGATCAACAGGCGGCGGAGGCGGCGTAAAGAGAGCAGCTGCCGGCGGCGGCGGAATAATGACGCTCCTTATAATCGGTTTCCTTTTATTTAAATTTATGGGCAGCGGTGCAGGCGGCGGAGGCGGCAGCAGCAGCGGAAGCAGCGGCGGTGCCGGAAATCTCCTCGGCTCACTCTTAGGCGGCGGTTCAGCACCGTCAGGTTTTGATTTCAGCACTGAGGATACTGCTACAGGCAGTGCAACCAGCGACACAGCGGTAGATACATCTGTTGCAACAGGTTCAAGAGAGAAGCGCACAGTTATCAAGGGCAACAACGAGGACGTTGTAACTATCATGGTATATATGTGCGGTACTGACCTTGAATCAAAATACGGCATGGCTTCTTCCGATATGCAGGAAATGGCAGGTGCTTCCTACGGTGACAACGTAAACGTAATCGTATTCACAGGAGGCTGCTCAAAGTGGAAGTCAACAGGCATAAGCAATAAAGTAAACCAGATATACCAGATAAAGAACGGACAGGTCATGAGACTTTCCGATGATGCAGGTTCTAAGGCAATGACTGATCCTAACAACCTTGCATCATTCATACAGTACTGCTCAAAGAACTTCCCTGCTAACAGAAACGAGCTTATCCTCTGGGATCACGGCGGCGGATCTGTTACAGGCTACGGATACGACGAAAAGAACAAGAGCAGCGGATCTATGAGCCTTGCAGGTGTTAATCAGGCACTCAAGAGCGGCGGTGTAAAGTTCGACTTCGTTGGCTTCGATGCTTGCCTCATGGCAACAGCAGAAACTGCACTCATGCTCAACGAACACGCTGATTACCTTATCGCATCTGAGGAAACAGAGCCCGGTATCGGCTGGTACTACACAAACTGGCTCACAAAGCTCGGCAGCAACACTTCAATGTCAACACTTGATATCGGCAAGAACATTGTAGACGATTTCGTTTCCGAGTGTGCAAAGAAGTGCAGAGGTCAGAAAACAACACTTTCTGTTATCGACCTTGCTGAATTCTCAAACACAGTACCAAAGGATCTCAATGCTTTTGCTAAATCTGTAAGCACAAAGATCTCAAACGACGAGTATAAGGATATTTCCAACGCAAGATATTCTACCCGTGAATTTGCAGAAAGCTCACGTATAGATCAGGTAGACCTTGTAAACCTTGCTGAAAATGTAGGAACTGCCGAGGGTAAAGCACTTGCTGAAACTCTGAAAAAGGCAGTCAAGTACAACCGCACATCTACAAATATGACAAACGCATACGGAGTATCTATCTACTTCCCCTACCAGCGTACATCATATGTTGATACAGCCTGCAATACATACAATCAGATCGGTATGGACTCTGAGTATTCAAAGTGCATAAAGCAGTTTGCAAAGCTTGAAACAGGCGGACAGGTCGCAGCAGGCGGCACAGGTTCAGCCCTCAGCTCACTGTTCGGTCTGGGCGGTTCATCAGGCTCTTCAGGCAGCTCTGATATGATCGGTTCACTTCTTTCCAGCTTCCTTGGCGGCGGAAGAAGCATAGCAGGTCTTGACAGCACAAACACAGAATTCATGAAGGATACTGATGTAGACGACACAGCAGAGTATCTTTCAACTCACTACTTTGACGCATCAAAGCTCACATGGGAAAAGCAGAACGATTCTTATACTATGAAGCTTGCTGACAATCAGTGGGAAATGGTACACAAGCTCGACCTTAATATGTTCTACGATGACGGTCAGGGTTACATCGACCTTGGACTCGACAACATCTACGACTGGACAGAAGAGGGAGACCTTATTGCTGATACTGAAAAGAACTGGCTCTCTATCAACGGAAACGTTGTAGCATACTATCATACAGATACAACAAACAGCGGTGACGATACTATCATTACAGGTTATGTACCTGCTTTACTCAACGGTGAGCGTGTAAACCTCATAATCGTATTCAACAATGCAAATCCTAACGGCTTTATCGCAGGAGCTTCAACAGACTACGTTAACGGCGAAACAAACGCTGTAGCAAAAAATCTTACAGAGCTCAGTGTTGGCGACAAGCTTGATTTCATCTGTGATTACTATGATTACGATATGAATTATCAGGACAGCTACATGATCGGCGAACAGGTAACAGTTTCCGAAAATATGACCATAAGCAATACAGACGTAGGATCAGGCGCGTGTCATATCCTCTACCGTTTCTCTGATATTTACAATCAGGATTACTGGTCAGAGCCTATCGTTATCAAATAAAACACAAAAGAGCAGCTTACAGGCTGCTCTTTTTATTGCAATGATATTGTAAAAAAATAAAATTATTATTTTATTGATATTTTTACTTGACATCGCCGCTCATTTGAGGTATAATATTAATGCTGTCCGAGGTGTGGCTCAGTTTGGTAGAGTACTACGTTCGGGACGTAGGGGCCGCAGGTTCAAATCCTGTCACCTCGACCAAAAGGCGGTATATCATAAAAAATATACCGCTTCATATTATGCCGCTGTGGTGGAATTGGCAGACACAAGGGACTTAAAATCCCTCGGTAGCAATATCGTACCGGTTCAAGTCCGGTCAGCGGCACTTAAAAACGTCGAATTTTTCGACGTTTTTTTATTTTTATGCCCCTGCACATGAAGTGCAGGGGCATATTTTCATTTCATAAGATCAATTATCATCTAAGTATTCAGTTTGTTTCAAGCAGTATCTTCTGTATAGCCTGAGCATCGCCCACCGTCAGTCCGTCGCCGTCCATGTCGGCATTTGCCTTGCCCTGTGCTGTCAGGTGAAGCTCTGCTGTACCGTTTTCGCCGTACTTATTAGGATTTGCAAGAGCCTGCATGATAAGGACTACGTCTGACATATCACGCTCACCGTCGCAGTTTGCATCGCCTTTTACATTAACTGTAGCATACTCCCAGTATACCTTTTCGCCGTTGATAATATGTACGAGAGTGAAGAGCTCATTGCTGATACCATTCTGCTCAGCAAATTCCAGCATCTGCTTCTTCTGCTCAGTCGTTACGTTTTCGACTACATATTCAATAACGAGAGGCGGATAGTAGCTTGGGTACTCAGCACTTGTCAGGCACTTTGCATCAAGACCATTGTCCTCAAAATACTTGTTCAGCTTATCCATTGCTTCCTTTACCTCTACAGAGACTGTTGTAGTTGTTATAGGTACATCTTCAGGGAGTGTTGTAGTTGTTGTTATCGGTGTATCATTATTTTCTTTCGGCGTACCAGAACAAGCTATGTAATCGTAGTAGAAGCCTGCGAAATATTCATTGAACTGAACATAATTCCAAGCTGCATACATACCATCATCTGCCTGAGCTGTTATAGGTATGATCTCAAAAGCACAATACTCAGCGTTGCCATTGCCCTTATCTACAGTTAAAGCTCCTCTCTGTTTTATCGCAAACATATCTGTCGGAAGTCCCATTTCTTCGATGATCTTGTCATCTTCCCAGCATACCTTGTAATCATCTGCAAGCGCTTCATTGGATACAGGGAACGGATTAGCCTCAAGAAGTACCCATACTCTTCCGATCTTATTCATTTGTGCCATATCATCTTTTGACCATAACCTGTATTTCAGACCTTCTGTCATTCCGTTTTCTGCAAACAGTACCTTGAATTCATCAAGTGACATTCCTCTGATGTCATCGAATGTGATATCAGAGTCGCTGCAATCAACAGGCGTATATCCTAACTCCTCGCCTGATACAAATTCAGACTGCTTTATTACCTTTCCCTTGATACGGTCTGTACCTGCTATCTTGTAAATCTGCTCGGGAGTTAATGAGCATCTCAGAGCTGTTCCTGTAAAGTTCGCCTCTGAAACGTCAATTCCTATAAAGTCGCAGACTTCTTTTGTTATAGCAGCATAAGCTTCCTCATACTTCTTCTGGGAGAGATCATTTTTATAAGCCCCGACCATTTCGTTGATCTCTTCTTCTGAATATACTGATGTATCCAGTGTGGTTTTATATTCCTCAGCGGCTTTGTTTACCCTTGGAATGATTTTTGAATAGTCGATCTTGAAAGTACACCACATCATTACGTCTATCTTTTCAAGTCCTGCATCAATGTCCTTTTTCAGTTCATCTGAAATCCTGATGTTCTCCTCCTCTGCACTTGCTTCAACTGAAACGTTCTGCGACTGAGCAGCAACAGCAGTAAACGGAACAGTTATACAGCTTGCCAGCATTGAAGCTGTCAGCAAAATATTGATCATTTTTTTCATACTAAGACCTCCTTTAAAAAGTGTCGTAAAATTTTACGATATCGGATAAGAATGTTTTGAATGTATCCGATGTACTTATTTGCCTTTTCACTAATTAGTCGCAGTTTTCATATCCCAAATCGCAGTTTTTTCAAAAAAACTTTTCAAGCTGCGAAAATTGTGTTATAATAACCATACCGACAGCTTTGTTATTGTACATATATTACAAATCTTAAAAATCCTTTTACAGGTATGCGATTCTGACAGCTTTTTATACGACTAATTAATAGAAGAATGTATACACAATTGCATTTCACGATCATTTTTTGAAGGGAGAATACTATGAAAAACGGTGCTGAATGTTACAGCCGTTTTCTCTCAGGAGATAAAAAAGCGATCGAAGAAATAATCCGCGATTACAAAGATGGACTTATTTTTTACCTTTTCAGTATAGTCGGTGATATCCACATTTCGGAGGAACTGACTATAGATACATTTATCAAGCTTTTTTCCGAACAGCCTAAATTCAAGGGCGAGGGAGCTTTCAAGACATGGCTTTATGCCATAGGAAGGCATACTGCTCTCGATCATATAAGAAAGAGTTCAAAACGCCGTGAAGTTCCCCTCGAAGAAGCAGCTGACATCTCAGGTGAAGAAAGTATTGAGCAGAGCTATATAAGCGACGAGGAAAAGATCAGGCTGCGCAGGACTATAAACAGGCTCAAGCCTGAATACAGTCAGGTATTGTATCTTATTTACTTTGAAGGTTTCGATCACGATGAAACGGCAAAGATAATGAAGAAATCTAAAAAGCAGGTCATCGATCTGCTGTACCGTGCCAAAGGCGCATTGAAAAAACAACTTGAAAAGGAGGGATATTCGTATGATGGACTATAAAGAAATGGCTGAAATAGTCACGAAGGAAGTCGATGCCATTCTTGAACGCAAGCGTATACGTGCAATGCGTATCAAACGGATATCTCTGACTGCTTCGGGACTTTGTGCCGCTGTACTGGTCTGCTTCGGAGTCTGGAAACTCCGTCCTTCTCTCGAAAACAAAAACAACTTTGATGATACCAATATAGTTATAACTACCGCTGCAACAGCAGAAACTACAGAAATATCCACACAGACTACTCCCCCGCCGACTACAGCAGCTAAGACGGAAACGACAGCTTCTGCCGCAAAAACAACTTCTATTTCAACAAAAGCTGTGGAGACAAAAGCTACTGCGGCTGTTCCCATAAGGACGACAGTTCCTTACAGAACAACTGTAAATTCTGTAACAACGAGAAAAGCAACAACAACTACAGCTTCTTTAACGACAGTTACACTCCCCGTGTCAACAACTGCAACTGCTGCCCAGACATCAACTACAGCCAAAGTCCACGCAACTACCGCATCGCCGACAACAGGTGTTTTCGTAGTCACCACAGCCCCTGTAACATCTACACCTACTGAGACTACAACGCCACGCGGTGGAATAACTGATCCGCCACCTAATAAAAATACTATGACTGAGATCTTTCTTGCTTCAACTGCCACAGTCGAGATAAAGAAGAACGGCACTTACGTTAACTACGAAAAGCATAATACTCTTATAGAGAACGAAAATATAGGCGACTTTATCAGTTTGGTATCCTTAAAAATGATACACCCTGACGGCACAAGGCAAATATTATCAATGGGTGTATACACTATAAAAGATGTTGATATGGAAGAAGCCGTTGCTTTAAGACTGGTAAACGAATACAGCTTTACCGAAGGATACTACCTGTTCACCGATCCAAACTATCAGAAAAACGATAACTGAACAGCAAAAAGCCCACTCAAATGAGTGGGCTTTCGTTTCTATAAACCGTCATCTTCTTTTCTGTAATTATAGTTTCTGAATTCAAAATATTCATCGGTATCAGTCAGCCTTACAGCAACAGCCTGTTCGGAACTTCTTCCTTTTATCTCATAAACTTCCATTGTCTGCACTATTTTATTTTTATTTGTAATATATATCGTTACTCTTGCCTTGCGGATAAAATCTCCTATTTTGATTTCTACTGCGCTTGTTGGATTACTTTCGGCAGTACCCTTATCATATCTTACATTATCAAGGCTTACGCTTACGGGGTATAACTTGAATAATGAATTGATATCGGTTGGCATGACCGAAGTCGAAGTAGTAACAGGCTTGATAACAGGTTCTTCTGTCACACGAGTGCTTACCGTTGAGATTATAGTGACATTAGCGGAAGTTTTTTTAGTTGTAACAGGTCCTACAGGTATGTCTGCAATCGTAGTTTTTACAGTAGTCCACCATTCTTCTAATCTTTCATTTACCCTTGAAGTGGTCATATGGGCAATTTCTTCCCCAGACCATGCGGTTGTGCTTGAAACTTGGTTAACTGTAGTATGAGTATAAACTGTGGTATGAGTTATTTTTGCAGTAGCCTTAGCGGTAGTTCTGCGCGTAACGGTATTATTCACAGTCGTTGTTCTTACGGGAGTTATTCCGTTAGCCGAAGTTCTTACCGTTACAGCCGCCGCTGTTTCAGTACTTTCGGCAGTAGTTTTTATTGTAGCGACAGCATTTGCTGCCTCCGTAACAGTTGTATTTTCAGTTGTCGTAAAAGCTGTAGTTACGGTATCAGTTGCAGCTTCCGTAGTAATGACCGTACCCGTATCCTTAAAGCTGCCATCGGGCTTATTGATCGACGGCAGTATCTTCCATACGCCGAAGCAGACTATCAGTACAGCACAAAGTCCCGATACTGCATAGGAGATATGACGTATCTTAGCGGCTTTTTTCTGACGCTGCTCTAATATCTCATCGCCCTTTTCAAATATTCGCTCGGCGATCTTCAAGGTCTTTTTGTCATATTCCCTCATATCTGAAGCCCTCCTTTTCTAAGATATTCCGTAAAGACTCCTTTGAACGATAGAGAAGATTTCTTATTTGTCTCTCCGATCTGCCCATTATCTTAGCCGTTTCAGTGTTGCTGAAATTCTCGAAATATATAAGATACAGTACCTGTCTGTAATCATCGTTCAGCTTTTCCAATGCTCTGAGGAGCTGTTTTTTGTCCTCATTTTTGATATAATCCTGCTCTATATCCTCCCTGTCCGCGACCTCATAGAAGTCGTCAACAGGCACTTCATCAAGTTTTGAAGCTTTTCGGATATGGTCAACAGCCGTATTCCTTCCTATAGAATAAAGCCATGATCTGAACGAGGACTTCCCCGAGAATTTCGGTCTGTCCACATAGAGCTTGAGGAACGTCTCCTCCGCAATTTCCTCAGCAAGGCAGAAATCACCTGTAATGCTGTTGATAAACAGAACCAGTCCGCGGCGGTAGTCCTCAATTATATCAATAAGAGCATTTTTATCACCATCAAGGAAACGGCGGTAGCTACTTGCACCGTTATCCATATTAAACTCCTTTCGCAGGCGCATTTTCTGTGCCCGTTTTGGTTTAGTGATATGTCTCTTCATATATAAGTCGTAAAAAACCTGAAAATGTCTCACCTAAATTATAAATTTTCCGAAAAAATTTTTCAACGTATATTTTCTGAATTTTTTTGAAAAAAGGGTGAGACAAAATCTGTATTTTTACGACTTATTAGTGAAAGCAAAAATTACGCCTTATAATTTCATTTAAGGAGGTCTTATTATGAAAAAAATGATAAATACATTATTTGCAGCTTCTATGCTGACAAGTTTCGCAGCTGTTCCGTTGACAACAATTGCAGCTGCATCGCCGCTGACTGCTATACAGACAGAAGAAAAAACATACGAAGCCGAAAAAATTACAGACCTTGATACAATAAAGAACATGATAAACGACTTCATAGCAGAGAGCAAGATCAGTCTGAAAGTTATTGCAAATGAAAAGATATCCGAAAAATACGCCGATAAATATGTATTTCTGAGGTGGCACACCAAAAACGCCAATGACTACGATAAATTCGGCGAGTTCTTATGGAAAAACAACATCGACGATAAGCTCTTAGAGTTCATTCCATTTGATACAGACGAAGAAGGAAACGAACTGACCAGAATATCCGAATTACTGTATTACTACGTTAAGGATAACAATATTCCTGCAACAGTCTTTGGAGTTGATCCTGATTTTATCGAAAACAAAGTAACTGTAGAATACTACTGGAAAAACGAAGATGTAACAGAGCAGATAAAGGCTTTTCTTGCAGAAAACAATATTGATACCTCTTTAGTCAGCTTTGCTGTTGAAGAGGCACAAGAAGTAGACACAACTCTGAAATTAACAGTTGTGGAAATAAGAGACAATACACTGGTATTGAAGCCTGATAAGGACTCATTTATCAGTAAAAACTACAGCAGATTTACGCTCCCCACAAAATACCTTGACAATGCTGAGCCGAGCGTAGGTATGAAGCTTGACGTTGATTATGGCGCAGGAAGCGGTATCCTTTCGACATATCCTGCACAGTTCAGCAATGTAAAGAGCGTAACTGTACTTTCGGAAACTGCCGATATCGTAAAGGGCGATGCAAATCTTGACGATCAGGCAGATATGGCTGATGTTGTACTCATTATGCAGGCACTTGCAAACCCGAATAAATACGGTGAAAACGGTTCTGACTTCAATCACCTTACAGGACTTGGCAAGCTCAATGCCGATATGGACGGCAACGGTCTTACAGTAGGCGACGCTCAGGCATTACAGAAGATACTTCTCGGAATGTAAAATGATTCAAAAATTTTAAAGGAGCTGATACTATGAAAAAGAAAATTATGTCAATCATCGCAGCTGCGGCTATGGTATTAGGCGGAGCTTCCGCACTTCCTGCAAATGCTGACTCCCCCGCTCTTGTGGAAACAGCTGCAAAATCATTCAGCTACAAGGGCATGACCTTTGACGAAGCTGTTCAGGGCATCTCAGGAAACTACGTATGGCTTAGCGGAGGCAAGGATAAAGCAACTCCCGACTGGAGATTTAACCGCTCTCTCATTACACTTGATGAAAACAACAAAACTCACATTATTGATATAGAATCTGTTGTTACAGCCATAAAAGTTGAGGAAGGAGCTGTGCTCCCCTATGAAGATATCAAGGCAGCAGTTGAAGCAGAAAATCTAAAAATGCCTGTTTTCCGCAAAAACGGCAAGGAATACGAGATAGTCAGTGCAACATCAAGAGAAGCCTATGACTATACTCTTGAGCTTGTAAAGGCTTGTCCCGAGGTAACTGCCATTGAGATGCACTACAAGGTATATGAGAATAAAAACTACGTAGGCATAGACAGTGCATACTACAGCGGAGATATGACTGCTGCGGAGTTCACAGAGAAATACCCCGAGTTCAAAGAGCATAAAGGCATGATCGAAGGAATGCTTTGCTTCAGCTATGAAGGCGATTATAATAAGCTTTATGAGGTTCTCAGCAATATGCAGAGCAACGGCGACAAACTGGATTTCAACTGCTCTATGACAGAGCTTGCATACATTAGTCCTGTAACATATTACTGCAACGAGCCAATATTGATCGACAGTACTATGGGCGATGCAAATATTGACGGCTATGTTGACCTTTCCGACTCCATAATGATAATGCAGTCGCTGGCAAATCCCGATAAATACGGTATCTCCGCAGACGGCGGCATAACCGCACAGGGACAGGTAAACGGCGACACTGACGGAAACGGACTCACAAACAACGACGCAAGAGAGATACAGATGAGCCTTCTCGGTCTCGGCAGTGTGCCTATCCCACAAAAGGACGACGATATCACCCTCATCAACTACGATTACGTAGACTTTACAGATGAAGACAACAACTTCAAAGTAATGTTTAATGACAAGGAATACATAAACTCGGGGGCATCTCTCGGACTTTCTGCAATAGGCGAAGAACTGGGCGAATATGAAGTTCTTGACCGTGAAAAGAACGGCAGCACAGGAAAGGTGTTCGCCCTGAACGATATTTCTACAGAGTTAGCAGTAGCCGTACAGTACAGCGGCAGCAACAATTACCATGTATACCGTAATGTATGGTATCAGCCGCAGACAATAGGACAGATCATTGATGACTTTGATCTTGAAAATACTCTTAGCATCAACGACGTTTACTATTATGAGTATAAGCCAACACACAGAAATGAAAAGTATAGGGCTGACGAAAAATATATCTGGGATACTATTTTCGGCGACAGAGATATTTCAACATCTTCTAATTTCGATGATTATACGCAAAGTATCTCTCAGATAGACCGCACCGAGAATTACTGCATACTTGAAATAGGCTGTGATCTTCAGTTTTTAGGCAGATACAGCTTTGCTATCAAGGTATACCAGAACGGTACAGTTTTTACCAATATGGTAGAACGCGGAACTACCTTCCACATCAGTGAAGAAAAAGCACAGGAGCTTATCGAAAAGTATTCCTCACAGAGCTGAGATACTATGTCAAAAGCCGTATTCATTGTGAATACGGCTTTCTTTTTTATAGTGTATCAGTCTAAAATAGCAAGGTGCATAGCTATTTCTTCGCCATGCTGTCTGAGATAAGACAGCTGAGTTTTGGTCAGCCATGCTTCTTCAGGCGGCTGAGTCCACTGGTGATCGGGCGTTTTTCGCCATATCCAGCCTGAACTCAGGTTAATATAATACCATGTTCCGTCAGGGGCAAGCAGCACATATTCGGGAATACCATCGCAGGTATCTGCCGAGTATTGCAGACTTGCAAGGCTTTCAAATATATCAAAGTTTGCAAAGCCGTCAGGATCATCGACTATAGGCTTTGTGGCAATTGGTTTTTGACTGCCGTCAGGCGAAGTCACTACAGGAAAATCCTGTGCATTGTTGATGAAGTCCTCAACGTTATCAGGCTTTGTAGAGATTGGCAGCTCTGTGCCGTCGGGTGTAGTTACTACAGGAAAATCTTTTGCATGATTTATGAAGTCTTCTGTGCCTGTCTCCTGTGTCTGAGTGGATTTATCGCTTTGTGGTTGAGATACCAAATTGATTTCAGCGTACATTGTGTCTAAGTCCGTAGTTACTGTTGATTTGTTTTCAGAATTCACAGCAGTAGTAACAGCTGTATTTTTATTTGAGCTTTCTTTTGTTGCTTTTTCGTTTTTATTTTTTTCTGTTGTAGATAACTCATTATCGGTCACACGTTCAAAAGGTGATGTCTCGTCAGCTGCCGATATATCCGACGGCAGAGCAGGATCATCGAGCATAGGCGGACGATTTCTGAACATAAATACTCCCCCTGCACCGAGACCTGCAACCAGCAGAAAAGCAGCTGCGACAAGGGCAGTCCTCTGCCATTTCTTCTTATATACCTCAACACCCGAAACAATGATATTTTCTTCTCTCTCATTCTCCGATGATGGCTTATCTTTCGGTTTTATCTCAGCCTCTTTTATAAGATCGTCGTCAATAAGATCAATGACTTTAAATAATTTCAGCTTATTCATGATCGTAACCTTCTTTCTTTAAATAAGCTTTTAGCTTTTTTCTCATCCGAAAAAGATAAGTTGCGGCTGTGCGCTCCTTTATATCGTAGTATTCAGCGATCTTTGCAAGACTGTCACCGTACCAGTAACGTCTTACGAATATTTTTCTGTGCAGCTCGTCCTGTGTCCTGATAAAGCGGCTTATAGCCTCGGCAAGAGCTTTTTCCTCGCCAATATCCTCTCGGTAATCTGGGATACATTCGGAAAGCTCCTCCAGCGAAACAGCGAATTTGCTGTTTCGTTTTTCTGCGGAATTGTATTTCAGCTTGTCCAGAGCCTTGTTCTTGACAGTATGGCACAGATATGTTTTAAGGTCGTTCGGCTCATCAGGCGGTATATTGCTCCAGACTTCGTAATATGCAGAATTCACACATTCTTCTATATCCTGACGATGAGAAAGAATATTACCTGCAATATAAAAGCAGAGCTTATGGTATTTTCGCTGCAATTCTTCGATCGCTGTCTCATCTCTTTTTCGGAATAATTCTATTATCGAATTATCATCCATGGCTGAGCCTCCTTTCATGAGGCATGAGGTCCTCTTACCTATATAGTTGAATTATTGCGGCTGATATTTCACTTTCAAAGAAATATTTATGAGTATCCTTATAAACGCACTGTACTTATTATAAATCCTGCCTGAGATCATTGATATAAATTTTTTCTCTGATGTGCAATATTTTCTGATTTTTTGCGTCTAATATAATGAGGGACCTCGAAAGGAGGGATCATATGGACGATAGCTCTATTATTGAACTCTACTGGAACAGAGATGAACGTGCTGTGTCCGAAACAGAGAAAAAGTACGGAAAGCTCTGTTATCGTATTGCAGAAAACATACTGAAACACAAGGAAGATTCGGAAGAATGTGTAAACGACACATTTATGAAAGCCTGGAATTCTATCCCGCCCGATCGTCCTATGCATTTTTCTGCCTATTTATGCCAGATAACCAAAAGGCTCGCACTGTCTAAATATCGCTATAATACTGCAAACAAGCGTCAGAGTGACGGCTGCCTGTCATATGAAGAGCTTTCCGACATAGTATCTGATAAGAAAACTCCAGAAGATGCACGTATAATGTCTGAACTCAGCAATGCCATAAATGCTTTCCTTATGAGTGAGGACAAGCAAAATCGTATAATATTCATCAGACGGTACTGGTATTATGACAGCATAGAAACCATAGCTGAGTCATTTAAGCTAAATGCCAAAACAGTAGGTTCAAATCTTTTTCGCATGAGAAAGCGACTAAAAAAGTATTTAGAGAAAGAAGGTTTTGAGCTATGACGACCGAGATGCTTGATAAGGCAATTAACGGCATACGCCCCGAACTTATCGAAGAAGCCGCCGATATAAATACTATTATCAAAGGAAAAGCTGAAAATCCTGACACTATAGTTCTTGTACAAGGCGTAGAAGCGTATCACAGACCTGTATGGCGGAAGCTTCTTGCGACAGCTTCTGCACTTATTCTTGTATTTGGCGCAGTCGCAGGCGGAGCGTTTATAATGAAGAACCGCACATCAAAACCTGCCAATACGGTTACAGATACCACTTCTGTACAGCAGGAAACAGAAATGCCAACTCCTGCCGAAGCGGAAGAAGCTACAGAAGCATCTAACCCCGAAGCTACAGCAGATATCAGTGATATCGAACCCGAATTTATAGAATTGCAGCTCCACGAAGCTCCCCATTATGCTGAAACATATGAAGAAGCAAGAGTGCTTGCCGATGAGCACAGTATTAATATCCCGTGGAACGAAAGACACAAATACAGAGTTGATACAAAGCATTACGCAGAGCTTTTGCAAAGTGACGGCTATGATATCAATTCCCTTGAAGCCAAAAGCTATATCTACCATATGATGCTCAACAGCTATCTTTACTATGATACTGCCAAAGGAACTATGATCTTACCTTATTCCAATGACCTTTCACATTATACAACAATAGATTTTCAGGATGATTTTAATAATCAGGAAAGCTATAATAAATGTTCCAACTATACTGATGTTGTTTCGGAAAATTTTATAAGCAGCGAAAAAGTAATAAATAAAATCTATAATGGTAATAATTACACTGTAAGTCCGAATGATTGGCAATATGAGATAAAACTTACCGAAGATAACTATCGATATATTGACGTAGCTCCGCCCGATTACGGCTTTTCAATATGTATATGGAATGCATGTATGGGAATAGAATTTAACATACTCATGCCCGATCAAATAGCCTTACCTTGGCTAATGCGTTTTGAAAACTGGCGTATAGACAGCATATCCGAGCGTATAGGCAGAACTGTAGCGGAATTATCGGGAGTTAATGATAAAGGCAATGATTTTACTCTCGCTGTTGATATATATACAGGTATACTTATCGAATATACAGTCAGCAGCAATGGAACGGTCATTGATTATTTAAAAACGACAGATCTTCAGGTGGATATCCCTGTCGAGCATACTGAGCCTGATCTTACAGACTTCACAAAGATCGACCTTTTCAAACAATAATGAACTAAAAAACGCTTCAGTTTAACTGAAGCGTTTTTCTTATATTTACTGGAATATAGGCGACTCGCTTAAAAGCTTGTCCCTGTCCCATTTCTGTATTTTTTTCACACCGTCAGCACAGGTAAGTATACCTTTTCCGTGGCGCAGGTCACCTTCCCACTCCCCCTCAAAAACATCGCCGTTTTTAAAGTAAAAAGTACCCTTTCCATGCTTGAGGCTGTTTTCAAATCGTCCTTCAAATCTGTCTCCGTTGTTGTAATAGAACACACCATGACCGCTTTTGACATTATCGCACCATTCGCCGTCATACTTGTTTCCGTTTTTATAGCTGTAAACGCCGACACCGTTTCTCATATCGTTTTCGTATTCGCCCTCATACACATCGCCGTCAGCAAATCTGAAAACACCTTTTCCCTGCTTTACGCCTTCATTGAAACAGCCCTCGTAAACATTGCCGTTTGTATAAGTAAACACACCTTTTCCGTGCATTTTTCCCGTAAAGCCGACTTCACCCTCATATCTGCCGTTATCGAATTCGATAACTCTTTTAGCATCGGGAGAAGGCTTTGGTGTACCGCTGATAAGCTCCTCTGTGATGACCTTGCCCTCTTTATAATTACGCTTATAAACGCAGTGGTCCTCACGAGTCTTGAAGAGAGCTTCGCCCTCAAGCAGTCCTTCTATCCATTCGCCCTCGATGACATCGCCGTTTTTGTATGTAAAAACGCCTCTGCCGTGATATCTGCTTCTGCTCCATGAGCCAACGTACTTCTCCTTTCCGTTCTCATAGAACTCAGTACCCTCACCGCATTTCCAGCCATACATCCACTCGCCGTCATATTGTAGCTTGCCTGTCTGCCAGTACTGCTTACCATTGCCGTGAAATCTGTCGTCCACAAAATCCCCTGCATAAACAAGGGACTTGCTTGCCTCGTCACCCTCGCCCTGTCCGATATCATAATAACCCTTTGCATATTTTCTGCCGAAACCGCAAAGCTTGCCGTCTTTCCACTCGCCGTCATATTCAATGTCAAGGTCGTTTATGAAAACTCCGCGTCCGTCGGGCTTTCTTGATGAACCGACATGACCCGAATACATACCTGTACCCAGCACAGAGCTTACATAATTCATATTATTTGCTATACCTTTGCTAACTTTAAGAAAATCCAGCATTCCCATATTATCTTCTCCAAATCATCACTTTCAGATCTTTAGGGAGAATCTGACGAGTTGTATTATTAAATCCATTATTAAATTAAAGCATAATTCATCGCTTCTATTGTACCATATTGCAAATACAAAGTCAATAATACACGATTTAATTTTTACAGTTTGATTGGTATAACAAATTATTTACGTAAAATAGCTATTTTTCATAATTAGGTATTGACAAATTATGAATAATATTGTATAATTAGTCTTGGTTTATAACTTTATTCATTTAAAGCTTTACAGGTTTATCATTTTACACTGTAAGCAACTGAAAGGTCGGGATACAAATGGGCGCAAAAGTCGCTACATTCGTCATACTTGCCATTTACATCGCTATAATGGTAAGTATAGGAATTTATATGTCAAGGCGAACAAAGTCATCTGAGGACTTCATGCTTGGCGGAAGAAATGTCGGTTCATGGCTGACAGCATTCTCCTATGGAACAACTTATTTCTCAGCAGTTGTTTTCATAGGATATGCAGGACAGTTCGGCTGGATGTACGGAGCATCTTCAACATGGGTCGGAATAGGCAATGCCATAATCGGAAGCCTTATACCGTTCTTCCTCTTAGGCAAACGAACACGTCTTATGTCAAATCACCTCGGAGCAAAAACAATGCCTGAATACTTCGAACATCGTTTCAACTCCAAAAAGCTCAAAACAGCATCAGCACTTATCGTATTCATATTCCTCATTCCTTATACAGCATCTGTATACAACGGACTTTCACGTCTCTTCGGAATGGTATTCAAGCTTGGCGAAAACGGTGCAACATACATAATCATCGCAATGGCTGTACTTTCTGCTGTATACGTAACACTCGGCGGATACAAGGCAACAGCTCTCAACGATTTCTTCCAGGGCATCATCATGCTCATAGGTATCGGAACAGTCGTAGCACTTACAGTACAGAAGAAGGACGGTCTTTCTGCTGCACTTGATGCACTCAACACTATTTCCGACAGCAAGACCGAAACAGGAACACTCGGTTCAATGTTCGGACCTGATCCGATAAACCTTCTCGGCGTTGTTATCCTTACTTCACTTGGTACATGGGGACTTCCTCAGATGGTACAGAAGTTCTACGCTATCAAGGACGAGCAGGCAATCAAGAAGGGCGCTATCATTTCCACATTCTTTGCTATCGTAGTAGCTGGCGGCTCATACTTCATGGGCGGATTTGTAAGACTCTACTGTACACTTGACGGTACAGACGGCTCAGGCAGAGCACTTATCGATACAGTTGACGGAAAGCCTGTATACGATACAATGGTACCTGCACTTATACATCAGGCACTTCCAAATATTCTTATCGGACTTGTTGTTGTACTCGTTCTTTCTGCTTCACTTTCCACTCTTTCGTCACTTGTACTCACATCAAGCTCAACACTTACAAACGATCTTATCAAGCCACGTATCAAGGGCTTCGACGATAAGCATCAGGTAAAGTTCATGCGTATATTCATTGCAGTATTCCTTATAATCTCCGTAATAATCGCCTGCAACAAGAACGCATCAATCTCAACTCTCATGTCCTACTCATGGGGCGCACTTTCAGGTGCATTTCTCGGACCATTTCTCTATGGTCTGTTCATGAAGAAAGCATCACCTGCTGCTTGTGCAGCAAGCTTCATCACAGGTGTTGGCATAAGCGTAACACACATGGTACTGTTCAGCATGAATATCGAAGCATTCAGCGGACTCAAGCAGTCCATAATCGAAATGAACTGCCCGTTAAATCTTCTCTCACCTATCAATGCAGGAGCATTTTCAATGATCGTATCGCTCCTTATCGTACCGATAGTAAGCTGCTTTACAAAGGCACCTGAGCAAAAGGTAGTAGACAACGCATTCAGCAGTCTCAATAAGTCATTATAAAAAATTAACGGGAACATGAAAATGTTCCCGATTTTGTTTAATTCCATAAAAAAGCAGCCTTGTGGCTGCTTTTTTATATTATCACTTTCTGTTCTTTACGAAATCATTGAGTGAAGAAGTACCGTCACCTGAAAGGTAAGCGTAGTAAGCAAGGAGGTTACTTGCATCAACAGAGTCTACAAGACCGTCGCCGTTGATATCAGCAGCAGCTCTCTGATTACCGTCAAAGATACCGTCCTTACCTGATGAAACTCTTGAATACTCCTTCATGATACCTGAAACGTCAACAGAGTCCCACTTGCCGTCGTTATTGATATCGCCGAGCTTTCTGTCAGAAGCATTTATAGTCATAGGCTTGCTGTTCTCGGAAGGATCATACTCCTTGAATGTACCGTCACCATTACGGAGAATGATACCGCTGAAATAAGCACCCTCACTGTAAACCTTGAGATTATATGTGCCGCCTTCAGCATTATCAGCAAACTTAGCCTTGAAGCAAGCAAGCGGATATGAATCAGACTTCTCACCGTTAAGCTCCATAGGCTTTTCAGAAGAAACCTTTGAATAGTTTACAGCGATCATATTAAGATCCTCAAAGGTATTGAGGTTCATGCTGTCATCAGTCTCAAATCCCTTATAAGGAGCACCCTTGTAAAGTGCGTTAGGACCTGTAAGGTCGGAAAGCTTGAGTGACTTGTCAGCAATAGCCTTAACGAAGATCTGTCCGGCCTTCTTGCTTTCGTCCTTTAGGTATACAGCACATGGGATAGCTGAAGTATTTTCCTTTGTATTTACAAAGATAGCACCGAATTTAAGTGTTTCAACACCGTCAGCCTTATCGTCTACAGTAAAATATACTGATGGTGCCACATCAGCTGCATTTACAGTAAATGCTGAGACCATACCGGCAGCAATAACTGCTGATGACATAATTGATAATAATTTTTTCATGATTAAAACTCCTTTCAGAGCAGCTCAGCCATACGAAGTACTATCTCCGCAACTCGCTTAGCTGCGATCTTTTCAAATTCGTCAAACGACATTGCTCCCTCATCATCTGCATTATCGGAAATGCAGCGCACACTGACATAAGGAAGCTCATTGAGGAAACAGCAGTGACCAACTGCCGCACTCTCCATATCAACGGCATAAGGATCGAATTTTTCCTGGATAGCTTTTTTTACAACATTGCTTGTAATAAAAGCATCGCCCGAAACGATACGGCCTCTGAAAGACTTAACGCCAAACTCTCCGCAAACCTTTTCAGCTGTATCCATAAGCGCGCCATTCGCCTTGAATACGCCGCAATAAGGTGGGTAATCCTTGAGGAAATGAAGGTCGAGATCGTGAGGAAGTACTTCTGTGGATATAACGACATCGCAAACCTTAACTGCACTGTTCATACCGCCTGCGATACCCGTATTTATCACACAATCGGGGTGGAAATTATCTATCATGACCTGTGTACAAACCGCTGCATTTACCTTAGCTATACCGCAGCAGGCATTTATCACAGTTTTGCCGTTTTTGTTGTTGATGTAAAAGTCGAAGCCTGATATGTGCTTTATTTCTGCTTCACCGAGAATTTCTCTGATATCAGCAA
The DNA here is from genome assembly GCF_900108555.1 of Ruminococcus flavefaciens. Taxonomy (GTDB): domain Bacteria; phylum Bacillota; class Clostridia; order Oscillospirales; family Ruminococcaceae; genus Ruminococcus; species Ruminococcus flavefaciens_P. The sequence continues at coordinate 245,090 of NZ_FNWV01000005.1, forward strand.
GCTCTGATGGCATTGCTCCGATTATTGCTATAGTATTCAAAATATCACTCCTAAGTCAAATTACTTTTTTATTATAGCACATAAATATTAATAAATCAAGTATAAAAGAAAAGACCGCAGCCGCTTTGGAAAAAACGGTCACGGTCATCTTTTTTTGCGGAATTTAGGCATAAGTCTCTTACGATAGAGGTTATACATGAAAACAAGGTCGATATCATAGACAAGAAATACAAGATTGGATATGCCGAGCATGATATATGCTCCGTATTTTCCAATCTCATCGAACTCCTCCAGCATCTCATCAAGTCCAAAGATATAGACAGTAACGTAGAAATAAGCTATGATACACACATTGAAAACAGCAAGCTTTATCAGAAGCTTAATAAGCTTCAGCGGTATCTTCTCGATATAAAATCTGAGTATTGGATAATGTCCGAAGAACATTATAAAAACAAGAGCCGCTTCTTTATCGAATGTAACGAAGACCGACAGCAGGCTGACGGCGAGATAAGTGAGGAACGCCCAGCCTGTGTTGACTTCAACAGCTATTATCATAAGAAGGATACCCGCTATTCCCGGAAGCAGCAGATAGAGTACAGGAATGACTCCTGCAAGAAACATCGTAACAAGACAAAGAGCGGAAACGATGCCACCGAGAGCTACTCTGTAGCTGATATCTCTCATTATTTCAATGCCCTGTCCTTCCCGTCCGAGGTCTTTTTAGCCTGCTGAACATTATATACGATAGCTGAAAGTATCTTATACGGCACAAATCTTGAAGCGAACGCACCGAGCTTTACGGTAAGTCCGGGGATAGCAAACAGCTTGCCTGTAAAAGCCTTATGCAGAGCATATTCAGCAGCATAATCAGCAGTTATAGGCTTTACTGAAAAGCTTACGCCTGCACGGTTATTGAAGTTAGTAGCAACAGGTCCGGGACACAGAACAGTGATAGTAACATTTGACTTTGATCTGCGAAGCTCCTCATATATAGCGATAGAGAGCTTGAGCACATAATTCTTGGTAGCGTAATATGTCGCCATGAGCGGTCCCGGCATAAAGCCTGCAACAGAAGCAACATTGAGGATAGTACCGTAATCCTTCCTCTTAAAGTCACGCAGGAAAAGCTTTGTAAGTATATGAAGAGCCGTTACATTAAGATCTATCATAGCAAGCTCGTCATTCATATCAGTCTCATCGAATTTGCCGAAAAGACCGTATCCTGCGTTATTGACCAGCATATCCACATCTTTTCCCTTACAGAATTCGTAAACTCTGAATACCTCTTCACGCTTTGAAAGATCGGCAGCGATTATCTCTGTACCCTTTCCGATAGTTTTCTGCATTTCTCTGAGCATATCCTCATTGCGTCCTGTCAGGATAAGCTCCCAGCCTCTCTTGGCAAGTTTTCTTGCAATACTCTGTCCAATACCTGATGTTGCACCTGTAACTAAAGCCTTCATATAATCAGATCCTTTCTTAAAAAGATATTTTTTCATCAAGATCATTGATACCGAAAAGGAACAATGTCTGTCCGTAATCGTTAATGTTTATGATATCAGCAAGAGGTCGGTCAAGCTGATCGGGAGATACGACGATGATCTCGCTGTAATGCTGAATGAGGAACGGAATGAAACAATCCGCATAGCTGTCCTTGATAACGAGGAGCTTCTTTTCGTTCTGGTTAGACGTTTTTATTTTCAGCACAGGCACGTCTTCTCCGAGATACATGGAATACTTATCACTTGAACCGAGCCTGCTCCTGTCATAGATCTCCCCTTCCGACACCGAACCGTCATTGAGAACTCTCTCGCAGGATATCACTTCTGCACCGTCGGGATAATAATATATATCAAGTATATCAGCCTTTGGCTTATCAGAGAGAGTCCTGTTATACAGGTCACCTCTGAAACTGTCCGAAACGTGTTCAATGGAATACTTATCATAAGAAGTTGGCTGAAAACCGAGCTTCTGTATCACTGTTTTATAAACACAGTATGCCCCATAGCTTGTCCATTTAGTATCATTGCGGTAGAAAATGTAATTATCTTTCATCATTTTAAGGATATTATAAGCATCGATACATCGAATTTTGCTGCTAAGCTGTTCATACAGCTCATTTATCCGCTGACTGTCCGAGCGGCTTATAAAATCCGAAGGAAGGATATCACCATATATCCCCGTAGACGACGGGATAGCAGCAAAGTAAACTGTTGTAGTATCCTTATACTCCTTTGAAAAAGAATTGACAAAGCTTATATTATCCGAAAAAGCCTTTTTATCCTGTTCAGGTATCACTGTATCAAGCAGTCTTTCGCTGCTGACGTAGACACCGTTCACAATACTTTCTGTCATTTCTTCCTGCATACGGTTGCTTGCATATATCCATTTGCTGCGTCCAACAAAATGGTCCGTAACGTATCTGTCGTTTTTTTCAGACCATTCACCATTGTACATTTCCTTAAAAGAGGGCTCAGGCAAAGCTGCAAGCTGTCTGTTCTCTTCAAATGACCACTGCACCTTTTTTCCGAAAAAAGACATAAGACTCAATGAAGAAATGACAGTCAATGATAATACAGCCGTAATGATACTCATTGTCCTGTTAAGCTTATTCACGTTATCCCTCCTTACAAATAGATAAGAAGCATATCCGAGCTTCCGCTGTATGAGATAAGTGCAGTGCATATGATAAGTGTAGCTACAGCTATCAGAGGAGAGGCAACAGCAATAATACTGCGTATCTTTGCCTTTCCCGAACGTATCATCATATTTCTGAAAAGACTTGTGGAAGCATACATGGTTATCAGAATAAGAACAATATACGACTTCACAAGATAGAAGAACTTAGCATCTGCTATCATACCATTTCCGCCTAACATCGCCAGAAGATATTTTACAGAAAAAGCAAGGCTGTCTCCCGAAAGGAAAACGGTACACAGTATTACCACGAGGAAAGTATAAATAATACCTGTAAACTTCATGACCTTCTCAGGCAGTACATAGTTTTCGATAATAAGAGCTATACCCATTATCAATCCACATATTACGCCATTTAATGAAACGGTATACCAAAATCCGAAAAGAGTCCAGCCGCCTACAAATACTATCTCTCTTATCCATTTTTTTGTACACGCACTGTACAGCGGCTTGGTAATGTACCTTCTGAGCCACTGTATGACCTGAGACTGCCACCGTGCGGCAAAGTATTTTATCCTTGTACTGAGCAGCGGATAATTGAAGCTCTGCGGCAGTTTCAGACCGAAGCAGTAAGCAATTCCCGTGCCCATATCAGCAAATCCCGACAGGTTAAAGTAAAGACAGAAAAGATAAGCTGTAATCCCCAGCCATGCATTTGCAGCGGAGATAGTGCTCACATCGCTGCTTCGTACAGCGGAGTAAAGCATATAAAGATTATCCGCAGCAATGACTTTTTTAGCAAGTCCCTTTATGAACAAGGACATACCTATGCCTATATTTGTAAGGTTTTCTCTGCGGCTGTCAAGTACTTTGGCAAACACGCCGTATCTGAGCAGCGGTCCCATAATAATTCTCGGGAAGAACATGATATATAGCGAATATCTGACAAAGCTCATGTCTGCCTTTATCCTTCCCTTGTAGGTATCTATGAGCGTACCGATGGCAGAAAGGGTAAAAAAGGATATTCCTATGGGGTAAAATCCTTCGGGAGCATGGAGCATATCATGCAGCCACACAAAATACTTCGTTCTGAATCCGAATATCATTATCAGATCGAATATGATACCAATAGTCAGCGGTATTGCAGCAAGCTTTTCGTTTTTTTTCAGCTTGCCGATCATTTGACCGAACAGGTAATTCACAATGGAATAAGCAGCGATAAATAAAAGGAAATAGAGGCTTATAAAGCAGCAGAAAGCCATACTCTCAAAAAGCATTACATATTCTCTGAACCTTTTCGGCGTCAGATAATAGAGCAGCAGAGCAACCGGCAGGAACCCGTATATAAACATCAGACTGCTATATACCATTGTTTTCCTCCTTTATTTTTTCTGTCAGCTCCGCAAGCTCACTGCTGTTCATCATGGTACACAGCACTTCCACAAGAGCACCTGCCGAAAGCTGTCTCGGCAGACCGAGACTTACCTGAAGCTTCTCACGGAGTACACTGCTGTTTGAACCGCCGCTGAGTCCGAGCTCATAGAGAGTGAGCTTAGTTATATCGGAGCGTGTACTATTTTCGGAAGCAGTGATGCCTGCCTTTCTGAAAGCCTCTTTCAGAATATCCGCATCTATCCCCTCAACGCCCAGTTTCCCCTCGGCGGAGGGCTTAGTCTTGCGTTTTTCCTTGCCGAAAACATCGGGGATATACACATTTGTTATCCTGCCGCTGCCTACAGCTCCTTTGATATAACCGCGTATCTTGCGACCTGCCGCATCTGAATCCGTGAGTATGATAATACCTGTTTTATTTGCATAATAGCGGATAAGCTCAAGCTTTTCCGTATCTTTGAAAATACCGAAGCCGTTGGTAACGATGATAACAGCGTCAACTATTGACGAAAGCTTTATCTTATCGTATTTCCCCTCCACGATAATGGCTTCATCTAACTTTATCATAAATCCTCCGCTAATTTTTAGTCATAAGCATTTTTGTAACAGTCTGTTCAAGTACGGTCTTTTCGTCGCAGCCCCCTGAGTTAAGGGTGATATTGGTATCCCTCAGTATCCTGATACACTCCCTCAGTCTGCGTATGCTCATCTTCGAGCTGTCACGGAAAGCATTCTTCACCTTGAATTCCCATACATAAGCGAAATCAGCCTTCACATCAGCCACCTGTTTTCCGCATTTCCTTGCACAGGCAGCACGGTACATATCAATAAACGAAGCAGTGATATTCGCCAGTACAGCACCTCTGTTGTCCCTGTCCTGCATCAGTTCATCAAGAGCCTCGAAAGCAGCTCTTTTATTGAAAGCAGAGACCGCGTCCGCCAGCTTGAAAAAGGTAACATCGCTCTGCCTGTGAACGAGGTTACGGATAATATCAGCAGTTATCTCGCCGTTTCCTGCATAAGAGCAGAGCTTGTCGATCTCATTTTTTATAGTGAGGGTATCGGACTGACACATAACAGCAAGCTCACGGGCGTTATCAAGAGATATAAGGCTTCCTCTTGCGGAAACGCTTGCAGCGATATCCTTTGCGAGCTCATTTTCGCTTTTGATAGGACACTCAACAAGCTCACCGACTTTTTCGGCAAGGTCAGCAAGCTTTTTGTTCTTGTCCTTGATAGTGCTCCTGCCTGTTTTATAATCAGTTTTTACCGCTATCTCAAAGCCCGTAACATTGAATATGACCACAGTCTGAGACGGTATATCTTTAAGTACTTCCAAAAGCTTTTTATTGAGATCGTCACTGCGGAGACCTGCCATGTTTTCACGGGGCTTTTCGCAGTTATAGTCATTAATGAGTATACAGTTATATTCCGACATCATAGGCATCATCTGTATCATATCATAAAGCTCGGAGGTATCGAGATAACGACCGTCAAGCTTATTGAGAGCAAATTCCTCATTGTCCCCCACCGCAGCCTGTATTATCTGCTTTGTAAGCTTTTCCACCTCGGGGATATTCTTGCCGAAAATGTAATACAGATTTTTCAGTTCACCTTTTCTGAGCTGAGCCTTTATAGTCTTAGGATCAGTCTGTGGCATCAGAGCCTCCTTATCATACAGCTGCCCTTCTCCGACAGCACTATCTCAAAATTATTGTTATCATCAAGGTAGATAATATTATCCGCGCTGTTGTCTGCGTCCTTTGGAGCTTTTCCGCAGCACACTGTAATATCACTGTCAGCGGAGTCTATATCCGAAAACTTCACAAAAGCTATCTCACCGTTTTTATCTCCCACAGTAAGTATGCCGTCATCAAACCTTATATGAAGATCATCGTGCTCTATGGAAACAGACTTGTCATAGAAATATATCATATCCTTACTCGATGCACCTGCTATATCCGTATCGCTGAATACGAACCATTTTCCGATATCAGTGAATTCCAGTTCCTTATCATATGAAGCAAAAGCTGACTGCACCTTTGCCGTGAGCACTGCGTTTTCAGCTGCTGAAATACCGTTTCTCATAAGATATTTTCTCACATAGGAAGCCGATCGGTAATTACCGCTGAGGTCGATTATATCAGTACAACCGTCCCTGCACACCACGACCGCAGCATTATTGCCCTTTCCGAGAACAGCTACTGTGAGAACGGAGTTCTTCATTATACGATGAACTCCCGAACCTATAAACACAGCTCCCAGCGATAAAGAGATACATATACTGATAAATCTCCTGCTGCGGAACAAAGCAGCCGCAGCAACTGCCATAAACGTACATATCAGAAGAAGAGCAACTATAGCTTTACTGTCGCAGGAGAAATGTGTCCACCTTATATGAGCCAGTCTGTCCGACATCTCCAGAACAAGCTCATTCAATACTTTGGAAACAGGCAGCAGATCAAACACACCGCCTGTAAATGCGTAAACAAGTCCGATCACCATTGACAGTGAGCACAGCGGCACAACTATGAGATTAGTCAAAGGTGATATAAGTGATGTTTCGTCAAAGAAAAGCACAGAAAACGGGAATACACACACAGTAGTACAAAACATCACCGCAAAGCTTCTTATAAGCTTTTGGAGCGGCTTTTCCTTCGGCATATCCTTGGTCATATACTGGGCAAAAACGCCTATTCCAAAGGTACCTGCAACTGACAGGATAAAGCCCTCATCATAAACAACATAGGGCTGAAACAGGCATATGAGCAGTACTGCTCCTGCCAGAGAATTAAAGGTATCGTTCTGCCGTCTGAAAAGCCTTGACGCGTACATGAAATTCATCATTATGGCGGCTCTTACAGCAGAAACAGGATAATCAGCCATAGCCGTAAGAAATATGAGGATAAGCTCCATTGCTGCAAAAGAGACATATCTGTTTACACGAAGCATACTCAGCAGCGTCATCAGGACAAATACAGCAACGGAAACATGAAGTCCCGAAACAGCCAGCATATGCCCGATACCGCTGCGATATACAGCTGTTTTCAGATTAACGTCCATACTGCGCTTTTCACCGAACACCATTCCAGAAAGCAAGTCGCCGCTGTCCTTGCCAAGCTCAGTTCGGAAATCGAAAATAATATCCTCTCTGTAACTGACAATAAGCTTTTTAAGGCTGCGGCTGTTCTTTGCTTCAACTTTTACACCCTCGGCATTACCGATACTCAGAAAAACTCCGTCGGACTTATAGTATCTTTCGCTGTCAAAGAAATAATCCTTTGACGGCTTTGAAAAGTCACAGCTTTCAATTGATATGATATCTCCGTAATCAGCCTCACAGGAGCTGCTGTAAAAGCTTACTTTTGCAGATATATCATCATTTATCCTGCCGCTGAGGATATAGGAAGCACTTCCACCCTCATAGCGTACTACATCTGAAACTTCGCCTTTAAAGCTTCCGCTTTTGCCGTCCATAGCGACCACAGGATAGTATCTTACGGCAGAATAAGCCGAAAAGGCGCAAACTGACGCGGCGAAGAATAATCCCAGAACTATATAGTCACCTTTCCGCGCTCCATACTTCCTGACGATAATCAGCGCAGCAGCTATCATTGCCGAAAGAACTATCAGCAGCGCAGGATCGGTAAAAAATGAAGCGAAAAATAATCCCGCCATATACGCTGCCGCAGCACCAATCATTTTTCGCTTCATAATTTTATTCCTTATTTAAAGAAGAGAGGTAATTTTTCAAGGAAGATGATATCCTTTCTGTCAGCAGCATCGCCTTCAGCGAGAACAGCCGACTTACCTGTGATATCTCCCCCTGCCTCAGTTGCAAGCTTTTCAAGTGCAGTAAGAGACTCACCTGTGCTTATAACGTCATCAACGATGAGCACCTTCTTGTCCTTGAGCATCTCAGCCTTTTCCTGAGAGAGATAAAGTGTCTGCTCAGCAGCAGTAGTTATAGACTTTACAGTAACAGCAATAGGATCTGTCATGTAAAGCTTTACAGACTTTCTTGCAACCACATAAGGCTTGCCGCTGCTTCTTGACATTTCGTAAGCAAGCGGGATACCCTTAGACTCAGCAGTAAGGATCACATCGAAATACGGAGATCTTTTAAGGAGCTCACTTGCAACAGCCATAGTAAGCTCAACATCAGAGAACATTACAAAAGCCGCAATATCTATCTTGTCGTTGAGAGGACATATAGGCAGCTCTCTCTCGAGACCTGCAATAGTCATTTTATAAGTATTTGCCATAACATCTTCTCCTTATTCAGTCTTGCCGAGAGACTCAGGTCCCCAGCCCATTTTAACGCCTGCAAGCATATGGAAGTGAAGGTGCTTGACAGTCTGACCTGCATCGTCGCCGCAGTTATTGATTATACGGTAGCTTTCGATGCCCTCAGCCTTAGCTATCTTAGCAGCAGCCTCGAATACCTTTGCTACAGCATTTGAGTTTTCCTCAGTGATCTCATTAGCGCATGAGATATGTACCTTTGGTATTATCAGATAGTGAACAGGAGCTATAGGAGCGATGTCCTTGAAAGCAAAAACGAATTCGTCCTCATAGACCTTAGTGCTTGGAATTTCGCCGTCAATGATCTTGCAGAATAAACAATCCATAATAATTCTCCTTTATATTAAGATGTACGGAGCGGAGATACCGCTCCGATATATTTATTAGAGTGATGCACTTACTATTTCTTCAAATTTACCCATAGCTTCGTCGATCTTGGAGATATCTCCTGCACCTGCCATAGCACCGTCAGGCTTTCCGCCGCCCTTACCGCCTGTAACAGCAGCTATCTCACGGACGATCTTGCCAGCATTGGCACCCTTTGCAACAGCGTCCTTTGTGCAGACACAGTAGAAAGTACCCTTTTCGCCCATAGTACCTGCAAAGAGAGCGATTATAGCTTCGTCCTTGTCCTTTACGCTGTCACCAAGCTTTCTGAGAGCATCGGGAGCAGAGCCGTCCATTCTTGCAGAAACTATCTTCACGCCGCCGACTTCCTTTGCATTGTCAAAGAGAGCAGCAGTCTTTGAGTTAGCAATCTGCTGAGTAAGACTTTCCAGCTTCTTGTCCTTCTCCTTTGACTCAGCAGCTATAGCAGCACACTTCTCGGGGAGCTCTGTAATATTAGCCAGCTTGAGAGCCTTTGCGGACTTGATGATAGTGCTCTTGAACTCGTTGAGAAGAGCGATAACGTTCATACCTGTTACAGCCTCGATACGTCTTACGCCTGCTGCAACAGAACTCTCAGAAACTATCTTGAACAGACCTATCTGAGAAGTATTTGATATATGAGTACCGCCGCAGAACTCAACTGACTTGTTTGCAGTTACAACGCGGACAGTATTGCCGTACTTTTCACCGAAGAGTGCCATAGCTCCAAGCTTTCTTGCCTCTTCAATAGGCATTTCCTGCATAGTGACAGGGAAAGCGGACATTATCTCAGCATTTACGATATCCTCGACTCTTGCTATCTCCTCCTCAGTCATTGCACTGAAGTGGTTGAAGTCGAAACGGCAAGCCTTTTCGTTAACGAGCTGTCCTGCCTGATGAACGTGGTCGCCAAGTACCTGTCTGAGTGCGTGCTGGAGAAGATGTGCAGTAGTATGGTTGCGCATGATAGCCATTCTGCGGTCTTTTTCTATCTGAGCAATGACCTTGTCGCCCTTTGAGATGCTTCCCTGCTCCACAGTAGCGATGTGGAGGAAGTGTCCCTCAGACTTTATAGTATCATCAACAGAAGCGATATTCGCACCGTTGATTATCATACCTGTGTCGCCTACCTGTCCGCCGCTCTCAGCGTAGAAAGGAGTAACATCGAGAACAATAACTACATCATCGCCCTCTAAAGCAGTTTCAACTTCATTGCCGTCCTTATATATAGCAAGAACTTCTGCGTCCTCAGCCTCAAAATCAGTATAACCTGTGAATATAGTAGCAGGAGCATCTACCTTTATGCTGTTATCAGCCCATGAAGAACCTGCCTTAGCAGCATGGTCAGCCTTAGCTCTTGCTCTCTGCTCCTTAGCAAGCTCTGTAAAGCGGTCACGGTCAACTGTATAGCCCTTCTCCTCGCAGATCTCTTCTGTAAGGTCTATAGGGAAACCGTATGTATCGGAGAGCTTGAATGCATCGTCACCTGAGAGAACCTTACCGCCCTCAGCAGAAAGCTTTTCTGTGAACTGATTGAGAAGCTCTGTACCCTTGTCGATAGTCTTTGCAAAAGCCTCTTCCTCAACGCCGATGATCTTCTTGATGTAGTCGCGCTTTTCAGCAAGCTCGGGATAAGCGTTTGCGTTCTCATTTATAACGGTATCACAAACCTCTGTAAGGAAAGGTCTCTTAACACCTAAGAGTCTGCCGTGACGTGCAGCTCTTCTGAGCAGACGGCGGAGAACGTAGCCGCGTCCCTCATTTGAAGGAAGTATACCGTCACCGACCATGAATGTTGTGCTTCTGATATGATCGGTGATAACACGGAGAGAAACGTCCTTCTTAGCGTCCTTCTTGTACTCAACACCTGCAATTGAAGAGATATGTTTCATGATATTCTGAACAGTATCAACTTCAAAGATATTATCAACGCCCTGCATTACGCAAGCAAGTCTTTCAAGTCCCATACCTGTGTCGATGTTCTTGCTCTTCATCTCAGCATAGTGACCTTCGCCGTCGCTGTCGAACTGGCTGAATACGAGGTTCCATATCTCGATCACTCTGTCGCAGTCGCTTGCCTGCTCGAAACTCTCAAAAGGACCGTAAGCCTCACCACGGTCGAAGTGGATCTCTGAACATGGACCGCAAGGACCTGAACCGTGCTCCCAGAAGTTATCCTTCTTACCAAGACGGATAATTCTGTCGTGAGGAATACCAATATGGTTTTCCCATATCTGCTCAGCCTCATCATCGCTCTCGAAAATAGTTATCCAGAGCTTTTCAGCAGGGATAGCAAGAGTCTTTGTGAGGAATTCCCAAGCCCACTCGATAGCCTCAGTCTTAAAGTAATCGCCGAAAGAGAAGTTACCCAGCATCTCGAAGTATGTACCGTGACGAGCTGTCTTACCAACACTTTCGATATCGGGAGTTCTTATACATTTCTGACAGGTGGTAACTCTCTTGTTCGGAGGAGTAGCCTGCCCGAGGAAGAATTTTTTAAGAGGAGCCATACCCGAATTTATAAGAAGAAGGCTCTTGTCGCCCTGAGGTACAAGAGAAGCACTTGCCATTCTTGTATGGTTCTTGCTCTCAAAGAAAGATAAATACTTTTCACGTAGATCGTTAAGACCTGTCCACTGCATAAAAATGATCTCCTTTTAATTAATTCATAATTCATAATGCGTAATTACATCACGCATCAAGGACACTGTTACACTTTAATCCGTATTTCCGGATTAAAACAAAAAGAACCCCGCCGCCATAAATGGGACGAAGGCTTTCGTGGTACCACCCAAATTCAAAAGGAACAAAGTCCTTTCCTTGATATCCTTAACGCAGAAATACGCCCCGATTTCTCAGAGTAGCTCAGGGGTAGCACCTGTATCATGCGTAAAAGCTCACACCGACCGCTTTCTCTCTGCACCGCATTTGTTACAGTCATTCCCGTCATTGCTATACTTTATTATTATAACGCTGTTTTCAATAAAAGTCAATGGTTTTGCAAATATTTCTGAAAAAACTGCTCATATCAAGCCATATGATTTTAAAATCTCAAGATTTTTTCTTTTACAGCTATTTTCCCTCCAGTTATTATATTTTACTTGCAAGATATTCATTATTTTTTTTCATTCTATTTTTAATTTCTTCCATTGTTTTTTCATAATCACTTGCATTATTATATATTTTATCACGTTTTTGGATTTGCTGTATTCTAAAATCATTGATAGTATCTATGTAGTATTCAAGTGAATTTAGATTACTTCCATATTTTTCCGCATATTTTTTCTCCAAATCGCTCCAATATGCAAATTCATTCATCATATCACTGTGGTCGTCAATTACAAAATACAATAAACCTTCATTATTCTTATCTTCATTATGAAAATCCTCGTCAAATGAATAAATACGAAGGTTTGAGTTATAACACCAGAAATACTTTATGCATTCTTTAAGCGAATTAACGCTATCCAAAACAGGTAAAACATATTTTTTTAGGTGCCTCAGAGCCAACTCTAAAGCAGATAGCAAAGTTTCGTTATCATCAAAACTATAATAAGACTGTTTTTCAAAAAAGCTTTTTCCGTCCGGATCATCATATAAGTTTTTCATCCAATACTTTTTGGTATCAATTAACCAATTAGTATTAAACAATATACTTTGATCAAAATTTATTTCATTTCTATATATAGTTGCCACACCTGAATATACTATAAACTTTGTTTCAATGCCTCTTACTTTGGCAAATGTGATTATATGCAATATCTCATTGTTTATCACTCTAACGAGATAAGGATATCTGCCTTTTATTGTCTTAAATCCATACGGTTCAAGTGCTTCGCCAAATATCTGCTTGAATGCAGCATTGAGAGTAAGCTTTTTTGGCTATTCGATACAATTTGAACTCGTATCTGTTTTATAAAGACCATATGCTTTCAAAATCTCAGTATTTTCATTCTTTCTTTTTTCTATTTCATTCTGTACCCATTTATGGAATTCAGAATCATTTAAATAGTTTTCAAGAAAATCAGGACGTTCACTGATTTTTTTATCAGATAAGAAATACAGAAATGCTTCATCTTCATCTGGGTAATATGTACAAATTTTTGTGCATTTCAAATAATTACATTGTCCCATTAATTTGCCAAAAAAATCAAGACAAGAATCAATATCTGTAATTTTATCAAGCACAGGTAATACATATTTTTGTATATTTTTTACTCCAACTTTTAAAACTTCAATCATTGATTCTACATTGTTAGAAAAATAGCAAGATTTATATATTTGGCGTAATATGTCTCTATCAGGTTCATTTGTCATTAATGAGTAAAACTTACTTGAATAGTTTAACCACATTTTATTTTGTTTAGGGCTTGAATCAAAAGTGATTTTTTTGCGATATACAGTAGCTACACCACTCACGATTACAATAGCCTTGTCTGGTGGATATTCAGGATCAGCAGGATAAAATGTTATTACATGAAGTATTTCATTATTTATCACTCTAACGAGATATGGATATCTACCTTTGATTGCTTTAAATCCTAACGGTTCAAGTGCTTCACCGAATATCTGCTTGAACGCCGCATTGAGAGTAAGCTTTTTTGGCTGAGTTTCCATAGTTTTGCCATTACAGGACATAGTTATAAAAGACCTTGCCGACTTAAAATCAAGGAAAACGCAACTTGTATCCATTTCATCTGCATTTTCTGCTGAAAAAATAATATTGCAGGCATCCATACCAATAATTGGTGCAAGCTTTGATAAACCATGTTCGACAAAAACCTCATTAGAGCCACATATTTCAGAAAATTGCTCCCATGTGCTTTCCTTACTCAGAAATGACTTCCATATCTTTTCCGACGGCTGCGGAATATCGTCACCGAAATAATCATCAGCTCGTCCAATTGTAAACGTATCGGCTTTTTTACCGTTTTTGTCATACAATTCCAATATAGCACAGTCGCTGTCGATAACAACAGTGTTAACACAGGTTGTCCCAAGCATTTTGGCTATCCTGCCTGTGTCTTTGTGAGATAGTGCGTTTCCTTGTCCATAGGCTTCCGAAGTTATCGTCACCCAATTGCTGTTATCCGCAAATCTAAGTATATAGGCGATCTCGCTTTCGTCACTGTCACATGGGACATAGCCCTCTTCTTCCATTTTCTTGCAGAAATTCAATATAAAATCATCTTTGCCGAGCTTTTCGTTGTTGTATATCTGAGTAGATGTAAAAAAGTTTCCCATATTAGTTCTCCTTGAAGAAAAAGCAATCTTTATATAAGTATATAGCATATTACTTATTATGTCAATCAGCGGTAGTCAACCTGTGAAAAAGATAAGGGGAACCTTTCTGCGGAAAGCTCCCCCATCTGATAAACTATAAACTTATTATGCAGTAACGATACTGTCTGCCTTGTGGAGCTTGAGCTTTTCAACGGCCTGCTCTCTCATCTTGTACTTGAGTATCTTTCCTGCTGCATTCATGGGGAATCCTTCTACAAAGTCCACATACTTAGGGCACTTGTGCTTTGCCATTCTTGCAAGGCAGAAGTCCTTTATTTCCTTTTCAGTAGCAGTCTCGCCGTCCTGAAGAACGATACAAGCCATTATCTCTTCGCCGTAATCCTCATCGGGCACGCCTATTACCTGTACGTCCTTTACCTTTGGATATGTGTAAAGGAAGTCCTCGATCTCCTTCGGATAGATATTCTCACCGCCGCGGATTATCATATCCTTGATACGTCCTGTGATCTTGAAATAGCCGTCAGAAGAACGTCTTCTTGCAAGGTCACCTGTGTGGAGCCAGCCCTCGGGATCAATAGCTGCTGCGGTAGCTTCGGGCATCTTATAGTAGCCCTTCATAATATTGTATCCTCTTGCTACGAACTCGCCGTCTACATCATCAGGTACTTCCTGATTTGTCTCAGGATCAACGATCTTGCACTCAACGCCGAATATAGGTCCGCCGACTGTGTTTACACGCTGTTCAAGAGTATCAGTGGTCTTGCTCATAGTAGTTGCGGGAGAAGCCTCGGTCTGACCGTAGGTTATGCATATCTCGCTCATGTGCATCTTCTC